>NZ_JBHMCF010000011.1:0-1305417 GCF_042428605.1 Nonomuraea salmonea
CGACCCCAAGGTGAAGAACATCTGGGAGCTCCACCTCAACATGGAGCTGGAGCACCTGCGACTGGCCGCCGAGCTGTTCAAGAAGCACGACGGCCGCGACCCCGAGCAGGTCCTCGCGCCCGAGCTGCCGGCCCCGGTGACGTTCGAGCCGAACAAGGCGTACCTGCGCGAGCTGATCGCGACCCAGATCGACTACACCACCCTGGGCACCGGCTACGTCCAGGAGGCCCACGAGCGCTTCGAGAAGATGCAGGAAGCGATCATGGGCGGCGAGAAGGCCCCCTCGGAGCGGGTCATCGACGACAACCGCGCCAAGAACGGCCGCGAGTACCGGCTGCAGACCGAGGGCGAGCACCCGGTCCACAGCCTCGCCGCCGACCGCTGACCGGCGCCCGGCCCCCGCAGGCCGGCCGGTCACGCGGGGGCCGGGTCAGGTCAGCTCCTTGTCCTTCGTCTCGGGCATGGTGGCGTAGACGATCACGCCGATCAGCGCCGCACCGGCCACGTAGATCCACACCAGGTCGCGGTGGCCGTTGGCGCTGAGCCAGGTGGTGACGTACGGGGCGGTGCCGCCGAAGACGCCCACGGACAGCGCGTACGGCAGCCCGATGCCCGTCGTGCGCACCTCGGCGGGGAACTGCTCGGCCATGACCGCCGCGCAGTTCGCCGAGTAGCCGACCAGCAGCACCACGCCGGCGAGCTCGATGGCCAGCAGCGCGCCGAAGCCGCCGTCAAGGAAGCGGAAGGCCGGCCAGGCCAGCACCAGGAACCCGAGCGCGAACGCGAGCATCGTCGGCCTGCGCCCCACCAGGTCCGACAGCAGCCCGCCGAACGGCAGCAGGACGAGCAGCACCAGCACCGCGATCGTGTTGGCGAGCAGCGCCCTGCTCAGCGGGATGCCGGTGTCGATGTGGGCGTAGGTCGGCATGTAACTGACCCACACGTAGTAGAGCAGCGTGCCGGCGATCGCCACGCCGGCCACCCGCAGCGCGGCCCGGGGATGCTCGCGGAGCATCGCCCTGAGCGGGTTCGTCCGCGTCCGGCCCGACGCCACGGCCCGCTCGAACGCCTCCGTCTCCGGCACCGACACCCGCAGCCACAACCCGGCCAGGCCGAGCAGGCCGCCGATCGCGAACGCCACCCGCCAGCCCCAGCCGTACAGCGCCGCCTCGTCGAGGACGGAGGTGAGCACCGTGCCGAGCCCCGACGCGATCAGCACGCCGCCGCCGACCGACACCTGCTGCCACGACCCGGCGAACGCGCGCCGCCCGGGGGCCGCCGACTCCACCAGGAACGCCGACGACGTGCCCCACTCGCCGCCCGCCGAGAAGCCCTGCACCAGCCGGGCCAGCACCAGCACGACGGGGGCGAGGACGCCGATCGTGTCGTAGCCGGGGCAGATCGCGATCACGAACGAGGCCGCCGCCATCAGCGAGATCGTCAGCGTCATGCCCTTCTTGCGGCCGTGCCGGTCGCCGTACGGGCCGAGGATCGCCCCGCCGATGGGCCGCATGACGAAGCCCGCGGCGAACACCGCCAGCGCCGGCAGCAGGCTCGCCGCCTCGTCGCCCGACGGGAAGAAGTGGCCGGAGAACACCGACGCGAACGTGGTGTAGATCGCCCAGTCCACCCATTCGACCGTGTGGCCGACGGCGCCGGCCACGATGGCCTTGCGCTGAGCAGGGGACAGCCGGGTCGCGGAGGCCGCGACCGTCACGCGTGTTCCCAGACGTACGCGGCGATTCCGGCATGGGTGGCGTACCAGACGCCCTCGTGCGCGTCGATGTGCTGCAGCAGCTCACGCAGCGCCGCCATGCGGGAGCGGTGGCCGATGATGTGCGGGTGCAGGGTGAGCTGGAACAGCCCGCCCTCCCTGTACGCCTCGTCGAACTCGTCGCGCCAGATCGCCGCCGCCTGCCGCGGCGGCGTGTAGGGCCGCGACGCGCCGTCACGGTCCATCGTCAGGTACGGCGCGTCGTCCCTGATCCACTCCACCGGGATCTCCACCACGCCGGTCGGCTCGCCGTCGGCCAGCAGCTCGTACGGCTCGTCGTCGGCCATCAGCGAGGAGTCGTAGCGCAGGCCCAGCTCGCGGGTGATGGCCAGGGTGTGGTCGGAGAAGTCCCACGACGGCGTGCGGATGCCGACCGGGCGCGTGCCGGACAGCCGCTCCAGCGTGTCGGCCGCGCGCAGCGCCAGCTCGCGCTCCTCGGCCGGGGCGAGCCGCATGTTGCGCTCGTGGATCCAGCCGTGCATGGCGACCTCGTGGCCGGCCGCCACGTAGTCGCGTACCTCGCCGGGGTGCAGCAGCGCCGACACGGCGGGCATGAAGAACGACGCGGGCACCCCGTACCGCTCCAGCAGGCGCAGCATGCGCGGGGCGCCGACGCGGGAGCCGTACTCGCCCTGGGACAGCCGGCCCGGCCGGGTCTCGCCGTCCTTGAGCGGGATCGTCTCGTGGTCGGAGTCGAACGACAGCGCGACGGCGACGCGGGCGCCGCCCGGCCACGACGCGGGACGCAGGCTGCGGCCGGCGCGCACCCGGTCGACGTGCCCGCGCCAGGTCCGCTCGTCCCACTGCCAGGGCTGCTGGTCGGTCATGGTGAGGGGGGTCTCCGTCCGTGAACTCGCAATCTGTCCGAACTTACCGGCTATCGGGATATGCAGCTCCTTTGCGGTGCAACGCCGGGACGGCCACCGCCCGCCTGCGCGCCCGCCCCGCCGGAGGCGCCGCGTGAGCGACCTCGAAGCGGCGGGAAACCGCCGAAGGAGACGGCTTTTCCTCGACATACACTCTCGGATGTGACAGGGAACCTGTTCCGCCGGTGGACGTGCCTCATCCTGGGCGGAGCCCTGCTGATGCCGTACATGATGGTCGGCGTGCTGGTCGCGGGCCTGGTGAGCGGCGAGCCAGGCAACCTGCTGCTGCCTGCGCAGATCGGCGTCTTCGCCGCGATGCTGCCCGTCGTGGCCGTCACCGGGCTGTTCCTGCCGGTGCGCGGGCTGGAGGTGAGCGCGGCGCAGGGCCTGCTGGGGGCACGCGTGCGCACCCCGCCACGGCAGACCGGCAGAACCTGGCAGGAGCGGCGGCGCACGGCCGCCTGGTTCACCCTCCACCTGGGCGTCGGCGGCGTGCTCAGCGGCTGCACGCTGGCGATCCTGCCGTTCACGGCCTTCACGCTCGTGGTGCTCTTCACCGGGCCGCCCCCGGACCTGGGCGGGATGGAGATCACGCCGGGCTGGAACGCGGTGCTGTGGGCGCTTGGCGGGGTCGCGCTGCTGATCGCTCTGATCGCCCTGGCGGCCGGAGCCGGCGAGCTGCTGGCCAGGCTGGCTCCCGTCCTGCTCGGCCCCACTCCCTCGGAGCGGCTGGCCGCCGCCGAGGAGCACGCCCGCGCCCTGGCCGAACGCAACCGCCTGGCCCGCGAACTGCACGACTCCGTCGGCCACGCGCTCAGCGTCGTCACCTTGCAGGCCGCGGCGGCAGGACGCGTCCTCGACCGCGACTCCGACGACGCCCGGGCCACGGCACGCACCGCGTTGGCCGCCGTCGAACAGTCGGCCCGCGCCGCCCTCGACGACCTCGACCACGTCCTCGGCCTCCTGAGAGACGACGCCTCCCCTGGCAGGGACGCCGAGGATGACGAACGCCGGACCACGCCGCAGGCCACGCTGGCCGACCTCGGCGAGCTCATCGCCACCTCGGGCGCCTCCGTGCAGCGGCAGGTGGGCGATCTGTCCGGGGTGCCTGCCGTGGTGTCACGGGAGGCGTACCGGATCGTGCAGGAGGCGCTCACGAACGCCATCAAGCACGGCCACGGCCCCGTCCGCCTGACCGCCGCCGTCCACGGCGACGACCTGCACCTGGAGGTCGTCAACGCCCAACGCGGTGGCGGCGGGTGGAGCGGTGGCTGGAGCGGGGGGCGCGGGCTGGCGGGGATGCGGGAGCGGGTCAGGTTGCTGCGGGGTGAGCTGGAGGCCGGGCCTGCCGCGGGTGGGTGGCGGGTGACGGCTCGGCTGCCGCTACGGTCGGGTTCATGACGCTGCGAGTCGTGATCGCCGACGACGAGGATCTCATCCGTGCCGGCCTGCGCATCATCCTCGACGCCGAGCCGGATCTCACCGTCGTGGGTGAGGCCGCCGACGGCGCCGAGGTGCTGCCCATCGTGCGCCGGGAGCGGCCAGACGTGGTGCTGATGGACGTCCGCATGCCCGCCGTGGACGGCATCAGGGCCACCGAGCGGCTGCTGGCCCTGGATGATCCGCCCAAGGTGCTGGTGGTGACGACGTTCGAGAACGACGACCACGTCTACGACGCGCTCCGGGCGGGGGCCAGTGGCTTCCTGCTCAAGCGCACCAGACCGGACGACCTCGTCCAGGCCGTGCGCATGGTCGCGGCCGGCGACTCACTGCTGTTCCCGGCCGCGATCCGCGCCCTGGCCGGCCGCCGGTCACCGGCGGGGTCGCCGGACCGGGTGCCCGGCATCGACCGGCTGACCGAGCGCGAGGGCGACGTGCTGCGGCTGATGACCAGGGGCCTGTCCAACCAGGAGATCGCCGGCGAGCTGGTCGTCAGCCAGGAGACGGTCAAGACGCACGTGGGCAACGTCCTGGCCAAGCTGGGCGCGCGTGACCGCACCCAGGCGGTGATCGCCGCGTACGAGTCCGGGTTCGTCTCCCCCGGCTGACGTCACGGACGGACGCCACCGCGGCGCAGCAGCTCGGCCGCCGGGACGACGGTGGCCTCGGCCGCGGTGAGCCCCGTGCCGGCCAGGGCGCGGTCGACCAGGTGGAGGCCCACCGCGTACCCGGCCATGTCCGGGATGCCGCGCGGCTCCTGGCCGAACCTCCGCGCCGTGCCGTCGCCCAGCACGTACGCCGGCGTGTTCTGCATCCCCTGCAGGCCGAAGTCGGCCATGATCAGCTCCAGGGCGCGCTCGAAGGCCTCCCCCGCCACCATGGACGACCACGGCCCCATCGCCTCGGGCCCCGCCTGCTCGCGGACGAACGCCTCGGCCAGCCCTTCGCCGACCACGTGCTCGCCCACGGTCACGGTGGCCGGGTTCCACTCCACGTTGGTGTAGCGCACGTGGTGGTGGAACTCGTGCACGGCCAGGTGCGGGATCCGCCCGATCACCTCGTCCGCCGGCCACGCCAGCAGGTAGATGTACCCGGTGCCGGCTCCCATGCCGTAATAGCCCCCTGCGGTCGTCATCAGGTGCTCGTTGTCGGGGTCGCCCATGACGAGGAAGACCTCCAGCGAGTCGGCCTGCTCGGCGCCGCCGAGCGCCCGCGAGGCCCGCTCCAGCTCGTGCCGCACCTGGCCGAGCACGTCCTCCTCGATCATGCGTCGGACGGCGGGCAGGTAGCGCGGGTCATCCCTGTCGGCCCGGAAACCGCCGCCCTGGTGGTGGATGTCGACGATGTCGCCCGGCATCGGGATGGACGAGCGCATCGGCTCCAGCAGTTCCCGCAGCGCGTCAGGCCGGTGCGAGAGCGGCCGCTCCAGCAGGGACGCCATCGGGGTCAGGGTGTCGTGAACGATGAATTCCATGACCCTGGACGCTAAACCCTCACGTTACGTGAGGATCAACCGAATTACAGCGGCGACTCGTCGCCGGGGTCCTCGCCCGGCGAACGTCCCGGCGTGCTCTGCCCGCTCTCCGTGGGCGACGGCGACTGCGAGGGAGACGGCCGCGGCTCCGGCGTCTCGGGAGTCGGCGGCGGCGTCGGCACGAACACCGTCGGCGGGAGCTGCCGGGGCTGCGGCTCGCTGTCCTGCCGCCCGAGCAGCAGCAACAGCAGGATCGTCACCACCAGCAGCAACAGCAGCACCATGGCGAGCGCGGCGATCAGCACCCGCTTGCGCGTCTCGGTCAGTGGCCGGCGCGGGCGCGGCGGCCCCGGCAGGGCGGGGGCGCGGTCGGTCAGCCAGTACGGCACGAAGTCCGGCCCATGGGCCTGCCCGATGAGCGTCCCGCCCACCATGACCGGCTCCAGGAACCGCTCGGCGCCCGGCCGCCCCGGCGCGTACGGCACCGCCACCCACGGCGCCCGCCCCCCGTCGTACGCCAGCACCTCGGGCGCGCCCTCCAGCACCGCGCCACCGCCGCGCGGCCGGGCGGGACGGTTGAGCCAGCCGCGCACCCCCGAGCGCTCCCGCCCGCCGGCGTCCCTGATGGCGGTGACGAACCGGTCGCGGGCCGCGGCGTCGTAGGCGGCGCCGCGGGTGAGCACCGCGAGCGACACGGCCCGCCCGTCGGGGCCCTGGCCGAGGTACACGAATCCGGCGGGCGCGCTGTGCAGGCGCGCCTGCACCACGTAGGGCCCCAGCCGGGGAGGATCGCCGTACTGCAGGGGACTTGCCACGTTTGCCATGTAAGCACAGACGTGGCGTCGTGCGAGTTTGCGGCGCGTTTGGTGGAATGGGCGTCATGAGCGTCGCCGAAGAGTTGCCAGGCGGAAACGACGCGGCACTGCTGCGTCAGAGTCTCGACGAGGTCCGGCGTGTCATCGTCGGCCAGGACCACATGGTCGAACGCCTCGTCGTGGCCCTGCTGGCGCGCGGGCACTGCCTGCTCGAAGGAGTTCCTGGGGTCGCCAAGACCCTCGCCGCCTCCACCCTGGCCACCGTCGTGGGCGGCACGTTCGCCCGTATCCAGTTCACCCCCGACCTCGTGCCGAGCGACATCGTCGGCACCCGCGTCTACCACCCGTCCAATGAGAAGTTCGATGTCGAGCTAGGCCCCGTCTTCGTGAACTTCCTGCTGGCCGACGAGATCAACCGCGCCCCCGCCAAGGTCCAGTCCGCGCTGCTGGAGGTCATGGCCGAGCGTCAGGTGACGCTGGCCGGCGTCACCCATCCGCTGCCCAGGCCGTTCATCGTGCTGGCCACCCAGAACCCGATCGAGTCCGAGGGCGTATACCCGCTGCCCGAGGTGCAGCGCGACCGGTTCCTGTTCCGGGTGCGCGTCCCCCATCCCAGCGCCCACGAGGAGCTGGAGATCCTGCACCGCATGAGCGTCACCCCGCCCGTCCCCGACCGCGTGCTCGACCCGCCCAAGCTGCTGGCCCTGCAGAACGCCGCCGAGCAGGTCTCGGTGCACCAGCTCGTCGCCGACTACGTCGTGCGCCTCGTCATGTCCACCCGCAACCCGGCCGAGTACGGCCTGGCCGACCTCACCGACACGATCGAGGTCGGGGTCAGCCCCCGGGCGACGCTCGGCCTGGTGTCGGCGGGGCGGGCGCTGGCGCTGCTGCGCGGGCGCGACTACCTGCTGCCCGACGACGTACGCGACGTCGCGGTGGACGTCATGGCCCACCGGCTGATGCTCACCTTCGACGCCCTGGCCGACGGGGTCGATCCCGAGCAGGTGGTCAAGCAGATCCTGCACGCCGTACCCCCGCCCCTCGTCGTCTGGAACCAGAACCGTTGAGCAACACAGCAGAACAGGCGCTGCGGCGACTCGAGCTGACCGTCACCCGCCGGCTCGACGGCCTGCTGCACGGCGCCCACCAGGGCCTGCTGCCGGGCACCGGCAGCGAGGCCGGCGACAGCCGCGTTTACGTGGCCGGTGAGGACGACGTGCGCCGCATGGACTGGGCGGTCACCGCCCGCACGACCATCCCCCACGTCCGCGACCTGATCGCGGACCGCGAGCTGGAGACGTGGGCGCTGGCCGACCTGTCGCCCAGCATGGACTTCGGCACCGCCGACAGCGACAAGCGCGACCTGGTGGTGGCGGCGATCGGCGCGATCGGGTTCCTGTCCAGCCGCATGGGCGACCGGTTCGGGGCGCTGGTGATCCACGACGAGTACGTGCACCGCATGCCCGCCCGCACCGGCCGCCCCGCCCTCTACGGCCTGCTGCACTCCCTCATGGACGCGCCGCGCGGCAGCATCGTGGACGACCCGCCCGACCTCGCCGAAGGCATCGACATACTCAACGCCACCCGGCGGCGCCGCGGCCTGCGGCTGATCGTCTCCGACTTCCTCGACGCGCACCCCGACCTCGACCCCGACGCCGAGCGCCCCTGGGAGCGGCCGATCCGCCGCCTCGCGGCCCGCCACCAGGTGCTGGCCGTCGAGGTCATCGACCCCCGCGAGCTGGAGCTGCCCGACGTGGGCCGGGTCGCGTTCGCCGACCCCGAGACCGGGAACGTACGCGAAGTGCACCTTTCGCCGAAAATCCGGCAGGCGTACGCGGAGGCCGCGGCCCTGCAGCGCGAGAGCACCCGCCTGGCCCTGCGCCGCGCCGGTGTCGCCCACCTCGTGCTGCGCACCGACCGCGACTGGGTGTTCGACGTCGCGCAGTTCGTGCTGCGCCAGCGCCGCATGAGCCACCTCGCCCACAGGAGGCCGTCCGCATGACCTTTCTCGCCCCCGCCTGGCTGTGGTTGTTCGTGCTCGTGCTGCTGCTCGTGGCGGGCTACGTGGCGGCCATGTTCGCCCGCCGCCGCTACACGGTGCGCTTCACCAACCTGGCCCTGCTCAACCTGGTCGCCCCCGCCGGTCCCGGCTGGCGCCGGCACGTCGCGCCCGCGCTGTTCCTCGTCATGATGTCGCTGCTGGTCGTCGGCGCCGCCAAGCCCGCCGACCAGGTACGCGTCCCCCGCGACCGCGCGACCATCATGATCGCCCTGGACATCTCGCTGTCCATGGACGCCGACGACGTGCAGCCCGACCGCATCAGCGCCGCCAAGGCCGCCGCGCAGGCGTTCGCCCAGGAGCTGCCCGACCGCTTCAACGTGGGCGTCGTCTCCTTCGCCCGCTCGGCCAACGTGATCGTCTCCCCCACCACCGACCACCAGGCCGTGGTCACCGCGCTCGGCAACCTCACCACCCGGCCGGGCACCGCCATCGGCGAGGCGGTCTTCAACTCGCTGGAATCGGTGCGCTCCTTCGACCAGCAGGCCGCGACCGACCCGCCGCCGGCCGCGATCGTGCTGCTGTCGGACGGCGACAACACCTCGGGCCGGTCGGTCAACGAGGCCATCGAGGCGGCGCAGCAGGCCCGCGTCCCGGTCTCCACGATCGCGTACGGCACCCAGGAGGGCACGGTCAGCATCGACGGCCGCCCGGTGAACGTGCCGGTCAACAAGCAGACGCTGCAGGCCCTCGCCGACGGCACCAGCGGACGGGCCTACACCGCCGAGTCCGGCAGCGAGCTGCGCGAGGTCTACGAGCAGATCGGCACCTCGCTCGGCTACAAGCTGGTCAACCAGGAGGTCACGCAGTGGTTCATCGTGGCCGCGATCGTGGCCGGGCTGCTGGTGGCGGGCGCCGCGGTGCTGTTCGGTTCGCGGATCCCGTAACGTTTTCCGACGTGGCCCACTACTTCTCCGAGCAGCCGAAGACCGCGAGCAGGCCGGGGTCGGTCGATCTCGTCCTGCCCGACCTGCATCTGCGGCTGGAGACCGACCGCGGCGTGTTCTCCCCCGAGCGGGTCGACGTCGGCACGCGGGTGCTGCTGGAGAGCGTCCCGCCGCCGCCTCAGGAGGGCGACCTGCTCGACCTGGGCTGCGGCTACGGGCCCGTCGCGCTGACCATGGCGGCGCGGGCGCCGGGCGCCACCGTGTGGGCGATCGACGTCAACCGCCGCAGCCTCGAGCTGACCGGGCGCAACGCCGAGGCCGCGAAGCTCGGCAACGTCCGCACCGCGCACATCGACGACGTGCCCGGCGGCGTGACGTTCCGGGCCATCTGGTCCAACCCTGCGATCCGCATCGGCAAGCAGGCGCTGCACGACATGCTCACCAGGTGGCTGACCCGGCTGACGCCCGACGGCGAGGCCTACCTGGTCGTCCAGAAACACCTCGGCTCCGACTCCCTGCAGCGCTGGCTCGGCGAGCAGGGCTGGCAGACCTCACGCGAGGCCAGCAGGGCCGCCTACCGCATCCTGAAGGTGACCCGTTGAGAAGACAGCTGCGCCCCACCGACGTCAAGCGGCTCAACCGCACCTGGCGCAGAAACACCGGCAACCGGCTCGGCCTCATCATCGAGTCGGTCACCGGGCCGTTCAACGTCGGCTCGATCTTCCGCAGCGCCGCCGCGTTCGGCGTGGAGGAGATCTGGCTGGCCGGCAACGCCACCCCGCCCACCAACCCCAAGGCGGGCAAGACCGCGCTCGGCACCGAGCGCCTGGTCACCTGGCATGAGGCGATCCCGGCCACCGAGGCGGTCAAGGCGGCCAGGGACGAGGGCTACACCGTGCTGGCCATCGAGCTGACCGCCGAGTCGGTGCCGCTGCACCGCGCCGACCTGGCCCGCGACGTGTGCCTGGTGGTCGGCAGCGAGGACCACGGCTGTTCCCCCGCCCTGCTCGACGCGGTCGACGGGGCCTGCTACATCCCGCAGGTCGGCCGGGTGGGCTCGTTCAACGTGGCGGTGGCGGCGGCCATCGCGCTCGCCGAGGCCCGTCGGCAGGAGTGGCAGAATCTCCCCGATTCGTAACCGAACCGTTCACCACGGAAGGGCATACTTCTGCACGTGCTGAGCCGCCGATTCGCCTTCCTCGACCACCCGGGCCCGCTGGCCTTCGCCCACCGCGGAGGCGCGGCGGAGGGCGCCGAGAACTCCGTCGCGGCCTTCGAGCGCGCGATCGGGCTCGGCTACACCTACCTCGAGACGGACGCGCACGCCACGTCCGACGGCGTGCTGCTGGCCTTCCACGACCACACCCTCGACCGGGTGACCGACCAGCGCGGCCGCATCTCCGAGCTGCCCTACCGGGCGGTCAAGCGGGCCCGCATCAACGGCGTGCACGAGATCCCGCTCCTGGAGGATCTGCTCGGCACCTGGCCCGAGCACCGCTTCAACATCGACGTCAAGGAGTGGGCGGCCATCGGCCCGCTGGCCGAGGCGGTCAGGCGCACCAACGCCTACGACCGCGTCTGCCTCACCTCGTTCAACGACGAGCGGCTGCTGGCGGCCAGGCGGGCGCTGCGCAGGGAGGTGTGCTCGGCGCTCGGCCCGCGCGGCGTCGCCGCGCTGCGCGCCGCCGCCACCACCTCGGGCTACGGCCGCATGCTGGCCCGCCTGTCGCGCGCCGGGGTCCCCTGCGCGCAGGTGCCGGTGGGCTTCCGCGGGCTGCGGGTCACCACCCGCCGCCTGGTCCGTACGGCCCACGCCCTCGGCATGCAGGTGCACGTGTGGACGATCAACGACACCGCCCGCATGGAGCAGCTGCTCGACCTCGGCGTCGACGGCATCATGACCGACAACGTCACGGGCCTGCGCGACGTGCTCGACCGCCGCGGGCTCTGGCACTCCGGCCTGGCCGCCTGAGGTTCCCTAACCGGCACGACATCCCCCGACACGCCCGGCCCCCCGCAGAGGAGCTACCCGACACCATGCCCGCATCCGCACCCCCCGCGGCCCTCGACGACTCCCCCGCAGCGCGCCGGCGCGAGCAACGCGGCTGGTACTTCTACGACTGGGCCAACTCCGCCTTCTACACCACGGTCATCTCGGTCTTCCTCGGCCCCTACCTGATCCCGGTCGCCAAGACCGCCGCCTGCGCCAAGGACTTCCCGTCGATCGCCTCCGGCACGTGCGTGTCGACGTTCGACGAGCTGGCCGCCGCCAACCCGGGGCTCGGCTACGTGGACGTGCTCGGCGCCGACATCAGGCCCGCCGCGTTCTTCGGCCTGATCACCACGGTCGCGGTGCTGCTGCAGATCGTGTTCCTGCCCATCGTGGGGGCGCTGGCCGACCACACCGGGCGCAAGCGCGAGATGCTCGGCCTGTTCGCCTACGCGGGCGCGCTGGCCGCGATGGGGCTGTTCTTCGTCGAGGGCGACCGCTACATGCTGGGCGGCGTGCTGTTCATCGCGGCCAACCTGGCCTACGGCTCCTCGATCGTGGTGTACGACTCGTTCCTGCCGCAGATCTCCACCGCCGAGGAACGCGACGCGGTCTCCTCGCGCGGCTGGGCCATCGGCTATCTCGGCGGCGGCCTGCTGCTGGCGCTCAACCTGGTCCTCTACCTCCAGCACGAGAGTCTCGGCCTGACCGAGGGCATGGCGGTGCGGATCTGCATGATGTCGGCGGGCCTGTGGTGGGCGACGTTCACGATCATCCCGCTGCTGCGGCTGCGCAACCGGCCGGTGCCCAGGCACGAGACGACCGCGCTGCGTTCGGTCGGCGGCAGCTTCCGCCAGCTCGGCCGGACCCTTTCCGGCCTTCGGCAGTATCCGCTGACGCTGCTGTTCCTGGTGGCGTACCTGGTCTACAACGACGGCGTGCAGACGGTCATCGGCAACAGCGCGGCGTTCGCCTCAGAGGCGTTGAAGCTGCCGCAGACCGTGCAGATCACCGCGATCCTGATGGTGCAGTTCGTGGCGTTCTTCGGGGCGCTGCTGCTGGGCCGGCTGGCGCGCAGCTACGGCACCAAGCGGACGGTGCTGGCGAGCCTGGTGCTGTGGACGGCGATCGTGTCGATGGCCATGTTCGTGGCCGAGGGGCAGGCGCTGCAGTTCTACCTGATGGCGTTCGCGATCGCGATCGTGCTGGGCGGCACGCAGGCGCTGTCGCGCTCGCTGTTCTCGCTGGTGATCCCGAAGGGTCGGGAGGCCGAGTACTTCAGCCTGCTGCAGATCAGCGACAAGGGGTCGGCGTTCATCGGCGCGCTGACGGTCACCATCGCGCTGCAGCTCACCAACAGCTACCGGATCGCGATCATGTCGATGATCGTCTTCTTCGTGATCGGCTTCGTGCTGCTCGCCCTCACCAACCTGCCCAAGGCCATCCGCGCGGCCGGCAACGAGGTCCCGGACGGCGTCTGACCAGGTGTCTAGGACGTGATCACGACGCCGCCGACGCCGCTGCGTCCGGTGGGCATGCTCACCAGGTCAACGGCCACCCTCGGGCGGACGCGCTCGCCGACGACGCCGGCGATCGCGTCCGTCACGCCGGAGATCAGGCGGGCCACGATCCGGTCGCTGTCGGGACGGGTGAAGGCGATGTCCTTGACGCCGAACGTCACGCTCGGCGCCGGATCCTCGGCCTGCTTGCCGCCGATGCCCCAGCGACCCGCCGGGACGCCGACGAGCCGGACCTCCGCGATCTCCCGCGCCCACTCCCCGTAGACGGCGACGACGGCGTCGGTGAGTGCCGCGATCAGCTCGCTCTCGCGGCCGGCGAGATCGCTTTCGAGGGCATGAACGGTCAGGTGCGGCATGACGCCCCCCATTACAATTGTTTTTGAGAACAAAGTACCTTTGACAGCAAAGCTAATTGGCAGGCCCGACGCATGTCAACACCCGAACCCGCGGACGATGCCGTCCGCGCGCTGATGCTCGTGATGCCCCGGCTGATCGGCCGGGCCAAGCGCACGCCGCCGCCCGAGGAGCTGCGCTCGCTCGACCTCGCGCCACGGCACCTGTCGCTACTGTCGATGCTGCTGCTCGACGGCCCGCTGACCGTCTCCCAGCTCGCCGGCGCGCTGGGCGTCGCGCCGACCACGGTGAGCCTCATCGTGAGCGAGCTGAGCCGTAAGGGGGTGCTGGAGCGGCGTGAGGACGACGCCGACCGGCGCCGCCGCATCATCGACATCAGCCAGGCGAGCCGCCCGGCCATCTCGCAGTGGCTGTCCCCGGGCGCGCGGGCCTGGCGCCGCGCTCTGGCGCCGCTGACGGACGAGCAGCGCCGGTTGTTCGTCGACACCCTGCTGGCGTACGAGTCCGCCATCACGGACATCCAGCGCGAGGCGTGATCTCAGGCGGTGCGGTTCGCCAGGGTGCGGGACAGGGCGATCGTGATCACGCCCGCCAGCACCACCGAGAGCAGCCCCACGCGCAGGCCGGCCAGGTCGGCGACGGCTCCGACGAGGAGCGGTGAGACGAGGAAGCCGCCGCGCAGCAGCCAGCTCACGACGGTCAGTCCGGTGCCGTGCGGCAGCCCGGGCAGCTCGTCGGCGGTGTGCATGGCGGCCGGCACGAGAGTGGCGACACCCAGCCCGGCCAGCGCGAACCCGGCCAGCGCCGCCGGCACGGTCGGCACCGCCAGCGCGGCGCCCATCCCGGCCGCGGCCAACAGGCCCCCGGCCCGTGCGACCGTCCGCTGCCCGAAGCGGTCCACGGCGCGGTCGCCGGTGAGCCGCCCCGCGGTCATGGCGGTCTGGAAGACGACGACGGCGAGGCCCGCGGTGGCGGCGTCCGCGCCCAGGTCGCCGCTGAGGAACAACGCACCCCAGGACGCGCCGGCGTCCTCGACGAGCGCACCACAGGCGGCCACCACGCCGAGCAGGATGACCGTCCGCATGGCCGGCCCGGCCAGCGCGCGCCACCGCTCACGAGTGGACGTCCCCGGAAGCGACCGCCCACCCTCGGGCGCTGCGGCGGCCCGTTCGGTGTCGTCGGAGCCGGGGAGCAGGAAGCGGTAGGCGGTCAGGGCGACGGCGCTGAACAGGGCGCCGGAGATCGTCAGATGCACCGCGAGCGGCAGGTGCAGGCCGGCGGCGGCCGAGCCCATCAGACCGCCCAGCACGGCGCCGACGCTCCACACGCCGTGCAGCGAGTTCACGATGGAACGCCGGTAGATGCGCTGCACGCGCAGCCCGTGAGCGTTCTGGGCGACGTCCACGACCGCGTCGAGTGCCCCCAGGACGAACAACACCCCCCAGAAGGCCACCCAGTTGGGGACGAACGGGACGGCCACCGTCACGACCGTCATGAGCACGATCCCGAACGCCGCCACCCGCGACGAGCGGAACCGCCGCACGGCCGCCCCGGCGAGCAGCCCGGCCAGCAACGCCCCGATCGGCATGCCGGCCACCGCGCCGCCGAAGACCGCGTTGCCGACGTCGAGCTCGGCCTTGATTTGCGGGTAGCGCGGGACGACGTTGAAGAACACGGCGCCGTTCGTGAGGAACAGCGCCGCGACGGCGGCACGGGCCTGTCGGGCCTGGAGGTCGGGCGCGGGCATCGGCCTTCCGTTCACATGACTCGCGGCGCGGTGCGGCTCCATGGAGCCCGGGCGGGGGCGCACTCCGCGCCTGGCGCCCCCGCCCGGAGTTCGGTTAGCCGATCAGCCGCAGTGCTCCCATCCGCTGAGGTAGGACGTGTTGCCGTACGAGCCGCCCCACATGATGCAGCTGCCGGCGGCGCCCTTCGCCTTGGCCGGTCCCGCGTAGTACTTGAAGTTGCCTTCGTCCACATTGAAGTACATGTGGTCGTGGCGAACGCGCGCCTCAACCCAGGTGCTGTTGCCCCTGGCGCCCGTCTTCCAGGTCACCACGCAGTTGGTGGAGCCGTTGTAGAGGAGGTAGACGACGGCACTGGAGCCGAGGGCATGGCTGTCGATCACGTGGTAGCTGCCACCGCCGCAGGCCGCGATCGGCGTGTCCGCCGCCATGGCGGGGCCGCTGGTGGCGATCGTGCCGGCGAGCGCGGCCGCCAGGCCGAATGCCACGGCTGCGGTCTTCTTGAGCATGCCCAACGAATGTCCCTTCACATAAGAGATCAACACGATGTCAGGTAGGACGCAAGTAAGACCCGTGAAGTTGCGTGATACACGTCACTTTTTGGGGAAATAGGTATCAAATCCACTCATTGGGACGTTATCGCGCGGCCCTGCTCAGCTCGGCGGCGGGGTCACGGCGACCGGGCAGCGCACTTCGGCCAGCGCCGCCTGGAGTACGGGCCCGACCAGCACGCCCGCCTGCCTGTGGCTGCGGCCCACGACGAGCAGCGTCGCGCCCTTGGCCGACTCCACGACCATCCTGGGCGGCCGCTCGGCCTCGAAGGTGGCCGTCACCGGCACGTCGGGCCCGCAGCCGGCCAGGCGGCGTACGACGTCCCTGAAGCCCGACTCCGCCTCGGCCCGCATTCGTGCGTTGTCCACGAACGGCTCCTCGTGCCCCTGCCACGCGCACGGGTCCCACCAGCCGCACACCGCCTCCACGACCCCGTCCCGCAGCGCCGCCTCACGCACCGCGAACCCGAACGCCGCCAGGCTGGCCGGCGACCCGTCCACCCCCACCACGATCCGCCCACCACCGGCCCCCTCCTGGGAGCGTGCGTCCTCATCGGGGCGAGTGCCGGGCGGGCCATCGACATGGTCGTCGTCATGGTCGTCGTCATGGTCGTCGTCACGGTCGTAAGGGCGGACGACGATGACGGGCGTGGGGCTGTGCGCGGGCACCTGGACGGCCGCCGAGCCCACCCTGAGATCCTCGAACCCGCCCACCCCGCGCGACCCCAGTACCACCAGCTCCGCCTCCGCCGCGGCCTCCAGCAGCACCGCAGACGCGGGCCGCTTGACCAGCAGCGGCCGGACGTCCGGCACCCCGCCCAGCGCACGCACCCGCCGTACGCCGTCCTCCACGACCCCGGCGGCGACCCGCTCGACCTCGGCGAGCAACGCCCGGCTGACCGCACGCAGCGGATATGGCCAATTCCAGGCATGACACACCACTACGGCAAGCCCGCGCAGCCGCGCCTCCTCCACCGCCCACCGCAGCGCCTGCTCGCTCCCCGGCGACTCGTCGTAGCCGACCAGGACGAAGCCCATGCCGGGTTCCCGCACGGCGCCCCTCCCCACGAGGTGTCCGGCCCTCAAGGGATGCGCTTCCCCGGCGACCGGCGACGACTCTCACACCATGAGACTTTGACCCGCTATTGGCCCGCTTCCCCCGACCGTCCTGTGCACCGCCCGTATCTCCGTCACCACGAACGCGTCCACGACATGCCGGTTGGCCAGCAGGAACCCGACGAGCCCCGCGACGGCCTGCGCGGCGGTGGCGGCCCGTACCTGCCCGCTGAGCAGGTAAACCAGGGGCGTTGACGGCTGATCAAGCGCGAACCGTCCACCGTGCCGCCGCACGTCCTTCAGCGCCGCGATCGGCATAGGCCGCTCGGAGGTGAACCACACCGCCAGCTCCCAGACCGGCGCCGCAGGCCCGGCCGCGGAACTGTCGTCGTAGCACGTGACACACCCCTGGGCGGCGGACTTCTCATGCGGGCACACCCATTGGGCAGCGGCCGCGGCCGGCAACCGCCCCCCGGTCAGCTTCGCCTCACTCACATGCCGGCACGCCGGACGTACGGGCTGGTCGGGCGGACAGGGGGCGGACGGGGAGACGGAACAACAGGCGATGACAGGCACCCCTTCGCTTATGGCAGGAACGAACGATCACCAGGCGCGCTTGCCGGAGCAGCCGACCGCGCAAAGAACGACCGATCAGCGGCCGAGGACGCGGGGACAGCCGAACGCATGGAGGACGAGCGACCAGCGGACGGGCTCACGGAGGCGGGCAGAGGCATGGAAGCCGCGCGATCAGCGGACGGGCGATCGGCGGACGGGGAGGCGGCGGCGCGGACGAAGGCCGGATGGTCTGCGGGCGCTCCCGCCGGGGTGGCCGGGCGCGTGAAGGAGGCCAGGCGGTCGATCTCGGTGAAGCCCGCGGCGGTGAACAGCTCCCACGACGGCTCGGGGTCTCCGGCCGCGTACAGGACCGTCTCGCGGGCCCCGTGCTCGGTCAGGAGGGCGTCGGCACGCAGCAGGAGCGCCCGTTCGAGATCGGGGTCGGCGTGCCCGGCGTCGGCGCCGAGCCACCACACGACGCCGCGCCCGCCGACCGGCTCCTGAGCGACCAGCGCGGCCGCCGCGTCATCGCCGGGGGCCTTGAGCCACCAGCCCCGCGGCGTCCCGCTGACGACCACATCGACCATCGGGTACGGCCCCGCGCCCGGCTCGCACGGCGACGTCCGCCGCAGCTGCCGCCACGAGTCCCTGGCGACGAACCCCTCCCGTTCGAACACCGCGAGCGTGACGGCCCGCCGCCCCGCAGGCAGAGCCGCCGGAGCAGTCCCTGGCCGCCCGCCCGGCTCGTCGGTGAAGGCATGCACGGGCACGCCGCCCATCCCGCTGAGAGCGCGTCGAACGAGCGCCTCAACGACCTCCGGCACCTCGCCTCCGTGCAACCACAGGATCCGCCCGGCCGCACGATCCCGCCGCAACGCATAGGCCACCGCCCCAAGCACCCGCCCGCCCGGCCCCTCCAGCACATGAATCTCAGGCTCCTCATAGGCCGTCCCTGCCACATGTCCGCCGAGCGCACCGTCAAGCCCGGACAACTCACAGGCGTCGGCGACGGCGGGGGCGGAGGCGGGCGAGAGAGCGAGGACGCCGGCGGCGGCAAGGGCGTCCGGAAGAGCGACGGCGTCCGTAAAGGCGAGAGCAGCGAGGGCGTCGGCGAGGGCGAGGGCCTCGACGGCCGCTCTGTCCGAGTCGCGGTAGCGGCGCATTCGCCACTCCGCGTCCGGTGGAAGCGTCCCAGGGGTGGCGAGGATGTCGTGGGCCGACAGCGTGTTGCCGGTGCGGGCGGCGGTTCGCATCGCGGTCGCGGCGACAGAGCCGGCGGTGTCCGGTGGGATGACCAGCAGCAGGAAGCCGTCCTGGCCGCCGCGGATCACGCGGATGGTGTGCGGGGTGGCCGGATGGCCGCTGATCCGTACGAACCGTCCGTCGACGACCAGATGCGCCGGCACCTCGTCCCACGCCTGACTGTCGAGCCCGACCCGCAGCACGGGCCCGATCCGGTCTTCAAGGGCGCGGACGAACGCGGGCAGCTCGCGCCGGAGGTCGGTGCTGTGCGGCCACCAGGCGCCGTCGAGCGTCCCGTCGCGGGTCAGGGTGGGTTCGAGGAACAGCCGGGCCGGTCGGAGGGAGATGAGGGAGGCGGTCGGTGAGCGGCGGTTCGGCATCGGTGTGCCGCCTGTCTCCGGCGGTCGAAGGCCGGCTGTGGCCGGGGCGACGCCGACGCGGCTGCCGGCATGCGAGATATCCCAGACTCCCCACCCTACGCCGCCCACCCCCCACCACTCACGGCCCCACACCGTGGAAGAGCCCTGGAGAAGGCCCACACCCGTGGAAGGAACGAGCCGGGGGCCGCACCGCGGAAAGAACGAGCCGGATCCACGCCCTGGAAGAAACGAGCCGGGCCCGCACCCTCTGTATGGGCCGGGCCGGGCCCGCACCTTCTCCAGGAGCACGCCGAACCCGCAGCCCCGGTCAGACGACCCCACAAAACAGGCCGGGCCCGCACCCTCGGAAGGGTGCGGGCCCGGCCCGTGGATGTCTGCCGGGTCAGGCGGCGACGATGTTCTCCGCCTGCGGGCCCTTCTGGCCCTGCACGACGTCGAAGGACACCTTCTGGCCCTCGTGCAGCTCACGGTAGCCACCGTTGCTGACGATGTTGGAGTAGTGGGCGAAGACGTCGGCGCCGCCGCCGTCCTGCTCGATGAAGCCGAAGCCCTTTTCGGAGTTGAACCACTTGACGGTTCCGGAAGCCATGTCGATCTCCTTCTGAGATGTGCAGGGACGCGATCCGCACCGCGCGGATCGCCGTGTCGCCGCGATGAAAGCCCATCCGGAGATGACCGGGAAACAAAAACGCGCCTGGCGAAACTCTGCCAGACGCGCACAAAGTCTTCTTATGGGTACAACAACTGCAACACCAGTCAGCCTACCACGCCCCCACCCGCGCTCCAAACCCGCGCTATTCCTGCTCGTGCACCGTGACAGCCTGTACGGCGGTCAGCAGGATCGTGTGCACAGGGGATTCGTGCCGGGTGGACGCGGACCCGTGGGCGTATTCGTCGAGCACGACGGTGTTCCGGGACCGATCCAGCTCGACGACCGCCCCCTTGAGCGACTGCCCTCCCGTCAGGTGCACGGTCACCCGCTGCGATTTTCCTGCCATACCGGACAACGTATAAACCCACACGTCCACATCGGCCATCTCTTCCTCCATGCAGACTCCGGACGGTCACCGGTGAACGTTTCGCGGCTGATATCGGTTTTCACACCGAAAACCAGTCTATCGCCGTGTCTTCGACCCGATCCAATCGCCCGTACCGCCCCAGCCAGGGACGGACACCGGTAAACCATTCGACACCGGTGCGGGGCGCCAGCATGATGCCGGGCATGAAGCGCACCTACACTCCCCCGGCTTGGGACGAGCGCGCCACGCTCACCACGTACCTCGACTACGCCAGGGCCACCGTGCACGCCAAGTGCGAGGGCCTGGCGGAGGAGGACGCGCGCCGCGCGCCGCTGCCGACGTCGCCGCTGATGACGATGTCCGGCCTGGTGAACCACGTCCGCTGGGTCGAGTACTTCTGGTTCCAGGTGGTGTTTCTCGGCGAGGACGACCAGGGCCCGTGGACCGACGAGGACCCCGACCGCGAGATGCGCATCGCCGTGGAGATGCCGATCGCGCGGCTGCTCGCGGAGTACGAGGCGCAGTGCGCCCGCTACCGCGAGCTGGTCGCCGCCCACGACCTGGACGACCGGGCCAAGTGGACCGACCGCGACGAGGACCACGTGACGCTGCGGTGGGTGCTGATGCATCTCATCGAGGAGACCGCCCGGCACAACGGGCACCTCGACATGGTGCGCGAGATGGTCGACGGAGTGACCGGCGTCTGACCGTCACGGAGTGTTCCGGCCCGCGGTGAGCGACTTCGTACAGAAACAAAATCCGGAAATATGACCCCCGCGACGCGCATGCCCCGGGATTCCCGCAGGCTACGGGCCTGATCGGCGATCACGCGAAGAACCGAGGCCCCAAGCGCGATTGGATCACCCCGCGGGTGGGAATCCCATCACGGTACCAAGCGTTAGACACCGTGGGAGACAGACCCCCCACGCAAGGGGGCCCTGTAGGAGGCATTTAAACATGGGCGAGCGCGCGCTTCGTGGCACCCGGCTCGGGGCAACCAGCTACGAGAACGACCGTAACACGGATCTGGCCCCGCGCCAGGAGGTGTCGTACACCTGTCCGAAGGGCCATCGCTTCGAGGTTCCGCTTGCCGCCGAGGCCGAGATTCCCGCGAGCTGGGAGTGCCGCATGTGCGGCGCGACCGCGCTGCGGGTGGACGGCGAGCAGCCGGAGTCGAAGAAGACCAAGCCCCCGCGGACACATTGGGACATGCTCTTGGAGCGACGGTCCATAGAAGATCTCGAGGAGGTGCTCAACGAGCGGCTCGCCGTCCTGCGGGCTCAGCGTCGTAAGAGCGCCTGACTTCCTCTCACGGTGAAAACCCCCGGGCTTGAGCCCGGGGGTTTCTCTGTGCGTGCTTCAGGAGTCGCGGTCCTCGCGGATGACCTCGCCGTGCACCACCCGGCCGCCCTGCGGCGCGCCGGCGTCGCGGCCGTCATGGTGGGGGTCGTAGTGGGCCGCGTCCGGGCCGGGGAAGCCGCCGGGCGGGAAGAGGTTCGCGTACGGGGACGACTGCGCCAGGCGCTTGATCCGGCGCTCGAAGAACCACGCCCCGAGGCGGCGCATCATCGGCCGGGTCACCGGGATCAGGCAGAGCAGCCCGAACACGTCGAGGAAGAACCCGGGCGCCAGCAGCAGCGTGCCGCCGACCAGGATGATGCCGCCGTCGGCCAGCTCGCGGTCGGGCATGCGCCCGCTCTGCATGGCCTCCTGCAGCGCCCGCCACGCCCGCCGGCCCTCGCGGCGCACCAGCCACGCGCCCAGCAGGCTGTCGGCGATGAGCAGGGCGATCGTGGCCGGCCCGCCGATCACCTGACCGACCTGGATCAGCAGCCAGATCTCCAGGATGGGGATGACCAGGAAGGCCAGGAATAGCAGCAGCCGCATCGTTTCAACCCTCGATTCCGCACACGCGTCACTGCACTGGACAACGCCCGGCGCCCTCGAAGCGTTCCGCCGGCCGCACGCCACCGTCCCTCGAACGCCGGGCCGGACGCCGCCGGCCGCACGCCACCGTCCCTCGAACGCCGGGCCGGACGCCGCCAGCGGCACGCCGCCGTCCTTCGAGCGCCGGGCCGGACGCCGCCGGTCGCGCGACGCCGTCCCCCACGCCCGGGCTAGTCGCGGGCGCCGCCGCCCTTGAGGCGCTTCGGGAGCCCGGTGACGCCCCACATGCCGATCCGCCACAGCGCCTCGGACATGACCTTGCCGCTCATCTTGCTCTTGCCGACCGTCCGCTCCACGAACGTGATCGGCACCTCCACCACCCGCAGCCCGTGGCGGGACGTGCGCAGCGTGAGGTCCACCTGGAAGCAGTAGCCCTGCGACTCGACGCCGGCGAGGCCCACCTTCTCCAGCGTGGCCGCGCGGTAGGCGCGAAAGCCCGCGGTCGCGTCGCGGACCGGCAGGCCGAGCATCACCCGCGTGTAGATGTTGGCGCCCTTGGACAGCAGCTCGCGCCGCTGCGGCCAGTTGACGACCTTGCCGCCGGGGACATAGCGGGAGCCGATGGCGAGGTCGGCGCCCTCGGCCAGCGCCTCGAGCAGCTTCGGCAGCTCCTCCGGCTGGTGCGAGCCGTCGGCGTCCATCTCGACCAGGACGTCGAAGCCCTCGTCGAGCCCCCAGCGGAACCCGGCGATGTAGGCGGCGCCCAGCCCCTGCTTGCCCGGCCGGTGCAGCACGTGCACCTGCTCGTCGCCGGCGGCGAGGGTGTCGGCCACCTCGCCGGTGCCGTCGGGGCTGTTGTCGTCGGCGACCAGCACATGGGCCTCGGGCACGGCCGCGCGTACGCGCTGGACGATCGCCGGCAGGTTGTCGCGCTCGTTGTACGTCGGCACGACGACGAGCACCCGGCCGAGACTCTCCATCATCCGTCGTTCCTCATCCGATCGCCTCGCCGCCTGCCACGCCACGCGGCGAACCCGGCCGCCGCCGCTCCCATCACCATCAATGCCCATTCAGGAAGAGCGCCCACCTTTGTGGCGATTGTCTCCTGTGTGCGTACGGGCACCTTGACCACGTTCATGTCAGCGACAAGCTCGCGAGTCTGCCAGGAGACCTTACCCTCAGGCGTCACGTAGGCGGAGATCCCGGTCGTGGCGGCGGTGACCACGGCCCTGTTGTGCTCGACCGCGCGCAGCTTCGACATGGCGAGCTGCTGGGACGGCAGGTTGGACAGGGCGTAGCTGGCGTTGTTGGTCTGCACGACGAGCGGGGTGCCGCCGGCGCGCACGGTGCCGCGCACGGTGTCGTCGTAGGCGACCTCGTAGCAGTTGACGGCGCCGACGGTGACCGGCCCCATCTTCAGGTCGCCCGGCCTGGTGCCGGCGATCGACTGGCGGCCGACGAGGCTGGCCCGCTCCCACAGCGCCAGCACGATCTCCTTGAACGGGGTGTACTCCCCGAACGGCACCAGGTGCTGCTTGTCGTAGTAGGCGCCGGGGCCGGTGACCGGGTCCCAGACGAGGCTGCGGGTGGCGCGGTGCTCGTCGCCGATGGCCACGACCGCGCCGACCAGGGTGGGCACGCCGACGTCCTGCACGGAGTCGTGGATGATCTGGCGGGCGTACGGGTCGCGGTAGGGGTCGATGTCGGTGGAGTTCTCCGGCAGGACCACGATGTCGGGCTTGGGCAGCTTGCCGTCGCGTACGGCCTGGGCCAGGCGCTTGGTCTCGTTGGCGTGGTTGCGCAGCACGACGGCGGGCTCGTCGCCGAGCGCGTACATGCCGCGGCCAGGGACGTTGCCCTGCACGACGCCGACGTTGATCGAGCGGCCCTCGTCGCCGAACCTCGGCACCGCGAGCCCCAGCACCGGCACGGCCACCGCCAGCCCGACCGGCACGGCCCTGGCCACCGCCCTCGCGGGCCGGTTGAGCGCCGCGTACGCCAGCAGCGCGCCGCACAGCGTGACCGCGAACGACACCAGCGGCGCGCCGCCGAGCGCGGCGTACGGCGTGAACAGCGACTCGCCCTGGCTGAAGGCCGCCCGCGCCCACGGGAACCCGCCGATGGGCACCAGGCCGCGCGCCCACTCCATGAGCACCCACAGGCCGCCGAACCACAGCGGCCAGGCGCGCAGCCGGAACACCAGCGCCGCCAGCGCGGCCATGGCGGCGTAGAAGAAGCTCTCGGTGGCGACCAGCATGATCCACACGTCGTCGCCGATCGTGCGCACCCAGGCGACGGTTGGCAGCAGGAACACCGCCGCCGCCAGGTAGCCGATCCAGGCGGCGCGGCGGGGGCGGGTGCCGTGGATGGAGGCGGCGATCAGGCCGATGCCGAGCGGCGCGCACAGCCACCAGTCGAGCGGCGGGAACGCGAGGAACAGCGCGAACCCACCGGCCGCGGCCGCCACGATCCGCGCGCCCAGCACCCGCCGGCTCTCCTTACGCGCCGGCCCGCCCGGCCCGGACGAGGACTCGCCGGACGCCGCAGACTGCGGCTCGGGCTCCGGCTCAGCGGACATCTCGGACTCCGCGGCGGGCTCCTCGGCCGACGCGGCGGCGGGGGCCGTGCCGTCGGTGGGCGTGCCGTCGGTGGGCGTGCCGTCGGTGGGCGTGCCGGTAGAGACCCGTCCGGGCGCGGGCGTGAGATTCGTTCGGTCCTGAACCACTCCGGGGTCTCCTCGCCACCTCGCAAACGCCTGCTCGCGAAAACGCTACCGCCCTCGGGCCGCACTCAGGTCGGCACACCCCGCAGAAGATCGAAGAAGGGGAAAGACGGCAGGGCGGTCCCGCGGCGATAAGGCGGGACCACCCGGCGCGTCGGCGGTCCTGGAGCACGGGAACGGGAAGAGGGCCCGGAAACCCTTCGGACCGGACCCGTCTCGTCGGCGGCGAGCGCGGAATTCCGTTGTCTACTGGGCTCCCGGACCCGTCCCGGGTCCAACCCCCCGCCCGGTTGGGGTGCCCCGACTCGACGGACCGACGGCCCTGCACCTGGCTGTGTGGACGGAGTCGCGCTCCGTCACGGACGCAGGATCCGGCGATGTCAGAGACGGCCAACCGGCCAAGTCCCGTGCTGGACTGCGCAGCAAACTACCGACTCCACCTCAGATGTCAACCGTGTCCCGATCAGCAGAAACATCAAGTTTTCGCAGCTAGGACATGTTTGACCGGTGGCTTCAAAGCAGGTCAAAGGCCATTAGCGGGCTCCGGTGAGCGGCTTGGCAAGTCCCGCAACGCGGGCGACAGCGGGCGCTCGTGGACGACCCCGAGCCGTTGCGTCGCACGCGTGAGAGCAACATACAGGTCGCTCGGCCCGCGTGGCGACTGGGCGGCGATGAGGTCGGGTTCGGCGACGATGACGGAGTCGAACTCGAGCCCCTTGGCGTCGGTCACCCCCATGACGGCCACGGGCGCGTCGAGCGCCTCGGTGCCCCTGCCCCGCCCGGCGCCCGGCGTGACGACGGCGGCGCCTGGCACGGCGGCGGCGAGCCGGCCGCCGAGCTCGGGCACCAGGTCGTCGGGCGCGACCACGGCCACCTTGCCGCCGTCGGCCGCCTCGGCGGCGACCAGCTCGGGCAGCGCGGTGAGCGGCGCCGACCAGGGCCGGGTGCCCGCCTCGCGGACGGACAAGGGGGCCCGCAGGCCGGGGTCGATGGTGGCCAGGACGCGGGCGGCGACGTCCATCAGCTCGACCGGGGTGCGGTAGTTGACGGTCAGCTGCTCCTGCCGCCAGCGCCCGGCGACGTACGGGTCGAGCACCTCGGCCCAGGAGCGGGCCCCCGCCGCGGAGCCGGTCTGGGCGATGTCGCCGACGATGGTCATGGACCGGGTCGGGCAGCGCCGCATGACGGCCCGCCAGGCCATCGGCGACAGCTCCTGCGCCTCGTCCACGATGATGTGCCCGTAGGCCCAGGTGCGGTCGGCGGCGGCGCGCTCGGCGGTGGTGAGGTAGGGGCCGTCGCCGCGCTGGCGCTCGGCGAGCCGTTCGGCCTCCATGACGTCGGACAGGCCCGTGAGCTCCAGCACCTCGCGGGCGTAGGCCAGCTCGGCCTCGCGCTCGTTCTCGGCGGCCCGCCTGGCGGCGGCCAGCTCCTCCTCGGCCTGCATGGCGGTGGCGCGCAGCACCTGCTCGTCGATGTCGCCGAGCAGCTCGGCGGCCTCGTCGAGGAGCGGGACGTCGGACTCCGTCCACTCGCCGCCGTCGCGGCGCAGCAGCCGGCGTTCCTCGGGGGTGAGGGCGGAGGCGGCGTGGCCGAGGCGCTCGGCGGAGCCGTACAGGCCGAGCAGGAGGCCCTGGGGCGTCAGGTAGGGCCACAGGCGGTTGAGCGCGGCCTTGACGACCGGCTCGGTGCGCAGGTCCTCGCGCAGGTCGGCCAGCTCGTCGTCGTCGATGAGGCCCTTTCCGATCTTGCGGGCCTGCTGCCTGGCCAGCGCGGTGAGCAGCGAGCGCACGAACACGGCGCGGGCCTGGTTGTGGGGGCGGCGCGAGCGGCCGGCCTTGTTCTTGGCGTTGTCGAGCATCTGCCGGTCGATGGTGAGCGTGATGCGGCCGACCTGCAGCTCGATCGGCTTGCGCGGGACGCGCTGCCGGTCGCGTACGGCCTTGGCGATCACGTCGGCCATCCGCGCGTCGCCCTTGACCGCGGCCACCTCGGGGCGGTCGCGCCTGGTGGCGGTGACGCCGGGGTAGAGCTCGCCGACCGTGGACAGCAGCACGTCGGTCTCGCCGAGCGAGGGCAGCACCTGCTCGATGTAGCGCAGGAAGGTGAGGTTGGGGCCGAGGATGAGCACGCCGCGCCGCTCGAGGCGCTCGCGGTGGGTGTAGAGCAGGTACGCGGCCCTGTGCAGGGCCACGACGGTCTTGCCGGTGCCCGGTCCGCCCTGCACCACCAGCACCCCGTTGAGGTCGCTGCGGATGACGCGGTCCTGCTCGGACTGGATGGTGGCGACGATGTCGCGCATGCGTCCCGTGCGCCGCTCGTCGAGGGCGGCGAGCAGCGCGGCCTCGCCGTTGAGCGTGGCGCGGTCGTCGTCGGTGAGCGCGTCGAGGTCGAGCAGGTCGTCGTCCACGCCGATGACGTCGCGGCCCCTGGTCTGCAGGTGGCGGCGGCGGGTGACGCCCATGGGGGCGGTGGGGGTGGCGCGGTAGAAGGGCTGCGCGACGGGCGCCCGCCAGTCGATGAGCAGGCGGCGCTGGTCGTCGTCGGTCATGCCGATCTTGCCGATGTAGAGGCGGCCCTCGTCGGCGTGGTCGAGCCGGCCGAAGGCGAGACCGCGTTCGACCGCCCAGAGCCTGGCGAGGCGCGAGGCGTACATGTCGGCGAACGTGTCGCGCTCCGACCTGTTCTGCATCGTGCCGACGGCTCCTGCGGCCAGCACCTCCTTGAGCTGCCGCTGGGTGCGCTCGCGAAGGGTGTCGAGGCGGTCGTAGAGGCGGGTGACGTACGCCTGCTCTTTTGCCAGTTCGGTTTGACGCGTTGCCGCCTGACCGTTAATGTGGTTAATGGGACACTCCGGGCCATTCTGCTTGTTGTTGCGACAAACGCCGACATTAGCACGCCTGCTGTAGCAGTCTCGTCACTTTTCTCCTTTCCTGGTCACGTCTTGGTTTCACCTCTTGACCGTCTCGCCAGGGTCTTCTTATGGTCATCGCGAGTTAGGAAAGTTTCCTAACCCAAGCGAAGGAGACGCCGTGAGCGGCCCGGTTCCGGGAACCCCCAGTCTGCTACGTGCCATCAATGATCGCGCGGCGTTGCAGGCGCTCCTGGAGCGCGGCCCGCTCACCAGGCCCGAGATCGGCGCGCTCACCGGCCTGTCCAAGCCCACGGCCTCCCAGCTCCTGCTCAGGTTGCAGCAGGCGGGGCTGGTCGTGCAGGACGGCGTCAGGGAGGGCCTGCCGGGCCGTACGGCCGAGGTCTACCGGATCAACCCGGAGGCCGCGTACGTGGCCGCTCTCGACGTCACCCCCGCCCGCATCGAGGCCAAGGTGGCCGACATCACCGGCACGGTCGTCGGCGAGCACGTGCTGCCGACGCCGCGCAGGCCGCACGGCGAGCTGGTCGAGCGGCTGGCCGCCGCGCTGCACGGCGCCAACCCGCCGGACAAGCCGCGCCGGGTCGTGATCGGCGTGCAGGCCGCGATCGACCCGGCCACCGGCAGGCTCGGCTACGCCGCCGCCAAGGACGTGCCGGGCTGGCAGCTGCCCGACCTGGTGCCCACGCTCAGCGCCGGGCTCGGCGCGCCGGTGGACGTCGAGAACAACGTCAACCTGGTGGCGGTGGCCGAGCAGGCGCACGGCGCGGCGCGCGGCCAGCAGGACTTCGTGCTGCTGTGGGCCGACGAGGGCATCGGCTCGGCCATCGTGCTGGGCGGGCGCATGCACCGGGGCGCCACCGGCGGCGCGGGCGAGGTGGGCTACATGCCGACCCCCGGCGCACCCACGGCCCGCGAGGCGGGCCGCTACGCCAACCACGGCTACCAGGCGCTGACCGGCGGCCCTGCCGTGCTCAAGCTGCTGCGCTCGTACGGCGTGCGCGGCTCCGACTTCCGCCAGGCCGTCGCGGGCGCCGTACGCGCGGCGGCCGGCACCGGGAAGAAGGCCGACGACGCCAGGGCCGGGCTGCGCGACGTCGCCGCCCGCCTGGCCGTGGGCCTGGCGGCCATCACCTCGGTCGTCGATCCCGGCCTGATCGTGCTGACCGGCGGCGTGGTGCTGCCGGGCGGCGAGACCCTGCGCGAGCTGGTCGAACACGAGCTGCACGCGCTGACCATCCCCCAGCCCCCCGTCCGCCTGTCGAGCGTCGAGGGCAACCCCGTGCTCGCCGGCGCACTCGACCTCGGCCTCGCCGCCGTCCGCGACGAGGTGTTCCGTTCAACCGTCCCGTCATGATGGATGGCAGGAGGCACCCCCCGTGCGCTTCGTCCCTCTTGCGGTCGCCGCCGCGCTGGCGCTGACCGCGTGTACCGCCGGCAAGGAGGCGGGCCCGTCGCTCGGCGCCCGCCCTTCGAGCTCCGCTGCTCAGGCCCTCTCCCCCGCCACGCTGGAGCTGTGGCACGGCTTCTCGACCGACGCCGAGGTCAAGGCGTTCGAGGACGCCATCGCCGGCTTCAGGAAGAAGTTCCCGCAGATCACCGTCAAAGCCGTCAAGGGCGTCCAGGACGACCAGATCACCCAGGCCATCAGGGGCGGGAACGCGCCCGACGTGGCGGCCTCGTTCACCACCGACAACGTGGCACAGTGGTGCAGGTCGGGATCGTTCCAGGACCTCACGCCGGTCATCGAGCAGGACGGCGTCGACCTGTCGGTGCTGCCCGCCGTCGCGCGGTCCTACACCGCCTACGAGGGCAGGCAGTGCACGCTGCCGCTGCTCGCCGACGCGTACGGCCTCTACTACAACAAGGCCCTGATGAAGGGCGAGCAGCCGCCGAAGACGCTGAGCGAGCTGACCGCGCTGGCCAAGAAGCTGACCGTGCGCGACGGCAAGGGCGAGATCAAGGTCGCCGGCTTCATCCCGAGCGTCCAGTACTACGAGAACAGCATGAGCCACCTCGGCCCGATGGTCGGCGCGAAGTGGTACAACGACGACGGCACCTCGGCCATCGGCTCCGACCCGGCCTGGAAGAAGCTGCTGACCTGGCAGAAGGAGCTGGTCGACTGGTACGGCCACGACAGGCTCGACCGCTTCCGCAAGGGACTCGGCGACGAGTGGAGCGCCGAGCACCCCTTCTACAAGGGCAAGGTCGCGATGGTGCTGGACGGCGAGTGGCGCAACGCCATGATCGCCAACGAGGCGCAGGACCTCGACTACGGCACCGCTCCCCTGCCGGTCGCCGACGACCGCCCCGACCTGTACGGCAGCGGCTTCACCGCCGGCACGGTCATCGGGGTGCCGAAGGGCGCCGAGCACCCGCAGCACGCCTGGGAGCTGGTCAAGCACCTGACGACGGACACCGAGTCGCTGGTGACGCTGTCGAACGCGCTGCGCAACGTCCCCACGACCAAGGCGTCGATGGAGTCGCCCGATCTGGCCAAGGACCCGAACTTCGCCACCTTCCTCGGCATCTTCGCCCACCCCAAGACCACGACCCTGCCCGCGAACGTCAACAGCGTCTTCAACCAGGAGGCGTTCTCCGCCTTCGCCGTCAAGTGGGAGAAGGGCGACGTACCGGACCTGGACGCCGGGCTCAAGGGCGTGGACAAGGTCATCGACGACAAGCTGAAGCTGTCCGGGGGCTGAGGTGGCCGCCGTGACCTCCGTACCGCTGCGGCGGCGGCACGGCGAGGGACTGCGCGCGCTGGTGTGGCTCGCGCCGTGGCTCTCCGGCGTGTCGATCTTCTTCGTCTATCCGCTGCTGTCCACGGTGTACTTCTCCTTCCACCGCTACGACCTGTACACGCTGGAGTTCATCGGCCTGGACAACTGGCGTTACCTGCTGCAGGACCCGCGGGTGCCGACGTCGGCGGCCAACACGCTGTGGCTGGTGCTCATCATGGTCCCGGCGACCGTGCTGTTCGCGCTGGCGCTGGCCCAGCTCGTGGTGCGGCTCAAGGCGGGCACCGGCCTGTTCAGGACGATCTTCTACCTGCCCTCGCTGGTGCCGATGGCGGCCGGGACGATCACGTTCGTGTTCCTGCTGAACCCATCGACCGGGCCGATGAACCAGGTGCTGGCCGTCTTCGGCATTGAGGGACCCGACTGGTTCGGCGACCCCGGCTGGGCCAAGCCGAGCCTGACGCTGCTGTCGCTGTGGGGCTGCGGCCAGCTCGCCGTGATCTTCATGGCGGCGCTGCTGGACGTCCCCAGGCACCTGTACGAGGCCGCCGCCATCGACGGCGCCGGCCCTTGGCGGCAGTTCCGCAGCGTGACGCTGCCGACGATCGCACCCGTGCTGATGTTCGCCCTGGTCACGAACGTCATCTACGCCCTGCAGTACTTCAGCCAGGCGATGATCGCCTCCCGGGTCGCCTCGGGCGCGACCGACTCGCCCGGCAGCTCGTTCACCCCCGGCTATCCGGACGAGTCGCTGCTCACGCTGCCGCAGTGGCTCTTCCACGCCGGGTTCCGCGACTACACCATGGGCTACGCCTGCGTGCTCGCGCTGTTGCTGTTCGCCACGTCGATGATCTTCACGCTGATCCTGCTGCGGCACTTCCGCCGGGCCGAGGAGGTGTCATGAGCGCCACCATGACCGCGCCGCCCCGCCCCGCGCCGGGGAGCCCGGGCGCTCCCGGCGCTCGCCGCGCCGGTCTCAGAGCGCGCCGGCGGCGGGTGCTGGTATGGATCGCCACGCACGCGCTGGCCGTGGCGCTGGCGCTGATGTTCCTCGCCCCGATCGCCTTCATCGCGCTGACCGCGCTGATGACCGACGAGCAGGCGCTGACCAGCGACCTGTGGCCACGCGAGTGGAACTGGGAGAACATCGCGCTGGTTTTCGAGAAGTCGATGCTGCTGCGGTGGGCGGGCAACACGCTGCTGTACGCGGCGCTCGGCACGCTGTTCACCGTGGTGTCGTCGGTGCCGGTGGCCTACGCGCTGGCCAGGTTCCGCTTCCGCGGCAGGCGGGCGGCGTTCCTGCTGGTCGTCACCACCATGATGCTGCCGCCGCAGGTCGTCGCGGTGCCGGTCTATCTGGTGTGGGCGCGGCTCGGGCTCACCGACAGCCTGTGGCCGCTGATCCTTCCGCTGCTGCTCGGCGACGCGTTCTCGATCTTCCTGCTGCGGCAGTTCCTGCTCACCATCCCGCGCGACTACACCGACGCGGCCAGGGTGGACGGCTGCTCCGACCTCAGGACGCTGCTGCGGGTCATCCTGCCCATGGCCCGCCCCGCCGTGGCGGCGGTCGCGCTGTTCCAGTTCTTCTACTGCTGGAACGACTATTACGGGCCGCTGCTGTACGCCGGCGTCGAGCAGGAGAACCTGACGCTGTCGCTCGGCCTGGCCACGTTCAAGGCGTTCCACAGCGTGCAGTGGAACCTCACCATGGCGGCCACCCTGCTGGTGACCGCCCCGGTGATCATCGTGTTCTTCTTCGCCCAGCGGGTCTTCATCGAGGGCGTGACGTTGACGGGAGTGAAGGGTTGAGGATCGCGGTGGTCGGGGGCGGCTCGACGTACACGCCGGAGCTGGTGGACGGGATCGCGCGGCTGCGTGACGAACTGCCGGTGACGGAGCTGGCGCTGATCGACCCCGACGCGAAGCGGCTCGGCCTGGTGGCGGGGGTCTCGCGGCGCATGCTGGCGCACGCGGGGCACCCGGCGCGGGTGCTCGCCACGTCCTCGGTCGAGGAGGGCGTGGCGGGGGCGCGGGCGGTGCTGTTCCAGCTGCGGGTGGGCGGGCAGGCGGCCCGCGACGTGGACGAGACGCTGCCGCTGCGCTGTGGCTGCGTGGGGCAGGAGACGACGGGCGCGGGCGGGCTGGCCAAGGCGCTGCGCACGGTGCCGGTGGTGCTGGAGATCGCCGACGTCGTGCGCGCCGTCGCCCCCGACGCGTGGATCGTGGACTTCACGAACCCGGTCGGCATCGTCACCAGGGCGCTGCTGGACGCCGGGCACCGCGTGATCGGGCTGTGCAACGTGGCCATCGGCCTGCAGCGCCGCTTCGCCGCCTGGCTGGGCGCCGACCCCGCCCGCGTGTCCCTCGGGCACGTCGGGCTGAACCACCTCACCTGGGAACGTTCCGTGCTCCTCGACGGCGAGGACGTGCTGCCCGCGCTGCTGCGCGAGCACGGCGACGAGCTGGCGGAGAGCCTCGGCCTGCGTCCGGGGCTGCTGCGGCGGCTCGGCGTCGTCCCCTCCTACTACCTGCGCTACTTCTACGCCCACGACGCGGTGGTGCGCGAGCAGCGCTCGAAGCCGTCGCGGGCGGCCGAGGTGGCGGACATGGAGGCGCGGCTGCTCGCCCTGTACGCCGACCCCGCCGTGGTCACCAAGCCCGAGCTGCTGTCGGAGCGCGGCGGCGCCTTCTACTCCGAAGCGGCGGTGGCGCTGATCGCCTCGCTGCTCGGCGACCGGGGCGACACTCAGGTGGTGAACGTGCGCAACGACGGGACGCTGCCGTTCCTCGGCGACGAGGCGGTGATCGAGGTGCCCGCCGCCGTCACCGCAGCAGGGGCCGTGCCGCTGCCGGTCGCGCCGGTCGAGCCGCTGTTCGCCGGGCTGATCGCGCACGTGTCGGCGTACGAGACGCTGGCCCTGGACGCGGCCCTGCACGGCGGCGCGGACCGGGTGCGTGACGCGCTGCTCGCCCATCCGCTCATCGGGCAGGACGAGACCGCGGAGGAGCTGACCGAGCTGCTGCTGACCGCCAACCAGGCGCACCTGCCGTGGGCGGCGTCGCGGTGAGCCGGCTCGTGCTGGCCGTGGACGGCGGCAACAGCAAGACCGACGTGGCCGTGGTGTCCGAGCACGGCGAGGTGCTGGGGGCGGGCCGCGCGGGCGGGTTCGCGCCGCAGCGCGACGGGGTGGCGGCGGCCGTGGACGTGATCGCGGCGGCGCTGGCCGCGCTGCCCGCCGGGGTGCCGCGCGACGGGTTCGCTCACGTGTCGGCCTGCCTGGCCGGGGCGGACCTGCCGGTCGAGGAGGAGGCGCTGGCCGCCGAGCTGGCCGCCAGAGAGCTGGGGGCGGACGTGGTGGTGCGCAACGACACGTTCGCGCTGCTGCGGGCCGGCGCGTCGGGGCCGTGGGGGGTGGCGGTGGTGTGCGGGGCCGGCATCAACGCCGTCGGCGTCGCGCCGTCCGGCGCGGTGGCCCGTCTGCCCGCGCTCGGGCGGCTCAGCGGCGACTGGGGCGGCGGGCAGGACCTCGGCGAGGAGGCGCTGTGGCACGCCGTACGCGCCGAGGACGGCCGGGGCCGGCCCACCGCGCTGGCCCGCCTCGTCACCTCGCACTTCGGCACGGCCACGGTCGAGGAGCTGGTGCTGGCCGTGCACTTCGGGCTGGTCGACGGCGACCGGCTGCACGAGCTCGCGCCCGGTGTGCTGGCGGCGGCCGGCGACGGCGACCCGGTGGCAAGGGAGCTGGTCGAGCGGCAGGCCGAGGAGGTGACCGTGCTGGCCGAGGTGTGCCTGCGCCGGCTCGGGCTGCTGGAGACGCCCGTGGAGGTGGTGCTCGGCGGCGGGCTGCTGACCGCGCGCGACCCGCTGATGACGAAGCTGCTGGAGGCGGGGTTCGCGCTGCGGGCGCCGCACGCCGAGCCGGTGGTGGCCGACCGGCCGCCGGTCATGGGGGCGGCGCTGCTGGGCCTGGAACGGCTGGGCGCCGCCAAGGGGGCCTTGACGGCGCTGTCCACGGCCTACGGTCCTCGCTGAGGCGATCCGGGGGTCGGGGGACGCTCCTGAGCTCTCATGACGGCGCTGCGGCCCCTGGGGAAGCGCTGTGGCCTGGGGTCGCGCTCGTGCTGCGGCCTGCGGTCGCGCTGTGGCCGGTCAGGCGCCCTCGGCGGCCATCGGGGGCTCGCCCGCGACGTCGGGGGCGCGGTGCTCGTAAGGGGTGCTGAGCACGACCGTGGTGCGGGTCGAGACGTTGGCCGAGGCGCGGATCTGCTGCAGCAGGTCCTCCAGCGCGACCGGCGAGGCCACCCGCACCTTGAGTATGTAACTTTCGTCGCCGGCCACGCTGTGGCAGGCCTCGATGGCCGTCAGGTGGGCCAGCCGCTCGGGGGCGTCGTCGGGCGCGGCCGGGTCGATCGGCTTGATGGACACGAACGCGGTCAGCGGCAGCCCCACCGCGTCGTGGTCGATGATCGCGGCGTATCCGCGGATCACGCCGCGCTTCTCCAGGCGGCGTACGCGCTGGTGCACCGCCGAGACGGACAACCCGGTCTCCCTGGCCAGGTCGGTGAAGCTCATGCGGCCGTCACGGGCCAGCAGCGTGACGATGCGGCGGTCGATCTCCTCCATCGGTCAAAGGTAGCCGGTCATGGTCACGACATGGTCCCGACCGGAGACGCTCCTCTGCGCATCGCGTGCTCGACGAGCGAGATGAGCACATCCTTGCCCGAATCGCGGCGGCGGGCGTCGCAGCGCACGATCGGGATGTCCGCCGCCAGGCCGATGGCCGAGCGCACGTCGCCGACGGTGAAGGGGCTGGTGCCCTCGAACTGGTTGAGCGCCACGATGAACGGCTGGTCGCGCTTCTCGAAGTAGTCGACGGCGGGGAAGCAGTCGTCGAGGCGGCGGGTGTCGGCCAGCACGACGGCGCCGAGCGCGCCCATGGCCAGCTCGTCCCAGACGAACCAGAACCGTTCCTGGCCCGGCGTCCCGAACAGGTAGAGCATGTAGTCGTTGCGGATCGTGATGCGCCCGAAGTCCATCGCCACGGTGGTGGTGAGCTTGCGCTCCACGCCCGACAGGTCGTCGATGTGCGTGCCCACCTGGGTGAGCGCCTCTTCCGTGCGCAGTGGCCTGGTCTCGGAGACGGCACCGACCATGGTGGTCTTGCCCGCGCCGAAGCCCCCGGCGATCAAGATCTTGATCGCTGTCGGAAGCCGCCAACGGTCTGAGCGACCGAATTCCATCCAGCACCGCCCGTACAATTCCCGCGCATGCGCGACCCCGCCCCTGAGGTGCCGTGGTCAGTGGTACCTGTCAAGGAAAGCTGTGAAGGTCGATCCGCATGCCTGGCATCGAGACACCCTAGCAACGCCACATTTTCCACTCAAGCCGCAATCTTTTACAAGAATGAAAATGTCACGGTTTGTGACAGGACGCCCGCTTATTCGGCGATCTAACAGGCAAAGAGTCAAGTTTGTCTGTCATGTATTCAGACGAGTACTTATTCTTGCAGGTGAAAGCCCGAAACGCCGGTGAAGCCGGCCTGGAAGCCGAGCTGTCTGTGCAGGTAGAAGGCCGTGCGGGGGCTGTGGGCGCGTACCGGCTCGATCAGCTCCTGCGCCCTGCGCGCCAGCTCGGCCATCGCGGCCGTCACCTGCGAGCGCTCTACGCCGAGGGCGAGCACGTTCAGGTCGCCCCAGCTCAGGTCCCGCCGGTATGTCACGACGTCCCCGAGCAGGTGCAGGTAGCGCTGCACCTGGCGGCTGACCGCGCGCAGCTCCTCCAGGTGGGCCTTCGACCAGTCGTCGGCCGTGTAGATCCAGTGGCACAGGTCCACGAAGCAGGAGCCGCGGCTGTCGGCGTTCTCGACGTAGTGGGCCAGCGACGGCGTCGCGTGCGCGTCCCGCCAGGCCCAGGCCCGCGCCATGCCCTCCAGCATGCGGGCGAGCTGGCCGGCCCAGATGTCCTGAAGGTCGCCGAACTCCTTGACGGTGCCCAGCTCGTCGCGCAGGTCGGCGAGGAAGCGGGAGACCGCCGAGCGCGGCGCCGAGCCCCGCGCGACGTCCAGGCACTCCTTCGTCAGGCGGTCGACGTGGGAGCGGGTGAGCGCGGTGTGGTCGACGATCCTGTCCACCGCGAGGACCCACAGGGCGGCCCGGTTGACGACCTTGAGCCGGTGGGCGCCGGCCCAGGGGGCGCTGAACGCGGTGGACAAGGTCAGGGCGTGAATGAGGTCGGTGGTGAAAGCGGCAGCGGGGAACAACCCGCCGTACATTTCGGCGCACCGCCGCAGATCTCTGCCGCATTCGGCGGCCATTGCGCACGTCTCGCCGAGCTCGAACGCCTCGTCCAGCTCGTCGCCCGGCATCCTAGGGCCGCTCGACCGGCTCGCGGATCATGCCCGACGACCCCCATTTCCCCTGGATATGCACCTGTCACGGCAATTGTTTCATGATCACGCGGTATCGATCAAGGTATCAGCTGCCTGGCCGGGCAGGCGCGTTCGCCTCTCCCCCAAGCCAGCCGCGTGAAGTGCGGCGGTCAGGGCGACGCGGGAGCCGATGCCGAGTTTCGTATAGATCTTGCCGATGTGGTACTCGACGGTCTTGACGCTGATGAGCAGTTCCCTGGCGATCTGCCGGTTCGTCAGCCCGCCGGCCACCAGCATGGCCGTGCTCAGCTCCTGTGGGGTGAGGCCCAGCCGTACGGTCGCGGGCGGCTCCAGCCCGCACGCCTCCAGCTCCTGCGCACACCGCTCGGCCCGCGACTGCGCGCCGAGCCGCTGGAAGATCTCCCGAGCCGCCCCCAGCCGCTCGGCCGCCGCCCGCCGCCGCCCGGTCCTCCGCAACAAGCGCCCCAGGTCGAGCAGCACCTTGCCCTCCTCGAACGGCCACACCCCCGCCGCCATCCCCACCGCCCGCAAGAACTCCGCCTCCGCCCCTTTTGGAACGTTCCCAGCCACAAGCACCAACCCCCGCAACCGCCCCACCTCAGCACCCACCCGCCCCTCACCCGCGGCAAGCGGTTGCGCCGCGTTGCCCGGCCGGTCCTGAGCGTGTCTCTCGTATGTGGAGAGCAGCCGCTCCGCCTCTTCCAGTCGGCCGTCGGCGACGAGGGCCTCGATGCGTTCAGGACGCGGGTCGGGGGCGAACAGCGCCCCGCACCCGGGGTCACCGCACTCCCCCTCCGGGAGCGGGCCGGCGCCGAGCGAGGCCAGGGCGAGCTCGGCCTGCCGCTCTCCCAGTGCGTGCCGCATCCCGCGGGCGGTCGTGGCGGCGGACCTGGCGTGCGCGAGCGCCCGTTCGTGCTCGCCCTTGGCCGCCAGGGGGGCCACACAGGCCACCTCCAGCAGGGGCAGCAACCAGCGCTGGCCGAGCGCCGTCGCCTCGGCCAGAGCCTCCTCGGCCCCGGCCACCGCCTCGTCCCACCGCGCCATCTCGTGATCGGCGACGGCCCGCAATCCAGCGGCCAGCAGCCGATGCTGCGCCAAGGTCCCGGCCGCGCCCACCGCCCGCCTGAGCACGCTCCCGGCCGCAGCCACGGCTCCCTGCTGGAGCAACGCCACCGCACCGGCCAGCCCGTCGTCCGATGCCGAGCCGGCCTCGGACGACGCGACGCAGGTCAGGGCCCTGGTCAGGGCCAGGATGTCGTGGGGGCGGGCGGCCGGGCTCTGGATGGGCTGGTCGATCACCTGGCGGGCCCATGCCGCCGCCTCCACGGGGTCGCCCGTCACCAGGTGCAGCCAGGCCAGTTGCTCGGCGACGTCGGCGGCGTGCCCCGGCTCGGCGTGCCGCCACGCCTCGGACAGCAGCTCGTACGCCGCCTCGAAGCGCCCGGCGGCCAGGGCGAGCCGGCCCAGCACGTACCGGCGGGCGGGGCGCGGGTCGGTGTTGCGCGCGGCGGCGAGCCGGGCGGCGTGCAGCACGTCGCCGCCGATGAGCACATGTTCCAGGACGGCCGTACGCAGCTCGTCGCGCCTCCCGGCCGGCTCGGTCAGCCCGGCGGCCCGGTCGAGATGGGCGGCGGCCTCCCGCCAGAGCCCGTGCTGCGCCGCCTTGACCGCGAACCCCGCCAGCTCCTCGGCCAACTCCCCATCTGGCCCGAACGCGGCAGCGGCGCGATGCCGCAACGCCGCACCGGTGTCATCGGCCACCCCTGCGGCGGCCAGGTGCAGGCGGGCCCTGGCGGCAGGCCCGATGCCGTCGTAGGCCGCCGCCCTGGCGAGCGGCTCAGGAAAGTCGACCAGCCGCCCACCCACCTCCCGCAGCAGCCCAGCGGCCTCCGCCTCCTCGAAGGCCTCCAGCGGCACACCGCCGCAGCCGACGCCGCCGACGGACACAGGCGCGGCCACGGTCGCGGCCACGTGCAGCGGTGTCGGCCCGCCCAGCACCGCGCACGCCGCCACCAGCCGCGCGGTGTCGGGCCCGCAGGCGCGCAGCCGCCGCTCGAAGCCCCTGCGGTACGTCCCCGGCGCAGGCAACCGGGCCCCGGGATCGTCCAGCACGCCGTGGGCCAGCGTGCCCAGCAACTCCCGGGCGTGCAGCGGATTGCCCAGGGTGTGCTCCCACAACCGCCGCACCGCCCCCGCCCCGAGCCGCTCCGACGGGCGGCTCCGGAGCGACAGGTCCGCCCCCGGCACCGCACGATCGTGACCGTCCCGAAGGAGAGCCTGCGAGTGAGGCCGATCTAGGGAGTGGCCCGCTCCTGCCCAGGCCGCTCCCCCGCGCTCAGGGACCGCACCCGGCTTCACCTCGGCCTCCGGCCATGAGAGCAGGGCGGCGAGGTCGCCGGGCGTCAGACCCTCGAGGGTCAGGCGCAGGGTGGAGTCACCGGTGAGCGACCGCCGCAGCCCCTCAGGCAGCCACGGGTCGGAAATATCACGACACGCGACGACGACGAGGACCCGTCCCGCCCGCAGGTGCCGCAGCACGTACGCGAGAGCCCGCGACGACGCCCGATCAACCCACTGCGCGTCGTCCACGACCACGACGCACCCCCGCTCGGCCACCCGCGAAAGAGCCGCACACACCATCTCCCCGGCGGCACATGCACCGAGGCGCCCAGAGCCGGAAGTCCTGGGACGGCCCGCACAGGAACGGTCCTCAGGGACGATGACGGCCGCGCCGGCGAGCGCGGCAAGGGCCGTCCCGCCCTCGAAGGCACCCGCATCAAGCGGCCCGGCGCCCGAAACGCGGGCGGCTTGATACGCGAGTTGGCGCACGACGCCGAGCCGGAGCCCGCGCTCGCCCTCCGCGCCGCTGACCGCCAGCGTGCACACTCCCTTGGCGCCGCTCACGGCCGGCGCGCCAGCTCCCTCAGCGCCGCTCACGGCCGGCGCGCCAGCTCCCTCAGCGCCGCTCACGACCGGCGCGCTGACGCCCTCGGCGCCGCCCACCGTCGGCGTGCTGACGCCATTCGCGCCCGGCTCCCCACCAGGCGCCGACGAACGCAGGGCCTCATGGATGAGCGCGGTCTTGCCGATGCCCTCCGGCCCTTCGACGGCCACGATCCTGACGGCCCCCGCAAGGGCCGCCCGCAGCTCCCCGCGCAGGAGGGCGAGCTCCCGCGTCCTGCCGACGAACATGCGAACTCCCTCCGCCGCCCTCGCCATCCCAGAGCGGCGGTGCGAGCACCTGATACACCACCTCAGCAGGCGGGCCGGCGCAGCAGCCCCCAGGCGGCGGTGGCGTCGTCGTGGCGCTTCCCGCGTACGGGCCCCCGCTCGCTCTCCAGCGCCCGCACGGCGGAGATCACCGCGTCCGGCCCCCGCCCGGCGAGCAGGCCGAGCACGGTCTCCCAGCGCCACCCGTACCAGTCGACGAGCCGTGCCACCCCGTCGGTGAACACCCCCGCCCCGCGCACGTCACGGGCGGGAAGGTCGCCGGTGACGCTCTGGCGGGCGGCCTCGGGCCTGGCGGCGGCGACCCAGAACCCGCCGGGCGCGTTGCGCAGCCGGCGTACCAGCTCCACGCTGTACGGCCGCCCGCCGGGCAGCCGCTCCAGCCGGTCGTCCGACACCACCCGCACCCCGCCCCCGGCCAGGGAGAGCACGACCGGCGAGTCCCCGAGCACGAGGTACTCCAGCCGCTCGCGCACCCGCACCAGCGCCACGGTGGCGGACGGCGAGTCGGGGTTGGCGAGGTCGCAGGAAGGAGCGTGGCCGGCGGCGGTGGCCTCGATGGCGCGTTCCAGGACCACGGCGAGCGGATCAGGGGCGTCGCGGGACAGCTCGGCGGCCAGCGCCCCGCCGAGCCGCCCCACCAGCCAGGCGACGTCGTGCACGCACCCGCTGTCGACGCCGGGCGCGGCCGTGGCGCCGTCGAGCACGGCGATCCAGGACGGCCCGGCGACCACGAGGTCCTCGTTGGGACGCGCGGAGCCGGGCCTGGTGGCGTACGTGACCTGCTGGAACACGCCCGTCAGACGACGACCAGCTCGCGCGGCGTGTTGTTGAGCCGCTCGTAGCCGCCGTCGGTGCAGACCACGATGTCCTCGATGCGCGCGCCGTGGCGGCCGGGCAGGTAGATGCCGGGCTCGACGGAGAACGCGAACCCGGGCTCCATCGGCTCGCCGTTGCCGGCCACGATGTACGGCTCCTCGTGCGTCTCGATGCCGATGCCGTGCCCGGTGCGGTGGACGAAGTGGTCGCCGTGGCCGGCGGCGGCGATGACGTCGCGGGCGGCGGCGTCGATCGACTCGCACGACACACCTGGACGGACCGCGCGGCAGGCGGCGTCCTGGGCCTGGCGCAGCACCTCGTAGTAGGCGGCGAACTCGGCCGGCGGCTCGCCCACGCTGTACGTGCGGGTGGAGTCGGAGCAGTAGCCGTTGTGCAGCGCGCCGCCGATGTCGACCACGACGGGCTCGCCGGCCTGGATGACCCGGTCGGACACGTCGTGGTGCGGGCTGGCGCCGTTGGGGCCGGAGGCGACGATGACGAAGTCGACGGTGGCGTGGCCGGAGGCGAGGATGGCCTCGGCGATGTCCCTGGCCACCTCGCGCTCGGTGCGCCCGGCGCGCAGCAGCCCGGGCACCTGCCGGTGGACGCCGTCGATGGCCTCGCCGGCCTGCCGCAGCGCCGCCACCTCGGCGGGCGACTTGCGCATCCGCAGCTCTCGCAGCACGCTGCCGGCCAGCACCTGCTCGGTGCCGGGCAGCGCCGCGCGGAAGCGCAGCGACGACATGGCCCACATGCGGTCGGCCAGCCCCACCCTGGCCGGGCGGCCGAGGCGGGCGGCGGCGATCGCGTACGGGTCGTCGGTCTCGTCCCACGCCACGAACTCCAGCCCCAGCCTGGACGCCGGCGACGCCTCGGCGGCGGGCAGCTCGAGACGGGGCACCATCATGTACGCCTCCCCCGAGGCCGGCACCACCAGGCACGTCAGCCTCTCCAGCGGCTTGGCGTCGTAGCCGCTGACGTAACGCAGGTCGGGGCCCGGCGTGAGCAGCAGGGCGTCGAGACCGGCTTTGGCGGTGGCCTCCTGGACGGCGGCGAGACGGGACACGGGATACAGATCTGAGGACGTCACAGGCCCAATCTACTCGTACGTCCACCGCCTAAAATCCGCGAAAAGGTCTCACCACGCCGCATCTCATGGCTACTCCACGTTCACGGTCGATCACGTATTGTGGGGCCAATTGTCCAGTTCCCTGCGCTTCGAGAGTGAGACCATGGTCGACGTCATAGGCGCGGCCGAGCTGCTCGGGCACGAGAGCGAGGCCGAGATGCTCGCCGTACGGCTGGCGCACGCCCAGCGGCTGGGCAACATGGGCTGGGCGGAGTGGCACCTGCACACCGGCGAGACGACCTGGTCCGAGCAGGTCTACGTGATCTTCGGCCGCGACCCCGACGACGGTCCCATCGCGCTGCCCGACCTGGCCGAGCACGTCGATCCCGCCGACGTGGCCACGCTCGACCGGCTGCTGTGGTCGGTGGTGCAGGGCGTAGAGCCGGTGCAGGCGGAGTTCCGCATCCGCCGCGACGCCGGGGACGTACGGGACCTGCGCGTCGTGCTCGAACCCCTGCCGGGCCCCGGCGGCACGATCGGCATGCACGGCGTCATCCAGGACATCACCGGCCGCCGCCGCGCCGAGCGCATGGTCTCCGAGTCGCGCCGCCAGCTCCTGGAGGCCCGCGAGCAGGCGGCCGAGGAGCGGCACGTGATGCTGGCGCTGCGCGAGGCGATCCTGCCGGCGCCGGTCGGCTGCCTGGACCTGCCGCACACCAGGGTCGCCGTGCGGTACGTGCCGGCCGAGAAGACCGCGAACCTGGGCGGCGACTGGTTCGAGACCGCGCCCGCCCCCGACGGCCGGCTGCTGCTCACCATCGGCGACGTCTCAGGTCACGGCCTGCCGGCGATCTCCCGGATGGCCCAGCTCCGCCACGCCCTGGTCGGCCTGGCGATGACGGGGCAGGCCGCCAACCGGCTGCTCGACTGGCTGAACGACCTGGTCATGCACCAGCTCAAGGACACCACCGCCACCGCGATCGTGGGCCACCTCGACCCGGCGACCCGGGTGTTCGCCTGGGGGCAGGCGGGGAACCTGGCGCCGATCCTGGTACGCGACGGGGTGGCCAGCCAGCTCGCCAAGCCCAGAGGGGTGCTGCTGGGGGCGGCGTCCGGCAGCCCGTACGAGCTGGCCACCACCCGGCTGCTGCCCGGCGACCTGCTGCTGATGTTCACCGACGGGCTGGTCGAGCGGCGGGTCCGCGACATCGACGTGGGCCTGGACCTGGTACTGGCCGCCGCCCGCCGGCTGTCCGCCCACGACCTGGACGACGGCCTCGACGCCCTCCTGACCGACATCGGCGGCCCGAACCCGGAGGACGACGCCTGCCTCGTCGCGGTCGGCATCCTCGACGCCTGAGAAGGGCCTGTGAGCTGGGGTGGGCGGGATGTCGGTGCGGGGTGGCAGCATGGGTCGCGTGCTGATGCTCCTGGACACCCCGTCCCTCTACTTTCGCGCCTTCCACGGCGTCCCCGAGTCGATCAAGGCTCCCGACGGGTCGCCCGTCAACGCCGTGCGCGGGCTCATCGACATGATCGCCACCCTCGTCCGCCAATACGCGCCTGACCAGCTCGCCGCGACGATGGACGCCGACTGGCGGCCGGCGTTCAGGGTGGCGGCGATCCCCACGTACAAGGCGCACCGGGTGGCGCACGGCGACACGGAGGTGGTGCCCGAGGCGCTGGTGCCGCAGATCGCGGTCATCCAGGAGGTGCTCGACGCCCTCGGCATCGCCCGCCTCGAGTCGCCCGGCTACGAGGCCGACGACGTGATCGGCACGCTGACCGCCCAGGCCGGCGGCGCCGTCGACATCGTGACCGGCGACCGCGACCTGTTCCAGCTCGTCGACGACTCCCGCCCGGTCCGCGTCCTCTACACCGCGCGCGGCATCCGCAACCTGCAGATCGCCGACGAGGCGTTCGTCACGGCCAAATACGGCATCCCCGGCCGTTCCTACGCCGACTTCGCCACCCTGCGCGGCGACCCCAGCGACGGCCTGCCCGGCGTGTCCGGCGTCGGCGAGAAGACCGCCGCCGCGCTGATCACCCGGTTCGGCTCGCTCGCCGGCCTGCTGGACGCGCTCGACGCGGGCGAGACCGACGGCTTCCCGGCCGGCAGCCGCACCCGCCTGGCCGCCGCCCGCGACTACCTGCGCGTCGCCCCGGCGGTGGTCGAGGTGGCCAAGGAGGCGCCGCTGCCCGACGCCGACCTGACGCTGCCGTCCAAGCCCCGCGACGCGGAGGCCCTGGTCGCCCTGGCCGACCGCTGGGGCATCGACGGCCCGCTCAACCGCCTCCTCGACGCCCTCGCCAAGTGACTCGCCAAGTGACCCGCCAAGTGACCCGCCGAGGGAGGCTCAGGCGCTGAGGAAGGCCCGCACGGCGTCCTGGGCGGCCTCGCGCAGGCGGGCGTGCACGAGCGCGTTCTCCTCCCGGTCCGTACGCACCTCCACGATGCGCGGCCCCTCCCCCCGCAGCGCCTTGGGCAGCTCACCGATGTCGGAGACGAGCGTGTACGGCGTGCCGGTGGCGGCCGCCACATACCCGAGATCCACCCCGTGCGGCGTGCCGAAGACCCGCTCGAACGGATCCCGCACCGCCGCCTGGGGCAGCAGCGAGAAGATGCCGCCCCCGTCGTTGTTGACCACGACCAGGCACAGGTCGGGCCGCGGCTCGCGGGGCCCGAGGATGAGCCCGTTCTGGTCGTGCAGGAACGACAGATCGCCCATCAGCGCGTACGAGGGCCCGTTGTGCGCCAGCGCGGCCCCCATGGCGGTGGACACGAGCCCGTCGATGCCCGAAGCGCCCCTGTTGGCCATGAACCGGATGCCCCGCCTGGGCCGCATCGCCTGGTCGAGGTCGCGGATCGGCATCGAGGACCCGCAGAAGAGCAGGGCGCCGTTCGGCAGCGCGTCGACGAGGTCCCTGGCCAGGCGGGGCTCGCTGGTGCCGGTCAGGTCGAGCACCTCGTCCATGACCGACCTCACCGCGAGGTCGGCCTGCCGCCAGGCGTGCAGCCAGCTGTCGTCGCCGGAGGCGACCGGGATCTCCACGGCCTGCGCCACCTGGGTGGCCGAGCGGGTCGGGTCGGGCCAGCGGTCGAGGTCGGGCGCGACCACGATGTGCTCGCCGGCCCGCGCGAGCCACGACAGCAGCGGGCGCGACAGCCCTGGACGTCCGAGCGTCACCACGACGTCGGGCCGGTGGCCGTCGGCGAACTCGGGCGTGCCGAGCAGGTAGTGGTAGGTGGAGATGGCGTGGTCGCCGTAGCGGCCGCCGCCGCTGGGCTCCGACAGCACCGGCCAGCCCGCCATGCCGGCCGCGGCGACGTAGCGGCGCACGTTGGCGGCGCCGTCGCCGACCACGAGCACGCCGCGTCTGGTCGGCGGCAGGTGCAGGGCGATGGGCGGGGGCGCGACCCTGGCCCGCACCCACGGCCCGTTGGTGCCGCCGTCGAGCGGCTCGCACCACTCGGTGTCGCCGTCGGGGATCAGCGGCTCCCTGAAGGCCAGATTGAGGTGGACGGGGCCGGGGTTGCCCGCCCCCGCGGCGCGCTGGTAAGCGCGGCAGGCCAGCGAACGCCAGTAGGCGACCTGGCCCGGACGGTCCTCGGGCACGCCGACCTCGGCGAACCAGCGGGTCGCGGAGCCGTACAGCTTGAGCTGGTCGATCGTCTGGTTGGCGCCGGTGCCGCGCAGCTCGGGCGGGCGGTCGGCGGTCAGCACGAGCAGCGGCACGCCCGACTCCGCGGCCTCGACGACGGCCGGGTGGAAGTTCACGGCGGCGGTGCCGGACGAGCAGATCAGCGCGACCGGCCGCTCTGAGCGCTTGGCGAGCCCCAGCGCCAGGAACGACGCCGAGCGCTCGTCGATGCGGACGTGCAGGCGCACCCGCGACTCGGCGTGCAGCGCCATGGCCAGCGGTGCGGAACGCGAGCCTGGCGCCAGCACCACGTCGGTCAGGCCGCAGCGCACCAGCTCATCGACCAGCACCGTGGCCAGCGCGGTAGCGGGGTTCAACGGGACGCCTCCTGCTTCCGGCGAAGCCACTGGGGAGATTCAATCTCAAATGCCGACAAATCACGAAATTTCACCGAGGGACGGCGCGCCGACGCACCGGACCTGAGGGGCCGGTCGGGAAGCCGCGTGCGGGCCTGGATCGACGACGGCAGGTGGGACCTGACGGTCTGCCCGGAAGGCCGCGCGGTCCGGCAGACCACGGGGGAACGCGTCACGACCCTCCCTGCACCCGCTGTCCGACCTGTCGCCATTAACCTTACGAGCATGTGGAGGAACCCGTCGCATCCGGACCGTCCGCTGCATGCCATCGTGCAGCCTCCGGGACCTGCTCTCTTCGCGGCGATCCGCGACGCGCTGGCGGGCGACGGGCCCGCCGTGCTCCCGCTCGTCCCCGGCCACGAAGGGCCCGCCATCGAGGCGCTGCGGCCCACCCACGTCGGCGGCGTCCCCCGCGACGACGGCGCCGGCGTGCCGGACGACGTGGCGGTCGTGATCTCCACCAGCGGCAGCACGGGCGCCCCCAAGGGCGTGCTGCTCTCGGCCGCCGCCCTGCGCGCCTCGGCGACGGCCTCGCTCCGCCGCGTCGGGGCGGTCAAGGGCGAGCGCTGGCTGTGCTGCCTGCCCGTCGCCCACGTCTCGGGCCTCCAAGTCCTGGTACGCGCCCTGCTCTCCGGCAGCGAGCCGGTGATCCACCCCTCGTTCGACCCCCACGCGGTGCTGGGCTCCGGCGCCGACCACGTCTCCATGGTCCCCACCCAGCTCCACCGGCTGGTCGAGATGGGGGCCGACCTGTCGGCGTTCAGGTCGATCGTGCTCGGCGGCGCCGCACCCCGTCCCGGCCTGCTCGACCGGGCCCGTGAGCTGGGCGCGCGGGTGGTGACGACGTACGGGAGCAGCGAGACCTCAGGCGGCTGCGTCTACGACGGACGGCCGCTCGACGGCGTCGACCTCAAGATCGGCGAGGACGGCCTGATCAGGATCGCGGGCCCCGTGCTGTTCTCCGGCTACCGCTTCGACCGGCCGCCCGCCCCGCTCGACGGCGGCTGGTTCGTCACCTCCGACCTCGGCGAGCTGGACGGCGGGCGGCTGCGCGTGCTGGGCCGTGCCGACGACGTCATCAACACCGGGGGCGAGAAGGTGGTGGCCGCCGCGGTGACCGCCGTCCTGGCCGCCCACCCGGAGGTGGCCGACGCGGCCGTGATCGGCGTACCCGACCCAGAGTGGGGCGAGCTGGTCACCGCCGTCATCGTCCCCGCCGACCCCGGCGCGCCTCCCACACTTTCGCAATTGCGGGCATTCTGCCGCGATAGGCTGCCTCCTCACGCTGCCCCGCGCGACCTGCGGCTGATGTCCCGGCTGCCCCTGCTGCCGAACGGAAAGACCGATCTGGTACGCCTGAGGGCAGGAACCTGACGAGTTGCGGCTGCGTCATAGTGGGGAGAAGGAGGGAGCCTTCATGGACCACACCCGCAAGATGTGGGCATCCGCGGCCGTCGTCGGCGTCATCGTCGTCGGAGGTGCCTCTGTCGCGGCGGCCGCTTCGGCGGGCAAGCTCGACCAGGTCGCGAGGGAGACCCGAGCCCAGATCGAGAAGACCGGCGAGCAGCCGCGTCCCGAGACCACCGACGGCGTCGTGGTCTCCACAGAGGTCAACCCCGACCCCCGCGAGGTGCTCAGATACTGGAGCGACCAGCGGATGGAGGACGCCCAGCCGATGCCGATGCCCGAGGTGGGCAGGCTGGAGACCAGTGACGCGGCCCCGGGCGGGCGTCGTTCCGGCGAGGTCGAGTCGGGAGAGGTCGCCGGCCTGCCGGAATAAGACCAGGGGCGGGGCGGTTGCCTATGTGGGCGATCCGCCCCTTTTCACCCCGCATCGATGCGCACGGGAACAAATGACGGCGATTGGCGTTATTGATACTGGTGCGCCGTGCGGACGCGAACCCGCCCCACCACAACCTGCCTGATCGCTTCCACTCCGTACGGAGGAGGTGTCCTCATGCCCAGAACCGCCGTGGCGACCCCACCCGTAACTCTCGACCAGCTGATTGAACGAGGGCGAAACCAGGGTCACCTCTCTCTGGCGGAGCTGCGTGACGCTTTCGCGGAGGCCGGTATCAGCCCCTCTGAAGGCCGCACGATCCTGCGCGAACTGTCAGAGGCCGGCGTGAGCCTGGCCGCCGAGAACGAGCCGTCGCTCAGCACCACCGCCCCCACGCCCAAGAAGGCCACCACCAGGAAGAGCACCTCGCGGGCAAAGACTACCGGCCGCAAGGCCGGCGAGGCAAAAACCTCCGCGAAGACGCAGACGGGCTCCGAAACGAAGCCTGAGCACGTGGAGGACGTCCCCGAGGACCTCGCCGTCAACGGTGAGGACCCCGACGTCGACAACGAGCCGCTCGACCTGGACGACACCGCGTCCGTCATGGGCGACTCGGTGCACACCTACCTCAAGTCCATCGGCCGCCGCACCCTGCTCACCGCCGCCCAGGAGGTCGAGCTGGCCCGGCGCATCGAGGCCGGCCTCTACGCCGAGTACAAGCTGGAGACCCAGCCCGACCTGCCCGAATCCATGTGCGAGGACCTCCACCTCGTCGTCGAGGACGGCAAGCAGGCCAAGGACCACATGCTGGAGGCCAACCTGCGCCTCGTGGTGTCGGTGGCCAAGAAGTACACCGACCGCGGCATGTCCCTGCTGGACGTCGTCCAGGAGGGCAACCTGGGCCTCATCAGGGCCGTGGAGAAGTTCGACTACACCAAGGGCTTCAAGTTCTCCACGTACGCGATGTGGTGGATCAGGCAGGCCATCCAGCGCGGCTTCGCCGACTCCGCCAGGACGATCCGGCTGCCCGTACACGTGCTGGAGATGCTGTCCAAGCTGTCGCGGGTCGAGCGTGACATGCACCAGCGGCTGGGCCGCGAGCCCACGCCCGAGGAGCTGGCCGTCGAGCTCGACAAGACGCCCGACCAGATCGAGGAACTGCTGCGCACCAGCCGGCAGCCCATCTCCCTCAACGCGACGATCGGCGAGGACGGCGAGACCACGATCGGCGACCTCATCGAGGACGTCGACTCCCCCGAGGCTTCGGAGATCGTCGACCGCCAGCTGCTGGGCGACCAACTGCGCGGCGTGCTCGACAACCTCTCGCCGCGCGAGTCGAAGATCATGGCCCTGCGCTTCGGCCTCGTGGACGGCAAGCCGCACACCCTCGACGAGATCGGCAAGCACCTGGGACTGACGAGGGAGCGAATCCGCCAGCTCGAGAAGGAGTCGCTCTCCAAGCTCCGCCACCCCAGCAACACCCGCCCACTCCTGGACTGGGCAAGCTAGCACCACCCGCCCGGCCCGATCGGGCGTACACATGCGAAGAGCCCCGGTGACCCCACCGGGGCTCTTCGTCGTTCACGACCCTGACCGCCGAAGCGCCGTCAGGGCCGCGGGAGAGTCAGCGGGCGGCGGGGACGCGCGACGGGACGTGCGGGATGCCCCAGAGGCGGTTCTCCTCGCGCAGCGTGCGCAGCCGGTTGACCTCGGCCGTCCACATGGCGCCCTCGGGCGTCGCCCTGGCCTTGCGCCGGGCGATCCGGTCGTCGTAGGCCTTCACCCCGAACGTGGCCCGCTGCCCCGCCTCGGCGGCACGCAGCGCCTCGGTCAGCGCGCGGTCGAACGCCAGCCCCGCGGCACGCAGCTCGACCTCGTCGGCGTCGGCGGCCCGCAGCTCCCGCAGCGTGCGCTCGGCCTCCCTGGCCTTGTCGAGCAACTCGGGGAAGCTCTTGGCTATCTCCTGGTCCGCGTGGTAGCGGACCTCTGCCTCCCGGCTCACCCGCGGACGGAAAAACGCCATCGACCCGGCCCTTTCACACTGTCGGTACTCGTTCAACCGCCAAGGTTACGCCGTCCCGCGACACGTGCGGAAATCGCCCCGGCGCCAGCGCCTTTACATAGTAAGATGATCAGCATGCCCGCCAAGAGACCTCCGGTCCCCCTCTCCCGCGAGCGGATCATCGAGGCCGCGCTGCACATCGCCGACAGCCAGGGCCTGCGCCGCCTCACGATGCGCCGGCTGGGCGACGCGCTGCAGGTCGAGGCGATGGCCATCTACCACCACCTGCCCCGGGGCAAAGAGGCGCTGATGGACGCGCTGGCCGAGCACGTCACGGCCGTCCACGTCGAGCCAGGCCCGACCTGGCAGGAGACGGCCAAGGCGTGGTGCCGGGCGAGCAGGGAGCTGCTGCGCGACCACCCCGGCGTGCTGGCCCTGGCGCTCACCAAGCCGCCCAAGGGCGCCACCATGATCACGATCAGGGAGCAGATCGACCAGCTCACCGACGCCGGCCTGCCGGACGCCGCCGAGGCCGTGCGCGCGCTGCGGGCCTTCGTCTTCGGCAGCGTGGCGGTCGAGGTGCAGCAGTCGGGCTGGGCGGACCCCGAAGTCGATGAATGGGTCAGGCGGGACGAAAGAGCCGATGTGGACTTCGAGCGCGGACTCGACGCTCTTCTCAAGGGTTTGCAAACGTGATGCGCGTGGCGCGCTTGGCCGGTTATCCTGCATAAGGCACGCTGTGTCGAAGGTCACACGGTTCGGGGACCCTCCTGTAACAGTCCTAACGGACTATGTCGAAACGTGTGACTTAGGTCGCACACTTGCCAGCACAACTACCCGAGCCGGCTCCCGCCCCTCCATCACGGGAGCATCCCACGAGATATCGGAGGCACGCCGATGTGCCCGCACGACCCGGCCTGTCCGGATGCCGAGGCGCCGGACCGCGAAGCGGCCCGCACCCTCGCCAGCCACCCCGAACAGGGGTGGAGCCTGCTCTGCAACGGCGTCGTCCTGTTCGAGGACACCGGAGAGCTCCTGCCCAGCGGCACCGCCATCGCTCCGCACCGCCCTGTCGTAGGCGCGGCCTGACCTCAAAGTCGGGCGCCGGGACACGCCGCCCCGGCACCACCGCCACCGGCCCGCCGAGGCGCGGCCGGACCCGCTGAGGCGCGGCGACGAGCGGCCGGCCGAGTGACCACACCTCCCGGCCGCCACCCCGCCCCCACGAACAGCGAAACGAGCGCCCGAACCTCCCGGCCTGGACGCCGCCTCTGTCGAAGAATCAGGCGGCCCGTACGTAGCTCCCGAGGGCTAGGCGTATCGGGTGATCCATTGTGCGACGATCTCGCCCACCCGGGCGGGGTCCCGTTTCAGGTCGTGCCCCTCCCCCGGCAGCACCACCAGCCGGGTCGCGTCCGCCGCGTCGGGCACACCGAACGGGTCGCGATCGCCGTTCACCACCAGCACGTCCACCCCGGCCGCACGCAGCTCGTCGGCGCGGGACCGTTCGGGCTTGCCCGGCGGGTGCAGCGGAAAGGCCAGCGCCACCACGGCGGCCGCGCCGACGGCCTCGGCCGTACGGCAGGCCACCCGCGCCCCGTTGCTCCGCCCGCCCTGCACGAGCGGCAGGTCCGGCAGGCGCTTGCGCAGCTCGTCCAGGACAACCTCCCACGCCTCGTCCTGCCGGGCGGGCGAGCCGGGCGCCCGCGCCCCCGCCACCCGGAACGCCTGCGTCACCCGGACCACCGTCGCCCCGGCCCCCAACGCCGCCGCGCGCACGGCCAGCAGGTCGGGCGCGTCCACGGTGCCGGCCGAGCCGTGGGTCAGCACCAGCAGCAGCCGCGGGTCGCCGGCCTCGTCGATCTCGGCCAGCGCCGGCCCTCTCGGGGTCATCACCTGCATGGCAGCACCGTACCTGCGAAGGATCCCGCGCTAGCTCTCAGGTCGGATGACGGCGCGCCGAGATGGGAGCATGATGGATCTCATGCCAGAAAAATCCCTCCGGGACGACTTGCAGGCCACGCTCGAAGCTCGTCGTGATCTGGGCCCGGAGTACGAGGCCGCCCTCATCGACGCGTTCGTCGAGCGCCTCGACGCCACCATCGCCCACCGCGTGCACGCCGAGCTCGAACGGCACGACGCCGTTCCCAGGGGGAAGCAGACCAGCCCGGCCGCGCCGATGGTGCCCATCGTCCTCGGCTCGCTGGCTCTCGGCATCCCGCTGACCGGGGTCGCAGGGGCGACCGCGGGCGGCTATGGCCTGGTGATCGCCTGGCTCGCGATCGTCGTCGTCAACGTGGCAGCAGCCGCCGCCGTCATGCGCCGCCGCTGAGAGTCCCCGTGACCAGGCCGCTGCTCAAGCGCCACCGAACGCCGCGACCAGACCCAGGCCGCACGCCCGGCATCCTCCGCCACTGAGCCGCCCGTGCCCGGACGCGGGGGCGCGGCCGTCCGGCGCGGGTCTGAGTCGGTCTCAGCGGGAATCAGGCGTCGCGGTGGTAGCGGAGGCGGACTTCGGCGGCGAGGGCCTCGTTCTCGTGTTCCAGCCCGTACGTCCACACCCGGTCGGCGTCGTCCGCCCGCCCGCGTAGCGGCAGGGTGCGGGCCAGGAGCTCGATGGCGAGAGCGCCGGTCCGGGCGTCGGCGCCGCCTTCGACGCTCTCGGCGAACTCCGCGCAGGCGAGCTCCAGATGCGCGATGCCGAGCTGCACCCGCAGCCCCGGCACCTCGTCCTCGGGCGCGAACTCCAGGGCGTCCAGCAGCACCTCGGCCGCCGCCCCTGGCTCTCCGTGCTCGACCATCAGGTCGGCGAGCCGCTGGGCGGCGTGCGCACCGACCCGCTCGTCCCCCGCCTGCATGCCGGCCTCCATGGCCGCGCGCAGCTCCTTCTCGGCCTCCTCCAGGTTGCCGTCGCGGACGGCGAGCCGGGCCAGGGCGAGGTGGGCGAGCGGCACGTACGCGGGCGTGCCCACCCCCAGCACGGCCTGCCAGGCGGCCCTGGCCTGCTCGTCGCGCTCCTCGCGCTCGAACCCCTGGGCGAGATGGCAGGCGGCCTGGGCGGCGTATTCGGGGTGGCCGGTGGCCAGCGCGGTCCTGGCGGCCTTCCTGGCGGCCTCGACGTCGCCGCGCTGCTCCAGCACGACGGCGAGGCCCACGGCGGCCTGGGCCCTGTCGGGCTCGTCGGGGTCGCCGGCCAGCTCGCCCAGGATGGCCGCGGCGGCGTCGAGGTCGCCGCGTTCGGCCAGGCGGCGGGCGGTGTCGAGAGGTGAGGTCTCCAGCTCTGAGGACGTCAACGGAGCTCCTTGTGGGGACGGTCGCCCTGAGCCTAACGACTTCGAGCGATCATGTCTGCTCACTTGACGCCCTGCGAATGGCGGGCGGGTGGGAGCCCCGCCCGCCAGGAGCCGCTCAGTCCTCGTACGCCTCCAGCGGCGGGCAGGAGCACACCAGGTTGCGGTCGCCGTAGGCCTGGTCGATGCGGCGCACCGGCACCCAGTACTTGCCCTCGCGCAGCGACGGCACCGGGTAGGCGGCCTCGCTGCGGCTGTAGGGGTGCGGCCACTCGTCGGCGCTGACCGACTCGGCCGTGTGCGGCGCGTTGCGCAGCGGGTTGTCGGTCTTGTCGTAGTGGCCCGAGGCCACCTTGGCGATCTCGCCGCGGATGGCGATCATGGCGTCCACGAACCGGTCGAGCTCGGCGAGGTCCTCGCTCTCAGTGGGCTCGATCATCAGCGTGCCGGCCACGGGGAACGACATGGTCGGCGCGTGGAAACCGTAGTCGATGAGGCGCTTGGCCACGTCGTCCACGGTGACGCCGGTCTCCTTGGTGATCTGCCGCAGGTCGATGATGCACTCGTGCGCGACCAGGCCGCCGCGGCCGGTATAGAGAACCGGGTAGTGCGGGGCCAGCCGGCGGGCGAGGTAGTTGGCCGACAGGATGGCCTGCTGCGTGGCGGCGGTGAGCCCCTCGGCGCCCATCATCCTGACGTACGCGTACGAGATGGGCAGGATGCCGGCCGACCCGTACGGCGCCGCGGAGACGGGCCCGACCGGCGTGCCGCCGCGCAGCGGGTGGCCGGGCAGGTAGGGGGCCAGGTGGGCGCGGACCGCGACGGGCCCGACGCCGGGGCCGCCGCCGCCGTGCGGGATGCAGAAGGTCTTGTGCAGGTTGAGGTGGGACACGTCGGCCCCGAACTCGCCCGGCTTGGCCAGGCCGACGAGGGCGTTGAGGTTGGCGCCGTCGACGTAGACCTGGCCGCCGGCCTCGTGCACCTTGGCGCAGACCTCGGTGATGGACTCCTCGTACACGCCGTGCGTGGACGGGTACGTCACCATGATCGCGGCCAGCGCGTCGCGGTGCTTGCCGATCTTGGCGTCGAGGTCGGTCAGGTCCACGTTGCCGTCGTCGTCGCAGGCCACGACGACGACCCGCATGCCGGCCATGACGGCGCTGGCGGCGTTGGTGCCGTGGGCGGAGGACGGGATGAGGCAGACGTCGCGCTCGCCCTCGCCGTTGGCGCGGTGGTAGGCGCGGATGGCCAGCAGCCCGGCGAACTCGCCCTGGGAGCCGGCGTTCGGCTGGATGGAGACGGCGTCGTAGCCGGTCACCTCGGCCAGCCAGCTCTCCAGCGTGCCGATCAGCTCGCGGTAGCCCTCGGACTGCGCCTCGGGGGCGTAGGGGTGCACGGCCGCGAACTCCGGCCAGGTGATGGGCTCCATCTCGGTGGTCGCGTTCAGCTTCATCGTGCAGGAGCCGAGCGGGATCATCGACCGGTCGAGCGCGATGTCCTTGTCCTGGAGCCTGCGCAGGTAGCGCAGCATCGCGGTCTCGGAGCGGTGCTGGTGGAAGACCGGGTGGGTGAGGTAGTCGCTCTCGCGCAGCAGCGTGCCGGGCAGCGCGTCGGGGGCCTGCTCGGGCTCCATGCCGCCGGTCACGCCGCCGGTCACGCCGCCGGTCACGCCGAACGCGGCGCGTACGGCGGCCAGCTCGCCGGCGCCGGTCTTCTCGTCGCAGGCGACGGAGACGTGGTCGGCGTCCACCTGCCAGAGGTTGACGCCCCGCTCGGCGGCGGCGGCCACGACCTCGGCGGCCCTGCCGGGCACGCGGGCGAGCACGGTGTCGAAGAACTCGCCGTGCACGACCTCGACGCCGGCGCCCTTGAGGCTCTCGGCCAGGGCGGTGGCGTGGCGGTGCACCCGGCGGGCGATGCCGCGCAGGCCCTCGGGGCCGTGGTAGACGGCGTACATGCTCGCGATGACGGCCAGCAGCACCTGGGCGGTGCAGATGTTGCTGGTGGCCTTCTCGCGGCGGATGTGCTGCTCGCGGGTCTGCAGGGCCAGCCGGTACGCGGGGTCGCCGTCGGCGTCCACGGACACGCCGACCAGGCGGCCGGGGAGCTGGCGCTGCAGCCCCTCGCGTACGGACATGTACGCCGCGTGCGGCCCGCCGAACCCGAACGGCACGCCGAAGCGCTGCGAGGACCCGACGGCGATGTCGGCGCCCAGCTCGCCCGGGGCCGTGATCAGCGTCAGGGCCAGCAGGTCGGCGGCGGCCACGACGAGCGCGCCGGCCTCGTGCGCGGCGGCGGCCACGGCGCGGAAGTCGCGCAGCCGCCCGGAGGCGCCCGGGTACTGCACGAGGACGCCGAAGCACTCGGGCAGCTCGCCGTCCAGCGAGTGCTCGACGAGCGTGATGCCGAGCGGCTCCGCCCTGGTGGCGAGCACGGCCTTGGTCTGCGGCAGCGCGTCGGCGTCCACCACGAACACGTCGCTCTTGCTCTTGCCGGCCCGCCGGGCCAGCGTCATGGCCTCGGCCGCGGCGGTGCCCTCGTCCAGCAGGGACGCGCCGGCAACGGGCAGGCCGGTCAGGTCGGAGACGACGGTCTGGAAGTTCAGCAGCGCCTCGAGCCGGCCCTGCGAGATCTCCGGCTGGTACGGCGTGTAGGCGGTGTACCAGCCCGGGTTCTCCAGCAGGTTGCGGCGGATGACGGCGGGGGTGACGGTGTCGTAGTAGCCCAGGCCGATCATGGAGGTGAGCACCTGGTTGCGGCCGGCCAGGGCGCGCAGCTCGGCGATGGCCTCGGCCTCGCCGATGGCGGCGGGCAGCCTGAGCCGGTCCTTGACCCTGATCGACTCGGGCACGGCGACGGCCACGAGGTCGGCGACGGACTCGAAGCCCACGGCCTCGAGCATGCGCTGCTGCTCGGGCTCGGAGGGGCCGATATGCCTGGACGAGAACGGCGGAGCTGACAGATCGGTCATGGGGTGTGCCTCCCGAGGCTTACGGAGACCGGCGCCGGGGCGCGGGCGAGTGCCGGATCTCCCCCTCTGTCAGCGCGGCCCCACGTGGTGTGCCGCGACCTGAGAGCTTCACCCCTGCGCAGGGCTTGCACCGTCGGTGAGGCACGCCTGGCGGGCGCGCCTGCTTTCCAGAGTTGCCTCGCCCGAGCGGTACCGGTTGCCTGAGAGATTCCGGGGAGGGTTGCTCCTTCGGCGCCCCGGACCGGAAGGACCGGGGACTCTCCCGCACGGGGTCGTCAGCCTTGCTGTCCTAGATTACTACGGTAAGCCGGGATTGCCGTGCACCGCACCCGCCGTTCCGGGCGCACTTCGCCGCAGGTCCGGCGGTGAGGGCCGGACCGCGGGTGACGCTCCGTCGCCGCTTCGCGCCGGTGCGTGCCCTGCCCTGGGCAGCGTGCGACCCGGCGCGAACGTGAGAAACGGAATCAGGTCAGCCGATGCGGCGGGCGCGCCGCCTGCGGGCCAGTTCGTCAGCGGGGTGGTCGGCCGGGACGGTGTCCTCGACCGCCGCGCGTTCCCCCGGCAGCTCCGCGAGGGAGCCCTCGACCTCCCGCCAGACCCGGCCGAGCGCGATGCCGAACACGCCCTGCCCGCCCTGGAGAAGATCTATGACCTCGTCCGCCGAGGTGCACTCGTAGACGCTGACGCCGTCGCTCATGAGCGTGATCTGGGCGAGGTCGGCGACCCCGCGGTCACGCAGGTGCTGGACTGCCGTACGGATCTGCTGCAGCGACACCCCGGTGTCGAGGAGCCGCTTGACGACCTTGAGCACCAGGATGTCGCGGAAGCTGTAGAGCCGCTGCGAGCCCGAGCCGTGCGCGGCCCTGATCGTGGGCTCCACCAGGCCCGTGCGCGCCCAGTAGTCGAGCTGCCTGTAGGTGATGCCGGCCGCGGCGCAGGCCGTGGGCCCGCGGTATCCGATGTCGTCCGGCAGCGCCGTCGGCTGCTCGTCGAAGAGCAGGCCCTGCTCCCCGGCACGCTGCCGCGCGCTCTCGCGCCGCACCGGATCTTCCTGGCCGGCCGTCTTTCCCTCGCCGCTGCTGACCGCCACGCGGACCTCCGGCTTTCTCTCATCCCGTGGCCTGATCTGGGGGTTCGTAAAAGGCGGCCACGGGTTTCACTTGCACCGTAGGACCGTGACCATGCTCAGTCAACGATCCGGCTCGGCGCGTCGTGAAGCGTAAATGCACTGAAATACCTACCCCGCCCTGCCGAAGTCCTCGGGAGTGATCGTGTCAAGGAACTCCCTGAACTTCTCCACCTCGTCCTCCTGGTCGTCGGGGATGATCACCCCGGCCTCCTGGACGACCTCTTCGCTGGCGAAGATGCGCGCCCCCGTGCGCAGGGCGAGCGCGATCGAGTCGGACGGCCGCGCGCTCACCTCCACGCCGTTGGAGAAGACCAGGTCGGCGAAGAAGATGCCGTCGCGCAGGGCGACGATGTTGACCGCGCGCAAGCCGACACCCAGGGCGCTCAGCACGTCCCGGAAGAGATCATGGGTGAGCGGCCGCGGCGGCGGCTCCTCCGCCTGGGCCAGGGCGATGGCCGTGGCCTCGGTCATGCCGATCCATATAGGAAGGAACCGCTCCCCGTGTGCCTCCTTGAGCAAGACGATCGGCTGATTTGTGGGCATTTCAACTCGTACGCCCACGACCTCCATCTGCAACACGGGCTGCTCCGTATTCCTGACCGGTCACCCGGCACAGCTCTTCGAACATCGCTTCTGCTGACTGGTTCAATTCAACGTAACACCCAGGGGGCCTGGAATGTGCCCTCGCCTCCCAGCTCGCTCCGGTATCAACGACCCAGGACCGACCGCACCCCCGTGCGCACAAGGGATGCGTGCAGGTCGAGCAGGAGAGTGGACAGTTCGCGGGCCACCTCGTCGGCCTCGCCGATGGCTCCGGGGCGGCGCCGTTTGAGTATCGGGGCGACGGTCTGCTCGACCAGCCCCGCCTCGCGCTCGGCCGCCGCCTTGACCGCCCGCAGATGACGGGCGTGCAGGCCGAACCTGGCCAGGGCGCCCACGGTGCGGGCCACCTTGAGCGCCTCTTCGTCGTAACGCCTGGCCACGGGGACCAGCAGGCCGTAGTCCTCCAGCTCGGTGAGCGTCTCGTCGTCGATGCCCGCCGCCTCGAGCAGCTCGGCCCGGCTGAGCCTGACCTCCTGCGTCTGCTGCACCGCGCGCGGGCGGCCGAAGCTCTCGGCCATCTTGTCCTTGATCACGCGCAGCGGCAGGTAGTGGTCGCGCTGCTCGGTCAGGATGAAGCGCAGCTGCTCGACGTGCAGGTGCGTGAACTTACGGTAGCCGGACGGGCTGCGCTCGGGCTCGATCAGCCCTTCGCCCTCCAAGAACCTGATCTTGGAGATCGTCACATCGGGGAACTCGCCCTGCAGGAGCGCGAGCACTTCCCCGATGCTCATGTGCGAGCGTGCCGCCTGAGAAGTCATACGCCGGAGTTGCCCCGCATCAGGAAGAGAAGGCGGAACTTGCCGATCTGCACCTCGTCTCCCGAGTGCAAAGGAACCTCCTCGATGCGTTCCCGATTGACATAGGTGCCGTTGAGGCTGCCCACGTCGCGCACGGAGAACTGGCCGCCGCGGTGGCGGTAGAACTCGACGTGGCGGCGCGAGACCGTGATGTCGTCGAGGAAGATGTCGCTCTCGGGATGGCGCCCCGTCGTGGTGAGGTCTTTGTCCAGCCGGAAACGGCTCCCCTGATTGGGGCCCCTGGTCACCGTGAGCAACGCCGCGCCGGGCGGGAGCTGCTCGACGATCGCCCGCTCGGCCAGAAGCATGTCACCGGTCTCAGCCTCGTACGCCTCGATTCCCGCTATGGAGATCGTCGAGGTGGTGTCCCCGGCGACCTCGGGTCTGGTCAGCGGCGACCCACAACGGGAACAGAAACGGGCATCCTCGGGGTTGGCGTGCCCGCACTGCGTGCAGTAGACGCTCGGCATCGATCGGCTCGGCCTCCTACCGCGAAGACGCGGCGACGGTGCTCTGGGCGCGCCTCGCTTCGCTTTTTCACGTTTGCGAATGCCGCAACTTACGCTGATCAGCGGCAAAGGTCAAGGCGGGGCGCTGCACTGTGGTTCGGACGCAGATAAAGTTACCGCCGCCCCCGCCCCGTGGTCCATGCCGCCGCGCGTTTCTACATTACGATCTTGCGGCACTCTCTGGGCACGTCATCGGCGAACACTTTCCGATCACTCTGCGTGCGGGCGTCACCCGGCCGCCTGCTCGACGACGCGGGCCCAGCGTTCGAGCAGGGCCTGGGCACCGTCCATGTCGCCCGCCTCGGCCCACAGGTCGGTGACCGGCTCGGCGGCGGCGGGCAGCACCAGCACCCAGCTCCCGTCCTCGCGCGCCACGCGCACGCCGTCGGTGGTGTCGACGCGGTGGCCGTCGGGCTCGGCCTCGGCCGCCTCGATGACCGAGCGCATGACCGCGCCCTTGGCCGCCCACGGGGTGGGCACCGTCCGCCTGAGCAGCCTGACCTCGGGGATGCGCGCGTCGATCTGGCTGAGCGACAGCCGGGTGCGGGCCACCAGCCCGAGCAGCCGCATGAACGCGGCCAGCCCGTCGATGGCCGGGCTGAACTCCGGCACCACGAACCCGCCGCGCCCGTCGGCGGCGAAGATCATGTCGGGCCCCGCGGCGGCGGAGGTGAGCGCGTCGAGCGCGGTGGGGGTCCACCGCACCTGGACGCCGTGGAAGCGGCAGACCTGCTCGGCGACCCTGGTGGTGGTGACCGGCAGCGCCACCTGGCCGCCCCGCCGCTCGGCGGCCACCAGGTCGAGCACGACGAGCAGGGCGCGTTCCTCGCTGATGAGCTGGCCCTTCTCGTCCACCAGGGCGATGCGCTCCCCCACCGGGTCGAACCGCACCCCGAACGCCGCCCTTGAGGAGCTGACCAGCTCCGACAGGCGCTGCAGGTCGCGGCGGCGCTCGGCCAGCGTCTCGGTGGGCGAGACGTGGTCGAGCCTGGCGTTGACCGTGAGCACCTCGACGCCGACCCTGCCCAGCAGCGTGGGCAGCACCAGCGATGAGGTGCCGCCCGCGCAGTCGACGACGACCTTCATGTCCCTGACGCCGCTCACGCCGACGTGGCGCAGCAGTTCGTGGGTGTAGTCCTCGACCGCCCGCGCCGGGTAGGTCAGCTCGGCGATCTCGCCGGGGAAGGCGCGGCGGAACTCCTGGCGGGAGAAGACCCGCTCCAGCTTGCGCTGGGCGGCCGGCGGCAGGTCGGCGCCGCGGTCGTCCATGATGACGATGTCCACGCTCTGCGGGTCGCCGGGCGTGGTGCGCAGCGCGATGCCGCCGGCCGCCGACACCCTGGCCGTGTGGAAGCGGGTGACGGGCAGCGGCGCGGCCTCCAGGTCGAGGACGTTGATGGCGCCCGCGGTCAGCGCGCCGATGACGGCCCGCTTGAGCGCCCTGGCCGCCAGCGAGCAGTCGCGGGAGGTGACGACGTGCTCGCCCTTCTTCAGGGTGGTGGCGTACGCGCTGGCCAGGCGGACGCACAGCTCGGCGGTGATCTCGACGTTGACCAGGCCGCTCACGCCGCGCGGGCCGAACAGGTTGCGCTGGCCGCGCGACTCCCAGATGACGCTGGTGTTGACCACCGCGCCGGCCTCGATGGTCTTGAACGGGTAGACGCGGACGCCGCTGGAGACGTACGCCTCGGCCTCGATGACGCACTCGTCGCCGACGATCGCGTTCTCCTCGATGCGGACGCCGGCCATCACGTCGGTGCTCTTGCCGATGACGCAGCCGCGCAGGTGGGCGCCCGGCCCCAGGTAGACGTTGTCGTGGACGATCGCGCGGTGCAGGAAGGCGCCCTCGCGGACGACGGCGTTGTTGCCGAGCACGGTGTACTCGCGCAGCTCGGCCCCCGCCTCGACCTTGGCGTAGTCGCCGATCAGGAGCGGGCCCTTGAGCACGGCGTCGGGGTCGACGGAGGCGGAGTCGGCGACCCACACGCCGGGTGAGAGCTCGAAGCCGCCGATGTCGAGGGCGACCCGGCCGGACAGGGCGTCGGCCTGGGCCTTGAGGTAGCTGTCGTGAGTGCCGACGTCCTCCCAGTAGCCGTCGGCGACGTAGCCGTAGATGGCGGCGCCGGAGTGGAGGAGGGCGGGGAAGACGTCCGAGGACCAGTCGACGGGCTCGCCGGTGGCGACGGCGTCGAGGATCTCGGGTTCCATGACGTAGATGCCGGTGTTGACGGTGTCGGAGAAGACCTGGCCCCAGGTGGGCTTCTCCAGGAAGCGCTGGACCCGGCCCTCCTCGTCCACGATGATGATCCCGAATTCGAGCGGGTTGGGAACCCTTTTCAGGCCGATCGTGACAAGCGCGCCTTTTTCGCGATGGAAACGGATCATGTCCGATAAGTCGATGTCCGTCAGGGCATCTCCGGAGATGACCAGGAAACGGTCGTCGCGCAGGCGGTCGGCGGCGTTCTTGACGCTGCCCGCCGTGCCGAGCGGGACGTCCTCGGTGGCGTACTGCAGGCTCATGCCCAGCTCGTCGCCGTCGCCGAAGTAGTTGCGGACGAGGGCGGCGAGGAACTGCAGGGTCACCACGGTCTCGGTCACGCCGTGCCGTCTGAGCAGGCGCAGGACGTGTTCCATGATCGGGCGGTTGACGACAGGGAGCAGGGGCTTGGGCTGGTTGGCGGTCATCGGACGCAGCCGAGTGCCCTCCCCGCCCGCCATGACGACCGCCTTCACCCGATCATCCCCTTCTGGCCGCCGTTACCAGTTGACGCACCTGTACGACATACAGCGCCCCCGCCCACCAGTACAGGCCCGTTCCCCAGAGAGCGAACGCCCACCCGACAATGCGTGCTATTTCGGCATACCACCCGGAGTGCGAGGCAAGGAAGAGCAGGGGGAAGGCGTACATGAGGTTGAACATGGCTGCCTTGCCCAGGAAATGCACTTGAAGTGCCTTATAGCCATATTTGCGAAGAACGGGGGCGAAACAGGCAACGAAGACGTCGCGCCCCAGAACGACCACGACCAGCCACCACGGGATCACGTCGCGCAGCAGCAGGGCGATGATGGTGGCGAACACGTACAGCTTGTCCGCGGCAGGATCGATGATCCGGCCCAGCCTGCTCGTCTGGTTGAACGCCCGTGCGATCTTTCCGTCGAGCCAGTCCGTGAAACCGGCGACCGCGAGGATCCCGATCGCCCACCCGTCGGCTTTTGGCCCGAGAACCAGCCAGAAGAACACGGGCACGCCCAGGAGGCGCAGGAAGCTCAGCAGGTTAGGAACCGTCCAGATCCGGTCCTCGGCGGAAGTTTCGCTCACGCAGGAGACCCTACTGCGTGGAACTCCCTCGCAGCGGCCCGCGCTTCCCCCGTCTCATCGGCCTCAGGGGATCGTGGCGGTCCGTCAGGCGCGCAGGAAGGCGTGGGTGCGGGCCAGCTCGGTGAAGCCCAGCCGGCGGTAGAAGCCGTGCGGCCAGTCGCCGGCGTCGGCCAGCAGGAAGATCAGGCCGTCACCGAGCAGGGCCGAGGCTTCGGCGAGGAGCGCGGTCATGAGGGCGCGGGCGTGGCCGGCGCCCCGGTGGAGGTGACCGGTGAAGACGTTCTCGATCTGGGCGACGCCGTCGTGGACGTACAGGTCGGCGCGGGCGGCGATCTCGCCGGACGGGGTGCGTACGCCGTAGAAGCGCACCACGTCGGCGCCGGCCGCGCGGGCCTCGACGCGGCGGGCGAGGCCCTCGATCACCTCTTCCGGCGCCTCGGGGAGCGTGTGGCGCCAGTCGCGGCGCAGCACGGGGAGCAGCTCGTCCGGCTCCAGGCGCTCGGCCGGGGGCGGCGCCTCGGGAAGGCCGCCGGTGAAGGTCATGACGAGCGTGGTCTCCCGCTCGTAGCCGGCGGCGGCGAACACGGGCGTGTAAGTGGTGCCGAGGCGGTCGTCGTCCACGCAGACTAGGCGGTGGCCCCTGGTGGCCAGGAGGTCGTCGGCCGCCTTCAGCAGGAGAGCCGGGTCCGCGTCCTCGGTGACGATCAGCTTGTTGTCGTCGTACGAGCCGGGGAAACGGTCGTCGAGCACGGCGAAACCGCCCGGTGCGGGCAGCACGCGGGGCGCGCGCCGGCGGGCGAACCCGTGCAGGAAGCCGAGCACCCGCGCCAGGTCGCCGGCGACGGCGGGCGGCTGCTCAGGCGCGCCCGGGTCGTGTTCGGCGGTGGGGGCGGGAGGGAGGTCAGACATCGAGGCCGCGGGCCGCCTTGAGGAAGGACCTGATGAGGGCCGAGTCCTTCTTGCCGGGGGCGGTCTCGACGCCGCTGGAGACGTCGACGCCCCACGGACGGGCGGCGGCGACCGCCTCGGCGACGTTGCCGGGGGCCAGTCCGCCCGCCAGCATCCACTGACCCGAGGGGCGGCCGCGGACCGCCGCCCAGTCCCACGGCTGCCCGGAGCCGGCGTGGGGCGCGTCGACGATGAGCAGGTCTTCGTCGTAGGCGCCGCAGCGCAGGTCGGCCTGCGCGTCCACGGCCCTGACCAGGCGCACCCCGAGGTCCTTGAGCGCGGTGAAGTCGCCGTGGGGGTGCTTGCCGTGCAGTTGGACGGCGCGTACGCCGGAGGTCAGCGCGGCCTCGCGCACGGCCTGCGGGTCCTCGCCGCGGAAGACGCCGACGGTGAGGACGTGGGGCGGGACCGGCGCGGCCAGCTCGGCGGCCCGCTCGGGCGTGATGCGGCGCGGGCTCCTGGTCATGACGAACCCGATGGCGTCGGCGCCGGCCTCGACGGCGGTGGCGACGTGTTCCGGCTCGCTCAGCCCGCAGATCTTCACGTACACGCCTTCGACCTTAGCGGCGGCGGGCGGCCGCCGGTGACCAGACCCAGATGAGCAGCGCGGTGATGAGGCCGAACAGGATCACGCCGTTGGGCAGGTGGGCGCCCAGCCACAGCCAGGTGACGTGCTGGGCCAGGCCGACGACGAACAGCGCCACGCTCGCCAGGGCGGGCCAGCCCGCGCCGCGTCCCGGCCGCCAGAACAGCACCGCCAGCACGATCTGGACGAGCGCCACGAGGTGGACGACCATGCCGGCCATGACGTGGCTCTCACCCATCGACGCCGTCTCGACGGCCTGCCCGGCGAACGACGCCGCGACGACGAGCGCGACGCCCTGCGCCGTGACGGCCAGCCGCAGCCCGTAGAGCAGGCCACCGGAGATCCGGTCCGCGCCGCCGCCGCGCCGCTCCTGCGAACTGAGGGTCTCCTGCATGGGGGGGTCCTTCCGCTCCTGCGATCAATGTGCGACCACATGCTCTCGGACCACCCCCGCCCCGGTCGTCCGCCCACCGGCTGACGCGGGCGTCCACCCACAGGCGGACGCCCACGCGATGAGAGAGGGTCAGGGGCGGGGCTGGCGGACGGGGCGGAAGGAGGCGTCCACCAGGCCGGTGCGGTGGGCGATGACGGCGGCCTGGATGCGGTTGCGCAGGCCGAGTTTCTCCATCGCGGCCGCGATGTGGGTCTTGACCGTGGTGACGCCGACGTGCAGCTCCTCGGCGATCTCCGCGTTGGACAGGCCGGTGCCGACCAGGGCGAGCACCTCCAGCTCGCGCTCGGTCAGTCCGGGTGGCGCGGCGGGCGCGGCCTGCTCCTCGGCGGCGAGGAAGCGTTCGACGACCCGGCGCAGCACCGAGGGGGCGAGGAGCTGCTCGCCCGCCGCGGCCCTGCGCACCGCCTCGACCATGCGCTCGGGGTCGTCGTCCTTGACGAGGAAGCCGACGGCGCCGGCGCGCAGGGCGGCGTAGACGTTGCCGTCCTCGGCGAACGTGGTCAGCACGACGATCCTGGCGCCCGGCCGGGCGGCGAGCACCCGCCTGATGGCCTCCAGCCCGTCGACTCTGGGCATGCGCAGGTCCATGAGGATGACGTCGGGCAGGTGACGCTCGGCCAGGCGGACGGCCTCGGCGCCGTCCTCGGCCTCGCCCACGACCTCCATGTCGCCCGTGGCCTGCAGCAGCATGCGCACGCCCGCGCGGACGAGCGCCTGGTCGTCGGCCACCAGCACGCGGATCACGCGGCGCTCCCCGGGGTCAGACGGGTGGGCAGGTGGACGGCGAGCAGCCAGCCGCCCTCGCCGTCGGGCCCGGCGCTGAGGGTGCCGCCGAGGGTGCGGACCCGCTCGCGCATGCCCGCCAGGCCCCGGCCGGAGGAGGGCAGGCGCTCGATGGCGGTCGGCGGGCGGCCGTTGCGGACCTCGACGGCGAGCCCCTCTTGCGAGGGGGTCACGGATACGCGGACCCGGGTGCCTGGGCCGGCGTGTTTGAGCACGTTGGTGAGTCCTTCCTGGACGATTCTGGCCGCGGAGGCGCGGGCGATGAGCGGGGTCTGGTCGGTGGCCGGGTCGAGGTCGAGGTCCACGACGAGGCCGGCGGCGGCCATGCGTTCGGCGGACTCGCGGACGACGTCGGCCGGGTTGGCCAGCAGGTCGGGCTGGCGCTCGGGGTCGCGCAGCAGGTCGAGCAGGTCGCGCAGGTCCTGCAGCACCTGGTGGCCCGTCTCGCGGATGTCGTTGAGCGCGTCGGCGACGGGGCCGTCGGGCGCGGTGTAGCGGGCGGCGCTGGCCCGCAGCACCATGGCGCCGACGTGGTGGGCGACGATGTCGTGCACGTCGCGGGCGATGCGCTCGCGCTCGGCGAGCTGGTCGGCGCGCACCTGGGCGACGGCGGCGCGGGCGGCCTCCTCGGCGCGCAGCCGCTCGGACGCGGCGGCGGCGCGGCGCATGCCGAGGTAGCGGCCGATCGCGATGGGCGTGGCGACGAGCGTCATGAGCACGCCGACGCGGAAGCCGGTGATGGAGGTGTCGTCGCCGACGACGGCGATGGCGGTGAGCAGGCAGCCGGTCAGGTACGCGGCCACCGTCCAGGCCCACGACACCACCCGCATGGCGAACACGCCGATCGCGATCAGGGTGAGGATCACACAGGTGTTGACCGCCTGGTTGAGGTAGGCGTCGGCGGAGACGAGCAGCACGCCCTGCAGCAGGAAGACCAGCCCGGGCAGCCGCCTGGCGACGCCGAGCGACAGGCCGCCGACCACGGCGAGCAGCCCGACGACCCAGACGGGCTGGGCGCCGGAGTGCCAGGACGTCCACGTGCTGAGCACGGTGATGGCGACGCCCCCGGCGGCGAGCAGCGCGTCGGGGGTGACGTCGCGCTCGTCGAGCCGCTCGGCCGAGCTGCGCAGGTAGCCGCCGAGCACGGCGGGGAAGACGGGCAGCAGCACGGAGTACATCCACGTGTTGCCGGTGAGCGCGATGCCGGGGTCGGCGATGTTGAAGGCGGTGGCGACGATGGCGGCGACGACGGCGAGGGCGGTGGCGCGGGCGCTGGCGAGGTATCCGGCCACGCCGAGCGCCACGCAGAGCAGGATCTGCGCGGTGTTGGAGGTGAACGAGCCGAGCTGGTCGGTGGTGGCGAGCATGGCCGCCAGGTAGAGGGTGACGAGGACCGGCCGGTGGCGGACGAACCCCATGGGCAGGCCGACCAGCAGCGCCATGGGGATGTTCGCCTCGGCGGGCAGGACGTCGGTGTCGCCCGCGTGTGCCGTGGTCAGCAGGTCGAGGGCCACCCCCGAGGCCGCGAGCAGGACATCGAGCGGCACACCACGCCAACGCATGCACCACACCGTATCCGCACCGCTCCACCGGCTGATCCTCCGCGCGGAGGACCCCGCCTCCTCCAAGTGGCCGCAGGTCCGCCCGGAGGGCGGAGCGATCGGCGGCGACCAGCGCCTACATTCAGGGCATGCCCAACGACACCGCACTGTTCATCGGACAGTTCCTGCGCTCCCCCGCCACGATCGGCGCGGTCGCGCCCAGCTCGCGGCGGCTGGCGGCGGCCGTCTGCGCGCCGATCCCCGAGCGGGGCGAGCCGATCGTGGTCGAGCTCGGGCCTGGCACGGGCGCGTTCACCGCGGAGATCCAGCAGCGGCTGGACGGCCGGGGTCACCATCTGGCGGTGGAGCTGAACGAGCAGCTGGCTCGGCTGCTGGCCGAGCGTTATCCGGCGGTGGACGTCGCGCACGACGACGCGACGCGGCTTGGCGAGCTGCTCGGCGAGCGCGGGCTGCGGATGGCGGACGTGGTGGTGAGCGGGCTGCCGTGGGCGGCGTTCCCCGATGACGTGCAGCGGGAGCTGCTGGGCGCGGTGACGGGGGCGATGAGCCCGGGGGCGGCGTTCACCACGTTCTCCTACATCCACGCGATCCCGCTCAGCTCGGCGCGGCGCTTCCGCGCGCTGCTGGCCGAGCGGTTCGAGGAGGTCGTGCCGGGCCGTACGGTGTGGCGCAACACGCCTCCCGCCTTCGTCTTCCACGCCCGCAGGCCCCGCTGACCACCGGGCTGACCACCGGGCTGACGGCCGACCTGAGGGCCTGGCCGAGGGCCGGGCTGAAGGCCGGGCCGACGACCTGCTGGAACGGGCGACGGTAGGGAGGAGCGCGGGGTGTCCGGCCGCCCGATCGGCGCCAGGATCGGACGGGCCACGCCTTCGGCCGGGAGCTGCCTGCTCAACCCCTGGCGGCGCGAGCGTCCGGACCGCCCCCGCGGTTTCCCGCCGGCCTGCCGGCCGGCGTGCCCATCGCCGTACGGATCACGTCCCTGGTCCCGCCATGAGGCGAAGGGTGGACCGGCCGGTGGGCTGGTCGCCGTGAGATGATCACGGCGGCTGGATGACCTCCTCCCCCTGTGCGATGGACGCCCGGGCTCCGGGTGCCGGGGCGGCGTTCTCGACCTCGGCGGAAAGCGGCCCTTCGACGTCCACGCGCCCCGACTACCCGAGGGCGGGGGAAGCACACCAGGACGGTGGAAGCCGAGGTCAGCCGAACGCGGGCGGCCGCTTCCCGCGCAGGGCGCGCACGCCCTCGGCGGCGTCGGGCCCGGTGAAGCCGAGGAACTCCATGGCCAGCGAGGCGTCGAAGGACGGGCCGGCCAGGCGCAGCCAGTTGTTGAGCGAGTATTTCGTCAGCCTGATCGCGTCCTGGGCGCCGGCGGCGAGCCTGACCGCGATCTCCATGGCCTTCTCGTGCACCTCGTCGTCCTCGACGCACAGGCTCACCAGGCCCATGCGCTCGGCCTGCTCGCCGGTGACCGGCTCGCAGAGCAGCAGGTGGTATTTCGCCTTGGCCATGCCGCACAGCAGCGGCCAGACGATGGCGGCGTGGTCGCCGGCCGCGACGCCGAGCCTGGTGTGGCCGTCGATGATGCGGGCGGTGCGGCCGGCCACGGAGATGTCGGCCAGCAGCGCCACCGCGAGCCCGGCGCCGACGGCGGGGCCCTGGATGGCGGAGACGATGGGCTTGGAGCAGTTGAGCACGTTGTAGACGATGTCGCGGGCCTCGGTGAACACCCGCATCCGGGTGTCGTGGTCGCGCATCATGTCCTCGATCATGGACAGGTCGCCGCCGGCGGAGAAGGCGGCGCCCTCTCCCCTGACCACGATCGCGCGTACGGACGCGTCGCGGTCGGCGTCGCGCCAGATCTCACCGAGCTCGCGGTGCGCGGTGGCGTCGACGGCGTTGAGCCTGGCGGGCTCGCTGATCGTGACGCGGAGCACGCCGTCGGCCGGGGTGTCGAGCCGCAGCTTGGTGTAGGCGTCTTTCACAGGTGCTCCCGCAGCCGCCGCGCCACGTAGTCGCGGGCCTCGACGGCCTGGTCGAACAGGCCGGGCAGGACGAAGAAGCCGTGGATGGCGCCGTCGTACCTGCGCAGCTCGGCGGGGACGCCCGCGTCGGCGAGGCGGGCGGCGTAGCGCTCGCCCTCGTCTCTGAGGACGTCGTACTCGGCGGTGACCACGGTGGCGGGGGCGAGACCTGAGACGTCGGGCAGGCGCAGCGGCGACAGGCGCGGCTCGGCGGGGTCGACGTCGCCGGCGTATCGGCTGACGAACCAGGCCATGTCGGCCGCGTCGAGGCCGTAGCCCTTGGCGTTCGCGGTGTAGCTGGGGGTGTCCATGGCGGCGTCGAGCACCGGATAGACGAGCACCTGGTGGGCCAGGCGCAGGCCGGCGTCGCGGGCCTGCCAGGCGGCCACGGCGGCCAGGTTGGCGCCGGCGCTGTCGCCGATCACGGCGACGCTGCCGTTGCTCTGGTAGAAGGCCGGGCGGGCGAACAGGTCGCGCACGACCGTCCATGCGTCGTCGGCGGCGGCCGGGAACGGGTGCTCGGGCGCCAGCCGGTAGTCGACGGAGACCACCACGGCGCCGGTGCGGATGGCGAGGTCGCGGCCGATCGCGTCGTTGCGCTTGACGCTGCCGAAGACCCAGCCGCCGCCGTGGAAGTAGACCAGGACCGGCAGGGGCGCGTCGCCCGGGTCGGCGCGGTAGATGCGGATGGGCACGCCCTCGGCCACCTCGTCGCGGACGAACGGCAGCTTGGTCAGCGGCCCCCGGTGGACGGCTATGGGGTCGCTCGCGCGCATCTCCTGGATGGCGGCCAGGTCGAGACCGGCCAGCCCTTCGTCGTCGGAGCCGGGAAGGAACTGGGCGACGTAATCCCGCGCCTGGGGGTGCAGCGGCATGATCAGCAGCCTAGCGGGCCGCCTCGATGAACGCATCGAAGAGCCGGGTGTCGGTGCCGCGTTCCGGGTGCCATTGGACGCCGACGCCGAAGCGGTGCCCCTGCAGCTCGATGCCCTCGACGATCTGGTCCTCGGCCCAGGCCACGGCCAGCAGGCCCGTGCCGAGCCTGCGTACGGACTGGCGGTGGGGCGCGCTGACCTCGACGCGGTCGCCGACGGCCTTGCCGAGCTTGCTGGTGACGCTGACCTGGATGACGTGGCCGCCGTCGGGCTCGGCGTGGCGGTCGCTGTCGAGGACGTCGGACAGCCACGGGATGAGGGTGCCGCCCTGGGCGACGTTGAGCACGTGCATGCCGCGGCCGATGGCGAGGACGGGCACGTCGGCCCGGATGGCGGCCCTGGCCAGGGCCAGCTCGAAGCGGTCGCGCTGGGGCTGCGGCTCGTCGGCCCTGGGGTCCTGCTCGCCGTTGTAGGTGTCGGCGGCCAGCTCGGCGCCGCCGGCCAGGACGACGCCGCGCAGGCCGCTGACGTAGTCGTCGACCGCGCTGGGGGCGATGGGCGGCAGCACGACGGGCGCGCCGCCCGCCCGGCCGACCATCTTGGCGTAGGAGGGGGGAGACAGCACGGCCTCGCGCACCCAGTCGCCCCAGCGGGCGGCCTCGAAGTAGGCGGTGACGCCGATCAGCGGTCGGGACATGCGATCTCCCAAGGGCATGGTGGAGTTCGTACGGCCGCCCTCCGCCGAGGTGCGGGGGCGGCCCCATGCACTCCCCCATCATGGCGCACAGTCTTTCCGATATGTCACCCCTCCCGAAGATCCCCTCGTGCGGCTTGCCTCCCGTCCGACACCCCCTTCCCGGGTTGTCCGGTTAGCCGGGCGTATCCCGCCGTTAAGGGCGACGATCATCCCGCCATACGCGCATTTTTCGTTGCTTGATATGAAAATTAGTTGTTTTCACATTCGACGACCGAAATTCCAGAGATCCCGAGCGCAGAGAATCACTGAGTCATTACTGATAGTTCTCCTTCGCACCGTATTGGGGGGAAACGGTTGTGGCGGGTCATCGCGGGTGTAAGACTCGATTTCGAGCGTACGGACATGCCGGGGAGGGGTCCCGCGCTCACGACCCGGAACGTCAGGGAGGTGAACGGCGAGACCGGAATGCGTTTCCGGTCAAGGGGTGGGGTTGTTTTCATGTCGTTGAATCCGCGCCTGGTGAAGGAGAGTTTCTCCCTCGTCGAACCCGTGGCCGCCAAGGCCACGGCCTACTTCTACGGCCGCTTGTTCGCCGAGAACCCGCACTTGCGGAGCATGTTCCCGCCCGCGATGAACGTGCAGCGGGACCGGCTGTTCAGCGCGTTGACCAGGATCGTGTGGAGCCTGGACAGCCCTGACGGCATGGCGGCCTACCTCGGCCAGCTCGGCCGCGACCACCGCAAGTACGGCGTCGTCGCCGAGCACTACACGGCCGTGGGCAACGCCCTGCTGGCCACGATCCGCCGCTTCGCGGCCGACGTCTGGAACGACGAGATCGAGGCGGCCTGGGTGGCGGCGTACTCGGCGGCCGCCAATCTCATGATCGGCTCTGCCGAGTCCGACTCGGGGGTGTCCCCCGCGTGGTGGCTGGCCGAGGTCGTCGACCACGAGCTGCGCCACCGCGACATCGCGGTCATCACGTTGCGGCCGACGCAGCGGCTGCCGTACACGCCGGGCCAGTACGTCACCGTGCAGACCGCGCGCTGGCCGCGCGTGTGGCGGACGTTCTCCATCGCCAACGCGCCGCGCCAGGACAACATGATCAAGCTGCACGTGCGCTCGGTGCCCGGCGGCTGGGTCTCGACCACGCTGATCAGGCACACCCGCATCGGCGACACGCTCATGCTGGGCCCGCCCATGGGCTCGATGACGCCGCGCGAGCACAGCGTGCGCGACGTGCTGTGCGTGGCGGGCGGCACGGGACTCGCGCCGCTGAAGGCGATCGTGGAGTCCATCATCGCCTCGGGCCGCCGCCCCAACATCCACCTGCTGTACGGCGCCCGCACCTCGGGCGAGCTGTACGACCTGCCGGACCTGATCAGGATGCAGTCGTCGTTCCCGTGGCTGCGGGTGCTGCCCGTGGTCTCGGACGAGCCGGGCTACGAGGGCATGCGCGGCCACCTGCCCGAGGTGACCCAGCGCTTCCACTCCTGGTCGGAGCACGACGTGTACGTGTGCGGCCCCTCCAGCATGGTCAACGAGACCGTGCGCCGCCTCCAGGGTGACGGCGTCCCGCTGGCCCGCATCCACCGGGACGCCGTGCACGGCGAACGCTGACACCAGTGATCGAAAGGTTGACAATCGGGCGTGGAAGAGGCCATCTGGAAGGTGACCCCCCACGCGGAGGTGGAGCGTGCCCCTTCCCGCCCGGCGCCGTACGATCGGCGGGCTCGTCGCCCTCGTGGCCGCGGCGTCGCTGATCGCGCCGGCTCCCGCCACGGCGTCCGAGGCGGTCCCCCTCACCGAGATCGGCCCCGAGGCCGGCGCCACCGCGCCGCGGCCCGGCCCGCAGGGCGGCGCCGACACCTACCAGTGGGGCGAGGTGATCGTGGCGGCGCACCAGACGGGCCGGTTGTCCGACGGAGGCGCGGCCGGCATCGCGTACGCGATGTCCGGCGACGGCGGCGCCACCTGGAGCAGGGGGACGCTGCCCGGGCTCACCACGGCGGCGGGCGGCGTGCACGCGCGCACCGCCGACCCCTCGGTGGCCTATGACGCCCTGCACGGCGTGTGGCTGATCACCTCGATCGGGCTGTCCGACACCGGCGGGGTGACCGGGGCGGCCGTGCTGACCAGCCGCTCCGCCGACGGGGTGGCGTGGTCGCCGCCGGTCGTCACCGCCGTGGGCGGCGACCTGGACAAGAGCTGGGTGGTCTGCGACAACGGGGACGGCAGCCCGTACCGGGGGCAGTGCTACGCCGTGTTCGACGACCACGCCGTGGCGAACGCGATCAGGGTGGCCCGCTCGGTCGACGGCGGCCTGTCCTGGACCGTCGCGGTCACCAGAGCGAGCGGGCTGGGCGGGCAGCCGGTGGTGCGGCCCAACGGGACCGTCGTGGTGCCGTACCTGAGCAACGACGGAGAGATCCGCTCCTTCCGGTCCCGCGACGGCGGGGCGGGCTGGAGCGAGAGCACGCTGGTCTCGCGGGTGGAGCGGCACACGCCGGCGGGCGGGCTGCGGGCGTTACCGCTGCCCTCGGCCGAGACCGACGCCGCCGGCACCGTCTACGTCGCCTGGCACGACTGCCGCTTCCAGCACGGCTGCGCCGGCAACGACATCGTGCTCAGCACGTCGGCCACCGGCGAGCGGTGGGGCGACGTGCTGCGGGTGACCGACGACGGCGGCGACCACGTCATCCCCGGGCTCGGCGTGGACCGCGCGAGCAAGGGCGAGCGGGCGCGGCTCGCGGTGACGTACTACCGCTACGCCGACGCCGCCTGCGTGCCCGCCACCTGCCGCCTCACCGTCGGCCACACCTCCTCGGCCAACGGCGGGGCGAGCTGGTCGGCGCCGCTGGAGCTGCACGGGCCGATGGCGGTCGGCTGGCTGCCGGTCACCGGCCAGGGCAGGACGGTGGGCGACTACATCTCCGTCTCCGTCGTCCCGGGCGGCGACGCCTTCCCGGTCTTCGCCGTCGCCGCGCCGCCCGCCGACGGCCTGCCGGACGTCCGCACGCACACCGTCACCGGCGGCCTGCCGATCGTGCCGGGCCCCGCCCCCCTGGCCTCGATCGAGGCCGCGGTCGCCGCCGGCGAGCCGCCACCCGCGCTCCCCCTCACCGCCCGCTGACGCGGAAGGCCGCCGCCGTCTCCTCGTCGGCCGGCCAGAACGTCTCGATGGCCAGCTCGGAGAGCGTGACGTCCATCGGCGTGCCGAACGTCGCGATCGTGGTGAACAGCGACAGCACCCGGTCACCCGCGGCGATGCGCAGCGGGATGAGGAGGTCGGACGGCCCCGTCAGGTGCGCCACGTCGGCCTCGACGCCGGCCCTGTCCTTGTAGGTGTACGCGGCCAGCTCGTCGTGCAGCTCGGCCAGCCGCCCGTCGCCCGACGACTCGGCCTGGCGGCGTAGCTGGCGCAGCAGGTGGCCGCGTACCTCGGCCAGGTTGAGCAGCCGCCCGCCCATCGCGTCGGGGTGCAGCGACAGCCGCATCACGTTGACCGGCTCCTTCAGCAGCTCATCGGGCACGCCCTCCAGGAACATCCCGGCCGCCGCGTTGGCCGCCACCAGGTTCCACGCCACGTCCACCACGACCGCCGGATACGGCTCGTGCCCCGCCAGGATCGTGTCCAGCGCCTGCCGGACGGCGTGCAGCTCGGGCGCGCGCACCTCGCGTTCCGGATAGACCGGGGCGAACCCCGCGGCCACCAGCAGCCGGTTGCGGTGCCGCAGCGGCACGTCCAGCTCCTCGGCCAGCCGCGTCACCATCTCGCGGCTCGGCCTGGCCCGCCCGGTCTCCAGGAAACTGACGTGGCGGGCCGACACCCCCGCCTCGATGGCCAGGTCGAGCTGGCTCACCCGGCGCCGCTGCCGCCACGAGCGCAGCAGTGAACCGAAGGACTCCTCATGTACGGCGACCGCTTCCATGCCCCTCACCGTAGCGATCAGAGGGAAGCGTCTCGATTACCCCTCAGGTAAGCGAGACGCTTGCGAGCGGAATCGCCCAGTCCTCGGTAACTGTCGGTGGCGCGTGGCACGATGACCGCAAGCGAACATGGGAGCGAAGTCATGAGTGACGCAATGCTCGCGGTCGGCACCCGTAAGGGCCTGTTCCTGGCCCGCTCGACGCGCGGCGGCCCGTTCGAGGTCCAGCCGATCCAGTTCTCCACGGTCGCCGTGCACTCGGTGGCGATCGACACCAGGGGCGCCACGCCCCGGCTGCTGGCCGGCATCGAATACGGCCACTTCGGCCCGTCGGTGATGTACTCCGACGACCTCGGCGACACCTGGCACGAGGCCGACCACCCGCCCGTCGCCTTCCCCGAGAAGACCGGGGCGACGCTGGCCAAGGTCTGGCAGCTCGTGCCGTCGCCGTCCGAGCCCGACGTCGTCTGGGCGGGGGCCGAGCCGGCCGCGCTGTTCCGCTCGGAAGACCGCGGCGTCACCTATCGGCTGGTCGAGGGCCTGTGGGAGCATCCGCACCGCGAGCGGTGGGAGCCGGGCGGCGGCGGGCTGTGCCTGCACACGATCGTCAACCACCCCACCGACCCCGAGATCATGGCCGTCGCCGTCTCGGCGGCCGGCTTCTACCGCACCCGCGACGGCGGGCTGTCGTGGGAGGCGGCCAACAAGAACATCAGGGCCCCGTTCATGCCGGAGGGCCAGCAATATCCTGAGTTCGGGCAGTGCGTCCACAAGGTGTCGATGCACCCGTCCCGGCCCGAACGGCTCTACCTCCAGCACCACTTCGGCGTCTACCGCAGCGACGACTTCGGGGCCAACTGGCGCGACATCGGCACCTCGCTGCCGTCCGACTTCGGCTTTCCCATCGCGGTGCACCCGTCGCGGCCCGACACGGTCTACGTGCTGCCGCTCCACGCCGACATGGACCGCACGCCGGTCGGCCACCGCTACCGCGTCCACCGCAGCGACGACGGCGGCGCCGCCTGGCAGGCGTTCTCCCAGGGGCTGCCCGACGAGCCGGTCTACTCCACCGTGCTGCGCGACGCGATGACCGCCTCCGACGCCGGGGTGTTCTTCGGCACCCGTTCAGGCGAGGTCTACGGCTCGCGCGACGACGGCGAGACGTGGTCCACGGTCGCCTGCCACCTGCCCGACGTGCTCACCGTGCGTGCGGCGGTGCTCTAGATCATGGCCAGGCCGGTGACGATGGTCGTGTTCGTGCTGCCCAGCTCGCTGCGGCGGTGGGTGAGCGGGCGCCAGGAGGTCGCGGTCTTCGCCGTGGGCGACGACCGCGACTCGCCGCCCACCCTGCGCTCGGCGCTCGACATGCTGCGGCGCACCCACCCCATGCTGGAGGAGCGGCTGCGCGACGAATACGGCCGCATCCGCCGCCACATCAGCATGTTCGTGTGCGGGGAGAACTCCAGGGGGCTCGGCGGCCTCGACTGCGCCATGCCCCCGGGCGCCGAGGTCTACGTGCTGCCCGCCCTCGCCTGATCCCCCGGGGTCAGACCTTGCGCCAGCCGGGGATCCAGGCCCCGTCCTCGACGACGTAGTCGCCGAAGAGGGCGGGCGCCTCCTCGCGCATCAGCTCGCCGATGCGCTGGAACAACAGGCGGATCTCCTCCTCCGCGCCGGCCGCGGTGCGGGCCTCGATGGTGTGCCGCAGGGTGCGCACGTTCGCGGTCCACACCAGGCCGGTCGCCACGCCCTCGGGGGCGAAGCGCCGCATGAACGACGTACGGTGCTTCTTCTCGGAGAACGGCACGCCCTCCTCGTCGAGCCCGAAGTGGCCGGCCATCCACATCTGGAACCGCTCCAGCTCCTCCAGCACGGCCGTGGCCCGCCGCATCAGCTCGTCGTCCTCGCGCGCCCACTCCGGGAACCAGAACGGCAGCTCGTCGAGGCGGACGAAGCGCAGCGACTCCTGCGAGATGGCCACGCCGGGCCGGTGGCGTACCAGCTCGTGGGTCAGCACCCGGCTGACGTCGTGCAGCACGAAGCTGAAGCTCACGTGTTCCAGGACCGAGCCGTGGGCGCTGGCCAGGATGTTGCGCAGGTAGTCGTCCTGGTTCTCCCTGATCTTCGTCACGTTGGGGTTCAGGCCCGGCTCGAACGAGCGGTAGCAGAGCCGGCCGGCGAACTCCGCGAGGTTCTGCGCGTCGAGGTCGCCGCGGTCGAGCCGCTCCAGCCAGCTCTCCCCGCCCACCTCGGCGAGATAGCGGGCCAGCTCGTCGTAGTCGAGCGCCGGGCGGGCGACGATGAAGACCTCGGGTTCGGCAGTGCGCATGGGAGCCCCCGCTCGGTTTCCGCAGTGAGACGCCTGACCAGGGCTCGGCGCCCGCCGCCCCCCTCGCATGGTGCGGCGGGCGCCTGCCCAGGTCAACCCGCGTGCGCGGGCCGTCGCCCGGCGGTCACCCGGCCCGGCGTCACGAGCCGGTACGGCAGCGCGGCGCGGGCCGGTCGCGGGTCACCAGGTCGGTGTTCCCGTCAGTGCCGTCGAGCCAGACGACGGTTCTGCCCTCTCCTGAGGCGAAGTAGTCCTGATATCCCCGGTTGCACGAGTAGCGCTGCGGGGTCCCGCCGCCGAGCGGCACCTGGTGGATCTTCGGCAGGATCGCGTTCGAGACCTCGTTCCCGCTGCCGTCGGGCCACAGGCCGAGGGTGGCGACCTCGTCGTTGGCGTCGAACCAGTTCGGCCTGGGCGCCTGCGGGCCGTCCTGCACGACGACGGCCCTGCGGGTGCCGTCGGGTGCGGCCCGCATGATGCCGTAGCGGCCGTCGTCGTCCGCGTCGTACATCCAGACGAGGTGACGGCCGGTCAGGGTCGGCTTCACGGTCCACGAGCCGGCCGGCATGGGGATGACGGTCTCGGCGCCGGTCCTGAGGTCGACGACGGCGGGTGCGCTGCGCAGCGCGCCGTCCTCCGTCCAGTACCGCTCGTAGGCGAGCCTGCCGCCCTTGAGCGACGGCGAGAACCCGTGCACGGCCGCCTCGGCGGTGACCTCGACGGGCGCCGCGGAGCCGCGCTTGACCCAGACCCCGTGCTCGCCGTCGGCGCCGACGCCGTCCCACACGATCGTGTCGCCGTCGATCGCCACCGAGTCGACGAGGCTCGGGGCGTCGAAGACCAGCTCGGGCGGCGAGCTGCGGTCGAGCGGGCGGACGTGGACCTGGTAGTGCTCCTGCGCGGCGTCGAACGACGTCCACGCGGCCCGCCTGCCGTCGGTGACCGGGACGGAGTTCCACCGCTCGCCCTCCGACAGGCGCACCGGCTTGCCGCCACCGATCCGGCCGGTGAGGATCACGCTCGGCGACAGGGCGTCGGGCGAGGTGTTGGAGATGACGTAGCGGTCGCCCGCCACGTCGGGGCGCGCCAGGCGGTCGGTGATGCCGTCGATCAGCACGCGCGAGTCGGTGCGCAGCGCGCGCTCCCAGCCCGGCCTGATGCCGTGCCGGTCGAACGCGCGGGCGACGGTCAGCTTGTCGCGGGCGGACATGCCGAGCGCCCGGGCCGCCGACTCGACGGCGCGGCGGCCGTCCACGAAGTCGTCCAGCGGCGTCATGTACTCGGTGAGCGCCTTGTAGACGAGCCGGTCGGTGACGGCGCCGCCCAGCGTCTCCCTGACGTCCCAGAGGGCGCCGGAGAAGATCGTGGAGTTGTAGTGCACGCCGCCGTTGTCGTAGCCGACGGCGAAGCCGAGGTAGTCCTCGCCGGCCACGCGGCCGTCGCCGAGGTCGCGGCCGGCGCACTCCTCCGGCGGGGCGGTCTTGCACAGCGTCTCGCCGAGCAGGCTCGCGTTCGGGTCGCTCATCGGGATGCCGTACGTGTCCACCTGGATGGCGTTGCCGAAGTAGTCGGCCAGGCCCTCGTTGATCGCGCCGGACTGGCCGATGTAGACCAGGTCGGCGCTGTGCGTGATGACGCCGTGGGTCATCTCGTGGCCGACGACGTCGAGCGCGGCGGCGAAGGAGTGGTAGTCGCCGCCTCCGCCGTAGACCATCTTGGTGCCGTCCCAGAAGGCGTTGGTGTACGGCTCGCCGTCCGCCGTGACGTTGACCACCGAGTACATGGTGCCGCCCTGCCCGTCGAGCCCGTCGCGGCCGAGCCCGCGGTAGTACGCGTAGACCTGGCCCGCGCTCCAGTGGGCGTCCACGGCGCCGGTCTCGGTGTGCTCGGGGCCGAAGACGGGGGTGGCGGAGCGGACCAGCTCGGTGCCCTCCGGGATGCCGGGGGTGAAGAAGTCGAAGAAGGTGCGGCCGGCGGCGTCGTAGGTGAGGATCTCGCCGTCGGTGCCGTCCCACATCGGGCGGGTGCGGTCGCGCAGCTCGTAGGCGCCGTCGGCGCGCTCGTAGGCGTTCAGCTCCACCGTACGGCCGTGCGCGGTCTGCCCGCTGCCCGTCACCGGGCCCTCCATGCGCAGGCGGTCCACGGCGAACAGGGGGCGGCCCGAGTGGGCGTCCACGTACGCGTCGAGCAGCAGCGGCTTCTTCGCGACCGCGTCGCGGCCGGTGAGCACCACGTGCCAGGCCAGCTGGCCGGCGCCGCCCGGCACCACGACGAGCCCCGCGTCCTGGGCGGTGACGCCCTCGCGGGACCGGTGGTCGCGGATCATGGTGGTGTGGGCGATCCGCGCGGCGGTCTTCCCGGTGACGGTGGGGGTGGTGGAGACGGTCAGCTCGGTGAGGAACCGGCCCCCCGCGCCGACCACCTCGCGCCGGTCGCCGTCCTTACGGAAGTGCACCAGGTAGTGGGCGCCGAAGACGGGCACGCCTTGGTGGCGCTGGGCGAACCTGACCGTCTCGTCGGCGCCGTCCACGACCGTCCTGAGCGGGGCCAGGTCGGCGGGGTCGAGGTGGTAGCGGGGGTCGGCCAGGTGCGCCTTGGCGGCGGCCACCGGGTCGCCCGCCTGGGCGGGCTCGGACAGGCCGTGCACCTCTGCCGGGGCGCGGGTGCCCGCCCGCTGCTCCACCTCGGGCGGCGGGTCGTCGGCCGCCGCGGTGCCCGGCGCGGTGAGCGCCAGGCATAACACGGCCACGAGGGTGATGGGACGCCAGGACACGGCACCTCCAAGGGGTAGGTTTGTCTGGCGCCACCGATCATGACAGCGATATTGACAAATCGACAAGAAACGATGGAGCTGTTTGGAAAACGGGAAATTTGGATTTTTATTCGGGTATTTCACCTCCAGAGCCCGGCACCGCGCGCGAAGGAGCCCGGCGACCTGCCCCAACGGTCGGCGAGGATGAGGACAGAGCCGCACAGACGCCCGCCGGGGCCCGGCAGGGGCCGACGGGGATACGGCCGCGCAGGAATGCCTCAGGACGAGAGTCAGAGGCACTGGAAAACGCTGCCTCGCAGGGCGCCAGGCGGCGCACGGCGGCAGCCGGCGTAGACACCGTGCGGCAATACGCCTGAGAGCGCAAAGCACCGCGCAACACAGCCACACCGCGCACCGATCGGCGCGCGGCAGAAGCCGGCGAAGATGCCGCCGTGCGCAATGCGCCTGACAGCGCGAGGCGCTGCCGAACGTGGCTTCGCTGAGCGTCAGGCGGCGTGTGGCGGCAGCCGTTCAGGGGGTGGGCGGGGGTGGTGCGTGTGCGGCCGTCAGAGGCGGTAGATGCGGCGGGCGTTTCCTGAGCCGATCATGTGGGCGATTCTGGAGGCGTCGGCGGTGCTCCACTCGCCCGAGTCGATTCTGGTGGCCAGGGCTCGGGACAGGGCTCGGCGGTAGGTGAGCGCGCCCAAGTAGGCGGTCTCGGCCAGGCCGCAGGCGCCGGAGCTGAACAGCTGCTTGTGGAACGGAGCCAGCTCCAGCAGCTCGTCGATGACGCGGGGCGCGGCGGCGGTGTGCGGCGGGGCGAGGCCGACGTCCACGTACACGTGCGGGAAGGCCGCCGCCAGATACGCGGCCTGACGGTGGAACGGGTAGCTGTGCAGCAGGATCATCGGGACGCCGAGCGGCTGCAGCGCGCCCGCGAACGCGCTCAGCCTGGCCGGGTCCGCCCGATGCGGCTCGCCGAGCGGCCCGCCGAGCCCACCGCTGAACCCACCACTGAAGCCACCGCTGAAGCCACCGCTGAACCCGCCGCTGAAGCCACCGCTGGGCCCGTCCCCGGGCCCGGATTCGAGGCCGCCTCCGGGCCCGCCGGTGAGGGCGCCGCCGAGGCCGCCCTCGTAACCTCCGGCGAGGCCGCTTCCAAGGCCGCCCCCGAGGCCGCCCCCGAGGCCGCAGTGGAACTGCAGGGGGAGGCCGCGTTCCCTGGCCACGTCCACGGCGCTCCAGACCAGGTAGTGGAGCAGGACCGGGTCGGTGAGCGGGAGCTTGGGGTCGGCGAGGCGGCGGTTGGCGGCGGCGATCACGGCGCCCCGTGCGGGCCTGGACGGCTCCAGGTCGAGGCCGCACAGCGCGCCCGCGACGGTCTTGAGCCCGACCGCGCGCGCCGCCCGGGCGGTGAGCTGCTCGCCCAGGTCGTCGAGGTAGTCGACGGCGAGCTGGGCGGAGGCGGCGACGTCGCGTTCGATGTGCTCGACGCGGACCAGCTCGTCGGCGGCGGCCCCGCCGTGGCGGCCCATCTCGGTGGCGCTCAGCAGCTCGCCGTCCTGCGAGGCGGAGTCGACGAGGAACGCCACCACCCCGGCCCCGGCCAGCAGCCGCCGGTTGACCTCCCCGGCGCCCAGCTCCTCGCGGCGAGCCAGGTAGACGGCGGGCGGCGCGTGCGGCTCAAGGTCGAGCAGCGGCCCGCACCACCGCCGTACGGCGACGCCGAGCGGCGTGTCGAAGTGGGTGGTGCCGGGCGGCGCCGGGTTGCCGGCCCCGCTGATGAGCAGCTCGAAGCCGGCCCTGCCGAGGTCGTCGCGCCGCACCCCGTGGCAGTGGTGGTCGACGAGCGGGGCGAGCAGCGCGTCACGCACCGTGCCGGGCAGGTCTACGGGGAGCATGCGGAGACTCTAGGGGAGCCCCGCACGCCCCCGCCCGGGTTTTACTCATCTGCGGGCGAGCCGCAGGACGTTCGAGATGATCTTGGCGCCCGCGTTGCCCTCCTGGGTGAGGATCGACTCGGGGTGGAACTGCACGGCGAAGCGCCGCCGCGCGGTGTCCTCGATGGCCATGACGTTGCCGTCGGGCGTAAGGGCGGTCGGGGTGAAGCCGACCACGCCGGGCCGCTTGGCGTGCAGGGAGTGGTAGCGGGCCGCGGTGAACTCGTCGGGCAGCCCCTCCAGCAGCGCGCTCTCGCTCACCCTGGAGACCCGGCCGCGCTTGCCGTGCTCGGGGTAGTCGAGCAGCTCGAGGGTGCCGCCGGCCTGCTCGACCATGGCCTGCAGGCCCAGGCAGACGCCGAAGACGGGCAGGTCGCGGGCGTAGACCTCGTCGAGCAGCGCCGACATGCCGAAGTCGGTCGGCCAGCCGGGGCCGGGTGAGAGCACGACCAGGTCGGGCGCGATCTCGTCCATCATGTGGGTCGGGAAGCCGTGGCGCAGCGTGACGACGTCGGCGCCCTCCTGGCGGAAGTAGTCGGCCAGGGTGTTGACGAAGGAGTCCTCGTGGTCGACGAGCAGCACCTTCATGCCGAGGCCCGGCTGCTGCCTGGTCTCGGCGACCGGGACGACGCCGGGCTGGTTGACCGCGGCGAGCGCGCCGAGCAGGGCGCTGGCCTTGAGCTCGGTCTCGCGCTCCTCGGACTCGGGGTCGGAGTCGAACAGCAGCGTCGCCCCGGCCCTGACGGCGGCGACGCCGTTCTTGATCTGCGCGGTACGCAGGGTGAGCCCGGTGTTCATGGACCCGTCGAAGCCGATGAAGCCGATGGCGCCGCCGTACCAGCGGCGGGTGGTGGCCTCGTGGTCCTCGATGAACTGCATGGCCCACGTCTTGGGGGCGCCGGTGACGGTGACGGCCCACATGTGGGTGAGGAAGGCGTCGAGGGCGTCGAACTCGGGGCGCAGCCGGCCCTCGATGTGGTCGACGGTGTGGATGAGCCGGGAGTAGAGCTCGATCTGGCGGCGGCCGATGACCTTGACCGTGCCGGGGACGCAGATGCGCGACTTGTCGTTGCGGTCGACGTCGGTGCACATGGTCAGCTCCGACTCCTCCTTCACGCTGGACAGGAGGGTGCGGATGGCCTCGGCGTCCTCGACCGGGTTGCGGCCGCGGGCGATGGTGCCGGAGATGGGGCAGGTCTCGACGCGCTCGCCGGTGACGCGGACGTACATCTCGGGTGAGGCGCCGACGAGGTGCTCGCCCTCGCCGAGGCTGATGATGAACTCGTACGGGGCGGGGTTGCTGGTGCGCAGGCCGCGGTAGAAGGCGGACGGGTCGGTGCAGGTGGCGTGGAAGACCTGGCCGGGCACGACCTCGAACAGGTCGCCGCGCTTGAACTTCTCCTTGGCGGCGGCCACGACCTTGGCGTATTCGCCCCTCGGCGGGTTGGGCGGGACCTCGGCGGGCGTGACGGGCGGCGCGGTGTCGCCGGTGCGCTCGAGGCCGCGGGTGGTGGCGCCGTCGACGGTGAACTCGTAGCGGTGCTCGACGCTGGTCTCGCGCTGGCGGTCGATGACCACGAGCCGGTCGGGCAGGTGCAGCACGAGGTCGCGCTGGTCGTCGGGGCGGACGAGCTCCTGCCTGATGGGCTCGAACTGGAAGGCCAGGTCGTAGCCGAAGGCGCCGTAGAGGCCGAGGTGCGGGTCGTCGCCCTTGAAGGCGGCGATCACCTCGCGGATGGCGGTGAACACGGTGGGCCTGCGGCTGCGCATCTCCTCGGGCAGCAGGTCCTCGGACTCGGGGACGTGGACCTCGACCCGGTCGGCGGTGGGCTCGGTGACGGGCTTGCCGGCGGCCAGCAGGCACGTGGTGATCGCGGGCAGCACGACGCGGCCGCGCTCGTTCAGCGCGGTCGCCGAGATCGTCCGGCCCTTGGCGACGATCTCGAGGCACGGATCGACGTAACCGAACGCCCATCGGCTGTAGCGGCCCGGGTAGTCCATGCCGGAGGAGAAGGCGCCGCCGCGCCGCTCCGACAGGGCTGTCACGATCTCTTCGAGTGCGGCCTCGTCCACCTCGCGCGTCTCGCGCTCGACACCGATGCCCCCGGCAGTGGTATATCCGCTCTTCTCCACTTCCTGCCCCTTCAAATGATCGAGCCCCGGGGGCGGACACGAGAAAGGCCGCCATCCGGGGCGGCCGTCCGTTGTGGAATGCGAAACACGCGCCGCCTAGAAGCGGCGCCACCACTGGAGCTGAGCGTGATTTCGCATGTGGTCAAGGTTAACCCCCCGACCATGATCGCGCAACGCGCCCCCTACCGGTGTGGCGCACCTGGGCACACTACCCCCTCTCACTGGATGCCCCCTATTTCAATACAGAGCAGTACTGTATCGTTTCTCGGTGAAGGGAGACCCCCATGACCGAGACGATCATCATGCCCGCCGGGCGGCCCACGCCGTTCGACCCGCCGGCCGAGCTGGCCCTGCTGCGCGAGCGCGGCCCCATCGTTCCCCTCGCCTATCCCGACGGGCACCAGGGGTGGCTGGTCACCGGCCACGCCCTGGCCCGCGAGGTGCTGGCCGACCCGCGGTTCAGCGCCCGTTCCGAGCTGCGGCACCTGCCCACCGCGTCGGAGGCGCCGCAGGGGCGGCCCGCGCCGCCCGGGCTGTTCGTCGCGATGGACCCGCCGGAGCACACGCGCTACCGCCACCTGCTCACCGGCGAGTTCACCGTACGCAGGATGCGCCGGCTCACCGAGCGGATCGAGGAGGTCACGCGCACGTGCCTCGACGCGATGGAGCGGCAGGGGCCGCCGGCCGACCTGGTGGCGGCGTTCGCCGCGCCGATCCCGGCGGTGGTGATCTGCGAGCTGCTGGGCGTGCCCGAGACCGACCGGCCTGCCTTCATCGCGCAGATGACCAGGCTGAGCGGTCCCGAGCTGACGATCGAGGAGAAGTACGCCGCGTTCGCCGCCGTCCAGGGGCAGATCAAGGAGCTGGTGGCGGCCAAGCGGGCGGCGCCCTCCGACGACCTGCTGAGCGGGCTGACCCGCGGCGACCTCGACGACGACGAGCTGGCCACCATCGGGTTCATGCTGCTGGGCGCGGGCCTGGACACCACCGCGAACATGCTGGCGCTGGGCACGTTCGCGCTGCTGGAGCATCCGGGCGCGGCCGCCGCGCTGCTCGACGACGTGGACCGGGCGGTGGAGGAGCTGCTGCGCCATCTCAGCATCGTGCCGTTCCTCGTCCGCACCGCGCTGGAGGACCTCGACCTGGGCGGCGTACGGGTCGCCAAGGGCGAGTCGGTGACCGTCTCGCTGGCGGCGGCCGACCGCGACCCCGGCCGCTTCCACTCGCCCGATCTGCTCGACCTGTCCCGGCACTCCGGGAGCCACGTGGCCTTCGGGCACGGCGTGCACCAGTGCCTGGGCCAGCAGCTGGCGCGGGTGGAGATGCGGGTGGCCTTCCCCGCGCTGTTCGCCAGGCTCCCCTCGCTGCGGCTGGCCGTGCCGGCGGCGGAGGTGCCCCTGCGTACGGACATGGCGATCTACGGGGTGCACCGGCTGCCCGTCGCCTGGGACGCGCCTCAATAGACTCCTGCGGGACGACGGGACGCTGACCGGAGGGGCATGATCGACGACCAGGCGCCGCGGGTGCGGGCGGCGGGCCGGCCGCGCAGTCAGGAGGCCGACCTGGCCATCCTGGCGGCCGCGCTCGACCTGCTGATCGAGCAGGGCGCCCAGCAGACCAGCATCGAGCAGGTGGCGCGGCGGGCCGGGGTGACCAGGGCGACGGTCTACCGCAGGTTCGCCGACAAGACGGCGCTGCTGGTGCGCACGCTGGAGTGGGCCAACCACGACGACGACCCGGCGCTGACCGGCTGGCCCGACCTTGAGGCGATGTTCGCCGACTGGGGCCGCTACCTCGCCGTCCCCCGTAACAGGCGGCTGCTGCGCCGCCTGTACGGCAGCCGCGACGACTACCCGGAGCTGCTGGACACCTACAGGAAGGTCAACGGCGGGCGGCGCGCGGCGGCGGTGCGCGAGGTGCTGACGCGCGCCCGCGACCGCGGCCGCCTGCCCGCCGAGGTGGACGTGGACGTCGTGCAGGAGGTGCTGACCGCGGCGGTCATGCTGCACGTGGGCCTGGGCCCGGACAACGAGGACCCGGAGCGGATCGCGGCGCACTTCATGGCCATCATGGCGCAGTTCGGCCACCGTTCCGCGTGAGACGGCTGAGGTCATCGGCAGTTCGCCTGACCAGATTACATTTCTGTCCGCAAAGTAACTTTTTGCGACACCTATTGCTTTCCCGACATGATCAATTCACTCTTCTCGACAGAGGCGGAAAGATCACGCCTTCGCCCGTCGAGAAGGAGAGCACGTGCCCCAAACCCCCCGCTGGCGGATGATCCTCACGGGGATCGTCGTGGCCGCCACCGGTCTGCTGGTCCCGCAGACCGCGGCACAGGCGGCGCCAGAGTCCGACAAGATAGACGCCGCCGTGCAGGCGCGGCTGGCGCAGGACGACAAGGCCACCTTCTGGGTCAGGATGAAGGGCTCCGCCGACCTCAGCGGCGCCCGCAGGGCCGCGACCAAGGAGCTGAAGGCCGAAGCCGTCTACGAGGCCAAGAGCGAGCGGGCGAAGTCCTCCCAGGAGGGCTTACGCACGTTACTCGACGCCCGCAAGGCCGAGTACACCCCCTACTGGATCGTCAACGCGGTCAAGGTGACCGCCGACGAGAAGCTGGCCGGCGAGATCGCCAAGCTGCCCGAGGTCGAGCGCATCCAGCCGATCCGCGTGCTGAACGTGCCGAAGCCGGACGAAGGCCAGGCGCAGAACCGGGTGAACGCCGTCGAGTGGAACATCGACCGGGTGAACGCCCCGCGCGTCTGGGAGGAGCTGGGCGACCGCGGTGAGGGCATCGTGGTGGCCAACATCGACACCGGCGTGCAGTTCGACCACCCCGACCTGGCGGCCACCTACCGGGGCAGGAACCCCGACGGCAGCTACAGCCACGACTACAACTGGTTCGACCCGGCCCGCGTGTGCCCCTCGACCGCGCCGTGCGACAACAACGGCCACGGCACCCACACGATGGGCACGATGGTCGGCGCGAACGGCATCGGCGTGGCGCCGGGCGCGCAGTGGATCGCGGCAAAGGGCTGTGAGCTCAACACCTGCACCGACGCCTCGCTGCTCGCGGCCGGCCAGTGGATCGTGCGGCCGACCGACCTGAACGGCGACAACCCGCGCCCCGACCTCGCGCCGGACATCGTCAACAACTCCTGGGGCGGTGACGGCTTCGACCCCTGGTACAAGGAGGTCGTCGACTCCTGGATCGCCGCGGGCATCTTCCCCGCCTTCTCCAACGGCAACGAGGGCCCGTCCTGCCGCACCAGCGGCTCGCCCGGCCAGTACGTGACCGCCTACAGCGCCGGCGCCTTCGACGTGAACAACGCCCTGTACGCCCGCTCCAGCAAGGGCGAGGGCGAGAACGGCGAGATCAAGCCGAACATCGCCGCCCCCGGCGTCAACGTGCGCTCCTCGGTGCCCGGCAACGGCTACGACTCCTACACCGGCACCTCGATGGCATCGCCGCACGTGGCCGCCACGGTCGCGCTGATCTGGTCGGCGGCCCCGGGCCTGACCGGGGAGATCGAGACCACCAGGTCGCTGCTCGACGGCACCGCCGTGGACACCGCCGACACCAGCTGCGGCGGCACCGCGGCCGACAACAACGTGTGGGGCGAGGGCAAGCTCGACTCCTACGCCGCCGTCCAGGCCGCGCCCAAGGAGGGCCTCGGCGACCTGTCCGGCACGATCACGGCCGGCGGCGAGCCGCTGTCCGGCGTGACGGTCACCGTCACGGGCCCGCTGACCCGCACGGTCACGACCGGCGCCGACGGCACGTACGCGCTGCCCCGCCTGCTGCCCGGCGACTACCGGCTGACCGCCGCCAAGTTCGGCTACGCCGAGGCCACGGCGGACGTGACGATCACCGCCGAGCAGGCGACCACCTCCGACCTGACCATGACGGCCCAGGCGAACGCCGTGGTGTCGGGCACGGTCAGCACGGCGGGCACGCCCGAGGCGGGCGCCACCGTCGCGGCCGCGGGCACGCCGGTGAGCACGGTGACCGACGAGGCGGGCCGCTACAGCCTGACGCTGCCGCACGGCTCGTACGAGCTGACCGTCACGCCCTCCTCGCGCTGCTCCAGCACCGCGACCGCGGAGATCACGCTGGACGGTGACCTGACCGAGGACATCGAGCTGCCGCTGCGCGGCGACAACTTCGGCTACACCTGCGCCTCCGGCGCGCAGGCGTTCGTCGAGGGCACCGAGAAGCTGGCACTGACCGGTGACGACGAGGCCGTGCAGGTCACGCTGCCGTTCCAGGTGCCGTTCTACGGAACCGGCCAGAGCCGGGCGTGGGTCGCCACCAACGGCTTCCTCACCTTCGCCACCGACCGGGCCACCGCCGCGGGCAACGTCCGGCTGCCGGCGAGCGGCACGCCGAACAACGCGGTCTACCCGTACTGGGACGACCTCATCGTGGACGCACAGGGCGGCGTCTACACGGGCGTGACGGGCACCGCGCCGCACCGGCAGTTCGTGGTCGAGTGGCGCAACGTCACCTTCTACAACGAGACCGCGCAGCGGGTGTCGTTCGAGGCGCTGCTCGGTGAGGACGGCTCGATCGCGTTCCGGTACAAGGACATCGAGAGCGAGCGCGACAAGGGCCTCAGCGCCACCATCGGCGTCGAGAACGCCGCGGGCGACGACGCGCTGCAGTACTCCTACCAGGAGCCGGTGGTCGAGACCGGGCAGGGCCTGACCTTCACGGCCAGCCGGCACGGCCTGGTCACCGGCGCCGTCACCGACGCCAACGACGGCGAGCCCATCGCCGGGGCGACGGTGAAGGTGGGCGACGTGGCCACGTTCACGACCGGCGAGAACGGCACGTTCTACGGGCAGGTGCTGGCCGGCGACTACGACGTCGAGGTGTCCAAGGAGCACTACGGCACCTTCACCCAGCCCGTCACGCTCGCGCCGACCACGGTGACGCGGGTGGACACGGCCCTGGTCACCGGCCGGGTGAGCGCGTCGTCGGCGGAGCTGACCGTGGTGCAGCCGACCGACACCACCCGCAAGCGCACGATCGAGCTGACCAACCTCGGGGCGGCGACGCCGTACACGGTGACCGGCGGCTCGTGGTTCACGGTGTCGCCGGCGTCCGGGCAGCTCGCCAAGGGACAGAAGGCGAAGCTGACCGTGGAGGTGTCGAGCGCCGGGGTCGCCGCGGGCACGTACCGCTCGGGCACGCTGCTGGTGAAGTCGGCCAGCGGGCGGCAGCCGACCATCGAGGTCGCGGTGACCGTCGTGGTGCCCAAGCTGCAGGTCGCCGTGGACGTCGGCGCCAAGAAGAACACGGTGGACGCCGCCGGTGACACCTGGACGCCCGACAGGAAGTACAGCACCGGCGGTCACGGCTACGTGGCCGGCAGGAACAAGACGGTGAGCACGTCCAAGAGCATCTCCGGCACCACCGACCAGACGCTGTTCAAGACGGCGCGGGAGGACATGCTGGAGTACCGCTTCGACGACGTGCCGAACGGGACGTACACCGTCGAGCTGAACTTCGCCGACCTCGAGCGCACGCAGATGGGCAAGCGGGTGTTCGACGTGCTGGTCGAGGGAGAGCTGGCGATCCCGGCGCTCGACCTGGCCCTGGAGGCGGGCACGTACACGGCGGTGAGCAGGCAGTACACGGTGCGGGTGACCGACGGGCAGCTCAACGTGCGGTTCGCGGCCCGGCAGGGCTCGACGCTCGTCAACGGGCTGCGCATCTCGGAGCGTCCCGACAGGACGACGCCCTAGTGGTGCGCCCCTGAGATGACCCTGATGTGCGCCGCCCCGGGCTACTCGCCCGGGGCGGCGTATGTTACTGGTTGGTATATGAGACGCGTGCGGATAAGACGCGACCTTCCCGTGCCGATGCCCGACGGCGTGACGCTGCTCGCCGACCACTACGCGCCGCCGCACGGCGGTCCCGCCCCCGTCGTGCTCATGCGCTCCCCGTACGGGCGGCGCGGCATGCTCGGCTGGTACTACGGGCGCGGCTTCGCCCGGCAGGGCCTGCACGTCGTCATCCAGAGCTGTCGCGGCGGCTTCGGCTCGGGCGGCCTGCTCGACCCGCTCGGCGACGAGCACGACGACGGCCTGGCCACCATCGCCTGGCTGCGCGAGCAACCCTGGTACGGCGGCTCGTTCGCCATGTTCGGCCCCTCCTATCTCGGCTACACGCAGTGGGCCGTCGCGCCCTTCGCAGGACCCGAGCTGAAGGCGATGGCCACCCAGATCACCGCCTCCCAGTTCAGGGACGCCGCGTACGTGGGCGGCGCGTTCGCGCTGGAGTCGACGCTGAGCTGGACCACGCTCACCGACGGCATGTCGCGCAGGTTCGGCGGCGCCTCGGTGCTGACGGCGCCCCGCCTGACCCGCCGCGCGGTGCTGTCGGGGCGGCCGGTGGCGGAGCTCGACCTGGTCTCGGCGGGCCGGCCGCTCCGCTTCTACCAGGACCTGCTGGCCCATCACGCCGACCCGGCGGTCCCGTATTGGCACAAGCGGGATTTCTCCGCCAAGGTGGGCGAGGTGGAGGCGGCGGTGACGATGCTCGGCGGCTGGTACGACGTGTTCCTGCCGTGGCAGCTCAAGGACTACGCGGCGCTGCGGGCGGCCGGGCGGCGGCCGTACCTGACGATCGGCCCCTGGTACCACATCGACGCCAGGCACGGCCGCGCCACCATGGAGGAGGCGTCGGCGTGGTTCCGCGCCCACCTGCTCGGCGACCGGTCGCGGCTGCGGCCCGACCCGGTGCGGATCCACGTCACGGGGGCGGGCGAGTGGCGCGACTACCCCGACTGGCCGGTGCCGGGCATGCAGGAGACGCGCTGGCACCTCCAGGACGGCTTCGGGCTCGGGCCCGGCGGGCCGCTGGAGGGCGGGCCCGACCGGTTCCGCTACCACCCGGACCACCCGACGCCGCGCATCGGCGGGCCCGTGCTGCTGGGCGACTCCAGGCCGCGCGACCAGCGGCGGCTGGAGGAGCGGCGAGACGTGCTGGTCTACAGCTCCCCCGCGCTGCGCTCGGCCGTGGAGGCGATCGGGCCGGTGCGCGCCGAGCTGTACGTCCGCTCCAGCACGCCGTACGTGGACGTGGTGGTGCGGGTGTGCGACGTGCATCCGGACGGGCGGTCGTACAACGTGTGCGAGGGGGTCAGGCGGTTGGGACCTGGGGCCACCGACGAGGACGGCGTGCGGCGGGTGGAGGTGGATTTGTGGCCGATCGGGCACCGGTTCAGGCGCGAGCACCGGATCCGGGTGCACGTGGCGGCGGGGGCGTACCCGACGATCGCCCGCAATCCCGGCACCGGCGAGCCGCTCGGCTCAGGGGGCGGGCGGATGGTGCCGGCCGACGTCGAGGTGTTCCGTTCGACCGAGCGGCCGTCGGCCGTGGTGCTGCCGCTGTGCGCGCCGCGCGGCTGATGTCGCTGGTCCTGCTGCTGCAGGCCAGGGGCGGGATGACGGCGGCCGAGCTGGCCAGGGAGCTGGAGGTCTCCGAGCGCACGGTGCACCGCGACGTGCTCGCGCTGTCGGAGGCGGGCGTGCCGGTCTACGCCGATCGGGGGCGCGGCGGGGGGTACCGGCTGCTCGACGGGTACCGTACCCGGCTGACCGGGCTGGACAGGGCCGAGGCCGAGGCGCTGTTCCTGTCGGGGGTGCCGGCGGCGCTGCGCGAGATGGGGCTGCAGGACGTCGCGGCGGCGGCCCGGCTGAAGGCGGCGGCGGCGCTGGCCCCCGCGCTGCGCGACGCGCCCGCGACGGCCGCGCAGCGCTTCCACCTCGACGCGCCGGGCTGGTTCGCGGGCGACGACCCGCCGCCCGCCGCGCTGGCGCCGCTGGCCAGGGCGGTGTGGCGGGACCGGCGGGTCTCGGCGGTCTACAAGGACGTGCTGCGGGTGCTCGAGCCGTACGGGCTGGTGCTCAAGGCGGGGGTCTGGTACCTGGCGGCGCGGCACAGGGGGCGGTTCCTGATCTTCCGGGTGCACCGGTTCGGCGAGGTGTCGGTGCTGCGGGAGACGTTCGACCGGGACCAGGACTTCGATCTCGCGGCCTTCTGGGCGGGGCAGGCGGCGCTGTTCGCCAGGTCGCTGCTGCGGGAGGAGATCACGCTGCGGCTGACCGGGCGCGGCGTGCGCATGCTGCGGCACGTGGCCGACCCGGCGGCGGTCGAGGACGCGATGGCCTCGCTGCGCGAGGACGGGACCGTGCGGCTGGCGGTGGAGTCGCTGCCGGTGGCGTTCTCGCAGGTGCTGCGGTTCGGGCCGGAGGCGGAGGTGCTCGGGCCGCCCGAGTTGCGGGCGATGATCGCCGATGCCGCCGCGCGCATGGCCCGCCTGTACGGATCTGACCGCCCGTCCTGACAGGGCCTCACTGACTGTTGTGGACGGATGACCGCTCGTCGCGGGCAACCGACCACTCGCCGATCAATGGCGGCACTCCCCACCGGGGCGGAGTTATGGTGCTGAACGTCGCGCCCGCATGATCGTCTCATATGCCGAGATATCAATTCGGCATTTAGGCCAAACCGTAACATGCCGTTCATTGGGATTAATCCCCATGAAAAGCTAATCTCCCTCCGTTGACGCAAAGTCAGGAGCATGGTCACCGCCAGCGCCTGATCTACCCATCGGAGGGCCGGATGACTACCGGGGATCCCGGGCAGCCACGCACCGACCGCAGCCCCTGGAACTGGCTGCTGATCGTGCCCATCGTGCTGCCGTTGCTGACGTTCCTGTACAACTTCGACGAGCCGCGCCTGTTCGGCTTCCCGTTGTTCTACTGGCTGCAGATCGCCTTCATCATCGTCGGCGTCGGCACCACCACTCTCGTCTACCGGATGACGAAGTGAGCGCTCACACGACCGAGCTGGTCGTCTTCATCCTGCTGTTCCTCATCGTCAGCGGCATGGGCTTCGTCGCCGCCCGCTGGCGCCGCCCCACCGACCTCGCCAGCCTCAACGAGTGGGGGCTCGGCGGGCGCAGCTTCGGTTCCTGGATCACCTGGTTCCTCGTCGGCGGCGACCTCTACACCGCCTACACCTTCGTCGCGGTGCCCGCGCTGGTGTTCAGCTCGGGCGCGCTCGGGTTCTACGCGCTGCCGTACACCGTGGTCGTCTACCCGCTGGTGTTCCTGGTGCTGGCCCGCATGTGGTCGGTCTCGCACGTGCACGGGTTCGTCACGCCCGCCGACTTCGTCAGGGCCCGCTTCGGCTCGCCCACGCTGGCGCTGGCCATCGCGATCACCGGGCTCATCGCCACGATGCCGTACATCGCGCTGCAGCTCGTCGGCATCGAGGCCGTGCTGAAGACGATGGGCATCACCGGGCACCTGCCGATCATCATCGCGTTCGCCATCCTGGCCGCCTACACCTACCAGTCCGGCCTGCGGGCGCCCGCGCTGATCGCGTTCGTCAAGGACTCGCTCATCTACATCGTGATCCTGGCCGCGGTCATCTACATCCCGGCCAGGCTCGGCGGCTGGGACTCGATCTTCGACGCGGCCAAGGCCAAGTTCGACGCCACTCCGGCCGAGGGTGACGGCTTCATCCTCAACGCCAACAACCAGCTCCAGTACGTGACGCTGGCCTTCGGCTCGGCGCTGGCGCTGTTCCTCTACCCGCACAGCCTCACCGGCGTGCTCGCCTCCAAGAACCGCAACGTCATCAAGCGGAACATGTCGGCGCTGCCCGCCTACAGCTTCGTGCTCGGCCTGATCGCGCTGCTCGGCTTCATGGCCATCGCGGCCGGCACCAAGCCGGTCGTCACCGACGGCAAGGCCGACGCCAACACGATCGTGCCGCAGCTGTTCAACGACATGTTCCCCGACTGGTTCGCGGGCGTCGCGTACGCCGCCGTCGGCATCGGCGCGCTCGTGCCGGCCGCCATCATGTCGATCGCGGCGGCCAACCTGTTCACCCGCAACATCTACCGCGAGTACATCAACAAGACCGCCACCGACGCCCAGGAGGCCAACGTCTCCAAGATCGTGTCGCTGCTGGTCAAGGTGGGCGCGGTGCTGTGCATCCTGCTGCTCGACCCGCAGTTCTCGATCGACCTGCAGCTCATCGGCGGCGTCATCATCCTGCAGACGCTGCCGTCCGTGGCGCTCGGCCTCTACACGCGCTGGCTCCACAAGGGCGGGCTCATCGCGGGCTGGGCGCTCGGCCTGGCGGCCGGCATGTGGATGCTGTACCTCATCCCCAACCCGGCCAACGGCAAGGCGCACTTCGGCGGGTCGGCGTTCCCGCTGGCGAACTTCGGCTTCGACACCAAGATGACGATCTACGCCGGGTTCCTGGCGCTGATCGTCAACCTGGTGGTGGCGGTGCTCGGCACGGTCATCCTGAAGGCGGCCAAGGTCGCCGACGGCGGCGACGCCACCAAGCAGGACGACTACTTCGCCGACGAGGGCGACCCGAAGGTCAAGGACCTGGACCTCACCGGTTCCCACTGATCCCAGGGGTTTTCGCGGCCCGCTTCCCGCATGGGGGGCGGGCCGCTGCTCATTGCGTCTGGAGGTAGGCGGGGTTGGCGACCTCCAGCTTCGCGCGTACGGACTCCTCCAGGGCGGCGAGCAGGCGCTCGTCGTCCGGGAGGCGGCCCGCGCGGATGGCCTCCGCCAGCTCGGCCTCGTCCGCGACGCCCAACCCGGCCAGGCGGGCCGCGTGCCGATCGGCCTGGGCGGGGCCCAGGTCGATCTCCCGCTCGACCATGGCCAGCACGTTGACGGCCACCCGGGTGTGGAAGCGGACCCGGCCCTCCACGGCCGGAAGCACGTCGGTCTGCAGGAACTCGCGGACGGCGGCCACCAGCTGCGCCGCGCTCGGGACGTCATGCGGGTCGATACCTGTCACACCGTCCTCCCTAACACGCCACCCGCCCGATCCCAAGGCCCGTCCAGCACAGCACGCGCCCGATCCCAGGACCTGTCCAGCGCAGCACGCGCCCGGCCCCAAGGCCCGCCCCGCACGCCACACGCCCGGCCCCCGGGGCCGGGCCGGCACGGCGCTCGCCGCCATAGCCTGTGGGGCGAGCCCCGACGTACCGGAAATGTTTCCTTTTATCTGGGTCCGATCATGTCGGGGTTAGTCTGCGGCCATGCAGACACAGTCCCCCCTTGCTCCGCCCCACCTGCTCACCCCCCGCCTGATCCGGGCCGAGATCTTCGTCGTGTTGTCGGTGTCGCTCGGGGCGAGTGCGCTGGTGGCGTTCGTCCGGCTGATCGGGGCGCTCACCGCTCCCCGAGAGCTGAAGGGGCAGCAGGCCGTGCTGGTCGGGTCGATGGCGCCCGGCCGGCCGTGGCTGGATCTGACGCTGCAGCTGGTGCAGATCGCGGTGGCGGTGGCGCCGGTGGGGCTGGTGGCGTACCTGATGGTGCGCTCGAACGAGTCGCTGCGGACGATCGGCGCCGACTTCCGCCGGCCGGGCGGCGACCTGCTGCGCGGCGCGGCGCTCGCGGCGGCGATCGGCGGGTCGGGGCTGGCGTTCTACCTCGCGGTGTGGGCGGCCGGGGTGAACCTGACCGTCGTGCCGGGAGCGCTGCCGGAGGTGTGGTGGCAGGTGCCGGTGCTGCTGCTGGCCGCGGCGCAGAACGGGGTGCTTGAGGAGGTCGTGGTCGCCGGCTACCTGCTGCACCGGCTGGGGCAGGCCGGGTGGACGCCGTGGAAGGCGGTCGTGGTGTCGTCGCTGCTGCGCGGGTCGTACCACCTGTACCAGGGTTTCGGGGGGTTCGTCGGGAACGTGGTGATGGGGCTGGTGTTCGGGCGGCTCTACCAGCGGTGGGGGCGCGCGATGCCGCTGATCGTGGCCCACACGCTGATCGACGCGGTCGCCTTCGTCGGGTACGCGTTCCTGCGCGGCAAGGTGAGCTGGCTGCCCTGAGACCGTTGACCAGAACGACGTTCTGTTGTTGGGTCGGTGCATGACCTTCGCGGTGCCCGACAGTGTCCGGCCGGTGCGTGAGGCGGTGCACGCGTTCATCACCGAGCGGGTCGAGCCCGCCGAGCCCGTGCTCCACCGGGGCGGGCCCGAAGCGGCGGCGGTGCTCGGCGAGCTGCGCGAGCAGGCCAGGAAGGAGGGCCTGTGGGCGCTCGGCCATCCGCGCGAGCTGGGCGGGGGCGGGCTGCCGTTCCTCGACTACGTGTACGTCAACGAGGTGCAGGGACACAGCGAGTACGGGCAGCTCGCGCTGGGGACGTACACGCTGCAGGACTCGCTGATGCTGCACGAGCACGCCTCGCCCGAGCAGCGCGAACGCTACCTGGAGCCGCTGGTGCGCGGCGACATCTCGCCGAGCTTCGCGATGACCGAGCCGGCCGTCTCCAGCAGTGACCCCACCCAGCTCGCCACCACCGCCGTGCTCGACGGGGACGAATGGGTGATCAACGGGCACAAGTGGTTCACGACGGGGGCGTCGCGGGCGGCGTACACGACCGTGATGTGCCGCACCGAGCCCGACGCGCCGCCGCACCTCGCCTTCTCCATGATCCTGGTGCCGACGGACACGCCGGGCTACACGATCGTGCGCGAGACGCCGGTGCTGGGGCTCGACGGGGCGCACTGCGAGGTGCGGTACGAGGACGTCCGCGTACCGGCCGCCAACCTGCTCGGGCCGCGCGGGCAGGGCTTCGTCATCGCCCAGAAGCGGCTCGGCCCCGGGCGGATCTTCCACTGCATGCGCTGGCTCGGCCAGGCGCAGCGGGCCTTCGACCTGATGTGCCGGCGGCTGCACGAGCGGCGCGCGTTCGGCGAGCCGCTGGCGGCCAAGCAGCTCATGCGGCAGCACGTGTTCGACTCCTACACCGAGATCCAGTCGGCGCGGCTGCTCACGCTGCAGGCCGCCGAGGCGATCGACGCGGGCTCGCAGGCGCGCGTCGAGATCGGGGCGATCAAGGTGGTGGGGGCGCGGATGCTGCACAACGTCATCGACCGGGCCATTCAGGTGTACGGGGCGGCGGGCCTCACCTCGGACACCCCGCTCGACCGGATGTACCGGCACGCGCGCGCCGGGCGCGTCTACGACGGGCCTGACGAGGTGCACGTCGACTCGGTGGGGCGGCGCATCCTGGGCGTGTACGCGGCGGGCGGCACCTGGGAGTTCGGCCTGCGATGAGCGACCCGTACGCGATCGTCGAGGCGGCGTTCGGGACGGGAGCCGAGGTGATGACGCGCACCCGCCTGCCCGGTGGCGCGTCCCGGGAGACCTGGTCCCTCGACGTGGTCACGGGGACCGGCGACCGGCACGACCTGATCCTCCGGCTAGACTCCCCCGGCCTGCCCGCCGCACCCGGCCCGGCCGCGACCACAACCGCCCCAGCGGCAGGTGATGCGGCTGCGGGTGTGGGGCTGGGGCTGTGGCTGGGGCTGGCGGCGGAGGCGCGGCTGATGCGGGCCGCCGCCGAGGCCGGGGTGCCGGTGCCGGAGATCGTCGCGTGCGGGCCGTCGTACATCCTGATGACGCGCGTGGCAGGCGAGACGATCCCGCGCAAGATCCTCCGGGACGACGCCTTCGCGACGGCCCGGCCGCTGCTGGCCCGGCAGCGCGGGCAGGCGCTGGCGGCGATCCACCGCATGCCGCTGTCGGTGGCGCCGCCCGGCGGGCCGCCCGAGGGGCCGGAGGATCCGTTGGTGCGCTGGCGGGCGGTGCTTGATCAGCTGGGCGAGCCGCATCCGGTGTTCGAGCTGGCGCTGCGCCGGCTGGCGGCGGACCGGCCGCCCGCGCGCCCGCCCGCCGTGGTGCACGGCGACTTCCGCAACGGCAACCTCATCGTCGGCCCCGAGGGCATCAGGGCGGTGCTCGACTGGGAGCTGGCCCATGCCGGCGACCCCCTTGAGGACCTGGGGTGGCTGTGCGTCAAGGCGTGGCGGTTCGGCTCGCCGCTGCCGGTGGGCGGGTTCGGCGGGTACGACGAGCTGATCCGCGCGTACGAGGAGGCCGGCGGGCGGCCGGTGGACCGCGAGTCGCTGCGGTGGTGGGAGACGTTCGGGGTGCTGAAGTGGGGCGTCATCTGCGTCATGCAGACGATGCGGCACCTGCGCGGCGGCACCCGTTCGGTGGAACTGGCCGCGATCGGGCGGCGCGTGTGCGAGACGGAGTGGGACCTGCTGGGCCTGCTCCGCGAGAAGTGACCGCCCGCGTGCTCAGAGCGGGGTCACCGCGGCGGTGACGGCGTCCACGAGGCTCTGGACGACGCGGTCGCGCGGGACCTCCGGGTGGTCCAGCCACCAGTCGCAGGTGGACTGCACCATGCCGACGAACGCGTGCCCGAGCACCTGCGCCCGCACCGGGTCGGGCACCACCCGTTCCGCGGCCAGCACCGCGCCCAGCTCCTCGCCCAGGCTGCGGACCAGGGAGGTCATCTGGGAGCGGACCCGGCTGTCCTCGGCGCCGGCGCGGTGGAACAGGAAGCGGTAGAGGTTGAGGTTGGCCGAGACCAGGTCGAAGTAGAGGTCGACGGCCGCCGTGGCGCGGCCGCGCAGATCCGTGCCGGCTTCGGCGAACCGGGGCTTGAGCTGCGCGACAACCGTGCCGACGTGGCGGTCGGCCAGCGCCTGATAGAGGCCGTGACGGTCGCCGAAGTGGCGGTAGAGGACGGGCTTGGTGATGCCGGCCGCGGCGGCGATGGCGGCCATCGAGACGCCGGGGCCCTCGGCGGCGATGGCGCGGTCGGCGGCGTCGAGCAGCGCCCTGCGCCGATCAGGATCCCGCCCGCTCACCCGCCCAGGATAGATCGCCTGCGGGCCGGGAGCAGCGCGGAGAGCACGAGGAAGGCGCCGGTGAGCGCGTACAGGCCGGTCGTCCCGGCCAGGGTGCCGGGCGGCTCGCCGGGCGCCGCCCACGGGGCCGGGCCGGTCGGCCAGGGCAGGCCGCCGGCCCGCGCCCACGGCAGCGTGGCGGCCACGCCGACGGCGGCGTCGAGGTCGAGGGCGAACAGCGCGCCGGCCGCCGTCAGCGGCACGCCACACGCCAGGGCGGCGACCGGCCACACCGTCAGGACCCTGATGAGGACGGCGACGCCCGCCACGTACGCGAGCGCGGCCGGAGCGGGGGCGAAGGCCACGGTGCCGCCGCGCAGCGCCCTGGCGGCGGCGTCGGTGAGGTAGTAGACGGGGATCGCGGCGGCCAGCCCTGCGACGGCAGCCAGTGCGTGCCCGCCTCGCCTCACGTGCCACCCCTCCCCCGTCACGGTCGTGGAAACCCTAGCCGCCGAACGCCCCCTCGCGCTGCCCACCTGCGAAAACAGACCTGCCTCCGCGCCGCCCGTCAGGGCCCGGCACGGTGTGCACGGCGGAGTGAGCGGTCAGCGGGCCAGGCGCAGCAGCAGGTCCTTGACCTCGGTGGCCGCGTACCGGTCTCTCGCCTGCGCCGGGTCCGAGCAGAGCAGGACGGGCGCGTCGGCGGGGTCGGCGGGCAGCAGCCCGTGCGAGCCCCGTACGGCGCGCGCGCCCGCGTCCAGCCCCACGACGCTCATGAGGTAGCGCATCCCCAGCTTCTTGCGCAGCAGCGCGAGGCCCGCCCGCCGCTTGGCGGCGCCCGGCGCGGCCGGGTCGAAGAACAGCTCGGCCGGGTCGTAGCCGGGCTTGCGGTGGATCTCGACCAGGCGGGCGAAGTCGGGGGCGCGGGCGTCGTCCAGCCAGTAGTAGTAGGTGAACCAGGCGTCGGGCTCGGCGAGCAGGACCAGCTCGCCCGAGCGGGGGTGGTCGAGGTCGTGGGCGGCCTTGCCGTCCTGGTCGAGCACGGCTCCGACGCCGGGCAGCGCGGCGCAGAGCTTGGCCACGGCGGGCACGTCGGCGGGGTCGCGGACGTAGACGTGCGCCACCTGGTGGTCGGCGACGGCGAACGCCCTGGACGTCCACGGGTCGAGGTACTCCATGCCGTCCTGGGTGTGCACGCGCAGCAGCCTTTCGGACCGCAGCAGCCGGTTGACGTCCACGGGGCGGGCGACGTCGGTGATGCCGTACTCCGACAGCACCACCACGGTCCTGTCGCCGGCCGCGTCGAGCAGCGGCCCCAGCTCGGCGTCCAGCTCGGCGGCGGCCGCGGCGGCCTGCGGGTGGCCGGGGCCGAAACGCTGCAGGTCGTAGTCGAGGTGCGGCAGGTAGGCGAGGGTGAGGTCGGGGTCGTGGGCGGTCATGACGTGCCGGGTGGCGCGGGCGATCCAGCGGGAGGAGGCGATGCCGGCGCCCGGACCCCAGTAGGTGAACAGCGGGAACGTCCCCAGCTCCGCCGTCAGCTCGTCGTGCAGGCCGGGCGGGTCGGTGTAGCAGTCGGGGTCCTTGCGGCCGTCGGCGCGGTAGATCGGCCTGGGGGTGACGGTCCAGTCGACGTCGGCGCCCATGGCGTACCACCAGCAGACGTTGGCGACGGTGTAGCCGGGGCGCTCGCGGCGCGCGGCCTGCCACAGCTTCTCCCCCTCGACCAGGGCGTTGTGCTGGCGCCACAGCAGCACCTCGCCGAGGTCGCGGAAGTACCAGCCGTTGCCGACGATCCCGTGCCCCGACGGCGGCAGGCCGGTGAGGAACGTGGACTGCACGCTGCACGTCACGGCCGGCAGCACGGTGCCGAGCCCGGCCTGGAACCCGCGCTCACCGACGGCGCGCAGGCGCGGCATGTGGGCCAGCAGCCGGGGGGTCAGCCCCACCACGTCCAGGACCAGTAGCGAAGTCATGCCGTCACTCCTGCCTCGAGCATCTGCGTACGGGCGAAGTCCAGCTCCCCCGCGATGCCCGCGGCCAGCTCGGCGGGGGTGCCGGGGCGGAGCGCGGCGGGCAGCACGTTCCAGGTGTAGGTCTCGACGTCGAAGTGGTCGCACAGAGGCTGGGGCCCGCCCACCAGCTCGGCGAGCGCGTCACGCAGCACGGGCGCCGTGGTGGCCAGCGGCGCGGCGGGAGCGGCGTGCAGCGGCACGTGGTAGTGGACCCGCCACGTGCCGGGCAGCCCGCGGGCGAGCGCCTCGTCCAGGTCGTCGGCCTGCTCGCCCGCCCTGGTGCGGGTCTGGTGGAGGAAGCGCGGCTCGGCGTACTCGCGCAGCGCCTGCGGCTCCGCCGTCTCCAGGGCGGCCGACAGCTGCACCTTGACGATCGGCAGCCCGGCCGCGGCCAGCGCCTTGAGCGCGGCGGCGGGCTGCTCCCAGGCGCAGGCGAGGTGCGCGAGGTCGAGGCAGACCCCGAGCCGCTCGGTGTCCGCGCGCGACAGGTGCGCGACCGCCTGCTCGGTGGTCTCCACGACGCAGCCGGGCTCGGGCTCGAACCCGACCCGGATCGTCCGCCCGGTCGCCGCCTCCACCTCCGCCAGCCCGGCGGCCAGCTCGTCGAGGTGGCGGGCGGCGGCGTCGGCCATGGCTGCGTCCCAGGGGTCGCGCCAGCCGAGCGGCAGCGTGGAGATCGAGCCGCGCGCCGCGTCGCCGGGCAGCAGCCCGGCCAGGACGCGCGCCAGGTCCAGCGTGTACGCCAGCCGCTCCCGCGTGGTCCAGTCCGGCCGGTAGACGGCGTGCTTGACGACCGGGTCCTGGAAGGCCGCGTACGGGAAGCCGTTGAGCGTCACCACCTCCAGGCCCCGCGCGTCCAGCTCCCCGCGCAGCCGCCGGAGCGCGGCCGGGCCGGCGGCCAGCTCGGCGGCGGCGGGCGCGGCCAGCCAGAGGCCGAGCCCGAGCACGCCGGCGTCGAGGCGGTCGCGGATGGGGACCGCGTACGCGTCGAGCTGGGCCACGATGCCGGCGACGTCCTCGGCGGGGTGCACGTTGGTGCAGTAGCCGAGGTGCAGCGGCGTGCCCGACGGATGCCGCAGCCGCATCACTCGCCGCCGCGCTTGATCGAGCTGCCCGCGAACGTCGGCTCGGCCGCGCCGGTGACCGCCGTCAGGTCGAGCCGCCCCGACTGGCTGTAGAACGCGATCGGGTTGCGCCAGAACACCTGCTCCACGTCGTCCTCACCGAACCCGTCGGCCAGCATCGCCTCGGCCGTCGCCAGCGTCAGCAGCGGGTCGGAGACGCCCCAGTCGGCGGCCGAGTTGACCAGCATGCGTTCCAGGCCGTACTTGCGCAGGATCGCCACCATGCGCGGCGGCGACATCTTCGTCTCCGGGTAGATCGAGAACCCGGCCCAGCAGCCCGAGCCGTGCACCAGCTCGATCGTCACCTCGTTGAGGTGGTCGATCGCGACCCGCTCGGGCGCGATGCCGGAGGCCGCCACGACCTCCAGCGTGCGCCTGGTGCCGCGGGCCTTGTCGCGGTGCGGGGTGTGCACGAGCGCGGGCAGGTCGTGCTCGACGGCGAGGGCGAGCTGGCGTTCGAACGCGTCGTCCTCCTCCGGGGTCATCGAGTCGTAGCCGATCTCGCCGACCGCGACCACCCGGTCCTTGTCGAGGTAGCGGGGCAGCAGGTCGAGGACGGGACGGCAGCGCGGGTCGTTCGCCTCCTTGGGGTTGAGCGCGATCGTGGCGTGGTGCACCACGCCGAACTGCGCCGCCCGGTACGGCTCCCAGCCCAGCAGCGAGTCGAAGTAGTCGGTGAACGAGCCGGGGTTCGTGCGCGGCTGGCCGAGCCAGAAGGCCGGCTCGACCACGGCCAGCACCCCGGAGGCGGCCATCCTGGCGTAGTCGTCGGTGGTGCGCGAGGTCATGTGGATGTGGGGGTCGAAAATGCGCATCAGGTCTCCTCGCTGGTGAGCCGGTGCAGCAGCGCCGCGGCGTCGGCGGGCATGGGACGGCCGGCCGCGGCCCGTTCCGCGGCGAACGCGGCCAGCATCGCCGCCAGCTCGGCGTCCGCGCGCCGGTCGAGGTCGTGCACGGCGTCGAGCGGCACGCCCATGAACACGCACTTCAGCACCGCCTGCCGCCAGGATGGCTGGTCGAGGTGGCGGGCGTACGGGCCGAGCGCGGCGGCCAGCAGGCGGGCGTCGTTCGTGCGGATGGCGTCCTGCAGCAGCGGGACCGCGTCCGTGCCGGCGTTCAGCAGCGGCAGGGCCTTGAGCACCGCGCGTTTCTCGTCGGCGTCGCCGTGCTCGTAGTAGGCGGTGACCTGGCCGGGCGGCAGCGCGGCGAGCAGCAGCGTCCTGGCGGCCTCGTCGGCCGTCCAGCCGGGGGCGTCGGCCAGCTCCGCGCGGCCCGCCCTGCGTCCCGCGGCGGCGAACGACCGCACGGCGCTGTCCGGGCGGTCCGCGGCGGCGGCCAGCGCCTCCTCCAGCCAGGGCCATGCGGGGGTGGCGGCGAGCGCCTTGCGCAGCCGGTCGGTGGTCATCACGTGCTCCCTCCCTCGAGGCCGAAGCGGCGGGACTCGTGGCGGGACTCACGGCGGGACTCCTCTTCCGCGCGGCGCAGGAAGGCGAGGGAACGGGCCGCCACATCGGGCGCGGCGTGGGAGTGCCTGGGCAGCTCGACGGCGACCAGGCCCCGGTAGCCGGAGGCGGCCAGCGCCCGCAGCACCGGCGGGAAGTCGATCTCCCCCTCGCCGAACTCCAGGTGCTCGTGCGTTCCTCGCCGCATGTCGTCGATCTGGACGTTCACCACGTGGCCCGCCACGGACGTCACGCAGTCCGGCACGGGGTCGGGCTCGTTGCAGCGGCAGTGCCCGATGTCGAGCGTGAGGCCGAACCGCTCGGGCGCGCCCAGGGCGTCGCGCAGCCCGCGCCAGCCGGCGATCGTGTCGACCAGCATGCCCGGCTCCGGCTCGAACCCGAGTTTCATGGTCTCCGTGCCCTCCAGGACCTGCGCGCAGCCGTCCACCAGGCGGTCCCGGGCGAGGGCGGGCGGGACGTGCGCCGGGCGCACCCCCGACCAGAACGACACCGCCTCCGCCCCCAGGTCATCGCCCACGGCCACGGCGCGGCGCAGGAAGTCGATCCGCTTGTCCCGGTCGTCGTCGAGGAGGGTGGGCGCGTGCTTGCGCCGGGGGTCGAGCAGGTAGCGGGCGCCGGTCTCGATCACGACGGCCAGGTTCAGCGTACGGAGGCGGTCGGCGACCTTGGCCACCCGGTGCGCGAGGCCGTCGGCGTAGGGGTCGAGGTGGTGGTGGTCGAGGGTGAGGGCGACGCCTTCGTAACCCAGCTCGGCGATGACGTCGAGCGCGTCGGTGAGGCGGTGGTTGGCGAAGCCGTTCGTGCCGTAGCCGAACCTGATCATGTGGGTGACACCTTCCTGGCCAGGCGGCGGGCCAGCGGTACCAGCGCGGCGAGCACGACCCCGGCGCGCGGCGCCCCTGATCGCGCGGCCAGCGCGCCCTGGAGCGCGGGCAGGCTGACGATCCCGGCCGCCACGGCGTCCCGCACCCGCGCCGCCGACGGCTCCGCCACCGCCCGCGCCTGCGACCTGCCGAACTGCACGGCGTACCATCCCGCCAGGGCCCCCTGCGCCGGCCCCGACGCCGGGGGGACGGCGACCGTGGTCGCCAGGGCGAGGGTGGCGGCCAGGGTCGTCGCGGGGCGGGCCGGGGTGGTGCCGGTGGTCTCGGCGCGCGACAACTCGGTGAGCAGGTACGTGTGCGCGGCGATCGTCAAAGCGGCCGGCAGCGCCCCGACCAGGGAACGGCCCGGCGGCGCGAGCGAGCCGACGGGTGGCGCGGGCACACGGGCCGGGATGGTGGGCGAACGGCCCGGTGGTGCGGGTGCGCGGGCCGGTGCGGGGGTCGATGTGGCGCCCAGGAGGACGTCCAGGCCGCGGCACACGGCCATCAGCAGGGGGCCCGCGCGGGTGTTCTTGGCGGCGAGGTCGTACGTCCAGACCGCGGCCGCGAGCGGGGCGGCGATCGCCAGCGCGCGGCGGCCGCCGGTGAGGCCGGCCACGGCGAGGCCCGCGGCCGTGAGGCCGGCGGCGACGGCTAAAGCCTCCCCCGGGCGCACCCGGCCGGACGGGATCGGCCGCTCGGGGCGCTCGGCCGCGTCGAGGTCACGGTCGGCCCAGTCGTTGGCCGCCATCCCCGCCCAGTACAGGCAGACTGACGAGCAGGCCAGCCCGGCCGTGCCGGGGCCCAGCGCCCGGCCGGCGGCGGCTCCGGCGATCACGTCGCCCGGCACCGACAGCGCGGCGGGCGCGCGGACGAGCTCGGCCAGGTCCCGGAGTCTCACCATCGTCAAGCCCCTTTCGCCGGCCCCTTTCACCGGCCCTTTCACCGGCCCCGCCGATACGCCAGCCTCACACCCGCCTCCCCGCCGAGGCAAGGTCACCGGCCGGAGTCCAGGGTGTCGATGAAGGCGCACAGGGCCTGCCACTGCTCGGCCAGCCCGTGCGGGACGTCACCCAAGGGGTCCTTGAAGAAGAAGGCCAGCTCGGGCAGCGCGCCCGTCCGCCCGCTCCGGTGGGCGGCGGCGGTGAGCCGGGTCAGGTCGAGGATGAGCGGCGCGGCGAGCGCGGAGTCGCAGCCGTGCCAGGTGAACTCCATCCGCATGGCGGTCCCGAGGAAGCCCTCGAACGTGACGAGGTCCCAGGCGGTCTTGAAGTCGCCCAGGTCCTCCAGGTAGTCGATGCGGGTCTCACCCTGGGGCGCGTACCCGAGGGTCTCGGCGAGGACGCGCTGCTTGCTCGCGGCCTTCGCGGCGTTGGCGCCGGGGCGGGCGAGGTTGGCCCCGTCGCCGCCGCCCAGCAGGTTGACGCCGGACCAGGTGCGCACCTTCAGGTTGCGCTGGGCGAACATGGGCGCCAGCACGGACTTGACGAGCGTCTCCCCCGTCTTGCCGTCGTGCCCGCCGTACGGCAGGCCGCGCTCGCGGGCGAGGGCGTCGAGCGCGGGCAGGCGGGCCCCGGTGGACGGGGTGAAGTCGACGTACGGGCAGCCGGCGTGGAAGGCGGCGTAGGCGGCCAGCGCGCTGGGCGGCAGGACGGCGCCGGGCTGTCCGAGCGCGGCGCGCAGCTCCGGCAGGCCGGCGTGCGCGGGATGCGGCGGCGGGGCGGGCTCGGTGGTGGAGACGTTGACGACGACGACCCGGTCGAGGTCGTGGCGGCGGCGGAAGCGGTCGAGGTCGGCGCCGATGGCGGCGGCGGTATCGGCCTGGGTGGCGGCCGAGGGCAGCGGCCGTACCTGCTGCTCGACGACCGACAGCTCCTCCTGCACGGCCGTGACGAGCGCCGCGGGCACCACGCCCGCGGCGGCCAGCTCGGCGGCCTTCTTGTCGAGCGGCACCGAGGTGATGTCGTGCCCGCCGAACACCAGGTCGCCGATCCCCGGGCGGATGCGGTCGCGCAGCGCGGGCGATTCGAGGACGCATCCGGTGGGCCCGGTCAGGCCCGCCCTGACGGCCAGGGCGCCGATCATGCTGGTGACGGCGACCGAGCCACGTGCTCCGATCAGCCATGCTCCCGTTCTCATGCGCTCTCCTTCGGCGTGGCATCGGTTCGCGTGGGGATGATCGGGCTCCCGTGATGAGAATGCGCCGTAATGCGCCGCCGATCAAGCAGAAACCGAAGCTTGTTCAGTTTTCCTGCGGTTATCCCCATATGGCAACGCGCACTATCAGGTGAGGCCTCGGCTAAAGTGCTCATCGCACGATGACGCGAGGGGGAGCGAGGGGGAAGCATGGCGCGACGTCCCGACCTGGTCGGCCTGACCGTGCTGGCCATGCTCTCGCTGCGCCCCGCCCACCCCTACGAGCTGCACCGCTTCATCGTCGACACGCACAAGGACTACGTGACGGGCCTGCCGAGGAGCCTCTACCACGCGGTCGAGAAGCTGGCCGGCCAGGAGCTGATCGTCCCCGTCGAGACCAGCAGGCAGGGCCGCCGCCCCGAGCGCACCGTCTACGAGATCACCGGCGAGGGCCGCCGCGAGCTGGCCACCCGGCTGCGTGCCCTGCTGGAGAGCCCGGGCGCCGAACGCCGCACCTTCACCGCGGCGGTCTCCCTCATGGGCGTGCTGCCGGTGCCCGACGCGCTGCAGTCCCTGCGGACGCGAGCGGCGTCCCTGGAGGGCGCGCTGGCCGGGCTCAACGCCCACCTCGACGCGCTGCGCACCTCCGGCCTGCCCGAGGTCCTCACGGTCGAGCTCGACTACGAGCGCACGCTCGGCGAGGCCGAGCTGGCCTGGGTCAGGCGGCTGGTCGCCCGGCTGGACTCGGGCGAGCTGACCTGGTCGGCCACCCTCAACGAGGGCCTGCTCGCCGACGTGCTCGACGAGCCGGGCGGCGCGGCCTGAGGCCGGGCGGCGGGGTCAGCGGGTCCGAGCCACCAGCAGGGCGATGTCGTCCTCGGCCGGGGTGCCGCCGAGCATCGAGGAGATCACCGACGCGCACAGCCGCTCCAGCGGCGGCGGCGCGGCGGCCAGCGCGACGCCGAGCCGGTGCATGCCCGCCTCCAGGTCGTCCTCGCGCGTCTCGATGAGGCCGTCGGTGTAGAGGGCGAGCACGGTGCCCGGCTCCAGCTCCAGCTCCAGCGACTCGAAGGAGCCGAGCCCGACGCCGATCGGGGTGCCGCCGGGAATGTCGGGAAAGGTCACCTCGCCCGACGGGAGCAGCAGCGCGGGCGGCGGATGCCCGGCCCGGGAGATGAGGCAGCGGCGGGTGGCCGGGTCGTACAGGGCGTACAGGCAGGTGGCGACCGTGGGGTCGGTGGGGCTGTCGTCCTCCTCGGCCAGCCGGACGATGAGCTGGTCGAGGTGCGTGAGCACCTCGTGCGGGCGCAGCCCCATGTACGCCAGCGTGCGCACGGCCGTCCGCATGCGGCCCATGGTGGCGGCGGCGTTGATGCCGTGCCCGGTCACGTCGCCGACGACCAGCGCGACGCCGCCGTCCGGCAACCGGATGACGTCGAACCAGTCGCCGCCGACGCCCTCGTGCACGTCGGACGGCAGGTAGCGGGAGGCCACCTCCAGCGCGTCGCCGCCGCTCAGCACGCGCGGCAGCAGGTCGCGCTGCAACGCGAGCGCGGTGTTGCGCTCGCGGGTGTACCGGCGGGCGTTGTCCAGGCTGAGCGCCGCCCTGGCGGCCAGCTCCTCGGCGAGCATCAGGTCGTCCCTGGTGAACGGCTCCTTGTTGTCGGTGCGGGCGAACACGGTGACGCCCAGCACGTCGCCGCGCGCCTTGAGCGGCATGATGAGCAGCGTGTGCATGCCCGTCGCCCGCATGAGCCCGGCCCGCTCGGGGTCGTGGTCGAGCCAGGAGCCGGGCGAGAAGTCGATGACGGGCTCGTAATGCGTCCGGCCCGTGGCCACGACGTGCGAGAACGGCGACGCCTGCCGGATGAAGACCGCGTCGTTCAGGTGCCAGCGCGCCTCGGGGACGCCTTCGTGCACGGAGGCGAGGCCGGCCCGGCGGAAGGCGGGGATCCGCACCGGCTCCGGCTCGGTGGCCAGCCGCTGCAGCGGCGTGGTGTCGGGCAGCACCGACTCGCCGAGGTCCACGCAGACGAAGTCGGCCAGCGCGGGCACGGCCAGCTCGGCCAGCTCCTGCGCGGTCCTGCGCACGTCGAGCGTGGTGCCGACTCTGATGCTCGCCTCGCGCAGCAGGTGCAGGCGGTCGCGGGCGCGGCTGTCGGTGATGTCGAGCACCAGCGTGCACACGCCGAGCGGCCGGCCGTCGACGCCGTCGAGGCGGGAGATGGACGACGACAGCATGCGTTCCTCGTTCTGGTCGGCCGAGGTCCACCGGGACTCGCGATCGATGATGGGCACGCCGTCCTTGAGCACCCTGCGCATGACCTCCAGGAGGTTGCTGGAGTCCGTCCCCGGGATCTGGTCGGCCATCGACTGGCCGATGCGGTAGTAGGGGAAGCCCTCGGTGAGCCGCTCCGCCTCGGCGTTGCGCCAGACGCAGCGCAGGTCGCGGTCCCAGATGGCCATCGCGACGGGGAAGCTGTTGATCAGCGACTCCAGCAGCGAACCCGTCTTGCCCGACAGGTCCTCGTCGGCCGGCACCGCCGACAGCAGCCACGCCTGCCCGGCCAGCCTGGTCGCCAGCCGCGCCCCCTCGACCCTGACGAGCAGCCGGTCGCCGTCGCGGTGGCGCAGCTCCGCCAGGCCGTGCCAGCGCTCCTGGTCGTGGAGCCGGCCGCTCCACAGGTTGGTCCTGCCGGGCATGAGCAGCAGGCGTCCCGACCGGCCCACGATCTCCTCCGACCGGTAGCCGGTGAGCTCCTCGGCGGGCGCCGTCCATCCGATCACGGTGCCCATGACGTCGACCACGAACAGGGCCGGCGACTTCTTCGCGCCCGCTCCCAGCATGGTGTCCGATGCCGCCATGTCCCTCCCCGTCCGGCTTGCCGTGAACCGCCCCAGACGCTCCAGCATAGCCACGCTGACCTGGGATGACGTGTTCATGGCCAACGCTTTGCGCCCCGCTGGTCAGCCGAGCGCGTGGTCGAGGTTGAAGGCCGCGCTGATGAGCGCGAGATGGGTGATGGCCTGCGGGAAGTTGCCGAGCTGCTCGCCGTTGTGGCCGATCTCCTCGGCGTACAGGCCGAGGTGGTTGGCGTAGGTGAGCATCTTCTCGAACGCCAGCCTGGCCTCGTCGAGACGACCAGCGCGGGCCAGCGCCTCGACGTACCAGAACGAGCAGATCGAGAACGTGCCCTCAGGCCCTTCCAGGCCGTCGGGGCTCGTCTCGGGGTCGTAGCGGTAGACCAGCGAGTCGGAGACCAGCCCCTGGCCGAGCGCGTCGAGTGTGGACAGCCACTTGGGGTCGGTCGGCGAGACGAACTTGGCCAGCGGCATCATCAGGATTGAGGCGTCCAGCACGTCCTCGTCGAAGTGCTGCACGAAGGCGCCCAGGTCGGGCCGCCAGCCGTGCCGCATGATGTCGCGGTAGATGGTGTCGCGGGTGCGCCGCCAGCGCGGCGTGTCGGCGGGCAGGCCGCGCTGGGCCGCCATGCGCATCGCGCGCTCGATCGCCACCCAGCACATGAGCCGCGAGTAGACGAAGTTCTTGCGACCGCCGCGCGTCTCCCAGATGCCCTCGTCCGGCTGGTCCCAGTTGTCGCACACCCAGTCGACCAGCCTGCACACGTCCTCCCAGCGGTCACTGGAGATCGGGTCGCCCCACTTGTTGTAGAGGTAGATGGAGTCGATGAGGGCGCCGTAGATGTCGAGCTGGAGCTGCTCGGCGGCGGCGTTGCCGATGCGCACGGGCGCCGAGCCGCGGTGGCCCTCCAGGTGGTGCAGCTCCTGCTCGGGCAGGTCGGCGCGGCCGTCGATGCCGTACATGATCTGCAAGGGACCCGCGCGGCGGTCGCGGGTCACCTTGATGTGCTCGGACAGGAAGCTCATGAACGCCTCCGCCTCCTCGGTGAAACCGAGCCTGAGCAGGGCGTAGACGCAGAACGCGGCGTCGCGGATCCACACGTAGCGGTAGTCCCAGTTGCGCCCGCCGCCGATGCGCTCCGGCAGGCTCGTCGTGGCGGCGGCGACGATGCCGCCGGTCGGCGCGTACGTGAGGAGCTTGAGCGTCAGCGCCGAGCGGTGCACCACCTCGCGCCAGCGGCCACGGTAGCGCGAGGCCGACAGCCAGCGGCGCCAGAACCGCACGGTCGCGGTGAACTCCGCCTCGGCCTCACTGAGCGGGCAGGCGCGCGGCGCGACCCCCGGCGCCATGTTGTCGAGGGCGAAGACGGCGTGCTCGCCCTCGCTCAGCTCGAAGGCCGTCCAGGCGTCGCGCTCGTCGGTCTCGAGCGGCACGCTGGAGGTCAGCGAGAGCGTCAGCGACGGCGAGGCGAACGTGACGATGCCCGCCTCACGGGTGACGACGTGGGGCTGCCTGGCGTAGTCGAAGCGGGGCGACACGCGGGCGCGGAACGGGATGCGGCCGCGTACGCAGGAGACCCGGCGGATCAGCCGGTGCCGGTCGGCCTCGCCCGAGTCGTCGGCCACGGGCATGAAGTCCTGGATCTCCCCCACGCCGTCGTCGGCGAAGAACCGGGTGATCAGCACGTTGGTGTCGGGGAAGTAGAACTGCTTGGTCGTGGCCGGCACGTCGGCGCACAGGTCGAAGGAGCCGCCCCGGTCGGCGTCGAGGATCGAGGCGAAGACGCTGGGGGCGTCGAAGCTGGGGCAGCAGTACCAGTCGATCGTGCCGTCGGTGCCCACGAGCGCGACCGTCCGCAGGTCGCCGATCAGCCCGTGCTCACCGATCGGCAGGTATCGGGCGTCGCCGCCGGGTGCCTGCATGCCACCAACGTACGCCGCCGCCCTTCAGAGGCGGCTCTGCCGCAGGTAGGGGCACGTCAAAAGCCCTCAGACCTTCCTCATGGTTTGGCGATCTCCTCCCGGGTAAGGAGCCACGTCGCCCGCGGAACCTCCCGGCCCTCGGCGGGCAGGATGACATGCCTCTGGAGTTCGAACTGCGGTGCCCGATCTCGGCCGACCTCGGCCTGATCAGGGACATGGTGCGCCTGCACGGTCAGTACTGCGGGCTGCCCGAGCGACGCCTCGAAGACCTCGTGCTGGCCACCAACGAGGCCGTCACGAACGTGCTCGACCACGGCGGCAAGGCCGGCGTGCTGACCGCCCGCGGCCTGCCCGACGGGGTGATGGTGCAGGTGCTCGACGTGGCGGGACTGCTCACCCGCACCCATCTCGCCGAGGCGAGCCTCGACCAGACCGCCTCGCACGGCTACGGCCTGTGGGTGATCCAGTATCTGTGCGACGCCGTGACGGTGGAGCGGACCGACGAGGGCTCGCTGCTCACCCTGTACGTCCGCCACGACCCGCGCCCGCCGGCCCGCAGCGGCGCCCGGCCGCAGCGCGTAGGGGGCTGATCTTCGTCGTACCCCCGGGTTAGGTTCTGACCATGCGCGAATCTGGCACGGGCCCCGGCCCCATCACCCCCGACGGATCCCCTGTCGACTTCTACACCCTGCTGAGCGCCGGCGCCGAGCCCGGCCTCATCGCCGGGGTGACGCCGCCCGGCGGCTCGATCCTCGAGCTGGGCTGCGGCGTCGGACGCGTGACGCACCCGCTGGTCGAGCGCGGTTTCACGGTGGTCGCCGTGGACGAGTCGCCCGACATGCTGGCCCACGTGCGCGGCGCGCGGACCGTCCTGTGCCGCGTCGAGGACCTTCGGCTCGGCGAGCGCTTCGACACGGTCGTGCTGGCCTCGCAGCTCGTCAACACCGTGGACGACGCCGCGCGGCGCGCCATGATCGCTGCCTGCGCCCGGCAGGTGAAGCCCGGCGGCGCGGTGGTCCTCCAGTGGATGCCCGCCGAGGCGCAGGACCGCTGGAAGGCCGGCACGATCCGCACGGAGGGCGACGTCACGATCATGATGTCGGCGCACGAGGTGGTCAGGCCGGGCGTCTCGGCCGCGACCATGGAGTACACCCACGTCAAGGACGGCGCCAGGACGGTCTGGACGCAGTCGTTCGAGTCGCTGCGGCTGACGGAGGACGACCTGGCCGCGGAGCTGGCGGCGGAGGGGCTGCGCCTCGACCGGTTCCTCACCGAGGACCGCACCTGGGCGGTCGCCTTTACAGCGTAGATCACGCCAAAGCGTCGATCTTCCAGATTTACTGGAAAATGCTGGGACTGTTGGTAAAGTCGCGCCATGAGTGACCGGCTGGACGATCTCGAACGGCGGATCGACGAGCTGCGGGCGGGCGTGCGCAAGGCGATGCGCGCCAGGGACGGCGCCGCCGCGCGGGTGCTGCGGGCCGAGCTGCGCAGCGCAGAGCGCGCCTGGGACGCCATGGTGTGCGGCGGCCCTCCTGCCGAGGAGTCCGCCGAGGGGGCCGCCAAGGAGGAGCCGCCGCGCCTGGTCACCGTGCGCGAGCAGGTGCACCAGGGGCTGCGGCTGCTCGGTGCCGCCGCCCAGCCGCGGCTCATCGTGGCCGTCAGCGAGGCGTTCTTCGGCGGCACCATCCGCAGCGGCCAGCTCACCAGCCTGCGCAGGGACGAGGAGCGCTCGTTCCGCGCCACGCCGTTCGGGCGGCCGTACTATCTGTGCGCCGCGCTCACCGACCGCCTCTCCCCCGCCCGCGGGCTGCTCACGCTGAGCACCTGGCCGCTGGAGCGGCGCGTGGTCGGCCCGCTCAGCCCCCGCGTCGACTTCCTCGCCTGCGCCGTCGCGGTGGCCCGCGAGCAGGCGAGCAAGGAGCGAGAGCAGGGCGCCGAGAGGGGCAGCCGCTTATTGCTGCGCATGGCGCGCAACATCCCCGGCGCCACGGACGGCACGCTGGGCCCGCCCGACCCCGAGCGGGTGGCCCGCGCGGCCCAGGCCGAGCTGCGCGTCCACGTCGATCGCGACACGCGGGACCGCGCTGAGCTGGCAGAACGCGCCGCCGCGCAGCTCGGTGACGCCGCCAGGCTGTTCGGCGCCGCTACGCTGAGCACGATCAAGAAGGAGAACGCCAAGTGAGCGGCTTGAAGCGCGAGGGCGACCACGTGCACCGCCTGGAGGCGCTGCGGGGCACCACACCGCAGCAGCCGCACGACGCCCGCGCCATCGCGGCCCTGGCCGCCAACCCCGGCTGCGCCCGCCGGGCCCTGATGGACGGCGCCGGCATCGACAAGGACGCCGCCGCCCGCCACCTGGGCTTCCCCGCGCCGTTCGGGCAGTCGCCGTTCGCGATCACGCGCGGCAACATGTTCGAGGCGCAGGTGAAGGCCGACGGGTGCGCGGAGCTGCTGCGCATGCTGCGCGAGCTGCTCGGCCTGCCCGTCGCCGAGGTCGCCTACCACGACGTGGAGAACGTCGGCGCCCACCTGCGCCACGCCCACACCAGGACGCTGATCGACCGGGCCGCCCGCGACGAGCACGACGCCGGCACCCTCTACGACCATCCGCTGCTCACCCTCGACATCGCCGGCCACACCGCCTACCTGGAGCCCGACGTGGTGGCCTTCCAGCTCGGCGGGCGCTTCCACATCGTGGAGATCAAGTCGTTCGCGGTGATCGACGGGCAGGCCGACCCGGCGGCGGTCGCGGCGGCGGCCCGGCAGGCGGCGGTCTACGTGCTGGCGCTGCGCACGCTGCTGGAGGAGCTGGGCCACGACCCGCTCAAGGTCTCGCACGACGTGGTGCTGGTCTGCCCGGAGAACTTCGCCAACCGGCCGGTCGCCTCGCTGGTCGACGTGCGCAGGCAGCTCGCCGTGCTGCGCCGCCAGCTCACCCGGATGACCACCCTCGACCGGCTGCTCGCCGACCTGCCCGACGACCTCAGCTTCGACCTGCTGCCCGGCGAGGACGGCCGGCCCACCAGGCCGGTGGCCGAGCTGGCCGACGCGCTGCACAGGACCACCGCCCGCTACGCGCCCGACTGCCTGTCCACCTGTGACCTGTGCTTCTTCTGCCGCGACGAGGCCCGCCAGGAGGGCGCGTCCGACCTGCTCGGCCGGCAGGTGCGCGACGAGCTGGGCGGGGTGGCCTCGGTCACCGAGGTGCTCGGCCTCGCCGACGGCTCGCTCGACCCCGCCGAGGGGCAGGAGGAGATCGCCCGCCTGCTCCGCAACGCCGAACGCCTGCGCAGAGAGTGCCTGACGTGAACCCGATCCCGCCGCCCGGCCAGGCTCCCCCGCGGGAGAGCCCGGCATGAGCCTGCTGACCTCGCTCGCCCGGCTGCGGGCCCTCCACGAGGGCATCGCGCAGCCCGTCGCGACCGTCAGGCACTGCCACCTGTCCGAGCGGCCCATGGTGTTCATCCCGCTGAAGCTGTCGGGCGAGGCCGCCGCGCCGCTGGCCGCCATGCTCGGCACCGAGCGTGACCGGCCGCGGCTGCTCGTGGTGACCCAGCCGCGCAACCGCGACCTGCGCTTCGCGTGGGCGGCCGAGGTGGCGGGGGTGCTGCTGCCGTACATCGAGGGGTTCCTGCACGACACCGAGACGGTCGAGCGCAGGAACGCCGACCCCTACGAGCGGGCGCTGGACGCGCCGCAGGTGATCGTGCCCAACCCGGCCGGCGTGGCGTTCACCCGGCTGCTCGGCCGCTCGACCCGGTTCCGCCGCGCCGACGGGCCCTACCCGGTGCCGGAGTCGGTGCCGCAGCTCGGGCGGTGGCTGACGTATCTCGGGGAGCGGGCCGCGTACCCCGGCTCTTCGCTGATGCTGGCCGCGACGGAGGAGCTGGGCCGCCACTGGGCCAGCGGGCAGAGCTCCCTGGAGGACGCCAACCTGGCCGCGCTGCTCGGCTGGATCACCACCGGGCCGAGCGACGACGCCGAGGACCCGCTGATCTGGCCGCCCGCCGGGCCCGCCACCGATCCCGGGTTCGACGCCGAGGTGCTCGCGCCGGCGATCGAGAGCGAGTCGCCCGAGCGCATCACCGAGGCGCTGCGCACCCAGCTGGAGCCCACCTGGCGGCTGATGTGGCAGGCGATCGACCTGCTCGCCGCGCTGCCGGCGGGCGCGAGCGTGGCGCAGCGGTGGGAGCAGGACCGCGGCTCGTTCAGCGGAATGGCCGTGCACATCGCCGAGGGCGCGCCGCCGCAGGCCAGGCGGGACGGCGCGGTGGCCGCCGCGGCCAAGCTGGCCCGCATGGAGCGCGCGCAGGCCGCGTACGACGTGCAGCGCGCCTACGACGACCCCCTCGTCATGGCCGAATACCGGCTGACCGGCGAGGCGTTCGCCGGCGAGGTGGTCGAGACGGTGCCCGACAACACCGAGGGCGAGGGCCGCTCGCGCAAGCTCCGCCCGCTGGTGGTGATCAAGACCGACGATCCCGTACGCCTGCCGCCCGGCACCTCGCTCGGCACCCCGCAGCGCCGCGGCCAGGGCGCCGCGCTGGTGGAGGCCGCCCAGGGCCTGGTCACCCTGAAGATCACCAAGGGCATGGGCAGGGGCAGGACGCCCGCGCCCGGGGCGGTGCCCGAGCTGGGCGAGCGGGTCTGCTACACCTCGCTCACCGACGACTTCCAGGGCTCCGCCGCCCTTCCGGAGGCCGAGGCCACGCCGTGGACGCACGGCGGCCCGCCGCAGGAGTACGTGCCCGACGACGAGGACGCCCAGGAGGACTGGTCGTGACCGACAGCCCCGAGCAGGTCATCAGGAACGTCCTGGCCGACCTGCCCAGGCACCGCGGCGTGGTGGTCGACTCGCCGCCCGGCGCGGGCAAGTCCACCCTCGTCGTACGCGCCGCCGCCCACATCGCCGCCACCGGCGAGCCGCTGATGATCGTCGCCCAGACCAACGAGCAGGTCGACGACCTGGTGGCGCGGATCTCCGACAAGCACCCCCACCTGACCGTGGGCCGGCTGTCGGCGAGCGGGTACGTGCCGCCGCTGCGCATGCTGGAGCTGCCCGGCGTCCGCGTCGGCACCCGCATCCAGGACCTCGGCGACCCCGACATCGTCATCGCCACCGCCGACAAGTGGGCGTGGATCGGCGACCGGGTGTGGCCGTGGGCGATCGTGGACGAGGCGTACCAGATGCGCTCGGACAAGCTGCTGCGCATCGCGGGGCTGTTCGAGCGGGCGTTGTTCGTGGGCGATCCGGGGCAGCTCGACCCGTTCTCGATCGTGGACGGCGACCGCTGGTCCGGCCTGTCGTGGGACCCGCTGCAGAGCGCGGTCGCGGTGCTGCTGCGGCACAACCCCGACCTGCCCGTGCACCGGCTGCCGGTGTCGTGGCGGCTGCCCGCCTCCGCCGCGCCGGTGGTGTCGCGGGCGTTCTACCCGTTCACCGGGTTCCGCTCCGGCACCGGCGAGGGCGACCGGCGGCTGGAGCTGTCCACCGGCGGCATGGGCACCGTGCACGACCGGGCGCTTGAGGAGGCGGCGCGGTCGGGGTGGGCGCTGCTGGAGCTGCCGAACCGGCACACCGTGCGCACTGACGGCGAGGCCGTGCAGGCGGTGGCGATGCTGGCCGAGCGGCTGCTGCAGCGCGGCGCGGTGGCCGGCTCCGAGCAGGGCGAGCGGCCCGTCACGGCCGACAGGATCGCGGTCGGCGCGGCGCACCGCGACCAGGTGGCCGCCATCCGCGCCGCCGGGCTGCCGCCCGAGATCACCGTGGACACCGCGAACCGGCTGCAGGGCCGCGAGTACGACGTCACCATCGTGCTGCACCCGCTGTCGGGCCGCCGCGACGCCACGGCCTTCCACCTGGAGTCGGGCCGGCTGTGCGTGCTGGCGTCCCGGCACCGGCACGCCTGTGTGGTGGTGGCCAGGGCGGGCATCGCCGAGCTGCTGGACGCCCATCCGTCGGCCGAGCCGGTGCAGCTCGGGGTGCCGGTGAAGTTCCCCGACGGCTGGGAGGCCAACCAGTCGGTGCTGGACCACCTGGCTCGGCACCGCGTCTGAACGTGGGGGCGGAGCCGGCTGAGCGCGGCCTCCTACGGTTGCTCCTGCGGCTGAGGTGGCGTTATGCGGCTGGTTTCGTGGCCAGGGTGCGGCGCCAGACGTCCATGATGAGGACCGGGCGCATGCCGGCCGACTCGTACAGGCCGAGTGCCGGGGTGGTGTTGTTGGAGTCGACGTGCAGGAGCGTGCCCCTGCGGCCGCGGGCGGCGTCGGCGGCGAACGCGTGCCGCAGCAGGAACCTGCCGAGCCCTCTGCCGCGGAAGGCGGGCAGCACGGCGAGCGTGGCGATGTAGCCGCAGTCCTCGTCGGCCACGAACTGGTCGTTGCCGATGACCGCCGCGGCCGGGACGCCGTCCACGCGGGCCAGCGTGAGCTGTGACCAGTCGTTGACGGACATGGCCTGGCGGCGCTCGTACCACTGCTCGTAGCCGATCCGGACGAAGCCGAAGTGCTGCGCGAACCCCTCCTGGTGCACCGCGCGCGCCGCGCGCCGCACCTCCTCGCTCTCCCCCGTCTGCAGGGTGACGCCCTCGGGCACGTCGGGCGCCTTGACCGGCCCGTCGTGGTCGATGCGCATGCGGTGGTAGCAGGTGCCCGGCTCGAAGCCCAGCTCGCGGACCTCGGCCTGCTTGCGGAGGTCGTCGCGGTAGACGCCGATGTGCAGCGTGACGCTGTCGTGGCCGAGCTCGGCCCCCAGCTCGGCGGCGCGGCGCAGCACCAGGGGCCACAGCTCGTCCGCCAGGCCCGGCACGCCGGGACGCACGATCACCTCGACGTCCACCAGGTCGCCGTCACCCACGCGGCAGACCCAGGCGTACCCGTCGGGCCGCCCGTCCCGCGTGAGCGCGAGCCAGCCGTCCTCGTCGCGGTCGAAGCCGGGCTCGACCAGCTCGTCCTCGATGTCGGCGAGCGTGGTGTCTGGCTCGCCGATGACCTCCGTGTTGTACGCGCCGACGAGCTCGAAGATGCCGGCGGCGTCGTCCAGCCGGGGCCGCCTGATGGTGTGCATGATGCCGATTGTCCCGAACCCGATCCCGAACCGCTCCTCCTTTTCCGCGCGGCGGCCGGAGGCGGACCGGGGCCGCCCGTAGAATGAGGCCGACTTACCGGCCGTCAAGTCGAAAAGGTGCAGAGGTGCGCGAAGACACCCGATCCCGGATCCAGGAGATCGCCCTGCGGCGCTTCACGGAGCAAGGGTACGAAGCGACCTCGCTGCGCGAGATCGCCGAGGAGCTCGGGGTGACGAAGGCCGCACTCTACTACCACTTCAAGACCAAGGACGACATCGTCGCCAGCCTGGTCGAGCAGCGGCTGAGCGAGCTGGAGGAGCTGCTCGCCTGGGTGCGGAGCCGGCCGAAGACGGCGCGGACGCGCCGCGAGTTCGTCGAGCGGTACGCCGCCGGCGTGCGCGCCACCCGCCACCACGGCATCGCCCACTTCCTGGAGCGCAACCAGACGGCGCTGCGCGACCACCCGACCCTGATCGAGATCCGCGAGCGGCTGATGGAGCTGGCGTCGGAGTTCACTGAGCCCGGCGCGAGCGCCACCCAGCGTGTCAGTCACTCGCTGGCGCTGTTCGCGCTGCACTCCGGCAAGTGGCTGATGAACGAGGACGAGCTGTCGGAGGAGGAGATCCACCAGGCGACCGTCGAGGTGGCGCTCCGGCTGCTGGAGACCTGAGCGGTTTCGGCCTTACGCCGCCTATACGGACGATTGGGGCGGGATTTCCGGGGCAGTGGCTCGTCACGCATCCATATTGGAGGAGACGTGGTGGAGGCTACGATAGCGCTCCGATTGCCCAGGGATGCGGCGAGCGTGCCGCTGATCAGGCAGCTGCTGGACGGCACGCTGCGCTCGCTCGGCGTCGAACCACAGGTACGCGACGACATCGAGCTGATGCTCACCGAGGCGTGCTCGAACGTCATCAAGCACGCGGGGCCCAGCGACGACTACACCGTCAGCGCGTCCGTCCACGACCACCTGTGCGTGATCAAGGTGGTCGACACCGGCAACGGCTTCGACCCGCGCAAGATGCTCGACCCCGACCAGGGGTCCGAGCACGGGCGCGGCCTGCAGATCATGCGCGCACTCGCCGACGACGTCCGCTTCACCAACCGGCGCGAGCACGGCGCCGTCGTCTGCCTGGAGAAGCGCCTGCGCTACGCCCCCGGCGCGGCCGGCCAGCACCTGACCGCCACCTGACCCCCTCACCTCCGGCCGGACACGCTCTTCTCAGACTCCCCCAGCTGGAGACGGCGGCGGATCCTGGGCGCGTGCCGGCTGAGCGTGGCCCGCCTGCGCTCCGGCACCCCCTCCCCGCACAACTTCAGCTCCAGCCCGGACCCCGCGCTCGAATGAGCCGCCTCGACCGGCTTCGCCTCCCGTCCGGGCTCCGCGTCCGGCCCCGCGTCCGAGCCCGCCGTATCCGGCCCCACGGGAGTGCTCGCCGTGTCCGGCCCCGCGGGAGTACTCGCCGTGTCCGGCCCCGCGGCCGTGCCCAGCGCGGGCTTGGACGGGGGCGCCGTAGCCGTCGCCGGACCCTCCTCTTCGGAAGGCCGCGGCCGCGCCGCTTGGGCAGGGCGGGCCGCGGAGTAGGACTGGAGCAGGCGGTGGAGGCGGAGGCGGGCGGTGCGCCAGCGGGCCATCGAGGCGGCCAGCCCGAGCAGCACGAGCATGGCGACCGCCGAGATGAGCAGCACCGCGAGGACGATGAGGATGAGGACGACCGTCAGGGTCCCGATCAAGCCGAGCACTGTCATCATTTGCCGGACAGTGCCCGCCCACCAGTGCTTTATGCCATGAATTGAAGATAGATCGGGCTTACTTCGACCCGCCGTCGAGCTGCTCGGGCCACCCCGGCAGGAGATCGAGCCGCCGCAGGATCACACCCTCGCGCAACGCCCACGGGCACACGTCGAGCCGGTCCACCTCGAACAGGTCCATCGCCGCGTCCGCCACCAGCGCCCCCGCGGCGAGCTGCGCGGCCCGCCCCTGCGACACCCCCGACAGGCGGGCCCGCGCGGCCGCCTCCATGGTGGTGAGCTTGGCCGCCCAGTCGGCCATGTCGTGGCGGGACAGCGAGCGGGTGACGTAAGGGCCGTCGCCGGAGGGCGCCGCGCCGGCGATCCTGGCGAGCTGCTTGAAGGTCTTGGAGGTGGCGACGGCGCGGTCGGGGCGGCCGTACCGCATGACGTCGCCGACCGTGCGGGCGATCTCGGCGCGTACGTGCTTGCGCAGGCTCCGCACCTCCTCGGCGGAGGGCGGGTCGGCGGTGAACCAGCCGCGGGTCAGCCGCCCGGCGCCGAGCGGCAGCGAGACGGCGGCGTCGGGCTCCTCGTCCACGCCCGCGGCGATCTCCAGCGAGCCGCCGCCGATGTCGAGGGCCAGCAGCCGCCCCGACGACCAGCCGAACCACCGCCGCACGGCCAGGAACGTCAGCCTGGCCTCGTCAGGCCCCGACAGCACCGCGATGTGCACGCCGCAGCGCCGCTCGACCTCCGCCAGCACCTGCTCGCCGTTGGCGGCCTCGCGTACGGCGGAGGTGGCGAAGCACAGCAGGTCCTCCACGCCCTTGTCCTCGGCGATGCGCACGGCCTCCTCGACGAAGCCGCCGAGCCGCTCGACGCCCTCGGGGCCCAGGTTCTGGTCCTGGTCGAGGTGTTCGGTCAGGCGCAGCTCGTCCTTGTGGGAGTAGGCGGGCATCGGCCTGGCGCCGCGGTGGGCGTCCACGACCAGTAAATGGACGGTGTTCGAGCCGATGTCCAGCACGCCGAGTCGCATGGGGAAACGCTACCGTCCTGCGGCTTTCGCGCGGCGACCCGGCCGACCAGGACGGCCGCGTGATCGCGGGCCCGCTCCAGGCACTACCCTTCCTGATGGCATGACACGTTTGGGGGACCTTTGAGCGCTTGTTGTGGCCCGAGCAGGGAGGGCACCGCCGGGCCGTACCAGGAAGCCGTCCAGATCACCCGCAGGAAGCCCGTGCTGCGCGGGATGGTACGCATTCCCGGCGGAACGTTCCTCATGGGCGGCGACGATCCGGACGGCCGGCCCGAGGACGGCGAGGGGCCGGTGCGCGAGGTACGCGTCGATCCGTTCCTCATCGACCCGGCCTGCGTGACGAACGCGCAGTTCGCCACGTTCGTCAAGGACACCGGTTACGTGACGGAGGCCGAGCGCATCGGCTGGTCGTTCGTGTTCGCCCAGTTCGCCTCCGCCGGGGTGATGGACGCGAGCGTGCCCGGCGCCCCCTGGTGGGCCGGCGTCGAGGGCGCGACGTGGCGCTCCCCCGAGGGCCCCGGCTCGTCGATCGGCGACCGCCAGAACCACCCCGTCGTGCACGTGTCGTGGAACGACGCCCTCGCGTACGCCACCTGGGCCGGCAAGCGGCTGCCCACGGAGGCCGAGTGGGAGATGGCGGCCAGGGGCGGGCTGGAGCGCAGGCGCTACCCGTGGGGCGACGAGCTGGCCCCGAACGGCCGGCCGCGCTGCAACATCTGGCAGGGCCGCTTCCCGACCGCGCCGAGCAAGGGGACGATGCCGGTCAAGTCGTTCCAGCCGAACGGCTACGGGCTCTACAACGTCGCCGGCAACGTCTGGGAGTGGACGGCCGACTGGTGGGGCACCGAGTGGCAGCCGTACGCCGACAACCCGCTCGGACCGGCCGGCGGCACGGCGAAGGTGATCAGGGGCGGCTCGTACATGTGCCACGACTCCTACTGCAACCGCTACCGGGTGGCGGCGCGCACGTCGAACACGCCCGACTCGTCCACCGGGCACACCGGCTTCCGCTGCGCGGCCATAGTCTGAGCCCATGTCACGAACCCTGCGACTGTTGATCACCGGCGGCGGCACCGGTGGTCACACCTATCCGGCCCTGACGACCCTGTCGGCCGTCCAGCGACGTCAGGTGCCGCACGACGTGCTCTGGGTGGGCACCGCCAACGGCCTCGAGGCCCGCATCACGGCCGAGCACGGCATCCCGTTCAAGGCGATCACCACGGGCAAGCTGCGCCGCCGCCCCAACCTCAAGGAGCTGGGCACCAACATCGCCGACGTGTTCCGCATCCCGATCGGGGTCCTGCAGGCGGTCGGGCACGCCGCCCGCTACCTGCCCGACGTGGTGCTGTCGACGGGGGGTTACGTGGCGGTGCCGATCGGGGTGGCGGCCAAGCTGATCCGCAGGCCGCTGGTGATGCACGAGCAGACGACCGTGGTGGGCCTGGCCAACCGCATCCTGTCGCGGCTGGCGACCCGCATCGCGCTGTCGCACGAGTCGTCGCTGGACCATCTGCCCGCCTCGGCCCGCAAGAAGGCCGTGGTGACGGGCAACCCGATCAGGCCGGAGCTGCTGCAGGGCAACAGGGCGGCGGCCTACGACCTGTTCGGGCTGACGTTCGAGGTGCCGCTGATCTACGTGACGGGCGGCGCGCAGGGCAGCAAGCAGATCAACACGCTGATCGCGGAGATCCTGCCGCGGCTGCTGCCGCACGCGCAGATCGTGCACCAGTGCGGGCCCGCCTGGATCGACCAGATGCGGGCCGTGCCGCTGCCGCCCGACCTGGCCGACCGCTACCACCCGGTGCCGTACGTCGGGAGCGAGCTGGCCGACCTGTTCGCCGCGGCCGACGTGGTGATCTCGCGCAGCGGGGCGGGCACGGTGTCGGAGCTGACCGCCATCGGCAAGCCGTCGGTGCTGATCCCGCTCATCCCGACCGGCGGCGACGAGCAGCGCAAGAACGCCGGCTACCTGGCCTCGGCGGGGGCGGCGCGGGCGCTGCTGGAGCCGCGTCCCACGGGCGAGATGCTGCTGGCCGAGCTGATGCCGCTGCTGGCCGACCCCGGGCTGCGGCAGACGATGGGGCAGGCGGCGGCCGGGCTGGGCCGCCTCGACGCCGCCGAGGTGCTGTGCGACCTGCTGCTGGAGACCGCCGGTCACGGCGCTCCCGAGCTCTACAGCCGGCGCTAGCGAGCCGGCGCCGGCGAGCCCCAGCCGGCGAGCCCCTGCGATCGGGCTCAGGCGCCCATGTCCGTGCGCGCGCCCGGGCCAGGGCCGGGCTCGCGGGTCACGGGTCGAGGGCGCGGAACGCCTCGCGGGCGGAGCTGACGCTCCGCCTCAGCGCCTGTTCCAGCCGGTCGGCGTCCGCGGCCAGGCGGTCCAGCTCCGGCACGGCGAACCCGTCGGCGCCCGTCTCGGCCACCAGTTCCTCGTACTGGTGCATGCGCCCGCGCAGCTCCTCGATCTGGTGGTGGGCCACGTACGCGCGCTCGGCCTCGGTGACGTTGGCGGCGTAGCGTTCGAGTGCCTCGACCCGGGCGAGCACGGCCTCCTCGCTGTTGTCGAGCGCGCGGGCGAGCGGCTCGGCGACGGCCGCCACCTCGGGGGTGAGGCCCCGCGAGACGGTCTCCCTGTGCTTGGTGCGCAGGGCCGACAGCTTGGCCAGCAGCCGGGCGATCTCCCACTCCTGGGCGGGCAGCATGACGGCGTTGCGCACGTCGTCGAGCAGCCCGTCGGTGTTGACGCGGGAGCCGGTCACGGTGGCGATGGCGCGCTGGGCACGTTCCAGCAGGCGGGCGGCCGACTCGTCGAGGTCGCTCGTGAGCACGTAGCGGCCCTCGTACCAGCGCAGCTGCTCGTAGATTTCGCGCTCGTAGTCGGCCTCCTCGTCGTCGGTCAGGTCGTTGCGCGCGAACAGCACGATGACCAGCGGGATGCCGGCCACGACGAGCAGCAGCAGGTTGACGCCGATGCGCAGGGCGCCGAGGCCCAGCATCAGGCCGAGGAGGGCCACCGTGCCGATGGACATCGCGGCGCGGACCCGCCGGCTGGAGACGTGCGGCCGCGGCTCGGGGACCCAGCCGGCGCGCATCTTGAGCAGGACCCCGCGGCTTTCCCTGAGCAGCTGGGCGTCGTCGGGCGGCACACCTGGATCAATCACCATATCCGCCACAAATCCGGATCCTAAGCTACGTCAGTCATCAAGGTGGCGAAAAGCTTCATGCGCGGAGCTGACGCTGTCGCGTAACGCCTGCTCCAGGCGGTCGGCGTCGTCGGACAGCCGGCTCAGCTCCGGCACCCCGGCCCCGTCGGCGCCCGTCTCGGCCAGCAGCTCCTCGTAGCGGTGCAGCTTGGCGCTGAGGCGTTCGATCTGGCTGCGGGCGCGGTAGGCGCGCTCGGCGTCGGCGACGTGGCCGGCGTACCGCTCCAGGGCCTCCACGCGCGCCAGCACCGCCTTCTCGCTGCTGTCGAGCGCCCGCCCCAGCGGCTCCGCCACGGCCGCCACCTCGGGGGTGACGCCCTCCGCGACGACCTCCTGGTGCTCGGCGCGCAGCTCCGACAGCTTGGCCACCAGCCGGGCGATCTCCCACTCCTGGGCGGGCAGCATCACGCCGTTGCGCACGCCGTCCAGCAGGCCCTCGGCGTGCACGTGGGAGGACATGACCTGGTCGATGGCGGTCTGAGCGCGCGACAGCAGGGCCCTGGCGGGCTCGTCGAGGCGATCGCGCAGCACGTACCGGCCCTCATGACGGCGGGCGAGCTCGTAGACCTCGCGCTCCAGCGCGTTGCGCCGCTCCACCTGCGCGTCGGGTCTGGGCTTGAGCAGGACGGCCACCATGAGCAGGGCCGACCCCGTCATGATCACCACGAAGGGGGTGTAGCGCTCGGCGGTGAACAGCACGAGCCCGTACATCGCCGCGATGAGCGCCGTCACGGCCGCCGCCAGCCGGGCGGCGCGCGCCAGCGGGGCGCGGCCGCGATCGGGCGGCGCCCAGCCGGCGCGCATCCGCAGCAGCAGCTTGCGGTTGTCGCGGAGCAGCGTCCCGACGTCGTCGGGCACGGACGGATCGACGATCACCTTCGCATATCGTCCGGCCACGTTCTGAGTCCTTCGTACTGATCCTTGGTACGTCTTCCCGTCCGGTCGTCAGCTCTCCAGGTAGCGGAACGCCTCATGGGCGGACTTCACGCTGCGGCGTAAGGTGCGCTCAAGCACGTCGGCGTCCTGCGACAACCGGTCGATCTCCGGCACGGCCAGCTTGTCGGCGCCCGACTCGGCGAGCAGCTCCTCATAGCGCGGCAGCCGGGCGCGCAGCTCCTCGATCTGGCTGCGGGCGTGGTAGGCGCGCTCGGCCTCGGCGACATGGCCGGCGTACCGCTCCAGCGCCTCCACCCTCGCCACCACCGCGGCCTCGCTGCCGGCCAGGGCTCGTTCGAGCGGCTCGATCACCGCCGCCACCTCCGGCGCGATGCCTCTGGCCAGCAGGTCGCGGTGCTCCAGCCGCAGCGCCGACAGCTTGGCGAGCAGCCGGGCGATCTCCCACTCCTGGGCGGGCAGCATCGTGGCGTTGCGGGCGTCGTCCAGCAGCCCTTCGGCGTTGACGTGGGAGCGCAGCACCGTGCCGATCGCGCGCTGCGCCCTGGCCAGGACGGCCGCGGCCTCCGGGTCGAAGTCCTCGGGAAGCAGGTAGCGGCCGTCGTACCAGCGGGCCTGCTCGTAGACCGCGCGCTCCTGGGGGCGGTGGTCGTCCTCGGCGACCTCGCTCATGGACGCGATCTTGACCAGGACGATGAAGACGTACGTGCCGAGCAGCACGAAACCGGCGGCGGCGTACCGGGAGGCCAGCAGCACCGCCATCAGGGCGATCACGACCGGCGTGGCGGCCAGCAGCAGCGCGCTCGACGGCGTGCGGCGGCGCGCCGGGGCCACCTCGGCGGGCGGCACCCATCCGGCCTTGATCCTGGACAGCAACGGGGCGTTCGCGCGCAACAGTCCGGCCACCTCCGGCGGAACCGCCGGATCTACGACCACACCCACGTTCTGTCCTGGCACCCTGGCGCCCCCAACGCTCGTGATATTGGGATATTACGTTCGTTTCTGCCCAGGTGTCAGCCTCCGGAAGGTCAGTCCAGGGAACCACCAGTTCCGATCACCCAGCACCTCCATCGCCGCGGGCACCAGCACCAGCCGCACCACCGTGGCGTCGACCAGCACCGCGACGGCCAGTCCCACCCCCATTACCCGCAGCGCGCGATCATCGAAGGCGCCGAACGCGGCGAACACACAGAACATGATGGTGGCCACGGAGGTGATGACCGCCGCGGTCCGCGCGAGCCCGTCGGCGACCGCGCGGGTGTTGTCCCGGTCCTTGAGATACTCCTCCCTGATCCGCGACAGCAGGAACACCTCGTAGTCCATGGACAGCCCGAACATGATCGTGAACAGCATCATCGGCACCCATGCGTCGATCGGCCCCGCCGTGCCCTGCCCCAGCACGTCGAACTGGAACACCGCCACCACCACCCCGTAGGCGGCCCCGATGGACAGCAGGTTCACCACGATCGCCTTCAACGGCACCACCAGACTTCTGAAGACGGGCACGAGCAGCACGAAGGCCGCCAGCAACACGGCACCGACCACCCACGGCAGCCGGTCGGCGGTGTGCTCGGCGTAGTCGGCGGCGGCAGCGGTGGAGCCCGACACGAGGACGGGCGCGGGCAGTTCGGCGCGCAGGCGATGGATGAGCTGCTCGGTCCGCTCGTCCTGCGGCCCGGTGGCGGGGATCACCAGCGCGACCCGTCCTCCCGCGTACTCGCGCACCCCCGCCGCAGGCGCCTGCGCGGCGCCGTCTCCTGCTTCGGGTGCCCGGTCGGCGCCGTTCTCTGCGGGGATCACCTGTGCGACGCCGGGGGTGGCGGCCGCCTGGCGGACGGCCGCGCGTAGCTCGGCCGCCGCCGTGGCGGGCGCGGCCAGGACGAGCGGGCCGGCCATGCCGGGGCCGAAGCCCTGGGCGAGCAGATCGTGCGCCCTTCGCGTGGTGTCGGTGACCGGCCGGTTGCCCGCGTCGGACCAGCCGACGCGCAGCTGGGTGGCGGGCAGGGCCAGCGCGACGAGCGCGACCAGCGCGATCGCTCCCGCCGTCCAGGGACGGCGTTGCACGACCTTGCTCCACCGGTACGACCACGGCACGCTCCGAGCCGCCCGCCCGGGCAGCGCGAACCTGTCGATCCGCGTCCCGATCACGACCAGCAGCGCCGGGAGCAGGGTGAGCGAGGCGAGCAGCACCATGACCACCCCGCACCCGGCCGCCAGCGCCACCCCACCGCCCAGGGAGGGGCCGAGGAGGAGGATGCCGGCCCCGGTGGCGATCACGATCAGCCCGGCGAACGACACCGACCGCCCCGCCGTCCGCATGGCCCGCTCGACCGCCCCCTCGACCCCCATCACTCCCCCGGCCCCATCGGCTGCGGCGAGTTCGGTGCGGAAGCGGGTGACGATCAGGAGGGCGTAGTCGATGCCGACGCCGAGGCCGAGCATGATCGTGAGGTAGACGCCGAAGCCCGGTGTGCTGACGAGGTGGCTCAGCAGGCCGTACGTCGCGGCGCCGCACGTCACGCCGACGATGCCGATCACCAGGGGAAGGGCGGCGGCGATGAGGGAGCGGAAGGCGACCAGCAGCACCACGGCGGCGGCCAGCAGGCCGAGGCCCTCGGTGACGCCTCCCGGGGTGACGTCGGCGAAGTCGCCGCCGGACAGTTCCACGGTGAGGGCTGTCCCGGCGGGCGGCGCGAAGGCGTCCCTGACGCCTCTGATCGCCTGGGCGGCGGCCTGGTCCGGGTAGTGGAGCGGGATGGAGGCGATGGTGCCGTCCTGGGAGACGCGCCGCTCCTCCATGGCGGCCTGCGCGCCGGGGACGGCGTCCACGCGGGCGGCCAGGCCGGTGAGCGCGGCGCGTACCGGGGCGGACTCGATCCCGGACGGGGCGTAGACGACCAGCGCGCCCGGCGCCTCCTCCGCGGCCTCCCCGAGGAACGCGGCGGCCTGCCGGCTCTCGGAGCCGGGCAGCGTGAAGTCGTCGTCCGAGGGCCCCGGCCAGGTCGCGGCGGCTCCGGCGAGCGCGGCCACGAGCGCCAGCCAGAGCACCATGACCAGGCGTCTGTGACGGATGCAGAATCGGATCATGCCGCGACCGTAGAAAGCGCACCCGCCGAAGGTCGTCACCCTGACGCGGTCGCTCACCTGCACCTTCCGCGGTAGCCGCGGATGCGGTCGTCGCCCGCCCTTCCGCAGCACCTGCGGGTGAAGTCGTCGCCCGCTCTTCCGGGTGGCTGCGGGTGCGGTCGTCGGCCGCCCTTCCGCAGCGCTCCCGGTGTCTCGGACCCGCCCGCGCTCCCCGACGCGGCCACCCGGCTCCACCTTTCGTGGGGCTCCGGAGTGGTGGGGTCAGGTGCCCGGGCGGATCAGGCCGGTCTCGTAGGCGAGGACGACCAGCTGGGCGCGGTCGTGGACGGCCAGTTTGGTCATCATGCGGTTGACGTGGGTCTTGACCGTGTGCGGGCTCATGGCCAGGTCCTCGGCGATGCGGGCGTTGGTGAGGCCGCGGCCGACGCGGGCCAGGACCTCGCGTTCGCGGCCGGTCAGCGGGGCGAGGCGGCCGGTGTCCAGGGCGGCGGGGCGGGCGGTGAACTCCTCGATGAGCCGCCGGGTGACACCGGGCGACAGCAGGGCGTCACCGCGGGCGGCGACCCGTACGGCGTGGCGGATCTCGGCCGGCTCCGCGTCCTTGACCAGGAAGCCGCTGGCGCCGGAGCGCAGCGCCTCGTACACGTACTCGTCCAGGTCGAACGTGGTGACCACGACGACCCGCACGCCGGTCGCCGTCAGCGCTCGGGTGGCGGCCAGGCCGTCGAGCTCGGGCATGCGGATGTCCATGAGCACGACGTCGGGACGCAGCCGCCGCGCCTCGCGGACCGCCTCCGCGCCGTCGGCGGCCTCCCCCACCACACGGAGGTCGTCCTCGGTGTCGAGCAGCGCCCGCAGCCCGGCGCGGACGAGCGGCTGGTCGTCGGCCAGCAGGACGGTGATCATGTGGGCAGCCTGGCGGTGACGCGGAACCCGCCGCCGGGGGCGTTCCCCGTGGTCAGCCGGCCGCCCAGGGCGGCGACCCGCTCGGCCATGCCGGTGAGCCCGTGCCCGCGCCGCACCGGCTCGTCCCCCAGCCTGTCACCCGGCCCGTCACCCGGCCCGTCACCCGGGCCGTCCTGGCTGGGCGGGCCGGGCGCGGCGGCCTTCGAGGGGATGCCGCGGCCGTCGTCCTCCACCTGGACGGTCACCGCCCCCGGCTCGTACGTCAGCCGCACGGTGGCCGCGCCGGCGCCGGCGTGCCGCATCGTGTTGGTCAGCGCCTCCTGGACCACCCGGTAGACGGTCAGGTCGGCGGCCGGAGGGAGGGGACGGCGCTCGCCCTCCACGTCGAAGGCCACCGGCAACCCGGCCGTCTCCAGCAGCCGGGGCAGCTGCGCGGACCCCGGCTGGGGCGCGTGCCCGGACGCGCCGGGACGCAGCACGCCGAGCACCGCCTTCATCTCGCCCAGCGCCTGCCTGCTGGAGGTGCGGATCACCTGGAGGGCGGCGGCGGCCTCGGGCGGGCCGCCGACGCGCTCGACGGCCTCGGCGGCGACGGCGGCGTGCAGGGCGATGACGGAGACGGTGTGGGAGGTGACGTCGTGCAGCTCCCTGGCCACCCGCAGCCGCTCCTCCTGGGCCCGGCGCAGCGCCTCCTCCTCCCGGGTGCGCTCGGCCTGGGCGGCGCGCCGCTCCACCTCCCGCGTGTACGCCCGCCGCGCCCGCGACACCTCGGCCGGCTGCGCCACCACCAGCACGAGCAGCAGCCACACGAGCACGGCGAGCGCGACGTCGGCCTCCATCCGCGCGAGCGCCGCCACCACGGGCACGGCCACCAGGAACGCCGCCCCGGCCCACCCGGCGGCCCTGCGCCCGGCGGCGATGGCTGAGAACAGCGCGATCAGCGCGGGCACCGGCCAGAGCGCGATCGCGTACCCCCGAAAGAAGATCACCGCCGCCGCGACCGCGCACACGGCGAGCGCCAGGCCGGGCCGCCTGGGCAGCGGCGCGAGCCCGAGCGCCGTGGCGGCGAGCAGCGCGTGGCCGAGCAGGTCGAGTGGCCGGGCGTGCGGCTGGTTGCCGTAGGCCATGATCGTGGAGGCGTGCACGCTCACGGCCATGATGAGCACGAGGGCGGTGGTCCGCATACCGGCACCGTAATGCCCGCTTTCCGGCCCGCGCGATACCGCCGTCGCCGTACGAGCGGTACCGCACATGACGTACGTCATACGCCCCAGGCTGACGCACGGCACTACCTGCGGCCCCGCCCGCCCGGCGAAGGTGGGCGCATGAAGGGAAACGCGCTGGAGCTGAAGGCCGTGACCAGGGCGTACGGCCAGGTCACCGCGCTCGGCGGCGTCGATCTGGACGTCGCGGAGGGCGAGACGGTGGCGGTGCTGGGCCCGAACGGGGCCGGCAAGAGCACGTTGCTGTCCGTCGCGCTGGGCCTGCGCGCCCCCGACGCGGGCACGGCCACGGTGCTCGGAGGGGCGCCGCTGGAGGCGCTGCGGACGGGCCGGGTCGGGGTGCTGCCGCAGGAGTCGGGGCTGCTGGAGGACGTGCGGGTGGGCGAGCTGGTGTCGGCGGTCGCCGGGATGTACCCGGGGCGGCCCGATCCCGGGCGGGCGCTGCGCGCGGCGGGGATCGAGGAGCTGGCCCGGCGTCCCGTCGGGCGGTTGTCAGGGGGGCAGCGGCAGCGGGTGCGGTTCGCGTTGTGCGTGGCGGGCGATCCGGAGCTGCTCGTGCTGGACGAGCCGACCGTGGGGCTGGACGTCACGGGCCGCCGCGCCCTGTGGCAGGAGATCAGGGCGAGGACCGCGCGGGGGCGTACCGCCGTCTTCGCCACCCACTACCTGACCGAGGCCGACGACTACGCCGACCGGATCGTGCTGCTGGCCGGCGGGCGGGTCGTCGCCGACGGGACGCCGGCCGAGGTGAAGGCGCTGGTCGGCGGCAACGAGGTGCGGTTCGCGCTCGGCGGCGCCGACCCGGCCGAGCTGGAGGGCCTGCCCGGCGTGCGGCACGTCAGCGTGACGGGCCGCGACGTGCGGCTGCGGACCGGCGACTCCGACGCGACGCTGCGGGCCCTGTTCGCCGCCTGCGCCGACGTCAGGGACGTGCGGGTGGAGAGCGTGGATCTGGAGAGCGCGTTCGTGACGCTGACGGGAGGGCGGGACTGATGGGGTCGTATCTCAGGCTGGAGCTGGTGCGCGGGCTGCGCAACCCGGTGTCGCTGCTCATGCTGACGCTCTTCCCGCTGGGCCTCTACCTGCTGTGGACCAAGGTGCTCACCGTGGTGCCGCAGGAGCGGATGGACGACTTCGCGGCGTACTCGATGGTGTCGATGGCGACGTACGGCGCCATGGGCGGCGCGCTGTTCATCGGCGGCGCCATCGCGCTGGAGCGCGGCAAGGGCTGGCTCGACCAGCTCGCGGTGACCCCGCTGCCTGCGTCGGGCTACGTGACGGCCAAGCTGCTGAGCGGCGCGGCGACGGTGCTGCCGAGCATCCTCACCGTACTCGCCGCGGGGGCGTTGCTGTCGGGCGTGCGGCTGCCGGCCGGGACCTGGCCGCTGCTGGTGGTGCTGATCTGGGCGGGGGTGCTGCCGTTCGCGGCGCTGGGGGTCGCCTTCGGCTACACGCTGAAGGGGCAGGTCGCGACCTTGGCCCTGATGGTGGTCTATTTCGCCATGTCGGTGCTCGGCGGCCTGTGGCTGCCGGTCGAGGCCATGCCGGCCGGGATGCGGGCGGTGGCCGAGCTGAGCCCCGCCTACCAGGCCGGGTCGCTGGGCTGGCGGGCGCTCGACGGCCTCCCGCCGACCGGGACCTCGCTCGCCGTGCTGATCGGCTGGACGCTGCTCTTCTGCGCGCTGGCCGGATGGCGTTACCGTCGGGCACTGTGACCTCGGTGCGGGAGTTCGACTTCAGCAGGGGCCGGGCGGCGGCGAGGGCCGGGGCGTGCGCCTGGCTGCTGCTGATCGTCTGGCCGCTGTGGGTGTTCGCGGGAACGGGCCCTGACCCGCTACGGGTGGTGGCGGTGCTGGGCGGGGTCGCGGTGTTCGCGGCCTGCTGGGTGCGGATCATGTGGCGGATGCTCAGCCACCGGGCCACGACGCCGGACCCGCTCGCGCTGGCGGGGCTGGCCGGCGCGGGGCTGGCGCTGCTGCCGCTGTTCGGGGCGCCGTGGGCGTACGTGTCGTTCGTGTACGCGGTCAGCGCCTGCGCCGCGACCCTGCGCACCCCGGCCTTCGCCGCCTCCGTGGCCGCGATCGCCGGGGTGGAGGCGGCGGCGCTGCTGTCCTTCGGCGTGCCGTTCCCTGGGGTCTGGTGGGTGCCGCCGGTCATCGTCGTGCAGGCCGTCACCGTGCACGGCATGCGGAACATGGGCCTGCTGGTGGCCCGGCTGGACGCGGCCAGGGCCGAGGTCGCCCGGCTGGCGGTCGAGAACGAGCGGCTGCGCTTCGCCCGCGATCTGCACGACACGCTGGGGCACACCCTGACCGCGATCACGATCAGGAGCCAGCTCGCCGCCCGGCTCGCCCCGGCCGACCCGGTCCGGGCCGCCGCTGAGATGGGCGAGGTGGAGGGGGCCGCGCGGCGGGCGCTCAACGAGATGCGGCAGGCGGTCACGGGCTACCGGGCGGCGTCGCTGGCGCAGGAGCTGGAGGGGGCGACGCGCAACCTGGCGCTGGCCGGGATCGAGGTAACCGTCTCGCCCGCCGACCGGCCCGTCCCCGCCGCCGCCGAGACCCTGCTCGCCTGGTCCGTACGCGAGGCCGCCACGAACGTCCTGCGCCACAGCCGCGCCCGCCGCTGCCGCGTCACCCTGCGCGCGGACGAGACGTGCGCCGAGGTGGAGATCGTGGACGACGGCCGCGCCCGCCGGAGCACCGGGGACAGCGCCCTGGGAACCGGGAACGGGCTGGCCGGGCTGGCCGAGCGGGTCGGGGCCGCGGGCGGGCGCGTGGAGGCCGGGCCGCTGCCCGGCAGCGGCTACCGGCTGCTGGTGCGCGTGCCGCTGGAGGCAGGGCCGGAGACGGGAACCGGCTCCGGGGCGGGCTCCGGGGTGGAGGCGGCGTGATCCGGGTGCTGCTCGCGGATGACCAGGAGCTGGTCAGGGGTGGCCTGGCCGCGCTGCTCTCGCTGGAGGACGACATCGAGGTGGTGGCCGAGGCCGGGCGCGGTGACGAGGTGCTCGCGGCGGCGCGGGAGCATGAGCCCGACGTGATCCTGCTCGACATCGAGATGCCGGGGATGTCCGGCCTGGCGGTGGCCGAGGAGTTGCGGGGTCATCGGGTGGTGATCGTCACGACGTTCGGCCGGCCCGGCTATCTCAGCAGGGCGCTCGACGCGGGCGTGGCCGGTTACGTGGTCAAGGACGCCCCCGCCGCCGAGCTGGCCGCCACCGTACGCCGGGTGATGGCCGGCGAGCGGGTCATCGACCCCAAGCTGGCCGTGACCGCGCTGACCACCGGCCCGAGCCCGCTCACCCAGCGGGAGGCGGAGGTGCTGCGGGTGGCGGCGGACGAGCCCACGGTGGCGGCCATCGCCCGGCGGCTGTTCCTCACCGAGGGCACCGTGCGCAACTACCTGTCGTCGGCGATCGGCAAGACCGGCGCGGCCAACCGCGCCGAGGCCGTCCGCGTCGCGGAGTCCCGCGGCTGGCTCTGACCCCCGCAGCGCCCCCAGGCAGGCGTCAGTCGCCCTGCAACAGGGCGTTCTGGTGGATCTCCCACAGGGCCGTCTCCGGGATGCCGGCCTTGACCAGTTGCTCCCAGGTCGCCATCCGGTCGGCCGGGTCGTCGAGCAGGGTGCGCAGCAGGGGACGCAGAACGGCGCGGTCGCCGCCCTCCTCGTACCACATGGCGCCCAGGGCGCGGTACAGGGCGGGTGAGCGCACGCCGGCCGTCCGCATCAGCTCCTCGACGAGCGCGACCCGCTGGCGGAACGGCAGCGACTCGCCCGCCCCCAGCGCCCGCAGCAGCAGGTCGAGCAGCCGCCGGTGCTGCGGGTCGTGCCCCGTGGCGACCGCGGCGACGACGTCGCCCATGCCGATGGGCTCGGCGCCGCCGCCGAGCACGACGTCCTCGCGGCCGTCCACGACGACGCGGCGGGCGGCGAGGGTGGTGACGAGGCCGGTCCAGCCCTCCTGGCCGAGCTGCCCCTTCCACAGGTGGGTGAGCGAGGACCAGCGTTCGAGCGCGTCGGGCCCCGGCAGCAGGGCCGAGACCGAGACGGGCTGCTCGGACGCGGTGACGATGAGCAGGGTGAGGTTCGCCGAGTACGCCGCCAGGCGCCGCGTCAGCGGATGCCGGACGGGACGGAACCCGGTGAAGTGGCGGCGGGTCCGCTCGTGCAGGGCGCGGCGCAGCAGCCCGGTCAGCAGGTCGGCGCAGCGGGCCCGCACCACGGACGGCACCTCGGCCAGCAGCTCCAGGATGAACCCGACGGTCGGGCCGCGCTCGGCCAGGCAGGAGTGGGAGGTGACGGCGTACAGCAGGTCGTCGTCCACCGCCTGGACGATGGCGAGCGGCTCGTCCCCGGCCAAGCGGCGGCGCCGGTCGAGGTCGCGCAGCGCGTACATGGTGATCCAGGCGACGAGGAACTCGGCGAACGTGGAGTGCAGGAACGCGTGCCCGCCCCGGCGGACGAAGAAGAACCGCTCGGTGGCCTTGCGCGCCCAGCCGCCCGGCGCGTCCTCGTCGCGCGGGTCGTCCTCGCCGCCGTGGCAGAGGGCGGGCAGGTCGCGTTCGAGCTGCTCGTCGGTGATGACCTGGCTGCCGCGGGCCAGCATGGACAGCGCGACCGCGCCGAGCAGCACCAGCTCCTGGTCGATGGCGACCCGGTGGGCGCCGCCCGTCTCGCGCTCGGTGTAGTCGCGCAGCAGCACCTCGTACAGGCGGGCGCGGCCGAGCGGGCCGTGGTCGCGCTGGAGCGCGTTGCCGCCGGCGTCGTAGAGGGCGAGCAGCAGCAGGAGCAGCGGCTGCCTGGCCATCTCGCCGTGGGCCAGCGCCGCCTCGGGAGGCAGCGGGGTCAGGTCGCGGCGGGCGAGCAGGGCGCGGTTGGCCTGGTCCCAGACATCGAGCCACTGGCGTACCTGGTCGTCGTCGAACGGCCGCAGCTCCAGGGCGAGCAGCCCGTCGGGGAAGCGGACCCGGTCGGCCACCACCGTCCTGCTGGTGATGACGACCGCGACGGGCCGGCCCAGCTCGGCCTCTCTGACCTGGAACTCGCGTACGTGCTCCAGGTAGTCGTAGCGGGCGGCGGCACCCTGCACCAGCTCGTCGAACCCGTCGAGCAGGATGACCGGCATGGCGCCGTCGGCGGCGGCGACGAGGTCGGCGTAGGCGACCTCCTCCCCCAGCACCCCGGCCATGGCCTGCTCGATCTGCTCGGTGACGCCCGCCCGCGCCCGCACGCCGCGCAGCTCCACCCTGATCGGCAGGAACTCCGAGCGGGCCAGCCGCGCGGCCAGCACCTCGGTCAGCTTGGTCTTGCCCGAGCCCGGCTCGCCGAGCACGAGCAGCGGCACCTGGGTGGCGCGCAGCGAGGTGAGGTGGCCGACCAGGAACGCCTCGGCGTCGGCCAGCATCCGCTGCCCCTCCCACCAGCCGCGCAGCGCGGGCGTGGACTCCTGGGTCAGCTCAGCGACCCGGCAGCGCGGGCTCAGGTAGCCCTCGCCGAGCAGCGGCAGGTAGACGTCCTCGGGCAGCTTGCCGACCACGAGCAGCGGCTGGTCGAGGGCGTTGGCGGCCATCCTGACGCGGTGGATCATGGGACGGTCGCCCGCGCGGGGCGGCGCCAGCTCGGCCAGCAGCCAGGCCACCCTGGACAGCGCGGTGGCGGGCGGCGGCGGCTCGGTGACCAGGCTGCGCACCCCGAACTCGTGGCTCTCGAGCGCCAGCGACCGGTAGTCCTCGTCGTAGATGCGCAGCGCGTGCGCGGGCGGGCCGTCGGCGAGCAGGCGGGGTAGCTGGAGCTGGTCGTCCACGGGCAGCTCGTCCCACAGGGACAGGCCGCTCACGTACGCGGCCAGGCATTCCGACATGCGCAGGTAGGCACGTTCCACGGCGGCGCGGGTGTCGGCGTACGGGATGTGCGGCTCGGGGGTGGGCAGTCGGACCAGCAGCAGCTCGGCGACCAGCCGGGCGAAGCGCTCCGCGGTGGGGACGCCGCGGGAGATCTGCTCGGGCCGGTCGAGCCGGTCGAGCGTGAACGGCAGCTTGGCCTCGCCGAGCGCCTCGAAGTAGGCGGAGACCACGACGGCGGCGTGCGCGGCGGCCAGGCGGCGGGTGCGGGTGTGCCGGTCGACGCCCGCCCTCAGCTCGGGCAGGCGGCGTACGACGTCCTCGCCGTAGGCGACGATGGCGTCGCGCAGGCCGCGTAACCCGGCCGCGAGCTGGGGCCCGCCGGACAGGGCCCAGCCGGTGCGCTCGGCCGCCGACGCCAGCCCGATGACCTTGACGAGCCTGCCGTCCTTGCATCCGAGAATCCTCAGGGCGTCGGCGTAGCTCGGGGTTTCGATCATGGCCTTCTCCCGGGGGACTGGGGATGTCCCATCATGCGTTGTCCGTCCCGATCGTGCAGGCTGTTCGCCGGGATGGTCGGGAACCTGCGCGTCATGAACCCTTCAACGCCGTCTCGATCTCCGGCAGCGCCGCGGGATCCTCGATGGTGGACGGGGCGGTGTACGGGCGGCCGTCGGCGATGTCGCGCATGGTGGCGCGCAGGATCTTGCCCGATCGGGTCTTCGGCAGCCGGGACACCACGACGGCGCGGCGGAAGGCGGCGACCGGGCCGATGCGCTCGCGTACGAGGGCGGTCAGCTCCCGCTCGACCTCCCCGGGGTCGCGGTCCGCACCCGCCTTGAGCACCACGAACCCCATGGGGAGCTGGCCCTTCAGCTCGTCGGCGACGCCGATCACGGCGCACTCGGCGACGTCGGGGTGTGCGGCGATGACCTCCTCCATCGAGCCGGTGGACAGCCGGTGGCCTGCCACGTTGATGACGTCGTCGATGCGGCCCATGACATAGAGGTGGCCGCCGGCGTCGAAGTGGCCGCCGTCGCCGGTGAGGTAGTGGCCGGGGTAGCGGTCGAGGTAGGAGCGGGCGAAGCGATCGGGGTCGCGGTAGAGGGTGGGCAGGGCGCCGGGCGGGAGCGGCAGCCTGACGGTGACCGCGCCTTCGACGCCGGGCGGGCAGTCGCGGCCGTCGGCGTCGAGGACGTGGACGTCCCAGCCCGGCACGGGCTTGGTGGGCGAGCCCGGCTTGATCGGCAGCGGCTCGATGCCGACGCAGTTCGCGGCGATGGGCCAGCCGGTCTCGGTCTGCCACCAGTGGTCGATGACGGGGATGCCGAGCAGGTCGGAGGCCCAGTGGTAGGTGTCGGGGTCGAGGCGCTCGCCGGCCAGGAAGAGGTGCCGCAGCCCTGACAGGTCGTACTTCTTCGCGAAGGCGCCGGAGGGGTCCTCCTTCTTGATGGCGCGGATCGCGGTCGGGGCGGTGAACAGCGTGCGCACGCCGTGCTCGGCCACCACCCGCCAGAACGCGCCGGGGTCGGGGGTGCCGACGGGCTTGCCCTCGTACAGGACCGTCGTGCAGCCCGCCAGCAGCGGCGCGTAGACGATGTAGGAGTGGCCGACCACCCAGCCGACGTCGGAGGCGGCCCAGTAGACCTCGCCCGGCGCGGCGCCGTACACGTTCGCCATGCTCCAGTGCAGCGCGACCGCGTGACCGCCGTTGTCGCGCACGACGCCTTTCGGCGCGCCCGTCGTGCCCGAGGTGTAGAGGATGTAGAGCGGGTCGGTCGCGGCCACGCTCACGCAGCCGGCCGGCTCGGCCGCCGCCACCGCCTCCGCCCAGTCGAGGTCGCGGCCCTCGGCCAGGCCGGCGCGGCACTGCGGCCGCTGCAGGATCACGCACCGCTCAGGCCGGTGCGCCGCCTGCTCCAGCGCGTCGTCGAGCAGCGGCTTGTACGCCACCACCCGGCTCGGCTCGATGCCGCACGACGCCGACAGCACCACCTTGGGCTGGGCGTGGTCGATGCGCACCGCCAGCTCCCTGGCCGCGAACCCGCCGAACACCACCGAGTGCACCGCGCCCAGCCGCGCGCAGGCCAGCATCGCCACCACGGCCTGCGGCACCATGGGCATGTAGATGACCACGGTGTCGCCGGCGGTGACGCCGAGGGCGCGGAGCATGCCCGCGGTCCTCGCCGTCTCCTCCAGCAGCTCCGCGTAGGTGTAGGTGCGGGTGACGCCGGTGACGGGACTGTCGTGGATGAGCGCGGGCTGATCGCCCCGGCCTGCCGCGACGTGCCGGTCGAGGGCGTTGTGGCAGGTGTTGAGCCGCCCGTCGGGATACCAGCGGCCGTCGGCGTACACGGTCCGCGGAGCCGTGTCCCAGTCGATGCCGCTTGCCGCCTCGCCCCAGAACGCCTCGGGCTGCTCGATGCTGCGCCGGTAGACCGCCTCGTAACCGCTCACTCGTCGATCAGAACAGCCGTGGGGCGATGGCGCAAGACGTGCCACGCGGGAGATCGGCGGGCCGTCGTGTGCGGTCGGCGGGCGGTCGGCGGGCGGGCGGTGGACGGGCGGTGGACGGGCGGTGGACGGGCGGTGGACGGGCGGTGGACGTCGCCGAGTCGCCGGTCCCGTCAGGTTCCCGTGGCGGGTGACAGGACCAGGCGGACGGCGAAGTTGCGGTAGCCGGCCCGCTCGAACGCGCGCGCCATCGGCACGTTGCCCACGTCGGTGTCGGCCACGATCCGCTGGACGCCGCGCTCGGCGTGGAAGCGGGTGATCTCGCCGAGCAGGTCGTCCACGTAGCCCCGGCCGCGCCGCTCCGGCACCACGCCGATGTAGCCGACCACGGGTCCCGCGTCGTTGGCCGACGGCAGCGCCACCCCGACGAGGTCGCCGCCGTGGTCGCCACCGTGGTCGCCGCCGTGGTCGTACGCCAGCCGCCACCAGCTCCGGTCGCCGCGCATGGACCGGTTGTCGCGCACGTCCTCGCGGGCCTGCGTCTCCGGGTCGGTGACGGCCAGTGCCTGGCGGGTGTGGAAGTCGAGCGTGCCCACCGCCACCCGCCGGAACGCCGCCACGAACGCCTCGTCGTCGTCATCGGCGCGGAACACCAGCCGCTTCGACGGCTCGGGCACCGGGGCGTCGCCGGCGGTCCAGGCGTAGCGCAGGCGTTCGAGCTCCTCGCTCAGCCCGGCCCGTCCCGCCGCCTCCCAGCGCCAGCCGATCGCCGCCCGCGCCTTAGGGTCGTCGCGCCAGCCGTTGAGCAGGAACACGTGGTACGCGGGCGCCTGCCCGTACGCGTCGTGGGCCCGGCGCAGCAGCTCGGCCGCCAGCCCGCGGCGGTCGGCCACGGACGGATGGACGTACAGGCAGTCGAGCGCGAGCGGCCGGTCGCCGTCGGCGAAGCTCCACCAGACGGCGCGGGCCAGGATGTCGCCGGTGTGCTCGTCCTCGGCGAGCCAGATCCGGTCATAGCGGTAGTTGCCGCTCTCCAGGAACGACAGCAGCCGCTCCGGATGGGACCAGCTGATCGACTCGTCGACGACGCAGCCGAGCAGGCGGTCTAGATCGTCCTCAGTGGCAGGACGGAAACGCATGAATCCTCCGACAAGCAGAAGCGGGCGCGGAGCGCGCCCATGGACGTGCTGGACACCTCTGCGCCTCCTTTCTTCCGACTTTTCGGCATCGGAGGGCACTCTAGCTGAAATATCGCGACAGGATGTTCGGGTGAGCTCCTACGACGACGACACACTGCCCCTGCAGCCCCCCATCAGGCTGCCCGCCGCGGCCACGCTCGCATCCTCCGTACGATCCGCGCCGCTCTTCGAGGAAGCGGCCGGTGAGCTGAAGCCGGACGCCGAGGACGCCGAGGTGCTCGGCGTCTGGGCCGCGCACTGCCGCGAACGGCTGGCCGCCGACGAGGGGCTGCTGCTGGAGCTGATCAGGATGTTCCTGTCCAGGGAGCCGGTCACGGGCGAGCCGCCCGCCGCGCTGACGGGGCTCGGGCTGGTACGGCAGGAGGAGCCGTACACGCTGAGCTGGCTCGGCCTGTGGGTGGCGCGGCAGATCATCGCCGAGACCACCGGGCAGGAGATCCCCGTCATGGGCTCGCTCGCCGAGACGGACGCGGCGACGCTGCTGCACGGGCTGCGGGCGTACCCGGAGGCCGAGCGCGGCGAGGAGCTGGCCGGGTGGCTCAAGGACCGCGACCCCGCCGAGGCGGCGGACGAGCTGGCCGGCGCGCTCGCCTCGGTGAGCCCGCTGGCCCGCGCGGTCGGCGTGGAGGTGCTGTCCACGGCGCTCGGCGACACCGGGCGGCTGGCGCTGACCCGGCTGCTCGACCAGCCCAGGCTGGGCGCGGTGATCGCGGCGAGGACCGGGCGCGACAACCGGCGGCCCGCGCCCGAGGAGATCGCCTGGGTGCTGGTGGACATGGCGGCGGCGCTGCTGGAGTTCGGCGGGGAGATCGGGGAGGTGATCGAGTCGATGGCGATGGGCATGAACGCCGACGAGCAGGCGGGCACGATCGCCATCCTCGCCTTCGGCGACCACCCGTGGACGGGTCAGGTGCTGCGCGTCCTCATCGACCACCACCCGGACGACAAGGTGCGGGCCTCCGCCCGCAAGGCCCTGCGCCGCCTCCGCGGCCTGGCCGACGCCCAGCTCTGACCGCGCACGCGACGGGCGAGCCCGCGGGACGGGCGGGGCTGTGGGGTGTCGATCACCGGTAGAGTCGGCTCGGTGACCAAGCATGCGATCTCCCCACAGACCGGCATCCTGGGTGACACGTTCGCCTGCGACTGCGGCGCGCTGATGGTCGGCCGGATGACGGCCGAGGTGCACGCCGCCGAGAGCGGGCTGTGCTCGGCCTGTCTCGGCACGACGCAGGAGGAGGTGGCGCCCGGCCTGGTGCGCCCCTGCACCTCGTGCGCCGGCTCCGGCCGCCGCAAGGAGCAGGTGACCTGGCAGCTCGCCCACGCCGAAGCCGAGCACCTGATCACGATGACCATCGTGCGCGGCGTCGTCGCCGGGTTCGACGGCCCGTTCCACCTGTCGGAGGTGGCCGACACGGTCAGGAACGGCCTCGGCCTCCCCACGGGCCGGCTGCCCGTCGGCCCCCGCGTCCGCGACCTGCTGCTCCAGCTGCAGGCGGCGGGCGAGATCGCGATGGTGTCGGCCCCCGACGAGATGGTCGGCACGGACATGGTCCTCTACCGCGATCCCCAGTGGCAGCGCGTCCGCGCCATCGGCCTATGACCTGACCCGGCTCGTCCCAGGCGGCGGCGCGTCCGCGCCGTGGACCTGTGGCCTGCCGCCCCGCCCACTGCCCCCTCTCAGCACGGCGGCCCCGAGCGGGGAGCCCGGGGCCGTGGACGGCGGGGGTCAGTAGACGCAGGTGCTGCTCGACAGGATCTCGATGCCGGCGATCTTGCGGGGCTGCGCGTACGTCAGCGAGTCGCCCGGCTTCAGGCACCTGACGGTGATCCCCTCGGCCGGGCGCACCCGTGCCGCGTAGGTGCTGAGGTTCTGGGCCCCCGTGACGGTCGCGCTGAGCGCCTTGAAGCCCGGCTCGCCGGGGACGCAGAGGCGGCCGGAGGGCGAGACCGTGGTCACGCACACCGAACCGGCGGCGGCCTGCCCCGACGCGGACCGCGCTGCCTGTGCCGGCGCTGCCTGTGCCGGCGCGGCCGACAGGGCGGTCAGCGACAGTGCGGCGACGATCGCTCCGGTGACGCCTCTGGCGAATGCGGACATCCTTGCCCCTTTCCCTGGACTTGCGCTGGATCCGCCGGAATGGCGGGCTGGTGCAGGGGCGGGGAGAGGGAGGTCTCCCCGCCCGCTCAACCCTCCAATGGATCAGGCGTCTTGGCCAGGGCTGCGGCCGGGCATTGTGCGGTCATTGCCGGCCCGATGCCGGACCTTCCACCCGACGGCCACCTTCCACCCGACGGTCACCAGAGCTCAGCCGGGCAGGCGGCAGATGACCTCGCCGTGCAGGATGGAGAACCAGCCGTCCTCGGCCGCCGCCCACTCCCGCCACCCCGCCGAGATGCGCCGCAGGTCGGACTCGGTGGCGGCCCCGGTGGCGAGTGCCTGCTGGGCCATGGCGGAGGACAGGATGCGCTCGGCCCACATGCCGCCCCACCACTCCCGGTCGGCGGGGGTGGCGAAGCACCAGGTGGAGGAGGTGGCGGTGACGTCGTCGAAGCCGGCGGCGCGGGCCCAGGACAGCATCCGCCGCCCGGCGTCCGGCTCGCCGCCGTTGCCGCGGGCGACCTTCCGGTAGAGGGCCAGCCATTCGTCCAGCGCGGGCACCAGCGGCCACCAGGTGAAGGCGGCGTAGTCGCTGTCGCGGGCCGCGACGAACCCGCGCGGCTTGGTGACCCGGCCCATCTCGCGCAGCGCTCGTACGGGGTCGCCGACGTGCTGGAGCACCTGGTGGGCGTGCACGACGCAGAACGTGTCGTCGGGGAAGGGCAGGTCGTGCACGTCGGCCACCGCGAAGTCGACGTTGGTCAGCCCCCGGGCGGTGATCTCGGCTCTGGCCAGGGCGAGGGCGTCGTCGCCGGCCTCGGACGCCGTCACGTGCCCCACGCGGCCCGCCAGGTCGGCGGTGATGGTGCCGGGCCCGCTGCCCACGTCGAGGAGCTTCATGTGCGGGAGCAGGTGGGGCAGCAGGTAGGCGGCCGAGTTCTCGGCGGTGCGCCAGCGGTGCGAGCGCAGCACGGACTCGTGGTGGCCATGCGTGTAGACGGCGTTCATCGGCGAACTCCCTCGTATCGGCGTACGGCCACCCTAACTCTCATCTCATCATTCAAGAGAATATGTCTCAAAATTCAAGACATAGCGGGATGTCCGTAGACTTTGCGCGACGACGTACGACATCTCATGGAAAGGCGGAGTCCGTGGCAGAGGTCCGGCCGATCACCCTCGTGGGCGATCCCGTGCTGCACAGCCCCTGCGAGCCGGTAACCCGGTTCGACGGCGAGCTGGCGACGCTGGTGGAGGAGATGTTCGCCAGCATGTACGCGGCCGAGGGCGTGGGACTCGCCGCCAACCAGATCGGCGTGCCGCTGCGCGTGTTCATCTACGACTGCCCCGACGCGGAGGGCGTCTCGCACAAGGGCGTGGTCGTCAACCCTGAGCTGGAGCTGCCCAGCCTGGGTGAGCGGCGGCTCGACGCGGGCGACGAGGGCTGCCTGTCGGTGCCGGGACAGTACGCCCAGCTCCCCCGCCCCGACCGGGCCACCGTGCGCGGCTTCGACGTGACCGGCGCGCCCGTCACGGTCGAGGGCACCGGCCTGCTGGCGCGCTGCCTGCAGCACGAGACCGACCACCTCGACGGCTACCTCTACATCGACCGGCTGCCGGCCAAGCGGCGCAAGCAGGTGCTGGCGGCCTATGAGGCGCACCGGGCAGCCCAGGCGCCCGCGGCATCCGCTAAAGCGGACAAAGCATCGCTATAGTGGAGGAATGAGCGAAGGGGTCCTGTCGAGCGGCCTGTCCATGGCCGAGCTGGGCCTGCGCATCCGCGGTGAGCGGCGGGCGCGCGGGCTGTCCATCGAGCGGCTGGCCGAGCTGAGCGGCATCAGCAGGAGCATGGTGTCGGACGTCGAGCGGGGCGCCAAGACGCCGACCGTGCTGGTGCTCGACCGGCTGGCCACGGCGCTCGGCACGTCCATCTCGCGGCTGCTCGACGAGCCCGCGCACGGCGGCGTGCGGGTGCTGCGGCACGCCGAGCAGCGGGTGCTGCGCGACCCGTCCGGCTGGGAGCGGCGGGTCCTGTCGCCGGTGCTGGGCGAGGTGGAGTTCGAGTTCATGCGGACGACCATGGGTCCCGGCGTGGACGCGGGCGAGTTCGCGCCGCACGCGCCGGGCTCGCGCGAGTACCTCGCCGTCGAGCAGGGCGTCCTGCTGCTGACGATCGACGGGCAGCCGTACGAGCTGGCGGCCGGCGACTCCGCGTACTACCCGGGCGACCGCCGCCACGCCTTCGCCGGCGACGCGGGGACGGGCTGCGTCTTCTACCTCGCCATGGAGCTGGCGCCTGGGCACCACGGGAGGGAGGGGCACGATGGATGAGCTGCGGACGGTCGCCGATCTGGTCGCCGACCACCTCGACGGCATCGCAGGGAGGCCCGTGTGGCGGCCGATGCCCGGCGAGGAGCGGGCCTGGCTCACCGGGCAGGAGCTGCCCGAGACCGGCCGGCCGCTGGACGAGCTGCTGGCGGACACGCGGGAGCACATCCTGCCGTACCCGATGGGCAACGGCCACCCGCGCTTCTTCGGCTGGGTCAACCCGCCGCCGAACCGCGCGGGCGTGCTGGTCGAGCCGCTGGCCGCGGCGTTCAACCCGAGCTGCGCGGGCGGCGACCACGCGGGCCCGCACCTGGAGCGCACGGTCGTGCGCTGGCTCGCGGAGCTGACCGGCTTCCCGCATCCGCCCGGCGGCGGGCTGCTGACCAGCGGCGCGTCCATGGCGACAGTGATCTGCCTGGCCGCCGCCCGGCAGCGGGCGGCGGCGGCCGACGGCTGGGACGTCCGCCGCGACGGGCTGTCCGGGCGGGCGCCGATGGTCCTGTACGTCACCGGGGAAGGCCACAGCTGCCTGCACAAGGCGGCCGAGCTGCTCGGCCTGGGCGCGCGGCACGTCAGGACGGTGCCGGTGGACGAGGCGTACCGGATGGACGTGGCCGCGTTGCGCCGCATGATCGCCGAGGACCTCGACGCCGGGCTGCGGCCGTTCTGCGTGGCGGGCAGCGCGGGCACGGTGAACTCCGGCGCGGTCGACCCGCTCGACCAGATCGCCGACGTGGCCGCCTCGTACGGGATCTGGTTCCACGTGGACGGCGCCTACGGGGCGCTCGGCGTGCTGGCCGGCGAGGCGGCGCCGCACTACCGGGGTCTCGACCGGGCCGACTCGCTGGCCCTCGACCCGCACAAGTGGCTGGGCGTGCCGGTGGGCTGCGGGTGCGCGCTGCTGCGCGATCCTGGGGCGGCGCGGGCGGCGTTCAGCCTGGTGCCGTCGTACCTGGTGGACGACAACGCGGGCGACCTGGGATGGTTCGCCGAGTACGGGCCGGAGCAGACCCGCCCGTTCCGTGCGCTGAAGACCTGGGCGACCCTGTCGCACCTGGGCCGCCGGGGCGTCAAGGACCTGGTCGAGCACACGTCGGGGCTGGCCCGCACGCTGGCCGCGATGGTCGAGGCGGCCCCCGACTTCGAGCTGCTGGCCCCGGTCACCACCTCGATCACCGCCTTCCGGCACATCCCCTGCGCCGGGCGGCCCACCGGGCGGCCCACCGAGCGGCCCACCGAGGGACCCACCGAGGGGCTCGACGCGCTCAACCGGGCGATCCCCTATGCGGTGCAGGCGCGCGGCAACGCGTTCATCACCGGCACCCGGCTGGGCGGGCGGGACGCGCTGCGTGCCTGCTTCCTGCACCCGGACACCACAGAGGCGGACCTCGCGGTGCTGCTGGAGGAGATCAGGCTGGCCGCCAAGGACCTGTAGCCTGGCGGGCGTGGTCACAGTCGAGGACGTCCGCCGGTTCGCGCTGACGCTGCCGCGCACGACCGAGCACCTCATCCGCGACCGGGTGAAGTTCCGGGTGGGCAGGATCGTCTACGTCGCGTTCTCCCGCGACGAGACGATCATGGGGTTCGGCTTCCCGAAGGAGGAACGCGCGGCGCTGGTGGCCGCCGACCCCGGCACGTTCCTCCTGCCCCGCGAGTCGGACCTGCGCTACCACTGGGTGGAGGCGCGCATGGCGGCCCTGGAGCCCGACGAGATGCGCGAGCTGGTGCTGGAGGCGTGGCGGATGTGCGTGCCGAAGAAGGTCCGCCTGGAGCAGGAGCGCGCCGCCACCCCATAGCCGCCACCCCGTAGCCGCCACCCCGTAGCGGCGCGGTCAGCGCGAGACCGTGCGGTAGAGGTCGCGGGCGAGCGTAGTGACGCGCTTGACCGAGGCGTTCCACGTGCCGCCCGCCGGGTGCGCGGTGAGCAGTGCCATGACGTAGCGCTCGCCGGGGCCCACGAGCCCGGTCGTGTGCAGCACGGGGCGGCCGTAGTCGGGCACGCCCGAGCCGGTGGCGCGCTGCGCGATCCACGACAGGGGCGCCCCGATCGCGCCGCCCGCCGCGGCGGTGCCGGCGGCGTGGGTGGCGGCGTGGGTGGCGTTGCCCGAGCACCGCACGGGCGGCTTGGTGCCGAAGCCCGACCAGCCCTGCTTGACGGCGTGCGGCTTCGGCACGCCGTCGGGGATGCCGAAGGTCTGGTCGAAGCCGTCGGTGCCGCACGGCGTGGCCTTGCGCAGGTGGCCGAGGATGGTCTCCCTGACCCTGGGCTCGGCCCGGTCGAGCAGGTAGCGGTAGGTGCGCACGATGTCGTACGCGCTGAGCGAGACGTACCCCCAGAAGCCGGGCTTGGACGCGGGCGGCGGGGTGGTGTCGGCGAGGCCCAGCCTGCGCGCCTGCCGCACGATGATCTGCCCCTTGCCGAGCCGGTCCCAGAAGGCGGAGGCGGCGTCGTCGTCGCTGGACCGCAGCATGATCTTCAGCAGCTTGGCGTCGGCCGGCGGCACGGTCCTGCGGCCCTCCAGGTAGTCGATCGCGATGAGGATCTTGACGACGGAGGCGGAGCGGAACTTGCGGTGCGCGTTGCGCACCGCGACGAACTTGCCGGCCTGGCGGTCGAAGACCACCCACGCGGCGGTCGTGCCCACGGGCACGCGGGGTGCCGCGGCGGCCTGGGCGGGCGTCGCGAGCGCCAGCGTGAGGCTGCCGGCGAGGAGCAGGGGTGCCAGGGGCTTGGTTCGCATTCGCCTATAACTACCAGATTCCGGCAGTGGACTCTTGACCCGCCAACGAAAGCGGGTATAAACACAGAGGAAACCAACTCGAAACGGCGGTGAATCAACATCATGTACGCCGAGGAGCGGCAGCAGGAGATCCTGCGACGTGCGCGGGCCGCGGGCCGCGTCGACGTGGTGACGCTGGCCGCCGAGCTCGACGTGACCACCGAGACGATCCGCCGCGACCTGACGTCGCTGGAGCGGGCCGGCGTGCTGCGCCGCGTGCACGGGGGCGCGATCCCCGTGGAGCGGCTCGGCTTCGAGCCCGCGCTCGCCACCCGCGACGAGGTCATGACGGCCGAGAAGGAACGCATCGCCAAGGCCGCGCTGGCCGAGCTGCCCGAGGACGGCTCGATCATCATCGACGCCGGCACCACCACGGGCCGCCTGGTGAAGGTGCTGCCCGCCGACCGGGAGCTGACGGTGGTGGTCAACTCACCGCCGCTGGCGACCGCGCTGGCCGCCCGCGCCAACCTGCACGTGATCATGCTGGGCGGCCGGTTGCGCGGCAAGACGCTGGCCACCGTGGACGACTGGGCGCTGACCCCGCTGGCCACGCTCAACGTGGACGTCGCGTTCATGGCGACCAACGGCTGCTCGCTGACCCGCGGCCTGACCACCCCCGACCCCGCGGAGGCCGCGATCAAGCGTGCGATGGTCAAGGCCGCGCAGCGCAGCGTGCTGCTGGCCGACCACACCAAGTTCGGCAACACCTACCTGGCCACGTTCGCCGATCTGAGCGAGATCGACGTGGTGATCACCGACACCGGGCTGGACGTGGCGCAGGCCGCCGACGTGGCGGCCGCCGGTCCGGAGGTGATCAGGGCGTGATCCTCACCCTGACGCTCAACCCCAGCCTCGACCGCACGATCGAGATCTCCTCGCTCGACAGGGGCGCGGTCATCCGCGCCGCCGCGGCCCGCCTCGACCCCGGCGGCAAGGGGGTCAACGTCTCGCGCGCGCTGCTGGCCAACGCGGTGGCGAGCCGGGCGGTGGTGCCGTACGGCGGCGACGAGGGCAGGCAGCTCGTCCGCCTGCTGGCCGCCGAGGGCCTCGACATGGTGACCGTGCCGGTGGCCGGCGCGACCAGGTCCAACGTCACGCTCGCCGAGCCCGACGGCACCGTCACCAAGGTCAACGAGCCGGGCACGGCGCTGTCACCGGCCGAGCTCGACACGATCGCCGAGGCCGTGCTGGACGCCGCGCACTCCGGCGGCCAGGGCGCCGACTGGGTGGTCGCCTCCGGCAGCCTGCCGCCCGAGGTGCCCGCCGACGTCTACGCGCTGCTGTGCCGCCGCTTCGCCGGGGCCGGCATCAACGTCGCGGTCGACACCAGCGGGCCCGCGCTGTCGTGCGCGCTGCCCGCCGCTCCCACGCTGGTCAAGCCCAACCTGGAGGAGCTTTCGGCGGCCACCGGCCTGCCGATCAGGCGGCTCGGCGACGTGGTCGCGGCCGCGGGCGAGCTGCGTGCGGCGGGGGCCCGTACGGTGCTGGCCAGTCTCGGCGCCGACGGCGCCGTCCTCGTCGAGGAGTCCGGCGTCTGGTACGGCGAGGCGCCCGCCGCCGTGCCGCGCAGCTCGGTCGGCGCCGGCGACGCCATGCTCGCGGGTTTCCTCGCCGCGGGCGGCACCGGCCCCGACGCACTCACGCAGGCGCTGGCCTGGGGAGCCGCCGCCGTCCAGCAGCCCGGCAGCCGCATGCCGGGCCCCGCCCACATCGACCTCAGCGCCGTCACCGTGTGCCGGCCCGACCCCGACCGTCCGCTCTCCACCGCTGTCCCCGCGGCACTCCCGCAACCCGGCTGATCTCCTGCTCATCCTCCAAAGGAGCACGTCCCATGGCCGACACCTACACTCCCCCGGTCACCGGAACCGGGGTCAAGGCCACCATCCAGCGCATCGGCGGCCATCTGGCCGGCATGATCATGCCGAACATCGGCGCGTTCATCGCCTGGGGTCTGATCACCGCGCTCTTCATCCCCACCGGCTGGCTGCCGAACGAGTCGCTCGCGCAGATGGTCGACCCGATCATCCGCATCCTGCTCCCGGTGCTCATCGCCTACACCGGCGGCCGGATGGTGCACGGTCAGCGCGGAGCCGTCGTCGGTGCGGTCGCGGTGATGGGCGTCGTGGTGGGCACGGAGTCGCCGATGTTCCTCGGCGCCATGATCATCGGCCCGCTCACCGCGCTGATCCTGAAATATGTGGACAAGTTCACGGAGCAGCGGACCAAGGCCGGCTTCGAGATGCTGGTCGACAACTTCTCCGCCGGCATCGTCGGCGGCGCCATGGCCATCGTCGGCTACTACGCCATCGGCCCGATCGTGCAGGCCGTCACCACCGCTGCCGGCAACGCCGTCGAGTGGCTGATCAGCAACAACCTCCTGCCGATCGCCTCGGTGCTGATCGAGCCGGCCAAGGTGCTGTTCCTCAACAACGCCATCAACCACGGCGTGCTCAGCCCGCTCGGCGTCGCCGAGGCCGCCGAGAGCGGCAAATCGATCCTGTTCATGCTGGAGTCGAACCCCGGCCCCGGCCTCGGCCTGCTGCTGGCCTTCCTGCTCTTCGGCCCGCGCGCCATGCGGCCCACCACCCCCGCCGCCATGATCATCCACTTCTTCGGCGGCATCCACGAGATCTACTTCCCGTACGTGCTCATGAAGCCCCGCCTCATCCTGGCCGTCATCGCGGGCGGCGCGGCCGGCGTGTTCACCTTCATGATCACCGGCGCCGGGCTGGTCGCCACCCCGTCGCCCGGCAGCATCTTCGCCTACCTCGCGGTCACCCCCAAGGGCGGCTGGCTCGCCTCCAGCCTGGGGATCCTCGTGGCGACCGGCGTCTCGTTCGCCATCGCCGCCGTCCTGCTCGGCTTCGGCAGGGGCGAGAAGGCCCAGCCAGAAGAGGCCGAGACCGCGCCAACCACCCAGAAGGAGAGCTGAGCCATGGCCGGCATCGACAGCAAGGACATCCACAAGATCATCGTGGCCTGCGACGCGGGCATGGGCAGCAGCGTCATGCTCGCCTCCACGCTCAAGAAGCAGCTCAAGGACACGGGCGTGACCGTCGAGCACACCCCCGTCAACAACATCCCGGACGACGCCGACGTCATCGTCTGCCACTCCGGCCTGGCGGCCCGTGCCAAGGCCGCCGCCCCGGGTAAGGTGCTGATCCCGTTCCAGATCTTCCTCGGCGACCCGGCGGTGACCCGGCTGGTGAACACCATCAAGAACGGCGGCACGGTCGATGCGTGACGACCTGCTCGACCCCCGGGCCGTGCTGCTGCACGAGAGCGCCCCCGACCGCACCGCGGCCATCCGCCGGTGCGGGCGGGCGCTGGTCGAGGTGGGGGCCGTCGAGGAGCCGTACGTGGAGGCGATGCTCGAACGCGAGCAGACGATCTCCACGTACGTCGGCGAGGGCGTCGCCATCCCCCACGGCACCGCCGCCTCCAAGGGCACCGTCAAGCGCGACGCCATCTGCGTGGTGCGCTTCCCGGACGGCGTCGACTGGGACGGCGAGCAGGTGACGCTCTGCGTGGGCATCGCGGCCAAAGACGACGGGCACGTGCCGCTGCTGGCGGCGCTGGCCGACATTCTGCTCGACCCGGAAAGGGCGCGGGCGTTGCGGGAGGCCACCGAGGTCTCCCAGGTTCTCAAGGAGTTGACATGAAGGTCGCGCGTTTCCACGCGCCAGGTGACATCCGGATCGAGGAGGCGCCCGAGCCGGTCGCCGGTCCGGGCGAGCTGAAGATCCGGGTACGCAACTGCTCCACGTGCGGCACCGACAACAAGATCTTCAAGTTCGGTCACCACCACATCGTGCCGCCGCGCGTGATGGGCCACGAGATCGCCGGCGAGGTCGTCGACACCGGCGCCCGCGTGCAGGTGATCGCCGCCATCCCGTGCGGCACCTGCGGCGAGTGCCGGCGCGGGCGGCTCACCGTGTGCCCCAACCAGGAGTCGATGGGCTACCACTACGACGGCGGGTTCGCCGAGTACATGATCGTGCCGGCCAAGGTGCTCGCCGTGGACGGCGTCAACGCCATCCCCGAAGGGGTGGGGTTCGCCGAGGCGTCGGTGGCCGAGCCGCTCGCGTGCGTGCTGAACGGCCAGGAGCTGGCCCGCGTCGGGCCCGGCGACGACGTGGTCGTGATGGGCGCGGGTCCCATCGGCTGCCTGCACGTACGCCTCGCGCGGGCGCGCGGCGCCTCCCGGGTGTTCCTGGTGGACGTCAACGCCGAGCGCCTCGCCATGGCCGCCGAGCTCGTACGTCCCGACGCCGCCATCGACACCGACCCCGTCGAGCAGGTGCTGAAGCTGACCGGCGGGCGCGGCGCGGACGTCGTCATCACCGCCGCCGCCTCGGGCGCCGCCCAGGAGCAGGCGGTGCGCATGGCGGCCAGGCAGGGACGCATCAGCTTCTTCGGCGGGCTGCCCAAGGACAACCCGATCATCTCCCTCGACTCCAACCTGGTCCACTACCGCGAGCTGACCATCGTCGGCGCCAACGGCTCCAGCCCCGCCCACAACGCCCAGGCGCTGAAGCTGGTCGCCGAAGGGTCGGTGGTGGTGTCCGACCTGATCACGCACCGGCTGCCGCTGCCGCGCGTACTGGACGGCATCGACCTGGTCAGCAGGGGCGAGGCCATCAAGGTCACCATCGAGCCCTAGGAGGATCTGCCATGGCACAACGTACGGTGGTCGTGGCCTCGGCCAGCGGCCTGCACGCCCGGCCCGCCAAGCTGTTCGTGCAGGCGGCGGTGAAGGCCGGGGTGCCGGTGACGATCCGCGCCGGGGACAAGGCCGTGCCGGCCAAGAGCATGCTGGGCGTGCTGTCGCTGGGGGCGGTCCAGGGCACGGAGGTCACGCTGGAGGCCGACGGGCCGGGGGCCGAGGAGGCGCTCGACACGCTGGCGGCCCTGCTGTCCCGCGACCTCGACTCGGAAGAGGCCCTCGATGCCTGACACCCCACCGGCCCCCAGCTCCCCCACCACCCCCGCCCCCGCCGGCGGATCGACGACCTCCGCATCCACCGGCTCCGGACCCGCCACCTCCGGACCCGCCACCTCCGGACCCGCCACCTCCGGACCCGCCACCTCCGGACCCGCCACCTCCGGACCGGCCGGTTCCGGATCGGCGGCCGTTGAGCCGGCCGACGCCGCCGGGCCGATGGGCGGTTCCTCCCCCGCCTCCGGGAACGGTCCGATGGGCGGGGAGTCGTGGGTGGGGAGCGCCGGGCGGCTCGCCGGGCTGGGAGTCAGTCAGGGGCGGGCGGCCGGGCCGGTGCTCCGGATGGCGGGACCGCCCGCGTTGCCCGCGCCACGGGCCGTCGGCGACCCCGGCGCGGAGGTGGCCGCGGCCGGCAAGGCGCTGGAGTCGGTGGCCGCGGACCTGAACAGGCGGGCGGCGGAGGCGGGCGGCGAGGCGGCCGAGATCCTGGAGGCCCTCGCCATGATCGCCGACGACCCGATGCTGCGCGAGGACGCCGAGGCCAGGGCCGGGTCGGGCGTGGACGCCGCCCACGCCCTCGACGCCGCCTTCGCCCAGCACCGCGAGGCCCTGGCCGCGCTCGGCGGCTACCTCGCCGAACGCGCCGCCGACCTCGACGACCTCAAGCACCGCGCCATCGCGTCCGTGCTCGGGCTGCCCATGCCGGGCCTGCCCGACCCCGGCCACCCGTACGTGCTGGCCGCCGACGACCTCTCCCCCGCCGACACCGCCGGCCTGGGCGACGACGTGCTGGCCCTGGTCACCGAGCGCGGCGGCCCCACCAGCCACACCGCGATCCTGGCCCGCGCCCGCGGCCTGCCCGCCGTGGTGGCCTGCAAGGGCGTCATGGACCTGGACGACGGCACCGTCATCGGCGTCGACGGCACCACCGGCGAGATCGCCGTCGGCCTCACCGGCGCGCAGGCGGCCGCCGTCGCCGAGGAAGAGCGGGCGCGCAGGGCCAGGCTCGCCGCCGGCACCGGGCCGGGCAGGACCGCCGACGGCCACCCCGTCAAGCTGCTGCTCAACATCGGCTCCGCCGCCGACCTGCGGCCGGGCGCGGAGGGGGTCGGGCTGTTCAGGACGGAGTTCCTGTTCCTCGACCGCAAGCAGGCGCCGTCGTACGAGGAGCAGGTGGCGGCGTACGCCGACGTGTTCGCGCAGACGGGCAGCGTCATCGTGCGCACCCTCGACGCCGGCACCGACAAGCCGCTGCCCTTCCTCGGCCTCCCGCACGAGGAGAACCCGGCGCTCGGCGTACGCGGGCTACGCGTGGACCGGCTGCTGCCCGACGTCCTCGACACCCAGCTCGACGCCATCGCCGAGGCCGCCCGCCGCACCGGCACCGAGCCCTGGGTGATGGCGCCCATGGTCACCACCATGGCGGAGGCCAGCGCGTTCGCCCGCCAGGCCAGGGCCAAGGGCATCGCGAAGGTGGGCGTCATGATCGAGGTGCCGGCGGCGGCGCTGCGGGCGTCCCGGCTGCTGCAGGAGGTCGACTTCCTCAGCATCGGCACCAACGACCTCGCCCAGTACACCTTCGCCGCCGACCGCCAGCACTCCGCCCTCGCCGACCTCCTCGACCCGCGCCAGCCCGCCCTGCTGGAACTGATCGGGATGTGCGCGAGGGCAGGCCGCGAAGCAGGCAAACCGGTCGGGGTCTGCGGCGAGGCCGCCGGCGACCCCCTCCTCGCCCCCCTGCTGGTGGGGCTGGGGGTGACCAGCCTGTCCATGGCCCCGGTCTGCGTCCCCGCCGTACGCGAAGCCCTGTCCGCCCTGACGCTGGAGGACTGCCGGAAACGCGCCGAAGCCGCCCTGGAGTAAGACGACGATCCAACGGCCCGGCCCGGCTTCTCCAGGCCGGGCCCCAGCCCCCACGTTGTGAACTCCCGTGGGTGGGGAGTTCACAACTGGACCTCAGGCAGAGGGACGTTCGTGGTTCATCGGGAGGAACCGCTCAGAGGCCGCCATCCAGGCCGCGAACACCACACACCCACCCTCGAACGCCACCAGCCGCCCGTCCCAGGCGTCGCCCGGACGTTCGGCACGGGCCGCCGAACGCAGCAGCGCGAGCCCGCCGGCCAGGTTGGCCAGCCCCCACACCAGGTTCACCCCGGGACCGGAACGCCGGCCGGCGAGCGGGGTGAGATGGCGGCGCCCGGTGACGGCCGTGGCCAGGTGGGGAGCGCTGTTGCTCACCATCAGCCCGGCCACGAACGAACGGGCCCGGGGCGAGAACCTCACGATCCCACTTTCCAGCCGTGCAGCTTCATGAGCCGGGCCGCGACCCTGGCGAACCGCTCGCCGTCCAGCACCGCGCCCTCCCGGCGGATGTCGTCCTCGTCGAGCTCGAACACCCGGTCAAGGCGTACGTAGGACACCCGGTCGTCGCGCCCCCACGCGCCCAGCTCCAGCCAGTCGGACCCGTCGTCGCCCTTGCTGGACAGCATCATGCCGAGCAACCGCCGCCCGGTACGCCCCACGACCAGCAACGGCCGATCCTTACCCCGGGACGGGTCCTCTTCGTACGGCACCCACGCCCACACGATCTCCCCCGGATCGGCCAGGCCGTCGAGGTCGGGAGAATAGGCCAGGGTGGCGGTCCCGCGCAGGGAGTGAATCTCACGTACGGCACCCCGGGCAGGGCGGGGGTCCTCACCTAGATCACGCATTGAGGGAGCTTACGACCCAGCCCAACAGAAAATCCACCCACCCCCACACGAACCCCCTCCCCATCCTTCGAGAACTGGTGCCCCACAGCAGGAGGGATCTTGGGTAGCAGCCGCCGCACGGGAGCGGGATGGCAGCCTCGCGGGGCGCCACGGTCGGAGTGACGGACACCGCCGACCAATCAGTCCGCCGGCGGACACCACATACCGCCACAACCCGCCGTCGCATGAGCGGTGGTCACCATCGCTCATACGGCTGACGCCACAACCGCCCCTGCCAGCTGGCGTGGCCTCGAGACGCCTACCGGTCGGGCAGGGGCGGTGGGGCGGAGGTTCTCAGGGAGTGGGGGTCGTGAGGAGGTGGCGCAAGGCTGTGGGGGTGTGGCCGACGTGGTGGCGGATGGTTCTGGTGAGGTGGGCCTGGTCGGCGAAGCCCAGGTCCGCCGCCAGCTCGGCCAGGCTCGGCGCGCCTTCTTCCAGGCGGTCGAGTGCGCGGCCGACGCGCACTCGGTTGCGGTAGTGGGTCAGGGAGACGCCCAGCTCGCGGGTGAAGGCCCGGCTCAGCTGGTACGGGGACACGCCCAGGTGGGCGGCCAGCGAGGTGAGAGTGGCGGTTTCCTGGATGTCGGCGGCGAAGGCCTCACGGGCCGTGTCGACGATGCGGCCCGTATTGCTTGTCCGGGCTGCATCCCGGGATCCGGGTGGGGTGAGGGCGGCGCGAAGGAGGAGGGTCATGGTCTCGGGCAGCGCGAACGCGATGTCGCCGTCGCGGGCCGCCCGGAGGAGGCGGCGGTGGGCCAGGTCGAGACGGGCGTCCACGTAGAACGCCGGTGCCGTCAGCGCCGTCGCCTTGGCGGTGGGCGTGGCGGAGCGGGTGTGGCGACCGGTGCCGTCGTGGAGCGGCATCGCGGCGGTGAGCGTACGCCACAGGCCGGGCGTAAGGGACAGGGACGTGCACACGTCGCCGCCCGCCGGGTGGGCGAAGCGTTCCTCCTCGCCGGGCACCCCGACGTACGCCATCGTCGGGTCACTGACGGCGGCCCGCCCGCGCGTCATCCGCCGGAACACCCCTCGCCGCACCAGCACCACGTGGTAACGGTCGCTCACCTCCGGAGCCGACCAGCCCCGGTGGTCGGCCACGCAGGTCACGGCATCGAGCCGGAACCCCGGCCCCGAGGCCAGACACATTGAGGAGAGCATGCGGGAAACGCTAGCCACCGCCTCCGACATTTCCCGCCCGGCTGCTGGTTCCGCGCATAGCCGGCAACGTCACCACCCTCGCCTCCGCCAGGCAGTTCCCCGGAGACGCTGAACGCCTGTGGAGGCGACGGAAGACCTCGAGCGATCGAGGCAGCTGCCAGTGAAGCAGGCAAGAGAACCACTGAGATCCTCCGAACGGCGCAAGGATGTTCAAGACCCTCGTCGTGCCGGCGCGGCAGGCTGGGGCGCATGACAGCGAATCTTTCTTCCATCGTGTTCGACTGCGCCGACCCGGTCGCCCTGGCGGGCTTCTACGCCAAGGCGACCGGGTGGACGCGGACGGACGGTGACGCGGACTTCGTGACGCTCGAGGGTGGGCCCGTGTCCGTGTCGTTCCAGCGGGTCGAGGGCTACCAGGGGCCGGGGTGGCCGAATGGTGGCAAGCACGTGCATCTCGATCTCACCGTGCCCGACGTCGAGGCTGCCAAGAAGGAGCTGGCGGCGCTGGGCGCGGTCGTGCCGGAGTTCCAGCCGGGCGGTGACGGGTGGACGGTGCTGGTCGACCCCGAAGGTCACCCGTTCTGCGTCATGGCCACCGGTTAGGACAGGGAGGCGAAGAACGTCCGCAGGTCGCCGGCCAGCAGGCCGGGGGCCTGGAGGGCGGCGTAGTGGCCGCCCCGGTCGAACTCCGACCAGTGCACCACGTTGTGCACCTGCTCCGCGTAGCGCCGTACGGTCGTGTCGCCGGGGAAGACCGCGATGCCGGTCGGCGTGGGGTCGGGCGCGGCGGGCGGCGCCCAGTCGGGCATGCTCTCCTTGTACAGGCGGCCGGCCGAGCCCGCCGTGCCGGTGAACCAGTAGAGGGCGACGTTGGTGAGGATGTCGTCGGGGGTGAGCCCGCCGGCGTCCTCGCCCCATGAGGCGAACGCGTCCAGGTTCCAGGCGAGCAGCCCGGCGGGCGAGTCGGCGAGGGCGTAGGACAGGGTCTGGGGCCTGGTGCCCTGGATGACGGCGTACCCGGAGACCTTCTCCCACTCACGCACGCCGGCGGCGCGTTCCTGCTCGGCTTCCGTGAGGCCGGCGCCGTCGTCGGTGGGGAAGGCGGTCACGGACGCGTTGAGGTGCACGCCGATGACCCGGCCGGGGGCGGCGCGGCCGACGGCGGCGGAGATGAGCGAGCCGAAGTCGCCGCCCTGCACGCCGTACCGGTCGTAGCCGAGGCGGTCCATCAGCGTGATCCAGGCGGCGGCGACGCGGCGCACGCCCCAGCCGGGCTCCCGGGTGGGGCCGGAGAAGGTGAAGCCGGGGATGGACGGGATGACGAGGTGGAAGTCGCGGCCGAGCGGGCCGGCGAGGTGGGAGAAGTCGGCGAAGGAGCTGGGCCAGCCGTGGGTGAGCAGCAGCGCGGGCGCGTCGGCCCGGTCGCTGCGCACGTGCGCGAAGTGCACGCGCTGGCCGTCGATCTCGGTCGTGTACTGGGGCAGCTTGTTGAGCCTGGCCTCGTGGGCGCGCCAGGAGTAGCCGTCCATCCAGTACGCGGCCAGCTCCCGCACCGCCTCGGGCGGCACGCCGTAGGTCCAGCCGGCCCCGTCGAGCGCGTCGGGCCAGCGGGTCCTGGCGAGCCGTTCGCGCAGGTCGTCGAGCTTGTCCTGGGATATGTCGATGATGTGGTCGTCGATGAGCATGGCAGGGACGGTAGGAGGCGCTCCGGTCGGTTCCCGGCCGCAATGGCGGCGCCGAGGGGCACGACGGCAACCCTGCTCTAGAATCTCATTCTGTGTCGTCAGAGTCAGCGTTTTTCACGCTTAAGCGGGACGAGTTCGTGCCCGCTCCGCACGCCCGTGGCCCCTGGTCCCCCGACATGCTGCACGGCCGCCTGCTCGGCGGCCTCGCCGCCCGCGCGCTCGAACAGCACCACGCCCAGCCCGGGCTGCGCTTCGCCCGGCTGACCGTCGATCTGTTCCGCAACAGCCCGATGCTGCCGGTCACCGTGGAGACGTCCCTGATCAGGGACGGCCGCAGGATCCGCGTGGCGGACGCGACGATCTCCACCGTCCAGGGCGTCATCGCGCGGGCGAGCGCGGTGCTGCTGCGGGAGGGCGAGCAGCCCGACGGCGAGCGCTCGCTCGTCACGCCCGCCTGGGACGAGCCGCCGCCTTCGGGCCCGCCCGCCGGGGCGGGCGGGCCCTGGACGCCGCCGTTCGACCTGTGGCGGGTGACGCCGTGGGGCGCTCCAGGGCCGGGCCGGGTGTGGCTGCGCGAGAAGTTTCCGCTGGTGGACGACGAGCCGCTGACCCCGATCGTACGGGCCGCGCTGGCCGCCGACTTCGCCAGCCCGATCAGCAACGCCCAGGCCGACGGCCTGCGGTTCATCAACGCCGACTACACGCTGACGCTGGCCAGGCAGCCGGAGGGCGAGATCGTCGGCATGGAGGGCACCGGCCACCTCAGCGCCGACGGCGTCGCGACCGGCCAGGTGACCGTGCACGACACCGCGGGACCGATCGGCTTCTGCGTGGTGACGGCCCTCGCCAACGGCTCCGCAATGGCGGCACAGGCCGCCCGCACCCGCGGCACGGAGAGCACAAGGCCAGGAGCGCCGCCACGGCCCACCCAGGCATAGCGCCAGGAGCGCCGCCGAAAGGCGCGGCGCCGGCGGCACGACACCGCCCCCGGCCTGCGCACCTGGCTCAAGCGACGGGCCAAGGCCCTGGATGCCGGCTTCGGTGCGGGCCGGACGCGCGGGTCAGGGGGTGGGTCAGACCCGGCGGGAGGCGCTCACCCACATCATCTCTGTCAGAGGGCTACGCCGGACGTTCCGTGCGGTCGCCGGACCAGTCGGTGTGGAAGGTGCCCTCCTTGTCCACCCGGTGGTAGGTGTGCGCGCCGAAGAAGTCGCGCAGTCCCTGCACCAGCGCCGCCGGGAGGCGGTCGCGGCGCAGCCCGTCGTAGTAGGCCAGCGCCGAGGAGAAGCCGGGCGTCGGCACGCCGATCTGCACGGCCGTGGTGACCACGCGCCGCCACGACTCCTGCGCCGCCTCCAGCGCCCCGGCGAACGTCGGGTCGGCCAGCAGCGTCGGCAGGTTCGGGTTCGCGTCGTACGCCGCCCTGATCCGGTCGAGGAACTTGGCCCTGATGATGCAGCCGCCCCGCCAGATGGTGGCCATGGCGCCGAGGTCGAGGTCCCAGCCGTACTCCTTGGAGGCCGCGGCCATCTGGTCGAAGCCCTGGGCGTAGGCGACGATCTTGGAGGCGTACAGGGCTTGGCGGACGTCCTCGATCAGCTCGCGCCCGCCGACGCCGGACAGGTTCGGGCCGTGCAGCGACCTGGCCGCGGCGCGCTGCTCGGGGTGGCCGGACAGGGCGCGGGCGAACGTCGCCTCCGCGATGCCCGTCACCGGCACGCCCAGGTCGAGGGCGCTCTGCACGGTCCAGCGGCCGGTGCCCTTCTGCTCGGCCTGGTCGACCACGACGTCCACGAACGGCTTGCCGGTCTCGGCGTCGACCTGGTCGAGCACCTCGGCGGTGATCTCGATCAGGTAGGAGTCGAGGTCGCCTCTGTTCCACTCCCTGAACACCTCGGCCAGCTCGGCCGGGGTGGCGCCCAGTGCCTGGCGCAGCAGGTCGTAGGACTCGGCGATGAGCTGCATGTCGGAGTATTCGATGCCGTTGTGCACCATCTTGACGAAGTGCCCGGCGCCGTCGGGGCCGACGTGCACCGAACACGGCACGCCGTCCACCTTGGCCGAGATGTCCTGCAGGATCGGGCCGAGCGCCTCCCACGACTCCTTCGACCCGCCCGGCATGATGCTCGGGCCGAGCAGCGCGCCTTCCTCGCCGCCGGAGATGCCGGTGCCGACGAAGTGCAGGCCGCGCTCGCGCAGCGCCGCCTCGCGGCGGCGGGTGTCCTCGAAGTGGGCGTTGCCGCCGTCGACGATCATGTCGCCCGGCTCCATCAGCTCGGCGAGCTGCTCGATCACCGCGTCGGTGCCGGCGCCCGCCTTCACCATGATGATCGCGCGCCGTGGCCGCTTCAGCGAGGCCACGAAATCGGCCATCTGCTCCGACGGCACGAACGTGCCCTCGGAGCCGAACTCCTTCACCAGCTGCTCGGTGCGGCTGTGGGACCGGTTGTGCACGGCCACGGTGTAGCCGTGCCTGGCCAGGTTCCTGGCCAGGTTGCGCCCCATGGTCGCCAGGCCGGTGACGCCGATGTCTGCCAAGTCCATTAGTCAGCTCCTCTGTGGGGAATACGCATGCTCCAGCTCGGAGGTTCGCAGGGATATTCCCGTCAGTCACTCTGGCGTACGCCGAGCTCGTCGAGCCGGTCCAGCATGTCCGCCGGGTCGGCGTACACCCGGAAAGCCCCCGCGCGCTCCAGCTCGTCCCTGCCATACCCGCCGGACAGCACCCCGATGCCCAGCGCGCCGGCCCGGCGGGCGGCGAGCAGGTCCCAGACGCTGTCACCCACCACCATGGCATGCGCGGGCTCGACGCGGGCCAGCGCCGCACCGGCGAGGAACAGGTCGGGGTCGGGCTTGGCGCGCCGCACCAGGTCACGGGTGACCATCGGCGTGTTCTCCGGCAGCCCGAGCAGGCCGAGCGCGAGCCGCGCCGTACGGGCGTAGCCGCTGGTGCAGATGGCCCACGGCACGCCGCGCGCGCTCAGCTCGGCCAGCAGCTCCGCCGAGCCGGGCAGCGGCCTGACGGAGTGGGCCTGCTGCTCGTACGCCTCGGCGTGGTGGGTCTGCAGCTCGTCGATCTGCTCCTTGGTCAGCTGGAGCCCGGTCTCGCGCAGCAGCGCGCTGACGAACAACCCGCCGCTCATGCCGATGCGGCGGTGGATCCGCCACACCGACAGGTCGATGCCCATGCCGGACAGCGCCTGCCGCCAGGCCACCACGTGCTGGTAGACGCTGTCGATCAGGGTGCCGTCGAGGTCGAAGAGGAACGCCGGCGTGGGCGCCTGCGGGAAGTCACGCATGCGTCCATGACACCATGGCCGACATGCGGATCATCATCGCGGGTGGACACGGGAAGATCGCGTTGCGGCTGGCGGAGCGGCTCAAGTCGGGGGCCGTCGGGCTGGTACGCAACCCGGCGCACGTCGCCGACGTCGAGGCGACCGGCGCGCAGGCCGTCGTGTGCGACCTGGAGCGGGCGAGCGTCGACGAGGTCACCCGGATCGTGGAGGGGGCCGACGCCGTGGTGTTCGCGGCGGGGGCGGGGCCCGGTAGCGGCGCGGCTCGTAAGGACACCGTCGACCGGGCCGCCTCCGTGCTGCTCGCCGACGCGGCCGAGCGGGCCGGGGTGCGGCGCTTCATCCAGATCTCGGGCATCGGGGCCGGCAAACCGGTCGATCCGGAGCGCGACGAGGTGTGGGCCGCGTACATCAAGGCCAAGACGGAGGCGGAGGAGGACCTGCGCCGCCGCGACCTCGACTGGACGATCCTGCGGCCCGGCCGCCTCACCGACGAGCCCGGCACGGGCCTGGTCCGGCTGGAGGCGGAGGTGCCGCCCGGCGCGGTGCCGCGCGACGACGTGGCCGCCGTCATCGTCGCCCTGCTGGCCAACCCGGGCACCGCACGCCAGACCCTCGAACTCGTCTCGGGCGACACCCCGATCATCGACTTCGTCGCAACGGAATGAGAGGAGCGGTCAGTTCGGGAAGACGGCGGCGAGTTCGGGGATGCGGGCGCGGTAGCCGTCGAGCAGGCGGTGCGCGGTCGGTACGGAGTCGACCAGCGGGTGCAGGGCGAACGCCGCCACCGCGAGGCGCGAGGACCCGGTCAGCGCGGCCTCGATGGCGGTCTGCTCCACCTCCTTGACCTGCTGCATCAGCCCGAGGAACCGCCCGGGCAGCGGCCGGGCGGCGAGCGGCCGGACGCCGGAGCCGTCGACGGCGCAGGGGATCTCGACGACGGCGTCATCGGGCAGGCCGGGCACGGCGGCGCCGTTGCGCACGTTGAGGATCATGGTGGCGGGCTCGCCCCTGGCGATGGCTGCCATGAGGGCGAGCGCGATGCCCTCGTACCCGCCGGCCTCCAGGTCCTCGGCGGAGCGCTCGCCGGCGTCGGTGGCCTCGCGCGCCTCCGCCATGTACGACTCGTCCCGCTCCTTGCGGGCTCGCCGCCAGGCGTCGAGCGCGTGGCCGGGCCGCTCGCGCACGGCTGCGTAGAAGCGGCCCTGCTGCTCCAGCAGCGCCTCTCCCCTGGTGGTCCCGGCGCCGGCGGCGACGGCCTGCCGGGCGAAGTAGTAGTAGTACAGGTATTCGTTGGGCAGCGCGCCCAGCACCCGCACCCAGTCGGCGCCGAGCAGCCTGGCCTCCTCGACCTGGTGCAGCGCGGCGTCGTCGGCGAGCAGCGAGGGCAGCACGTCACGGCCGTCGTGCACGAGCCCGCGCAGCCAGCCGAGGTGGTTGAGCCCCACGTAGTCGGGCGAGACGCGGGCGGGGTCGAGCCCGAGCGCGCCGGCGGCCCGCCTGATGAGCCCGATGGGCGAGTCGCAGATGCCGATGACGCGGTCGCCGAGCACGCTGCGCATGGCCTCGGTGATCATGCCGGCGGGGTTGGTGAAGTTGATGACCCAGGCGCTGGGCGCGCGGGCGGCGACGCGTTCGGCCACGCGGACGGCGACGGGCACGGTGCGCAGCCCGTACGCGATGCCGCCTGGCCCGGTGGTCTCCTGGCCGACGAGCCCCAGCTCGAGCGCCACCCGTTCGTCGGCGGTGCGCCCGGCCAGGCCGCCCACGCGGATGGCGGAGAAGACGAAGCCGGCTCCGGTGAGCGCGTCGTCGAGGTCGGTGGTGACCCGCACCGCGGGCGGGTCGTCGTGGCCTGCGGCCATGCCGCGCAGCACGTGGGAGATGGCCTCGAGCCGTTCGGGCGAGACGTCGTAGAGCACCACCTCCTCCACCCGGGGCTTGGCGGTGTCGCGCAGGAGCGCGCCGTAGACGAGGGGGACGCGGAAGCCCCCGCCGCCGAGTACGGCCAGTCTCATCCTCAGCCTTTCACGTGAGCAGCACTTCGGCGCCGGCGGCGGCGCAGGCGCGCAGCGTCGCCTCGTCGGCGCCTTCGTTCGTGACCAGCACGTCGACGTCCTCGGGACCGCACACGCGCAGCGCGCCGGTGCCGGGGAACTTGTGCCGGTCGGCCAGCAGCACCACCTGCCCGGCCGCGGCGATCATGGCCCGTTTCAGCGGCACCTCGGCGAGCGTGGTGTCGACGAGCTGCCCGTCGGGGCGTACGCCGCTGGCTCCGAGGAACACCCGGTCGGCGACGACCTGGGCGAGCGCCGCCTCGGTCAGCACGCCGACGAGCGAGTGGTAGGGCCGGCGCACCATGCCGCCGAGCAGCAGCAGCTCGACGGCGGAGTCGGTGCGCAGCGCGTCGAGCACGGCCAGGCTGGAGGTCACCACGGTGACGCGGCGGCCGCGCAGCCTGCGGGCCAGCCGCATGGTGGTCGTGCCGATGTCGAGCAGGACGACGTCGCCGTCGCCGACCAGCTCGGCGGCGCGGGCGGCCACGGCCTCCTTGTCCTGCTCGTCGGTGGCCGCGACCTCGGAGAACGGCCGGTCGGCGTCGGCGTCCACGGTGGCCAGGGCGCCGCCCCTGACGCGCCGCAGGGTGCCGTCGCGGTCGAGCACCTCGAGGTCCCTGCGGATGGTGGACGGGCTCACACCGAGCTGACTGGCGAGATCACGCACGCTCGTGGCGCCCGAGCTGCGGACGCGGCGCATGATCTCGGCATGCCGGAGGCGCTGGAGCACGGCCGGAGTCTAACATTCAAATTCGCGCACAAGTAAGCAGCTTGCGCCAAACAATTGCGCGAGCACTTGCAGAGTACGAGCAAACGTGCAAGATTGCGCAGAACCTGGTGTGTCGAGGAGGACTTATTCCCGTGTCTGTCCAGGCGTACGACCCTCTCGCCGGCGAGCGGACCTCAGAAGGCCCGCAGTTCGATGTCTTCCTGGCCGGCACCGTCTTCCTCGACATCGTCTTCACCGGCCTGCCCGCCATGCCGGCCGCCGGCACGGAGATCTGGGCCGAGGGCATGGGCTCCTGCCCCGGCGGCATCGCCAACCTGGCCATCGCGACGAGCCGGCTGGGGCTGCGCACGTCGCTCGCGGCGGCGTTCGGCGACGACGACTACGGCGACTTCTGCTGGCGCACGCTGGAGGAGCAGGAGTCGGTCGACCTGTCGCGCTCGCGGCGCTTCGAGCACTGGCACTCGCCGGTGACGGTGTCGATGGCGGTGCACCGCGACCGCAGCATGGTGACCCACGGCCATCCCTCGCCGATGCCGGCCAACGAGATGATCGGCAAGCCGCCGCGCTCGCGCGCGGTGATCGCCACGCTCTCCCCCGACGAGCCGCTCGGCTCGCCCGACGCCGCCTGCAACTGGGCCGAGCTGGCCTCCCGCGAGGGCGCGCTGATCTTCGCCGACGTGGGCTGGGACCCGTCGGGCGCGTGGTCGCGCTCGCTGCTCGACCAGCTCGAGTTCTGCCACGCGTTCATGCCGAACGCGACCGAGGCGATGGCCTACACCGGCACCGAGACGCCGCGCGACGCGCTCTACGTGCTCGCCGACAAGGTGCCGCTGGCCGTGGTGACCGACGGCGCCAACGGGGCGATGGCGATCGACTCCTCGACTGGTGAGGAGGCGTTCGTGCCGGCGCCCCGGGTGACGGCGCTCGACCCGACGGGCGCGGGCGACGTGTTCGGCGCCGCGCTCGTGCTGGGCACGCTGTGCCGCTGGCCGCTGAACGACCGGCTGGCGTTCTCGGGGCTGTGCGCGGGGCTCGCGGTGCAGCAGTTCGGCGGCTCGCTGGCGGCGCCGGGCTGGGGCGACATCGCCGACTGGTGGCACGAGGTGCGCGAGACGGCCCCGTACGGCGGCGCGTACGGCAGCTCGCTGGCCCGCCGCTACGCCTTCCTCGACCGGCTGGTGCCCACCGACCCGGTGGGCGCGGTGCGCCGCGCTGCTGCGACCATCGCCAGGTACGCCGACGTGGGCATGACACCCGGCATGACACCCGGCATGACGCCCGGCATGGCACCCCCCGCTTCCGGGCAGCGGCCGGAAGCGCCGCAATCCCCGCCCGAGGATGACGACCCGGACACTCCTCGCGCACCTGTTCATAAGGAGTAACGCATGACCCCCCCGACGCGACGACCGCGCGGCCCGAGAGCATTCGCCCTGCTCGCCGCCGGCGCCCTGACCCTCACCGGGGTCCTGACCGGGTGCGCGCCCGGCTCCTCCGCCCCGCCCTCCTCCCCCTCGGCCCAGCCGTCCGCCTCGGCGGTGCGCACCGACGCCGCCTCGCTCGGCGAGGTCACCCTGACCGTGTGGGACCAGGAGGTCCGCGGCGGCCAGGCGGCCCAGATGGAGCAGCTCAACAAGGCGTTCCAGGCGAAATACCCCAACATCAAGCTCAACCGGGTCTCCCGTTCGTTCGACGACCTCAACACCACGCTGCGCCTGGCGCTGAGCGGCAACGAGCCGCCCGACGTGGTGGAGGCCAACAACGGCCGCTCGTCGATGGGCGCGTTCGTCAAGGCGGGGCAGCTGCTGCCGCTCGACGCGTACGCCGAGGCGTACGGGTGGAAGCAGCGCTACCCCGAGTCGGTGCTGAAGTACTCCCGCTACAGCGCCGACGGCAAGGTGTTCGGCGAGGGCAACCTGTACGGCCTGCCGCAGGTCGGCGAGGTCGTCGGCATCTTCTACAACAAGGCCAAGCTCAAGAAGCTGGGCGTCGAGCCGCCGGCGACGTGGGCCGACCTCGAGTCGGCGCTGGCCGCGGCGAAGGCGGGCGGCGAGGTGCCGCTGCAGTTCGGCAACCTCGACAAGTGGCCCGCCGTGCACGTGTTCGGCACCGTGCAGGGCCGCGAGGTGCCGAAGGACCAGATCGGCACGCTGGCGTTCGGCAAGAAGGGCGCGTCCTGGACCTCGCCGGAGAACGTCAAGGCGGCCGAGCACCTGGTGAGCTGGGTGGACAAGGGCTACTTCGCCAAGGGCTTCAACGGGCAGGGCTACGACGCGTCCTGGCAGGCGTTCGGCAAGGGCCAGGGTGTGTTCCTGATCGCCGGCACCTGGCTGCTCGCCGACCTGGACAAGGCGCTCGGCTCCGACCTGGGCTTCATGCTGCCGCCCGGCGCGGCGGCCGACGCGGCGCCGGTGGCGACGGGCGGCACGGGGCTGCCGTTCGCGGTGACCGCGAAGAGCCCGCATCCCGACGCGGCGGCGGCGTACATCGACTTCATCACCAATGCCGACGCCATGAAGGTGCTCACCGAGACCGGTAACCTGCCGGTCGCCGACACCTCCGCGCAGAGCGTGAAGGAGGGGCCGCAGAAGGACGTCTTCACCGCGTTCGGCACGGCCACCGAGAAGGACGGGCTGGTGCCGTACCTCGACTACGCCACCCCCACCTTCGCCGACACGCTGGGCGCGGCGCTGCAGGACCTGCTCGCGAAGAAGGCCACGCCGCAGGAGTTCCTGCAGACACTGGAGAAGGACTACACGGCGTTCACCGAGAGCAACGGAGGATGACCAGTCCGCCCGGAGAGCCCCGCCGCGTCGCCTACCTGTACATCCTGCCCGCCTTCGCCATCTATGCGGCGTTCCTGCTCTGGCCGATCGGGCGGGCCGTGCAGTTCTCCCTCTACGACTGGGACGGGCTGAGCGTCGGCACGTGGGCGGGGCTGGACAACTACCTCGCGATCGTGGCCGACGAGGGGCTGCGCGGGGCGTTCGGGCACGCGCTGGTGCTCATCGTCTTCTACTCGGTGTTCCCGCTGGTCATCGGGCTGACGCTGGCCGCGATACTCAACCACGCCAAGGTACGCGGGCTCGCCTTCTTCCGCACGGTGGTGTTCCTGCCGCAGGTCATCGCGATGGTCGTGGTGGCGGTGGCCTGGCGGCGGGTGTACGCCCCCGACGGCTCGCTCAACTCGCTGCTGAGCGCGCTCGGGCTGGACGCGCTGACCCGCGGCTGGCTGGGCGACTACGCCTTCGCGCTGCCCGCCGTCGGCGTGGTGGGCACCTGGTTCGAGACGGGCCTGGTGACGGTGCTGCTGCTGGCCGGGATGAGCCGGGTGCCCGCCGACCTGTACGAGGCGGCCCGCCTCGACGGGGCTGGCGCGGTGCGCGAGTTCTTCTCGGTCACGCTGCCGTCGGTGCGCGCGGAGATCGCGGTGGCGCTGACGCTGACGATGATCGCCGCGCTGCGCACGTTCGACCTGGTGTACGTCACCACCCGCGGCGGCCCCGGCGAGTCCACCTCGGTTCCGTCGTACGAGGTCTACCACCGGGCCTTCGGCCTGGGCCAGGTCGGGTCGGCGGCGGCCATCGGCGTCACGCTGACGGTGCTCATCTTCGTCGTGTCGTTCGGCGTGAACCGGTTCGCGGACAGGAGGCTGACGTGATCTCGCGCGGTGAGCGGGTGGCGAACTACGTCATCCTGTCGGTGTTCGCCGCGTTCGCGCTCTACCCGATCGTGGTGATCCTGTCGGCCGCGCTCGGCCCCGCCGACAGCGGCGACACCTCCGGCCTGGCGAACTTCGCGGCGGCCTGGGACATCGGCCACTTCGGCTCCTACCTGCGCACCAGCCTCGCGGTGTCGGCGTTCACGGTGGTGGTGAGCGTGGTCCTGTCGATCATGAGCGGCTACGCCTTCGGCACCATGCGCTTCCGCGGCAGGACGGCGCTGTTCTACCTGTTCATGCTGGGCATCATGATGCCCAGCGAGGCGGTGGCGGTGCCGCTCTACTTCGACCTGCGCTCGCTGGGGCTCATCGACACGTTCTGGTCGATCACGCTGCCGCAGGTCGCGATGTCGGTGGCGTTCGGGACGTTCTGGATGCGGGCCTACTTCCTGACCTCCAACCGGGCGATCGTCGAGGCCGCGCGCATCGACGGGGCGTCGAGCTGGCGGGTGCTGTGGCAGGTGCTGCTGCCGCCGGCCAGGCCCGCGATCGTCACGCTGACGCTGCTGGTGTTCATGTGGACGTGGAACGAGTTCCTCATCCCGCTGATCATGGTGACCAGCGAGTCGCTGCGTACGGCGCCGCTCGGGCTGGCCTTCTTCCAGGGCCAGTACACCTCCGGCTTCACGCTGCTCGCGGCCGGGTCGGTCATCGTCGCGACGCCCGTCGTCATCTTCTACCTGTTCCTCCAGCGCCACTTCGTCCGCGGACTGCTTCAGGGGGCGGTCCGCGAGTAGCCCCCCGGAGGTTCGATGCCCATCAACGTATCCGCCGCGCGGCGGAGCGCGGCTCCGCTGGCCGCCGCCGCGCTCGTCCTCGGTCTTCTCCCCGCCCTTCCAGCGAGCGCCCTTCCGGCGGGCGCCCTTCCGGCGGGCGCCCTTCCGGCGAGCGCCGCGCCGGCTCCCGTCGATCTCGACGCGCTGTTCGTCGGCGCGCATCCCGACGACGAGTCGGGCACGCTGTCCACGCTCGGCCAGTGGAACGAGGACCACGGCGTGCGCGCCGGCGTGGTGACCGTGACCAGGGGCGAGGGCGGCGGCAACGCCGTCGGCCCCGAGGAGGGGCCCGCGCTCGGGCTGCTGCGCGAGTCGGAGGAGCGCGCGGCCGTCGGCAAGGCGGGCGTGCGCGAGGTGTTCAACCTCGACGACGTCGACTTCTACTACACGGTGAGCGCGCCGCTGACCGACCAGGTGTGGGGCGGCGACACGCTGGAGAAGGTGGTCAGGGTCGTCCGCCAGACCCGGCCGGAGATCATCCTCACCATGGATCCGGCTCCGACGCCGGGCAACCACGGCAACCACCAGGAGGCGGCCAGGCTGGCGATCGCGGCGTTCTACGCGGCGGCCGACCCGAAGGCGTTCCCCGGCCAGATCACGAAGGAGGGGCTGCGGCCGTTCGCTCCGGCCCGGCTGTTCACCGGCGGGGCGCGCGGCACCGGGCAGGTCGGGCCGTCGTGCTCCTCGACGTACAAGCCGAACAATCCCGCGCAGAACGTGTTCGGCGTCTGGAGCGGGCGCACCTCGCCCAGCAGGGGCAGGACGTGGGCCGCCGTCGAGCGTGAGGCGCAGCGCACGTACGCCTCGCAGGGCTGGGCCGGCTTCCCCGACGTGCCGTCCGACCCCGCGCAGCTCGGCTGCGACTTCTTCACCCAGGTGGACGCGCGGGTGCCGTTCCCCGAGCCGGGCAGCCCGGCCGCCGCCGCGCCCACGAACATCCTCGACGGCGCGCTGACCAGGGCCAAGGGCGGCGTTCCGGTCGGCACGCGGTTCGCCCTGCGCACGGGCGAGTTCGACGTGCGGCCGGGGGCGGCGTTCACGGTCGAGGCCGAGGTGAGCGCGCCGCCGAAGGAGGAGCTCGGCCGCTCCGAGGTGGCGCTGCGGGTGCCGGACGGCTGGCAGGTCAGCGGCTCCGGCGACCTCGGCAGGCTGCGGGCCGGGCGCTCCGGGAAGGCCGCCTTCAAGGTGACGCCTCCCGCGCAGGCCGCGCCCGGCCGGGTACGCCTGGCCGCCACCCTCACCACCGAGCGCGGCGGCGGCTACACCGACCGGCAGGTCGAGGTGAGCCCGCCGGTCCGCGCCGCGCAGCAGCCGCTCCCCCAGGTCGCCCAGTACGAGAAGTGGACGGCCGAGGTGGGCGTGCCGCAGCTCGGCGGCATCGTCCCGCCCGTGCTCACGCTCCCCTCCGGCGGCGGCCGCGAGGTGGGCGTGGTCGTCACCAACGTCAGCGGGGAGACGCGGTCCGGCACCGTACGGCTCGGCCTGCCCGGCGGGTTCACCGCCGAGCAGACCGAGGCGCCCTTCGAGGATCTCGCCGCGGGCGAGTCCACGACCGTGCCGTTCGAGGTGACCAACTCCGACCCGTCGCTGAAGACGTCCAACGAGGGCGGCGACTACGCGTACACGATCACCACGACCGTCGACGGCGGCGGCTCCGCCACTGCCAGGCCCGCGCTCGAACTCGTGCCCGCCACCACGGTGCCGCAGGCCGAGACCGCGCCGGCGGTGGACGGCGCCGAGGGCGACGGCGAGTACGCCGGCGACCCGATCGACATCTCCCGCCTGTGGGAGGGCAGCGCGTGCGCGTCGGCGGCCGACTGCTCGGGCACGGCCCGGGCCGCCTGGCACGACGACACGCTCTACCTGCTGGTGCACGTGAAGGACGACGTGCTCGGCACGCCGCTCGCCGCCTCCGACTGCAAGCGGCACTGGCGTACCGACGCGGTGGAGGTCACCCTCGACCCGCGCGGCACGTCCGAGAACACCTCCACCACCTTCAAGGCCGCGGTCCTGCCGGTCACCGCCGAGGGGCCGCCGTGCTTCCTGCGCGACGCCGACAACCGCCAGGGCCCCGGCGAGGAGACCGCGCCCGGCATGAAGGTGGCGTCCACGACGGGCGACGGCGGGTACACGGTGGAGCTGTCCATCCCGATGGAGGTGCTGCCGGGCGCGGTCGATCCCGCGCACCTCGGGCTGAACATCCTCGTGTACGACTCCGACACCCAGGACAAGACCGGTCAGACCCGGATCGGCTGGTCCACGTGGGGCGGGGTGCAGGGTGACCCGTACCGGTGGGGCGTGGCCACGCTGCCCGGCTACCAGCCGCCCGCCGACCGGCCCACGACGCCGCCCGACCCGGTGATCCCCGACACGGCGCTGTCCTCCCTGGACTCGCCGCAGACGCTGGAGCAGGCGGTGCGCGTGCACGTGCCGCCCGCGGGCGCGCCGGCCGCCTCTTCGGCCGCGCGGGTGCTGACCGCCTCGGCCGGGGGCGACGCCGTGCGGGTGCGGCTGCAGGCCGGTGGGCCGGGCAAGGCGCACCTGTTCGTCCGTGACGCCGAGGGCACGGCCGGCAGCAAGGTCGTGACCGTCTCCCGCAAGGGCGTCACCACCGTCACCGTGCCGGTGACCCGCGCCCCGGGCAAGGGCGCGAACGTCCTGGCCGGATGGGAGGACCGCGGCGGCGGCACGGCCGCCTCGTCCGTCACGGTGCGCTGAGCGCAAGGGGGACGAAAGGCTCCTGTCATCACTCAGAGTGATTGTTCGACTACATTCTGGGTAGATGTGCAGGAGCCAACCGTCCCCCCTGTGCGGCTCTCCGCCGCGCGCACCGAAAGGGAACCCCCGTGCCCGACACCGACCGTTGCGCCACCATGCCCGTCCATCGCCGCCTGCTCGCCTCCTCGCCCCGCTACGCGCTGGCGCTGGCCGCGATCGAGAACGAGACGTTCGCCAGGAGGACCGCCAGGGCCGCCGCCCGGGACGAGGTCGTCACCATCCCCGTGGTGGTGCACGTCGTCCACCGCACCCCCGAGCAGGACGTCGGCCAGGAGCAGATCGACAGCCAGCTCAAGGTGCTGAACGCCGACTTCCGCATGGCCAACCCCGACGTGAGCAAGGTGCCGCAGGTGTGGCGGAACGTCGTGGCCGACGCCCGGCTGGAGTTCCGGCTGGCCTCGACCGGGCCCGACGGCGAGCCCACCTCCGGCGTCGTCCGCGTCTCCACCGATGCCGCCGGGTTCAGCACCGACGACAGGGTCAAGTTCAGCGCGCAGGGCGGCTCCGACGCCTGGCCCGCCGACCGCTACCTGAATGTCTGGGTGTGCGAGCTGACGGACGCGCTCGGGTACGCCGCCTTCCCCGGCGGGCCGCCCGAGCTCGACGGGGTGGTCATCCGGCACAGCGCGTTCGGCACCACCGGGACGGCGGCCGCCCCGTACGACGGGGGCCGGACCGCCACCCACGAGGTCGGCCACTGGCTGAACCTGCGCCACATCTGGGGCGACGACGGCGACGGCTGCTCGGGCAGCGACTTCGTCGACGACACCCCCAACCAGGCGGGGCCCAACCGCGGCTCCCCGTCCTTCCCGGCCGTGAGCTGCGGCAACGCGCCGAACGGCGACATGTTCATGAACTACATGGACTATGTCGAGGACGCCGCCATGTACATGTTCACCCTCGGCCAGGCCGAGCGCATGGACGCGGCCCTGGCCGGCCCTCGCTCGTCGTTCCTGACGCCGCAACTGCGGCAGAGCATGCGCGCCTCCGTGTAACCCCGGCCCAGACCCCGGCCCAGACCCCGGCCTAGACCCCGGCCCGGTCATCGGCCCTGCTCACCCCGGCTGCGAACATGGGGAGCATGCGTGTTGTGGTGATCGGAAGCGGCATCGTGGGGGCCGGCGCGGCCTACCACCTGAGCCGCAGGGGCGCGGCGGTGACCGTCGTGGACGGCGGCTACCCGGGCGAGGCGACGCAGGCGGGGGCCGGCATCGTCTGCCCGTGGGTGGACCACCCCGAAGACGACGACTGGTACCGCCTGACCCGCGAGGGCGCCCGCCACTACCCCGGCCTGGTGGAGGAGCTGGGCGAGGACATCGGCTACGCCAAGGTGGGCGCGCTGCTGGTGGCCGAGGACCCGGTGGACCTGGAGCCGGTGCGGGCGCTGCTGCGCCGCCGCTACGCCGGTGCGCCCGAGATGGGCGAGGTCGTGGACGTGGCGACCCCTGCCGAGCTGTTCCCGCCGCTGTCCGACACGCTGAGCGCGCTGCTGGTGCCGGGCGCGGCCAGGGTGGACGGCCGCTCGGTGCGCGACGCCCTGCTCGCGGCGGCGGTGGCGAGGGGCGCCGAGGTCCGTACGGGCACCGCCACCCTGACCCAGGACGGCCAGGTCCTCCTCCACCCCGCCGACCACCCGGAGACCTCGGCCCCCACCCCTCCCCCGCCCGCCCCCGCCCTCTCCGGAACGGCCCCCGCCGGGACCGGCTCCTCCGCGGCGGTCCCGGCCGGGGATGCCTCGTGGCGGCAGGCGGCGCCGCTTCACCCTGATGCGCCGGCGATGCCCGGCGTCCAGCAAGAGCCCATGGGTGAGGGGGTGCCGCTCGAGGCGGACGCGGTCATCGTGGCGGCCGGTGCGTGGACGGGTGAGGTGTGCCGGCCGCTGGGCGTCGAGCTGCCGGTCTTCCCCCGCCGGGGCCAGATCCTGCACGCCACGCTGGAGGGCGTGGACACCGCGTGGTGGCCGATCATCCTGCCCCGCATGGGGCCGTACCTGCTGGGCTTCCCCGACTCGCGGGTGGTGGTCGGCGCGACGGTCGAGGACGTCGGGTTCGCGCCGCGCGTCACCGTGGGCGGGCTCGACGAGGTCATCGAGGCCGGGCTGCGGGTGGCGCCGGGGCTGGCCAGCGCGACGGTCTCGGAGACGCGGGTCGGCCTGCGCCCGGTCTACGCTCCGGGCTCCGCCCTCATCGGGCCGGTGACGGACCGCGTGGTGGTGGCGACGGGGCTGAGCGCGTACGGGCTGACGGCGGGCCCGTTCACCGGTGAGCTCGCCGCCGCGCTGGCGCTCGGGGAGCGGCCGCCCATCGACCTCGCCCCGTACCGGCCGCCCACCGGCTGAATTCGGGCACCGAGCGCGATAAGCCACCCTGGCCGTCAAGTGCGACAAGCGGCAACGTAAGATCGGATACCTCCCCACCGGTGACGTCGTGGGGAGGCCGTCTTGCCGCTGCTCGCACTGCTCCTGCTGCTGCTCGCGGCGCTGGCCGGCTGCGCGAACCCGGAGGCCACCGCGCCCCCTTCCCCCTCGATCACACCTCCGCCCTCGCCTGCCCCCAGGCCGCTGGCGCCCCGCCACCGCGAGGAGGCGCCCGAGCAGGAGGAGGTACGGGTGCCGAACGCCGCCTCCGGCCGCTACGCGATCGTCCCAGGCTCGGCCCCCGCCAGGCCCGGCCGTGGCGCGGCGGTGCGGTACCTGGTGGAGGTGGAGCGCGGGCTGCCGTTCGAGCCGCGCGCGTTCGCCGCCGAGGTGCACAGGACGCTCAACGACGTCCGCGGCTGGGCCCGCTTCCACCGCGTGGACCACGGCCCCGTACGGGTGCGCGTCGCACTGTCCAGCCCGCGCATGACCATCCGCCAGTGCCTGCCGCTGCGCACCGGCGGCGAACTGTCCTGCTGGAACGGCCGCCGCTCGGTCATCAACGCCCTGCGCTGGGCGAAGGGCGTCCCCCAGTACGACGGCGACCTGGCGGCGTACCGGCACTACCTGATCAACCACGAGGTCGGCCACGCCCTCGGACACGACCACCGCCACTGCCCGGGCCCCGGCCGCCTGGCCCCCGTCATGGTCCAGCAGTCGAAATCCCTCGGCCGCTGCCGCCCGAACCCATGGCCCCACCCCCACCGCGGCCGCGACCAACGCCGCTGACGCGGACGATGGGGGTGGCGTTCCGGGGGTTCGGGGCGACCGATAGGTTTCCTTCAACCGGACGAGGTCGCCGCTTCGGTGACGGGGCCCGGCATCGCCGCGCACGCCGCCCCTACGCGGGCGCGCCCCGGCGGTGGCCGGATTCGGTCAACGCCGGTGGAGCGATCACGCCCGTCTGACCTATCGCGATATATCGTAGATGTAGAACACCGGGGAGTCCCGTTCACACCGATCGGGACGTGAGAGATCTTCCAGGGGAGTGTGAGCGATGGCAGGGATGCGGACGGCACGGCGGATCCTCGCGGGCGGCGCGGTCCTGGCCGCGGCCGGCTGGGCGCTGCGCGAGGTTCCCGCCGAGCTGGGCATGCGGCCGCTGCGGTCGGGGCCCGACCGGGTGGCGCGGATCAGGCGCTCGGCGCAGTTCAGGGACGGCGCGTTCGTCAATCCGATGCCCGGGGCGGCGACCGTGCCGTCCGGGCCGCCCGTCAGCATGCTCGGCGAGTTCGCCCAGGACCGCGAGCAGCGGCACCCGGCAGGTCCCATCCCGCTGCGCATCCCGCCGGCCGACGCGCCGCCCGCCGACGGCGTGCGCGCGGTCTGGTACGGCCACGCCTCCACGCTGGTGGAGATCGAGGGCAGGCGGGTGCTGTTCGACCCGGTGTGGAGCCGCCGGGTCTCCCCCACGCGGTTCGTCGGCCCCAAGCGGCACCACCCGGTGCCGGTGGAGCTGAACGAGCTGCCCGAGGTGGACGCGATCGCCATCTCCCACGACCACTACGACCACCTCGACATGGCGACCGTGCGCAGGCTCAACAGGACGCAGAAGGCGCCGTTCATCGTGCCGCTGGGCATCGGGGCGCACCTGGAGCGGTGGGGCGTGGCCGCGTACCGCATCATCGAGCTGGACTGGGACGAGGAGGCCGAGGTGGCGGGGCTGCGCTTCGCCGCCACGGCGGCCCGCCACTTCTCCGGCCGCACCCTGAGCCGCAACGACACGCTGTGGGGCTCCTGGGTAGTGGCCGGGCCCACCAAGCGGGTGTTCTACGCGGGTGACTCCGGCTACTTCGAGGGCTACCGGGGCATCGGGAGCAAGCACGGCCCGTTCGACCTGACGCTGATGCCGATCGGCGCCTACAGCCCGGCCTGGCCGGACATCCACATGAACCCGGAAGAGGCCGTCAACGCCCACCTCGACCTGGGCGGAAAGCTGCTGCTGCCGGTGCACTGGGCCACGTTCACGCTCGCCCTGCACCCCTGGGCCGAGCCGGTGGACCGGCTGTGGCGCGAGGCCAAGGCCCGCGACGTCCGCATCGCGGTCCCGCGTCCCGGGGAGGCCGTGGACGCCTCCGCCGCCCCCACGGTCGAGGGCTGGTGGGAGATGCTCACCTGAGTCGTCGCCCGCGCAGCGCCACGACGTAGAGTTCGGGCGTGAGCAACCTGGAACGGGACCCCCGCGAGATCCGCTGCACCGCCGGCCCGGCCGGCGGGCCCGCCATCGAGGCGGAAGGGGCGGCCGTCCCGGCGCCTGACGCGCCGGACGAGCGGGAGGTCCTGATCGGGCGGGAGGTGCCGCTGGGCGGGCCCCGGGCGATGACGGTCAGCAGGACCCTGCCGGGCGTGCACCGCCGCATGATCGGCGCGTGGTGCTTCGTCGACGCGTACGGGCCGCAGCACGCCACCATGCGGGTGCCGCCCCACCCGCACACCGGCCTGCAGACCGTGAGCTGGCTGGTCGAGGGCGAGGTGCTGCACCGCGACAGCCTGGGCACGCTGCAGGAGGTCCGGCCGGGCCAGCTCAACCTCATGACGGCCGGCCGCGGCATCTCCCATTCGGAGGAGTCGCCGCAGACCGTGCTGCACGGCGTCCAGCTGTGGGTGGCGCTGCCCGGCGAGCACCGCCACACCGCGCCCGCCTTCGAGCACCACCCCGAGCCGCCCGTGCTGGACGGCACCGGCCACCGGGCCCGCGTTCTCATGGGCACGCTCGGCGGGGTGACCTCGCCCGCCACCGCCTACACCCCGCTCGTGGGAGCCGAGCTGGCGATCGACGGCGCCGCCGAGGTGCCGCTGGAGCCGGGCTTCGAGCACGGGCTGCTGCTGCTCGACGGCGAGGTGGCCGGGGTGGAGCGGGGCCCGCTGGTGTACGTGCCGCCGGGCCGCACCTCGATACGCCTGCCGGGCCGCGGCCGGGTGCTGCTCATCGGCGGCGAGCCGTTCGCCGAGGAGATCGTCATGTGGTGGAACTTCGTCGGCCGCTCCCACGAGGAGGTGGCCGCGTACCGCAAGGAGTGGATGGACGGCGAGGGCTTCGGCGTCGTCGAGGGCTTCGACGGCGCGCCCCTGCCCGCGCCGGTCCTCCCCGGCACCCGCCTCAAGCCCCGCGGCCGCGTCCGCTGACCGCCCCCGATCAGGTGAAGGGTCAGGTGAGGCGCTGGGCCTTGCTGAGGAGGCGTTGGGCCACCACCACCAGAGCCAGGAAGAGGCCGCTGACCACCTGCTGGAACGCCGACGTCAGGTTGCCCACCTGGTTGATGAGGCTCTGGATGACGCCCAGCAGCAGCACCCCGGCCACGGAGCCGGTGATGCCGCCGGCGCCGCCGGTCAGCAGGGTGCCGCCGATCACGACGGCCGCGATGGCGTCGAGTTCGAGGCCGATGCCGAGGATGGTGACGCCGGAGGAGAGCCGGGCGGCGTTGAGCGCGCCGGCCAGCCCGGCCAGCAGGCCGGACATGACGTACACGTACACCTTGGTCCGCACGACCGGCACGCCCATCAGGGCCGCCGCCTGCTCGTTGCCGCCGATGGCGTAGACGTTCTGGCCGAATCCGGTGCGCTGCAGCAGCACCATGGCGAGCAGCGCGAGGGCGGCGGTGAGGTAGACGGGGTAGGACAGGCCGAGGATCTCGCCCTGGCCGAGCGTGGCGAAGGCGCGGTCCTCGACGAGGTACGTGGTGGCGCCCTCGTCGGAGATGGCCAGCATCAGCCCGCGCACACCGAGCAGCCCGGCCAGCGTCACGATGAACGGCGCCATCCCGGTACGCGCGATGACCAGCCCCTGCAGCAGCCCGACGACCCCGCACACGGCGAGCGGCAGCAGCAGCGCCACGAGCAGGCCGTACTGGGAGCCGTAGGCGGCCAGCACGCCGCCGAGGACGAACAGCGACCCGACGGACAGATCGATGCCGCCGCTGATGATCACGAACGTCATCCCGACGGCGATGATCGCGAGGAACGACGAGGAGACGACCACGCTGGCGGCGTTGGCGGTGGTGGCGAAGGAGTCGAAGGCCAGGCTGCCCACGACGACCAGCAGGCCGAGCACCATGACGGCGCCGTGCTGCTGGAGCAGCCTGCTCACCTGTTCGCGGTTCATCGGGTCCCCCGCTTCCTGGTGGCGTAGACGGCGGCCAGGATGATGACCGCCTGGACCATCTGGGTCCATGACTGCGGGAGGTTGTGCTTGATCAGCGTGGCGGCCAGGAGCTGCATGAGCAGCGCGCCCATGACCGTGCTGAGCACCCTGATCCGGCCGCCGGTCAGCGGCGTGCCGCCGACCACGACGGCGGTGATCGCCGACAGCTCGATGAACAGGCCGAGCGAGGTGGGGTCGCTGGCCTGCAACCGGGCCGTGGCCAGGACGCCGGCCAGGGCGGCGAGCAGGCCGCAGATCACGTACACGATCAGCAGCACCCGCTTGACGGGCAGGCCGGACAGCTCGCTGGCCGAGCGGTTGCCGCCGATGGCGACGACCTGCCGGCCGAACGTGGTGCGCCGCACCACGAACAGCACGATCACGGTGAGCGCCGCCGCGATGAGCACGATGACCGGGATCCCGGCCACGGAGCTGCTGCCGAGCGCGATGAGGTCGGGGTTGCGGAACTCGACGAGCTGCGGCACCAGCACGTTGGCCAGGCCGCGCACGCCGACCAGCAGCGCGAGCGTGGCGACGATGGGCTGCACGCCGACGTACGCGACCAGCGCCCCGCCCGCCGCGCCCACCACGGCGCCGCCGATGACGGCCACGACGGCCGCGGGCAGCCAGCCGTAGCCGAGGTAGAGCACGGTCAGCGCGGCGGCCAGCGCCATCACGGACCCGACGGACAGGTCGATGCCCTGGGTGCCGATGACCAGCGCCATGCCCAGCGAGACGATCACGATGGGGGTGACCTGGACGAGCTGGGTGCGGAAGTTGGAGGCGTCGAGGAAGTGCGGGGTGAACAGCACGTTGAACAGCAGCAGCACGAGGACGGCCGCGTACACGCCGTAGTCCTGCACCCACGCGTACACCTGGGGTTTGAGCACGGCGACCCGGGCGCTCCCCCTGGAGGTCAGCTCAGCCATCGGCCTGCTCCGCGATCGTCGCCATGATCCTCTCCTCGGTCACCTCGTCGCCGGACAGCTCGCCCACGACCGTGCCCTCGCGCAGCACGAGGATCCGGTCGGCGCCCTCGACCAGCTCCTCCAGGTCGGAGGAGATGAGCAGCACGCCCAGCCCTTCCTGGGCCAGCTCGTCGATCAACGCCTGCACCTCGGCCTTGGCGCCGACGTCGATGCCGCGGGTGGGCTCGTCCAGCAGCAGCACCTTGGGCCGGACGGCGAGCCAGCGGGCCAGCAGCACCTTCTGCTGGTTGCCGCCGGACAGCTCGGAGACGAGCTGGTGCTGCGAGGCGGCCTTGATCCTCAGCCTCCGCATGAAGATCTCGACCACCCGGTCGATCTTCGCCTCGGACACCACGCCGGCCCGGCCGAGCGCGGGCAGGGCGGCCAGGGCGATGTTCTCGCGGACGGACAGCGTCGGGATGATGCCCTCGGCCTTGCGGTCCTCGGGCAGCAGGCTGACGCCGGCCTTGATGGCGGCGGCGGTGGAGCCGCCGCGCAGCGGCAGCCCGGCGACGAGCACCTGACCGCCGTCGAGCGGCAGCGCGCCGACGATGGCCTTGGCGGTCTCGGTACGTCCCGCGCCGAGCAGGCCGCCGAGCCCGACGACCTCGCCGGGCTCGACGCTGACGTTCACCCCGTCGAGCACGTGCCTGCGGGTCAGGCCGCGGGCCTCGACCACGGGAGCGTCCGCGCCGGAGCCGTGGCGGTCGCGGCTGAAGCGGGTCACGCCCTGGGCGCGGACCTCGTCGAGGTCGCGGCCCAGCATGAGGGCGATGAGCTTCAGCCGGTCGAGCGCGGCCAGCGGCCCGGTGTGCGCGAGCCGGCCGTCGCGCAGCACGGTGACCTGGTCGCACACCTGGTAGAGCTCGTCGAGGCGGTGGCTGACGTACATGACCGCGATGCCGCTGTCGCGCAGCCGCCTGATCACGCCGAACAGCGTCTCGACCTCGCGCGGCTCCAGGGAGGAGGTGGGCTCGTCCATGATGACGACGCGGGCGTCCACGGAGACGGCGCGGGCCAGGGCCACCATCTGCTGGGCGCCGACGCCGAGCGTGCGCAGCGGGCGGCGGACGTCGGTCTCGACGCCGTAGCCGGCCAGCACCCGCTCGGCCTCGCCGTACAGGGCGGCGGCGTCGATGACGCCGAACCTGCCGCGCGGCTCGCGGCCGAGCAGCAGGTTGCGGGCCACCGACATCATGGGGACGAGGTTGACCTCCTGGTAGATGGTGGAGATGCCGGCCCGCTGCGCCTCCATGGGGCTGCCGAAGGCGGCGGTGCCGCCCTGATAGCGCAGCTCGCCCTCGTCGGGGCGGTAGACGCCGGTGAACACCTTGATCAAGGTGGACTTGCCGGCGCCGTTCTCGCCGACGAGGGCGTGCACCTCGCCAGGACGCAGGGCGAGGGACACGCCGTCGAGCGCGAGGACGCCGGGGAAGCGTTTGCTGACGGCGCGGGCCTCGAGAACCGCTTCCACCTCAGTACGCCTCTCCGAGGGAGTCCTTGGCGTTGGTGGTGTCGTAGTCACGGTCGGAGATGATCACCTTGTCGGGGATGGCCTCGCCGTCGAGGAACTTCTGCGCGGTCTCGAAGGCCAGCGGCCCGAAGCGCGGGTTGGACTCGATGACCGCGTGCAGCCAGCCGTCCACGATGCCCTGGACGGCGCTGCGGGTGCCGTCGACCGAGACGATCTTGATGTCGCCCGGCTCCTTGCCCGCGCCCTTGAGCGCGGTGACCGCGCCGAGCGCCATCTCGTCGTTCTCGGCGTAGATGCCGTTGATGTCGGGGTTGGACTGGATGAGCTGCTCGGTGACCTGCTGGCCCTTCTCGCGGGCGAACTCGCCGGTCTGCTCGAACGAGATCGTGATGTCCGGCGCCTTCTCCTTGACGCGGTCCTTGAAGCCGTTGGTGCGCTCGGTGGTGACGTTGTTGCCGGGGGCGCCGAGGAGGATGGCGACCTTGCCCTTGCCGCCGAGCGCGTCGATCATCCGGTCGGCGGCGCGCTTGCCCTGCTCGTAGAAGTCGGAGCCGATGAAGGTCAGGTAGTCGCTGCACGGCTTGGCGTTGATCTTGCGGTCGACCGTGATGATGGGGATCTTCTTGGCCGCGGCCTGCTGGAGCACCGGCTCCCAGCCGTCGGAGTTGAGCGGCGCGATGACCAGGAGCTGCACGCCCTGGGCGATGAGCTGCTGCACGTCGGTGATCTGCTTGGAGAACTGCGACTGGGCGTTGGTCACCTTGAGGTCGCCGATGCCGAGCTCGGCCGCCTCGTCCCTGATCGACTTGGTCTCCGCGATGCGGAACGGGTTGGCCTCCTTCTCCGACTGGGAGAAGCCCACGGTGGCCGTCTTCAGGTCGAACTTCGTGCCGCCGAACTGCTCCAGCGTGCAGGTCGGGCCGGCCGTGCCCGCAGGTGTCTGGACGACCTGCCGCCCCGCGGTGCCGGTGGGGGCGGGCGCGCCCTGCGGCTCCTCCGCCTTGGCGCAGGCCGTCGCGGTGAGGAGGACGGCCAGGGTCAGGGCGGCCGTCCGGAGATGGGGGGTCATCGCGGTTCCCTTCTTATCAGGTCCTGCCGGTGCGCGCCCCGGCCCTCGCACAGGGCCGGGGCGCGGCGGTGGTTCAGTCGCAGGTGGGGTTGATCGCGCTGGTCAGCGCCTTGTGGGCGTCGTGGAGGCGCTTGACGTCGGGCTTGGTGATCGCCCTGTCGTACGTCATGAGGCCGTTGATCTCGGTCTCGACGTCCGTCGTCTGGGTGTAGATGGCGGCGCTGAGCTGCTCGCAGGCGTGCAGCCGCGCCAGCTCCTCGACCATGCCCACGTAGCGGTTCGTGAGGGCCTCGGGGTCGGGCTCGACCGCGTAGCCCCAGCCGCCGCCCGACCAGGTGTGGCCGACGAGCGGCAGGGCCAGGCCGCCGTACTCGCCGATCACGGTCGCGCGGTCGCCCTCGGGCTTGCCGGGGTTGCCGGGGCCCGGGTAGATGTGGAAGTCCTTGACGTCGCCGTTGCCGCCGTCCACGGCGCCGCAGCAGTTGACGCCGCTCATGTTGTTCACCAGGCGGCTCGGGTCCCAGCTCTTGACGAGGTCGGCGATGCGGGCCTGGTCGTACTGGCCCCAGCCCTCGTTGAACGGCACCCACATGACGATCGACGGGCTGCTCCTGTGCTGGTCGATCATCGCGCGCAGCTCGGTCTCGAACTGCTGCCTGTCGTCGGTCCTGAAGGCCGACGGCATGTCCTGCCAGACCAGCAGGCCGAGCTTGTCGGCGTAGTGGTACCAGCGGTCGGGCTCGACCTTGACGTGCTTGCGCACCGCGTTGAAGCCGAGCGCCTTGGTCTGCTCCAGGTCGTGGCGCAGGGCCTCGTCGGTGGGCGCGGTGTAGATGCCGTCCGGCCAGAAGCCCTGGTCGAGCGGGCCGATCTGGAAGACCGGCTTGCCGTTGAGCAGCATCCGGTTGCCGGACAGGGTGATCTCGCGCATCCCGAAGTACGACTCGACCTTGTCGCCCTTGAGCCTGACCTCCAGGTCGTACAGGTGGGGGCTGTCCGGCGACCAGAGCTTGGGCTTGCGCACGGGGACGCGCAGCTTCTTGCCGGTCTTGCCGTGCGCGGTGCCGATGACGCGGCGGCCGTCCCTGACGATCACGGTGGCGGTGCCCGGGGTGCCGTGCACGGTGACGTCCACGGCCTGGCCGCGCACGTCGGGGGTGGTGTCGACGCGGTCGACGCGGTCCCTGCCGACCGGCTCGATCCAGACGGTCTGCCAGATGCCGGACACGGGGGTGTACCAGATGTTGCCGGCTTCCAGCCGCTGCTTGCCGACGGGCTGGGCACCGCGGTCGGTCGGGTCGTACACGCCGACGACCAGCTCCTGCGGGCCCTTGCGCTTGAGCGCGCCGGTGACGTCCACGCTGATGCGGTCGTAGCCGCCCTTGTGGGTGGTGACGCGCTTGCCGTTGACGTAGACGGCGGCGTCCCAGTCGACGGCGTCGAGGTGCAGCATCAGCCGCTCGCCGCTCCAGGAGCGCGGCACCTCGAACGTGCGCCGGTACCACATGCGCTCCTCGTGCCGGCCGATGCCGGACAGCTGCGACTCGACCGGGTACGGCACGGTGATCCGCTCGGGCAGGGTGCGGCCGATGGGCGCGGCCTCGCCCTCCTTGGCCGTGGCGAACTGCCAGACGCCGTTGAGGCTGCGCCAGCGGTCGCGGACGAGCTGCGGCCGCGGGTACTCGGGCAGCGGGTCGTTCTTGTCGACCTCGTCGGTCCAGCGGGTCTTGAGCACGTACGCCGACAGGTTGACCACGCTCGCGAACGGATAGGCGGCCAGCGGGGTGCCGTCGGCGTAGGTGATGCCGCCGCTGCCGTCGTAGGAGGTGCGCACGGTGCCGCCGGCCTTGGCCGGGACCGGGTACTTGAGTGTGAGCGCCAGGGTCTCCGGGCTCTTCTGCTCGACCGAGGTGACCGGCCAGGCGGCGGCCCCGACGGTCAGCGCGAGCTTCTCCGCCGCGCCGGCGGGCAGCGGGGCGAGGGGCTGCGGGTAGGTGAGCGTCACGACGTCGCCGGTGGTGTTGAGCCGGGCGTCGTACGGGCCGTCCGGCTGGAAGTCGGCCGGGACGGTGAGCGCCTCGGTGGGCACGATGGCCTTCGGCTGGCTCGGGCTCTGCCAGCGCAGGCGCAGGTTGGCGCCGCCGTAGTGCTCGAAGTACTCGACCTTGATGTCGTACTCGCGGCCGGCTTCGAGGGCGATCGGGGTGCCGGTCTGCTCGATGTCCCAGTCGTCCACCCAGTGATCGATGATCACCTGGCCGTCCACCCAGAGGCGGAAGCCGTTGTCACCGATGATCGAGAAGGTGTAGGTCTCGGAGAACTCCGGGGTGATCTGCCCGGTCCAGCGGACCGAGACGTCGTCCTCCCTGCCGGTCAGCAGCTGGAAGATGGGGTTGAGGTCGGTCAGCTCCAGCTTCGGGTCGATGATGCTCGCCTTGAGCTCGGCGAAGTCGAATTTTCCCGCCCCTGAGGCGAGGTAGTAGTCGCCGCGCAGCCCGTTCCGCTCGGGAAGGGCCGCCGTTCCGGCGGAGGCGGGTGCCGGCAGCTGCCATAACACGGACATCAGTACGGCCAGCAGCAACGCGAGGCGCTTACGCACGGGGAGTGTCCTTTCGGAAGGCGCCGATCAGGTTCGGACAGCTTTTGACCCTGACACGCTCCAAAGTAAGCACCGCCGGACCGAGCCGGTCAAGATTTCCGATCAAATTCGTTCTCGTTCGGTCAGAGGTGAACTCATGTTGGCCTTTCGACTATGATCGGCCCCGTGAGCGACACGCAGAGCGACGGACGCAGGCCCGTGTTCGCCGCCGAACGCCGCCAGCGCATCCTCGAGCTGGTACGTGCCAACGGCGCCGTGTCGCTGCGCGAGCTGGCCCAGGCCGTCCACTCCTCCGAGGTCACCGTCCGCCGCGACCTGCGCGCGCTCGAGTCCGAGGGCCTGCTCAACCGCCACCACGGCGGCGCCACGCTGCCCGGCGAGCTGTCCCGCGAGGCCGGCTACGCGCACAAGGTGTCACTGGAGTCGGCCGAGAAGGCCGCCATCGCCGACCTCGCCGCCGCGCTCGTCGAGGACGGCGACGCCATCGTGGTCGGGCCGGGCACCACCACGCAGGAGTTCGCCCGCCGCCTGACCAGGCATTCCGAGCTGGCCGTGGTGACCAGCTCGCTGCTGGTCGCGCAGGTGCTGGCCGGCTCGCCGCGCGTCGAGGTGATGTTGACCGGCGGCACGCTGCGCGGCTCCATCCTCGCCCTGGTCGGCAGCGCGGCCGAGCACTCGCTGGCCGGGCTGCGGGTGCGCAGGGCGTTCATCTCGGGCAACGGCCTGACCGCCGAGCGCGGCCTGTCCACGCCCAACATGCAGGTCGCGGGCGTCGACCGGGCCCTGGCCGCCGCCGCCGAGGAGGTCGTGGTGCTGGCCGACCACACCAAGGTCGGCGTCGACACCATGGTGCAGACCGTGCCGCCCGACCGCATCGACCACCTGGTCACCGACGACTCCGCGCCCCGCGACGTGCTCGACGAGCTGAGCGCGCGCGGCGTACGGCTGCACGTCGCCCAGTTCTGATCGGCGCACTGATCGAATGTGACAAGCCCGTTACTATATTGTTTCCTTCCTCGACCACCATCGAGGCGGAGGCAACCGTGCTGCAGGTGGCTGGCGTTCTCAAGGCGTTCCAGGGTGTCACCGCCCTCGACCACGTCACCCTGTCCGTACGCGCCAGCGAGGTGCACGCCCTCATCGGCGGCAACGGCGCGGGCAAGTCCACCCTGGTGAAAGTGCTCTCCGGCGTCTACCCGCCCGACGCGGGCGAGCTGCGCTTCCTCGGCGAGCCGGTGCGCTTCGCCGGGCCCGCCGACGCCAGGAAGGCCGGCATCGCCACCATCCACCAGGAGACCAACCTCGTCCCCACCATGAGCGTGGCCCGCAACCTGCTGCTCGGCAGGGAGCCGCGGGGGCGGCTCGGGCTGATCGACTCCGCCGCCGTGCACGCCAGGGCCGCGGAGGTGCTGGCGGCGTACGGGCTGGAGGTGGACGTCCGCCGCCCGCTCGGCTCGCTCGGCGAGGGCGCGCGGCAGATCGTCGCGCTCGCGCGGGCCGCGTCCGCCGACGCCCGCCTGGTCATCATGGACGAGCCCACCACCGCGCTCGACCACGGCGAGCTCGAGGTGCTGTTCGGCGCGGTGACCCGGCTGCGCGAGCAGGGCCGCTCGGTCATCTACGTCACCCACCGCCTCGAGGAGCTCTACGGCATCTGCGACCGGGTCACCGTGCTGCGCGACGGCCGGGTCGTGCACACCGGGCCGCTGGCCGGGCTCGACCGGCTGCGGCTGGTCTCGCTCATGCTGGGCCGCCCCTTCCACCCCGCCGCGCCGCCCCTGCCCGCCGGCGAGCCCGACCCGCCCGGTGACGCGCCCGTCCTGGAGGCCAAGGGCCTGACCAGGCACCACATGCTCGACGGCGTGTCGCTCGCCATGCGGGCCGGCGAGGTCGTCGGCCTCGGCGGGCTGCTCGGCGCCGGACGCAGCGAGACGGCCCGCGCCATCGCCGGAGTGCTGCCGGTGGACGCCGGTCAGCTCACCGTCGCGGGCGCGCCGGTGCGCAAGTGGTCGATCAGGAGCGCCATACGCGCCGGGATCGGCCTGGTGCCGGAGAACCGCAGGACCGAGGGCATCGTGCCCACCCTGTCGGTGCGCGACAACATCGCCCTGGCCGCGCTCCCCCGCCTGTCGCGGGCCGGCATCGTGTCCGACGCGCAGGTGGACAACATCGTCGCGACCTTCATGCGGCGGCTCGGCATCAAGGCCGTCTCCCCCCGCCAGCCGGCCGGCGAGCTGTCCGGCGGCAACCAGCAGAAGGTGCTGCTGGCCAGGTGGCTGGCCATGCACCCCAAGGTGCTGCTGCTCGACGAGCCCACCAGGGGCGTCGACGTCGCCACCAAGGTCGAGATGCAGGCCCTGCTGGACGAGCTGGCCGTGGACGGCCTGGCCATCCTGCTCATCTCCTCCGACGTGAGCGAGCTGGTGGAGAACTGCGACAGCGTCGTCGTGCTGCGCGACGGGGCCATCACCGAGCAGCTCAACGGCCCCGAGGTCACCGAGGACCGCCTGCTCGCCGCCCTCGCCAAGGACTAGCAGGCCAGGGATTAGTAGACCAGGGACTAGTAGACCGAGACGTGCGGGTGGTCGTAGTGGTTGGCCGTCGTGCCGCCGCGGTCCGACATCACCCGCCACACGCCCGTCCTGGCGTGCCAGATGCGCTGGCGGTAGATGACGTACATGATGCCGAGCCGCTTCGCGTTCTTGATCACCCAGGCGGCGATCTCGTCGCCGCGCTTCAGCTCCTCCCCTGACGGCATCGCGCCGCCGCGGCTCAGCATGAAGTCGCAGGCCCGCCCGAGCGGATGCTCGCCGCCGTCCTGGATCGGCCGGTAACACCCGATCCCGTACGGCACCTCGAACCGCTCCTGGATGAGCTGCCTGACCAGCCGCATCCTGGGCGTGATGTTGTCGGGCCCGTCCGGCAGCTGCGGCACCCACGTGCCGTCGGGACGCCGCACCCCCGGCGCCGTGTAGAGCAGGTCGATCCTGTCCTTGATCTTCTCGATCTGCTTCTCGGCCTTCTTCTTGCGCCGCTCCAGCTCGCCGACCGTGCGCTTCAGCTCCTCGGCCTTGGCCGCCGCCTCCTCCTCGGCCCGCGCGCGGGCGTCCCTGACCTGAGCGTGGCCGCGCAGCCTGGCGTCCTGGCCGTCGATGAGGTGCTGGGAGAGCGCCATCCTGTTCAGCAGTCGCGCGGGGTCGCCGCCGCTCTGCCCGCTGACGAGGATGGCGAGCGGTCCCGGCGTGCCGCCCATGTACTCCGCCGTCGCGATGGCCCGCAGCTCCGTCGAGTGGCGGTCGTAGGTCTCCTGCGCCTCTGCCAGCCGCTCGCTCGCCTTCTTCGCCTCCTTGTCCGCCTGCTGCTGGGCGACGCGGGAGGCGTAGTAGTCGGTGATGAGCTTGTCGGCGTCCTTCTGCATCGTGGCCAGCTCCTTCTTGAGCTGCTTGGCCGTCGGCTTGGGCGCGGCGTGCGCGGGGACCGCGGTGACCAGCAGCAGCTGGGCGAGGACGATGCAGAGCAGGGACGTACGGACGGGGGAGGCTTCCGCCACGCTTCTCCTTACCCCGGGCCACAGGGCAGGATCCGGGCATGAGCGGTTCAGGCCGGGGGTCGCCCTCTATTCGACGCACGATAGTAGAGGATCAAGCCTCCCCACCCGCAAGTCACGATATTTCGTGATCACGGCCTTTTCGTACTCTGCGGACCACGATGTGCCGTCCGAGCAGCACCGAGCCCGGCACCACCACGAACCCCAGCAGGCTGGTGCCCAGGCCGAGCCCGATGTCGGCGTCCACGAGCCGGTCGCCGCCTCTCAGCACCGGCAGGCCGAGCGAGACGCTCACCGAGACCGACAGCAGCGGCTCCCGTTCGCGGGGCGGGTCCGGCTGGTTCGTCGCGGGCGGCGGCTCCTGATTGCCCGGCGGGTCGGGCGGGTCGCCGGCAGGGGGCGGCGGGGTCGGCCGGACGGTGGTGGGCGCCGCGGTCGTCGGGGGCCTCCTGGTGGGGCCGCTCGTCGTGGTCGGCCTGCGGGTCGGCTCTCTGGTGGGCCTCGTGGTCGTGGGGCGCTGCGTGGGTCTGGAAGCCGTACTGGTCGGCTGGGCGGTCGGCCTGCTGGCCCGGGGAGGCGCGCTGCCCGCCGGGCGGCCCGCCGGCGGCGTCACCACGGCCGACTCACTCGCAAGAGGGAGCTCCTCGGTGCGCGTCGGCTCCGTGCTCGGCCCCGTCGTCGGTGTCGTCGTCGGGGTCGTCGTCGGGGTCGCGGCCTGCTCCGGCGGCTCAGGCGAGGAGGGCGCCGGCGTGACCGGCGGGGCCACGCTGGGCGGCGGCACGGCCACGCTGCGCGGCGCGGGCGCGTCGCCCAGGATCGCGAACGCCGACACCACCGCGGCGGCCGTCGCCACCACCAGGCCGCCGGTCATGGCGAGCTTCCCGGCCGGCGACAGCGCGTTGTGGAACAGGCTCGTGCCCGTGCCAGGCTCGGGGGCGGGCGGCGGGTTGGGCAGCAGCCCGGCCAGCGGCACGGCCAGTAACGCCAGGGTCGCGCGGCCACGGGCCTCCCAGTCGTCCCCGTACGCGGTGCGCGCCGTCTCCTCCAGCTCCTCCAGGAACGACAGCGCCGACTCCGGCCGCCGTGCCGGCTCCTTGGCCAGGCCGTGCTCGATCAGCGGGCGCAGCGGCGCCGCGATGTCGTCGATCGGCGGCGGCAGGTGCTGGTGCTGGTAGGCGAGGGCGGCGATGTTCTCGCCGTGGAAGGCGCGGTGGCCGGTCAGGCACTCGTAGAAGACGAGGGTGGCGGCGTAGACGTCGGTGGCGGGCCCGGCCGGGGCCTCGTCCCACTGCTCGGGCGCCATGTACGACGGCGTGCCCGCCAGCGCGGCCGTCTCCCCGACCTTGGCCGCCACGCCGAAGTCGACGAGCTTGCTGTCGCCGTCCTGGGTGATCATCACGTTCTCTGGCTTGAAGTCGCGGTGCACGACGCCGTGCCGGTGCGCCTCCGCCAGGCCGAGCAGCGAGCCCTTCAGCACCGCCAGCGCCGCCTGCGGGCCCGTCGCGCCCTCGCCGGCCAGCAGCCGCCGCAGCGTGAGACCGTCGACCAGCTCCATCACGATGACCGCGTCGTCGTCGCCCTCGACGTAGTCGAGCACGCGCGCGGTGTGCGGGCTGTCGATCTCCTGGATGAGCCGCGCCTCTTCCCTGAACCGCGCCACGAACGCCTCATCGTCGCGCAGCGGCTCGGCGAGGTGCTTGATCGCGACCTGTGAGCCGTCGGAGTCTCGGACGGCGAGCATCACGCGGCCGGTCCCGCCGTGACCCAGTTCCCGGATCTCCGTGTAGCCGGGAACCTCCATGGAGCCCTCCTGACCGGATAAAGATCCTTATAGGGGGACGCTAACCTGACGTCACCGGACGTGTCGACCCCCTTCACCACAGTGATCGGATCGGTATGGACACTATGCCGCGTAGTAGCCCACGGACCCCTCGGCCAACGGCGCCGGGGCCCGTGCCCGCCGAACCTTCTGTGCGGCGGTCCCACCTTGCGCGCCGGCTCTCCTGTGGCTCGGCGAACCCATCGCGTAGTAGGTCGCGTCGCGCCAGGAGCGCATGAGGACGCTTCAGGTGCGCAGGCGGCGGGCCACCGCGCCCGTGCCCAGGGCGAGGGCCACGCCCAGCAGGATGAGCAGGGCGAAGACCAGCGTCTCGCGCCACGGCCAGGCGCCGCCGCGCAGCTCGACGTCCATCACCGGGTACTCCAGCGTCTTGGCGGCGAAGCGGGCGGTCGGCACGTCGTAGGTGCGGGCGATGTCGCGGATCACCGCGTCGAAGGCGAACTCGTCGGCCGGGTGGACGTACTCCGGCCTTCCCGTGCCCGCCGCCTGGGCGCGGGCGGCTTCGTGGCCCGGGACGAGGAGCCGGTCGAGGTCGCCGGACGCGGCGGCCAGGGTCCTGCGGGGGACGAACGTCAGGCCGTGCTCGGAGCGGATGGGGCCGTCGCCCACCGCGATCGTGTGCCCGACCACGGACTGCTCGGTGTAGCCGTTGAACACCGACGCCAGCTCCAGCTCCCCGGCGCCCTCGACGAGCTGGACGCCGATGGCCGACGGGCGGGTCTGGTAGGAGGAGTTGAGCGGGGCCACCAGATCCGCCAGGTCCAGCCCCTGGACGGGCATGCGCGCGGGCGCTCCCGGCGAGTAGTGCCGCCAGTGCACGGCGTCGGCCGCCTGGCGGGCCGTGTCCATGTCGGCCAGGCGTTCGACGATGCGCAGGGCGCCGTCGATGGCCGACAGCACGCCGGCCGCGGTGATCACGTCGCCGTCGTCCACGTACCGCAGGCCGCTCTGCCACTTCACCGCCGGGAAGTCCGCGCGCAGGCCGCGCATGCGCAGCCAGTGCGAGGTGGCGGGGCGGCCGTCCAGCAGGCCGCTGCGGGCCAGCGCACGCGCGCCGTTGCAGACGCTGACGGTCAGCGCGCCGGCCGCCGACTGCTGCCTGAGCCAGGCGTTGATGGCGGCGAGCTCGGCGGGCTCCGGCTGCTCCATGGCGGGGACGAGCACGGCGTCGAGCGTGTCGCCGCGCCCGGTGAGGAGCTGCCGTAACTCCTCGAACGTCAGGTCGGGGACGACGTCCAGCCCGCCGGTCAGGGTGATCAGCCGGGGGCCCGCGGAGACGACGTAGGTGTTGAAGCGGCCGGTGCTCGCCAGCACCTCGTACGGGCCCAGCAGGTCGGCGGCGTTGGTGCCGTTGCCGCCGGTGAGGAAGGCGACGGTGGGCTTGGCCGGGTCGTGGGGCTTGGCGGCGGGCTCGGCGGAGACGGCGTCGGGGCGTGCCCGGTAGATGTCGCCGAACCTGCCGATCGTGCTGGCCGCCGACACCCCGGCCGGCACCAGCAGCGCGACCAGGACGACCGCCGCCGTTCTGACCCACCTGCCCCGGACGGTGAACCGGCGCCTACGGACCTTCTCGTCGCGCCGCCCGCCGCGCGCGTCCCCCGGCGCATCCCCACGCATGATCGCCCCTTTTCCCGGCGCCTGTGAGCCTCACCCGAGATGGTGTTCGACCAGTGCCTTGGGGACAAGGACATGAACCGGACATCCAGCGGGCATTTCCGCTGGTACGACCTCAGGCAGCCGGAAGCGCAGAGGAGGCCGCCGCCTCAGGTGCGGGGGTGGCGGGTGGATGCGCGAAGGTAACCGCCGAAGGCGCGAGCGCAGCGGCCGGAGGGGCGGGGGTGGTGGTGAGAAGGCGGTGGACTTCGCGGGCGGCCATGCGGCCGGCGCGGTTGGCGCCGATCGTGCTGGCCGAGGGGCCGTAGCCGACCAGCTGCACCCTGGGGTCGCGGACGACCCGCGTGCCGTCGACGCGGATGCCGCCGCCCGGCTCCCGCAGGCGCAGGGGTGCGAGGTGGTCGAGCGCCGAGCGGAACCCGGTGGCCCAGACGATGGTGTCGCAGGCCAGGAACGTGCCGTCGTCCCACTCCACGCCGGTCTCGGTGATGCGGCGGAACATCGGGCGCCGGTGCAGAGCCCCCTTGGCCAGCGCCTCACGGACGACCGTGCTGTAGGTGAGCCCGGTCACGGCGACGACGCTCTGCGGCGGCAGCCCGGCGCGTACGCGGTCCTCCACCATGGCGACGGCTTCGCGCCTGGCGTCCTCGCCGAAGTCGTCGTCACGGAAGACGGGTGGCCGCCGCGTCACCCACGCGGTCGCGGCGGCCACCCCCGCGATCTCCGACAGGACGTGCGCCGCCGATGTCCCGCCGCCCACCACGACCACCCGCCGCCCCGCGAACTCCGCCGGCCCCCGATAGTCGGCGTAGTGCAGCCGGCGGCCGGCGAACGTGGCGGCCCCCGGGTAGTACGGCCAGTAGGGACGGGTCCACGTACCGGTCGCGTTGACCAGCGCGGCGGCGGACCACTCCCCCGCGTCCGTCGCGACGAGCAACCGCCCCCTGGCGCCCTCGCGCACGGACGTGACCCGCACAGGACGCACGACGTGCAGCCCGGCCGCCCGCTCGTAGGCGTCGAAGTACGCGGGCACGACCTCGGCGGCGGGCCGCACCCCGCCGCCGTCCGCGGGCTTGGGGTGGCCCGGCAGGTCGAAGATGCCGTGCACCTTGTCCATCGTCAGCGAGGGCGACCGGTGCCGCCACGCCCCGCCGGGCCCGTCCTCCGCGTCGAGCACGACGGCCTCGACCCCGAACCGCCGCAGAAAGTACGCACTGGACAGGCCGGCCTGCCCGGCCCCGATGACGACGACCGCACTCTCCTCCACGCTCACCCTCAACCACCCCCACCCGGTCCCTCTTCCCGCCACCGGCGAAAACTCGAAACGGTTTCGCCAGGAGCAGCCCGTCCGCGAATCCCGGAGCAGTGTGGCCGGGCGCAGAATCACCAGGTCAGAAGAGCCGAGACGGTATGGGAAGAAGTTCTGAAGGACCGAAACTTTTCGGCGGAAGAGTCAGAGGTGACCCTGCCAAGAAAGCAGGGTCGATCTCGCCAAGGAGCGGAGGCGAACCACCGCCGCCCGGCAACCGCCGAAATCGGCGTCTGGTAGCGGGCGGGAAGGGGATTCGAGACGAACATCTACCTCCTCACCTCTCCGCGGCCAAAAGCCGGGGAGAGATGAGGAGGTAGGTCAGAGGCGGTGGGGGACGGGGGCGGTGGAGCCGCGGACCACCAGTTCGGTGGCCAGCTCCACGTGGTGGGAGTCCACGCGTTCGCCTTCCGCCAGCCGCAGGGCCGTGCGGAGGGCCGCCTGGCCCATCTCGCGGAGCGGCTGCCGGATGGTGGTCAGCGGGGGCGAGGTGACCTTGGCGATCTGGGTGTCGTCGAAGCCGACGATGCTCAGATCCTCCGGGATGCGCAGCCCGCGCTCCCGCGCCGCCTCCATGATGCCGACGGCCATCTCGTCGCTGCCGGCGAAGATGGCGGTCGGCGCGTGGGGCAGGTCGAGCACGGCGGCTCCGCCCTCGACGCCGTCCTGGTAGTGGAAGTGGCTGGAGCGCACGTAGCCGGGCAGCACGGGCGCCCCCTCGGCCTCCATGGCGGCCCGGTAGCCGTGCAGCCGCGCCTGGTTGCACGCGGCGGTGGCGGGCCCGCCGACGTAGGCGATACGCCGGTGGCCGAGCGAGAGCAGGTGCTGGGTGGCGGCCAGCCCGCCGGCGAAGTTGGTGGAGCCGATGCTGGTCACCCGGGTGCGCGGCAGGTTGAGCGGGTCGATGAGGACGAGCGGCAGCCGCGCCCGGTTGAGCGCGGCGGGCTGCCCGGCGGTCAGCTCGCTGGTGACGGCGATCAGCGCGCGCCGCCCTGCGGCGACCAGGCCGCGCGCCCAGGCGGTGGTGCGGGCCTGGCCGCCCCTGATGCTGACCACGATGCCGACCCCGGCCTCGGCCCCGGCCTCGACGGCGCCCTGGATGATCTCCGTGGAGTAGGCGTTGAGGTCGGTGTCGAACTGCACCTCGACGATGCCGAGCCCGGCCTGCTCGCGGCGCGGCGCCGGGGCGACGTAGTCGTGCTGCTGCAGCAGCGACTGCACGAGCGAGCGGGTGGCCGGCGAGACGTCGCTGCGGCCGTTGAGCACCTTGGAGACGGTCGCGACCGACACCCCTGCGGACGCCGCGACCGTCGCGAGCGTGGCACGTCTAGGACTGGGCGGCATCTGCACCCCCTTGCCGAGACTGCCCGGCGGCCGCGCCGGCGCTCACCTCCGCGGGTGTGACGAGCCGGCGGTCGTGGCCGACGTGGCGGGTCCGGCCGGTCAATCGTACGACGGCGCGGCACGGCAGGTCGGCGGCCGACGTGCCGGCCAGCACCTCGATGTCGCCTGGTTCGACGACGCGGCGCAGGTCGCGCCCGGTGAAGGCGGTGCGGTCGGCGTGTATGCGGAAGGTGACGTCGGCGCTTTCGCCGGGTTCGAGCGGAACTCTGGCGTAGCCGGTGAGCTGCTGGACGGGTCTGGTGACCTGGGCGACGAGGTCGTTGAGGTAGAGCTGGACGACCTCCTCGCCGGCCCGCCCGCCGGTGTTGCGCACGGTGACGGTGGCGGTGAACTCGCCGTCGGTGGGCACCTCGGTGGCGCTGAGCCGCAGGCCGGTCACCTCGAAGGTGGTGTAGGAGGCGCCGTGGCCGAAGGGGAACAGCGGGGTGGGGTCGAGGTTGCTGATGCCGTGGCTGTCGGTGCCGAGCGGCGGCTGCAGGTAGGTGCCGGGCTGGCCGCCCGGCACGCGCGGGATCTGCACGGGCAGCCGCCCGGTGGGCTGGACGCGGCCTGACAGCACGCCGGCGATGGCGGCGCCGCCCTCCTCGCCGGGCATGAACGCCTGGACGAGCGCGGCGGCGCCGTCGCGGATCTCGCCCAGCGCGTACGGCCGTCCGGAGACCACGACGACGACCACGGGCGTGCCGGTGGCGGCCAGCTCGGCGAGCAGGTCGGCCTGCACGCCGGGCAGCCGCAGGTCCTCGGCGTCGCAGCCCTCGCCGGAGGTGCCCTGCCCGAACAGCCCGGCCAGGTCGCCGACCACGGCCACGCACACGTCGGCGTCGCGGGCGGCTTCGACGGCGGCGGCGAAGCCGGAGCGGTCGTCGCCGCGCACCTCGCAGCCCTTCTCGTAGCGCAGCTCGGCGCCGGGCAGCTCGGCGGTGAGCGCGTCGAGCACGGTGGGCGCCTCGATGCCGAGGCCGAGTCCGGGGTGGCGGGGCAGCACGTGGTTGGGGAAGGCGTAGCAGCCCATGAACGTGCGGGGGTCGTGGGCGGCGGGCCCGACGACGGCGACGCGGCGCGGCGCGGCGCGGCCCTCACCGAGCAGCGGCAGCGCGGTGCCGGCGTCGAGCAGGATGATCGAGCGCTCGGCCAGCTCTCTGGCGAGTGCGCGGTTGGCGGGCGAGTCGAGGTCGACGTCCGCGGCGCCGGCGACGGACTGCTCGGGCGTCCACCCGGGGTCGAGCAGCCCGAGCTCGACCTTCTGGGTGAGCAGGCGGCGCACGGCCCGGTCGATGAGCTCCTCGTCCAGTTCGCCGCGGCGTACCCGGTCGGCGAGGTCCTGGCCGAAGCCGAGGGTGTCGGGCAGCTCGACGTCGATGCCGGCGGTGAGCGCCTGCACGCCGGCCTCGCCGGTGTCGGCGGCGACGCGGTGCATGGTGGTCAGGAACGGAACCGCCCAGTAGTCGGAGACGACGGTGCCGGTGAAGCCCCAGTCGTCGCGCAGCACCTCGGTGAGCAGCCACGGGTCGGCGCCGGCGGGGACGCCGTCGACGTCGGAGTAGGAGTTCATCACCGAGCGGGCGCCGCCGAGCGCGATCGCGGTCTCGAAGGTGGGCAGGATCATGTCGAGCAGCTCGCGCCTGCCCATCGGCACGGGCCCGTGGTTGCGCGCGGCGCGGGAGGCGGAGTAGCCGGCGAAGTGTTTGAGCGTGGCGATGATCCCGGCGTTCTCCAGCCCGCGTACGTAGGCGGCGCCGAGCGTCGCGACCAGGTACGGGTCCTCGCCCATGGTCTCCTCGACCCGCCCCCACCGGTAGTCGCGCACGACGTCGAGCACCGGCGAGAGCCCCTGGTGCACGCCGACGGCCCGCATGTCGCGGCCGATGGCGGCGGCCATGCGCTCGACCAGGCCGGGGTCGAACGTGGCGGCCCAGGCGATGGCGGCCGGGTAGACGGTGGCGCCGTAGGCGGTGAAGCCGGTCAGGCACTCCTCGTGGACGATGGCGGGGATGCCGAGCCGGGAGCGTTCGATCACGATCCGCTGCTGGCGGACGACCTCGGCCGCGCCTTCTTCCGGCGTGACGGGGACGCTGCCGTGGACGCGGGTCAGGTGGCCGAGCCCGTGCCGGGCGGCCTCCTCCAGCGGGATGGTGCCGGAGGCGGCGAAGACGTCCTGCATGGGGGCCACGTTGAGCGGCTCTGCGCCCGGCTCCGGCTCCTCGGCCTGGCTCATGTCGTTGCCGACCCACCTGCTGCCGAGCTGGCCGATCTTCTCCTCCAGGGTCAGCTCGGCAAGGAGGGCTTCGACTCGGTCGGCCACGGCGAGCGCCGGGTCCTGCCACGGGCGCAGCGCCCGGTTCGCCGTGGGGGTCCGATCTAGAGCCGTCATGTACTGCGCTCCTTAAAGAGGTGCGGTCTTTTCGTAACTTTTCGAAGACGTTTCGCCAGCGGTGCCGACCTCGGCGCGTGACCGTCGCTGTCCCAGACCTCCAGCTAAGAGCACGCGCGGTAGTACCTTACACGCGCCTCATCAGAACGCCAGATGTTTGTCTGATCGACAACCTCTTGACACCACTATTCCCGAAACCTAGATTGGCGACCCCCGCGGTCATGTCGAAAATGTTTCGATGAGCTGACACTAGGAGGAGTGGAAGAGTGGCACTAAGGTGCCAATCCACGACCGCCGGCCATCGCATCCGATGATCAACGAGCCGCGACCCCCAGCCCGCGGCACTCACGTACGGAGATCAGCGTGGAGTCCAGGACTACCTCTCGCCGCAACTTTCTCAGCCTCGTCTCCATGGGTGTCCCCCTAGGAGCAGCGCTTGCCGCCTGTGGCGGCACGGGTCCCACCCAGACGGGCGCCGGTGGCGACCCCGGCGCCGGCGCGACCGCCGGTGGCGGCGGCGCCAACAGCGCCACGTACTGGTACCTGTCGACGCAGCCCCAGGAGGGCGTGCGCACCAGGACGATCGAACGGCACAACAAGGCCAACGCCAACGGGACGATCACCGGCACGACGTTCCAGAACGACGCCTTCAAGACCAAGATCAAGACGGCCATCGGCGCCGGCCAGGCCCCCACCCTCATCTGGGGCTGGGGTGGCGGCACCCTGCGCAGCTACGTGCAGGCCGGCCAGGTGGACGACCTGACCGACTGGTTCGAGCAGAACCCGGCCGTCAAGGACAAGCTGTTCCCGTCCTCCTTCGGCGCCGCGACCATCGACGGCAAGATCTACGCGATGCCGTGCGAGACCCTGCAGCCGATCGTCCTCTACTACGACAAGCGGGCCTTCGACAAGATCGGCGCGCAGCCGCCCCAGACGTGGGGCGACATCCTCGACCTGGTGCCCAAGTTCAACGCCAAGGGCATCGCGCCGTTCTCGTTGGGCGGCCAGTCGCGCTGGACGAACATGATGTGGCTGGAGTTCCTCTTCGACCGCATCGGCGGCCCCGAGGTCTTCCAGGCCGTGTTCGACGGTGAGAAGGACGCCTGGTCCAACCCGGTCGCGATCCAGGCGCTGGGCGAGATGCAGAAGCTGATCAAGGCCGACGGCTTCGTCAAGGGCTTCTCCTCCATCACCGCCGACTCCAACGCCGACCAGGCCCTGCTCTACACCGGCAAGGCCGCCATGATGCTGCACGGCGGCTGGACGTACGGCAGCATGAAGGCCGACGGCGGCGACTTCGTCTCCGGCGGCAACCTGGGCTACATGAACTTCCCGCCGGTCGACGGCGGCAAGGGCGACCCCGGCAACACCGTGGGCAACCCCGGCCAGTACATCTCCATCTCCTCCAAGGCCACGCCGGAGCAGAAGGAGATCGCCAAGAAGTTCTTCGCCGGTGCGCTGATCGACGACACCGCGGTCAAGGAGTGGGTCGGCACGGGCGCCGTCCCGATCATCAAGGGCGCGGACAAGGAGTTCGCGAACTCCGAGGACAAGGACTTCCTGGGCTTCGTCTACAACATCGCGGTCAACGCCAAGACCTTCGGTCAGTCCTGGGACCAGGCGCTCAGCCCGACGGCCGCCGAGGTGCTGCTGGACAACATCGCCAAGCTGTTCCAGCTGTCCATCTCGCCCGAGGAGTTCGCCACGAACATGAACGCGGTCATCGGCAAGTGAGCGCCGTCATGACCACCGCCAGGCCCGCCCGCAGGGCGGGCCGTGGCGGCTCCATCAAATGGATGACCATTCCGGCGCTGGTGTTCTTCGTCGGGTTCGCCCTCATCCCGCTGGTAGGGGTGCTCGCCCTCAGCTTCGCGCAGTGGGACGGGCTCGGAGAGATCGGTATCGCCGGGTTCAGTAACTGGAGCGCCATCCTCGCCGATCCCGGCCTGCCGCACGCGCTGTGGATCACCTTCCTCGTCATGGCCGTCTCGTGGGCGGTGCAGACGCCCGCGAGCATCCTGATGGGGGCCTTCCTGGCCGGGCAGCAGAAGTACCGCGCGATCCTGTCGGTGGTGTTCTTCATCCCGCTGCTGCTCAGCTCCGCCGCGCTGGCGATCACCTACAAGGCGCTGCTCGACCCGAACTTCGGTCTCGGCGCCGGGCTGAACATCCCGTTCCTGGTCCAGGACTGGCTGGGCGAGCCGGTGCTCGCCTTCGGCGTAGTGATCTTCGTGGTGTCGTGGCAGTACATCCCGTTCCACTCGCTGATCTACCAGGGCGGCATCCGGCAGATCCCGCGCTCGATGTACGAGGCCGCCGAGCTCGACGGCGCGGGCCGGGTGCGCAGGTTCTTCAGCATCACGCTGCCGCAGCTCAAGTACACGATCATCACGTCGTCCACGCTGATGGTCGTCGGGTCGCTGACCCTCTTCGACCTGATCTTCGTGCTGACCGCCGGCGGCCCCGGCGACGCCACCCGGGTGCTCGCGCTCGACATGTACAAGCGCGGTTTCCAGGCCAACCTCATGGGTCCGGCCAGCGTGATCGCGGTCATCCTCGTCCTCGTCGGCCTCGGCCTGTCGCTGCTCCTGCGCCGGCTCGGCGGCCGAGACCAAAGCCACAGCCAGCTTGAAGGGGCCTGACGCATGACGACCGCCCCCACCAGGGCTCCCCAGCGCGACACCATCTCCGCCGGCCCTTCGCACCGCCGCAAGGTCGGCCGCAGCCAGGAGCGCCCCAACTGGATGGCCGGCGTGACCAGCGTCATCTGGCTGGTCATCGTCGCCGTGCCGATCTACTGGATCGTCATCACCAGCTTCAAGTCGCAGTCGAACTACTACCAGGAGAACCCGTTCGCCCCGCCGGGAGAGCCGACGCTGGCGAACTACCGCCTGGTCATCGAGTCCGACTTCATCCAGTACTTCATCAACAGCGTGATCGCGACCCTCGGCGCCGTGGTGCCGGCCGTGCTGGTCAGCTTCATGGCGGCGTACGCGATCGTGCGCGGCGGCAGAAGCAGGTCGCTGCGCTGGACGAACTCGCTGTTCCTGATGGGTCTCGCGATCCCGCTGCAGGCCGTGGTGATCCCGATCTACCTGATCATCATCCAGCTCGGCCTGTACGACTCGCTGATGGCGCTGATCCTGCCCTCGATCGCGTTCGCGATCCCGCTGTCGGTGCTCGTCCTGTCGAACTTCATCAGGGACGTGCCCAAGGAGCTGTTCGACTCCATGCGGATCGACGGCGCCTCCGAGACCGAGATGCTCTGGAAGCTGGCCTTCCCGCTCACCCGCCCCGCCGTGGTGACGGTGACGATCTACAACGCGCTGCAGATCTGGAACGGCTTCCTGCTGCCTCTGGTGCTCACCCAGAGCCCCGACAAGCGCACGCTGCCGCTGGCACTCTGGTCGTTCCAGGGCCAGTACAGCATCAACGTGCCCGCGGTGCTCGCCTCCGTCGTGCTCACCACGCTGCCCATTCTGGTGCTGTACGTGGTGGGCCGCCGCCAGCTCCTTGCCGGTCTCACCGCGGGGTTCGGCAAGTGAGCCGGCCGGCGTGCCGCCTCAGGTGCGCCATGTCCGTCTCGTAGCAGCGGTCGTCCCCGCGGGCGACGTGACCGGCGAAGGCCGCGTCGCCCGCGGCGGCCGATGCGCGGTGTCGAAGTCGATGAACGCGGCCGGCAGGCCGTCCCAGAACACACAGGTGGGGCGGCGTACGGTGCCGGCCACCTTCACCACGTGGTTGACGCCCCCGCCTGTCAAGATCTCCTCGTCCGGCGCTCCTCCCTTCTACGGGTCGTGCCGCGCACCGCACCACTGGTTTTCTGACCGGTGGTTTTATGACCGGCTTCTCGGCGGCGCGATAGAACAAAGCGCATGGACCCGGCACCGGTGGTACTCGTCGTGGACGACGAGCGCAACATCCGCGAGCTGCTGCTCGACGCCCTGGAGCTCAACGGCTTCCGTGTCCGCACGGCCGCGTCGGGCTCCCAGGCGCTGCAGAGCGTCGGCCGGCAGCGGCCCGACCTCATCCTGCTCGACGTGATGCTGCCCGACCTCGACGGCTTCGCGGTGGCGCAGCGGCTGCGGCCGGACGGCGGGGGGCCGCCGGTGCTGTTCCTGACCGCGCGCGACACGGTCGCCGACCGCATCGCGGGGCTGACGGCGGGCGGCGACGACTACGTGACGAAGCCGTTCAGCCTGGAGGAGGTGGTGCTGCGCATCCGCGCCATCCTGCGCCGCACGGGCGCGCGCGAGGCGCCCTGCGACGACGGCCTGCTCCGCTACGCCGACCTGGAGCTGGACGAGGAGACCCACGCCGTACGCCGCTCCGGCCGGCACATCCACCTGTCGCCGACGGAGTTCGCGCTGCTGCGTTACCTGATGATCAACGCCGAGCGGGTGGTGAGCAAGCCGCAGATCCTCGACCGCGTGTGGTGCCACGGCTTCGGCGCCGACAGCCGCATCGTGGAGTCGTACATCAGCTACCTCCGCCGCAAGATCGACGCCGAGGGGCGGCCGCTGATCCACACGCTGCGCGGCGTGGGCTACTCCCTGCGCGACCAGACCCTGCTGGACCGGGCCCGATGACGCGCCGGAATCCCAACATACCGATGGCCCCAACCCTCTCCGGCGAACGACCGGACCCGATGACGGACCGTTCCCTTCCCCGTGCGCGGGCGTGGCCGCTGCGGCACCGGCTGCTCGCGGCGCTGCTCGCGTTGTCGGCGGCGGCGCTGGCGGTCTTCGCGGCGGCCGGGGTGCTGCTGCTCGACCGCTCGCTGCTGGCGCGCGTGGACACCCAGCTCACCGGGTTCGCCGCGACGTTCCGCCAGGGACCGCCGCCGCCGGGCGATTCCGTGCCGCCGCCCCGGCCGCGGGGCGAGGTGGAGCTGCCCACCCTGTTCCGGGTCACCGTGTTCACCGGGTCGGGCGCGGTCGTACGGCGGCTGCCCGGCGGCGGCGACGGCCCCGACGTGTCCGCCGGCCTGCTCGCCCACCCGCCGCGCGGCCCCTTCACCGTGCCCGACATGGCGGGCGGCGCCGAGTGGCGGACCATGATCGTGCGCCTGCCCGACGGCGACAGGGCCGCCATCTCGCTCTCCCTGGAGTCCAACCGCAGCACCGTACGCCGGCTCCTGCTCATCGAGGCGGCGGCCGGCGTCCTCGTGCTGGCGCTGCTGGGCGCGGTGGCGCTGGCCGTGGTCCGCCTCGGCCTGCGCCCGCTCACCCGCATGGAACGCACGGCCACCGCCATCGCGGCGGGCGAGCTGGACCGGCGGGTCTCCGACAGCGACCCGCGCACCGAGACGGGCCGGCTGGGCCGGGCGCTGAACGTCATGCTCGGCCGCCTGGGCGAGGCCCTGCACCAGCGCGAACGCTCCGAGCAGCGCCTGCGCCGCTTCCTCGCCGACGCCTCGCACGAGCTGCGCACCCCGCTCACCTCCATCAGGGGGTACGCCGAGCTGTACCGGCACGGCCGGCCCGGCCCCGATCCCGTCGTGGCCCGCATCCTCGGCCGCATCGAAGGGGAAGCCGAGCGGATGGGCGTCCTGGTGGAGGACCTGCTGCTGCTCGCCCGTCTGGACGAGGAGCGCGCCCTGGACCTTACGGAGGTGGACCTGCACGTCATCGCGGCCGACGTGGTGCACGCGGCGCGGGCGCGTGACCCCGGCCGTGCGGTGGAGCTGGTCCTGGGCGACGATCCGGTACGGGTGACCGGCGACGAGCACCGCCTGCACCGCGTCCTCGCCAACCTGGTCGGCAACGCCCTCACCCACACCCCGGAAGGCACCACCGTCCACGTCCTCCTCGGCAACCGGGATCCCGGCGATCACGGCACGGCGGCCGCCCGGGCCGGAGGTGATGACATGCGGGGGCCGGACGCCGGCGATCGCCCCGCAGCGGCGGTCACCTGGGCGGGGGCCGAGGAGGTGCGGGGGCCGGTGGCCGTGGTCGAGGTGTGCGACGACGGGCCGGGGATCGATCCCGGGCACCTGCCGCACGTCTTCGACCGCTTCTACCGCGCCGACCCCGCCCGCTCCCGCGAGAGCGGCAGCACCGGCCTGGGGCTAGCCATCGCGGCGGCGCTGGTGGCCGCGCACGACGGCCGCATCGAGGCGCGCAGCGCGCCGGGCCACGGCACCGCGTTCCGTGTCCTGCTGCCCGTGGAGGGCCCGCCGGGTCAGCCCGAGCGGCGCACCATCTCCTCGATCCAGACGGGCGCGTAAGGGGACGTGCAGCCCGGCGAGGTCGGGTAGTCCTTCAGCACCTCCAGGCGCTCGCCGATGGCGACGGCGCGGGCGCGGTGCCCGGGGTGGTCGATGCCGATCTGGGCCAGGCAGTGGTTCATCGCCCACTGGAGGCGTTCATGGGCGTCCTTCATCTCCGCCTCGATGACGTCCAGCAGCCCCGCCAGGTCGAGACCCTCAGGCTTCCTGGACACCCGTTCGACGGTCAGCGCCCAGCCCGCGCTCGCCACCACCGGGTGGGGGTCGGCGAACCAGGCCACCCGCAGCCCCTCGGCGTGCGGGCTCTTCTTCACCACGTAGTTGACCAGCCAGTCCTGCACCTTGGGCGTGCGGGCCTCGCGCAGCATGCGGTCCAGCTCGTCCGCCTCGAACGCCTTCGGCCGGCAGACCAGCAGCGCCAGCAGCCGCGCCGCGCTGTCACCCGTCTCCCACAGCTCGCGGGCGAGGTCCTGCCGTGTCTTGAGCCGCTTGGCGATGGCGCGCAGCTTGCCCAGGTTCACGGCGTGGTCGTCGCCGTGCCGCTCGTTCACCTCGCGGATCTTCGGGTCCGCGAGTGCGGCCAGCTCGGCCATCACCTCTGCCAGCTCGTCGGCCGGTGTCCCGGTCGTCGCCGTCTCGGCCACGTCCACCTCCCTGTCGGGCTTCAGCGTAAGCGGGAGTTCACACACTATTCCCAGCTTGTTGCGATCCCATATGGACTGACACGGAAGGAGAGACATGCTGCGCAGATTCCGCAGGCGTACCATCTCCGCAGATCAGCCCGCCGCCCCAAGCTCTCCCCCAAGCGAGGCGGGGCACGCCCTGCGCGCTCCCAGCAGGCTGCACGCGTTCAACCGGTACGAGATCAAGTACCTGGTCGACGCCGCCACGGCCGGCGAGCTGCGGGCCGAGATGGAGCGCCTGCTCGACCGCGACGAGCACAGCGGCGAGAACGGCTACGGCATCTGGAGCGTCTACTACGACACCCGGGCGCTGCGCTTCTACTGGGAGAAGATCGAGGGCCTGAAGTTCCGCAGGAAGCTGCGGATCCGCCACTACGGCGACCGGTTCCAGGTCACCGGCGACACCCCGGTCTTCGTGGAGATCAAGCAGCGGGTCAACCGGGTCACGCAGAAGCGGCGGGTGCGGCTGCCGTACCGGGACGCCGTCGCGCTGTGCGACGGGCGCGCGATGGTCGCGCACGGGCCGTCCGAGCGGGCCTTCCTGGAGGAGGTGCTCGACCTGGTCTGCCGCCTCGACCTGCGGGCGACCGCGATGACCGGCTACCAGCGGCACGCGTACGTGGGCCGCGGTGCCGACGTGGGCCTGCGGGTGACCTTCGACCAGCGGGTACGCGGGCGTGACAGGGACTTCCACCTGGGCGCCGACGCCGAGAACCGGTTCATCGTCCCGCCCGGCAAAGTGATCATGGAGGTCAAGGCCGACGAGCGGGTGCCGTACTGGCTGACCGACCTCACCGCCGAGCGGAACCTCCAGGTGGTCCGGGTCTCCAAGTACTGCCAGAGCGTGGAGGCGTACGGGCGGGCGCCCCGCTCCCTGTTCCACATCCCCGGCCACGACCTGGACCCCTCCAACGGCCGCCCGCCGGCCATGACCACCGCCAAGGAGGCGTGACCCCCCGTGGACTTCTCGTTCCAGGACCTGTCCGGCACGTTCAGCGTCGCCGACATCGCGATCGCGATGTCCCTGTCGTTCGTGCTCAGCGCCATGATCGGCTGGGTCTACCGGGCGACCCACCGCAACGTCTCCTACAGCCAGTCGTACGTGCAGACGCTGGTCATCCTCGGCATGCTGATCTCGCTCATCATGCTCGTGGTCGGCTCGAACATCGCCCGCGCCTTCGCCCTGGTCGGCGCGCTGTCGGTGGTGCGGTTCCGCAACGCGATCAAGGAGACCAGGGACGTCGGGTTCATCTTCCTGGTGATGGGCGTCGGGATGGCCGTAGGCACCCGGTTCTACCTGCTGGCCGTGGTCGCCGCCGTGGCGATCTCGCTGATCATCATGATCATGCACCGGTTCAGCTGGTTCCAGCTGAACGTGCGGCGGCAGGTCGTCAAGGTGCAGGTGCCGTCCGACGACGACTACACGCACGCTATCCAGGACGTGCTGGTCCGGCACACCGACGAGTTCGAGCTGGTCAGCATGGAGTCGATCAGGGCCGGAGCGCTCATCGAGCTGATGTACACGGTCAAGATCAAGAAGGGCAGCGAGCCCTCGGACGTGATCGCCGCGCTGCGCGAGCGCAACCACGGCCAGAACGTCACGGTCCTGACCGGGTACGACCAGACCGACCTGTGAGGGCCCCGTCATGGCACTCAGGCACCGCATCCCCGTCAAACTCCGGCAGAACTGGAAGCTGGTCGCGCTGTGCGCGGTGTTCCTGGTGGCGTGCTGGGGGGTGTTCGGCAGCGGGACCATCCGCCCGTACGTCACCACCTCCGGCACCGTTCAGGCCGGCACCGTCGTCCAGAACCTCACCGGCACCCGCGAGCTGTTCGACGCGGCCACGCCGCACGAGGTGACGCTCACGTTCCGGGACGAGGGCTACCAGGACATGCTGACCGAGTACTTCAAGGACGGCGACAAGAAGTACGTCGAGGCGGATCTCACCATCGACGGGACACGGATCCCGAGCGTGGGGATCCGGCTCAAGGGCAACTCGACCTTGCAGGGGTTCACCTGGAAGGGACAGTCCAGGCCGCGCGTCCGGCCGGGCGGCGGCGGACCGCCGGAGGGCTTCCGGCCCCCGGCCGACGGCCGCCCTCCGGGGAACGCGCAGCCCCCGGGGAACGGACAGCGACCCGGCAACGCGCAGCCCCCTGGAAACGGGCAGCCGCCCGGGGTGGGACGGCCGCCGGGCGGCGGGCGGGCCGGCTTCGGGCAGCTCAAGGCCGAGGAGCCGGAGAACCTGCCGTGGCTGATCAGCTTCGACGAGTTCGTGGCGGGCCGCCGCTATCAGGGCCACAGCCAGATCGCCGTACGCCCGGCCGCGCAGCAGTCCTCGACCCTGCTCAACGAGGCGCTGGCCATCGCCATGGTGGGGGCGGCCGGCGAACCGACCCAGCGCACGACCTACTCCTCCTTCTCCGTCAACGGCCGGGCGTCCAGGCCGCGGCTGCTCGTCGAGTATTTGGACGAGGGGTACGCCGAGCGGCTCGGTGACGGCGTGCTGTACAAGTCGCTGGCCTCCAGCAGCTTCACCTACCAGGGCGAGGACCAGACCGCGTACGTCGACGACTTCAAGCAGGTCAACCTGAAGGGCGAACGGGACCTGCAGCCGGTCATCGGCTTCATCAAGTGGGTGGAGGAGGCGTCGGACGAGGAGTTCGCGAAGGGCCTGGCCGAGCGGCTGGACGTCGAGTCGTTCGCCCGCTACGCCGCCCTGCAGAACCTGCTGCTGAACTTCGACGACATGTCCGGGCCCGGCCGCAACTACTACCTCTGGTACGACCTCGGCACCAGCAAGTTCCGCGTGATCAGCTGGGACCTCAACTTCGCGTTCAGCGGCGACGCCACGGCCGGCCCGGAGGAGACGATCAGCCGGGGCTTCGGCGCCCGCCCGCGACGAGCGGCCCAGCGCGATCAGCAGGCCCAGCCGCCCGCCGGGGGCGGGCCACGGATGATGGGACACGCGCTGAAGGACCGCTTCTTGAAGGACGCCGGCTTCAAGAAGCTCTATGAGCGCGAGTACGCCACCCTGTACCGGGAGCTCCTGGCCGGCGGCACCGCCACGAAGCTGCTGGACGAGGCGCTGGCGGCGTACGGGCGGAATGCCGGAGCCGACACCGCGAGGGCGACCAGGGAGGCGACCGAGGAGGCGACCGAGGAGGCGACCAAGGAGGCGACCGCCCTCCGCGAAACCCTCCAGACCCGCACCAAGGCCCTGAGCTCCCTGGCCTCCTGAGCCCCTTCGCCGTCCACCGGCCTGGAACCGGTGGACGGCGGGCGCGGTCAGCGGCGGGCGCGGAAGGCGACGGCGGTGGTCGAGGTGATCGCCGTCACCAGGACGACGGTGAGCAGGACGCTGCTCAACGGGTTGCGCCGCCGCTCCGCCGGCTCGGCCCGGATGACGTGCGACCGCGAGGACGGCGTCGGGGACGGCGTGGGAGTGGGCGTGGGCGTGAGCGTCGGCGTGGGCGGCAGGACCACCTCAGCCGGTACGAGCGGCGGCACGCCCCGCTGCACCTGCCGGAGCCGCCCGCGCGGACACTCCCCCAGCTGGACGTCACCCGCGCACAGCCCGTCCGGATAGACGGTCACCTGAGGCACCGTCACCTTGGGCGCGGCATGCCGCTTCGCGTCCGGCATCGCGATCGACACCCTGGGCCGAGGCGAACTCTGCACCCACACCCGCGGCACCCGCACGTCCCGCCCGACTCTGACCCGTTTGGGCGGCGCCGGCGCCCGCACGGACACCTTGGGCACGGGCCGCGGCTTGGGCACCGCACGAGGCTTGGGCACCGCGCCGGGCTTGGGCACCGGCCGCTGCTTGACGACCGGCCGAGCCGGCTTACGAGGCGCCGGCACCCGCCCCGGCTCCGTCACACGAGCCGCCATCCGCACCCGCCGCGAGGCCACCCGCACCACCCCTGCCCGCCCACCACCGGACTGCGCGCGCGCCGATCCCGCCACGCCCCACGCCGCCGCCATCGGCACGTGCGACGCGACCGGCGCGTACCGCGACAGCTGCTGTGCGCTGGGCGGGAGCGGTGCCGCGGCCGGAGTGTGCGCCTGGTGAGCGGCCCGGTCGGCTGCGGTCAGCGCGCCACGTCGCGGAGGAGGGCCGAGGTCGGTGGTGGCGGGGCCGGTGACCGTGACGGTGATCAGGGCGGTGGCCAGCAGGAGCGGGCCGCGCCTTGCTCCCACGGTCACACCTTTCCGGTGATCCGGGCGAACTCGTCCAGGGCTCCCCTGAACGCCTCCGGCCCCACGGCCAGGGGTCCGTCGAAGGCGCGGGAGATGTCCCACGTCAGGTACGTGCCGAACCCGATGAGCGCGGCGGTCGCCACCAGCGGCAGGATCGCGAGCCCGCGCGGCCTGGCACCGGCGAGGAACGGGAAGATGACGACCAGCACCCCGGTGAGGACGGTCAGGAAGAGCAGGCCGTCCGGGGGCCGGGCGGCGGCGTCGGCGGTGCGCTGGGCGCGGGCGGTGGAGATGGCGCGGAGGTGTTCGAGCACCTGCGCCTTGGCGTCCTCCTCGTCGTCGTTGGCCGCCGGCAGCGCGGTGACGCGGGCGCGGAGGTCGTCCATGCGCTCGGCCCCGACGGGGTGCATGCGGCCCTCCTTCATCAGCGGCCACTCGTCCCTGACCACGAACGCCACATATTCCCGCAGCGACCTGCGCACCTCTTCGGAGGCGCTGCCGGGCAGCTCGGCGGCGGCCCAGTAGGCGTCGACGGCGGCCTGGCTCTCGGCGTGGGTGTTGAGCCTCGCGGCGTCGGCCGTCGTCCAGGGGACGATGATCGCGATGGCGAACACCAGCAGGAACATCGCCGACAGCATCGCCCCGGCGTGCGCGGCGGACGGGCCGCTCGGATCACGATCCTCGCCTGCTCTCTTGACCCGTCTGAACACCAGCGCGGTGAGCGCCACCGCGCCCACCGCCGCCAAGATCGAGAGCGTGTACGCCATGAAGATCTCCCGGACCTCTTTCGGATACGCAGTGTCACATTACTATCACACAGTGCAATGTTGGCGTCAGGCGCTCAAAGGTAAAGTCCCGGGCAAGCCCATACCTCCGGCGAGCCGCCGCGAAGATCACTACGTTAAGGGACCCAGAGCCCTACCCGGGGTAATCCCTGGGCTGGACCCTGAGGCGCAATCGTACGGAAAATCGCAATATGTGAGCGTCCCCCGTGGGAGGGGCGCGGGTGAGGACGTCCAGGCCGTTCGCGGAGGGACGGCCGGTGTTCTCGCCGGCGCAGGGGATGGTGCCCGCAGGACCCCGATGGAGCAGTTGCCACGTCGCAGCGCCGGTCCTCGCCAGACCGGCACCGGGTCCCCGCGGTCACTCCGGGGCGGTCGCCGCACGTAGCCATGCGCCACCGCCCCGGACCCACACCGCCTCCCGCACCACCCCACCACCCGGAGGGCAGCCGGAGGCGCATGCGCCGCGTACCGCCTTCCATGACGCGCCACCGTCTGAGGGCGGGTGGACTAGCCGTGTGGCGGCGCGGTGGAGAGGCGGTGGCGGACTGGACGGATTGCCGGGAAGTTGACGTGATGTCTCACAAGATGTCCAGCCGAATGATGAAATTTCGGGATTGTCGGGACCATGGACCGCGTGAATCTCAACGGTCGTAAATTCGTCATGGTCAGCTCGACGGCGAGCAAGGTCAACCCCGATGGTCCCACACGGTTCGAGTACTGGGAGGACGACGGGCTCGTGTGGGGCAGCTACACCGGCGACACCGTGACGCAGGGCCGCTTCGTGGGGACGCGCGACGGCGCCGAGGTGACGATCTCCTACGTGCACGCCCTGGTGGCCGGCGGCAAGGCGGCGGGGAAGAGCACCAGCCGCATCGAGACCGGCGACGACGGACGGCTGCGGCTGGTGGAGGAGTTCAGCTTCGAGGGCGACGACACGCCGCACGTCAGCGTCTGCGCCGAGCTCCCCTGACCGTCCGGAAGCCGGGGTGAGCTCCCAGGGAGGGGCGGCTCACCCCGGCGAGCCAGCGAGGTCAGGTGTCCTTGCGGAGGGCGGCGCGGCCCTCGGCGGCGCCGACGAAGCGCATCTTGCCCAGCGGCACGTCGCCCTGGGTCTCCGGGGTGGGGCGGCGCTGGGCGCGGGCGGCCTGGTCGCGGTCGCTGGGCAGCACGTACGGCCGCTTGAGCACCTCGTCCAGGATGAACACCGTCTCGGTGGCCTTGACGGCCGGGATGTTGGCGAGCCGGTCGGTCACCATGGTGTGCACGGCGGCCACGTCGGAGACCCGCACCTGGATCATCGCGTCGTGCTGCCCGGTGGTGATCGCGCAGTACTCGACCTCCGGCATCCGCGCCAGCTCGGCCCTGAACTGCTTCCACATCTGCTGCCGTACGGTGACGAAGATGAGCGCGGTGATGCCGAGCCCGGTCCTGACGTGGTCGATCTCGGCGGTGAAGCGCTTGATGGCGCCGTCGGCGCGCAGCGCCTCGAAGCGGGTGTAGGCGTTGGCGCGGGAGATGCCGACGCGTTCGGCGAGGGCGGCGACGGAGATGCGGCCGTTCTCCCTGAGCACCTCGAGGATCTTCATGTGGATCTCGTCCAGCTCGAGACCGATTCCGATCCGTCCAGGTTGACCGCCACCCGTGGCACCATTTCTGGAAATTTCACTCATCATTACCTCACCGCTCTTTATATCCGTCTCGCCGACCGCACGGAGCCTGGACGTTCTGCCGCACAATCCTCGACATCCTTCTGCCGAACGTCCAACCTTGGAGGACCTACATGGCGACCCGCTCGCAGACGGCGGCTGTGCTGCTCGCCGGTGCACTCGCCCTCGCCGCCTGCGGAAGCGGCGGCACGACTCCCACCTCCGGGGCATCGGGTGCCGCCGGGGGCAAGACCCTCGTCATCGACACCTCCTTCGACCTGAAGACCGCTGACCCCGGCCGCACGTACGAGCCGACGGGGCTCATCGTGGGCAAGGCGATCTATGAGACGCTGCTGACGTTCGACGGGGCCGACGTGACCAAGCCGGTGCCGGCGCTGGCCGAGTCGTACGAGCTGTCGGAGGACGGCAAGACGCTGACGCTCAAGCTGAAGCAGGGGGCCACGTTCGCCGACGGGTCTCCGCTGACGGCCGACGACGTGGTGTTCTCGCTCACGCGGGTGCGTGACATGAAGGGTACGCCGTCGTTCCTGCTGGACGGCGTCGAGGTGGCCAAGGAGGGCGACTCGACGATCACGCTGACGTCGAAGACGCCGAACCCGGCGCTGCCGTACATCCTGCCGAACCCGGCGCTCGGCATCATCAACAGCAAGGTCGCCAAGGAGCACGGCGCCACCACGGACCCGCAGGACAAGGCCGAGCAGTACCTCAACTCGACGTCGGCCGGGTCGGGCCCGTACGAGATCGAGTCGTTCAACGTCAGCAGCCAGGTCACGCTGAAGGCGAACCCCAAGTACCACGGCACGAAGCCCGCCTACGACAAGGTCGTCATCCGCAACGTCGAGGCCGCCACCCAGAAGCTGAACGTGCAGCGCGGCGACAGCCAGGTGGCGCTCAACCTGTCGGGCGACCAGGTCACCGGCATGCCGCCGACGCTGCAGGTGAAGAAGACGCCCTCGGCGAACGTGCTCTTCCTGCTCGCCAACCAGGACTCCGCGGTCAGCAAGACCACCACGAACCCGAAGTTCGTCGAGGCCGTGCGCAAGGGCGTGGACTACGCGGGCCTGCTCGAGCTGGCCGGCGAGGGCTCGACGCAGGCGCCGGGCATCATCCCGTCGCAGCTGCTCGGCGCGCTGCCGCCCGACCAGGGCGCCAAGCGGGACGTCGAGGGCGCCAAGGCGGCGCTGGCCGAGAGCGGGCTGTCGAACCCGACCGTGAAGCTGGAGTACCCGAGCGAGCTGACCGTGAACGGCCTGTCGTTCCAGCCGCTGGCCGAGCGCATCCAGGCCAACCTCAAGGAGGTCGGCATCACGGTGGACCTGCAGCCCGCGCCGGTCACGACGGCACTGGACAACTACCGCAACGGCAAGGAGGAGATGGGGCTGTGGTACTGGGGCCCCGACTACCCCGACCCGAGCGACTACCTGGCGTTCCTGCCCGGCAAGACCGTGGGGCTGCGGGCCGGCTGGAAGGAGGGGGCGTCGAAGGAGCTGGAGTCCGCCGGTGAGCAGGCCGCCGCGGCCATCGGCGACGACGCCCGCAAGGCCGCGTACGTGGACGTCCAGACGAAGCTGAACGCCTCGGGGCCGTTCGTCCCGCTGATCCAGCCGAGCCAGAACATCGTGACGGCCGCGTCGGTGACCGGGCTCGAGTACCACCCGGTGTGGACGGTGGACGTCGCCGACCTCGGCGTGAAGTAGGGGACGTCCCAAGTGTCGGAGACCCAGGAACCGGCGGCGGGCCGGCCCGCCGCCGGCCCGGCCCAGAAGAAGGCGGGGCGGCGGGGCGGGCATCCGCTGGTGCGGTTCCTCGTGCGGCGCGTGCTGCTGGCCGTGCTCATGGCGTGGGGCATCACGCTGGTGACGTTCGTGCTGACGAACCTCGTCCCCGGCGACCCCGTGGCCGCGAACCTCGGCCAGCGCGCGCTCGGTGACCCCGCCATCGTGGCGCAGTGGCGGGCCGAGCACGGGCTGGACAAGCCGCTGTGGCAGCAGTACCTGATCCACCTGCAGGGCCTGGTCCAGGGCGACCTGGGCACGAGCCAGCAGAGCCACCGCCCGGTGGCGCAGGACCTGGCGGAGTTCGTGCCGGCGACGCTGGAGCTGGCCGGCGCGGCGATCCTGGTCTCGCTGGTGCTGGGCGTGGCGTTCGGGGTGGTGGCGGCGCTGCGCAGGGACCGGCTGTCGGACCACGCGCTGCGGGTGCTGAGCCTGATCGGCATCTCGGTGCCGACGTTCTGGCTGGCGCTGGTGGCGTTCTACGTCTTCTTCTACCGGCTGCAGATCACGCCGGGCAGCGGCCGCGTGGACGCCGCGCTCGGCTCCGCGCCGCCGGTGACGGGCCTGCAGACGGTGGACGCGCTGCTGGCCGGCCGCTGGGACATCTTCACCTCCGCCGTCGGCCACCTGGTCACGCCGGCGCTGGTGCTGGCGCTCTACACGATCGGGCTGCTGACCCGCTTCACCCGCTCGGCGGTGCTGGAGGTGCTGGGCCAGGACTACGTGCGCGCGGCCAGGGCGAAGGGCCTGCCCGGACGGACGATCCTGTTCCGTTACGTGCTGCGCTCCGCCCTCGTGCCCGTCATCACGGTCGCGGGCCTGGCGTTCGGCAGCCTGCTGTCCGGCACGGTGCTGGTGGAGGCCATCTTCGCCTGGCCGGGCATCGGCCAGTACGCCTACAAGAGCGCCACCACCCTCGACCTGCCCGCCGTGATGGGCGTCGGCCTGGTCGTCGGCGTGGTGTACCTGGTCATCAACCTGATCGTGGACGTCCTGTACGGCGTCATCGATCCCCGAGTGAGGCTGCAATGAGACGGCGGGACCCCCTGGCCCGCAGGGGGCTGCTGCGGCGGCTGCCCGAGGCGTGGCGGCAGCCGCTGGCCGTGGTCGGCGCGGTGCTGGCGGTGGCCTGGCTGGTGATCGCGCTGGCGGCGCCCGCGCTGGCGCCGCACGACCCGCTGGCGCAGGAGCTGCCGCGGCTGGCCGCCCCCGGGCCCGGCCACTGGTTCGGCACCGACCAGCTCGGCCGCGACATCCTGAGCCGGGTCATGTACGGGGCGCGCGTGTCGATCCCGCTGACGCTGCTGCTGGTGGTGCTGTCCGTGCTGATCGGCGGGCTGCTGGGCGCGTGCGCCGGCTACTTCGGCCGCTGGGTGGACGAGACGATCATGCGGGTGGCGGACCTGGTGTTCGCGTTCCCGACGGTGATCCTGGCCATGGTGGTGGCCGCGGCGCTGGGCGCGAGCCTGACGAACGCGGTGCTGGCCGTGCTGGTCGTGGCCTGGCCGGCGTACGCGCGGGTGACGCGCGGGCTGGTGCTGGGCGTGCGGGAGCGGGAGTTCGTGCTGAGCGGGCGGCTGCTGGGCTTCTCGGTGTGGCGTTCGCTGCGGGTGGACGTGCTGCCGAACGTGACCGGCCCCGTCCTGGTGCTCGCCACCCTCGACATCGGCACGGCGCTGCTGCTGCTCTCGGGCCTGTCGTTCCTCGGCCTCGGCGCCAAGCCGCCGTCGCCCGAGTGGGGGGCGATGGTGGCGTCGGGCGTGGAGGTGTTCGACAGCTGGTGGGTGGCGACGTTCCCCGGCCTGGCGATCCTGACCGTGGTGCTGGCGTTCAACTTCCTCGGTGACACGCTGCGCGACGCCCTCGACCCCCGTACGGCCCGCGCGATCAAGGAGCGTGCCCTGTGACGCTGGACATCGCGGACCTGAAGGTGAGGATCGGCGGCAAGGACGTGCTGCGCGGCGTGGACCTGCGGCTGGCGGCCGGCAAGGTGCACGGGCTGGCCGGCGAGAGCGGCTCGGGCAAGACGATGACCGGGCTCGCCGTGCTCGGCCTGCTGCCGCACGGCGCCAAGGCGTCGGGGGCCATCACGCTCGGCGAGCGCGACCTGCTGCGGCTGCCGCCCAAGGAGCTGAACCGGGTGCGCGGCGGCGAGGTCGCCATGGTCTTCCAGGACCCGGCGACCAGCCTGCACCCGATGCTGACCATCGGCACGCAGCTCACCGAGCACATGCGGCACCACCTGCGGCTGGGCAAGGCCGAGGCGAAGGAGCGGGCGGTCGAGCTGCTCGGCAAGGTCCGCATCCCCGGCCCCGCCGAGGCGTACGGGCGCTTCCCGCACCAGTTCTCCGGCGGGATGCGGCAGCGCATCGCGATCGCCATCGCGCTGGCCTGCTCCCCGAAGGTGCTGATCGCCGACGAGCCGACCACGGCGCTGGACGTCACCGTGCAGGCCGGCGTGCTGCGGCTGCTGCGCGGGCTCTGCGACGAGCTGGGGCTCGCCGTGCTGCTGGTGACGCACGACCTGGGCGTCATGTCGGCGGTGGCCGACGAGGTGAGCGTGATGAAGGACGGCCTGGTGGTGGAGTCGGGCCCGCGCGGGCGCGTGCTGCGCGAGCCCGGGCACGCCTACACGCGCTCGCTGCTGGACTCGCTGCCCGACACGGAGGTGCGCTGAGCATGCTGACCATCGACGACCTGGTGGTGGAGCACCGCTCGCCCGGGCGTCCCGTGGTGCGGGCCGTCGCGGGGGCCAGCCTGGAGGTGCGGCCCGGCGAGGTGGTCGGGCTCGTCGGGGAGTCCGGCTGCGGCAAGTCGACGCTGGCCCGGGCGGTCTGCGGGCTGAACCCGGTGACGGCCGGGTCCATCGCGTTCGAAGGCGAGCCGGTGACGCCGCTCGGGCTGCGGCGCAGGAAGCTGACCGGCATCCAGATGGTGTTCCAGGATCCGTACGCGTCCCTGAACCCCCGGCGCCGGGTGGGCGACCAGATCGCCGACGGGCTGCGCACCTCGGGCGACACCTCCACGACGCCCGCCGACCTGCTCGAACGCGTCGGGCTGCCGCGCGACTTCGCCGGGCGGCATCCGCACGAGTTCTCCGGCGGGCAGCGGCAGCGCATCGCCATCGCCAGGGCTTTGGCCGCGCGGCCCCGGCTGCTCATCGGGGACGAGCCGATCTCCGCGCTGGACGCCTCCGCGCAGGCGCAGGTGGCTCGGCTCATGCGGGACCTCGCCGTGTCGTCGGGGGCCGGGCTGCTGTTCATCAGCCACGACCTGTCGGTGGTACGGCTGATCGCGGACCGGATCGCGGTCATGTACCTCGGCAAGATCGTCGAGGTGGGCGACACGGCCGAGGTGTGGGCGCGGCCGCGGCATCCGTACACCGAGGCGCTGCTGGGCGCCATCCCCAAACCGGACGGTCTCGGCGTCCTGCCCGCCGAGCTGCCCGGCGACGTCCCTGACCCCGCCTTCCCGCCGTCGGGCTGCCGCTTCAACCCGCGCTGCCCCTCGGTGATGGACGTGTGCCGCGAGAAGGAGCCGGCCTTCGGCCCGGTCGCCTGCTGGCTCCACGAGCCCAAGTGACCCCGCCACCCCCTGATCCCCTCGGTGCGGACCTCACGCCGGATGAGCGTCCCGGGCCGGAGGGTGCGCCGAAGGGTGCGGCGGCGATGGGCGCGCCCGGGCTCGCTGGACCGGGGGACGGCCCCGCGATCGGGCCTCTGGTGGGGCCTCTGGTGGGGCCTCTGGCGGTTTCGGTGGCCTCGCGGGTGGTCGCGGTGCGGGAGCGGATGGTGGCGGATGGGGTGGATGCGCTGATTTTGCGGCCCTCGCCCGATTACCGGTTCCTGGGGGGCGGTGAGGGGGCGTTCCTCGTGGTGACGGCCGAGGTGGTGGCCGAGACGGACGATCCCGCCTCGGTGGTGCCCTCAGGGGCGCGGCGGGTCGGGGTGGACGCCGAGATGCGGGTGCGGGAGCTGTTCGGGCTGGCGATCGAGGCGGAGTTCGTACCGGCCTCGACGGTGCTGGCGCCGCTGCGGCTGTGCAAGGAGCCGGGCGAGGTGGCCGCCATCAGGCGGGCCGTCGCGGCGGCGGAGGGCGTGCTGGCGGGGGCGCGGGAGCTGTCCTGGTTCGGGGCGACCGAGCGGGAGATGGCAAAGCGGCTGGGGCTGCTGCTGGTCGAGTCGGGGTGCGAGGACGTGGCGGCGCTGCGGGTCGCGGCGGGAGAGCACACGGCCAGGCCCTCGCACGTGCCAGGCGACCGCGTCATCAACCCTGGGGACGCGGTGACCGTGTCGGTGTGCGGGCGGTGGGGCGGTTACTGCGCGGAGGCGGCCCGAGTGTTCGTGGTGGCCGAGCCGCCGGAGGACTTCGACGCGATGTACTCGGTGGTGCCGGCGGCGTACCGGGCGGGGCTGGCCGCCGTACGTCCCGGCGTCCCGATGTCGGAGGTGGCCAGGGCGGTCACGGAGGTGATCGACGGCAGCGGCTACGGCCGCTACGCCTCCCCGCAGGTCGCCCACGGCATCGGCCTCGGCCCCGACGAGGGCCCCCGCCCCGGCGAGGACACCGTCCTGTCCGCGGGCATGACGTTCTGCCTGGAGCCGGCGATCCACGTACCGGACCTGTTCGGCGCCCGCCTGGCCGACGTCATCGCCTGCACGGAGTCAGGCGCCCTCCCCCTGGGCTCCCTCCCCCACACCCTCCACACCCTCGACCACTGACGCCACCACCCCACGAGCCCGAAAGGGTAGGCGTGGCCCACCCCACCCCAAAGGACACGAGCCCGTGAGGCGGGAAAGCCTCCAAAGACGCAAGCACCCGAAAGGTGGGGGTCTCCACCCCACCCCCGAAGGACACGAGCCCGTCCGACGGGAGAGCCTCCGTAGGGCGGGAGCGTCAGAGGGGGTGGGGTTCTCGGGGTTGGGGGAAAGGGCTGGACTAGGCTGGTGCGGCGATCAGTTGGGGGCGTTCGTGGACCAGTTCGTGCTGCTCATGCTGGTGCTCCTGGGGGCGCTGCTCATGGTGCCGCTGGGTGACCGCCTGGGCCTGCCGCCGCCCGTCCTCATGACGTTGCTGGGCATCGTGATGGCCGTCCTGCCTTTCGTCCCGAACGTGGACGTACCGCCCGGCATCGTGCTGCCCCTCCTGCTGCCCCCGCTCCTGTACGCGGCCGTCCAGCGCACCTCGTGGCGCCAGTTCGCGGCCAACTGGCAGCCGATCTTCCTGCTCGCGGTGGCGCTGGTGTTCGTGACGACGGCGGCCGTGGCGGGGGTGGCGCACGCGCTGGTGCCGGGGCTGCCGCTGGCCGCGGCGGTCGCGCTGGGCGCGCTGGTGGCCCCGCCGGACCCGGTGGCGGCGACGGCGGTGGCGGGCCGGCTGGGGCTGCCCAGGCGCATGGTGTCGCTGCTGGAGGGCGAGGGCCTGTTCAACGACGTGACGGCGATCGTGCTGTACCACGTGGCGATCGCGGCGGTGGTGACGGGCACGTTCTCGTGGCCGGGGGCGCTGACCGAGTTCGTGCTGTCGGCGGTGGTGGCCGTCATCGTGGGGCTGGCGCTGGGCTGGCTGGGCGGGCGGCTGATGGCGTGGCTGGGCGACGCGACGCTGCAGGTGGGGGTGTCGCTGCTGGTGCCGTTCGTGTCGTACGCGCTGGCCGACCAGCTGCACGGCTCTGGCGTGCTGGCCGTGCTGACGACGTCGTTCTACCTGAGCGAGCGCATGTCGGACGCCGACGACGTGCTGGGCAGGTTCGCCTCGGCGACGTTCTGGCAGGTCGTGGACACGCTGGTGACCGGGGTGGCGTTCGGGCTGATCGGGCTGGAGCTGCACGCGGTGCTCGGCACGGTGCACGGGCGGCTGGGCGAGTTGCTGTGGTGGAGCGCCGCCGTGGTGGGCGTGGTGGTCTTCGTACGGCTGGTGTGGCTGCTGCCGGCGGCCTGGCTGGCGAAGAAGGCGCGCGGCCCTGGCCATGAGGACACCGAGATCCCGCTGAGCTGGCGGGAGACGGTGGTGATGTGGTGGGCCGGCATGCGCGGAGTGGCGTCGGTGGCGCTGGCGCTGGCCATCCCGCTGGAGACGGAGGACGGCGCGTTCCCGCAGCGTCCCGTCATCGTGTTCATCGCGTTCGCGGTCATCCTGACGACGCTGATCGTGCAAGGCCTGTCGCTGCCGTGGCTGGTGGGCAAGCTGGGCGTGAAGGCGGACACGGCGGCGGAGCGGGAGCTGGAGAAGCGGCTGGCGGTGGCGGCGGCGAAGGCGGCCAAGCGGCGGCTGCGCGAGATCGACGAGGCCGAGGACCTGCCGGAGGAGGTGATGGAGGTGCTGAACCGACGCCTGCTGGACATGGGGGTGCGGCTCAGCCCTGAGGCCGCCGACGAGGAGCGGCGCGAGGCGTACGAGCAGCGGGTCCGCCGGATCAGGCTGATGCGCCGGGTGCAGGGCGAGATGATGTCGGCGGCCCGCCAGGTCGTGCTGGACGCCCGCCGCGACCCCGCGGCGGACCCGGCGATCATCTCCCGCATCCTGCGCCGGCTCGACGCCCGCAGCCTGCGCTGACAGCCACGGCATGACGGCGTGTGATGGTTCGCGGCGAAGGTAGTCATGGAGCATGCTGCACATCGGCACGTGGAAGCCCGCTGTGTCGCCTGTCCCCCCGGCCGGTGCGCCGGCTGACGTCGTGGTCTGCGGGTGGCATGACGGCGGCCCGCCGCCCTGTGCCACCAGGGTCAAGATCATTTACGCGCTCGACGGGCCGGTGCCGGAGTTCCCCGGGCTGCTGGTGGGGCGGCCGGTCGCGCGGGGGGCCGAGGAGATCGCCGAGCTGCTGCTGCAGGGGGCCGACGTGGTGCTCACCGCGCCGGCCGGTTCTCCGGCGGCCGTTACCGTACGCCGGAGGTGACGGTGCCGCTGGAGTCCGTACGCCTGAGCCAGGAGGCGCCGAGCAGGATCGGCATCGCCTTGCACGCGGAGGCGGCCCCCTGAGCCGCGCTGAGACCGCGCTGGGACCGCGCTGGGACCGCGCTGGGACCGCGCTGAGGTTCCGCTACGAAAGACCCCCGTCCTCTTGGTGGTACCGGACGAATCCCGGGCGCCCCTCCATGGCATAACGTCGCCATGGAACCTCAGTGAGGGGAAAGGGTGAGACGTTGATCGAGGTCAGGGAGCTTCACGAGATGCCGGAGTTGGAGGGCGTCTACACGCTGTTCGACGACATCTGGGATTTCGGCTCCAGCGACCCGCCCATCACGATGGAGCTGATGCGCGCGCTGTCGCACGCGGGCGGCTACGTCGCCGGCGCCTTCGACGGCGGGCGCCTGGTCGGCGGCTCCGTGGGGTTCCTGGCCGCCGGCAACGCCCTGCACTCCCACGTCACCGGCTCGGTCGCGGGCCGGGGCATCGGGTTCGAGCTGAAGCAGCACCAGCGCCGCTGGGCGCTCGAACGCGGCCTGACCCGCATCACCTGGACCTACGACCCGCTGGTACGCCGCAACGCGCACTTCAACCTGGCGAAGCTGGGCGCGCGCCCGGTGGAGTACCTGCCGTACTTCTACGGCGTCATGGAGGACGCGATCAACCAGGGCGACGAGTCCGACCGGCTGCTGGCCTCGTGGCCGCTGACCGCGCCGCACGTCGAGGCGCTGGCCAGGCGGGAGCCCGGTGACGCGCCGGCGCCGGAGGGCGCGGTGGTGGCGCTGGCCGACGAGGGCGGCCGGCCGGCCCTCGGCCCGGTGGACGCGCCGGTGGTGCTGGTCGCGGTGCCGCCCGACATCCAGGCGCTGCGCAGGGCCGACAAGGGGGCGGGCAAGGCGTGGCGGCACGCCGTCCGTGATGTGCTGGGTGGGCTGATGGCGGAGGGCCGCAAGGTGACGGGGTTCGCCGCGAAGTCGTACTACGTAGTGGAGAGCATGTGAAGATCACCGGAGTGGAGCTGCGCAGGATCGCGATGCCGCTGGTGTCGCCGTTCCGCACCTCGTTCGGCACCGAGACCGCGCGTGACGTGCTGCTGGTCAGGGTGGTGACGCCCGACTCCGAGGGCTGGGGCGAGTGCGTGGCGATGAGCGAGCCGCTCTACTCCTCCGAGTACGTCGACGGCGCCGCCGAGGTGATCCGCCGCTTCCTGCTGCCCGCGCTGCCCGCCGGCCTGGACGCGAACCAGGTGGCCGGCGCCCTCGAGCCGATCAAGGGCCACCGGATGGCCAAGGCGGCGGTGGAGACGGCGGTGCTGGACGCGCAGCTGCGGGCGGCGGGCGAGTCGTTCGGCCGGTTCCTGGGCGCGGCGAAGACGCGGGTGCCGTGCGGGGTGTCGGTCGGCATCATGGACTCGATCCCGCAGCTGCTGGACGCGGTGGCGGGCTACGTCGACGAGGGGTACGTCCGGGTCAAGCTGAAGATCCAGCCTGGCTGGGACGTCGAGCCGGTCAGGGCGGTGCGCGAGCGGTTCGGCGACGACCTGCTGCTCCAGGTGGACGCGAACGCCGCGTACGCGCTGTCCGACGCGCCCAGGCTGGCCCGGCTCGACGCGTTCGACCTGCTGCTGATCGAGCAGCCGCTGGCCAACGACGATCTGGTGCAGCACGCGAAGCTGGCGCAGCGGCTGCGCACGCCGATCTGCCTGGACGAGTCGATCGAGTCGGCCGAGCACGCCGCCGCGGCGATCGCGCTCGGCTCGTGCTCGATCGTCAACATCAAGCCGGGCCGCGTCGGCGGCTACCTGGAGGCGCGGCGCATCCACGACCTGTGCCGGGCCAACGGCATCGCGGTGTGGTGCGGCGGCATGCTGGAGACCGGCCTCGGCCGGGCGGCGAACGTGGCGCTGGCCGCGCTTCCCGGCTTCACGCTGCCGGGCGACACCTCCGGCTCGCGCCGCTACTTCGCGACCGACGTCACCGAGCCGTTCGAGCTGGTGGACGGCCACCTGGAGGTGCCCACGGGCCCGGGGCTCGGGGTCGAGCCGATCCCGGGCGTGCTGGAGGAGGTCACCACCGCCACGGAGTGGATCACTCTCTGAGCCGCGGCACCGCGGCCAGCAGGGCGCGGGTGTAGTCGTGCGCGGGCTCGCCGACGACCTGCTCGGCGGGCCCGACCTCGACCAGCCGGCCGCGGTGCAGGACGGCCACCACGTCGGCGACGTACCGCACGACGGCCAGGTTGTGCGAGATGAACAGCATCGACAGGCCCAGCTCGTCGCGCAGGCCGCGCACGAGGTTGAGCACGGCTCCCTGCACCGACACGTCGAGCGAGCTGGTGATCTCGTCGGCCACCAGCAGCTCGGGGTCGCCGCCGAGCGCGCGGGCGATGGCGACGCGCTGCCGCTGCCCGCCGGACAGCTCGCGCGGGTAGCGGCCGGCCAGCTCGGCGGGCAGCCGGACGAGGCCGAGCAGCCGCTCCACCTCGCCGGGGCCGCAGCCCTCCGCGATGGTGCGGCCGACGGTCATGCGGGGGTTCAGGGACGCGTACGGGTCCTGGAAGACCATCTGCACCCGCCGCGCCCCCTCGACGCTGCCGGTGTGCGGCACGAGCCCGCACACGGCCCTGGCGAGGGTGGACTTGCCCGACCCCGACTCGCCGACGAGCCCGACCACCTTGCCGTCGGGGATCTCCAGCGTGACGTCGTCCACGGCGGTGAAGGCGCCGAAGCGCACGCTCAGGTTCTTGACGATCACTTGACCTCCCAGCAGGCGGCCCGCCGGCCGGGGCCGAGGGTGACGAGTTCGGGACGCTCGCTCGCGCAGCGGGCGGTGGCCAGCTCGCAGCGCGGCGCGAACGCGCAGCCGGGCCCGACGTCCGCGGGCGCGGGCTGGGTGCCGGGGATGCCGGCCAGCGGCGTGTCGCGGTCGGTGTCGAGGTCGGGCAGGGACGCGATGAGCGCCTTCGTGTACGGGTGCGCGGCCCCGCCCGCGAGCCGGTCGGCGGGCAGCTCCTCGACGACGCGGCCGGCGTACATGACGACGACCCGGTCGCACAGCTCGCCCACGACGGCGATGTCGTGCGAGATGAACAGCGTGGCCGCGCCGGTCTCCTCGACGACCTCGCGCAGCAGCTTGAGTATCTGCCGCTGCACGGTCACGTCGAGGGCGGTGGTGGGCTCGTCGGCGATGACGAGGCGGGGCGCTCCCATGAGGCCCATCGCGATGACGGCGCGCTGCCGCATGCCGCCGGACAGCTCGTGCGGGTGCTGCCCGGCGCGTCTCTCCGGCTCGGGCAGGTGGACCTGGCCGAGCCGGTCCACGGCGCGGCGGCGGGCGTCGGCGCGGGTGGCGCCCTCGTGCACGACCGCGACCTCGGCGAGCTGGCCGCCGACCTTGAGCGCGGGGTTGAGCGCGGCCAGCGGGTCCTGGAAGACCATGGCGAGCGCGGTGCCGAGCTCCTTGCCCGACAGGGTGGCGACGTCCTTGCCGCCGAGCCGCAGCGCCGCGTACGTGACGGCGCCGGGGTAGGGCACGAGGCCGCCGATGGCGGCGGCGGTCATGCTCTTGCCGCTGCCGGACTCCCCCACCAGGCCGACGATCTCGCCGGGCGCGACGGTGAGCCACAGGTTCCGTACGGGGGACGCGCCGCCGGGGAACGAGACGGTCAGGTCGCACACCTCCAGCACGGCCTCCGGGTCGGGCTCGGGCGGCTCACCGGGCGGCGCGGCGGGCGCCGCCCGGCCGCGCGGCACGGTGGTGCGCGCCGCGGCCTTGGCGAGGGCGTCGCCCAGCAGGTTGAAGCCGATGCCGGCCAGCGCGATGGCGGCGGCGGGCCCGAGCGCCACTTCGGGGGTGACGTAGATGCGCGGGAACCCGTCGAACAGCAGCCGCCCCCAGTCGAAGTCCGGCGGCTGCACGCCGAGCCCCAGGAACGACAGCCCGGCGAGGCCCAGCAGGGCGCCGCCGAGCGCCTGGGTGAGGTGCAGGATGAGCGGCTCGGCGATGTTGGGCAGCACGTGCCTGGTCAGGATGCGGCGGCGCGGCACGCCGAGCATGCGGGCGGCGGAGACGTAGTCGGCGCCGGCGACCGTGGCGGCCAGGGTCTGGGTGAGCCGGGCGAAGCCGGGGGCGATGGCCGCGCCGATGCCGAGCACCGCGCCGCGCGCCCCGAGCCCGCTGACGACGGCCGTGAACATGGCCAGCAGCAGCCCCGGGAAGGCCACCAGCGCGTTGACGGTGCCGGTGGCCAGGCGGGCGCCGCGCCTGGGCAGGATCGAGGGCAGCGTGCCCAGCACGACGCCGGCGAACGCGCCGATCAGGGTGGCGGCCAGGGCCAGCAGCAGCGAGTAGCGGCCCGCGACCAGCACCCTGGCCAGCAGGTCGCGGCCGAGGTTGTCGGTGCCGAGCGGGTGTCCTGGCGAGGAGCCCTGGAGGATGGCGGCGGCGTCGATGCGGTCGGCCTCGGCGCCCCAGACGATGGGCCCGAGCACGGCCAGCAGGGCCATGGCCGCCACGATGACGGCCCCGGCCACGCCGGGCGCGTTCCGCCGCAGCCGCCCCAGCAGCGGGGTCATCATGCCTCCTTGATCGCGGACGTCGGGTCGAGCGTGCCGAGCACCAGGTCGACGCCCAGGTTCACGACCAGCACGATCGCCCCGTAGACGAGCACCACGCCTTGGGCCACCGGGTAGTCCTTCTGGGTGACCGACTCGACGATCTTGAGCCCGAGTCCCGGCCAGGCGAAGACGTACTCGACCAGCACCCCGCCCGCGATGAGCGAGGTCAGCAGCAGGCCGCCGACGGTGAGGGTGGCGGTGAGCGTGTTGGGCAGCACGTGCCGCAGGTGCAGCCGGGCGGCGGGCAGGCGCTTGGCGCGGGCCAGCCGCACGTAGTCCTTGCCCAGCTCGCGCAGCGTCTCGACGCGGGAGATGCGGGCGATCATGGCGGCCGGGCCGATCGCCAGCGCGGCGACCGGCAGCACGTACGTGATCGCCCCCGCCTTGCCCGCGGGCGGGAACCAGCCGAGCCCGATGGCGAAGACGGCCACCAGCGCGATCGAGTACAGGAACTCCGGCACCGCCACCGCCGCACCCGTGCCGGCGCTGAAGGTCAGCTCGGTGCCGCGGTTGCGGCCGTTCTCGGTGCGGATGGCCGCCCACATGCCGAGCGGCACGGCCACGAGCAGGGCCACGAGGGTGGCGAGCAGGGCCAGGCTCAGCGTGTTGGGCAGGCGGGTCAGGATGACCTCCCCGACCGGCTCGCCGGTGACGAACGAGGTCCCCAAGTCGCCGGAGAAGACGCCGGTCACGTAGGTGACGAGCTGCTCGGGCAGCGGCCGGTCCAGGCCCAGCGCCGCCCGGCGCGCCTCCACCAGCTCGACCGGCGCGGCCGGGCCGAGGGCGGCGCGCACGGGGTCACCGGGGATGAGGTGGATCATCGCGAACGTCGCCACCACGAGCACGGCCAGGGACACCAGGAAGCGCACCAGCCGCCGTACGCCGACACGACGGCTCATCAGCCCCCCTGCGTGAGGCGGATGGAGGTGGTCGTGAACATCCCGGCGAGCATCTCGTACGTGGCGCCCTTGGCCGCCTCCAGGACGTTCGTCTCGACCACCGGAACCAGGTCGGCGTCCTCGAACAGCGCCGACTCGGCCTGCAGCCACTTGTCGCAGCCCTCGGCCGCGGGCACCTTCGACGCCTCGGCGACGAGCGACTGGTAGCGCTTGTTCGCCAGGTGCGCGAAGTTGGCGCCCTTGGGCGCGCCGGGGCCGGACAGGAAGCCGACGAGCTGGCTGGGCAGGGTGACGCCGATGGGCAGCCAGACGACGTCCCAGTCCTGGGTGGCGTTGAGCGACTCCGACAGCTTGGTGTCGATGGCGCCGTTCAGCTTCACCTCGGCGCCGATCTTGCCCCAGGCGGTGGCCAGGTACTCGGCGGCGGCCTGGACGCCGGCGCCGCGGGTGGTGGCGTACAGGTAGCGCAGGGTGAGCCGCTTGCCGTCCTTGACGCGCACACCGTCGGGGCCGGCCTTCCAGCCGGCCGCGTCGAGCGCCGCGGCGGCGGCCGCCGGGTCGTGCGCGGGCACGTGGCCCGTGACGGTGTCGCCCTGGCAGGGACGCGGGTACAGGACGAGCCCGGTGGGCGGCTTGCCGGTGCCGCTGGAGGCGATGCCGGCCAGCTCCTTGAGGTCGATGGCCTGGGTGAGCGCCTTGCGCACGGCGGGGTCGCGGGTGGGCCTGTCGTCGCCCTGGTGGTAGAAGAACTGGCCGTTGGCGACCGGCGTGACCGCCTTGGTGACGCCGGGCGCGGCCTCCACGCGGGCACGGTCGGGGCCGTAAAGGGTGATCCCGTTGAGCGAGCCGGCGACGAGGAGGTTGGCGGCGGTCTGCTCGTTCGGGACGATCTTCAGCACGACGGTCTCCGGCGCCTCCTTGATGGAGCTGCCTGGCCTGCCCCAGGCGTACTCCCTGCGCACCTTGAACGTGTAGTGGTCGCCGGGCACCGCCTCGGTGAGCTGGTAGGCGCCGCTGCCGGAGGTGGAGCGGGCCAGCAGCGAGCGGTCCTTGACGCCCTTGCCGCAGACCACGAAGATCGCGCGGCCGGTCTCCAGGATGAAGCTGAACGGCTCCGGCATGGACAGCGTCACGGTGCCGGCCGCGTCGTCGGCCTCTGCCTTCATGCCGGTGGGGACCAGCACGCCGTAGATGGACGACTTGGTGGCGGGGTCGGTGATGTGGTCGACGCTGGCGGCCACGTCGGAGGGGGTGACGGGCGAGCCGTCGGAGCAGACGGCGTCCTTGCGCATGGTGAAGGTGACCTTGTCGGGCTCGACGTCCCACTTCTGCGCCAGCGCGGGGACGATCTTGCCCTCGGCGTCCACGCTGACCAGCGTGTCGTAGGCGAGCGAGAGCGTGGTGTTGGTGACGTTGAGCACGCCCATGGCGGGGTCGAGCACGCCCGGGTCGGCGGGCAGCGCGTACGTGAACGTGCCGCCCCCGGCCGGCCCGCCTTCCGCCCCCGTCCCTCCGCAGCCGGCCGCGAGCAGGGCGAGCGCGGCGAGGCCCGCCGCGAATGGTGTTCTCATGGGTACTCCAGACGAGCGTGGGGGTGAGGTCCACCTTCGCGGCTGCGCCGTGGCGCGTTCTTCGGTGCCGGCCACGAAAAAGCTCGGCCGTCTAGTGCTGGCGTCCGAAGATCCGCATCTGGAGTTGCACGGTGAGCCGGGCGTCGGGGTCGCTCAGGTCGAGCCCGCCGATCTCGGTGAGCCGCTTGAGCCGGTAGCGGAAGGTGTTGGGGTGCACGTGGACGCGGGCGGCGGCCAGGTTGACGTCGCCGAACGCGTCGAGGTACGCCCCCAGCGTGGCGGCCAGCTCGGTGCCGTGCTCGGCGTCGTGCTCCAGCAGCCGCTGGTAGGGGCCGGTGGGGGCCTGCTCCTCGGCGGCGGCCACGTCGGAGACCTGGAGCAGCAGCGACTCGAAGTGCACGGCGGTGTAGCCGGCGGCCTGCCCGCTGGCGCCCCGGGTGCGCAGCACGCGCAGGGCCCGGTCGGCGTCGGCGCGAGAACGGGCGACCTGGGCGAGGTTGAGCGCGAGCCGGCCGACGCCGACGTTGGCGGCGTGGCGGGGGCCGACCCTGGCGAGGAAGCTCTCGGCGACGCGGACGGCCCGCTCCTCCTCGCCACCGCCCGGGGTGAGGGGCAGCACGGCGTAGGCGACGGAGCCGGCCAGCGCGGCGGCGGCCTTGGGGTGGATGGCGGCGACGTGCAGGGCGAGGGCGTCGCAGAAGCGCTGCCGTTCGCTCTCGCTGCGCGCGTGGTCGGCCGCGTAGTCGGCGAGGTGATCGGAGAGCCGGTCGGAGGCCCGATCTAAGGCGTGCCCGGAGGTGCGGGCGCCGTCGCCAGGCGGGCCGGTCAGCTCGGCGGCCAGCACGCACAGCCGGGCGGTCGCGATGCCCAGCCGGCCGGCCGCCTCGGCGGCGTCGGCGCCGCCCGCGAGCACGGTGGACAGCAGGTCGGCGCGCAGCCGCCGCTGGGTGTCGGCGCCGGCCCGCTCGTGCAGCAGCCGCAGCGCGACGACCTTGGCGGCGTCGGCGAGCGCGCGCTGCCGCTGCGGGGTGAGCGGTTCGTGCACGGCCGCCCAGATGGAGCCGAGGATCTCGTCGCCGGCCCGCACCGCCACGGCGACCCGGTTGATCACGCTGCCGTCGTGCAGCTCGATGTAGACGGGCTCGCGGTTCTGGTAGAGCCGCTTGAAGGCGCCCTGCTCGTCGAGCAGCCGCAGGTAGCGCTCGGGCACCTGGCGGCCCAGCACGGTCTCGACGCGGCCCTGGTCGGCCTCCTCCTGCCGGCCGGAGAACGCCAGCACCCGCGACGACCTGTCCTCGATCGTGACGGGCGCGTCGAGCAGCGCGCACACGGCGTTGGCCAGCGCGAACAGGTCGCCGTGCGCCCCCTCGCCGGGCTCGGCCAGGTCACCCTCGGCGAGCAGCGAGCGCACCAGTGCCGCCACCTGCGCCCAGGAGGCGGCCCTGGTCAGGCCGAGCACCGCGACGCCGGTCTCCAGCACGGCGGCGCGCACGCGCTCGTCCACGTCGACGGGCAGCTTGACGACGACGCCGGCCGCGTGGGGTACGCGGGCCAGCAGCGCGCAGACGTCGGCGGCGCCCTGCACCCCGACCGCGAGCACCATCGCGCCCTCGGGCACGATCAGCTCGTCGAGGGGGTCGTAGATGTGCACGCCCGTGACCTCGGCGTCGAGGTCGCCCGGTGAGGCGGCGACGTCGAGCACCGTGGTGCCGAGGTCGTCGAGGATCCGCCCGAGGCTGGCGCGCGGGCGGATTCTCATGGGGTCACGATAGTTCACCCCGTCTTGGGCGTGGCGCGGGCGCCCATGTGCACGTACGGGGAGCCGTCGGCCAGCTCGTAGAAGACGACCGCGAGCCAGTCGGGAGCGTCGGGCTCCTTGCACGCGAACAGCGGCCGCTCGCCGCCCTCCACGGGGACGAGCCTGCGCTTCACCGGCTCCGGCTCCAGCTCGGCCAGCGCCCCGGTGGCCTCCATCGTCAGCCACGGCCCGTCGTCCTTGACCGACACCGTGATGCGGGCGCCGGCCCGCTCGTAGACGCCGGCGTACGGGGTGGCGTCCACCTCGATCGGGGTCTCCGGCGGGGCGGGCATCTGCGGCACGGCGAGGCCGTCCAGCTCGGCGAACAGCTCGGTCGCCACGGCGCGGGTGAAGGCGCCCGAGTGGCCGCCGTTGGCGGTGACGCAGGCGATGGTCCCGGTGCCCGGCACGGCCCAGAGCATGGCGTGCTGGCCGATCGTGTTGCCGCCGTGGGACACCACGCGCTGCCCGCTCCACTCGTCCAGGATCCAGCCGACGCCCCACTGGGGGCCGAGCCCGTGCGGGTTGGGCACGTCCACCTGCGGCTCCCACATGGCCTGCGGGTCGTCGAGCAGCCCGCCCTCCAGGTGGGCCCGCGCGAAGGCGACCACGTCGGCCGGGCGGGCGCAGATGAGCCCGGCCGGGCCGGCGCTGCGCATCAGCCCCCACACCGGGGCCGGCGCGCCGCCGTCCACGTGGCCCATCGCGGCGCGGAAGCGCAGCACGTCCTCGGGCAGCGTCCAGGTGTGGGTCAGGCCGAGGGGCTCCGCGATCTCCTCGCGCAGCAGGGCGTCCCAGGTCTTGCCGCTCAGCTTCTCCAGGACGCGGCCGGCGATGACGAAGCCGGAGTTGCAGTAGGACTGGGTGGCCCCGATGGGGTGGTTCTGGGCCAGGTCGGCGCAGGCCTCGACGTACTTGGCCACGCAGTCGTCGCCGCGGCCCGTGTCGAGGAACAGATCGCCGTCGATGCCGCTGGTGTGGGAGAGCAGGTGCCGCATGGTGACGGTCTTGCTGACCTCGGGGTCGGCCACCCTGAACTCGGGCAGCACCTCGGCGACCGGGGTGTCCAGCGTCAGCCTGCCGCGCTCGACCTGCTGCATGAGCAGGGTGGCCGTCCAGACCTTGGTGATCGAGCCGATCTGGTAGAGCGCGTCGGGGGTGGCCTCGACGCCGGTGGCGGCGTTGAGCGTGCCGGCGGCGACCTCGGTCAGCTCTCCCTCGTGCAGGTACGCCAGCGCCGCTCCTGGCACTTCGTACCGGGCGATCAGCTCGGCGAGCCGCTGCTGACCCATTGCTCCAGCCACGCGATGATCCTTTCGTTGTAGTCGTACCGGTGTGAGGGCCGGCCGTTCAGGATGAACAGGTGGGAGGCCCCCGGGTAGCGCACGAGCCGGACCGGCACGCGGCGCTCGCGCAGTGCGGCGAACCACTGCTCGGCCTGGCCGATCGGGCAGCGGTCGTCGTTCTCTCCGTGCAGCAGCAGGGTGGGTGCGGTGACCTCGCCGACGCGGGTGATCGGCGACTGGGCGGCCAGGTCGCCGTGATACTCGTACGTCTTGAGCAGGTGGCCCAGGTCGGAGGTGCCGGAGATGCTGCTCAGGTCGGTGACCGCGCCGCCCGCGACGGCGGCCTTGAACCTGCCGGTCACGCCGGTCAGCCAGCACGTCATGTAGCCGCCGTAGCTGTAGCCGGTGACGGCCAGCCGTTCGGGGTCGGCGACGCCGTCGGCGACGAGGGCGTCCACGGCGGCCAGGAAGTCCTGGGTGTCGGCCAGGCCCCAGGCGCCCGCGGTCGCCTTGTAGAAGGCCTCGCCGTAGCCGTCGCTGGCGCGCGGATTGAGCGTGAGCACCGTCCAGCCCTGCGCGGCGAGCGCCTGATGGTAGAGGTGGAAGCCGTCGAGCACGGGCGCCCAGGCGTTGTGCGGGCCGCCGTGCACGTCGAGCAGCAGCGGCCCGGGCCCGGTGCGGCTCTCCTCGAGGCTCTCGTCGCGCAGCACGAAGCCCTCGACCTCGGTGCCGTCGGGGGCGGTGAAGGTGCGGCTGACCGGCACGTATGGCTCGATGTCCGCCGGGGTGTGCCGGGTGAGCCGCTCGGGCGTCGTGCCGGCGAGGTCCAGGAGGAAGACCTCGCCGGGGCTGCGGGGCGTGGCGGCGACGTAGGCCACCTTGCCGGCGGCCACGCTCGCGCCCGCCACGCTGACGTCGCCGGGCACCAGCCTGTGCGCGGGGGCGCGGTAGAGGCGGGTCAGGCCGCGGTCGCGGGCGCAGAACAGCAGGTCGTCGCCGTGCGCGGCGGGGACGGCGCCGGGGTAGCCGGGGTGGCCGACCATGACGTTGCGGTCGAGCCCGGTCTCCACCTCGGCGGCGCCGTCCTGGCCGAGCTCGAACAGCCGGACGTGGCCCACCGGCTCGCCCTTCTGCGCGGCCACCACCAGCCGGTCGCCGAGCCACCAGGCGCCGGCGCAGAGCAGCTCGGGGTCGGTCAGCCGCTCGGGCTTCCCGCCGGTCGCGGGCACCGCGTACACGCCGGCGTCGAGCTCCAGGTCGGGGTCGGGCTCCAGGGCCGCGGTGAACACCAGCGTGGCGCCGTCCGGCGACCACGACGGCTCGCCCGCGTGCAGGTCGCCCTCGGTGAGCCGGGTGGATTCGCCTGAGGCGACGTCCATCACGAAGAGGTGCGTGGTGATCCCGCGCAGCAGGCCCGCGCCGTCGGCCTTGTGGTCGAGCCGGTCGGCCACCACGGGCGCGTGCGGGTCGGGCGGCCCGCCGTCGCCAGGGCCGACCGGGCCCGCGTAGGCGATCTTCGTGCCGTCGGGCGACCACACGGCGGGGCCCGCGCCGAGCGGCGCCTTCGTGAGCGGCGCGGGCTCGCCGCCGTCCATGGGCAGCAGGTGCAGTTGCGCGGCGCCGTCCACCGGGCGCAGGAACGCGAGCGTGCGCCCGTCCGGCGACCAGCGCGGCGCGCTGCCCTCCGCCAGCCGGCGCGGCTGCCCGCCGGGGACGGCCAGCCACACCTCGGTGCGGTTCTCGTCGGCCGCGCGGTCGACGCTCGTCAGCGTGTACGCCACCGCGCCGCCGTCGGGACGCAGGGCCGGATCGGAGGGGACGGCGAAGCCGTACAGGTCGTCCAGGGTGAGACGTCGCATATGCGAACCGTAGGCCACCGGCATCGGCCCTGCTTCGGCCTCCCGGACGAACGCCCGGCCCCTGGTTGTGCCCCGCTACAAGCGGCCGGGGAACCAGGTGGTCCCGCCGGTCGGGGAGAATGACGGGGCGAACGTTAAGGTTAAGATCCCCCGCCGGTCCCCGGCGCCTGATTTCCCCCGAGTTTTCCCGAGAATGGATGGTTCAAGCATGGTACGCACGCCGGAACGGCAGGTGGCCGTGTTCGGTGCCGGTTACATCGGTCTGGTGACCGGCGCCTGCCTCGCGGAGCTGGGTCACCGGGTCGTGGTCCGCGACATCGACCCCGGCAAGGTCGCCCTGCTGCGCTCCGGCGACGTGCCGATCTACGAGCCCGACCTCGGCGACATGATCGCCAGGAACAAGGAGCGCCTGTCCTTCACCACCGACCTCGGTGAGACGCTCGACGGCGCCGAGATCGCGTACGTGTGCGTCGACACCCCGCCGTCCGCCTCGGGCGACGCCGACCTGTCGCGCGTCTGGTCGGTCGTGCGCTCCCTCGAAGGCGCCGAGCACCTGCGGGCGGTCGTGATGAAGTCCACCGTGCCGGTCGGCACCGGCACCCGCGTGCGGGCCGCGCTCGACGAGGCCGGCCTGTCCCACGTCGGCTACGCCGCCAACCCCGAGTTCACCGCCGAGGGCAGCGCCGTACGCGACTTCATGCGGCCCGACCGCATCGTCATCGGCTCGGCCGACGACGCCACCGCCGCCCTGGTCGCCGAGCTGCACGAGGGCATCGAGGGCCCGGTGGTCGTCATGGACGTGCGCTCGGCCGAGATGGTCAAGCTGGCCTCCAACGCGCTGCTCGCCACGAAGATCAGCTTCATCAACGAGATCGCCACGCTGTGCGAGAAGACCGGCGCCGACGTCGAGGAGGTCGCCCGCGCGGTCGGCCTCGACCACCGGCTCGGCCCCCACTTCCTGCGGCCCGGCATCGGCTGGGGCGGCTCCTGCTTCCCGAAGGACTCCGAGGCGCTGCGCCAGCTCGCCTCCAACACCGGCTACCACCTGCAGCTCCTGTCGGCCGTCATCGAGGTCAACAACCTGCAGAAGCGCCGCGCGATCCAGAAGCTGAAGGACGAGCTGGGCACGCTCACCGGCATGCGGGTGGCGCTGCTCGGGCTGACGTTCAAGCCGGGCACCGACGACATGCGCGAGGCCACCAGCACCGTGCTGGCCGGGCGGCTGCTGGCCGAGGGCGCCGAGGTGCGCTGCTGGGACCCGATGGCGCGGCCGGCCGAGGTCGAGCCGTGGACCTCCACCACCCGCCTCGCCACCCCCGAGCTGGCCGTCGAGGGCGCCGACGCGGCCATCGTGGTCACCGAGTGGCCGCAGCTGAAGGAGGCCGACTGGGCGGGCATGGCGGCGACCATGCGGCGTCCCGTGCTGTTCGACGGGCGCAACCTGCTCGATCCGCGGGAGATGCGCGGGCTCGGCTACACCTACATGGGGGTCGGCCGCCCCTGACCCACGCGGCGGAATAATCCGTTGCGGTTCGTTGCTGACGACCGCACTATGAACATCATGTTCCCGCTCGCCCACCTCGCGACGCCCGCACTGCCGGGCGCGTCCGGGCGTGCCTGCGACGGCCTGGAGCGCCGACCTCTTCCCGTAAGTCCCTGAAGTGACCCGGCGGGGGGAGGTCGAACCGGCCCACACGGGTCACTCACTCCGCAGGTTTCAGGGAAAGGGAACCGATGGCCAAGCAGGCCTACGTACGCAACAAGCCGCATCTCAACATCGGCACCATGGGTCACGTCGACCACGGCAAGACGACGCTGACCGCCGCCATCACGAAGGTGCTGGCGCAGCGTGGGCAGGCGACGTACACGCCGTTCGAGCGGATCGACCGCACCCCGGAGGAGGCCTCCAGGGGCATCACGATCAACATCTCGCACGTCGAGTACGAGACCGACACCCGCCACTACGCCCACGTCGACATGCCGGGCCACGCCGACTACGTGAAGAACATGATCACGGGGGCGGCGCAGCTCGACGGCGCGATCCTCGTCGTGTCCGCGCACGACGGCATCATGCCGCAGACCAAGGAGCACGTGCTGCTGGCCAAGCGGGTCGGCGTCGAGCACCTGGTCGTCGCCGTCAACAAGGCCGACGGCGCCGACCCCGAGCTCGTCGACCTGGTCGAGCTGGAGCTGCAGGAGCTGCTCGCCGAGCACGGCTACCGCGACGTGCCGATGGTGCGGGTCTCCGGGCTGCGGGCGCTGGAGGGCGACCCGGTCTGGACGGCCTCCGTCGAGGAGCTGCTGCGGGTGGTGGACGAGCACATCCCCGTGCCCGTGCGGTACGTGGACGCGCCGTTCCTCATGCCGGTCGAGAACGTGCTCACGGTCACCGGCCGGGGCACGGTCGTCACCGGCGCCATCGAGCGGGGCACCGTCCGCGTCGGCGACACCGTCGAGGTGGTCGGGTTCGGCGAGGGGTTCACCGCCGTCGTCACCGGCGTCGAGACGTTCGGCAAGACGATGGAGCAGGGCGAGGCCGGCGACAACGCGGCCGTGCTGCTGCGCGGGATCCGCCGCGAGCAGGTGCGGCGCGGGATGGTGCTGGCCGCGCCGGGCAGCCAGCGGGCGCTCGGGGCGTTCACGGCCCGGGTCTACCTGCTGACCCCGGAGGAGGGCGGCCGGCGCAAGCCGATCGCCTCCGGCTACCGGCCGCAGTTCTACCTGCGCACGACCGACGTGCCGGGTGAGCTGACCCTGCCGGACGGCGTCGAGAGCGCCGCCCCCGGCGAGACGGTGGAGGTGACGGTGACGCTGGGCAAGGCGGTCGCGCTGGAGGCGGGGCTCGGCTTCGCCATCCGTGAGGGCGGCCTCACGGTCGGCGCGGGCACCGTCCTGACCGCCTGACCCCCCTGAACGGCCGTCCCGGTCATCACGACCGGGACGGCCGTTCTCATGGGCGCGTCCTCACGCGGGGGTGAAGCGGAGGCGCAGGGTGGCCGGTTGGGGGTGCAGGTCGTAGGCGGGCAGGGGGCCTGGGCCGCAGGTGGCGGTGCCGATGCCCTGGTGGGCGAGGTCGAGGTGGAGGTGCAGGCGGTCGCCCGGCACCAGGTCGGGGCGGTGCCGGGCGGCGGTCAGCTCGGCAGCGCTCCACCGGCGCGCGGTCAGCCCGAACGCGGGCTCGCCCGACACCCGGATCCCGCCCTGCTCGCCGGTGAGCACGGCCCAGCGGACGTCCGCGCGGTGGCCGTTCTCCTGCGGGTACACGTACGGCGTCTGGAGCTCCTCCACCGTGGCCGACCAGCGGCCGACGCGGGCGGCCATCCCGGTGTCCTGGTACGACTCCCCCGGCCCCGGCCCGAACCAGGTCACCCGGTCCACGGCGGCGCCGGGCAGCGTCATGTCGACGCCGAGCCGCGGGATCGGCCCCGGCCACTCGCCCTCCGGCTCGATCTCCAGGGCCAGCCGCAGCCCGCCGTCGTACGTCCACCTGTAGGTCGCCCGCATCCCGAGGTCGGTGGCGGCCGCCGCGACCCGCGTCCGTACGACGAGCTCGTCGCCCACGCTGACCTCGTCCACGCGGTGGGTGAGCCGGTGCAGGCCGAGCGCCCGCCAGCGGCCCTCCAGCCCGCCGTAGCGGTCGTTGTCGGTGGGCGCCCGCCACAGGCCGAGCCTGGGCCCCTCGACCTCCAGCCCGAACAGCCGCACCAGCCGCCCCGACGCGTCGAACGCGCAGTCGCCGGCGGTGATCAGCCCGTCCCTGGTGAACGCGGTCGTGCGGGACGCGGGCGCGGGTGTGGCCGCAGCAAGCCGGGTCTGGCCCCAGGCGACCTCGTGCCCGGCCGGCGCCCACGGCTGGTCCTCGGCCAGCTCGGCCCGTACGGTGAGCCACCGCTCGCCCTCGGGCCCGCCGCCCGCGCCGGGCAGCGCGACCTCGCCGCCGTCCGCCGGCACGCCGAGCACGTGCTCGGTCACCGTCTCGCCCTCCACCTGCACGGTCGCGGTGAACCGGAGATGGGACAGGTCGCGGAAGCCGTACCCGTTGACGACCCGCACGACGTCATCGCCGTCGAACGTGAAGCGGACCGGCTCGAACACCTTCTTCAGGTCGGTCAGGCCGGGCGACGGCGTCCTGTCGGGGAAGACGAGGCCGTCGATGACGAAGTTCGAGTCGTGGACGGGCTCGCCGTAGTCGCCGCCGTAGGCGTACTCGTGGACCGGGTGGGCGATGCCGTGGTCGATCCACTCCCAGATGAACCCGCCGGCCAGCCGGGGGTGGCGCTCGAACAGCTCCTGGTACTCGGCGAGGCCGCCGGGCCCGTTGCCCATGGCGTGGGCGTACTCGCACTGCAGGAACGGCAGCGTGCGCCGGCGCGCGTCCAGCTCGGGGTCGTCGAGCGGGTCCTCCTCGCGCTTGCCGATGAGCTCGACCTCGGCGTGGGAGGCGTACATGCGGGAGTAGACGTCGGTGTGGGCGCAGGAGCGGTCGCCCTCGTAGTGCAGCGGCCTGGACGGGTCGCGCTCGCGCGCCCAGTCGGCCATGACGGCGAGGTTGCGGCCCACGCCCGCCTCGTTGCCGAGCGACCACATGATGACGCTGGGGTGGTTCTTGTCGCGTTCGACCATGCGGCGCATGCGGTCGAGCAGCGCGTCGGCGTAGCGGGGGTCGTCGGTGGGGTTGGCGCGCCAGCCGACCTCCCAGAAGCCGTGCGTCTCCAGGTCGCACTCGTCGATCACCCACAGGCCGAGCTCGTCGCACAGGTCGAGGAAGCGCGGGTGGGGCGGGTAGTGGCTGGTCCTGACCGCGTTGACGTTGTGCCGCTTCATCAGCAGCACGTCCTCGCGCATGGTCTCGTACGGCACCGCCCGGCCGTGCTCCGGGTGGAACTCGTGCCGGTTGACGCCCTTGAGCAGCAGCGGCCTGCCGTTGGCGAGCAGCACGCCGTCCTCGATGGAGATCGTCCTGAACCCGACCCGCAGCCGCACGGTCTCCCCGTCGCCGGCGACGACGGCCTCGTACAGGCGGGGGGTCTCGGCGGTCCACGGCTCGGCCTCGACGGTGATCTCGCCGCCCGGCTCCAGGCCGGTCACGCCCAGCTCGGGGATGCTCAGCGGGCCGGGACCTTCGAGGTAGGCGAGCACGCCGCGGCCGTCGCGGTGGTCCGCGCGGACGTACACGTCGGCGGTGGAGCGGGTGAGCGTGACGTCGCGAAAGATGCCGGGCAGCCACCACATGTCCTGGTCCTCCAGGTACGTGGCGGCCGACCACTGGTGCACCCGTACGGCCAGCACGTTGCGGCCGGGCCGCAGGTAGGGGGCGGCGTCGTACTCGACGGGCAGCCGGCTGCCGGTCGAGAAGCCCAGCTCGTGGCCGTTGAGCCAGACGCGGGCGAACGACTCGGCGCCCTCGAACCGCAGCCGCCCGCCCTGCCGCCCGCCCTGCCGTCCGCCCTGCCGCCCGCCCTGCCAGCCGTCCGGCAGCTCGAAGACGCGGCGGTAGTCGCCGGTCGGGTTCTCGCCGGGGACGTGCGGCGGGTCGATCGGGATGGGGAAGGAGACGTTGGTGTAGGCGGGGGCGCCGTGGCCGTGCAGGTTCCAGTGGGACGGGACGGGGAGGTCGTCCCAGCCGGAGTCGTCGTAGCCGGGGGCGGTGAAGTCCTCGGGGACGTCGGCGGCCGGCGACAGGCGGAAGCGCCACGTGCCGTTGAGGCTGATGGCGGGGGCGTCGGAGTGGAGGGCCGCGCGGGGGGCGAGCCGGCCCGAGCCGGGGGTGAAGGTTTCGAGATCCATCGCCGCTGAGCCTAGAGGTTGGGGGAGATTTCGTCAGCGATGGGGTCCTTCGTCCGGACTGTACGGGGGTCACGGGCCGGAGGCGGCCAGGTAACCCGCCAGCAGCGCCTCGGCCACCGCCCCGACCGCCTCGTCGTCCGGCAGGAACCGGGGGCTGTGCAGCCCGGCCACCGTGTCCACGCCCACGAACATCATCAGCGACGACGCCACCGCGCCGTACCTGGCGAAGTCGTCGGCCCCGCACGAACGCAGCTCGTCCGACACCGTCCACCCCTCATGCCGCAGCCGCTCCCCCGCGCGCAGCGCGAGGTCGTGGTCGTTGATGAGGATCGGCTCGCCGGGCAGGATCTCGACGTCGGCCGTGCAGCCGTACGCGCGGGCGGTGTCCCTGATCACCTGCCTGAACCTGACGTGCAGCTCCTCGCGCCAGCTCTCCGACATCGTGCGCAGGGTGCCGGTGGCCAGCGCCTCGCCGGGCACGGCGTTGGGGGTGGTGCCCGCCGTGACCGTCCCGAACGTCACCACCGTCGGCACCATGGGGTCGGCGGCCCGGCTGACGAGCTGCTGCGCGGCCACGATCACCTGCGCCATCGCGAGCACGGGATCGCGGGTCAGATGCGGGTACGCCGCGTGCCCCTCGGCTCCCGTGACCCGCACCCTGAACTCGTCGGACGACGCGTTGACCGGCCCCGGTGTGCAGGCGATCGTCCCCTCCTCCAGCACCGGCTGCACGTGCGCCCCGACCATCGCCCGCAGCTCGTGCCGGTCCAGCGCGCCGGACCGCACGACGTCCTGCGCCCCCGACGGGTACGTCTCCTCGCGCGGCTGCAACACCACCAGCAAGGGCATCGGCTCCGCCCCACCCACGACCTCGGCGACCGCCTCGGCGGCCCCTGCCATGGCGGCCTCGGCGACCTCCTCCACCACTCCGGTGGCGGCGGGGCGTGCGGAGGATCCGCCGGCGGGGTCCGCGTCCGTGACCGCTTCCGCGGCGCCCTGGGCGGCGGCTTCCGTCAGGACCTCCCGGGCCTTCGCCGGGCCGCCGGCGGCGACCGTGGCGACGGCGCGGGCCAGGGCGACCACGGCGGCCAGGTGCACGTCGTGGCCGCAGGCGTGCATGGCGCCGTTGGTGGCGGCCCACGGCACGCCCGTACGTTCGACGATCGGCAGCGCGTCCAGCTCACCCCGCACCCCCACGGCGGCGCCGGGCCCCCCGACGCGCAGCACGGCTCCGGTGCCCGCCACGTGCTCGACGAGACCGTCGGGCAGCGCGTCGAGCACCTGCTTGAGCGTCGGCCCCTCCTGCCCGGACACGCGGGGCGCCGCGTGCAGTTCGCGGCGCAGGGCGACGGCCGCCGGCAGCTCCCGCCGCAGGGCGGCCCGCAGCGCCGCCTCCAGCCCCGCCGCCCGATGTCCGTTCCCGGCCGCTCGTGCTGCCCCCGTCACCGTCTCTCCTCTCCATCGAAAATGTGCAATGTCCGCATACGTGCCCTTATGGCCGTCCCATACCCGTCCCCAAAGGAACGTCAGCCGCCCAGGCCGTACACGCGGCGCGCGTTCTCCGCGCCGATCATGGTCGCGACGCGCACCGCCTGCGCCACCGACCACTCCTCCTCCAGCACGAACTCCCCGAGCACCCGCGCCATCCCCCTCCGCCACAGCAACGCGCCGAGATGGTGCAGCTCGGCGGGCCCCCACGCGTCGGACGAGTAAAGGATCTTCGCGAACGGCGCCACCTCCAGGCTCTCGGCCAGCAGCGCGGAACCGCGCGCCCCGACGTGGGTGAGCGCCAGCCCCACGTCGAAGAACACCGCCGGGTACGCCTGCGCCAGATACCCGGCGTGCCGCTGGAAGGGGTAGCAGTGCAGCAGCAGCAACGGCACCCCGGTCGGCTCGGCCAGCTCGATCAGCCCGCGCAGCAGCAGCGGGTCGGACCGCTTGAGGTCGATGTCGGGGTCGCCGTACCCGATGTGGAACTGCAGCGGCAGCCCCCGTTCGAGTCCCGTCCAGATGAGGTGACGGACGAGCACGGGGTCGCGCAGCCGCCCGCCCTCCTCAAGCCACCGCCCGGCCGCCGCCGCCACCTCGTCGGCGGACGGCGGCGCCGGATCGAAGTCGAGCCCGCACCGGTAGGCGGCGACGGTCTTGAGCCCGCGCGCGTCCCCGGTCCGCTCCCACAACGCCTCGGCGAACCGCCGCCCGAACTCCCCCGCCCCGCACCCGGCGGCGGCCAGCTGCTCGGCCACGCTCTCCAGCCGCACCACCTCGTCGGCGGGCGCCCCGCTCGCCTCGGCCATCCCGGAGGGGCCGAGCAGCTCCTCGGCGCGGTAGCCGGTCTCGACCAGGAAGTGCCCGACGCCGGACGCGCCGAGCAGCAGCCGGTTGGCCTCGTGCGCGCCGATCCTGGCCCGCCTGGCGAGGTACTCCTCCGGCGGGCAGAACGGTTCGAGGCCGAGCACGGGCGCGCAGTGACGCAGCACGGCGAACCCGAGCTGGGAGTCGAAGCGGGTCATCCAGTCGGGCACCGGCCGGTCGGACTCGCCGAGCAACTCCTCGAACGCGGTGCGCGACAGGTCGTGCGAGGTGGCCCCGTGCACGTGGTGGTCCACCAGCGGCAGCTCCTCCAGCACGCGGGCCAGCCCGGCGGGCACGACTTCGAGCTCCATCGACATCGCCGGTCCTCCCGATCAGACGGCGCTGATTCGATCTCGTACCCGCCCGCCGAGGCCCCCAACACAGGGGCGGGCCCCCGGGAGACGTTCCCAGGGGCCCGCTGAAAGGGGAAGATCAGGCGGCGGCCCTGGCGGTCAGGGCCACCGTCGCCTGGCGGGTGACGCCGTTGACGGTGACGGCCACCGTGACCTGGCCGGGCCGCAGCGCGGTGAGCGTGCCGGTGGCCGGGTCGAGGACGGCGACGTGCCGGGGCCTGGCCGAGGCGCGGCCGCCGACGTGCAGGTTGGGCGAGCCCGACCAGGTGACCGACACCGGGTAGGCGGCGGGCACCGTCCGGCCGTCCTGGACGACGGACGCGCTGACGGCGGCGGGCCTGCCGACCGCGACGCTCGCGGGCGCGGTGAGCGTCAGCTCGTCCACGTGCGGGCGCACCTGCGTGCCGATCCAGGTGGGCGCGTCGGTGAACCAGCTCCGCCTGACCAGCTCGGCCTCGGCCTTGCTGACCGGGTCGACGCCCCAGAGGGACCAGCCGGTGAAGCCGCCGTCGTCGGGCGCGGTGGCCGGGTTCTTGCCGGAGTTGCCGTTGATGACGTACGGCACCGCGTCCACGTGCTCGGCGTGGAACGTCCCGACGTGCCCGCCGATGAACGCGGCCCCCTTGCCGGTCTCGCGCTGGAAGGCGGCCAGCCAGTCCTCGACCAGCGCGGCCTCCTTGCGGTCGCCGAGCTGGCTGCCCTTGCCCGGCGTGGGGTCGCGCGGCGGCACGTGGAACAGCACCGCGACCGACCCGATCGAGGCGTCCTTCGCGGCCTGGTCGAGCTGGTCGCGCAGCATCGCCACCTGGTCGAAGCCGCCGCCCCTGAGGGTCAGGCGCGAGGTGTCCAGCGTGATGAAGCGGGTGCCCTTGTGGTCGAAGGTGCGGTAAGTGTCGCCGAAGACGGCCTTGAAGTTGTCGATCTGGCCGCCCATCACCTCGTGGTTACCCGGGATGTAGTGATATTTCACCGTCCCGCCGAGTTCCTCGTCGAGGATCTTCTTCGCCAGCGCGAAGTCCTCCGGTGACGCCTCGTCCACCAGGTCACCGTTGACGATCAGGAAGTCCGGCTTCGCGGCCTTGATCTCGCGCAGCGTGCGCCGCGCGTTCTTCACCAGGTCGCTGTCGGGGTCCCTGGCCACGAACTGCGCGTCCGACATGACCGCGAACCGCCACGGCATGTCCGCCACGTCCGCCCTGACCACCGGGTCGGCGACCTTGGGCGCGGCCGGGGCCTCCACCGACGGCGGCACCTTGGCCACCAGCCCGTCGATCATGATCTCGTTGGTGTACGAGGCGTCGGCCTTGGTCTCGGCGACGTAGAAGCGGCGCAGCTTGAGCGGGTAGTTGACGCCCGGCGGCACCGGGAACTCGACGTAGCGCCAGCCGGTCCACGTCATGTACGGCCCGCGCAGGATCTGCGACTGCCCGAGCCCGTCGTAGAACTCCAGGCTGGGCCACTCGCCCTTGCCGGTCGAGTTGATCCACAATCCGAACGCCTGTGGCTGCCCCTCGACGACCAGCTCCCCGGGCGGGGCGGCGTAGGCGGCCCTGGTGGCGGTGGAGGTGGTGAAGTCGTAGGAGAGCTTCAGCCCGCCGCCGTCGTGGCCGGGCGCGGCCGACAGCGAGCCGGTGGCGCGGGCTGCGGCGAACGTCCACTTCGCCGCGTCCTCGAAGTCGGCGACCTGCTTGTCCTCGAACCCGACGGTCACCGGCACGGCGGTGCTGAGCTTGCCGACCTTGGCGGTGATCAGCCCGGAGCCGGTGGCCTGGCGCGCCTTGACGGTGAAGTAGCCGTGCTCGGCGGCGGTGACCTCGAAGAGGTTCTTGTCGTAGGAGAGCTTGAGGTCGGCGGGCTCGATGGGCGCGGAGTTGCCGTTGCGGTCGTAGCCGACGACGCCGAAGGCGGCCGTGCCGTCCTGGCCGGCGATGCCGACGCGGTCGGCGGTGGCGCCGAGCCGCTCCAGCGGCTGCAGCACGGTCAGCTCGATCTCGCCCTTGGCCTTGCCGCGGGCGGCGGTGACCGTGGTCTGTCCCGGCAGCAGGGCGTGGAAGCGGCCGTCGCGGACGACCCCGTGCACGGCCGGCTTCGCGCGCCAGGACGGGGTGCCGGCGGCGGGGCCGTACGTCTCGTCGTAGCCGGCCGCGGTCAGCCGCCTGGTCAGGCCGGGGAAGACGCGGTCGGGACGGCCGCCGCCGACGGGGGCGGCGCCGGGCGCCTTGGCCGGGTCGGAGGCGGTCTCCACCCAGAAGCCCTTGAGCTTGCCGCTGCCCTCGGGCGCGTAGAGGGCCAGGCCGTTGGGCACGTGGCGCTCGCCGCCGTCGGACGGGCTGTTCTCCACCTGCACGTCGGCGGAGCCGGGCTCGCGGGCCAGCATCGTGGAGGAGCCGCCGCCGTCGAGGTTGAGCGCGTCGGCCGCGCCGAGCTCCTTCATCATGGCGGCCAGCTCGTTCAGGGTGACGCCGCGGCTGTCGGCCTGGCGGCCGTCCACGGTGAGCAGGTACATCTTCCTGCCGTCGGCGGAGAAGCCGACCGCGGTGCGCGGGTGCGCGGCGGTGTCGGTGGAGTTCTGCACCACGCCGTCCTTGAGCAGCACCCAGTTGCCGCCGACGGCCGCCTTGACGGACGTGCCGTCGGATGGCTTGGGCTGGTACTTCACCTCCACCTTGTCGCCGGGCTGGAGCGCGGCCACGGCGGTGGCGCCCGCGTCGCGGCCGAGCAGGATCGTGCTGCCGGCCGGGATGGGGCCGCTGCCCGCGGCGTCGCGTACCTCGGAGACCACGCCGTCCACCAGCACGGCCTCGGCGACCGCGGTGGCGCCCTCGACGGCGCGGGCCCGCGTGTACGAGCCCCACAGCGGCGTGAACAGCCCGACGCCGTCGCGCTGGACGATCTGGTTGAACTGGGTCAGCGTGATCGGCGCGCCGCCGGCGGGGGTGGCGGTGCCCTCGAAGTACATCGCGAGCACCCGGCCGACGCCGTCGCCGGAGATCGCGACGGCCTTCTCGTGGCCGGCGATCGGCGACTGGACGAGCGTGCCGTTCTGCACGCCGATGCCCTGGGCGGCGCCGGAGTTGTTGATGTCGAAGAAGTCACCGTTGACGGCCGCGACCGCGCGCGAGCGCTTGGCCGGGCCGGACAGCGGCTCGGTCTTGGACACCTCGCCGGAGAAGACGTAGTCGGCCTTGACGCTGCCGAGGTCGGCGGTGACGGCGTCGGCACGCAGCCAGCCGAGCTCGTCGAAGGTGTCGAAGGAGGTCAGGGAGAGGCCCGGCGCGACCGGCCGGGTGGTCTTGGCGGTCTCCAGCCGCCGGCCTTCGGAGGCTTTGGCGAGCAGCGTGGAGGAGGCGGGGTAGGACGACGCCTGGGACGCGTCCTCTGCGGGAGAGACGGGATCGGCCTGCGCGGGCGCGCTGATGGCCACGGGGGCTAACACGAGCGCGGCGGCGGCCAGCAATCGGAGGGTCTGCACGCCCCGAATGCAATCGCTCGTGGTTATAACTTTCAAGGCTTTGACATGAACTAAAAGAAAATTTCAGATCTTGGTGGCCACACGCTCCCCCACCGTGTCCCCCGGAGGCTCCTCCTCCTGCCCCGCCAGCTCCGGCAGCCGGACGCCCGCGTGCAGCACCAGCGGCACCGCCAGCGCCACCACCATGGACAGCACCGCCGTCCCCGAGTCGTTGACCAGCATGCCGACGACGCCGCTGGCCAGCGCCCCGAGCAGCCCGGCGCGCAGCATCGGCAGCCGCTCGAACGCCAGCGGCACCACGCCCGCGCTCACCTTGCCGGGCCGCAGCACGGCGAAGATCAGGAAGATCAGCCCGGCCATGACGATCGGCATGAGGTTGGGCGAGAGCAGGGTGTTGAGCATGGCGCCCAGCTTGCGCGCGATCATCGGCAGGAACGTGCCGTCGAGCACCATCCCCACGAACCTGCCGAGGTGCGTCTGCGCGGCCGGCGGGCGCAGGTGGTCGAGGACGGCGATGACCGACACGGCCACCCCGCCGAGCACGCAGAACCCGGCCAGCTTCAGCAGCGACACCTTGCGGCCCGCGACCAGCAGCGCGGTCACCGCGATGCCCGGCACGAACGCGATCACGCCGCCGAAGTCGCTGCCCACGCCGGGCCAGCCCGCCAGCAGCATCGCCACCACGCCGGACGCCACCACCCCCGCCACGGCCGCGCGCGGCCGCCCGGCGCGTACGAGATGCTGGGCGGCGATCGCCGAGCACATGAGCACGGAGGTGACGAGCAGCGCGAACGGGATGTTCGCCAGGCCGTAGAAGCGCCCGCCGACCACGGCGGTGTAGCCCATGAGGCTGTTGAACTGCAGCGTCGTGCCGGTCAGCAGGTCGGCCACGAGCACGGCCGCGGTGATCGCGGTGACCGCGGCGGGCGGGCCGAGCGGGTCGCGCCGCCACGGGCCGAGCAGCGCCACGGCGGCGATCGTGGCCGTCATGGCCAGCACCGCGCCGATCAGCGTCGCCACCGGGTAGGGGCTGCGGTCCCACGGCAGCACGTTCACCGCGTACGTCGCGACGGGCACGCAGGCCGGCACGACCGCGACGGTCCCGACCAGGCCGAGCCTGCGACGCTTCGACAGCAGGAGGTACGCCCCCACGTAGAAGGCCACCTGGAGGATCGCGTAGGCGGTGAAGAACCAGCCGGTCATGCCGCGTACGGAGGTGCCCGCCACGTCGGCCCTGACCAGGTCGGCGGGCGTGACGGGGTCGCCGAGCCGCCACGGCACCCCGACGACGCCGGACGGCGGCGTGATGCCCGCGGCGCCCAGGAGCGTGGGCGTGATGTCGGGCAGCACCACGAGGTCGTCGCGCATGGTGGAACCGGCCCCGATGGACGGCCCGGCCTCGCCGGTGACCGCGTCGGTGCCCGCCCGCCGCCACAGCACGGCGCGCAGGTGCGGCACCGAGCCGTGGTCGCCGATGCCGGCCAGCACGACCTCGGTGTCCGCGGGCAGCCGGTCGAGCGCCGCGCCGACCTCGGCGTCGGCCTGGCGGGCCAGCTCGCGACGCTGCTCGGGTGAGATCACCTCGGGCTCCTGCGGCAGCCTGCCGTCTTCGAGGTACGGCTGCACGAGCGCGGCGACGTCGACGGCCAGCACCCGGCAGCGCGTCCAGTCGGAGAGCCCCGCGGGCTCGGAGGCGTAGAGGTCGACCCTGCCCTGCTGGTCGGCCAGCGCCACCGCGGCGCCCCTGCCGACGGCGGCCGTGCAGTGGCCCGCGGCGTGCACGGCGCCGCCGAGCGCGCCGGCGTACATGCCGTTGGTGGTGGCGCGCAGCTCGGGCACCTCGGGCACGACGGCGCCCGCGCCCTGCGCGATCGGCTCGGGCGGCAGGCCGCAGCGGCGGTCGACGGCCTGGCGCACGCCCGCCGACACGCTCAGCCACCCGTCGTACGGGCAGGTGACGGTGCCGACGGCCTTGACCGAGAGCGACCCGAGCGCGCTCTGCCCGGCCAGCTCCCACATGCGCGGGGTGTCACGCGGGTCGAGGTCGTCCCAGAGCAGCCCCGGCACGCCGATGAAGGCGACCCTGCCGCCCTCCGGGGCGGCATCGGCGGGGGGCGTGACCCATAACCCCGCGAACAGCACCACCAGGAAGAGCACCCACCGCACCGTCAGCCCCCATGGCTCACCGACTCCAGACCGCGGGACACCCTACAGTGCGGGACCGTCAGACGGCGCGCTCGACGGTGATGAGCCTGGTCAGGGCTTCGTCGTAGAGCGGATCCAGCCAGTACGCGGTGTGCCGCCGGGCCTCGGGCAGCGGCTCGCCAGGGCCGGGCCTGCGCGGGTCCCAGCAGAACCGGTCGACGGCGTCCTGCTCGCCGCCCGCCAGGGGGTCGACGCGGCGGAAGACGGGGCCGCCGATGGGGTCGCTGAGGCGGTAGAGGTTGCACCACGTCACCGCCTCGCGTACCGCCGTCAGTTCCCTGCCGCCGAAGTAGGCGGGGAAGTAGGCGGCGTACAGGCGGCGCAGCGGCGAGCCGTGCGTGAGCAGCCGCACGCGCCGCCGGGCCTGCGGATCGAGCTGCAGCACCACGGCGGCGGCGATGACGCTGCCCTGGCTGTGCCCCGACAGCACGACCTGGTCGCCGTCCTTCGCGGCCAGCCTGCGGACCCTGGCGACCAGCTCGGGCACCACCCGCTCGGTGTAGCAGGGCGGCGCGAGCGGGTGGATGGCGCGCGGCCAGAACGTGGCGATGTCCCACAGGATGCCGATCGTCCTGCGCAGCCGGGCGTCGCTGTACGTACGCCGCCCGACCAGCACCAGCGTCACCACGGCCGCCACCATGACCCAGCCGCCCGCCGAGGCGAGCATGCCCGAGACGCCGCCTCCTGGGGTGAAAGGACCGAGCCGGTGCAGCACGGTCACCACCGCCGACCCGGCCGCGCCGAGCGCGGTGAGCACGCCGAGCACCAGCCCGGCCCGGTCGGTGAGCGCGGCCAGCGCCCACGCGCTCGCGACCGTCTCCGCGTCGTCACGCTCGCCGTAGTAGGGCTTCAGCTCGGGCGCCAGCCGGGCCGCCGCCGCCTTCCTGATCAGCCAGAGCACGCCCGCCAGCGCGAGGAGGCCGAACGCGAGCAGCGGCACCAGGGCCGCCGTCCACCAGGCGGAGTCGTCGATCAGCAGCGCCCGCCCCAGCGGGCCGGGCTCCGCGGCGGTGCCGGGGACGCCCAAGAACGCGGCGGTCCAGAACAGCAGGCCGAGCGCCAGCACGTTCGCGGCGCCCACGGCCACCATGAGCACGAACCAGGCCGCCATCCCGGCCATCGCCCGCGGCCCGCCCTCCTCGTCCTTGGCGGCGCGGGCCAGGGCGAAGGTGGTGATCAGGAGGAACAGCCCGAGGCCGACGGTGAGCGCGTACTGGAACGCTCCAATGCCGACGCCGGGGAGTTGCCAGGCGAGCGTGCCACCGTCACCCGGCTCAAGACCCGCCAGCGCGGCGCCGGCCGTGGCGACGAACACCACCGGCGCCGCCACCCGCAACGCCCGGCACGCGGCGTCGAGCAGCACCGGCGTACGCCGCCCCGCCTGCGGATCGACCCGGCGGGCGATGCACGGCAACGTCACCAGCACGACGGCGGCGACCAGGATCGCCGCATTGGCGACGGTCAGCACGAGCCCCAAGGCCGTACCGGCGAACGGCGCCACCACCGCCACCCCGATGGAGGCGACGGCGAAGGCCACATGCACCACCCGCAGCCGCCACACCGGCGCCCCGCCATGCCACAGCCTCGGCCTCCCCAACAGCACCCCGCCGCCGGGCCGCACACCACCACCCGGCCGCTCCTCCACCCTTGGCTCCGCGCCACCACCCGGCCGCTCCCTCACCCGCGCATCACCCGGCCGCTCCCCCGCGGCCGGTGCGGGGGGTGGGGTGTCGTCCGTCTGGGTGCGCGGAGCCGGGACGCCGGCCGCAGGTGGGGTCGCCGGACCGTCCGGAGGGCGGGTGTTCTCGTCGCGGCGCCACGTGCGCCGGGCTAGCCACCACAGCAGGACCACGAGCGCCAGCGGCAGCAGCGACGTGACCGCCAGCCGCCTGGACGGCTCGTCGCCCCAGAGGACGGCGAGCCACCGCACCCAGACGGGCGCGGTGTCGGCGGCGCAGGCCCGGCCGGAAGCGGTGCACTGCCAGCCGATGAGATCGACGCCGACCCGGGTGACCGCGCCGACCAGCGTGCCGGTGAGCAGCAGCGCGAACAGCCGCTGCCCCGCCTCGGTCACGTGCCGCAGCCGCCTGGCCCCGGCGGGTCTGGGGAGCATGAAGTAGGCCAGGTTGGCGAGCGAGAACGGCAGCAGGAGCAGCCACAGCGCGATGGCCCGGCCCCCGGAGGTGAGGTTGCCCCACGCGTAGGCCTCACGGTGACGCACCCCCGGCACGTCGGCGTGCTCTCCGGCCGGCGGCCCGCCCTCCCACCAGCGGCGATAGAACCCGGTGGTGCCGTCGCCCGCGACGAGCCTGGGGTGGGGATGGGCGAGGATGCCGGCCGGCGGCGTGCCCGAGACGCCGTGCACGCGCAGCTCGGTCACACCGTCGTAGGTCTCGTCGAGAAAACCGTCCACCAACCCAGCATCTAATCACTTACTGTGATTGGTCAAATACTCGTCGTGTTTACGGCCATGGTCACGCTGCGGCAAACATGGCAAAGAGGAGTATTCCGGGGCGCTTCGCTTCACCGCCGCTCAGGTGGGAACGAGGACGCTGTGGCGTCCGTACGGGGGTGCGGGGGTGCCCGATGGGCGAGGGGGCGGAGAGCCTGAGAGACATCATTCGCAGACGCGACGACAGGGAAGCGCCGCAGGAGCGCCCTGCCGAGGGGGACGACGGGCGCCTCAGCGAGGCCAGGGCGCACTGGATCGACCGCGACACGGTGGTGTGGCCGGGCGAGCCGGCCTGCCAGGAGGGCGCGTTCCTGGTCTTCCACCCCGGCGACGTGCCGTGGGGCCACGGCGAGCAGGACTGCGGAGCCTGCCTGATCCGGCTGATGGCGGGCAGGCTCACCGGGCAGCAGCGCGTCAGGTGGCCGCACCTGGCCGGGCATCCGGCGTACAAGGTGGATCCGCAGGACGCCGACCTCGTCCCTGAGGCGTTGCGCGGCCAGGTGGTGGCCGTGCGGCGCGATCCCGAGGGCCGGGTCGAGGCCGTCACCGGCGTGCAGCTGCCCGGCGTCCTCGACGACCTGTACGCGGCCGCCGCCGACGCCGTGCTGGGGCCTTCGGGGAGGATGTTCCCGAAGCTCGCGGTGTGGGCGCCGACCGCGCGGAAGGTCGAGCTGGCCCTGTACGGCCCCGCGGGGCGGCGGGTGCACCGCATGCGGCGCGACGACGAGACCGGCGTGTGGACGGTGCACGGGCCGCCCGCGTGGTGGGGGCTGGAGTACACGTACCTGGTGACCGTCTACTCGCCCGAAGCGGGGGCGGTGGTGACGAACGAGGTCACCGACCCGTACGGCGTGGACGTCACCGCCGACGGCCGGCGCAGCAGGATCGTCTGCCTGACCAGGGCGGCGCTCAAACCGCCCGGCTGGGACCGGCGCGCCGCGCCGCCGCCGGTGCCGCAGCACCGGGCGGTGATCTACGAGCTGCACGTCCGCGACTTCTCCGCCGCCGACCCGACCGTGCCCGAGGAGCTGCGCGGCACGTACGCGGCCTTCGCCCTCGACTCCGACGGGACGCGCGAGCTGCGCGCCCTGGCCGCCGACGGGGTCACGCACGTGCACCTGCTGCCGGTCTTCGACGTGGCGACCATCCCAGAGCGGCGCGAGGACCGTACCGAGCCTCCCGCCGGCGAGCTGGCCGCGCTGCCGCCCGACTCCGAGCGGCAGCAGGAGATCGTGGCCCGCACCGCCGCCAACGACTCCTACAACTGGGGCTACGACCCGCTGCACTACACGGTGCCGGAGGGTTCGTACGCGACCGACCCGGACGCCCGCGTCCGCGAGTTCCGCGCCATGGTGGCCGCGCTGCACGACGCGGGGCTGCGCGTCGTCATGGACGTCGTCTACAACCACACCCACTCCACCGCCGTGCTCGACCCCATCGTGCCCGGCTACTACCACCGGCTGCTCGACGACGGCTCGCTCGCCACCTCCACCTGCTGCGCCAACACCGCCCCCGAGCACCTCATGATGGGCAAGCTCGTCGTCGACTCCGTCGTCACCTGGGCCCGCCACTACCGCGTCGACGGCTTCCGCTTCGACCTCATGGGCCACCACCCGAAGTCCAACCTGCTCGCCGTCCGCCGCGCGCTCGACGCGCTCACGCCCGCCGCCGACGGGGTCGACGGGAAGTCGATCATCCTGTACGGGGAGGGGTGGAGCTTCGGCGAGGTGGCCGGTGACGCCCGGTTCGTGCAGGCCACCCAGGCCAACCTGGCGGGCACCGCCATCGCCACGTTCAACGACCGGCTGCGCGACGCGGTGCGCGGCGGCGCCCCCTTCGACGCCGACCCGCGCGTGCAGGGCTTCGGCTCGGGCCTGGCCGGCGCGCCGAACGGCGCCCCCGTCAACGGCGGCCCCGACCAGCAGCGCGAGCGGCTGGCGCGCTACTGCGAGCTCATCAGGATCGGGCTCACCGGCGCCCTGGCCGGTTACGTGCTGCCGTCCGGGCGGGCGGGCTCGGAGGTCTGGTACAACGGCATGCCCGCCGGGTACACCGCCGCGCCGGGCGAGGCGGTCGCGTACGTGGACGCGCACGACAACGAGACCCTGTACGACGCGCTGGCCTACAAACTGCCGCAGAACACGCCGATGGCCGACCGGGTGCGCATGCAGGTGCTGTCGCTGGCTGTGGTGCTGCTGGCGCAGGGCATGGCGTTCCTGCACGCGGGCAGCGAACGGCTGCGCTCGAAGTCGCTCGACCGCAACTCCTACGACTCCGGCGACTGGTTCAACCGGCTGCTGTGGGACTGCGCGCAGGGCAACGGCTTCGGCGCCGGGCTGCCGCCGCGGCGCGACAACGAGGCCCGCTGGCCGTACGCCCGCCCGCTGCTCGCCGACCCTTCCCTGCGGCCCGGTCCCGCCGACATCAGGGCCGCCCGCGCCATGGTCGGCGAACTGCTGCGGATCCGGTCCTCGACGCCGGCCTTCGCGCTCGGGACGGCCGAGGAGGTGCGGCGGCGGCTGACGTTCCCCGAGTCCGCCGAAGGGGTGATCACGATGCGCATCGACACCTCGGGCCTGGACGAGCGGTGGCGGTCGGTCACGGTGGTCTTCAACGCCACGCCGTCACCTCAGGCTCAGGCCGCCGCGTCGCCCGTGACGCTCCATCCCGTCCAGGCGGAGTCGGCCGATCCGGTCGTACGGTCGTCGTCGTACGACCCGTCCACCGGCATGCTGACCGTTCCGGCCCGCACGGTCGCCGTCTTCGTGGAGCCGTAAAGGGTGGTTCGTCCGCGTTGGAGTGTGGCTGTACGGGGTAGAGGGAACGTTCATCGCATCACTGGCAATGAGCCGCACGACGGCGCAGACTGGATAGACGGCGATCGCGTGGAGCAGTGGAGCACCCGTGGACAATCACCTTGATCACCTGCCGGTCCTTTCCCGTGGCAGGCATCGCAACCCGAAACGCGGTGCCTGCTTCATGGAACTCGCCTCCTACCTGGCCGGCGAGCGCTGGAGCGACCACCCGGCCTGCACACATCCGCTGCTGGCCGCGCTCGCCAGGCTCGTCAACGACAACACCGACGACGAGAACCGGGCCAAACTCGTCCATCTCGTACCGTCCATCATCGGCCTGAACAGCGACGACCTGCGCGTGGACGCGCACATCGCGCTGCGCTGCGCCACCACCGCCCTGCCGGTCGCCGCCGCCGAACGCCAGCTCGCGCTGGCCGTCTCGGTGCTCGCGGCCGAGGAGATGCTGGCCCGCCTCGACGGGGCGCCGTCCGGGCGGATGAGCGAGCGCAGCCGCCGCGCGATGGCCGAGGTCCCGCACGCGGCCGAACAGGCCCGGCGCTTCAGCCGCGCCGCCCGCATCACGGAGAAGGGCTTCCGCCGCTACGCCGCCCCGAACGCGGTGCAGCTGGCGGTGGTCGGCATCGTCCAGGCCTGCATCCCGGACCCGGACGCCCTGCTCCGCAGGCTGCTGGAGGAGACCATCGAGGAATGCGCCACCCTCATCCACCCCGCCACGACTGAAGCTCCGGCACCGGCCCCAGCCCACGCCTGACACGTCAGGACCGCAGCCTCGTTCTCCGGGTGCGGGGGCATCCCCCGCGCCCGACACCTGGCCGCGGCCCACCACCGCCGGCAGAGCCACTGCGCCGTCGCACACGTCGGACTCCGAATTCGCCAGCGGCGCGTCGTGACTTCACGCCCTTTGGTGGCCGACAGCGCATTCGTTGGTTGCGGCGACAGCACCAAGGCAGGCCATCGGCCTGCATTCCCATCGACGGTTCTGGCCTTTCCTACGCCCGAGATCAGGAACCCGGCGGGGCGAGGGGAGGTCATGAGATCGGAGTTCGCGCCCGAAGATCAAGCAATCGCCACGGCTCAGATCACCTCTCGGACGAGTTCCGCCAATCACTGATCAGCTCGTGAACCCGCCGCCCACTGATCCTTTCCCGCGCGAATCGCTGACTTGCGCTCTCTCGTCGAGCTTTGCGATACCCACCCCGCAGCCTGTGAGCATCGGGCACCTTCGCAGGGCCGTCCGGCACCGTCCGAGGGTCGCCGACGGGCGGTTGGACCGGTCGTCGATAGACGGTCCGACCGGTCGCCGAGAGACGATCGGAGCGGTCGTTGAGAGACGGTCGGAGCGGCGTCACCGTCCATGACCGGGCGAGCACAGAACGCCGGAAAGCCCGTCAACACCGCAGGTCAGGCAAGGCTCGCCTTCGTTGCGGATCTTGTGGAGCATATGCCACATTTTTCATGAGAGATCCGAAATCGGAGGAAAACGTATGACGATCGAGCTCGCTCGTCCGCACTCTCCCGAGCAGCACCACACCCACCGGGACGTGACCGGTGGATGGCTGCGGCCGGCGGTGTTCGGGGCGATGGATGGGCTCGTGTCCAACTTCGCGCTGATAGCCGGAGTGGTCGGCGCGGCGGGGGCCGGGCAGGGGGCGGTGCTGGCCGGGTTCGCGGGGCTGTTCGCCGGGGCGTGCTCGATGGCGGCCGGCGAGTACACGTCCGTGAAGTCCCAGACCGAGCTGATGCGGGCGGAGATCGCGGTCGAGCGCCGCGAGCTGGCCCGCAACCCGGTCGGTGAACGCGCCGAGCTGGTGGCGCTCTACCGCTCGCGGGGCCTCGACGCCGAGCTGGCCGAACGGGTGGCCGACGGCCTGTCCGCCGACCCCGAGCAGGCGCTGCGAGTGCACGTCCGCGAGGAGCTCGGCGTGGACCCCGACGACCTGCCGTCCCCGTACGTGGCCGCCGGCTCGTCGTTCTGCGCCTTCGCCGCCGGCGCATTGGTGCCGCTGGCACCGTTCCTGTTCGGGGCGTCCGGGCTGATGGTGGCGCTGCTGGTGAGCGTGATCGCCCTGTTCGGCTTCGGCGCGGTCGTGGCGGTCCTGACGGCCCGCCCATGGTGGCTCGGGGGTCTACGCCAACTCGCCCTGGGCGTCGGCGCCGCCACGGTCACCTTCGGCCTGGGCCACCTCCTGGGCGTCGCCATCGCCTGACGCGTGAGCCGTACGGGCTGGGCTAACGACACCGCCCCCGCACCACGCGAACGCGCGAACGCAGCACACCGCGCGTTCGCGTCGTGCGGTCAGGGGCGGGTGGAGGTGGCGAGTTTGAGGCCCAGAGCCACCAGGGCCACGCCGGTCAGGGCGTCCACCGCGCGGCGTACGCCCGGACGGGCGAACAGTTTGCGCAGGGCTCCCACCACGTTGGCCACCACCAGGAACCAGGCGACCGTCCCGACCAGCGCCGCCGCCGAGAGCGCCACCACCGGTGCCCCGGCGCCGAGGAACTGCGGCACCAGCGCCACGAAGAACAGGGCGGCCTTCGGGTTGAGCACGTTGGTCAGGAAGCCCTCCATGAACGCGGCCCCGGGCCCCCGCCCGCCCGCGTCCGGGACGTCCAGCCGCAGGGTGCCGCCACCGCGCCAGGCCGCGAGCAGCGACCGTACGCCGAGATAGAGCAGGTAGGCCGCGCCGACCACCTTGACGACGGTGAAGGCGGCGGCGGATGCCGCGAGCAGCGCGGCCACCCCGGTGGCTGCGGCGACCACCCAGGCGAAGACACCCACCGCGATTCCAGAGGCGGCGGCCATCCCGTGCACGCGACCGGAAACGGCCGAACGCCGCACGACCACCGCGAAGTCAGGCCCAGGCGACATCGCCCCGAGCACCACCACACCACCAAAAGCCACAACCTGCCCCAAAGCCGTCACCCGCCCACCCTACGACCTCCCCTCCACCAACCCCCACCCACTGCCGAGCCTCCTTCACCCACCCCGGACCAACGAAGCCGGCCAGTCCAACTTCCGATGAGGGAAGCCGGCATCACCCCGCCGGAAGGCAACGGGACCCACCTCACCGAGCCCCGAACATCGGGTCCGACCTGACCAACCCTCGGAAAGGCAACCGGGACTGTAAGAACAACGGTGTAACTCCTGATCATGGAGGACACCCTGATGAGTACTGTGATCCAGGCATCGACGGAGATCGACCTGGAGGACGCCGCAGTGGCGCGCAAGAAGCCCGAGAACTCGACGGACCGGGAGCTGGTGGCCAGACTGGTCGACCAGGCCCGCGCCGAGGGAGTGGAACTGGTCGGTGAGAACGGGCTGCTGGGCCGGCTGACCAAGCTGGTGCTGGAGTCCGCCCTGGAAGGCGAGATCACCGACCATCTCGGCTACGACAAGCACGAGCGCAACGGCGGCGAGACGACCAACAGCCGCAACGGCAGCCGGTCCAAGACCGTCATCACCGACGTCGGGCCGGTCGAGATCACCGTGCCGCGCGATCGGGACGGCAGCTTCGAGCCGAGGATCGTACGCAAGCGGCAGCGCCGCCTGTCCGGCGTCGATGAGATGGTCATCTCGCTGGCCGCCAAGGGACTGACCACCGGCGAGATCTCCGCGCACCTGGCCGAGGTCTATGGCGCCGAGGTGTCCAAGCAGACCATCTCCACCATCACCGACAAGGTCCTGGACGGGATGGCTGAATGGCAGAACCGGCCCCTCGACCTCGTCTACCCGGTGATCTTCGTCGACGCCATCCACGTCAAGCTGCGTGACGGCCAGGTCGCCAACCGCCCCATCTACGTGGCGATGGCCGTCACCGTCGATGGCGAGCGCGACATCCTTGGTCTGTGGGCCGGCGACGGCGGCGAGGGCGCGAAGTTCTGGCTGCATGTGCTCACTGAGATCAAGAACCGCGGCGTTGCGGACGCGCTGATGGTGGTCTGCGACGGCCTCAAGGGACTGCCGCAGGCTATTGAGCAGGTCTGGCCCCAGGCCATCGTGCAGACCTGCGTGGTGCACCTGCTGCGTGCTTCGTTCCGATACGCCGCCCGCCAGCACTGGGACGCCATCGCCAAGGCCCTCAAGCCTGTCTACACCGCCCCGACCGAGGCCGCCGCACTGGAGCGGTTCTACGAGTTCGCCGAGGTCTGGGGCGGCAAGTACCCGGCGATAGTGAAGTTGTGGGAAGACGCCTGGGCCGAGTTCGTGCCCTTCCTCAACTTCGATACCGAGATCCGCCGGGTGATCTGCTCGACCAACGCCATCGAGTCGGTCAACGCCCGCATCCGGCGGGCGGTCAAGGCCCGCGGTCACTTCCCGAACGAGCAGGCCGCGCTCAAGTGCGTCTACATGGCGATCATGAGCCTGGACCCGACCGGCAAGGGCCGCAAACGCTGGATCACCCGCTGGAAAGCCGCCCTGAACGCCTTCGCCATCACCTTCGAAGGCCGCTTGACCCCGACCACCCGATAACTAATCAAGATCGAGATACATCGTTATCTGGACAGACCCAGGCAACCGGCATCGCCGACCTCGAAGCGGGAGGCGGGTCTCGCCGGTCTTCGGCGAAATGGGTGGGCCTGTTCGGCTGAAGAGCGGAGTGGGGGGCGGAGGCTGCCTGTGTGGGCGGGGTCCGGTTTGGCCGGTCGCGGTGGCAGTGCGGGCCTGTCACCGCGAAGCCGGCGTTCCTGAAGAGTGGGCGGCGGGGGTGTGGGGTCAGCGCTTGCGACGGCGGCGTTTCAAGATCGAGCGTAGGGTCAGGAGCAGGACTACTGCGACGAATTGGCCGCCGATGACGATGCGGTTGACGTCGATCGCGGGGCGCCACAGAGCCTCGCCGTCCTTCAGGACGAAGACACCGGCAGGGGTGGCGCTGTAGCCGAAGCCGCCGCCGCTGCCGCCGCCTTCGTCGCCCCTCTCACCCGTGCCCCGGCCGTGCCCTCCGCCGCCGCCCTGAGCGACCCTGGCGACCGGGATGACGACGATGTCGCCGTGCCGGACGGGCTCGCCGAAGACCCGGCTGACCGTCGCGGCGTCCTTCGACTTCTCGACCAGTTCTATGAGGTCCATACCCCATCGTCACCCCCGGACGTCGCCCCGTCGAACACGCTGCTCACCGCCGAGCGACCGCCCCTTGGGGCGAACGAGACGGCACCCGTCCGGGGCGCCGGCACGTGTCGGAGGGCGCGGCACGGCACGGCCCTCGATCGGACGGCCCTCGTGCGCGGCCGCCTCTTGGGGTTGCCAGCCAGCACCCGTCAGGGGGCGCCGGCACTTGTCGGAAGGCGCGGCACGGCACGGCCCGAGACACGCACGGCCCCCGCACGCACGGCCCCCGCACGCACGGCCCCCGCACGCACGGCCCCCGCACGCACGGCCCGCGCACGCACGGCCCCCGTGCGGACGGCCCCCCTGCGGACGGCCCCTGCGAGGTGAGCCCGTGCGCGGTGCGCCCCGTCGTGGTTCGGTTGAAGTCGTGGGTCAGTCGAAGGTGGTGGAGATTTTGTGCCAGCCGCCCGGGGCGATGTCCGCCGCCGGCGCGGGGCCCCAGGTGCCGGGGTCGTACGGCAAGGGTGGCTCCGGCAGGTCGAGGAGGGGCTGGACGATGCGCCAGGACTCGTCCACCAGGTCGAACCTGGCGAACCTGCGGGGGTCGCCGCTGACCGCGTCGGCGATGATGCGTTCGTAGGCGGCGTCCATCGGGCCGAGCTCTTTGGTGAAGTCGACGCTGACGGGCACCGGGCGGGTGCGTTGCTTGCCGGGCTCCTTGGCCAGGACGTCGAAGGTGACGCCGGCGTCGGGTTGCAGGCGGAAGCGGATGAGGTTGGGGCTGCCGGGTGCGTGGGCGTCGCTGAACATGGTGACCGGCGGGCGGCGCAGCTCGGCGACGACCTCGAGGTCGGTGGTGGGCAGCGCCTTGCCGGAGCGGATGCACCAGGGCACGCCGGCCCAGCGCCAGTTGTCGATGTAGGCGCGCAGGGCGACGTAGGTCTCGGTGGTGGAGCCGGGGCGCACGCCGTCGGTGTCGAGGTAGCCGGTGTATTGGCCGCGTACGACGTCGGCCGGGTCGATGGTCTGCACCGCCCGCAGCACCCGCCACTTCTCGTCGAGCGTGGCCCGGGCGTCGGTGGACGGCGGCGGGTCCATCGCGAGGAGGGCGAGGAGCTGCAGCAGGTGGTTCTGGACGACGTCGCGGACGGTGCCGTTGGCGTCGTAGAAGGCGCCCCGGTCGCGTACGTCGAAGTCTTCGGCCATGGTGATCTGGATGCTGCGGATGTAGGAGCGGTTCCAGATGGGCTCCAGCAGCATGTTGGCGAACCGGAAGACCAGGAGGTCCTCGACCGGCTCCTTGCCGAGGAAGTGGTCGACCCGGCGCAGGTGGTCTTCGTCGAAGTGCTGGAGCAGCTGGTCGTTGAGCGCGCGGGCGGAGCCGAGGTCGTGGCCGAACGGTTTCTCCACGACCAGCCGCGCGTCGTGGTTGAGGCCCGCCCCGGCCAGCCCTTCGGCGACGGGGGCGAACAGGGCGGGCGGCACGGCGAGGTAGTGGACGAGGAAGCCCTTGCCCCGGACCTCGTCGGCCAGCCGGGTGAAGGTCTCGGGGTCGCGGTAGTCGCCTGCGACGAGCCGCAGGTTGCCGGCCAGCCTGTCGAACGCGGCGTCGTGCGGCCCACCGCACGCCTCGCGGGCGTGCTCGCGCAGCCCGTCGAGGTCGAGGTCGGTCCTGGCGACGCCGATGATCGGCAGGTCGAGCCGGCCGTCGGCGGTCAGGCGGTAGAGGGCCGGCAGCAGCATCTTGCGGGCGAGGTCGCCGGTGATGCCGAACAGCACCAGCGCCCCCGCCGCACCGGGCTCCTCGCCTGACACCGCACCCGCTGTGGCGGTCGGAGTGGTCGGGGCCGGTGTCGGGGCCGGTGTCGGGGCCGGTGTCGGGGCCGGTGTCGGGGACTCCCCCGTGGCGTTCATGTCAGACGCGCCTTCCCCGCAGCGCGCGGTAGCGGCGGATGAGTTGTTCGGTGGAGGGGTCGGGGAAGGAGGTGGGCGGGGCGTCGGAGATCAGCGCGGGCGCGAGGTCGAGCGCCATCTTCTTGCCCAGCTCGACCCCCCACTGGTCGAAGGAGTCGATGCCCCAGATGGTGCCCTCGACGAACACGATGTGCTCGTAGAGGGCGACGAGCTGGCCGAGCGTGGACGGGGTGAGCTTGGGCGCGAGGATCGTGGAGGTGGGCCGGTTGCCCGGCATCACCTTGTGGGGCACGATCTCGGGCGCGGTGCCCTCGGCCGCGATCTCGTCGGCGGTCTTGCCGAAGGCCAGCGCGGAGGTCTGGGCCAGCAGGTTGGCGGTGAGCTGGTCGTGCATGCCCTCACGGTCTTCGTGGGGCTCGGCGAAGCCGATGAAGTCGGCGGGCACGAGCCGGGTGCCCTGGTGGAGCAGCTGGTAGAAGGCGTGCTGGCCGTTGGTGCCTGGCTCGCCCCAGAAGATCTCGCCGGTGGTGGCGGTGACGGGGGTGCCGTCGGCGCGTACGGACTTGCCGTTGGACTCCATCGTGAGCTGCTGGAGGTAGGCGGGGAAGCGGTGCAGCCGCTGGCTGTAGGGCAGCACGGCGCGGGTCTCGGCGTCGAAGAAGTCGGTGTACCAGATGCCGAGCAGGGCCATCAGCACCGGCATGTTCGCCTTGAACGGCGCGGTGCGGAAGTGCTCGTCGATGGTGTGGAAGCCGTCGAGCATCTCGCGGAAGCGCTCGGGCCCGATGGCGATCATCAGGGACAGGCCGATGGCGCCGTCGTAGGAGTAGCGGCCGCCCACCCAGTCCCAGAAGCCGAACATGTTGGCGGTGTCGATGCCGAACTCCTCGACCTTCGCCGCGTTGGTGGAGACGGCCACGAAGTGCTTGGCGACGGCCTCCTCGCCGAGCGCCTCGACCAGCCATCGGCGCGCGACCCTGGCGTTGGTGAGGGTCTCGAGCGTGGTGAAGGTCTTGGAGCTGACCACGAACAGCGTGGTGGCCGGGTCGAGGCCGGCGAGGTTGCCGGTGATGTCGGCCGGGTCGATGTTGGAGACGAAGCGGGCGGTGATGCCGGCGTCGGCGTAGTCGCGCAGCGCCTCGTAGGCCATCGCGGGGCCGAGGTCGGAGCCTCCGATGCCGATGTTGACGACGGTCTCGATGGGCCTGCCCGTGGCGCCCTTCCACTCCTTGGACCTGACCCGGTCGGCGAAGCCGCTCATCTTGTCGAGCACGGCGTGCACGTCGGCCACGACGTCCTGCCCGTCGACGACGAGCTCGGCACTGCGCGGCAGGCGCAGCGCGACGTGGAGGACCGCGCGGTCCTCGCTGACGTTGATGTGGTCGCCGCGGAACATGGCGTCGATGCGCTCGCGCAGCCCGGCCCGCTCGGCCAGCGCCGTGAGCAGGTCGAACGTCTCCTGCGTCGCGCGGTGCTTGGCGTAGTCGAGATAGAGGTCGCCGGCGGTCACCGTCATGCGCCCGGCCCGGCCCGGGTCGTCCGCGAACAGCTCGCGCAGGTGCCTGCCCGCCAGCTCTTCGTGGTGCTTGCCCAGGGCCGCCCACTCCTGGCTCTGGGTGATGTCGCCGTTCACGCTTTGCCTCCTCGTGTCGCCAAACCTCGTGGCGCCAAGCCGATCATGCCTGGTCCCATCGTCCCGTAACCGTGTACCCCGCACGGTTGATTCCGCGCATGGCGGAGCGGAGTCTTTAGCAGCTCAGTGGAATTGGCGTTCCGGGGGGATTGCGGCAATCCTGTGGTGGAAGCAGCAGGAGCATGGACCATATCGACGCGTACTGGCGGGCGGCGAACTACCTGTCCGTCGGGCAGATCTACCTGCTGGACAATCCGCTGCTCACCGAGCCGCTGCGGCCGGAGCACATCAAGCCGCGGCTGCTCGGCCACTGGGGGACGACGCCGGGCCTGAACTTCTGCTTCGCCCACCTCAACCGGGTGATCCGCGAGCGGGACCAGGACATGATCTACATCGCGGGGCCAGGTCACGGCGGTCCCGCCGCGGTGGCGCACGCCTGGCTGGAGGGGTCGTACTCCGAGCGCTATCCCGACGTGTCGCAGGACGTCACGGGCATGCGCCGGCTGTTCAGGCAGTTCTCCTTCCCCGGCGGGATCCCGAGCCACGTCGCGCCGGAGACGCCGGGCTCGATCCACGAGGGCGGCGAGCTGGGGTACGCGCTGGCGCACGCGTACGGCGCCGCCTTCGACAACCCCGACCTGGTCGTGGCCTGCATCATCGGCGACGGCGAGGCCGAGACGGGCCCGCTGGCCGGGAGCTGGCACTCCAACAAGTTCCTCGACCGCCGCCGCGACGGGACGGTGCTGCCCATCCTGCATCTGAACGGCTACAAGATCGCAAACCCGACGGTCCTCGCCCGCATCCCGGCGGACGAGCTGATCAAGCTCATGGAGGGGTACGGCTACCGCCCCCACCTGGTGGGCCCCGACCACGAGGAGATGGCGGGCACGCTGGACACCGCGTTCGACGAGCTGGCGGCGTACAAGGCGGGCGACGCCGGCCGGCTGCCGATGGTCATCCTGCGCACGCCGAAGGGCTGGACGGGACCGCGCGAGGTCGACGGGCTGCCGGTGGAGGGCACGTGGCGGTCGCACCAGGTGCCGCTGGCCAAGGTCCGCGAGAACGCCACGCATCTGGCGCTCCTGGAGGAGTGGATGCGGTCGTACCGGCCGGAGGAGCTGTTCGGCGCGGACGGAAAGCCGGTCGGGGCGATCCTGGAGACGGTGCCGCGCGGCGAGCGCAGGATGAGCGCCAACCCGCACGCCAACGGCGGTGAGCTGCTCGAACCGCTGCGGCTGCCCGACTTCCGCCGCCTCGCGGTCGAGGTGAAGGCGCCGGCCACGCAGTCGAGCGAGCCGACGCGGGTGCTCGGCGGGTTGCTGCGCGACGTGATCGCGGCCAACCCGAGGACGTTCCGGCTGATGGGGCCGGACGAGACGGCGTCGAACCGGCTGTCGTCGGTGTTCGAAGTGACCGACCGGGCGTGGAACGCCGAGACGCTGCCCACCGACGAGAACCTCTGCGCCGGCGGCCGCGTCATGGAGGTGCTGAGCGAGCACCTGTGCCAGGGCTGGCTGGAGGGCTACCTGCTGACCGGCAGGCACGGGCTGTTCAACTGCTACGAGGCGTTCATCCACATCGTGGACTCCATGTTCAACCAGCACGCCAAGTGGCTGCAGTCGTCGCAGAAGATCCCGTGGCGGCGGCCGGTGGCGTCGCTGACGTACCTGCTGTCGTCGCACGTGTGGCGCCAGGACCACAACGGCTTCAGCCACCAGGACCCGGGCTTCCTCGACGTCGTCGTCAACAAGAAGGCGTCGGTGGTGCGGGTCTACCTGCCGCCGGACGCCAACACGCTGCTGTCGGTCGGCAACCACTGCCTGGCCTCGCGCGACTACATCAACGTGATCGTCGCCGGCAAGCAGCCGGTGCTCGACCTGTTCACGATGGACGAGGCCATCGCGCACAACACGCGCGGCCTGGGCATCCTGCCGTGGGCCTCCAGCGACGAGGGCAGCGAGCCCGACGTCGTGCTGGCCTGCGCGGGCGACGTGCCGACCCTGGAGACGCTGGCCGCGGCCGCGCTGCTGCGCGAGCACCTGCCCGAGCTGAAGGTCCGCGTCGTCAACGTGGTGGACCTGATGCGGCTGCAGCCGGAGTCCGAGCATCCGCACGGCATGCCGGACGCCGAGTTCGACACGCTGTTCACCGTGGACCGGCCGGTGATCTTCAACTTCCACGGCTACCCGTCGCTGATCCACCAGCTCACCTACCGCCGCCACGGGCACGACAACATCCACGTGCGCGGCTACAAGGAGGAGGGCACGACGACGACGCCGTTCGACATGTGCATGCTCAACGACATCGACCGCTTCCACCTGGTCATGGACGTCATCGACCGGGTGCCCGGCCTCGGCAGCAAGGCCGCCCACCTGCGCCAGCTGATGAGCGACGAGCGGCTGCGGGCCCGCGCGTACACGCGGGAGCACGGCGAGGATCCGGCGGAGATCAGGTCGTGGACATGGCCGGACACATTCTCGTCCTGAACACCGGCTCCTCGTCCATCAAGTACGAGCTCGTGGACGTGGCCAGCCGGGAGCGCCCCGCCAGGGGGCTGGTGGAGCGCATCGGCGAGGAGCACGGCCGGCTCGTCCACCATCACGGCGACGGCCCCCCGTACGTGCGGGAGCGGCCCTTTCCCGGTCACGACGAAGGGCTGGCGGCGATGATGGAGGCGTTCGCGGCGGCCGGTCCCGCGCTCGATCCCGTCGCGGTCGGGCATCGGGTGGTGCACGGCGGCGCCCGGTTCGACCGGGCCGTCCTGGTGGACGACGGGGTGATCGCGGCCGTCGAGGAGCTGGCTCCGCTCGCGCCGCTGCACAATCCGGTCAACCTGGCCGGGATCAGGGTGGCGCGGGCGGCGTTCCCGTCCGTGCCGCAGGTGGCGGTGTTCGACACGGCGTTCCAGCTGACGCTGCCTCCCGAGGCGTACACGTACGCGGTGCCGCGCGAGTGGCGGGAGCGGCTCGGGGTGCGGCGGTTCGGCTTCCACGGCACCTCCTGCGCGTACGTCTCCCGCCGCGCCGCCGCCTTCCTCGGCCGCGACCTGTCCGATCTGAACCTGATCGTGCTGCATCTGGGGAACGGCGCCAGCGCCACGGCCGTCTCGGGCGGGCGCAGCGTCGACACCTCGATGGGCCTGACGCCGCTGGAAGGGCTGGTGATGGGTACCCGCTCCGGTGACGTGGACCCGGCGCTGCCCGGCTACCTGGCGCGCGTGGACGGCATGGACGCCGAGAGCGCCGAGAACGCGCTCGGCCACGCGGGCGGCCTGCTCGCGCTGACCGGGTCGAGCGACATGCGCGAGGTGCGCGCCCGCGCCAGGTCCGGGGCCGAGGACGCGCTCCTGGCCCTCGCCGTCTACACCCGCCGCATCCGCAAGTACGTCGGCGCCTACTACGCCCTGCTCGGCCGCGTGGACGCCGTCGTCTTCACCGGCGGTATCGGCGAGAACGACCCCGCCACCCGCGCCGAATCCCTGACCGGCCTCACCCGCCTCGGCATCACCCTGGACCGGGAGCGCAACGAAGCCCCTTCGGACGCCGAACGCGCCGTCTCGGGTGAAGGGGCGGAGGTCGCCGTCCTGGTGATCCCGACGGACGAGGAATGGGAGATCGCCCGCCAGGCGAGCGCCCTCGTCAACGGCGACGAAGCCCCCGCTCAGCCCTGATCGGGGCCAGCGGCGGGGGGGTTCCGGAACGGCGGCTCCGGTCGGGGGCGGCAGGGATGCGGGAGGTCAGGTGTGGCCGGCTGGTGGTGGGGTGGGGATCCAGAACTCGACCGTCGTGCCCGCCCCCGGCGGGCCGAGGATCGTCCACCAGCCGCCGGCGGTCTCGGCACGTTCGCGCATCTCGATCAGCCCGAAGTGGCCGGGCTCGGTGGCGGCCGGGGACAGGCCGGCGCCGTCGTCGCGGACGCGGACGTGCACGCCCGCGCCCAGCGAGCGCAGCATGACGGTGACGTGCCGGGCGGCGGCGTGCCTGCGGACGTTGGTCAGCGCCTCCTGGCAGATGCGATAGACGGCGAGCACGGTCTCGTCGGGCGGCTCGGTGTCGAGGTCGTGGCGCAGCTCGTGGGTGAGGCCCGCGGCGGGCATGGTCCGCTCGAGGTAGCCGGCCAGGCTGTCCACCAGGCCGTCGGCGGGCGGGCGCAGAGCGAAGGCGAGGTCGCGCAGGCGCAGCACGGCGGCGTTGACGTCGTCGTCGAGCGCCCGCACGGTGGCCGCCTGCTCGGCCGGCAGGCTCGCACCCCACGACCGCAGCCGCATCCCGACGGCCACCATGGACTGGATGGTGTCGTCGTGCACCCCGGAGGCGATCCGCCGCCGCTCCCGCTCCTGCGCCTGCCGCGACACCAGCAGCTCACGCTCACCAGCCGCCCCGCCGGCAGCGCCACGCTCGCCCAGCTCACGTTCACCGGCCGCAGTGCCGGCGGCGCCCCGCTCGCCCAGCTCACGTTCACCGGCCGCAGTGCCGGCGGCGCGCTGCTCGGTCTGGCCGCGCTCGCCGCCCGCGGTGGCGGGCCTCTTGCTCGGGCGCTCGCCGGGCGGCCCGGCGGGGGTGTGGTGGGTGGTCAGGTCGTGGGTCACCTCGCCGAAGCCCCGCAAGGCGCCCGCCGCGTCGCGCAAGGCGGTGATGGCGACGCCGGCCCAGAAGCGGGTGCCGTCCTTGCGCACCCGCCAGCACTCCTCCTCCCAGCGGCCCCCGGAGGCGGCCGCCGCCAAAGCGCGGGCGGGGTCGCCGGCCGCGATCCCGGCGGGCGGGTACGACAGGGAGAAGTGGGCGCCGACGGCCTCGCCCGCGGTGTAGCCGGTGATGCGCTCGGCGCCGGCGTTCCAGCTGAGGACGACGCCGTGCGGGTCGAGCATGAGGATGGCGGGATCGCGGATGCTCTGGACGAGCTGGCTCATGACATCCGGCGACGGGTCATGCTCGGGCATACCGCACCTTCTCACGCGTGGCGCGCGACGCCAAAGCCGATCACGCCCTGCCGGCCATGCTCCGCCGTCATGCCTCTGAGGTGCGCGCTTGGGCGTCGGAGAGGCCCGCGACGAGCTCGCACCACACGACCTTCCCACCCCTGAGACCGCCATTAAGACCGCCATTAAGACCGCCACTGAGACCGCCACTCGGACCGCCACTGAGACCGCCACTGAGACCGCCACTGAGACCGCCGCTTACACCCTCCGCGGGACCGCCCCCGAGACCGTCACCGGGACCGTCACCGGGACCGCCGCCCCTTAGCGGGCCACCCAGGTGATCGGGGTCCGCGGGTGAGATGCCCCACCCGGCCGACAGCAGCCGTACGACGTGCAGCCCCCACCCGCTGGCCGGCCCGGGTTCGCGCGTCCGCGGCACCCCGGCACCCGCGTCGCCGACCTCGATCCGCACCCGGTCGGCGCTCCCCCGCACACGCAGCACGGGCGAGCCGTCGCCGTGCACGAGCGCGTTGGTCACCAGTTCGGACACCACCAGCAGGACGTCCTCGTGCCGCCCCTGGAAGCCGCACGTCACCAGGGCCTCGCGGGCCAGCCTGCGCGCCTCCGTGATGCTGGCCATCTCCTCCGGCAAAGGGGTGTCCACCTGGTATGTCTCGGCCTCCGCACGTTCCACGCCTCTACTTTCGTGGAGCGCGGCGGCCGGTCACGAGACGCAGGCACCCCAGGCCGCCTGGTACGCATGTGGGACGTGACCTGGTGCAGCCGCATCAGTCGAGCAGCCCGTCCCGCCGCGCGAACGCCACCGCCTCCAGCTTGGACCGCGCCCCCAGCTTCTCCAGCACATGCTGGACGTGGTTGCGCGCGGTGTTGCGGGCGACCCCCAGCCGGTCGCTCAGCTCGTCGGTGCTGACCCCTTCGGCGAGCAGCAGCAGCGTCTCCCGCTCGCGCGCGGTCAGCGCCGCCCCGACGTGACCCGCGCGCCCGGTCAGGCGGTCGAACACCCCGGGCAGCAACCCGGGCGCGAACACCACCCCGCCCGCGGCCACCTCGCGCACCGCCGACTCCAGCTCGCCGAGCCGGGACGACTTCACCACCAGCCCGGCACCACCGGCGGCCACCACCCGGGCCGCGACGGCGGCGCTCGCCTCGCCGGTCAGCACGAGCACCCGGGCCTTGGGCGCGAGCGCGGTCAGCCGGTCGATGGCCGCGATGCCGTCGCCGTCGGGCAGCCGCCGGTCGAGCACGACGACGTCGGGGCGGCACCTGCCGGTCTCGGCGAGCGCCTGCGCGACGGTGCCGGCCTGGGCCACCACCTCGATGTCGGGCGCGCGGCCGAGGGCGAGACCGAGGGCCTCCGCGACCATCGCGTGGTCTTCCACGAGAACCAGCCGGATCGGAGGAGGGGGCGGCATGGTGAGGTCCCTTTTGGCGTGGCGTGCTGCCGGGTCGGCACGGGCTGGGGCGCCTGGGTCCGCGACGCCTTGACCCAGTCTCCCATGCTCTGCGGAGCACCGGCCTTCGCCCAGGTCCAGGCCGGTGTGGACGGTCCAAGGTCAAGGCCGTGCGAAGCCCTGGCAAGGGCAAGTCACACCATTGGTAGGGTTATCCGAAAATATCCGGATCTATACGGGTGGGACAGGTGGAGGTCGAACAAACAGCACTGCCGGGCATCGGGCTACGGCACGATTTCACCACTCGCAAGGGACAGCGGGTCGGTGTCGTCTCTCATCGCACCGGCCGCCGGGATCTGGTCATCTACGACAAGAACGATCCCGACGCGGTCTGCCAGACGGTGAAGCTCAACGACGAGGAGGCCGACGCCCTCGCCGAGCTCCTCGGCGCGCCTCGCATCGTGCAGCGGCTCAACCAGCTGCACCAGCAGGTCGAAGGCCTGATGAGCGTGCAGCTGCCGATCCCGGCCGGCTCCCCCTACGCGGGGCGTCCGATGGGTGACGCCCGCGTGCGCACCCGTACCAGCGCGTCCATCGTCGCCGTCGTCAGAGGCGGGCAGGTGTTCGCGAGCCCGGGACCCGGCTTCGTCTTCGCCGTCGGTGACGTCGTGGTCGTGGTGGGCAGCGAGGACAGCACGTCCGACGTGGCCGGCATCCTGGCGAACGGGTAGGGCCGCGGGTGCACGAAACCGCGATCATCTTCCTGGAGTTCGGCGCTGTCCTGCTCGGCCTGGGGATTCTTGGCGCGCTCGCGTTGCGCGGCGGCATCTCTCCCATCCCTCTGTACCTGATCGCCGGACTGGCGTTCGGTACCGGCGGGGTGCTGCCGCTGGCGACGAGCGAGGCGTTCATCTCCACCGGCGCCGAGATGGGCGTGGTCCTGCTGCTCCTCACGCTCGGCCTCGAATACAACGCGGACGAGCTGGTCACCAGCATGACCAGCAACTTCCGCGCGGGCATCGTCGACCTGGTGCTCAACGCCGCGCCAGGGGCCATCATCGCCCTGCTGCTCGGCTGGGGACCGGTCGCGGCCATCGCCATGGCGGGCGTCACCTACGCCACCTCGTCGGGCATCACCGCCAAGGTGCTGTCCGACCTGGGGTGGATCGGTAACCGGGAGACGCCCACCGTGCTGTCGCTGCTGGTCTTCGAAGACCTGACGATGGCGATCTACCTGCCGGTCCTGACGACCATGCTGGCCGGGCTGAGCCTGCTCAGCGGGGCCATCTCGGTCGGCATCGCGCTGCTCACCGTGAGCATCGTCCTCGTCGTGGCGCTGAAGTTCGGACGCTACATCGAGGCGTTCGTGCGCAGCCCCAACAACGAGGTCATGCTGCTCAAGGTGGTCGGCCTGGCCCTGCTGGTCGCGGGCCTCGCCCAGCAGCTTCAGGTGTCGGCGGCGGTCGGCGCCTTCCTGGTCGGCATCGCCCTGTCGGGGCAGCTCGCCGAGGACGCGCACGCGCTGCTGGCGCCGTTGCGCGACCTGTTCGCGGCGGTGTTCTTCGTCTTCTTCGGTTTCCAGACAGACCCGGCGAAGATCCTGCCGGTGGCGGGCCTCGCGGCGCTGCTCGCCCTGGTCAGCATGATCACCAAGCTGCTGACCGGTGCGTACGCGGCCAGGCGGGCGGGCATCGCCAAGGCCGGTCAGGCACGTGCCGGCATCGCCCTGATCCCGCGCGGTGAGTTCAACATCGTCATCGCCGGTCTGGCGGTGGGCGCCGGCGTGCACCCCGACCTGGGTGCTCTGGCCGCCGCGTACGTGCTCATCCTCGCGGCGTTCGGCCCGCTGGCGGCCAAGCTGGTGCAGCCGCTGATCACCGCCATCGCGGAACGGGCGGCGTAGCGTCACCCTCATCCGATACCGTGTTCGGATGACAGAACGACAGGGCTCCATGGAGCGGACGGTCAGGTCCGCCGACTGGGACAGCCGGGAGATCTCCGGCGAGCGCCATCACCGGGTGCTGTTCCAGGAGGTGGACATGACCGAGCTGACCGACCAGGGCTGCTCGTTCGAGGAGTGCCGGTTCGAGAACGTCCGCTTCAACGTCTCGGTCCACCGGGACGCGAGCTTCGCCGGCTGCGTCTTCACGCACTGCTCGTTCTTCGACGCCACGTTCACCGGCTGCAAGCTGACCGGCGCCGTCTTCGCCGACTGCACGTTCGGGCTGCTCAAGGCGACGGGCGGCGACTGGTCCTACACCTCGCTCTACGGCGCCGACCTGCGCGGCAGCACCTTCGACGGCGTGCGCCTGCGCGAGGCCGACCTGTCGGAGGCCCGGCTGGAGAAGGCGTCCCTGCGCTCGTGCGACCTGTCGGGGGCGCTGCTGCGCGGCGCCGACCTCACCCGGTGCGACCTGCGGGGCAGCGATCTGCTCACGCTGGAGCCCGGAGAGGTCACGCTGAAGGAGACCCGCATCGACCCGGCGCAGGCCGCCATCGTGGCCGCCGGCCTGGGCTTCGACGTACGCGGGTGACGCCGTGCGCGAGCTGACCCCGGCAGAGCAGGCCGTCTCCGAGGCGATCCCGCGCGGCGCGAAGGTCGACGCGGGCCCGCTCGGACCGGTGCGCGCGGAGGTGCTGGCGGAGCTGCTGCTCGCCGAGCGCACGGAGCCGGGCGCCAAGCCGGCGCTGCGGCTGTCGGGCGCCCATGTCACGGGCCGGCTGCACCTGGCGTTCGCCGAGCTCGACCTGCCGATCCTGCTGCACGACTGCGTCTTCGACGAGGTGCCCGACCTCTACCAGGCCCGCACCCGCTTCATCAGCCTGACCGGCTCCACGCTGCCCGGCCTCATCGCGTCCAACGCGCAGGTCGAGGGCAACCTGCGGCTCAACGGCTGCCACGTCACCGGCGAGCTGCGCCTGCCCGGCGCCCACATCAACGGCACGCTCTCACTCAGCGGCGCGCGGCTCGACCATCCGGGCGGCGCCGCGATCAACGCCGAGCACCTCGACGTCGGCAGCAGCCTGCGCGCACAGGACGGCTTCGTCTGCGACGGCGAGATCGTGCTGACCGCCGCCAGGGTCGGCGCGGCGGTGAACTTCGACGGCGCCAGGTTACGCGCGCCGGGCGGGCTGGCGTTCGGCGGCTCCAACCTCGACGTGCAGGTGGGGCTGTTCGCCCGCAGCATGGAGGTCGAGGGTGAGGTCAGCCTGCGGTTCGCGCGCGTCGGCGGGCCGCTCACGCTGCGCGGCTCGAAGCTGCGCAACCCCGGCGGCCTGGCCGTGCACGGCGGCGGGCTCAAGGCCGAGAGCGGACTGTTCCTCGCGCACACCGAGACCGAGGGCGCCGTGTGGCTGCGGGCCGCCGCCGTCGGCCGCACGCTCAGCCTCGACGGCGCGCACCTGGTCAACCCCGGCGGGCAGGCGCTGGCCGGCGACGGCCTGACCGTCGACGGCGCCCTGGTGGGCCGGCACGGCCTGGTCGCCGAGGGCGAGATCAGCCTGCTCGACGCCTCGGTCAGCGGGCCCGCCCACTTCGAGGGCGCGCGGCTGGTCAACCCCGGCGGCGCGGCCCTGTCGGCCAACGGCATCACCGTCGGCAAGGTGCTCAACCTGTGCGACGGGTTCACCGCCGAGGGCCGGGTCCGCCTGACCAACGCCCAGATCGGCAGCCGCCTGTGCCTCGACGACGCCACCCTCGCCGCGCCCGGCGACGTGGCGCTCAAGGGCTGGCGGCTGGAGACCCGCGAGCTGGCGATGCGCACCGCCGCGCCGGTGCGCGGCCGGGTCGAGCTGGGCCACGCCCGCATCGGCGTCCTCCGCGACGACCCGGCGGTCTGGCCGGGCGAGCTGCGCATGGACGGCGCGTCGTACGAGGTGCTCGACCCCATGCTGCCGGCCGCCGAGCGCATCGCCTGGCTGCGCCGCGACCCCGAGGGCTACCGTCCCAACGCCTACGAGCAGCTCGCCGCGATGTACCGGCGGCTGGGCGGCGACGCCGACGCCCGCGCGACCATGCTGGCCGGGCAGCAGCAGCGCCGCGCCACTTTGCCCTGGTACGCCCGCGCCTGGGGCCACCTGCAGGACGTCACCGTCGGCTACGGCTTCCGCCCGCTGCGCGCGGCCGGGTGGCTGCTGGCGCTGCTCGCCGTCGGCACGGCGGTGTTCTGGCTCGACCGGCCGCCGCCGCTCAAGCGCGGCGAGGCGCCCGAGTTCAACCCGCTGGTCTACACGCTCGACCTGCTGCTGCCGATCATCGACTTCGGGCAGGAGAAGGCGTTCAACCCCGGTGGCGGGGCGCAATGGCTGGCCTACGGTCTGATCGCCGCCGGGTGGGTGCTGGCGACGACGATCGCGACCGGCCTGACCCGCACCCTGCGCCGCGCCTGAGCCCTGCCGGTTCATGCCGGTTCAGCCGAATGTGGCGTGGAGCCCCGGGCGTTCACGCTCGGGAGGGCGCCGTACTCCTTGCGCAGGAGCCGGGCAGAAACGCCTTTGAGTGATCGCCGTGGATGCGGCCCATACCTCACAGCAGTGCTCGCACTGCGGGCATATGGACAAGCGCAACCGGCCTGACCAGGCCACCTTCTCGTGTACGTCGTGCGGTTTCGCTGAGCACGCCGACGTCAACGCAGCCCGGAACATCGCCTCACGCGGTGCGACGGGCTGGGCAGTGAGTCACGCTGCCTGACGCGGACCGGACCGTCGAAGCCATCGACGGCGAGGAGCTGCAAGCTCGGTCGTTCACGACCGAGAAGCTGACAAGAGCGTGGTGGCGGTCTGCCAGAGGCCGGGCAGGGCGGCCAGCACCCGGTCGGCGCGTCGGCGGCGGTCGGCCGGCGTCGCCACGCCGAGGTCGGCGAGCAGTTCGCCGAACCCGTCCTCGAAGCCCCGCTCCCCCGCCAGCGCCCGCTTGTCCAGGCACCGCGCGTACGTCGCCACCAGCCAGAACACCGCCTCCCTGTGCAGGCCGGCGGCGATCAGCTCGCGGGTGCCGTCGATGGCGGCGGGGCGGGCGACCGGGCTGAGGTCGGTGTCGAACCGGTAGGCGGGCACCCGCAGCGGCGCGGTGGCGTCGAACACCTTCTCCAGCATCGCGAGGTGCCCCTCGACCTGGGCGCGGCTCAGGTGGGCGCAGCCGAGCAGGTCGAGCAGGCTCTCGTGGTATTCGAGCCGCCCGTGCTCGGCGAGCAGGTCGCGGACGGCGGCGTAGCGGCGGCGTACGGTCGGGTTGCGCAGCCCGGCCACGAGCAGCACGTGAGTGGTGACGCCGGTGCCGAACAACCACGAGGTGACCTGGGCGGGCAGCGAGGCGGACTCGTCGATGCCGTTGATCCAGCCGCGTACGCGGTCCATGGCGCCGGTGCAGCGGGCGAGGACCCAGGGGCGCTCGGCGAAGTCGCGGGCCACGACGCGGTGGATCTCGCTCAGCCGTCCGGTCGGGTCGGCGAGCAGGCCGGGCAGATGGAGGCTGCCGGCCAGGTGGTAGTCGCTGAGCACGTCGTGGACGGAGCGGGGCGCCACCATGGAGGAGACCTCCAGCAGCACCCCTTCGTAGTGGAACTTCCCGATGTGCCCTATGTGAGCGGCGGGGTCGGCGACGACCATGACGTCCACGTCGGAGGACACGGCCAGCTCGTCGCCGGGGTCGGCCCACAGGACCGACCCGGTCAGGAACGCCCCGCCGAACCCCGGCAGCTTCGCGCCCTCCTCGAGCACCCACTGCCGGGCGACCTGCCTCGCCTGCTCAATCCGCATCCAGCTCCTCCCGGTCGGGGCCGCGGCGCGAAGTCTTCAACCAGACGAGCACGCCCAGCACGACGAGCACCGCCAGCACGCCCCAGATCCAGGCGGGCACACCCGCCGGCGCCTCGTCGGTGGTCGTGGCGCCTGCCGGTGTGTCCGCACCGGGGTTCCCCGGCTCGGACGGTCCGGCCGTGGCTCCGGTCGCCGGTGCCGCGGCCGTCTCGCCGGTCACCGTGGGCGAGGCGGACGGAGATGTAGATCCTTTCACGTTGAACGGGATTTCGCCCTCAATGGGATGTCCGTCGGAGGACACGACCCGCCACCCGATCGTGTACGAGCCGGGCGCCAGGAGCTGCGTGACGCCGGCGGTGACGAGCGGGCCGTCGAGCTCGGGCTCGCCGAGCTGGAGCTGCTTGCCGGACGCGTCGTGCAGCACCACGAACGGGAACTTGACGCTCGCGGTGAACTCGAGCTCGATCTCCTCCAGCGCCGTGACCTCGGCGTCCTTCGCGGGCGAGCTGCGCTTGAGCGCATCGTGGGCCAGCGCGGGCGATGCCATGAGGCCCGTTATGAAGGCGGCGGCGAACAGGGTGGCGAGGAGAGAGCGCAGCCCAGCGAAATGGAGCGAGAATGCCATGTCAGGTCTCCAGAATGATCTTCCGGACGACCGCGCCCGTGGCGCCGGACGTCCGGACACAGGCCAAGGGTGAAAAGGCGCCGTGGGGCGTCAGTGACGCCCCACGGCGGGCGGTCCTCGCCTGCTGATCGTGCGGGAGACGAGACGGCCCAGAAGGGGCGCGGTCTCGGGGGTGGCCGGGCGCCAGGCGGGCGGCCGGGCATCGGGTACGGCGACCGCGGTGACGAGCAGCCGGACGGCCGGGAACGGGGTGCCGTACAGGCGGAGGATCAGCCACAGCGCGCTCTCGCCGCGGTGCAGCCACCAGGCGCTGAGCACCGCGACCGTGAGGTGGACCAGCAGCATGCCGGCGGCCGGATGACCGTGGACGTGCCCGGCCGCCTCACCGGGCGCCAGGCGGTCGAAGAGCTGGTGGAGCAGCATCTGGGTGCCGACGGTCGCCGCGAGCACCGCGCCGGGGCCGCGCTCCCGCCCGTCGGCGAGGTACGCCAGCGCGAGCGTCGCCAGCACCGCGGCCAGATAGACAGGGAACGGCACCGCCCCTCCCCCGGCCAGCGCATGCCCGCCCACCGACACGGCACCGCAGACCGTCGCGAACACGACGGCCCGCGCCAGCCGCAGCACCACACCGGCCCTCGGCACACCGGCCCTCGACACACCGGCCCTCGACACACCGGCCCTCGACACACCGGCCCTCGACACACCGGCCCTTGGCACAGCGGCCGGCCGCGCACCCATCGCCGGCGCGCCGTCGGCCGGGCCTAGGGTCCGGGCCGCTGGGCGGACCGGCTGCAGGACCGGGTGCGGGACCGGGTGCGGGACCGGCTGCAGGACCGGGTGCGGGACCGGGTGCGAGGCCGGGGATGGGGCCTGGGATGTCGCGGGGGACACAGGCGACATCCTTCCACACACTTCTCGCGGTCCCGAGGTTCGGAGCGCGCGGGTGAGGGCAGCGGATCCGGATGGACACCCCCACGGATGTCGCCACGAGCGTCGCCACGGGCGCCGGCCAGGACCTCGAACGCGTGGTCCGGCAGGAGCTGACGGAGGCGGGTTTCAGCGTCGAGCCGTCGCTGCTGACCGCCGACGGCGGGCTCGGGGTCTGGCACGACCCCGCCCGCGGGGTGGTGGTGACCTGGGGCCGCTCGGCGGAGCAGCTGGTCAGGTACTCCACCATCAGGGACGCGGTGCAGCTCGCGCTGCGCACGGTGCTGGTGGAGGCCGGTCACCAGGTCACGGAGGATTTCGACGGCCTGGAGCTGATCGTCACGTCCTGACCCGGCGCAGCGGCCGGCCGACCTCGTGCAGGTGCCGCAGCGCCTGCCCCCACGACTCCAGCAGCCCGCACTCGACGTAGTCGATGCCGAGCGAGGCGCAGTGGTCGCGGACGATGGGCCGTGCCCTGCGCAGGTTCGCGGTGGGCATGCTGGGGAACAGGTGGTGCTCGATCTGGTAGTTCAGCCCGCCGAGCGCGGTGGTGACGAGATGCCCGCCGCGGACGTTGCGGGAGGTCAGCACCTGCTTGCGGAGGAAGTCCAGCTCGTCCTCAGCGGTGAGCACGGGCATGCCCTTGTGGTTGGGGGCGAAGGTGCAGCCGAGGTAGACGCCGTAGCAGGCCTGGTGCACGGCGAAGAACAGCAGCGCCTTGGGCAGCGGCAGCACCAGCAGCAGCGCCCCCAGGTACGCCAGCACGTGCCCGCCGAGCAGCGCCCCTTCGATCGCGCGGTTCTTGAGCGTGGGCCTGCGCAGCGCGCGGAAGCTCGACACCTTGAGGTTGACGCCTTCGAGGGTGAGCAGCGGGAAGAACAGCCACGCCTGGTAGCGCCCGATGAACCGGGGCAGCCCCTTGCTGGCCGCGGCCTGCCGCTCCGACCACAGGAGGAAGTCGGGTGAGACGTCGGGGTCGTGGTCCTCGTGGTTGGGGTTGGCGTGGTGGCGGGTGTGCTTGTCCATCCACCAGCCGTAGCTGAGCCCGACGGCCAGGTTGCCGACGATCAGCCCGGCGTTCCTGCTGGTGCGCCGGGACCGGAAGATCTGCCCGTGCGCCAGGTCGTGGGCCAGCAGCGTGACCTGCCCGAAGGCCGCCGCGAGCAGCACGGCGACGGCGAGCTGCCACCACGAGTCGCCGAGCGCGGCGAACAGCGCCCACGTGCCCGCGAACAGCGCGGCCACCAGGGTGATCCTGGCCGCGTAGTAGCCGGGCCGCCGCTCGAGCAGCCCAGCCTGGGCGATACGCCGCGACAGCCGCGCGTAGTCGCTGCCCCGCTGCCCAGAGCCGGGGCGGGAGGTCTCCGTCACAGTCACATGCGTCTCCGGGATGCCGAGGGGAAAATGTGATCTCTTCCCAGCATTCCGGTCGATAGGCGTCCTGCGAACCCCGGCTGTCACCCGATTTCACGGTAGGGCCAGCACTACCGTATGTGCGCCCCCGCCGCCTGGGTATCGGGCTGCCACCGCACTCAGCGCGGCACTGGACGACCTCACCAGGTGGGGAACGGCGGGCGGCGGGGGCGCGGCTCAGACGAGCTGCGGCGCGTCGGGCACGGCACAGGCCTCTCCGTGGATGTGCAGGTCGGGGCGGAAGGCCGCGAGGTAGGACGCCCGGTCGCGGAAGGTCGCGGCCAGCGCGTCGCCGTAGTCGATGAGCTGCCGGTGGGCGTGCCTGCGCGGCTCGTAGCGGGCGTACAGCAGCCGGTCGAGCAGCTCGGCGTCGCCGCCGGCGGCGCAGATGACGTCGGCGAGTATCTCGGCGTCGCGCAGCGTGTAGCTCATGCCCATGCCGGTCATCGGGTGGCAGGCGAACGCGGCCGAGCCGAGCAGCGCGGCGTTGCCCCGGTGGTACGCCTCCACGCGCAGCGACGACACCTTGATGCGCTGCCAGGTCGCCGCCTGGAGGTGGTTGAAGGTGTCGGAGCTGTCGGTAACGAACTTCTTCAGCTCGTCGAGCAGCGCGGGGATGCCGTCCTGGAAGATCTCCTTGTCGTCCTCGGGGGGCAGGCCGACGAAGACGCGGGCCTCGTCCCTGCTGATCGGGTAGAAGTAGGTGAACCAGCCGTCGGAGCTGAAGTACAGCCGGTTGAGCTGCGCGACGCTGGCGCTGAGCGGCACGGTCGCCACCCGCATGAGCACCCGCTCGTACGGCATCGTGCACTGCTCGATGGCGAGCGCCTGCCGGACGGCGGATTTGGTGCCGTCGGCGCCGATGACCACGCCCGCGTGTAACCGCCGCCCGTCGTGGAGGGTCAGCTCGGCCGGGCGGCCCTCGCCGGTGGCGAGGTCGTCGATGCCGGCGTCGAACCAGAACTCCACGCCCGCCATCGCGCACGAGGTGTAGATGAGCTCGACCAGCTCGCGGTAGGGGCGGATGAGGAAGCCGCCGTCGGGGAAGCGGATCTCCTGGATGGGGTCGCCATCGTGGTAGTAGCGGATGGTGTCGCGCCGCAGGCCGTTACGGCCGACGAGGTCGGCCAGGCCGTGCCGGGCGAGCACCCGCAGTCCCGGGGGCTTGAGGAAGTCGGCGCCCGCGCTCGGGACCGAGGGTCCCTGCTCGATGACGACGACGCGCTGCCCGCGGCGGCCCAGCAGCAAGGCCAGGAAGCAGCCGCCGAGCCCGGCGCCGACGATCGCTACGTCGCACGATGTGGTAGCCATGACGAGAGCCCTTCTGAATGGGTGGAACTAGTTCGTATGTCCGCGGGTCCCGGCGAGCGGCCCCGGTTCGGCCGCACGCGGCCGCGGGACATGATCCGTGTGCGGGGCGGCAGAGGGGTGCGCGGACGGAGTTGCGGAGGGAGCACGGGTCTCGACCGGCAGCAGCGCGTCGGCCTCCGCCGCCACGGTGGCGAGGGTCATGCGCAGTTCGAGCAGCATCCGGCGGGGCACCTTCACCATCACGTCGCCAGGGTCGGGCCGCTGCCTGGTGATCTTGGTTAGCGCCAGCGCGCCGATCAGCACCGAGATCCCCACGCACAGGGCGAGCGCGCCGGCCAGGCCCGCGAAGGGCCCGGTCATGAACGGGTGGTCGATCACGACCGACACGACGGCGACGCCGACGGCCCCGCCCACCATGCGCGCCATGGTGGCCGCGCCGACCGCGGAGGCGTACTGGTGGGGGCGGGCGGCCAGGGTGGTGGCGACGGAGGTGCCCGGCGCGAGCGCGCCGACGCCCATGCCGACCACGACGCTGGCGATCAGGCCCCACACGGTGGGCCCGGCCTGCGTCAGCACGAGCACGCAGGCGCCGCCGCAGAGCAGCGACCCGGCGTAGATGAGGCCGTACGCGCCGACCCGCTTGACCAGCTTTCCGGCCAGGAAGCTCGTCACGACCACGGCCACCGACGTCGGAGTCAGCCACATGGCCACCTCCAGCATCGGGTAGCCGAGGTGCAGCAGGTAGAGCGGCTGCACGGTGAGCAGCCCGTACGACAGGGCGCCGAAGCCCCAGGTGGCCAGCCAGCCCCAGACGAACCTGGGCCGCCGCCACAGCGCCAGGTCGATGGCGGGCAGCCGGTGGTGCCTGGCCTGGGCGAGCGCGCCGCCGATGAGGGCGAGGGCGGCCAGCCCCAGCCACAGCACGTCCGTCCCCCAGGCCATGGCCTTGGAGATGGCGAGCACGATCACCGCGATGCCGGCGGCCAGCAGCCACGCGCCGAGGACGTCCGGCACGCCCTTGGCGTTGCCGCGCTTGCCGGCCGGCAGCCCGATGCAGGCGATCAGCAGGAGCACGCCGATCACCACGTTGGGGAGGAACAGGGCGCGCCAGCCGACGGCCACGGCCAGCCAGCCGCCGCCGGCCTGCATGAGCAGGCAGCCGAGCCCTGAAGCCGAGCTCCACAGCGCGATCGCGCCCCTGCGCTGCGACTCGGGCAGCTCGCCGAGCAGCAGCCCGAGGCTGGCCGGGATCATCGCCGCGGCGCCCGCGCCCTGGACGGCCCGTGCGGCCAGCACGTACGACCAGGGTTCCACGGCGACGGTGGCGATGCCGCCCAGCACGAACACCACGAGCCCGACCGCCAGCACGCGCCGCCGGCCGAACAGGTCGGCCCAGCGGCCGGCGGTGGCCAGCAGCGCCGCGATCGGGATGAACGCCGCGCTGGTCAGCCAGACCAAATCACCGAGCGGCATGCCGGCGCCTGCGGGCGTGTACTTCAGTACTCCCACCGCCAGGGTGGTGGCCGTGGTGTCGGCCATCACCGTCAACATGACACCGGCACCGACGAGGCGCAGCATCACGCCGTGACGCCGGCTCGTGGTGGTGGGCCTGACGGCCGCTGGTGACGAACGCACGTGGGTCCTCCTTGGATTGCGTCGAGCCGTTCTCCCGCCCCGGGGCGCTCCGGCCGCGCGCCGGGGCGGCGCGATCTGCGAGGTCTGCCGGCGAGTGTCAGGCGCCGTACCGGCCGGGCGACAGCAGGCCGTCCGGGTCGAGCGCCGTCTTGAGCCGGTGCAGCATGCCGAGGCCGGCGGTGCTGGTCTCGGACCAGACGTCGGCGGCGGCGTGGTCGATGTCGGAGCGGTAGATGGCGCAGCCGTTGCCGCGCAGCACGCAGTTGCCGTCGTTGCGGAGCTGGTGCGCGCGGTGTGCCGCGCCGGGGGCGCCGCGGTCGAAGAAGATCTGCATGACGCCGTTGCCGATGTGCGGGCTGACCAGGTTCCACTCGATCATGAGAGCGGTGGTGTGCGCGTCCACGGCGCTCTGCAGGGCGCCGACGAGGTGCTCGGTCCTGCGTGCCTGCAGCGGCATGAGCGGCAGCAGCGCGAGGAAGCCCATCGGGCCGTCGTCGATCTGGTCGCAGGACGTCACGCCGAGCGCGTTGTGCACGCCGAGGCAGGTGGGGATGCCCAGCGACATGAGCGCCCTGGCGTAGAGCGGGTCGTGCGGGCCGACTTCCGCGGCGTCCACCACGCGCAGCGCCTCGGCGCCCTCGACCTCGATGAGCGACTTACGCAGCAGTTCCTCGGCCAGCTCCACGGTGGCGTCGCCGCCCATGAGCGGCCCGAGCACGGTGAACAGGCTCGGGTCGACGCCGCCGGGGAGCGTCCAGTCGCCGTGGGACGGGACGAGCGCCAGCTCGCGGACGCGCATCAGGCCGTCGGCGGGGTTGCCGCGGCGCAGGAAGCCGGCGATCGCCTCGAGCGCCACCCCGGCCTGGTGGGCCGGCATGCGGCCGTGCACGAGCGCGATGGTCTCGGGGCGCGGCACCAGCGAGACGGCCATCGCCGTGACGATGCCGAGGTTGTGCTGGACGAACGCCTGCGTCAGGTCGGGCCCCGCGACCCTGCCGTGGTAGCGGCCGGCGGGGTCGAGCCCGCCGGTGGTGACCACGCTGCCGTCGGCGAGCACGGCCTCGATCCCGGCCACGTCGTGGACGCGGGAGCGGATGCAGCCGTCGCCGCGGTCGAGCGCGTTGCCGATCACGGAGGTGTCGGCGCACGAGGCGGTGACGTTCAGCATCCACGGGGTGCCGCGCAGCACCTCGGCGAGCTGGCGCTGGGTGACGCCGGGCTCGATGACGGCGTAGCCGGCCTCGAGGTCGAGACCGCGGATGCGGTTCATCGCGCCGAGGTCGACGACCAGGTTGTCGTCGGTGACGGGCATGGCCGAGCCCATGCCCCAGTTCCTGCCGGTGCTGATCGGGTAGAGACGGCGGCGGTCCGCCGTCGCCTGCCTGACGAGGGTGCGTACCTCGTCCAGGGTGCGTGGCGTCTCGACGCCCGCCACGGTGCGCGGCTGGTGGCCCCCGACGTCACGCGACCGCAGCTCCGGGCGCGAAAGGTCCTGCATGACTCTCCTCAAGTGGTGCGGTTTCGCTCTTCCGGCTCCCTGCGTCGGGGGCCGCTGGGGCACGACTCAGACGGTGTGCTGAAGCAGGTCGTCGATGGAGCCGATGGCCTGGTTGGACATCTCCCTGATGCCGAGCAGCCGCTGCTCGACGAACTCGTCCGCCTCGGGTGGCGGGGGCGCGTCGAACGGGGTGCTGAAGCGGCCGGGTGCGTAGTCGGCGGGGAAGTCCGCGGTGAAGTCGATCGTGCCGTGCGGCGCGGCTTGCGCGGGCATGTCCAGCCCGTAGGGGTGGCGCCTGGCCCGGTCGGTACGGTCATGCCTGGATCGGGCGGGCAGGTGCGGGGGGGTTCGCATGACGGGAGCTCTCCTACCGGATTCGGGTGGGTTTTTCCGGGCGACCACTCGCCGTTGAGCGGTTCGGGATCAGCGGGCGCCCTCCTCGAGGTCGGCGTGTGCGACCCCTGGAGTGACGGCGGCGGGGATCACCCGCGGCACGCCGTGGTTGATGACGCTCGCTGCGATGCGGCGCTCGGCCAGGCCCATGTGCGGCCGGCCCGCGCCCGCGGGGATCGGCCGTGCGGTGGCCGTCCCCCTGATCATGGAGCTGGCGTGCACCCAGCGGCGCGACTCCGCCAGCACGTCGCGCCGCGCACGGGCCGGGTCCCCGTGCCGCGCGTGGTGTTCGCAGACGGCCCGCGCCAGCACCCGCGCCATGACGAGGTGCTCTTCGCAGGCCGCCGCGACCTTCGCCTCCAGGCCGGCGACCTGGGCGAGGAGCAGCTGCAGGTGCGGCAGGCCCGAGCTGCGCTCGAAGCCGTCCAGCTCCGCCAGCCGCTCCGGCCAGCGCAGCCGCCGCTCGATGGCGGCGCACACCTCCTCCACCAGCCGCGTGGCCGGCGCGCCGCCGGGGTCGCGGCCGTCGAGCTGCACGGCCCGCTGGGCGGTGTGCTCGAAGTCGGCGAGCCTGCGCAGCCCGCTCTGCAGCAGGCGTACGCGATTGTGCAGGCACGCGGCGCTCCAGCCCAGAACCAGCAGCCGGTCGGCGTCGGCCTCGCAATGCCAGCCGACCAGCGCCACTTCGCGGGCCATCCGGTGATACAGCACCCACGACTCCTGCTCGGCGACCGGCACCGGGGTGTCGATCCACACCTGCAGTCCGCCGGGGGGTAGTTCGGCGACGCCGACGTCCACGCCGGGGGGCGCGACCCTGGCGCAGATTCGTTCGACGACCCGCTGTTGCGCGGCCGTCTCCGGCGCCATGGGCGCCGGGCTGGGCAGCACGCGCTCGGGGGCTACTCTCGCCCTCGGCTCGATGCTCATTGAGGGCCACCTCCTGACCCGACCTACGTAAATTGACACTTAATAGTGCCGTCCCGATCGTCGTCAGGAGCCGGTTCTCTGTCAACTGTCACTTTACGCATCTGGTATGTCTGGCCACGCCCGAAGGTGGGTAGCGCCGTGAACCGCCGACTTCCCGCAGGTGAATGCCGGGTTACGCGCTGTCGATGATCTAAAGTTCGCTGTGGTGCCGACGGTCGTGGAGGAGAGCCGGGGAGCGAGCGCGTGCGGGTGCCAAGATCCATGGTCGTGGGCCTGTCGGTGGGCATGTCGGCGGCCCTCGTACCGGCCGGGTGGCCCGTCAAGGCGGACGGCGGCCCCGGTTACTGCGTGCTACCGGAACACTCCCTCCAGTCCGGGGCTTACCTCATCGATACTGCTTCCTCACTGGGCTGGATCCATCCGCATCCCGCGCCCCTCGCGCCGGAGCCCACGAACACCGAGCGGCTCGACTTCGCCGGGTTCCCCAACGTGTCGGCGCTCGACGTCACGGGGCCGCGCGGCCGGCCCGCCCGCAAGGTCATCACCACGTTCACCACGAACGTGGACCGGGTGGTCGTCCTCACCAGCTCGGCGGCCGTCTCCGACGACGACGGGCGCACGTTCGGCCCGGCCGGCCCCACGCCGCTGCGCGAGTCGCCGGTCGAGCTGCTCGACGGCCGGTTCTTCGCCACCGAGTACTATCCGCACCGCACCGGGCCGCACACCGCGCGGCTCGGCGTGCTCACCTCGTCGGCCCTCTCCGACGGCGAGAGCTGGCTGCGCTCGGAGTCGACGCTGATCACGCCGGGCGACCTGCTGCCCGGTGGGGCCGCGCACGGCACGCCGCTGCAGCTCGCCGACGGCACGATCCTCATCACCGTGTACGCCCGCTACGCCCCGGTGGACGCCTACCAGGCCGAGGTGTACGCCAGCGGCGACGGCGGCCGCACCTTCGTCAGGCGCGGGGTCATCGCCGAGCCGGGCGGCGGCTTCCAGTTCACCGAGGCCGCGATCGCGCAAGCCGTGGACGGGAGCCTGGTGGCGGTGCTGCGGCGCGACGGCGGGCCGTACGCGACGCTGTGGCAGAGCCGCTCGCCCGACGGCGGCCACACCTGGACGCCCGCCCGCGAGCTGCGCTTCGCCGGGCTCGACTGCGTGGTGCGCGGCGTGGCGCCGCGGCTGCTGCTGATGCCCGGCGGCGCGCTCGTGCTCAGCGCGGGGCGGCCGGACAACTGGCTCGCGGTCTCGCCCGACGGGCTCGGCGAGACGTGGCGGGAGCCGCGCGTGACGTACCACAACCGCGACGGCATCTGGCCCGCGCACGGCTCGTCCGGCTACACCGGGCTCGCCGCCGTGGGGCCGCACCGGCTGATCCAGGTGTTCGACAACTGCAAGCTGCCCGGGGTGCGGCCCAGCGGGCTGCTCGACGAGACCGCCTGCCCGGCGCACGGGCGGTTCGAGCACGGCGGCTGGTACGCGATCAAGCGGCTGCTCTTCGACGTCGCTGTCCCCGGCAGCCGGATCGACCTGGCCGACCTGCGGCGGCGGGGCGAGCTCCGGGTGTCCACCACCATGCGGTGGACGAGCCCGTACCGGCCGCGCACCGGTCCGGGCGGGGCCTTCGACGGCAGCACCGGCCACTGGTCGAGCGCGGTCGCCGCCGGGCCCGGCCGGTACGTCCTGCGCTTCTCCCGGCCCCGGACCATCAGCCGCGTAGGGCTCAGCCTCCGGCCTGGACATCCCGCCTCGGCCCGTGTGTACGTCTCACAGGACGGCCGGACGTGGGGCCCGCCGGTGGTCACCGTCAAGGATCGGACCGATTACGCGCTCCGGTACGCGACGGTCGGGCGGACCGCCCGATACGTCAAGGTGGTCCTGCCGGCCGCGTCCGGATGTGACGCGGAGATCGGATTCGAATGCAGCATGCTGAATGAGATCGAACTCTATTCCTGAGCCTTTTCGCGGCTTTTTCGAGACGGTTTTGGATACGCCGGGCGGCGGCCGCCCGGCGCATTCCCTTTCACCGCCGCGGCGGGAACCCGTCGCCGCGGCCGTAGCCCCCGTCGTCCCTGGCCGGGCCCTCCTCGTCGATCTCCAGGCGCTCTCTGCGGATCTGCCCCTCGACGATCTCCTCGCCCTGGACGTCCTGCTTGTGCACGTGAATGCGCTCGACCGGGACGGTTTCCTTGCCGATCACCGGGCGCTCCTCGTGCAGGATCATCTCGCGATCCTCCGCGCCTATCTCGTACGATCCCGACAATCCGGCGTCGCGAATGTCCTCGCGCTCTATGACGACTTCCTCGTGCGAGAGCGGGACCGATTCCTGGACGTTTTCCGTTTCCACGTACTTGTGCAGGCGTACGCGACCTGACTCTCTGCTCTCCTTGCCGATGTGGAGCTGCTCCTCCGAGCACGTCATGTCGATGTCGCGGTCCTCGGCGAAGCCGCCGGTCTCGCCGGCGAAGCCTCTGGGCTCATCGGTGAAGCCTCTGGGCTGGTCGTCTCTCATGCCCATGGTTCTGCCGCCGGGCATCAGGCCGGGCTCGTCGGTCGTGCCGGGCGTGTCGCCGATGAGGCGGTCGGACTCGTCGAGGCCGCCGGACCTGTCCATGTCGGACATGCCGGACCCCGCGCCCAGCCCCGCGCCCGTTCCTGTGCCGGTTCCTGTGCCGGGCCGGTCCATGAGGCCGGGGCTGCCGGCGGCCAGGCCCTCGCGGTTCTCCGCGGCGAAGCCCTGCCGCTCACCGCTGTCGTCGAAGTCGGCCGGCCGCTGGCGCGGGACGTCCGTCGGCTGCATGCCGTAGTAGCGGTAGAGGTCGGTCTCCTCGTCGAGGGACAGGCGGCCGTCCACGTCGATGTTCGGCGCCCCCTTGATCATCTCCTTGTCGAAGGGAACCCGGATCTCCTCGCCCGAGCGGCGGGCGTCCTGGAGCGGCACGAAGGTCTGCTTCATGCCGAAGAATCCCGTGCGTACGGTCACCCACTCGGGCTCGCCGGTGCGGTCGTTGAGGTAGACCTGGCCCACCTTCCCGATCGACTGTCCGTCCGACCCCACGACATGGCAGTCGAGCAGGTTGCGGATCTCTGTGTTCATAGCCACGACGATCCCCCTGATGTTTTCGTCCTGGTTCAAGAGGGACAAATACCCCAGATCACCGCAAAGCCGTACAGGGGTTGGGCACGTTTCGGCCTATTTCACGGAACGGCTCTCGGGTCATTCCCCGCCTTCCCCCAGCTTCGCGCCCCTGCCCCGCCTCGACCCCGCGTACGCGGCGCCGCGCAGCACCTGGAGGCGGCTCGCCGGACGCAGGTACGGGACGCTGTTGACGAGCGGGTCGAACGTCAGGTCGCCGTCCGGCAGCGCGGTGTGGATCCGCAGCCTGCCCAGGTATTGCACCCCCGCCCACAGATGGAACGCCAGGTCCCGGCGCTCCAGCACGCCCGGCAGCTCCGCCGGATCGACCGGCACCCGCCGTCCGCCCTCCGGCCTGGCCACGATCCGGCACCGCCGCTGCCCGCAGTAGTAGGTGGCCAGCGTGGAGTAGGGGCCCGACGTGAAGCCACGCCTCGGCACCGGGACGAACCCGTACCCGGTGGACAGCAGCAGGTCCACGCCGTTGGGCAGGCGTACGGCGAGACCCAGCACGTCGGGCAGCCGGCCCGGCAGCGACACCCCCTTGGACAGGCGCACCGGCACCTCGTGCTCGCCATGCTCCCCGAGCAACTCCGACTCCACGGTGAGCGTCGCCCGCAGCAGCAGCCCACGCGGATGCAGCGCCCTTCCACGCCGCACCGCCGCCACCCACCGCGCCACCCACCGCGTCACCTGCCGCGCCACCGCCGCGGCCACAACCCCGAGCCCCCGCGCAACCCGATCCACCCCGCCACTCGACCCCTTACGCGCCGCGCCACCCGGCCCTTTGCGCGCTGCGCCGCCTGCGCCCTCATGCGGCGAGCCGCCCGCGGTCCGCCCCTCCGTCGCGCCGCTCGTGGCGTCACCCGTCGCGGCGCCCGCCCCCTTGCTCGTGGCGTCACCCGTCGCAGCGCCCGTCCCCTTGCTCGTGGCGTTGCCCGTTGTGCTGTCCGTCCCCCTGTCCGTCCCCGTGTCCGTCCCCCTGTCCCTCCTGCTCATCGCTCATCGCCTCCTTCGCGGTTCGTCGTGCTCGATCAGCCGCCGCCCTGGGCCTCGCGCAGCGCCTTGAGGTGCTGGTCCAGGGACGGGGCCGCCGTCTTGGCCAGCGCCACCACCGCCGGCGCGGAGCCCTTGGAGATCTCGGTCTTCGTGGCGTTCAGCGCCTCGCGGTGCGCCTTGATCATCCCGGCCAGGAAGTCCTGGTCGAAGTCCTGCCCGCTGACCTCCCTGATGCGGTTCAGCAGCTCGTGCTGCTCCGGCGACGGTGAGGTGGGTAGATCGACGCCCAGGTGCTCGGCCGTCCGGGTCACCTTGGTGTCGAGCTTGGTGTGGTCCTTGACGAGCATCTGGCCGACCTGCTTGATCGGCTTGGTGGTGGCCTTGCCCTGGGCCAGCCGTCCCGCCTGGACCTCCGTCAGGTTGGCCTGGTGGATGGCCCGCATCCAGGTCCTGTCCTGCTCGGACGGCTGCTCGCCGGTGGGCCCTGGAACGGCGGCGGCGCTCTGCGGCGGCGGCTGCTGACCGGAGCAGCCGGTCAGGGCGGCGAGGGCCGCGGCGGCGAGCAGAAGGGTCAGACGTGTGCGCATGAGGCTTCCTATGACGGAGTGATACATCTCACCCACAGAGCGTAATCGCCACTCGGAGCCCCGCCCGGCACCCCCGCAACCACAGGCGCGCCTCCCACCGCCGCGCCTCTCCGAGCCCTGTCCGGGGCTCTGGCCTTCGCAGGCGCGCCTCACGCTGTCGCGCGTTCCGCACCTCCTGATCATTTGGACCGTCTGCCCGGCCCTACCAGCGCGAAACCTGGAGACTCCTGCGCCTTTTCGCCCCTCTTTGGGGTGTATTGCACTAACGTCCCCTGCGTGGTTTCAGTCGCCAGGCTGGCAGGTCGGGTGGTGGCGGGCGCCGGGGTGCTGGCGCTCTCACCGATGCTGGGGCTGGCCGGACTGGCCGGGACCGCGATGGTGGGGGCGCGGCCGGTGGTGTTCGCGGTGGCGGGGCTGGCGGTGTTCGCGTCGGTGTTCTTCCTCGGGCTGCTGCTGTGCGTGCCCAGGCCGAGGGCGGTGTGGGGGCGGTGGGTGCGGGCGGTGGCGCTGCTCGCCGTGGAGGCGCTGGTGGTCTGGCAGGCCGCCGCCGCCACGCTCGGGCCGCCGCCGTCGCCCGTCGCGCCCGCCAAGGTGGCCGGGCAGCGGGAGTGGCGGTTGCCGACGGGTTCGCGGCTGGCGTACGTGCGTACCGCGCCGAAGCGGGTCACCCGGGCGGAGCCGGTGGTGTTCCTGCACGGCGGCCCTGGAGTGGGCGATCTGGAGCGGGACGCGGCGTTCTACGGACGGCTGGCGTCCGTGGGTTTCGAGGTGTATGTCTACGACCAGCTCGGCGCCGGACGCTCCGCCCTGCTCGACGACCCGCGCGGCTACGGCCTCGACCGCGACGTCGCCGACCTGGAGGCCGTCCGCCGCCTCATCGGCGCGGAGCGCCTCAACCTGGTCGCCCGCGACCACGGGGCCCAGCTCGCCGCCGCCTATCTCGTACGCCATCCAGGCCGGGTCGCCAGGGCGGCCCTGTACTCCCCCGACGGGCTCACCCCGTCGCGCCCCGCCACCTCGGCCCTGCTCACCCCTGGGGCTCTGCCCGGCCCCCGTACGCTCGCCGTCGCCACGCTCCTCCAGGTGGATCCGGTCGCCGCGCACGCCTTCGCCGGCGACCCGGGCCTGTCGGCGCACCTCGCCCGCGTGCGCGGGGCCGCCGCGGCGCCCTGCCCCTCCCCCGCCGAGGAGGATGCCGCCGGAGGTTACGTCGCGCTGGCCGGGCGGCCGGCGCCCGCGTCGCTGCGCACGGACCTGGGGGCGGTGAACGTGCCCGTACTGATCGTCAAGGGCGCCTGCGACACGGAGAGCTGGTCGGCGGCGGCCGCGTACCGGCAGGCGCTGCCCGACGCCCGCCTCGCCTACCTCGGCGAGGCCGCGGGGCGTGACCGCAACACCGCCCATCTGCGGCTCCTGAAAGCCTTCCTCACCGACCGTCCGCTCACCGCGTACGAAGGCGACGCCCCTCCCCCGGGCTACAAGGGTCCCGCTTAGCGGTCAGGGGAGGGAGTCGCCGAGGCGGAGATGGAGGCGGGGGCCGTGGCGGGCGCTCTCGCGGATGGTCCACACGCGCTCGTCGATCACCGTCCCGTTCGCCGTCATGTATCCGCCCATCCGCAGCACCGGCCGTCCCGTGTGATCGTGGAGCAGCTGGGCGCGGGACTCGGAGTCGTCGCCGAAAAGGACGAGGAAGTCGTGCGTGTCCGCGGGCGCGTCGAGGACCAAACCAGGGTGAAGGTGAGAGTAGGGCACCTGGATAACATGTTCCGTCACGGGTCAGCGCCTACCCAGATATGACACCTTCAGTGGAAAAAGCACGCAGGATAGCGCTTTCCTCCGCTTTGGGGTGAAATATCAGGAACCTCTCTACACAGCTGGAGTCACCGACGTGCCACTGTTCGACCTGCCGCTCGAGCAACTTCGTTCCTACCTCCCCGACCGTGACGAGCCCGCCGACTTCGACGCGTTCTGGACGGCGACCCTCGCCGAGGCCAGAGAGCACGACCTGGCCGCCGAGTACGTCCCGTACGACCTGCCCCTGGCGGGCGTGGACGTGTTCGACGTGTCGTTCGCCGGCTGGGGCGGGCACCGCGTCAACGGCTGGTTCCTGCTGCCGAGCGGCGCGCAGGGCCCGCTGCCGTGCGTGATGCACTACATCGGCTACAGCGGAGGACGCGGCTTCCCGAAGGACCACCTGCTGTGGCCGGCCGCCGGGTACGCGGTGTTCGTGATGGAGACGCGCGGCCACGGCGGCGCCAACGTCAACAGCCCCGGCGTCACCGGCGACCCGCACGGCTCGGCCGGCGCGCAGGCGCCCGGCATGATGACGCGCGGCATCCTCGACCCCGCCGACTACTACTACCGGCGGGTCTTCACCGACGCCGTGCGGGCGGTGGACGCGGCGGCCGGGCATCCCGCCGTGGACGCGAGCAGGATCGTGGTGGCGGGCGGCAGCCAGGGCGGCGCCATCGCGCAGGCCACGGCCGCGCTGCACCAGGGGGTCAAGGCTGCGCTCGTCGACGTGCCGTTCCTGTCGCACTTCAGGCGGGCGGTGGAGATCACGCCGCGCGACCCGTACCAGGAGCTGGTGCGCTACCTCGCCACCCGCAGGGACGCGGCCGACCAGGTGTTCCGCACGCTGGCGTACTTCGACGGGATGAACTTCGCCGCCCGCGCCCAGGTGCCCGCGCTGTACTCGGTGGCGCTGATGGACGACATCTGCCCGCCGTCCACGGTGTTCGCCGCCTACAACCACTGGCAGGGCCCGAAGGAGATCAACGTCTATCCGTGGAACAACCACGAGGGCGGGAGCGGCTATCAGTCGGAGGAGCAGGTGCGCTACCTGCACAAGCTGCTGTCCGACGGCTGATCGGATCAGGAGGGGACCCCGCCGCGCCCGAGTCGCCTCGGGCGCGGCAGGGCCGCCTCAAGCGGGCTGCTCGGTGACCAGGAACGACACGCTCCCCTGGTCATCGGCTCCGGCGTCCAGGGACTTGTCCTCCAGCACGGTCGCCGCCACAGGGTCGAGGTAGACTCGCGCGCCCTCCGACTCGACCACCGCGTCCGCCGGTTCGGGGGCGGTGGCCAGGGTAAGGGTGAGCGAGCTGGCGCCCTCTCCCTGAGACGAGATGCGGATCCCGCTCTGGGAGGGCTCGGGCGCCGCCGCGGTCAGATCGCGGATCGCCTGGGCTGCGTTGGCTGTCAGGGTGAGCACTACGGCTCCTCCTCACGTTCGACGTTCAGGAATTGCCTGCCCTTCCCTCCACACCGCGCCTCAACCCTCCCTGACGGGTTTCTTTACCCGGAATTCGGGTCGCGGTGGACAAGAGCCCCTGGACCTGACCGGCCTGCGGGTGGGCATGGTGACGCGGCTCACAGAGCGTCGGGAGGCCGGGCCCGCTCATCCTCACCCGCCGGTCAGGTGGGGGCCGGTGCTCAGGGAGTGACGGTCCAGGTGCCGTCGCGGAGCAGGGTGCGGCCGGCGAGTTCGTTGGCTTCGCGCCACGCCTGGAGGCGGCGGGGCGTGATGTGGAAGTAGTAGTAGGACTCGGGCTCCTTGCGGGGGTCGAAGCCCGCCTTGGCGGCGAACGCGTCGCCGACGTCGGCGGGCAGCTCGCCGGCCGGCGTGGCGCGGACGGTGCCCTCCACCAGCACCACGTCGCGCACCAGTCCGATGCCCACCCGCGCCTTGCCGTTGGCCAGCAGGTTGCGGCCGGTGGGGCTGGCGCCGTTGGTCGAGACGATGATCGACTCGCCGTCCCAGAGGAACGACAGCGGCACCATGTACGGCGTCCCGTCCGCACTGGCGGTGGCCACCCAGGCGTCCACGTCGTGTTCGAGGCGCTGCAGGGTGTCCTGCTTGCGCTGTTCCGGGGTGCGTGGGGCGGGCATGGACATGCGTACGTCTCCTGTCGGGCTGCGAAGATCTAAGCCGACATTATGGACGAGTCAGCGGTCGGACGTCCGGGAGGCGGGCCGGTCAGAGCCGCAGGAGCCGGCGTCGAGCCCGGCCACCTTCCACTCCGCCCCGGGGAACGGGCTCATGAAGTGCGTCAGCAGGTCCACCGCGTAGTCGGGCACCTGACCGCCGGGGTCCAGCAGGGACACCATCTGGGGCCCGTCGGCGCCGCGCAGCGTGATCGTGTCGGCGGCGCGGCCCCCGGCGGCGAAGCCGGGTTTGGCGTCCACGCTCACGCAGGCCAGGCTGATGCCGGCGGCCTTGACCTCCTGCTTGTGCCCGACGGGCCGCATGCGCTGGTCGTAGCGGCGCAGGGCGAGCGAGGTGACGCGGCCGATGCGGACGGACTCGCGGAAGACGTCGGCGCCGACCTTGCGGCTCAGCTTGATGTCCAGCTTGACGTCCGGCCGCAGGTCGACGCCCTTGGCGGCGATCTTGAGAGTGCCGTACGACCCCTCGAAGCCGGGGGCGACGTACCCGAGCGCGGCCGGCGCCTTGAGCCCGAACGGGATCCTGCCGGGCCGCAGCCGCAGCCACGACATGCGGGAGATGCTCAGCGTGACCTGCTCGACGGAGCTCTTGCGCACCCCGAACCGCCCGCCGACGTGGTACGTCAGGAACCCGCCCGTGGACGGCACCTCCTTGTGCACGGCGAGCTTCTGCGCGGGCACGGCGTCGACGCGCAGCCCGCCGCGCACGCTGATGCGCCCGGTGGGCACGGGCTTGGAGACGAGGTCGAGCGACTGGTCGGGGTTGAGCCTGACGGTGGTGTCGGCGGCCAGGTCGCGGACGGCGAAGGCGACGTCGCCGAGCCGCCCCGACGGGTCGATCAGGCCGCCTTCGACGCTGAGCCGGCCGTCGAGCGTGTTGACGTTCCCGATCGCCTTGTAGGTGACGGCCGGCACGCTGAGCCCGGCGGCCGAGGCGTCGGCGTCCACGCCGAAGACGGCGGGCACGTCGGAGAAGCGCAGCTCGCCGGTGCCCTTGCCGGGCAGCGTGACCTTGGCGCTGAGGTGCTTGACGGGCGCGGAGTTGGTGACCCTGATGCGGGTCTTGGCGCCGTACGTGCCCTGGAAGGCGACGGAGGCGGGCACGGGGTCGATGGCGAGGTGGCCGCGCAGCCCGGCGGCCTCGGCCCGCACGTCCAGCTTGCCGAGCGTGGCGGCGGGCTCGATCCGGTACGCGGCCTGCACGGCGTTGCCCTGCGCCACCGTGATGGGCCCGAGCGACATGCCGGTGATCTTCTCCGGCAGCCCGGTCAGCCTGGCCCTGGCCTTGACGGGCACCGGCGACAGCACGTTGCTGGCGAGGTAGACGTCCAGGGTGCGGTTCTTGGGCCGGAATCCGGAGAAGCCGAACGTCTTGCCGCCGAGGTCCACCGAGACCTGCTCGGGCAGGCCGCTGACGTCGATGTAGCCCTGCAGGCCGAAGCAGCCGCGCTGGGCCACGCAGAAGGCTCCCTGCGAGCAGCCGGGACGTCCGGGGACGCAGGCGCCGTCCACCAGCGACACGCCGCCGGTCACGGCGGGGGCGGCCCGCATGCGGTCGAGGGCGGCGGTCTTGCCGAGCCAGGCGCGGGCGCGGACGTCGAGGCGGGAGCCGGTGTAGGTGAGCTTGCCTCCCTCGGAGGCGACGGCGAGCCTGCCGGGCACGGGTCCGACGGTGCCGATGAGGCCGAACCGGTCGTCGCCCCGCCGGATGTCGGCGTCCACGGTCATGGTGTGGCCTCCGGCGTCCAGGCCGGCGGTGAAGCCCTGCGCGGCCGGGGTCAGCTCGACCTGCTTCAGCTTGGTGACGCGGACGCTGGCGTCGAGGTCGCCGGTGGCCTGGTCGTAGTGGGCGGCGAGGTGCGGGCCCGTGGGGGACGTGGCGCGGTCGTGGTTGGTGAAGGCCACCTCGGCCGACCCGACGGGGCCCGACACGCCGCGGAAGCGGTAGGAGCCGCCGTCCCAGGAGGCGTCGAACTTCGCGGGGACGCCGGTGACCTGGGCGGCGGCCCTGGCGTACCGGTTGCCGAGCTTGACCCTGGCCAGCGCGGTCACCTTGGTCACCGGCCCGTCGGAGTCCCAGGTGAGGGTGTGGGCCTTGGTGTCGGCGACAAGCTCGGCGCGCTTGCGCACGCCTTCGACGACGGCGCGGACGTCCTCGCCGGACGGCGTCGTCACGTGCGCTTTATTGGCATAAATCCGTACGGACCGCACCTTGCCGGAGCTCTCCACCTTGACCGTCGAGCGCTCGCCGAGCGCCCACGACGCCTGCACGTCGTCGCGCACGCCGAGCACGGTGCCGTCCACGGTGGGCCCCGACTTGAGGTTCGCGTACGCGGCCCGCAGCGTGCCGATGACGCCCCCGGCCCGGTAGACCGCCTTGCGGGCGGCGGGGTCGAGGGTGACGTCCACGGTGGCGGGCGTGTTGGACAGTTCGAGCCGGGCCACATGGGTCCGGTCGATGCTGGCGGCGCCCACGAAGGGCCCGCCGCCCGACGTGGCGTCGAGGTGGGCGTGCGGCGTGGCCCCGTACGTGACGTCGAACCCGCGCAGCCCCGACAGCCGCCCCGACACGCCGACGGCGGCACCGTCCTTGATCATCGTGACGTGGCTGCCGCGCGGGGTGGAGATCGCGCCGCCGCCGCGCTGCAGCACCAGGCCGAGATCGCGGATGGGGGCGCTGGAGGTGTGGGTGACCCGGTGCGCGGCCAGGTCGTTGACCACGCGGACCTTGGCGGGCAGCGCGCTCAGCTCGGCCTTGATCACCGTCTGGCCGGCGGCCCGGTCGTAGAAGAGGAGGCTGGCCGGGCCCGAGGCGCCCTTGGCCGTGGCGGTGGAGAGCGTCTGCTTGTTCTTCGCCGAGCGGTACTGGGCGGTGAAGGCGGGCGGCAGCCGGTCCATCTCGGCGCGGATGACACGCGACAGGCGGCCGTCGCGGTAGACGAGGTCGTCGAGCACGGCCCGGCCCACCGTGGTCGGGCTGGTGAAGCTGACCTTGCCGCCGGACACGCGCACCGCGGCGCGGGTGCCCATGCGGTCGAGCACGGCGTGGGTGAGGCGGCGGCCGTTCACGGCGAGCGCCTCGAGCCTGGCGGGGGCGGAGGCGGCGACGTCGAGTGAGGGTTCCGCGAGGGTGGCGTTCACGGTCAGCTCGGAGGTGGCGGGGGTCTGGCGCAGGCTCACCGAGGCGCGGCCGGTCACCCCGGCGACGAGCGCGGCGGACGCGCCGGGCTCCTTGCGCTTGACGACGGCCTTGACCCGCTTGCCCGCCAGGTCCACGGTGAACGTGCCCTTGTCGGACGCCGACAGCGACGACCCACGGCGCAGGCCGTCGAAGCCGACCGAGACCTTGCCGTCGTACTCGGCCCAGACCTGCGCCCTGAGGCTCTGCCCCGCGAGGCGCTTGACGGCGAACGTGACGCCGACCGAGCCCTGCCCCGGGTTGGCGACGGGCACCAGCCCGGCGACCAGGTCGGGCTTGTCGTCGCCGGTGACGTCGGCGGCCACCGGCACGCCGACGGGCTGCCGGATCGAGCAGGACACCGGCACCTCGGCGCTCTCCACGCACAGCCGGTAGGTCACCCCCGACACCGCTTTCGACGCCGACTTCGAGGTCTGGGGCAGCACCTTCGTCGTGACCTTGCCCAGCAGCGCGCCGAGCCCGTCGAAGCCCTTGGTCACCGACTCCACCTGCTTGGCCAGGCCCAGCGGCTTGGCCTGCGAGGTGTCGGGGAGCACGTCGCCCGCGTCGGGCGCCCCCTTGCCGAACCCCTGCTGCTCCTGCACGGCGGCGGCGCCGGAGGTGACCTGGCCGACCAGGCCGGGGCCCGCGGGCGTGGTCACCTCGGGCGCGGCGGGTCCCACCCGCTGCTCGCCGGCCGGTCGCAGCGCCAGCGAGGGCTGCTTCTGGACGTTGACGACGGCGGCCGGCGGCTCTTCGACCGCCGGTACGGGCTTGACGCCGGCGGACAGCGCCTGCTGGAGCGGGGCCTGTGCCTGGGCCGGCTGGGGCACGGCGGTCAGGACCGTGCCTGCGATCGTCGTCGAAGCGAGCACGCGCAGGAGGGCGTGCGGCATTGAGCGTTTCCCCCGACCTATCTCGGTTCATCCCATCAGAAACATTGGTCACGAGATGACCACATTTCCTCACAGCCCGTCAAACCCCGCCCGACGTGGGGCTCCAATTTTTCTCCCGGGGTGGGTTTCACCGCTGCTCAGGGGCCAGAACAGGGTTCTGGACGACCTTGACGACGATCTTGCCGCGCACACCGCCCGCCTCCAGCGCCCGGTGCGCGGCGGCGGCCTCCTCCAGCGGGAAGACCCGGTCCACGGCCGGCCGCAGCTCACCCTTCGCCACGTGCCCCGCCAGGTCGGTGAGGAGCCTGGTCGTGGGCCGGCCGCTGAAGGCGCGTACGCGGGCGCGGCCGTGCCGGGCCGAGGCGGCGATGTAGGCCAGCGACGGGACGAGGCGGCGCAGGTCGAACGCGATCGCCACCATGCGCCCGCCGGGCGCGAGCAGCCCGCGGTAAGCCGGGTGCTCGGTGCCGACGGTGTCGAGGACCACGTCGAAGCGGCCCAGCTCGGACGGGGTCGTGGTGGCGTAGTCGTACGCCTCGTGCGCGCCGAGGTCGCGGACGAAGTCCAGCGTGCGGCCCCCGGCGAGGGCGGTGACGTGCGCCCCGTACGCCCTGCCGAGCTGGACGGCGACGTGGCCCACGCCGCCGCTGCCGCCGCGCACCAGCAGCCGCTCCCCAGGGCGCAGCCCGGCCTTGTCGCGCAGGGCGGTGACGGCGACCGCGCCCACGGGCAGGGCCGCCGCCTCCACGAGGTCGATCCCCTGCGGCACCAGGGCGATCTGGCGAGGGCGGACGACGACGTACTCGGCGAGGCTGCCGAACGTCCTGCCGAGCGCGCCCCACACCCGGTCGCCCACTCCCGGGCCGGTGGCGCCGGGGCCGAGCGCGGCGACCTCGCCGGCGAAGTCCAGCCCCACGCGCTTCGGGAAGCCCCGGGCCATCAGGTCCGTGACCAGCCGCAGCTCGCCCGCCCTGCCGTGCAGCTCGCCGCCGTTGACGCTGACCGCGTGCACCCGCACCTGGACCTCTCCTGGGCCGGGGACCGGCTTGGGCAGCGTGCCCGCGTACAGGACCTCGGGCGGGCCGTATCGGTCGAACAGGACCGCGCGCATCGTCTCGTTCACTGTGTTCATGTCTGCGACGCTAGCCAGCGAAACGGACGGCACTCTCCATTTCGGTTAATGTGAGAAACATGCCTGGTCATCCCTCTCAAATCGCCGAGCGGGCGCAGCTGCGCACCGACGCCGAGCACAACCGCGAGCGCATACTCGACGCCGCGCGGGAGGCGTTCTCGACGCGCGGGCTCGACGTGCCGATGGCGGCCATCGCGCGGCGGGCCGGGGTCGGCGTCGCCACGCTCTACCGGCGCTTCCCCTCCCGCGAGTCGCTCATCACCGAGGTGTTCTCCGACCAGCTCGCGTCGTGCGCGACGGCGGTCGAGGAGGCGCTGGCCGACCCCGACCCCTGGCACGCCTTCCAGAGCGCCGTCGAGAAGGTGTGCGCGATGCAGGTGGCCGACCACGGGTTCACGGGGGCGTTCCTCACCGCGTTCCCGCAGGCGGTCGACTTCGAGCGGGCGCGGCGGCGGGCCGAGCAGGGGTTCGACGAGATCATCCGCCGGGCCAAGGCCGCCGGGCGGCTGCGCGCCGACTTCGTCTTCGCCGATTTCCTCCTGCTGCTGCAGGCCAACTGCGCCGTGACCGACGGCGCCGGTGACCGGGCTCAGGCCGCGTCGCGGCGGCTGGTGGCGTACCTGCTGCAGGCGTTCCGCGCCGAGAACGCCGCACCGCTGCCGCCCGCCCCGCCGCTGGCGCTCGACCACGTCATCCCCTCCCTGTCCTGAGCGGCGCCGCGGTGGCACCTGCCGAGCAGGCGGGCGGCGGGCCGGGGCTAAGGTCGGTGCATGAGATATGACACGTTGTTCCGCTTGGACGGTTTGCGGGCCGTGGTGATCGGGGCGGGGAGCGGCATCGGCAGGGAGTCCGCGCTGGCGCTGGCCGCTCACGGCGCTCACGTGGTGTGCGCGGACCGCGACCTCGCCACCGCCACCGCGACCGCCGACGGGTGCGGCGGCAGCGCCCGGCTGCTCGACGTGCTGGACGGCGACGCCGTGCGGGCGCTGGCCGCCGAGGAGCCGGCCGACGTGCTGGTGTTCACCGCGGCGACGAACGTGCGCAAGCGGCTGCTCGACTACTCCAGCGAGGAGTTCGACCGGGTGGTGGGGCTCAACCTGCGGGCCTCCTTCGACGTCGTACGCGCCTTCGGTGCGGGCATGGTGGAGCGGGGCAGCGGGTCGATCATCGGGTTCGCCTCCATCCGCGCCTTCGTCACCGAGCCTGGCCAGGGCGTCTACTCGGCCACGAAGGCCGGGCTGGTGCAGCTGCTGCGGACGGCGGCGGCCGAGTTCGGGCCGAGCGGGGTGCGGGTCAACGCCGTCGCGCCCGGCATCGTGGAGACGCCGCTGACCCGCCAGATCAAGGACGACCCGGCCTGGTACGACGCGTACGCCGCCAAGAGCGCGCTCGGACGCTGGGCCGCCCCCGACGAGCTGGCCGGCGCGGTGGTCTACCTGGCGAGCGGCGCGTCCAGCTTCGTCACCGGCTCCGTCCTGTACGTGGACGGCGGCTGGACGGCCGTGGACGGCCGCTTCGACCCACCCACCTGACACGCCTTCAAGACACGTGGAACCCGGGCCCGCCCCCTTGGCCGGGAGCGGGCTCAAGGGCGGGCTGGGGCCGGTCGGGGTGGGGTCAGGGGCGGATGATGGCCATGCGGGTGACGGTCAGCTCCTCGATGGCGAAGCGGGGGCCCTCGCGGCCCGCGCCCGAGTCTTTGACACCCCCGTACGGCATGTTGTCGGCGCGGAACCCCGGCACCTCGTTGACCACCACTCCCCCGGCCTCGATGCGCTCGATGGCGGCGAACGCCGTGGCCAGGGAGCGGGTGTAGACGGCGGCGTGCAGGCCGTACCGGGAGGCGTTGACGGCGTCGAACGCCGCGTCCAGCGAGGGCACGGAGCGCACGCACACGACGGGCCCGAAGATCTCCTCGTCCCAGGCGGCGGCCCCGTCGGGCACCCCTGAGAGCACCGTCGGCGCGATGGACCTGCCCTCGCGGTGCCCGCCGGTGACCACCTCCGCCCCGGAGGCGGCGATCCAGCCGAGGACGCGGTCGGTGGCGGCCGGGTCGATGAGCGGCGCCACGCGCGTGCCGGGCAGGCGCGGGTCACCGACCTCCACACCTTTGACCCGCGCGGCCACCAGCGCGGTGAACGCCTGCGCCGCCGCCGCCTCCACCAGCACCCGCTGCACGGAGATGCACGCCTGCCCCGAGGCGTAGTAGCCGCCCCTGACGACCGCGTCGGCGGCGGCCTCCAGGTCGGCGTCCGCGGCCACCACGAGCGCCGCGTTCGAGCCCAGCTCCAGCAGGACCTTGGTGGGGGCGGCGGCGCGGGCGATGGCGTGGCCGGCGGCGGCCGAGCCGGTGAAGGAGACGGCGCCGATCCGCCGGTCCTCCACCAGCCGTTTGCCCACCTCGACGTCGCCGGTGACGAGCTGGACGGCCTCGGGCGGCAGCCCCGACTCGCGCAGCAGGTGCACCAGCCAGAGCGTGGCGAGCGGGGTGGCGGGGGCCGGCTTGACGATCACCGGGCAGCCCGCCGCGACCGCCGGAGCGATCTTGTGGGCGGCGAGGAGGAGCGGGTAGTTGAAGCCGGTGATGCCGACGACGACGCCGATGGGGCGGCGCGTCCAGAACCCGATCAGGCCCTCGCCCGAGGGCAGCAGGTCGAGCGGGACGGTCTCGCCGTGCAGCCGGGCGACCTCCTCGGCGGCGCTCTCCAGCGTCACGAGTGTCCTGTCCACCTCGACGCGGCAGTCCACCAGCGGTTTGCCGGTCTCCAGCACCAGCAGCCGCTCGAAGTCGTCCCGCCTGTCCCGCAGCGCGTCACGGGCGCCGATGAGGGCGGCGCGGCGGGCGTGCGAGGGCAGCGCCGCCATCGCCGGCGCGACGCCGAGCGCGGCGTCCAGGGCCCGCGCGGCGAGCTCGGGCGTGCCCAGCGGCGCGGCGGCCACCTCGCTGCCGTCGTAGGGGAAGATCACCGGACTGGTGTCCGCGGTCTCCGCCCAGCCGCCGCCGATGGGCAGCCCGCCGGGCCACTCCTGCTTCATGACCGCCTCCTCAGGCTTCGGGATCTCGTCAGACATGGGCGCTCGGGAAGACGTCGAGGTAGGCGGGGGCGCCGTCGCGGCCGGTGGCCGACAGGACGGCGTGGGCCACCGCGCGGCTGAACGCGTCGGCGGCCGCCGCGAGGATGTCCTGGAAGGCGTCGTGGCCGGGCGCGGGGGCGGCGCAGGTGGCCAGGCCGAAGACGGTGTCGCCGTCGGTCATGGTGTGGGCCGGCCTGATCGCCCTGGCCAGCCCGTCGTGGGCGACCCCGGCGAGCTTGCCGCACTGGGCCTTGCTGAGCGTGCGGTCGGTGGCGACGACGCCGATCGTCGTGTTGAACGACGGCGCCCGCTCGGGAGCCCACGCCGCCACCTCGCCCGGATCAGGCGCTCTGAGGTGGGCGAACTCGCCGGGAAGGCCGTACCTGGCGCCGGCGAGCGTGCCGTCGAGCGGGTCGAGTACGGATCCGGCGGCGTTGACCACGCCGAGCGCGGCCACGGTCGTGCCGTCGTCCAGGACGGCGCTCGCCATGCCGGCCCCGCCGGCCAGCCCGCCCGCCACGGCCCCGGTGCCCGCGCCCACGCTCCCCTGGCCGGGAACGGTCCCGTCCAGGGCGGCGTCGTACGCGGCGGCGCCGAAGGAGGCGCCGGGGGTGGCACGGAAGGCGCCGCCCCTGCCGAGGTCGAAGATGACCGCCGCGGGCACGATCGGCACCACGCCGCCCGCCACCGGGTAGCCCACCCCGGCGTCGGCCAGCCGGTCCACCACCCCGCAGGCCGCCGCCAGCCCGTACGCGCTGCCGCCCGTCAGCACCACGGCGTGCACCCGCTCGACCAGGTTGCGCGGATCGAGCAGCTCGGTCTCACGCGTGCCCGGCGCGGCCCCGCGCACGTCCACCCCCGCCACGGCCCCCTCGCCCGGGCACAGGACGACGGTGGTGCCGGTGCGGTGGCCGTCGTCGGTCCGCGTGGCGTGCCCGACCCGCAGCCCGGCCACGTCCGGCAGGCCGTTGGCGGGTCCTGGCCGCATCAGTGGTCCCCGGTGAGGAAGCGCCTGGCGGCCTCGGCGAAGACGCGGGTGCCGCGTACGATGTCGTCGAGCTCGACGTACTCGTCGGCCTGGTGGGCGATCCACTTGCCGCCCGGGCCGTACACGACGGAGGGGACGCCGCCCCAGTGGGTGAGCACGGTGCCGTCGGTGGTGCCTGGCACGCCGCCGTAGACGGGCTCCTCGCCCGTCACCGTACGGTGGGCGGCGGCCAGCGCGGCGACCACCGGGTCGGTCACGGGCACGTCCACCGGCGGCCGGTCCACCAGCACGCTCACCTCGGCGGTGATGCCGTCGGCGGCGGCGAGCGCGGCGACCCGGTCGGCGACGTCCTTGTGCTCGACGCCGGGGATCGTCCGCACGTCCACGAAGACCGAGGCGACCGCGGGGATGACGTTGACCTGCTCCTGGGAGCCGGCCTGGAGCACGGTCGGGGTGACGTACACCGCGCCGAGGTGCTCGTGGGCGGGGTGCGCGGCCTGCAGCTCGTCCTGGAGCGCGCGCAGCCCGACGAGCAGCGGCCCGGCGGCCTGGATGGGGTTGCGGCCGTGCTGCGGCATCGCGCCGTGCGCCATCTTGCCGGTGAGGTCCACGCGCAGCCGCAGCGCGCCCTTGGCGACGGCGCAGATCTCGCCCGCCTCGGGCTCGGCGACGATGGCGCCGTCCACGTCGGCGGCGAGTCCCTCGGAGACGAAGTGGTGCGCGCCGATCATCAGGCCCTCCTCGTCGGCCAGCGCGCACACCTTGATCCGGCCAGGGAACGGTCCCGCGAGCTGGAGCGCGCGGGTGGCGTAGAGGGTGGCGGCCAGGCCGGACTTCATGTCGGCGCTGCCCCGGCCCCACAGCTTCCCGTCGCGGATCTCGCCGCCGAACGGGTCGACGGTCCACGCGGACAGGTCGCCCTCGGTGACGACGTCGGTGTGTCCCTCGAACATCAGCGTCGGCCCAGGACCGCCGCCGCCCTCGACGACGGCGACCACGTTGGGGCGGCCGGGCGCGGCCTCGTACACGACGGGGTCCCAGCCCCACTCGCGCATCTTGGCCGCGACCAGGTCGGCTGCGGGCTGCTCCGAGCGGCCCTTCGCCGGGTCGTTGGTGCTGGGGACGCGCACCAGCGCCTGCGTGAACGCCACCACTCCGTCGGCGTCGACCTCGATCATGTCCATCCCTCCAGCGTCGGTACGGCCTCCAGCAGCGCCCGCGTGTACGGGTGGGCGGGCGCGGCCCAGACGTCGTCCACGGGCCCGGTCTCGACGATCTCGCCCCGGCTCATCACGGCCACGCTCTCGCACACGTGCCGCACCACGGACAGGTCGTGGGAGACGAACACGAGCGTGAGCCCCAGCTCGTCGGCGAGGTCGGCGAGCAGGTTGAGTATCTGCCCGCGCACGGACACGTCCAGCGCGCTGACCGGCTCGTCGGCGACGAGCACCGCGGGCCGTGGCGCGAGCGCGCGGGCGATCGCGATGCGCTGCCGCTGCCCGCCGGAGAACTGGTGCGGGTAGCGCTCGGCGGCGTCGGCGCTCAGCCCGACGGCCTCGAGCAGCTCGCTCACCCGGTCGCCGGCGGGCTGGCCGAGCGCGACGAGCGGCTCGGCGACGAGGTCGCGGACGCGCATGCGCGGGTCGAGCGAGCTGAGCGGGTCCTGGAAGACGATCTGCAGGTTCTCGCGCAGGAAGCGCAGCCGCCGCTCGGGCAGGCCGGTGATCTCCTGGCCGTCGAAGCGGATGCTGCCCGCGGTGGGCCTGTCGAGCCCGCACAGCAGCCTGAGCAGGGTGGACTTGCCCGAGCCCGACTCGCCGACGATGCCGAAGCGCTCGCCGCGGTGCACGGTCAGGGAGACGTCGCGCAGGGCGCGCACCTCGGCGCCCGGCTTGGTGAGCGAGGTGCGGGGGCGGCGGTAGACGCGGCTGAGGCCGGTGACCTCGATGAGCGGGCTGCCTGACATGTCGTTCTCCGTCAATCGTCCGCGGGGTGCCAGCACGCGTACGCGTGGCCGTCGTCCGTGAGCTCGGGCACCGTCTCGCAGGTGGCGGTGGCGTGCGGGCAGCGGTTCCTGAACACGCAGCCGGCCGGGAAGCGCCCGGCGGCGGGAACGCTGCCCGCGATGGTGGGCAGGCGGGTGCCGCGCGGGGTGAGCTTGGAGGCGGCCAGCAGGCCCTGCGTGTAGCGGTGGCGGGGGCGGGCGAAGACCTCGCGCAGCGGGCCCGACTCGACGACGCGGCCGCCGTACATGACGATGACGCGGTCGCAGACCGAGGCGACGACGGCGAGGTCGTGGGTGATGAACAGCAGGGCCGGCGCGACCTCGGCGATCAGCTCCAGCATCTGCTTCTGCACGGTGACGTCGAGCGCGGTGGTGGGCTCGTCGCAGATGAGCAGCCCGGGGTCGTTGGCCAGGGCGATGGCGAGCATGACGCGCTGGCGCTGGCCGCCGGAGAGCTGGTGCGGGAACGCGCGGGCGATCTGGGCGGGCTCGGGCAGGCGTACCCGGCCGAGCAGGTCGAGCGCCCGTGCGCGGGCCTCGTCGCGGGAGCGGCCGTGCAGCGTCATGACCTCGGCGACCTGGGCGCCGATCCGCATGAGCGGGTTGAGCGCGGTCATCGGCTCCTGGAAGACCATGGACAGCTCGCGCCCGCGCAGCCGCTTGAGCCGGCTCTCCGGCACGCCCACCAGGTCGTGCTCGCCGAGCCTCGCCGTGCCCGCGGCGGTGACGCCCTCGGGCAGCAGGCCCATGAGCGACAGCGCGGTCAGCGACTTGCCCGACCCCGACTCGCCGATCAGCCCGACCCGCTCGCCCGGCGCGATGCCGAACGACACGTCGCGGACGAGCTCGACGTCGCCGGCGGAGACGGTGAGCCCCTCAACGCTCAGCACTGATCCTCCTGAGCTTGGGGTCGAGGAAGTCGCGCAGGCCGTCGCCGAGCAGGTTGAAGCCGAGCACGGCGACCGCGATGGCGAGGCCGGGCCACAGCGCCAGGCGCGGGGTGGAGAACAGCAGCTCCTGCGACTCCTGCAGCATGCGCCCCCAGGACGGGGTGGGCGGCCGGGTGCCGAAGCCGAGGAACGACAGCGCCGCCTCGGCGAGGATCGCGATCGCGAACGACACCGACGCCTGCACGATGAGCATGGAGCCGATGTTGGGCAGCACGTGGCGGACGGCGATCGCGGGCCTGCGGCGTCCCGCGGCCCTGGCGGCCAGCACGTAGTCGGTCACCATGACCTGGAGCGTGGCGGCGCGGGCCACCCGGGCGAACGCCGGGACGGTCGCCACCCCGATCGCGATCATCGCGGTCAGCGTGCCCGGCCCGTAGACGGCGCCCAGCATGACGGCCAGCAGCAGCGCGGGGAAGGCGAAGACGAGGTCGTTGACCCGCATGATCAGCTCCGACAGCCAGCCGCGCGGCGTCATCCCGGCGATCACGCCGAGCGGGGTGCCGAGGACGGCGGCGATGCCGACCGCGACGATGCCGACGTAGAGGGTGGTGCGGGCGCCCACCATGAGCTGGCTGAAGGTGTCGCGGCCGAACTTGTCGGCGCCGAGCAGGTAGCCGCCGCCCGGCTCGCGCAGCTTGCCGGCGGCGTCGACGAGGGTCGGGTCGTGCGGGGTCCAGACGAACGACACCAGCGCGGCGAGCGTGACGAGCCCGACGAGCGTGCCGCCGACCAGCAGCCCGGCGTTCAGGCGGCCGCTCATCGCAGCCTCGGGTCGAGCAGGTGGTAGGCGACGTCCACCACGAAGTTGATCAGCAGTACGGCGGCCACCAGCACCATCACCACGCCTTGGACGAGCAGCAGGTCGCGCCCTGCGACGCCGTTGAGCAGCAGGTCGCCGAGCCCGGGGATGACGAAGACGCGTTCGACGACGACCGCGCCGATGAGCAGCGTGGCCAGTTGCAGGCCGAGCACGGTGACGACGGGGATGGAGGCGTTGCGCAGGCCGTGCCGCCACAACGCGCCGGTGGCGCCGCGGCCCTTGGCCCTGGCGGTGCGCAGGTAGTCCTCGCGCATGACGTCGAGGACGGCGCTGCGCACGTAGCGAGTGAGCACGGCGCCCTGGACGAGGCCGAGCGACAACCACGGCAGCAGCAGGCTGCGCAGCCACTCCCCCGGGTTCTCGGCGATCGGCACGTAGCCGCCGGACGGCAGCGCCTGCGCCCGCACCGCGAACACGAACACCAGCAGGATGCCCGCGAGGAACGCGGGGACGGCGATGCCGAGCTGGCTGAGCGCGCTGAGCGCGGCGCCGAGCGGGTTGCGGTGGTGCACGGCGGCGAACGTGCCCGCGGGCACCGCCAGCACCAGCGCCACCAGCATGCCGCCGAGCACGAGCACGGCGGTGACGCCGAGCCGGTCGGAGATCTGCGGGCCGATGGGCGAGCTGGTCACGTAGGAGGTGCCGAAGTCGCCCTGGAGCAGGCCGCCGGCCCAGTCGAAGAACTGCGCGAGGGGCGGGCGGTCGGTGCCGTACTGGCGGCGCAGCTCGGCGACCGCCTCGGGGGTGGCGTTGACGCCCAGCGCGATCTCGGCGGGGTCGCCGGGCAGCAGCGCCATGAACGCGAACACCACGACGGCGGCCACGGCGGTGCTGGCCACCAGCACCGCCAGGCGTTTGAGCAGGTAGAGCGTCACGGTTGCCGGGAGAGCGCGGTGAAGTCGAAGGATTCGGAGATACCGTTCTTCGGCAGCCCTGTGACGCCCTTCTTCGCCACGATCAGGTTCGGGAAGAGGAAGAGGAAGTCGGCCGCGGCATCGTCGGACAGCAGCTTGGCGGCCTGCTTGAGGTCGTCGGTCTGCTGCTGCTCGGTGCCCTCGTCGGCGGAGGCGAGCAGCTTGCCGAACTCGGGGTTGTCGTAGCGGAAGTAGTACGACTTGTCGGCGAAAATGCCCATGTCGCGGGGTTCGACGTGGTTGATGATCGACAGGTCGTAGTCGCCCTTGGTGAACACCTGGTCCAGCCAGCGCGCGGGGAACTCCAGCGGCTCGATGTCGGCCGTGATGCCGACCTGCGCGAGCTGCGACTTGACGACCTGCGCGCTGCTCACCGCGTACGGCAGGTTGGGGATGCGCATCTTGACGTCGTACGTCTTGCCGCCCAGCAGTTGCTTGGCCTTGGCCGGGTCGTACGGGTAGTCGCCGGTGCGGTCCTCGTACCAGGGGTCGGTGGGCGGCACCATCGAGCCGATGAGCTGCCCGCGCCCGGCCCAGGCGGTGTCGAGCAGCGCCTTGTGGTCGATGGCGTGCCGGACGGCCTGCCTGACCTTCTTGTCGTCGAACGGCGGCCGGCCGTTGTTCATCGACAGCACCACCTCGCCGTTGGTGGTGCCCTCGACCGTCTCGAACCGGTTGGGGTCGGCGAACTGCTGGAGCGACTCGGGCGCCTGCACGCTGGAGATGACGTCGATGCCGCCGGTCAGCAGCGCGTTGTTCATCGCCGTGGCGTCCTTGAAGTACTTCAGCGTGACCGACGAGACCGGCGGCTTGGTGCCCCAGTAGGAGGGGTTGGCATCGAGCCTGATGGAGTCGCCGCGCCGCCAGGCGCCCAGCACGTACGGGCCGGTGCCGACGGGCTTGTTGGCCAGGTCGGCGACGCCGGTGCGGCTGAACATGGCGCCGAGCCTGGTGGCCATGGCGTAGAGGAAGCCGTTGCTCGGCCGCTTGAGCGTGACGACGGCGGTGGTGCCGTCCTTCTTCTCCACGTCGTCGATCACGTCGAGCTGCGACTTGATCTTGAGCTTCCAGTCGCTCCTGACGCGGTCGAGCGAGAACACCACGTCGTCGGCCGTGAACGGCGCGCCGCTGGAGAACTTCACGTCTTTGCGCAGGGTGAAGGTGTAGGTCTTGCGGTCGTCGGAGACGTCCCACTTCTCGGCCAGCAGCGGGACGATCTCGCCGTTCTGGTCGAGCTTGACCAGGCCCTCGTAGACGTTGACGAGCAGTGCCTGCGGGATCGCGGCGCCCTCGGTCGAGGTGAAGTCGAGGTTGGCCGGTTCGGCCACGAACCCGACCGACAACGACTGGGCCTTGGAGCCGCCGCCTCCCCCGCCTGTGTCACCACTGCCGCCGCCACCGCACGCGGCGGTGGCCAGCAGGAGGCCGCCCGCGGCGAGCCAGATCCCGATTCGCCTCATGTCTTACAGCCTCCTGGCTAGTGCACTGGTCTGACCAGTAGGCTACGCACATTGCCAGTCGGCGACGGCTCGGGTCAAGGGGGCTTGCATGGGTGGTGCGCGCTTCGAGCCCGTACGCGCGGTGCGCGCCTACGAGCGGGTCGTCGAGCAGATCGAAGAGGCCATCGAGAGCGGCGCACTGACACCCGGCCAGCGGCTGCCGAGTGAGCGTGAGCTGATGGTGCAGCTGTCGGTCGGCCGCTCCACCGTCCGCGAGGCGCTGCGCGTGCTGCAGGCCCGCGGCCTGGTGCGCTCACGGCCCGGCGACCCCAACGGCGCGGAGGTGCTGCCGTTCTCGCCCGCCGCGCTGCACAAGTCGATGACCACGCTGGCCCGGGTCGAGGAGCTGTCGCTGGGCGAGCTGGTGCAGTTCAGGATGGTGCTCGACTCCGCGGCGATCCTGCTGGCCGCGCGGCTGCGCACCGACGAGCAGCTCGCCGGCATGGCCGAGGCGGTGGCGGCGATGCGCGCCGCGGCCGGCACCGGGTCGGGCAGCGAGTCGGGCACCGGGACGGACAGCGGGCCGGGCACCGGGACGGACAGCGGGCCGGGCACCGGGTGGGGTGTAGTGGACACCGAGGCGTTCGGCCGGGCCGACGTGGCCTTCCACGACGCGGTGGTCGCGGCGAGCGGCAACAAGCTCATCCAGATCTGCACCGACGTGGTGCGGCAGATCGTGCTGCGGCAGATCGCCGCCCGCATCGACGCCGCCGACGACCGGCAGGCCCTGATGCGGCGCAGCATCCGGCACCACGAGGAGGTCATCGCCGCGATCAGGGCGGGCGATGGCCCGCTGGCCGCCCAATTGTCGAGAAAAGCGATGTACGACTACTACGCGCCTTATGTGGCGGAAAGCGAGACAAGCGCCTTGCGGGCGCTGCTGGAGTGATCTGGCCCACAGGGTGTTATCTTGCCCAGGTGGCGCGCGTGGACCGGGACGGGGTTGCAGATGCTTTTCTGCGCGAGCCGCGCCGATACACCAGTCGTCAGGTCGCCGAGATGGCGGGCGTGCCGGTCTATCGTGCGCGGCGCTTCTGGCGTGCCCTCGGCTTCCCCAACGTGCCCGACGACGCGGTCGAGTTCACCGACTCCGACGTCGAGGCGCTCAAGACCCTGCTCGGCATGGTCACCTCCGGCATCTACGACGAGGAGCACGTGCTGCTGACGGCCCGCGCGCTGGGCCAGGCCACGGCGCGGCTGGCCGAGTCGCAGGCCGAGCTGGGCGCCGAGGTGCTCGACCAGGCCGGGGTGCCGCTGGCCGAGCGGCCGCGGGCCTGGCGGCGGCGGGCCGAGCGGGTGGTGCCCGACCTCGCCAAGCTGCTCGTCTACGCCTGGCAGCGCCAGCTCGCCGCCGCCGCAGGGCGCCTGGCCGATCAGGACATGAGCGCCGTACGCCTGGCCGTCGGCTTCGCCGACCTGGTCGCCTTCACCCGGCTGAGCAGGCAGATCACCGCCGCCGAGCTGGCCAGGCTGATCGACAGGTTCGAGGGGCGCTCGGCCGACATCGTGACCTCGTCCGGCGGGCGGGTGGTCAAGACGCTGGGCGACTCCGTGCTGTTCATCACCGACAAGGCGCACGTGGCGGCCGAGATCGCGCTGCGGCTGGTGGAGACGCACGCGCGCGGCCGTGACATGCCCGAGCTGCGGGTGGGGCTGGCCTCGGGGCCGGTCATCTGGCGCATGGGCGACGTGTTCGGCACCACCGTCAACCTGGCCAGCCGGCTGACCGCATTGTCCCTGCCCGGCAGCATCCTGGCCGACCCGCAGCTCGCCGAGGAGCTGGAGGGCGACCGCGCCTTCCGGCTGCGCGAGGTGAACCGGCTGTCGGTACGCGGGCTGGGCGAGCTGGCCCCCTTCACCGTGCAGCGCGCGGAAACCCCCTAGCCGGCAGGCAACCCGGCGGGGCGGACGATGCGTCAGTACCGGCGACCGGCAAGGACGGCGGAAGGCGCGACGTGGCGGACAGGGCGATGTTCGATGACTTCGTGGTGTCGCGGGCGGATCGGCTGTTACGCACCGCGTACCTGCTGACCAGGGACTGGGGCGTAGCGGAGGACCTGCTGCAGGAGTCGCTGGCCAAGGCGTGGTTCGCGTGGCCGGGCATCGAGGAGCCTGAGGCGTACGTGCGCCGGGTGCTGGTGACCACGTACACGTCCTGGTGGCGGCGCCGCTGGCGCAGGGAGCTGCCCAGCGACGACCTGCCGGACCGTCCGGTGCACGACGAGGGGCATCCCGGCCGCGAGGAGGTGTGGCGGGCGGTGGGCCGCCTGCCCGCCAGGCAGCGCGCGGTGATCGTGCTGCGCTTCTACGAGGACCTGCCGGTGAGCGAGGTGGCCACGCTGCTGGGCTGCCAGGAGGGCACGGTCAAGAGCCAGACCGCCAAGGCGCTGGCCAAGCTGCGCGTGGACGAGTCGATCGTGAGGGAGTCACACCGATGAGCGTGGAAGAGCTGCGTGACGTCCTGCGGGAGCGGGCGGAGGGTCCGGCGCCGGCGAACCCGTACCGGCACGAGCAGGTCAGGGACCGGGTGCGGCGGGTCAGGCGGCGGCGGACCACGGCCACGGCGGCGCTCGCGGGGGCCGCGGCGGTGGCGACGGTGCTGGCGACGGCCGCGATCACCGGCGTGATCAGGGAGACGCCCCGGCCGGGCCCCCTGACCGGCACGGTCAGTCGCACGCCGGAGGTGGAGCTGCCCGCGTGGCACACCTCGTCCGACGGCACCGCGTACCGTCGGCTGGCGGCCGGCACGGTCGATGCGCGAGGGGCGAAGACGACGCTCACGGTCCCGCGCACCGGCCGTCCGCTGGAGGCGGCGGTCCTGTGCGACGGCGGTGACCCGGCGGGCGGCGAGCCCGCGACCGGCGCTGGTGGCGGGCGTGCCGTCGCCGGGCCTGAGGTGTTCGTGGACGGACGGCGGGCGGGGCCGCCGGCGTTCGCGTGCGCGGGCTTGGGGATGCGGTTGCGTCCTCTGGAGGTGCCCGCCGGGACCGGTCAGGTCGCGGTCACGTTCGACACGACGGGCGCCACGTGCGTGCTCAGGACGGCGGACGGGCCATGCACGCCGGAGCGGCCCGGCGCGGCTCACTGGCGGGTGGCCGTCTACGAGTGGACGCCGCCCGCCCGCCCCGTCATCCCGGCGCCGGCCACCCTGCCCGCCCGGGTGGACGGCGCCAAGCAGGTCGCCCTGTCCACCGGCACGTGGCCGGGCGACGGGTCCTACGAGGCCACGGTGGTCGCCCCCGGCCGCTACACCCTGCAGCAGAACTGCTCGGGCGATCTGCGCGACCGCCTGTGGTTCAAGTACTGGATCGACGGCGTCGAGTCGCGCACTTCGATCGGGTGCGGCACGCGGACGGGCGGGGCCGCCGCGTTCACGGTGCGGAAGGGGCAGCGGGTCGAGGTCAAGGTGCGGACGGGACTGTGGGGAGCGAGCACCAACCGGCCGGTGGACTGGGCGGTGGCGCTCTACCGGCGGTGAGGGCCTAGCCTGGGGCGCCGTACCGTGATCGAGGGAGAGGGGCGGCCGATGGCAGGACGGATCGCGATGGACGGCGAGCGGCTCGGCGAGGAGGCGCTGCTGGGGATGGAGGCCCGCTACGGCCACTTCACCGCCATGCAGGTCGCCGCTCGCCGGGTGCGCGGTCTCGAGCTGCACGTCGAGCGGCTGGAGCGGGCCGGCGCCGAGCTGTTCGGCGCCGTGCCTGACCGGGCGGTGGTGCTGGATTCGATCAGGGCGGCGCTGGGCGACGAGCGCGACGCGAGCGTACGGGTGTATCACGTGGAGGTGGCGGGCCGGCCGCGGGTCATCGCGACGGCGGCCGCGCCGCACCCGCCGCTGCCCGGCCCGCTGCGCGTCACGCCGGTCGTCTACCAGCGCTACCTGGCGCACATCAAGCAGGCGTCGGGCTTCCAGCAACCGCACATCCTGCGTACGGCGAACCGCGCCGGCTTCGACGAGGCCCTGCTGACCACGCAGGACGGCCTGATCAGCGAGGGCGCGATCACGAACCTGGGCGGCTTCGCCGGCGGCCGGCTGGTGTGGCCCGACGCGCCGATGCTGCACGGCGTCACCATGCGGCTGCTGGAGCGCATGGACGTGCCGCAGGAGCGCCGGCCGCTGCGGGTCCCCGACCTGGCGGGGTTCGACCTGGTGTTCCTCTGCAACTCGTGGGGGGTGATGCCGGTCGGCGAGGTGGACGGCACGAAGCTGCGCGGGGACGCGGCGCTGGAGGAACGGCTGCTCGCCTGCTATGAGGGCATCGCGGGCGACCCGGTGGATTGATCCGCCGCCCCGGGGCGTTGCACCCGTACATGACCGCGTACTCGATCCTCGACCGTTCGCTCGTCCGCAGGGGCTCGACCCCGGCCGAGGCGCTGCGCGCGACCGTGCGCTTCGCCGGGCAGGCCGAGGAGCTCGGCTACCACCGGTTCTGGGTGTCGGAGCACCACAGCGTGCCCGGCGTCGCGGGCTCGGCGCCGACCGTGCTGGCGGCGGCGGTGGCCGCGGCGACGTCGCGGATCCGGGTGGGCACCGGCGGCGTGATGCTGCCCAACCACCGGCCGCTGGTCGTGGCCGAGGAGTTCGGCGTGCTGGAGTCGCTGCATCCCGGCCGGATCGACATGGGGCTGGGGCGGTCCGTGGGGTTCACCGGCGGCATCCGCAAGGCGCTGGGGCACGGCAAGGACGACGCCGACCGGTTCGGCGAGCAGCTCGCCGAACTGCTGGGTTTCTTCACCGGCGGGCAGTCCGCCTATCCGGGCGTGCACGCGCTGCCCGCGGAGGGGCTGCGGCCGCAGGTGTTCGTGCTGGCCATGGGGGCGGGCGCGGAGATCGCGGCCGAGCACGGGCTGCCCATGGTGATCGGGGCGGGCTCGCGCATGCTGGACGCGGTCGCCCGCTACCGCGCCGGGTTCCGTCCTTCGGCGTGGGCGGATCGGCCGTACGTGATGGTGGCGGCGAACGTGGCGGTCGCCGCGAGCACGGCGGAGGCGGAGCTGCTGCAGCTGCCCGAGGCGTGGGCGACGGCGCGCTCGCGCACCAGCGGGGCGTTCCCGCCGCTGATCCCGGCCGAGGAGGTCGCGGCCATGGAGCTGGGCGAGCGGGAGCGGGCGTACCTGGAGCAGACGCTGAAGGGGCAGATCCACGGCACCGAGCGTGAGGTCGCGGTGGCGCTGGACTCGCTGGTGGCGGCGAGCGGCGCGGACGAGGTGCTGGTGACGATGAACACCTACGATCTCGGCCGGCGACTCGACTCCTACCGGCGGCTCGCGGCGCTGTTCAGGGGTTAGGATCGCCCGAACATCGTTCTGCGCGACTGAAGGGTGCCCCCCGTATGACCCGGCAGCACACCATCGGTGACCTCCTGCGGCGCTCGGCCGCCCGCCACCCCGCGAAGACCGCGATCGTGTTCGGCGATCTGCGCCAGAGTTACGCCGACCTCGACCTCGTGGTGAACAGGACGGCCAACGCGCTGGCCGCGCGCGGGGTGGGCAAGGGCGACAGGTTCGCCGTGTTCAGCCACAACAACCACGCGTTCGTGGTGACGTACTTCGCGCTGGCGCGGCTGGGGGCGATCTCCGTGCCGGTCAACTTCATGCTGGGGGCCGAGGAGGTGGCGTACATCCTTGAGCATTCCGGGGCGACCGGGATGCTGGCCGAGGAGGCGCTGCTGCCGGTCGCCCAGGCGGCGGTGACCGAGCGGGTCGCCGTGCGCGGGGTGATCGGCGACGGGCAGGACGGGTGGGAGCCGTTCAGCGCGTGGTCGGCGCACGACGACTCGTCGGAGCCCGAGGTGGAGATCGCCGACGACGACCCGATCCAGCTCATGTACACCAGCGGCACCGAGTCCCGCCCCAAAGGCGCCATGCTGTCGAGCAGGAGCCTCATCTCCCAGTACGTCACCTGCATGGTCGACGGCGAGATGAGCCACGACGACGTCGAGGTGCACGCCCTGCCCCTCTACCACTGCGCGCAGCTGCACTGCTTCCTGACGCCCGGCGTCTACCTGGGCGCCACCAACATCGTGCTGCCCGGCCCGAGCCCGGCGGTGATCCTCGCGACGATCGAGGGCGAGCGCGCGACGAAGCTGTTCTGCCCGCCCACGGTGTGGATCTCGCTGCTGCGCCACCCCGACTTCGACCGCCGTGACCTGTCGTCGCTGCGCAAGGGCTACTACGGCGCCTCGATCATGCCGGTCGAGGTGCTGAAGGAGATCGCCGCCCGGCTGCCGGACGTGCGGCTGTTCAACTTCTACGGTCAGACGGAGATGGCGCCGGTGGCGACCATCCTCGGCCCGGAGGAGCAGCTGACCCGGCTCGGCTCGGCCGGTCGGCCGGCGCTGAACGTCGAGACGAGGATCGTCGACGACCTCGACCAGCCGGTGCCGCCCGGCACGGTGGGCGAGATCGTGCACCGCAGCCCGCACGCGATGCTCGGTTACTGGAACGACCCGGACAAGACCGCCGAGGCGTTCCGCGGCGGCTGGTTCCACAGCGGCGACCTGGGCGTCATGGACGCCGACGGCTACCTGTCGGTGGTCGACAGGAAGAAGGACATGATCAAGTCGGGCGGCGAGAACGTCGCGAGCCGCGAGGTCGAGGAGGCGATCTACCAGCATCCGGCGGTGGCCGAGGCGGCGGTGTTCGGGGTCCGGGACGACAAGTGGATCGAGGCGGTGACGGCGGCGGTGGTGCTGCGGCAGGGCGCGGGGCTCACCGCCGACGAGCTGATCGCGTTCCTGCGGGGGCGGCTGGCGCCGTTCAAGACGCCGAAGCGGGTGGTGTTCGTGGACGCGCTGCCGAAGAACGCCTCGGGCAAGGTGCTCAAGCGGGAGCTGCGCGACTCCATGGGGTAGGGGCCGCGGGCAGGCGTCGGCCGCGCGGTTGACGGGAATCTCCATCCGGCGACGACTTCACCTCAAGTCCCGGGACCGACGATGGGGGTCCCCGACCGAGAGAGGCCGCATGCCGAGTCTGCCCGACCGCCTGCACCGTACGTTCTTCCGCACCCTGTCCCTGCTCTCGCCCAAGGGACAGGGCCTGCTCCTGCGCCGCTACTTCGACTGGCGGCACCGGGCCCCCGACCCGTGGAAGCTGGCGACCGACGGCTACGAGCAGCAGAAGTACCAGGTGACGCTCAAGCAGCTGCCGCCCCGGCCGTACCGGCGCATCATCGAGATCGGCTGCGCCGAGGGAGTGTTCACCGGCGCGCTGGCCGCGGCCTACCCCGACGCGGAGATCACCGGGGTGGACGTCTCCGAGCGGGCCCTGGCCCGCGCCAGGGCCCGCGTGCCGGAGAACGGGCGGGTGCGCTTCGTCCACGCCGACTTCCTCACCCACCGCTGCGAGCCCCGCCACGACCTGGTGTTCTGCTCGGAGACCCTCTACTACCTGGGCCGTCACGAACGGCTGCGCCGCGCCTCCGCGCAGCTCAGCGACCTGCTGACGGCTGACGGGGTGCTGGTGGCCGTGCATCCGTGGCCGGAGGCGGCCAGGCTGCACGGCTATCTGGACGCGCACGGCACGCTGGCCAGGATCAGCGACGAGGTGTACGAGATCCCGCCGCGGCCGTTCGCCGTCACCGTCTGGTCGCCGAAAGGCTAGCGCTTGCCCAGCAGGTCGGCGGCCAGCCGGCGCACCACACCCCGCTGGATCTTGCCGGTCGCCGTCTTGGGCAGCTCCTCCATGACCAGCACCTCGCGCGGCCGTTTGAACGAGGCCAGCCCGTCCCGGCAGAACGCGACCAGCTCGGCGGCGTCCACCGTGCGCCCCGGGGCGGGCACCACGCAGGCGACGGGCTTCTCCAGCCCCTCGCCGTCCACGTACGCCACCACCGCGCACTCCCCCACGGCCTCGTGCTGCAGCAGCCTGGCCTCGACCTCCATCGGCGCGACCCAGATGCCGGCCGCCTTGATCATGTCGTTGGAGCGGCCCAGGCAGCGGTAGGCGCCGTCGGGCTCGCGGACGTAGGTGTCGCCGGTGCGCAGCCACTCGCCCTGGAACACCTGCCGGGTGGTCGCCGTGCGGCACCAGTAGCCGGTGGCGATCGAGTCGCCGCGCACGTACAGGTGGCCGGGCTCGCCGTCGGCGACCGGGGCGCCGTGCTCGTCGAGGAGCCTCACCTCGTAGCCGGGCACGACCGTGCCCGAGGTGCCTGGACGCACCTGGCCGGGCCGGTTGGAGATGAAGATGTGCAGCGCCTCGGTGGAGCCGAGCCCGTCGATGATCTCCACGCCGTAGCGGGCCAGGAAGCGGCGGTGGATCTCGGCGGGCAGCGCCTCGCCGGCCGAGACGCCGAGCCGGACCGAGTCGAACGCGCCGGCGTCGCCGGGGGTGGCGAGCAGCGCGGAGTAGAACGTGGGGCCGGCGAAGAACAGCGTCGGCCGCTCGGCCCGCACCCGTTCGAGCACCCCTGCCGGGGTGGGGCGGGCCGGGTCGAGTATCGCGGTGGCGCCCGCGGCGAGCGGGAAGAACATGGAGTTGCCGATCCCGTACGCGAAGAACAGCCGCGCCACCGACAGGCACCGGTCGTCGGCGCGGATGCCGAGCACCTGGCGGCCGTAGGTCTCGTAGACGTCCCTGATCGCGCCGTGCCGGTGCATGGCGGCCTTGGGCGCGCCGGTGGTGCCGGAGGTGTAGAGCCACAGGGCGGGCGAGTCGCACCAGGTGTCGTAGGCGGGCCCGGCCGGCCGCCCCGACGCCGGCAGCTCGGCCCACGACCCGCCGGGCCCGGTCGTGATCAGCGTCTCGGCCTCGGGCGCGGTGGCCAGCGCCGCCCTGGCGACGGGCTCGTACTCGGGGGTCGCCACGACCACCCTGGCCCGCGCGTCACGGATGAGCTCGCCCAGCTCGGCGGCGTGGTACATGGTGGACACCGGCACCGCGACCGCGCCCATCCGCATGACGGCGAGGATCGTGACCACGGTCTCCGGCCGGTCGGACATGACGAGCAGCACCCGCTCCTCCGGCCTGACACCGAGACGGCGCAGCCCGGTGGCGAGGCCGGCGACCTGGGCGGTCAGCTCGGCGTAGGTGAGGGTGCCCGCCGGGCCGGTGACGGCGACGTGGCCGCCCCGGCCCGCCGCGACCTGGCGCTCGGTGAGATAGACGCTGGCGTTGAACGACTCGGCCGTCATGGGCGTCCCCATCCGCAGGCTGGCGATCGTGACTGAATCTTCTACACAGGAACGCGGCTCCGTCAATGTCGTGTAGTACGGCAGCGGTCAGAGGTGCACGTACTCGTAGTCGAGCGGCCTGCCGTTGATGCCCGAGCGTGGCGGCGCCAGCCAGGCGGCGATCCTGCCGGGCTCGTAGACGGGCCTCATCAACGAGCGTACGTGCTCCTTGTCGGCCGGTGTGGGCAGCCACCGGTCGCGGTGCGCGGCCCACTCCGCCTCGTCCATCACCCGGCCGTCCGGCGCGAGGTGGTGCCCGGCGAACACGCCCACCTGGCGGTTGAAGCCGACGTGCGGCAGGTGGAGCACGGGGTCCAGGCCGTGTCCTGTGAGGATGCGGTTCCAGCGGTTGAGGCCGGTCACGCAGTCGGCGACGTACTCGCCGCGCAGGTCCGCGTTGAGCGCCGTCAGCGCGGGCAGCCGCTCCTCCACCACCCGGCCGCCGGACACCCGGGGCACCGTCGCGTACGCGTCGGTGAGCAGGTGGTCGTCCTGGCGCCGCTCCTCCTGCCAGCGGCCCTTGAGCCCGGCGGTGAAGTAGTTGGCCACGTTCGTCGAGGTCTCGCCGCCGAACAGGTCGAGGCTGACGCTGTAGTGGAAGTTGACGTACTTCTGGATCACGTCGAGCGGGATGCCGCCGTACGCCGCCACGTCGTCGGTGTCGTGCTCGCGCATGAGCTGCGCCGTGCGCTCCACCACCCGGTCCACGCCCGTCGTGCCGACGAACATGTGGTGGGCCTCCTCCTTCAGCATGAACTCGCAGGTCCTGCTGAGCGGGTCGAACGCCGACTCCTTGAGCGTGCCGAGCTGGTACTTGCCGTCGCGGTCGGTGAAGTAGGTGAACATGAAGAACGACAGCCAGTCGGGCGTCTCCTCGTTGAAGGCGCCGAGGATGCGCGGGGAGTCCTCGCTGCCGGAGTTGCGCAGCAGCAGCGCCTCGGCCTCGTCGCGGCCCGCCCGTCCGAAGTAGGCGTGCAGCAGGTAGACCATGGCCCACAGGTGGCGGCCCTCCTCCACGTTCACCTGGAAGAGGTTGCGCAGGTCGTACAGGGAGGGCGCGGTCAGGCCGAGCCTGCGCTGCTGCTCGACGCTGGCCGGCTCGGTGTCGCCCTGGATGACGATGAGGCGCTGCAACTCCGCGCGGTACTCGCCGGGCACCTGCTGCCAGACCGGCCGTCCCTTGTCCTGGCCGAAGGCGATGCGGCGGTCGGTGTCGCGCTCGGCCAGGAAGATGCCCCAGCGGTAGTCGGGCAGCGCGACGTGGTCGAAGTGCGCCCAGCCGGCCCGGCCGACGGCGACGGCGGTGCGCAGGTAGACGTCCTGGGTGGGCAGGGCCGGGCCCATCTCCGACCACCACTGCAGGAAGCGCGGCTGCCAGGACTCCAGGGCGCGGCGCAGCCTGCGGTCGCCGGCCAGGTCGACGTTGTTGGGGATGCGCTCGGAGTAGTCGATCGGCATGTCGCTCTCCCGGCTTCAGGTTCGTTCGCGGTCGTAGACGGGACGGCGGCCGGTGCCGTAGCGGCGCAGGGCGCCTTCGGGGCCGGAGGCGTTCGGGCGGATGAAGATCCAGTTCTGCCAGGCGGCCAGCCTGCCGAAGATCTTGGTCTCCATGGTCTCGGGGCCCGCGAAGCGGTGGCTGGCCTCCATGCCGGTCAGCGCGTCGGGGCTGAGCGCGGCGCGCTCCTCCAGCGCCAGGCGTACCTCGTCGTCCCAGTCGAGGTCGTCCGGCGCGAACGTGACGAGCCCCAGCTCCAGCGCCTCGGCGGGGCCGATGCGGCGGCCCGCCTCCTTCTCCAGCCGGGCCACCTTGGCGGGGTCGGCGAGGAAGCGGGAGGCCAGCCTGGACAGGCCGTTGGCCATGGGGTAGGCGCCGAAGTTGGCGGGCGAGAGCCGCACGGCGGGGGGCTCGTCGGGGTCGTCGAGCATGTACTGCCGGTCGCAGGCCAGCGCCAGCTCCAGCAGCGGGCCCGCGAAGCAGCTGCCCGGCTCGATGAGCGCGATCAGGCTGCGGCTGGTGACGTCGAGGCGCTTGAGCGTGCGCTTGAGGTAGTGCCTGATCTCGCCGTACGGCCATGCGTCGCCCGCCGGTTCGGCGGCGAGCACCGCGTCGATGTCGCCTTCCGTCCTGATCACCCAGGTGCCCCGGGCGGGCTCATGGGTGCGCAGGCGCAGGATCAGGTCGTCCAGCTCGCGGGTCATGCGCAGCAGCCAGCCGTCGTCGCCTTCCTCAGGGCCGCGTACGGTGATCGTCACCCGGTCCCCTTCCGGCTCCGCCGTGACCGTCCCGTACGCGTACCCGTCGGGGTCGAGCGGCGGCAGCGGCACCGGGGCGGCGTCGGCCGGGCGGGCGGATCGGGCGGCGGCCTCCAGGGCGCGGCGGCGTACGGTCTCCTCGAACCTGCTGGGCGGCGCCACCTCGTCCACCAGCCCCCACGCCACCGCCGTCGCCCCGCGCACGCCCTCGCTGCGGGTGGCGAACACGTCGGCCAGGTCCTTGCGCACGCCCCGCTTGTCGGTCAGCCGGGTCAGCCCTCCGGTGCCGGGCAGCACGCCGAGCAGCGGCACCTCCGGCAGGGACACCGCCGTCGACCCGTCGTCGACCAGGATGATCCGGTCGCAGGCCAGGGCCAGCTCGTATCCGCCGCCGGCCGCCGTGCCGTTGACGGCCGCCAGGTAGGTCTGTCCTGAGTGGAGGGTGGCGTCCTCGATGGCGTTGCGCGTCTCGTTGGTGAACTTGCAGAAGTTCACCTTCCAGGCGTGGGAGGACTGGGCGAGCATGCGGATGTTGGCGCCCGCGCAGAACACCCGGTCGAGGCCGCCCGTGAGGACGACCGCGCGCACCTCGGGGTGCTCGAAGCGCAGGCGCTGGACGGCGTCGTACAGCTCGATGTCCACGCCGAGGTCGTAGGAGTTGAGCTTGAGGTCATACCCGGGGACGAGCCCGCCGGCCTCGTCGACCGCCAGCACGATCCGGGCCAGCGGCGCGTCGATCTCGAGGCGGAGGTGACGGTAGCGGCCTGGGCCGGTGTCGAAGGACACCTGGGGCTGTCCTGTCATGCCCCAAGTTCAACAATCTGAGCGCCCTCCGTCAAGGTTCTGTAGAACGTCGCGCCGGTCGAGCGCCTGTACCCACTTCACCGCGACCGCCGCCACCTGGATCAACTCGCCGCGCAGCCGCTGCGGGTCGTGCTCGGCGAACGCCTCCATCACCTCCTCGGCCAGGATGTGCCGCCACGTCAGCGCGCCTTCTCGCGCCGCCGCGTCGGTCTCCTCGCGCGCCTCGTCGGCCGCCGCGACCGCGTCATGGCCGCCGGTGCCGTCGGGCAGCACCTGCATCCCGAACCGTTCGTCCTGCGCGGCCCGCTCGTCCCGCACCTGCGCGAGCACCCGCGCCAGCGAACCCGGCACCCCCGCGTCCCCGTCCTGCCGTCCCATGCGTCTCAGTCTGGCGCAGGTTCATAGGGAGGCGGGTCGTGTGTGGGGCGCGGTTCATGGGTGGGGTGGGCGGAAGCCGGGCGTGTGGGGTGGCAGGGCGGTCAGGGCGTGGTCGCGGAAGGCGCGGGCGGCCGGGGTGAGGCGGTCGCCGGCCCGCCAGCTCATGCCGATCGTCCTGAACAGCGCGGGCGACAGCGTGATCTCGGTGACGCCGCCCGCGGGCGGCTGCTCGGAGCGGGGCAGCACGGCGACGCCGAGCCCGGCCGCGACGAGCCCGCGTACGGTCTCCGACTCCTGCCCCTCGAAGGCGATCCGCGGCTCGAACCCGGCCGCCGCGCACAGGTCGTCGGTGATCTGGCGCAGCCCGTAGCCGGGTTCGAGCGTCACCAGCTCCTCCCCCGCCAGCTCGGCGGCCCGCACCCGCCTGCGCGCGGCCAGGCGGTGCGCGGGCGGCACCGACAGCACCAGCTCCTGGTCGGCGATGGGACGGGTGACGAGGTCGGGGTCGTCCAGCGGCATGGGCGCGACGAACACCAGGTCGATCTCGCCGTCGCGGAGCGCCCGCAGCATGTCCTGGCGGGAGCCCTGCGCCAGGCTGAAGCGCACGCCGGGGTTGCGCTCGCGGAAGGCGCCGATGAGCGAGGGCACGAGGGTGCGGCCGAGCAGGTGCAGGAAGCCGAGCACGATGCGGCCGGTGCCGGGGTCGATCTCCTCGCGCACCTCGCGGGCGGCGGCGGTCACGGCGGTCAGCGCGCGGCTGGAGGCGGCGGCCAGGGTGCGGCCCGCGCGGGTGAGGCGGATGCCGCGGCCCGCCGGGAGCACGAGCGGGGCTCCGACCAGGTCGGCGAGCGCGGCCAGGCGGCGGCTGGCGGTGGGCTGCGGGATGCCGAGGAGCTCGGCGGCCCTGGTCACGTGGCCGGTCTCGCCGACGGCGGCGAGCAGCGCGAGCGTCGGGGCGAGGCGGGCGGCCAGCCGGTCATCCGATTCATGCGTCACGGTATGAATTATCGCCTATATTCGTATTAGACGTATCTATCGAGGTTGCCTAGCGTGCAGAGCGTGGCGGTCCTTGAAGCTTCCCCCTCCGTGAACACCCGTCGGGTCAGTACGGCCGTCGCCGCGGCCGGCCTGTCCTCCTTCGCCCTGCTCTACTCGCCGCAGCCGGTGCTGCCGCAGCTCGCGGCGGCGTACAGGCTGGATCCCGGCAGCGCGTCGCTGGCGATCGGAGTGGCCACCGGGTCGCTCGCGGTCGCGGTGCTGCCGCTGGCCTGGCTGGCGGGGAAGGTCGGGCGGCGCCGGGTGATCCTGTGGTCGGTGCTGGTGTCCGCGCTGCTCGGCCTGCTGCTGCCGCTGGCGCCGTCGTTCCCCGTGCTGCTGGTGCTGCGGGCGGCTCAGGGGGCGGCGATCGCCGGGTTCGCCGGGGTCGCGGCGGCGTACCTGGCCGACCAGCTCGGCGCGGGACGGCTCGCCGGGGCCGTGGGGGCGATGATCGCGGGCAACTCGGTGGGCGGCATGCTGGGCCGGCTCGGCGCCGGGTTCGCGGCCGGGCCGCTGGGCTGGCAGGGGTCCCAGTTCGCCGTCGCGGCCGTGGCGCTGGTGTGCGCGCTCTTCGCCGCCGCCACCCTGCCCACCACCCTGCCCACCACCCTGCCCACCACCCTGCCCACCACCCTGCCCACCACCCTGCCCACCACCCTGCCCACCACCCTGCCCACCACCCTGCCCACCACCCTGCCCGCCGCCGCCCGTCCCGCCCCCGCCGCCGCTCCTCCCGGGCGGGTGCCGGGGCGTACGTGGGTGGTGCTGGGGGTGCCGGTGGCGGTGGGCGCGCTGGGGATGGGGGCGTTCGTGGCCGTCTACAACGCGGCGGGCTTCCGGCTCTCCGCCCCGCCGCTGTCGCTCAGCCCGGCCGCCGCGTCGCTGGTGTTCCTGTCGTACGCGATGGGCACGATGTCCTCGGCCGCCGCGGGCCGGCTGGCGTCCCGGCTGGGCCGCACACCCGCGCTGGTGACGGCGCTGGCCGTGACGGTCGCGGGATCAGCGCTGACCGCCCACTCGTCCCTGGTCGTGATCGCCCTCGGCTTCGCCGTCCTGACCGGCGGTTTCTTCGCCGCCCACGCCATCGCGAACACCTGGGTCACCGCCGAGGCGCCCCCGCACGCCCGCGGGCGCGCCGCCGGCGTCTACACGCTCTGCTACTACCTGGGCAGCGGCGCGGGCGGCACGACGGGCGCCGTCGTGTACGGCCACGCGGGCTGGCCCTGGCTGATCGCCCTGACGTCGGCCTGGCTCCTCCTGGCCGCGTCGGCCGTCCTCGCCACGCGTCGCCTCCGCCGCCCGGCCGCCGCGTGACGCAGGGCGGCGGTCCCCGGCGGTCGCGGCACGGGTCTCACCTCGCGAGTGAGCGGGCGAGGGCGTCGCCGAGCCAGGTGAGGGTGGTGCCGATCGGGGCGCGCTCGCCGGTGACCTCGCCGACCAGGCGCCAGTAGCGGCGTACGCGGGGGTCGTGGTCGCCGGCCACGATGCCGAGAAGCTCGCGGCGAAAGCCCGGGGTGTCGGAGCGGCGCCGCACCGCGGCGTGGGCGGCCACGAAGCGGTCCAGCTCAGGGCCGGGAGCGGGGGGCTCGCCGGCGGCCACGAGCGGCTCGGCCAGCGCGACGGCCGCCCCGACGCCCTGCATCAGCTCGTTCTCGTCGGTGATGGCGCGGGCGTTCTCCTTCGCCCTGGCGCGCAGGCCGCGGGTCAGTGACCGGTCACCGGTCACGGCGACCAGCTCGGCGTACGCGACGACCTGCGGCGGCGTTGGATCGGGCGGCGGCGGAGGCGCGGCCATGGACAGGAACGAGCCGAACAGCTCGTCGGAGACGGGCAGCACCATCTGCAGCCGCCAGAACGCGACCAGCCGCTCGCGGGCGGCCCGCGCGTCCTCGACGGCGGCGAGCAGCGCGAGCCGCCCGGCCCGATCGGCGGCCCCCGCCTCCTCGACCGCCCGCAGCCGGGCCCGCCGCCAGGCCAGCTCGTGAAGCTGGACGTCGAGCGCGGCACGTTCCGCCGCCACCGCCCGCGCCACGGAGGTCTCGCCTTCGAGCACCGAGGCGATCGCGTTCAGCCCGAGCCCCAGCCCGCGCAGCCGCCTGACCAGGACCAGCCGCTCGACGGCCGCCCGGTCGAACCTGCGGTGGCCGCCCGTGCTGCGCACCGACGCCAGGACGCCCTCGTCGCAGTAGAAGCGGATGGTCCGCACGGGCACGCCGGTGAGCCTGGCCAGGTCGCCGATGCCGAGCGTCTCGTCCCACAAAGGCACTTGAACCTCCACCTGACTGGAGTTCTTACGCTACCCGCGCCATCGACGGACGACCTCGAGGAGTGAGTGATGACGACACTGGACCAGGACCGGCTGGCGGAGGGGCTGCGGGAGCAGGGCGCGGCGTTCGGCCTGGCCGTCGCGGGCGGCGACCCGGAGGCGAAGGTGCCGACCTGCCCGGAGTGGCGGCTGCGCGTCCTGACCGGGCACGCCGGCCAGGCCACCCGGTGGGCGGCGGGGCTGGTCCGCGCGGCGGGCACGCCGCTGCCCGTGCCCGACCCGCTCGACGCCCTGCCGGGCGCCCCGGACGCCTGGGCGTCCTGGCTGCGTGACGGCGCCGAGGACCTGATCACCGCCGTACGGACGGCGGCCCCCAGCGCCTCCGTCTGGTCCTTCAACGGGCCGGTGCCGCCGGTGTTCTGGCTGCGCCGGATGCTGTGCGACACCGCCGTCCACCACTATGACGCGGCGGCCACCACCGGCGCGCCCTACACGATCGCCGACGACCTCGCGGCCGACGTGATCACTGAGGCGATGGAGCTCATCACCGCACCGGCGTCACAGGCGTTCAAGCCCGAGCTGACCGCGCTGCGCGGCCGAGGAGAGCGGCTGGCCGTGCGCCCCGACGGCATGACCGGCTGGCTGATCACCAGGACGCCGGACGGGCCGCGGTGGGAGCGCTCCGACGCGGACGCCGACATGGTGCTGTCGGGCCCGGTGGCCGAGTGCATGCTGGTGCTGGCCAGGCGCGTGCCGCCCGCCCGGGTGCACGGCGACCGGGCGCTGCTGCGGCACTGGCTGGATCACACCGTGTTCTGAGTGCGGTCAGAGCTCGACATGGGTGTCGGGGTCGCCGCCGATGCGGCCGCCCGGTAGCGCGTCGAGCCTGGCCATCTCGTCAGGGGTCAGGCTGAAGTCGAACACCTCGAAGTTCTGCCGCATGCGGTCGGTGTCGGCCGACTTGGGGATGGGCACGGCGCCGAGCTGGAGGTGCCAGCGCAGCACCACCTGGGCGGGCGTACGGCCGTGCGCGGTGGCCAGCTCGGTGACCACGGGGTCGTCGAGCAGCTTCTGGCCGAGGCCGAGCGGGCTCCACGACTCGGTGATGACGCCGTGGTCGGCGTGCCAGGCCCGCAGCCCGGTCTGGGCGAAGCCGGGGTGCAGCTCGATCTGGTTGAGCACCGGCCAGACGCCGGTCTCGCCGGCGATCCGCTCGATCTGCGGAGGCGTGAAGTTGGACACGCCGATCGAGCGGGCCAGGCCCTCCTCGCGCAGGCGGACGAAGGCGCGCCAGGTGTCGGTGTACAGGTCGCGGCCGGGCAGCGGCCAGTGGATCAGGTAGAGGTCGACGTAGTCGAGGCCGAGCCGGCCCAGGCTGGCCTCGCAGCCGCGCAGCGCGGCGTCGTAGCCGTGGTCGGCGCCGCGCAGCTTGGTGGTGACGAACACGTCCTCGCGGGGCACGGCCGCCTCGTTCACGGCGGCGCCGACGCCGCGCTCGTTGCCGTAGGCGGCGGCGGTGTCGACCAGCCGGTAGCCCAGCGAGAGCGCGTGCGTCACGGCCTGGCGGGCCTCCTCGTCGTCCATGGGCCAGGTGCCGAGGCCGAGTCGTGGCATGGGACGTCCGTCAGCGAGCATGACAGTCATGGCGATCACCCTTCCCCAGGGGCGGGCCGGTCAATCAGCCCTCCAGATAGCGCAGGATCGCCAGCACGCGGCGGCTGTAGCCCGGGTCGCGCGGCAGGTCGAGCTTGTCGGTGATGGCGTTGACGTGCTTCTCCACCGTGCTGAGCGAGACGTGCAGGCGTTCGGCGACGGCGGCGTTGACGAAGCCCTGGGCGAGCAGCTTCAGCACCTCGGTCTCGCGCGGGCTGAGCGTGCTCAGCGGGTCGGTGCGGGTGGCGCGGGCCATCAGGCGGCGCACCACCTCGGGGTCGAGCACGGTGCCGCCGGCGCGGACGCGTTCGAGCGAGCCGAGGAACTCGGCCACCTCCGACACCCGGTCCTTCAGCAGGTAGCCGAGCCCTTCCGTGGCGCCGGCCAGGAGGCGGGCGGCGTAGTGCTGCTCGACGTACTGCGACAGGACGAGCACGCCGACGTCCGGAAGGCGTTCGCGGATCTCCAGGGCGGCGCGCAGGCCGTCGTCCTTGTGCCCCGGCGGCATGCGGACGTCGATGACCGCCACGTCGGGCCGGTGGCGCTCGACCGCGTCGAGCAGCGCGGGCGCGTCTCCGACGGCGGCCACCACCTCGTGGCCCGCGTCGGCGAGCAGCCGGGTCAGGCCCTCGCGCAGCAGCACGGAGTCGTCGGCGAGGATCAGCCGCACGGCGGCGCCTTGGGCAGGGTGGCGGTGACGCGGGTGGGGCCGCCGGGCGGGCTGTCGACGGTGAACGTGCCGTCGAGGGCCAGGACCCGCCGGGCCAGCCCGGACAGCCCGCCGCCCGAGGGGTCGGCGCCGCCCCTGCCATCGTCGGAGATCGCCACGCTCACCGCCTGCTCGTCCTCGTCCAGGACCACCAGGATGTCACGGGCGGCGGCGTGCTTGACCGCGTTGGTGATCGCCTCGCGGGCCACGAAGTACAGGGCGGTCTCGATGCGGGTGGCGGGGCGGCCGGACAGCCCGTAGTGGACGGTGACCGGCACGCCGGCCCGCTCGGCGGCGCCTTCGAGCGCGGCGCACAGGCCCAGCTCGTCCAGCGCGGTCGGGTAGACGCGCCAGGCGACGCTGCGCAGCTCGTCGAGGAGGCGGCGCGACTCGGCGTAGGCCTGTTCGACCAGCTCGGCCGTGCGCTCGTGGTCGGGGGTGTGCCGGGCGCGGCCGAGCAGCATGGCGAGGGAGACGCCGCGCTGCTGGACGCCGTCGTGCAGGTCGCGCTCGATCCTGCGGCGCTCGTCGTCCACCGCCTCGACGATGCCGGAGCGGGTGGCGGTCAGCTCGGCGATGCGGGCCCGCATCCGCTCCTGGGCGCTCGGGCCCAGGAAGTACGTGGCCAGCCGCCGTTCGAGCGCGGCCACGCCCAGGATCAGCAGGGCGGACACCGCCAGCAGCACCACCCCGCTGCTCACGCCGAGCATCCCGCTGTCGGTGACCAGGCGGACGCCGGGCAGCTCTAGCGGCACCGGGTCGGACTCGCCCGTGATCAGCGCCCAGGTGCCGCCGCCCAGCAGCAGGCCGGTCAGGAACAGCGCGGACGCGGTGGCGTACCCGCCGACCAGGCCGAGGACGGCACGGGCGGTCAGGAACGCGGCTCCGCCCGCGCGCGGCGGCGCGGTCTCGTGCCCGAGCCACCGGGACAGGCGGCCGCGTTCGACCGCGACCAGCCGCGCCACCCCGCGCGCCGCGGCGGGCCGCAGCGCGGGCACGAGCCGGGCCGGGACGGCGAGCGCGAGGACGGCCAGCTCGGCCACCCCGAGCGGGACCCCCATGAGGACCCCGGCGAACGCCCGTACGATCCGGCTGCCTGACACGGCCGTGAAGTCTATGCCGCCGCCCGTGGAATCGGTCATGCGTCGCGGTGGCGCACGACGGCCCAGCCGGTCGCGAGGGCCGCCGCCGTCCAGGCCAGCAGCCAGGCCAGGCCCTCCCCCGCCGAGTACGGGATCGGGGCGCCGGTCAGGTTGTCGGTGCTGTCCATGAACGCCAGCCCGGCGAACATCGGCATCCGCAGCGAGACGTCCACCGCGACCTGGCTCCCGGTCATGATGAGCAGCAGCGGCAGGCCCATGAGCAGCATGAACACCGTGGAGAGCGTGCCCACGGCGCTGCGCATCGCGACGCCGGCGCCGACCGTCAGCACGCCGATGAGCGCGTAGTAGCCGCCCGTGGCCAGCAGGTCCCAGGCGACCTCGCCAGGCGGCAGCACGACGAGCCCGCCGAACACGTCGATCGACAGCAGGGCGTACACGGCTGCCGTGGCGACCGCCCCCGTCAGCACGCCCGCGAGGACCATCACCGGCGCCACCACCAGCGCCTTGGCGGCCAGCACCATGCCGCGCACGGGCGTGGCCTGGAGGGTGACGCGGATGCCGCCGGAGGCGTACTCGGAGGTGACGGTCAGCATGGCCAGGGCGACCAGCGCGAACTGGGCGAACGACGTGGCCGCGACCACGGCCTCGCTGGCCGTGATGCGCGTGTCCACGCCCGCACGAACGGCCTCGGTCGCGTACGCGGCGCCCAGCGTCGCGGCGGCGAGCACGGTCAGCGCGAACGCGCAGGCCAAGCACCACCACGTGCTCCTGACCGACCACACCCTCACCCACTCGGCCGCGACGCTCTGCCACAGGGCGCGGGGCAGGGCCCGAGGTGACCGGCTCTTCAGCGCGGTCCGGGCGGCGGGGGTCATGCGGCGGCTCCGTATTCGACGCTGCCGGAGGTGAGCTCCTGGTAGACCTGCTCCAGGGACGCCTGTCTGGTGCGGAGTTCGTGCAGCCGGGCGCCCGCCTCGTACGCCAGGTCGCCGACCTGTTCGATGGTGGCGCCGGCGACCTCCAGCTCGTTCTCGGCGAGCCGCTTCACGGTGAGGCCGGCGGCGCGGAGGCGGTCGGCGAGGTCGGCGGCGTGCGGGGTGCGGACGACCACGGCGGTCATGGAGCTGCTCGCGATGACGTCGGCGAGCGGGGCGTCCACGAGCAGCCGGCCCTTGCCGATCACCACGAGGTGGTCGGCGGTGAGCTGCATCTCGCTCATCAGGTGGCTGGAGACGAACACCGTGCGTCCCTCGGCGGCCAGGGAGCGCATGAGGCCGCGTACCCAGCGCACGCCGTCGGGGTCGAGGCCGTTCACCGGCTCGTCGAACATCAGCACCTCCGGGTCCCCGAGCAGCGCGGCGGCGATGCCGAGGCGCTGGCTCATGCCGAGCGACAGCGCGCCGGCGCGCCTGCGGGCGGCGTCGGTCATGCCGACGGCCTCCAGCACCTCGCCCACCCGCCGCACGGGGATGCCGTTGCTGCGGGCCAGCGCCGTCAGGTGGGCGTGCCCGCTGCGGCCCGGGTGCACGGCCCGCGCGTCGAGCAGCGCGCCGACCGTGCGCAGGGGGTTCTCGATGCGGTGGTACGGCACGCCGCCGACGAGCGCGGTGCCCGCGGTGGGCCGGTCGAGGCCCAGCACCAGGCGCATGGTGGTGGACTTGCCCGCCCCGTTCGGCCCGAGGAACCCGGTCACCTTCCCCGGCCGCAACTCCAGCGTCAGATCGTCCACGGCGAGCCGATCGCCGTAGCGCTTGGTCAAACCCTTGAGACTGATCACAACCCGCCACGCTAGGAGCGCGGCACCCCGCCGGCCATGGGGGCGCCCCGCCGACTTCGATAGCGGAAAACCGTAACGGCGGTCAGGTGGAGCGGACGGTGTCCATCCAGTCGGGGGCCTGGCTGAGGAGGGTTTCCAGTTCTTCCAGTAGCGCCTCGCCCACGACGCCGCCCGCCCTGGAGATCTCCTCGGCGCGGCGGCACAGCTCGGCCTCTCTGGTGGCGCCGACCGTGGCGCAGGCGCCCTTCAGGCGGTGGGCGAGGGAGGCCGCCTGGGGGCGATCGCCGTCGCGGACGGCCTGGCGGAGCTCCTCGAACGTGCGGGACGCGGTCGCCAGGTACGCCCGCGCCACGTCGGCGAGCGCCTCGGCGGACAGCCCGGCCAGCTCGGGAGGCAGCCCGGCGGAGGCGGCCCACTCGGGGATCCTGGCCAGCACGCGCGCCCAGTCCACCGGCTTGGCGAGGTGGTCGTCCATGCCGGCCTCCAGGCAGCGGATGCGGTCGTCCGGCATGGCGGCGGCGGTCATGGCGATGATCGGGGTGTGGACCTCCTCGCGGCTCCTGATCTCCTCGGTGGCGGCGAGCCCGTCGAGCACGGGCAGCTGGCAGTCCATGAAGACCAGGTCGTAGCCGCCGGCGAGGACGGCGCGCACGGCCTGCTCGCCGTCGTCCACCGTCTCGACCGCGTGCCCGGCCTGGCTGAGGACGAGCATCGCCACCTGCCGGCTGACCTCGTCGTCCTCGGCCACCAGGATCCGCGCGCCCCCGGTGGGCCCACCGGCTGCGACGGCGGGAGCGCCACCGGGGCTCTCGACGGCGTCGAGCGCGTTCCCGAGCGCGTTCTCCACGGCGGCGAGCAGGCGGCGGCGGCTGAGCGGGCGGGTGATCGACTGGACGGCGCGTTCCCCGGCCGGGGCGGGCCAGGCGACGCCGGAGCGGCCTGGCGTGACGACCACGATGACGCTGGTGGCCTGGAGCAGCGGATCGACGAGGATGGCGTGGGCGAGCGAGCGCGGCGTGCCGGGATCGGCGGGGTCGGCGTAGTCCTGCCCCACGCTCAGGTCGAGGGCGACGACGGCCAGCTCGTACGGCTCCCCGCCCCGCGCCGCGGCCCGCAGCAACCCGAGGGCGGATTCGACGTCCCTGGTCTCCTCCACGTCGGCTCCCGCCTGGGCGAGGAAGCGCGCGGCCAGCGCGCGGTCCTCGGGCCGCTGGTCGGCGATGAGCGCGCGCAGCCCTTCGAGCGCCGCGGCGCCGGGCTCCGACCAGTCGAGGACGTCGACCGGCAGGGTGGCCCAGAACCGGCTGCCGACGCCCTCCACGCTGTCCAGCCCGATGCTGCCGCCCATCAGCTCGACGAGCTGCCTGCTGATGGCCAGGCCGAGCCCGCTGCCGCCGGTCCTGCGCGTGATCGGGGTGTCCACCTGGCGGAAGACGCCGAACACCTTCTCGCGGTCCTGCGGCCCGACGCCGATGCCGGTGTCTGCCACGGCGAACCTGAGCACCACCCGGTCCTGGCCGGGCTCGCCCTCGGAGATCGTGACGTGCAGGTCCACGCCGCCCTGGACGGTGAACTTGAGCGCGTTGCCGACGAGGTTGGTGAGCACCTGGCGCAGCCTGGCGGGGTCGCCGCACACCTGCCTGGGCACGTTCTCGTCGATCCTGAGCGTGAGCCAGAGCCCCTGCTCGTAGGCGTGCGGCGCGAACGGCGCGACGACCTCGTCGCACAGGCGCGGCAGGTCGAACGGCGCGGCCTCGACCTGGAGGTGGCCTGCCTCGATCCTGGACAGGTCGAGGAAGTCGTCGAGCAGGCGCAGCACGTTCTGGGCGGCCTCCTGGGCGGTGGTGGCGTAGTAGCGCTGCTCGTCGTCCAGGCGGGTGTTCATGAGCAGGGAGTTCATGCCGAGCACGCCGTTGATGGGGGTGCGGATCTCGTGGCTGATCTTGGCGACGAACTCGGACTTGGCGCTGGAGGCGCTGAGCGCCTCGTCGCGGGCGCCGGCCAGCTCGGCGGCGTACCTGGCGAGGGTGGCCTGGGCGCGGCGGCGGCCCCTGGTGCTGTGGATCTGCAGGCCGAGCCCGATGAGGATGAGCAGGGCGAGCAGGGCGGCGACGGTGAGCACGTTCGTGCGCAGCCGCTCGGCGGAGGCCAGCGCCTCGGCGGCGACCACCTCGGCGGTGACGGTCCAGCCGATGCCGGGGATGGGCTCGGACGCCGACAGCACGACGCCGTCGATGCCGCGGTACTCGCCGCTCCACGCCTGCCCGTTGAGCGCGTCGTCCACGCGGGGGTCCTCGCGCAGGGAGGTCAGGGCGTTCAGCTTCTTGCTGGGGTCGTCGGCGACGAGCACGCCGGCCTTGTCGGTGATGAGCAGCCGGATGTCCTGGGCGTCGGCGGCCTTCTCGGCGAACTGCTGGATGGCGTCGAGGCTGTAGACGACGGCGAGCACGCCGACCATGCCCGTCCCGTCGGCCGAGGGGATGGGCGCGGCCACGGCGACCGCTCTGGACACGTCGCGCATGGTCGGCGTGTACGCCTGCGAGACGTAGGCGACGCGCTGGTCACGTACGGCGCGGTACCAGTCGGTGCTGGTGATGTCCTGGGGCAGCACGACGGGCGGTTCGACGCCGAGCATCTTGCCCTCGGGCGAGATCATGACCAGGCCGCTGACGCCGTCGCGCATGCCCTGCAGCTCGGTGAGCCAGCCGCCGAGGGTGCCGGGAGCGGTCTTCTTGACGGCCTCGCGGACCTGGGGCCGCTGGGCGAAGGCGGTGACGAGCTGCTTGAGCGAGTCCATCTGCTGCTCGACCACGACCCGGCTGACCGAGGCGGTGGTCTTGACGCGGTCGCTGACCTCGCCTCTGACGGCCTGCTCCGACAGGGAGATGCTGGAGGAGGTGAGCAGCGCCAGGGGCAGCAGACCGAGCAGCGTCCACAAGGCGGTCACCGCGAGCAGCCATCGCACGGGCGTCCGTCCCTCCCCCCACTCTTTGGGGTACAGACTAGGAGGGTTACGGCGTTCGCGCCGGTTCCAGCTGAGCAGAACGAGCAAAAGTCGATCTTTTCTGATAAAACCCGCCTAAGCTGCAGTGATCGACCAGAGTGACGAGGAGCGTGGCGATGCCTGAGCTCAGGGACATCACCGTTCTCATCGTGGACGACGATCCCGTCGTCACCGCCGCGCTGCACGCCCAGGTGAACAGGGTGCTCGGGTTCAGAGTCGTGGGCATCGCCCACACCGGCCACGCCGCCCTGGCCGCCGCCGCCCGCTTCGCGCCGCGGCTCGTCCTGCTCGATCTGCACCTTCCGGATATGCCCGGCTTAGAGGTGGCGCATCGCCTGCGCCGGCCCGAGCAGCCGCCCGCCGACGTCATCGTCGTCTCGGGCCGCAAGGAGTCGGCCACCGTACGCGCGGCGATCCAGCGCGGCGCCCTCTACTACCTGGTCAAGCCCACCAGGGCGGGCACCCTGGAGCAGACCCTGCTGCGGTACGCCGCCACCGTCGAGCAGCTGGAGTCGGGCGGCCGGTTCGCCGAGCAGCAGGAGATCGACCGCATCTTCCGCTCGATGCACCTCGACCCGGCCTCCCGCCCGAAGAGCATCTCGGCGGCGACCGAGCAGGCGGTGCTGGACGCGCTGTCGGAGGTCGAGGAGGACGCCTCCGCGCACGAGCTGGCCGGCATGATCGGGGTCAGCAGGGCCACCGCCCGCCGCTACCTGGAACACCTGGCCGACCGCGGGCTGGTCGAAGGCCGGCCGCGCTACGGCCCGACGGGACGCCCGCAGCACCGGTACCGCGTCCGATGAGGGGACTGCGCGCCTTGGTCGCGGCGATGCTCATCTGCCTGGCGACGGCGGGCTGCGGCGAGCCGGACCCGTTCCCCGACGACTCGACGATGGCGCGCATCAGGGAGCGCGGCGTGCTCACCGTGGGCACCAAGTTCGACCAGCCGATGTTCGGCTACAAGGACCCGGTCAGCGGGCGCATCACCGGGTTCGACGCGGAGATCGCCCGGCTCATCGCCAAGGACCTGACGGGCAGCGAGCGCAACATCCGGTTCGTGGAGACCGTCTCGCGCGAGCGGGAGAACTTCATCACCCAGGGCCTGGTGGACCTGGTGGTGGCGACGTACTCGATCACGCCGGCGCGGGCGAGGCTGGTGTCGTTCACCGACCCGTACTACTACGCCGGGCAGGACCTGCTGGTCAGGGCCGGCGACATGACGATCAACCAGGTCTCCGACCTGAAGGGCAAGACCGTCTGCACGGCCAAGGGCTCGACGTCGGTCGAGCGGCTGCGCTCCACCGTGCCCGAGGCGGACCTGGAGATCGTGGACGCGTACAGCATCTGCGTGCCCGCGCTGGTGTCGGGGCGGGTGGACGCGATCAGCACCGACGACACCATCCTGCTCGGGCTGCTGGCCCAGCATCCCGACACGCTGCGGATGCTCGGCAAGCCGTTCGGGCGCGAGCCGTACGGGATCGGCATCCGCAAGCAGGACGCGGCCTTCCGCGACTACCTGAACGGGCTGATCGCGCGCTGGCTGCGCGACGGGCAGTGGGACCGCGCCTTCATGGCCACGATCGGGGTCACCGGCACGACCTCGGCGTCGTCCCGACCGGCGAACCGCTGAACTAAACGATCATAAGCCGCTTCGCGGCACGTCCCGCTCCTTACGGTTACGCCAACGCTGACCGAGACAAGGAGCGTGACGCATGAGCCACGCGGACCTGATCGTGTTGGACCGGGTCAACAAACGCTTCGGCGACCACCACGTGCTCAGGGACGTCGACCTGACCGTCAAGCAGGGCGAGGTCGTGGTGGTCATCGGCCCGTCAGGGGCGGGCAAGTCGACCCTGTGCCGGGCGATCAACCGGCTGGAGACCATCGACTCCGGCACGATCACGCTCGACGGCACCCCGCTGCCCGCCGAGGGCAAGGCGCTGGCCAGGCTGCGGGCCGAGGTCGGCATGGTGTTCCAGTCGTTCAACCTCTTCGCGCACAAGACCGTCCTGGACAACGTCGTCCTCGGGCAGGTGCACGTGCTGAAGCGGCCGAAGGCGGAAGCCGTGCGCAAGGCCCGCGAGCTGCTCGACCGGGTCGGCATCGGCTCCCAGGCGGACAAGTACCCGGCGCAGCTGTCCGGCGGGCAGCAGCAGCGGGTCGCGATCGCCCGGGCGCTGGCCATGGACCCGAAGGCGATCCTGTTCGACGAGCCCACCTCGGCGCTCGACCCGGAGATGGTCAACGAGGTGCTGGAGGTCATGACGGCGCTGGCCCGCGAGGGCATGACCATGGTCGTCGTCACCCACGAGATGGGCTTCGCCCGCCGCGCCGCCGACCGGGTCGTGTTCATGGCGGACGGCCAGATCGTCGAGCAGGACTCCCCCACCGCCTTCTTCGGCGCGCCCAGCAGCGACCGCGCCCAGTCCTTCCTCGCCAAGATCCTCACCCACTAAGGAGTCGTCATGTTCGGCAGATCCCTTCTCACGGTGTTCGTCCCGGTGGTCGCCGTCGTCGCCGCCGCCTCCGGGTGCGGTGGCGGCTCCGAGACCTACGCCTCGATCGTGGACAAGGCCAAGAACGACAAGAAGCTGGTCATCGGCGTGAAGGCGGACCAGCCCGGGCTCGGGCTGCGCACCCCCGACGGCGCCTTCACCGGCTTCGACATCGAGGTCGCCAAGTACGTCGCCAGGCAGCTCGGCGTCGAGGAGAAGGACATCACGTTCAAGGAGACCGTCTCGGCCAACCGGGAGGCCTTCCTGGAGCAGGGCCAGGTCGACATGGTCGTGGCCACGTACTCGATCACCGACGCCCGCAAGCAGAAGGTCTCCTTCGCCGGGCCGTACTTCGTGGCCGGGCAGGACCTGCTGGTCAGGTCCGACGAGGGCGCGCTGACCGGGCCTGAGACGCTCAACGGCAAGAAGCTCTGCTCGGTCGCCGGCTCGACCCCGGCGCAGAAGGTCAAGGAGGAGTACGCCAAGGAGGTGCAGCTGCAGGAGGAGCGCACGTACTCGGCGTGCGTGGACCGCGTGCTCGGCGGCCAGCTCGACGCGATCACCACCGACAACGTCATCCTGGCCGGCTACGCCGCGCAGCACACCGGCAAGCTCAAGGTCGTCGGCAAGACGTTCAGCACCGAGAAGTACGGGATCGGCCTGAAGAAGGACGACACGGCGGGCCGCAAGGCGGTCAACGACGCGCTGGAGAAGATGTTCTCCGACGGCAGCTGGACCCAGGCGCTGCAGGCAAGCGTGGGCGCCTCCGGGTTCGCCGTGCCGCAGGCCCCGCAGCTCGAGCGGTACTGAGGCCCGATGGACGCGTTGCTGACCGAGGGCGGCACGATCGTCGCCGCCTTCTGGATGACGGTGCGGCTGACGGCGGTCAGCGCGCTCGGCTCGCTGGTGCTGGGCACGCTGCTGGCCGCCATGCGGGTGGCGCCGCTCGGCTCGCTGCGCGCCGCCGCCACCGCGTACGTGACCGTGGCCCGCAACACCCCGCTCACCCTCGTGCTGCTCTTCACCGGCCTCGGGGTGGGCGCGAACCTGGGCCTTGAGCTGTCCGACGACATCGCCACCAACAACTTCTGGCTCGCCGTCATCGGGCTGACCGCCTACACCTCGGCGTTCGTCTGCGAGGCGCTGCGCGCGGGGCTCAACACGGTGCCGGTCGGCCAGGCGGAGGCGGCCCGCTCGCTGGGGCTCGGCTTCGTCAGGACGCTGGCGCTGATCACGCTGCCGCAGGCGTTCCGCGCGGTGGTGGCGCCGCTCGGCAGCATCCTCATCGCGCTCACCAAGAACACCACGATCGCGCTGGTGGTGGGCGTCGCCGAGGCGTCGGTGCGGATGCGCGAGCTGATCGAGACGTACGGGGACCAGGTGATCGAAATCTTCCTCGGCTTCGCGGCCGGGTTCGTGCTGCTCTGCCTGCCGATGGGGTTGTTGTTCGGCTGGTTGTCGCGGCGGCTGGCGGTGGCCCGATGAGCGCGTACACCACGCTCTACGAGACTCCAGGCCCGCGCGGCGTGCGGCGCAACCGGGTGCTGACCGGCGTCGTCGCGCTGGCGCTGCTCGCCGTGGCGGCCTTCGTGTACGTCCGGTTCGACGCCAAGGACCAGTGGGCCGCCGAGAAGTGGACGCCGCTGCTGCGCGCCGACGTGTGGGCCACGTTCATCCTGCCGGGGCTGGCCGGCACGCTGTCGGCGGCGGTCGTCGGCGTGGTGCTGGCCGGGCTGTTCGGGCTGGTCTTCGCCACCGCGCGGCTGTCGGAGCACACGTGGGTGCGGGTGCCGGCGGCGGTGGTGGTGGAGTTCTTCAGGTCCGTGCCGCTGCTGCTGATGATCTTCTTCGCGTTCTTCGGCTCGTACGTGCTCATCGGCGTGAACATCTCGGCCTTCGCCGCCGTCGTGTTCGGCCTCACCCTCTACAACGGCTCGGTGATCGCCGAGATCGTCCGCGCCGGGGTGCTGAGCCTGCCCAGGGGGCAGCGGGAGGCGGCGTACGCGGTGGGCATGCGCAAGGGGCAGGTGATGCGGCTCGTGCTGCTGCCCCAGGCGCTGAAGGCCATGATGCCCGCGCTGGTCAGCCAGTTCGTGGTGCTGCTGAAGGACTCGGCGCTGGGATTGATCGTCGGTTACGACGAGCTGGTGGACCGGGGCCTGAACGGCATCGCGGCGAACTTCTCCAACGTGATCCCGGCGGCCATCCTCATCGCGGCCATCTTCATCGTCATCAACATGGCGCTGGACCGGCTGGCGCAGCGGCTCGGCGCGCGCGCCAGGACCGCCTGACCGGGGGCCACGGGGGCGATGCCCGCGGGGGAAGGTCGATGGGGATGGCATGAAATGTGTAGAAAGATGCCATGCCTATTCCCCCCGGCCCGTTCACCGGCCGCACCCTCGCCCGGCTCGCCCAGGACCTGCGCGAGCGCCGTACCACCTCGACCGACCTCACCGAGCAGGCGCTCGGCGCCGCCGCCGCGCTCGATCCCGGGCTGAACGCGTTCGTCACCGTGGACGGGACAGGCGCCCTGGAGGCGGCCAAGGCGGCGGACGCCGAGCTGGCGGCGGGGCTCGACCGGGGGCCGCTGCACGGCGTACCGGTGGGGGTCAAGGACCTCATCGAGGTGGCCGGGCTGCCCGCGACCATGGGCTCGCGGCACTTCGCCGGGTACGTCCCCTCCCGGGACGCCGCCTGCGTGGCGCGGCTGCGGGAGGCCGGGGCGGTGATCGTGGGCAAGACCACCACCCACGAGTTCGCGTACGGGCCGACCGGCGACCGCTCCGCCAACGGGGCCTCGCGCAACCCGCACGACCCCTCGCGCATGTCGGGCGGCTCCAGCGGCGGCAGCGGCGCCGCCGTCGGCGCGGGCGTCGTGCCCTTGGCCCTGGGCACCGACACGGGCGGGTCCGTCCGCATCCCGGCCGCTCTGTGCGGGGTCGCCGGGTTCAAGCCCGCGTACGACGCCATCCCGGCGGACGGGGTCTTCCCGCTGTCACGCTCGCTCGACCACGTGGGCGTGCTGGCCGGCGACCCGGAGAGCTGCCTGATCGCCTACCGCGCCCTGACCGGCGCCGGCGCGCCCGCCCCGGTGGAGGCGGCCCGGGTGGCGTGGCTGGACGCGAGCGACCTGTTCGAGGGCGATCCCGAGGTGGTGGCGGCGGTCCGCGCGGCGGCGGGTGAGCTGCCTGAGGTGCGGCTTCCTGACGGGTTCGCCGAGGAGGTGCTGCGGACGTACCGGGCGATCCAGTCGTGCGAGGCGGTCGCCGTACACGCGGACCGCATGGAGACGGCGCCCGAGCTGTTCGGCGAGGAGGTGCTGGAACGGCTGCGCGGCGCCGCGCAGGTGCCAGGATGGAGCTACGTGCGGGCCCTGGAGTCCAGGGAGCGGCTGGCGGCGGTCGCGGACGGGCTGTTCGCGCGGCACGACGTGCTCGCGCTGCCCACGGCGGCGGTCACCGCCCCGCTCATCGACGAGCGCGAGGTGACGCCGGCGGGGCGGCCCGTGCCCGTCGGGGTCGCGCTGCTCTCCCTGACCTGCCCGTGGAACGTGCTGGGCCTGCCCGCCCTGACCGTCCCGGCCGGCACGGTCGCCGGCCTCCCGGTCGGCCTCCAGCTCCTCTGCCGCCCCGGCGACGAGCCCCTGCTCTTCGCGACGGCGAGCCGCCTGCCGGCCTGACGGCGAGGGGGTCAGCGGTGGGCGGTGCCGGAGTCGATGGCCTGGACGATGCCGGTGTCGAGGCCGGTGTCGTAGCCGGTGCGGAACGCCGTCCCGTACGCCTGGTCGCCGATCGCCGCGCGGGCCTGCCGCTCGCAGCGCGTACGGGCCTCCACCCACTCGTGGATGCCGATCTGGGCCCGCCCGATGGTGTCCCACACCTGCTGGGCGAGACCCAGCAGGCGAGCGGCCGGCTCACCCTGCCCTGATGCGGCCGCGGCGCAGGCCAGCACGTCGAGCGCGAGCGCGATGCCGATGCTGTCGTGCAGCCGGTGCTTCAGCTCCAGGGACGCGCGGGCGTACCGCTGGGCCGGCTCGTAGCGGCCGAGGGCCAGCTCGGCCTGGGCGCGGAAGAGGTCGGCGTAGGCGCGCATCCAGCGTTCGCCGTGCTCGTCGCACTCGGCGCACAGCTCCTCAAGCGCCCTGATCGCGTCCTCGATGCGGCCCTGCGCGGTGTGCACGTGGCACTGCCCGAGCCTGGCCAGCATCGTCGGCAGGTCCAGCCCCTGCTCCGGCCGATGCACCGCCACCAGGCTGTCGGCCAGCGCCAGGGCGAGCGGGAGGTCGCCCCTGATGGTGGCCGCGGCCATCACCATGGCCTGCGCGGCGAGCGCGGCCGGGGCGTCGCCGAGCTCCTCGGCGACGCCGGCGCACTCGGTGGCCCACGCCATGCCGGCGTCGGCGTCGCCCTGCACGATGAGGGTCAGGGCGCACACCCACAGGGCGCGGCTGCGTACGGCGCTCGCCTCGGTGTCGAGCTCCAGCGCGCGCTCCAGGTAGTGCTGGCCCTCGCGCAGGAAACCGCACGGGTACCAGAAGAACCACAGGGCGGCGGCCAGCTCCAGCGCGCCGTGGTCGCCGGGGGCGGACAGGCTGAAGTCGAGGGCGATGCGCAGGTTCTCGTGCTCGGCGGTGGTGCGGTCGTTCCAGGAGACCTGGTCGGGGCCGAACCAGGCGGCGTCGCCCTGGCGGGCCATCGCCAGGTAGTGGTCGCGGTGGCGGCGGCGCAGCTCGTCCTGCTCGCCGAGGGCGCGCAGCCAGCCGGCGCCGTACTCGCGGATCGTGTCCAGCATCCGGTAGCGCTCGCCGCCGCCCGTGGGGGCCCAGATGAGGATCGACTTGTCCACCAGGCCCGCGAGCAGGCCGGGGATCGCGTCGGCGGGCAGCAGCCGGTCCGCGCACACCTCGATCACGGCCCGGTCGTCGAAGCTGCCCGCGAACACCGAGGCCCGCGCCCACAGCAGCCGCTCCCCCGGATCGCACAGCTGGTGGCTCCACCCGATCGCGGTGCGCAGCGCCCGGTGCCAGGGCGGGTCGGCTCCCCGCAGATCGTCGTCGGCGTCGCCCAGCAGCGCGAAGCGGTCGTCGAGCCGCTCGCACAGCTCGGCGACGCCCAGCTTGGGCAGCCGGGCCGCGGCCAGCTCGATCGCCAGGGGCAGGCCCTCCAGGTGGCGGCAGATGCGTACGAGCTGGTGGCGGTTGCCGTCCGTCACCTCGAAGCCGGGCACGACGGCGGCGGCCCGCTCGGCGAGCAGCTTCACCGCCTCCTGCGGGCCCTCGCCGCGCGCGTCGGGCACGGGCAGCGGCTCGATGATGAGCGCCTGCTCGTCGGGGACGTCCAGCGGGCGGCGGCTGGTGGCGAGGATCGTCAGCCGGGGCGCGGCGACCAGCAGCGCGCGTGCGGTCCGCGCGCAGTCGTCGATGAGGTGCTCGCAGGTGTCGAGGACCAGGAGCAGGTGGCGGTCGGCGAGATACTCGCCGAGCACCTCCATCATCGGCCGCGTCGTCCGGTCCGCGAGGGGCAGCGCCTCGGCGATCGTGTACGGCAGCAGCGCGCCCTGGTCGAGCGCCGACAGCGGGATGTACCAGGCGCCGTCCGCGTACGCCGGCCGCATGCGGGCGGCGGCCCTGAGCGCCAGCCTGGTCTTGCCGACGCCCGCGGCGCCGGTCAGCGTCACCATGCGGAACTCACGGCACAGCCGGCGGATCCTGGCCAGCTCGCCACGCCGGCCCACCAGGCTGGTCATCTCCGGCGGCAGATTGCCGGCCGGCCGCCCACCCATCTTCATCAGCCTCACCCGTCCGGCTCGCTCCGCCGCATTCGGTGACAGCAGCTTGCCGGACCCGCCGTGCATCCGCCACGAAAAGTAAGAAAGTGACTACCCACCAGCTCCACCGCCCCCACCCCGCAAACCCCGCTCAACCAAGGACAAGAACCCCAACCCTCCCCCTTGGGACAACTCGGACAGCCCCCCACCGGACGACCGCGCACCCCGGCTCCCCCTCACAAGCGGGGCCGGTTGGGAGTGAGTTTCGGTCAGGAGATGTGTCGGCAGGAGCTATACACGCAACCAAGCGCTTGCTACGCTCCGCCCATGGTGTCCACGATCGTCTGGGGTACCGGCAACATCGGGCGCGCCGCCATTCGCGCCGTCGCCGCTCATCCCGCGCTCACGCTGGCCGCCGTCCTCGTTCACGATCCGGGCAAGGCCGGGCTGGACGCGGGCGAGCTGGCCGGGCTCGGCCGCCGCCTCGGCGTCGCGGCCACCACCGACGTCGACGCGGTGCTCGGCGCGGCCCCCCGGGCCGTCGTGTACGCCGCCTCCGGCGACCTGCGCCCGAATGAGGCCCTGGAGGACGTGGTCAAGGCGGTCAGGGCGGGCGCCGTGGTCGTGACCCCGTCCCTGTACGCCCTCTACGACCACCGCAACGCCCCTCCCGAGGTCCGCGAGCCGCTGCTGAAGGCGGTGGCCGAGGGCGGCGGGTCGCTGTTCGCCTCGGGCGTGGACCCCGGCTGGGCCAACGACGTGCTGCCGCTGCTGGTCAGCGGCCTGGCCGCGACCGTGGACTCCGTACGCTGCCAGGAGATCTTCGACTACTCCACCTACGACCAGCCGGACTCGGTCCGCTACCTGGTCGGCATGGGCCAGCCGATGGACTACGAGCCCCCGATGCTGGCGCGGGACGTCCCATCGATGGTGTGGGGCGGCCAGATCAGGCTGATGGCCCGCGCGCTGGGCGCCGAGCTCGACGAGATCCGTGAGCACGTCGAACGCCGCCCGCTCGGCGAGACGATCACGACGGCCACGATGGGCACGTTCGAGAAGGGCACGCAGGGCGCGGCCAGGTTCGAGGTGCGGGGCGTGATCGGCGGCGCGCCCCGCATCGTGATCGAGCACGTCACCCGCATCCACCCGGCCTGCGCCCCCGACTGGCCGGTCCCGCCGGGCGGCGTGGGCGCGCACCGCGTGATCGTCGAGGGCCGCCCGCGCATCGAGGTCACCCTGGAGGCCACCGACGAGGACGGCAACCAGTCGGCGGGCGGCAACGCGACAGCCGTGGGCCGCCTGGTGGGCGCCGTCGACTGGCTCGTGGCCGCCGCCCCCGGCCTGTACGACGCGCTCGACGTCCCGCTACGCCCGATCCCCGGCAAGCTCGGAGGTACGCGATGAGGATCGACATCCCGGAGGGCAAGGACGCCATCGAGTACGTCTGGGGCGAGATGATCCCCGGCATCGGCCCCGCCGCCGCCCGCTTCTCGCTGGCCGTCTACGCCCACACGACGCTCGGCCTGCGCGAGTTCGAGGCGGCCAGGCTGCGGGTCGCCCAGATCAACGGCTGCGCGTTCTGCCTGGACTGGCGGACCGAGCGGGACGGCGAGAAGGTCGAGGACGGCTTCGCCGACGCGGTGACGAACTGGCGCACCACCACGGCCTTCGACGAGCGCACCCGCCTGGCCGCCGAGTACGCGGAGCGCTACACCCTCGACCCCCACGGCCTGGACGAGGAGTTCTGGGCCAGGATGACGGCGAGCTACGGCCAGGCGGAGATCGTCGAGCTGAGCATGTGCCTCGGCTCCTGGCTGGCGTTCGGCCGGCTCAACCACGTTCTGGGCCTGGACACCGTCTGCCGGCTGCCCGGCGGCGCGTCGCCCGCCCACCGGCCGGAAGCGAGGCAGGCACCATGAGCATCACCCGTCGCGGCTTCATCGCCGGCACCGGCTCCTTGGTCGGAGCCGCCGCACTCGGCGTCCACGCCTCGCCGGCCCGCGCAATCCCCTCCGGCGCGCGGGTCCAGGTCCTGGTCATCGGCACCGGCTATGGCGGCTCGGTGGCCGCGCTGCGCCTGGCCCAGGCGGGCGTGGACGTCCACCTGGTGGAGATGGGCATGGCCTGGGACACCCCGGGTGCCGACGGCAAGATCTTCTGCAACACGCGGGAGCCGGACTACCGCTCGTACTGGCTGCGTACGCGCACCAAGGCCCCGCTCAACTACTTCCTCGGCTTCCCGCTCGACCGCGGCATCCCGAAGCACACCGGCGTGCTGGACGCCGAGGAGTTCGCCGGCATCACCGTCTACCAGGGCCGCGGCGTCGGCGGCGGCTCGCTGGTGAACGGCGGCATGGCGGTCACCCCCAAGCGCGAGAACTTCGCCTCGGTGCTGCCCACGGTGAACGCCGACGAGATGTACTCGGTCTACTACCCGCGCGCCAACGCCGCGCTCGGCGTGGGCACGATCGACCCGGCCTGGTTCGACACGACGCCCGCCTACCAGTACGGCCGGGTGGGCCGCAAGCACGCCCAGCGCTCCGGCTTCCCGTTCGTGTTCGTGCCGGACGTCTACGACTGGGACTACATGAAGCAGGAGGAGGCGGGCACGGTGCCGAAGTCGGCGCTGGCCGGCGAGATCCTCTACGGCAACAACCACGGCAAGAAGTCGCTGCAGCGCACGTACCTGGCGCGGGCCAAGGCCACGGGACGGGTCACGGTGTCGCCGCTGCACCAGGTCACCTCGGTCTCCCCCGCGCCCGGCGGCGGCTACACGGTGCTCATCGACCAGCTCGACACGAGCGGGAACGTGGTGGCGGCCAAGACCGTGACCGCCACCCGGGTGTTCTTCGCGGCCGGCAGCGTCGGCACGAGCAAGCTGCTGGTCAGGCTGAAGGCGACCGGCGCGCTGCCGGCTCTGAACGGCGAGGTCGGCAAGGGCTGGGGCGACAACGGCAACGTGATGTGCGGCCGGGCCAACCACTTGTGGGACCCGACCGGCAGCCTGCAGTCGGCGATCCCGTGCTGCGGCATCGACAACTGGTCGGCCGGGGGCGCGTTCGCCGAGGTCGCGCCGCTGCCGACGGGCATCGAGACGTGGGCCTCCTTCTACCTGTCGATCACGAACAACCCGCACCGGGCGCAGTTCACCTGGAACGCGGCGGCCGGGAAGGTCGAGCTGAGCTGGCAGGCCGCCTGGAAGCAGCCGTCCATCGACATGGCGAAGACGATCTTCGACAAGATCAACGCCAAGGAGGGCACGATCTACCGGACGGACCTGTTCGGCGTCTACAAGATCTGGGGCGACCACCTCACGTACCACCCGCTGGGCGGCGCCGTGCTCGGCCGCGCCACCGACAACTACGGCCGGCTGACCGCCTACCCCGGCCTGTACGTCATCGACGGCGCGCTGATCCCCGGCAACGCGACGGTCAACCCGTTCGTCACGATCACGGCCCTGGCCGAACGCAACATCGAGCACATCATCGCCACCGACCTGTGATCCACCGGCCGGTCAGCCCGGCGTCGGCGAGCAGCCTGCACTCCATCCGTGATACCCCGCCGCAGGTCCGTGCCCGTACGGAGTTCGCTGGTTACAGTGAGGCGGTGAGCCACGATCGGCACGGCCTGGCCATGACGGGCGCCGGCGCGGGGGCGGTACGCCACTACGACCGCGCGATCGACGAGCTGTTGCACTTCAGGGCCGAGGTCGACGCCGAGGCCGGCGCCGCCCTGGCCGAGTCACCCGGGTTCCCGATGGGGAACGTCCTGGTGGCCTACCTCGGGCTGCTGACCACCGAGGTGGAGGACGCGCGGACGGCGCGGGCCAGGTTCGGGGCGTTCCTGCGCCGGACCGAGGGCGCCGACCTGCTGCCCAGGGAGCGCGCGCACGTGGCGGCGGTGCTGGCGCTGCTCGACGGCGACTTCCTGGCCTGCGGCTCGCTGCTCGCCGAGCTGACGGCCGAGCATCCGCGTGACGCGCTGGCCCTCGCGGTCGGCCACCAGATCGACTTCTTCACCGGCGACGCCCGCATGCTGCGCGACCGCGTCGGCGGCGCGCTCAACGCCTGGCCGCAGGACGACCCGCACTTCGGTCACCTGCTCGGCATGTACGCCTTCGGGCTGGAGGAGTGCGGGCACCACGACAGGTCGGAGGAGGCAGGGCTGCGGGCGGTCGAGCTGAACCCGCGCGACGTGTGGGGCATCCACGCGGTGGTGCACACGTACGAGGAGCAGGGCAGGTTCGGCACGGGCCTGCGCTACCTCGACGCGCGGCTGCCCGACTGGTCCAGGGGGACGTTCTTCAACGTGCACACCTGGTGGCACTACTGCCTGTACGCGCTGGAGAGCGGCGACCTGCCGCGCGTGCTGTCGATCTACGACGCGGTGCTCGCCGACGGGCAGTCGTGCCTGGAGCTGCTTGACGCCGCCGCGCTGCTGTGGCGGCTCCACCTGGAGGGCTCCGACCAGCACGAACGCTGGCAGGCGCTGGCCGACCGGTGGCCGGCGCGGGTGGCCGAGCCGTTCTACGCGTTCAACGACATGCACGCGGTGATGTCGTACGTCGGCGCGGGGCGGATCGGCGAGGCGGACAAGCTGGTGGCCGAGCGCGAGGCGTACGTGACCAGGTCCCGGCCGGGGGTCACCAACCACGCCATGACGCTGCGGGTGGGGCTGCCGGTGTGCCGGGCGATCGTGGCGTTCGGGCGCGGTGATCATGACGCGGTCGTGGACCTGCTGTGGCCGATCAGGCACCGGATCGCCGAGTTCGGCGGCAGCCACGCGCAGCGCGACGCCGTGCAGCGCACGCTGCTGGAGTCGGCCCTGCGCGCGGGGCGGCGCGACCTGGCCAGGGTGCTGGTGAGCGAGCGGATCAGCCTGCGGCCGTGCAGCCCGTACAACTGGCTCAAGCAGGCGGCGCTGGCCGACGCGGTCGGCGACGGCGCGGCGGCGGCCGTGGCGCGGGTGCGCGCGGGCGACCTGGCCCGCACCGGCGGGGCCGCCGGAACTGTCGGGCCCGTCGAGTAGGTTGCAAGGCATGGAACGCCAACTCACCCTGATGGTCGTGCACGCCCACCCCGACGACGAGTGTCTCAGCACCGGCGGCATCCTCGCCCGCTACTCGGAAGAGGGCATCCGCACGGTCCTCGTCACCTGCACCAACGGCGAGCAGGGCGACGGCGCGGGCGGCGTCAAGCCGGGCGACCCCGGCCACGACGACGCGGCGGTGGCCGTGCAGCGGCTCGGCGAGCTGCGCGAGTCGGTCGCCCACCTCGGCGTCGAGCACCTTGAGCTGCTGGGTTACCGCGACTCCGGCATGGAGGGGTGGGAGGCCAACGCCCATCCCGAGGCGTTCGCCAACGTGCCGCTGGAGGAGTCCGCCGGGCGGCTGGCCGAGCTGATGGAGCGCTACCGGCCGCAGGTCGTGGTGACCTACGACGAGACGGGCGGCGGTGGCTACGGCCATCCCGACCACGTGCGGGCCCACGACATCACGGTGGCCGCCGTCGAGCGCACCGGCATTCCCGACAAGCTCTACCACACGGCCATCCCCCGGGCGGCGATCAAGCGCATGTTCGAGCTGATGCGCGCCAACGGCGTCGACTTCGGCGACGAGCTGCCGTCCGACGACTTCGGCACCCCCGACGAGAAGGTGACCACCGTCGTCGACGTCACCGCCTACGCCGAGCGCAAGCTGAAGGCGCTGCGGGCGCACGAGAGCCAGGGGGAGAACATCTTCTTCCTGCGCATGCCGGAGGAGGCCCAGCAGCAGGCGTTCTCCCACGAGGCGTTCGAACGCGTCCTGTCCAAGGTCGACGCTCCGGCCCACGAAGACGACCTGTTCGCCGGCCTCCGCCCCTGACGGTTCCTGGCGGGTGGTGAAAGTTTCACCGCTCTTCGGCGGTCGTCGCAGTTCGCCGGGCGGGGGCGGGTGTGGTGATGGTGATCGGGCTCTGGGCCGCCTACAGTGCTGACGAGTGCTGACAGACCCACCCGGACATCCGGTCAAGGAGCCCGTCATGCGTGCCCGCCTCATCCCGGTCCTGGTTCTCGCCCTGCTCGCCCTCGGCCTCGGCGCGCCGGCCGCCTCAGGTGCGCAGGCGGGGTTCGACTTCTCGCGGGCGGAGGTGTCGGTCACGGGGCTGCAGGTGCCGTGGGCGATCGGGTTCCTGCCCGACGGCGGCGCGCTGGTGTCCGAGCGCAACACGGGCCGCATCATGCAGGTACGCCCTGGGCAGGCGCCGTCGCCGGTGGCGACGATCAGCGGGGTGCGCGCGTCGGGTGAGAGCGGCCTGCTGGGCATCGCGGTCTCGCCGTCGTACGCGCAGGACGGCTGGGTCTATGCCTACTTCACCAGCACCGCCGGCGACAACCGCCTGGTCAGGCTGCGGCTGACGGCCCCGCAGACGCAGGAGGTGCTCTTCTCGGGGGTGCCGAGCGCGACGATCCACGACGGCGGCCGCATCGCGTTCGGCCCCGACGGCATGCTGTACGTCGCCACCGGCGACGCCGGCACCACCTCCAACGCCCAGAACCTGAACAGCCCGGCCGGCAAGATCCTGCGCATGACGCCGGAGGGCGGGGTGCCGTCGGGCAACCCGTTCCCCGGCTCGCGGGTGTGGAGCTACGGCCACCGCAACGTGCAGGGCCTGGCATGGGACGAGGCGGGCCGGATGTACGCCTCCGAGTTCGGCCAGAACACCTGGGACGAGATCAACCGGATCGTCGCGGGCGGCAACTACGGCTGGCCGGTGTGCGAGGGCACCTGCGGCAACGGCTCCTACCGCGACCCGATCGTCACGTGGTCCACCGCCGAGTCGTCGCCCAGCGGCCTGGCGTACGCCGACGGCGCCCTGTACGCGGCGGCGCTGCGCGGCCAGCGGCTCTGGGCGATCCCGCTGACCGACGGCACGCCGGGCACCCCGGTGGCGCAGCTCCGCTCCTACGGCCGGCTGCGCGCGGTGGCGGCGGGCCCGGACGGTCACCTCTGGGTGTCGACCAGCAACCGCGACGGCCGCGGCACCCCGGTGGCCCAGGACGACCGCATCATCCGCGTCCCGCAGGCGACGGACGAGGGCGGCGGCCCCTCCGGCGCCTGCACGGCCACGGCCACCACGCAGACCCAGTGGAGCACCGGCTACGTCATCCAGCCGGTGACCGTCACCAACGACGGCACGGCACCCCTGACCGCCTGGACCGTGACCTTCTCCCTGCCGCCCGGCCACACGGTGACCGGCTCATGGAACGCGGCCCTGACCGTCTCCGGCCAGACCGCCACGGCGAGGAACACCACCCACAACGGCACCCTGGCGGCGGGCCAGCGCACCACGTTCGGCTTCCAGGCCACCCGCCCGGCCGGCGACACCGGCCTCCCCACGGCTTACCAGTGCTCGTAACCCACCCGGCGCGGCCATGACCTGAGGCCCAGGGCCCAGGGCCGGACCACGCGGCGCCGGGGGCCCGGGCCCGGAGGCGCGAGGCCCCGGGTGGGTCAGATCCAGCCGCGGCGGGTGGCCTCCATGGCCACCTGGAAGCGGGTCTGGGCGCCGAGGCGGCGCATCAGCCTGGTGAGGTGGCGCTGGACCGTGCGTTCGCTCCAGCCCAGGGCCCGCGCCGCCGAGCGGTCCGTGGCGCCGGCGGCGAGCAGGGTGAGCAGCCGTTCCTCGTCCGGCGACAGCTCCTGCTCGAAGGCGAGCTCGCCGTTGAGCCGCACGGGGACGCTGCGCTCCCACAGCGCCTCGAACAGCGCGATCAGCGCGTCGAGCAGCGGCGACGGGTGGATCAGGTAGGACGCGGAGAGCACGTCGTCCCCGGCCCGCATGAGCGGGATGATGGCGAGCCGGTCGTCGGAGATGCCGAGCTTCATCGGCAGGCCGGGATGGATCCTGGCCTGCTCGCCGTGCTGCACGCCGACCGTGACGTCCTCCAGCCAGCCGGGCATCTCCAGCACGCTGCTCTCGTAGATGACGCGGTAGCGCACGCCGCGCCGCAGCAGGTCCAGCTCGACGGGGTTGGGCTCGCGGTGCTGGGCGGGGGCCGCGTACGGCGGGCGGTCGAAGCCGCGCATCTGGGCCCGCGTGTCCTGCTGCATCTGCACCCACCGGTGGTTGACCTCGTCCCGCCCTGAGACGACCTCGATCAGCTCGCCGGGGTGGGCGAAGCGGGTGCCGGCGCGGTAGACGTCCATGAGGGCGCGGATGTGGGCGCGTACGCCGTCCAGCTCCCGTTCCCGCTCGCGCAGGATGGCCTCGAGGCTGCTGTCCGGCGAGACGGCGACGTAGCGGGTGGGCCGGCCGGTGGAGCGGGTGGCGAGGCCGAGGTCGAGCAGCGACTGCAGGATGCGGCGGGCGGCGGTGGCCGGCAGGTGGCAGTCGGCGACGATCTCGGCGACCGTGGCCTGCGTGCGGCGGACGAGCGCGTCGTACACCTCTTCGTCCTGAGGGCTGAGCCCGATCGCCTCCAGCAACCCCGCTCCTCCTGTCTGAATGACGACACATGGCGGAAACTCGTCACTAACCAAGCTTGTCAGGAAAAGGCGGAAGATGTCAGCGTTCTTGAGCACCATCGGCCCCAGTGGCCACAGGAAAGAAGGAGCATCATGCCGCTGTCCCCTCGCCGCTCGCCCGGTCGTCGTCTGCTCGCCGCCGTCTTACCAGCGGTTCTGCTGACGACCGCGACGTACGGGACGCTCGTCCCCGCGAGCCCGGCCGAGGCGCAGACCGCCCCGTCCGGCACCCCGGACCAGCAGCCGGACCAGAAGATCGACCCCAAGCTGACCGAGCGGATGCGGACCGCCGGTGAGCGCATCGAGGCGCTCGTCGTGCTGCGCACCCTGCGGCAGCCGCCCGCGACCGACACCCCCGTGCAGGCCCGCGCCGCGCTGAAGGCGAGCGCGGAGCCGGTGCAGGACCCGGTGGCCGCGTTCGTGCGCTCGCGCGGCGACCAGGTGGTCAACACGTTCTGGCTGAAGAACATGATCCTGGTACGCGTCACGCCCGCCACCCTGGCCGCTCTGGCCGAGCTGGAGCTGGTCGACCGGATCATCCCGAACTTCACCCTCACCGCCCCCGAGCCCGACCGCGCGCCCGCGTCCAAGACCAGCCCCCAGAGAGCGGCCGAGCCCGCCACGTGGGGCCTCACCAAGATCGGCGCCGACCGCGTCCAGCAGGAGCGCGGGCTGACCGGCAAGGGCGTCCGGGTGGCCGTGCTCGACACCGGCGTCGACATCACCCACCCCGACCTGCAGGGCAAGCTGGCCGGGACGGGCGAGGACCACGCGGGCGGCTGGATCGAGTTCGGCCCGGACGGCAAGCCCGTGCCGAGCGAGCCGCACGACAGCTCCTTCCACGGCACCCACGTGGCGGGCACGATCGCGGGCGGCGACGCGTCCGGCACGAAGATCGGCGTCGCGCCAGGGGCCGAGCTGATGGCCGGGCTGGTCATCCCGGGCGGCCAGGGCACGCTCGCGCAGGTGGTCGCGGGCATGCAGTGGGCGCTGGCGCCGTACGCGGCGGACGGCACCCCGGCGGGCGAGCCTGCCGACGTGGTCAGCATGTCGCTGGGCGCCGAGGGCTACGCCGACGAGCTGGTCGAGCCGGCCAGGAACATCTACCGCGCGGGCGCGTTCCCGTCCTTCGCGATCGGCAACGACTGCGCGGAGGGCCAGTCCGGCAGCCCGGGCAACGTGTACGAGTCGGTGGCCGTGGGCGCGACCGACGTCAACGACGACGTGCCCGACTTCTCCTGCGGCGGCGTGGTCAGGTCGACCGACTGGTTCCACGCCCCGCCCGAGTGGCCCGACTCGTACGTGGTGCCGGACATCTCCGCGCCCGGCGTGGACGTGGTGTCGGCGATGCCGGGCGGCGGGTACGCCGCGCTGAACGGCACCTCGATGGCCACCCCGCACGTGTCGGGCACGGTCGCCCTCATGCTGGAGGCCCGTCCCGACCTGACCGTGGACGCGGCCGAGGAGATCCTGGCCGGCACGTCGGTCTCCGACGACCGCTACGGCCCGCTGCCGAACCCCCGCTACGGCCAGGGCCGCATCGACGCCTACGCGGCGGTCGCCGAGGCGGCCCTCACCAGCGGCGTGCGCGGCACCGTCACCGACCGGCGCTCCCGCAAGCCGCTGGCCGGCGTGCGGATGAGCGTCGGCGGGCGCAGCACGGAGACGGACGCGGACGGCCGCTTCGAGCTGCGGCTGCCCGCCGGGCGGCACGAGCTGACGCTGTCCAGGTTCGGCTACGAGGACGCGAAGAAGACCGTCACGGTCCGCGCCGACCGGCTCTCCGACGAGCGGGTGCAGCTGGAGCGGACGAAGTGGAGCACGATCTCGGGCCGGGTGTCGTACGAACCGACCGGCACGACCGTGCCCGGCGCCACGGTCGAGGTGCTCGGCGTGCCCGACGAGCTGACCGCCGTGACCGACGCGAAGGGCCGCTACACGATCAAGGACGTGCCGGTCGGCGCGTACCGGATCGCCGCGCACGCCCCCGGCGTGTCCAGGTCGCCCGACCTGGAGGTCACCGTCGGAAAGCATCGGGCGGAGTCGGACCTCACGCTGCCCCGCCGCTCCCCCACCGAACGGCTGTCGCTCGGCACGGACGGCCGCCAGGGCAACCACGAGGCCTGGTGGCCGGAGCTGAGCGGTGACGGGAACGTGGTGGTGTACGCCACCTTCGCCTCCAACCTCACCGACGACGCCGACACGAACGGCGAGCTGGACATCTTCGCCACCGACCGGCGTACCCGGGTGACCGAGCGGGTCTCGGTGCCGACCGGCGGCGGGCTCGGCGACTCGTTCTCGCTGTCGCCGACGGTCAGCCACGACGGCCGGTACGTCGGGTTCAGCAGCTTCTCCAGCAACCTCGTCCCCGGCGACGCCAACGGCCAGACCGACGCGTTCCTGCACGACCGGCAGACCGGGACGACCGAGATGATCTCGGTGTCCTCGAAGGGCGAGCCGGGCAACGACCTGTCGGGCGCGCCGAGGTTCAGCGCGGACGGCCGGTACGCGATCTTCGACAGCATGGCCTCGAACCTCGTCCCCGGCGACACCAACGGGCGCAACGACGTGTTCCTGCGCGACCGGCAGAGCGGCACCACCGAGCGGATCTCGGTGACGCAGGACGGGACCGAGGTCAACGGCAACGCCCGCGAGGCCACGATCAGCGCCGACGGCCGGTACGTGGGCTTCCAGAGCGACGCGGCCGACCTGGTGCCCGGCGACGACAACGGCGTGATCGACACCTTCGTGCTGGACCGGCAGGCCAAGACGCTCACCCGCGTGACCGGGCCCGACCCGGCCACCGAGACCGCCGGGCCGGTGATCAGCCAGAACGGCACCGCCGTGGCGTACTCCAACGGCGTCGGCCTCGGCGAGATCTACGTGCACGACCTGGCCACCGGCAAGGCCCGGCTGGTGTCGGTCACCCTGGACGGCGCCGGCGCCGGCGGCCTGACCTTCGCCCCCTCGCTGTCGGCCGACGGCACCAAGGTCGCCTTCTACAGCGACTCGGGCCGGCTCGCCGAGGGCGACGACAACAACCTCAGCGACGTCTTCCTGCGGGACGTGACGGCCGGCACCACCACGCTGCTGTCCGGCGCGCCCGGCGGGACGGGTGGCGACGGCCGGGCCGCGCTGCCGTCGATCAGCGCGGACGGCCGGTACGTGGCCTTCGAGAGCACCTCGGCCAACCTGGTCGAGGGCGACACCAACAAGCGCTCGGACGTCTTCGTGCACGACCTGGTGGCCGGGCCCGAGGCGCTGTTCGCGCTGAGCGACCTGTCGGTGACGCCCGAGTCGTCCAGGTCAGGGCGCGTGAAGGTGCGGGCGCTGGTGAAGAACGTGGGCGAGCAGGCCGGCTCGTACCAGGCGGTGGTCCGGGTGAACGGGGCCGAGGAGCAGCGGCGGGAGGTTTCGCTGAAGCCCGGCGAGGACGCCCGGGTCACCTTCGACCTGCGCCCCTCCGAGGCGGGCACCTACACCGTCACGCTCGGTCCCCTGACCGGCCACTTCACGGTCAAGCGCTGACGATCGACCGCATGAGGGGGGCCGTCCCGGAAGGGGCGGCCCCCCGTTCGCGTGCTCAGGGGACGCGATCGCGGCGGCGTGGCCACCCGGCGCTCATCATGACGGCCGGGCTGCGATGATGAACTCCGTCCCGGGGCGCGTCCACTCTCCCGGCCGTGCGGAAACGGCAGCGTCCCCCGGGGGGAGAGAGGCGGGCCTGATGATCGCTGTGCTCGGCGAGTGCGTCGCCGACGCCTTCACCGACTCCGCGCCGTCCGCGGGCGGGACGGGCATGGGGTTGCGGGTGTTCCCTGGAGGCGGGCCGGCGAACACGGCGGTGGCGCTCGCGCGGCTCGGCACGCGGGCCAGGTTCCTGGGGCGGCTGTCGGGCGACGTCTTCGGGCAGGTGTTCCGTACCCGGCTGGCCGCCTCGGGCGTGGACCTGTCGGCGGCGATCGCGGCCGGTGAGCCGAGCACGCTGGCGGTGGCCGCGCTGGACGCGGGCGGGCGGGCCGCGTACACCTTCTACGCCCAGGGCACCGCCGACTGGCAGTGGACGCCCCACGAGCTGGGCCTGGAGCGGCTCGGAGCAGCGTCCTGCCTGCACACCGGCTCCCTCGCGCTGGTCAAGCAGCCCGGCGCGGCGGCCGTCGAGGAGTTCGCGCGGGCCGCCCATGAGCAGGTCACGGTCTCCATCGACCCCAACGTGCGCCGCAGCCTGGCCGCGCCTGAGGACTACCGGGTGGAGCGGTGGTGCGCGTACGCCGACGTGCTGCGGCTCAGCGACGACGACCTCGCGGTGCTGCTGCCGGGCACCCCGGCGGAGGCGGCCTGCGACCGGTGGCACGAGGCGGGCGCCCGGCTGATCGTGGTCACGCTCGGCGCCGAGGGCGCGCTGGTGTCGCTGGACGGCGAGCGCGCCACCGTTCCCGCGACCCGCGTCGAGGTGGCCGACACGGTCGGGGCCGGCGACGCGTTCACCGCCGGGCTGCTGCACCACCTGGAGGCGCAGGGGCTGCTCGGCGGGCGGCTGGACGCGCTCGACCTCGGCACCGCCGTCGCGGCGGCCGCGTTCGGGACCCGGGTGGCGGCGCTGACCTGCACGGTTCCCGGCGCCGACCCACCCTGGTCCGACCAGCTCTGACCCGGCTCAGAAGTCGAAGTCGTCGATGTTGTCCTTGGTGAAGACGAACGGGTCGCCCAGCAGCACCGTGCCGTCCTTGGCGACGGTGTAGTCACCGAGCTTGCCCGCCTTGAACGTCTCGCCCTCCTTGCCGGTGATCAGCCCGGAGGCCAGCGCGCCGCCGGTGTAGGCGGCCAGGTAGCCGAGGTCGGACGGGTTCCACAGGGCGAACGAGGTGACGGTGCCGTCCTTGACGTACGCGCGCATCTGGTTGGGCGTGCCCAGCCCGGTCAGCTGCACCTTGCCCTTGTACTCCGAGCCGGACAGGTAGCGGGCCGCCGCCGCGACGCCGACCGTGGTCGGCGAGATGATGCCCTTCAGGTTCGGGTGCTTGGCCAGCAGGCCCTGCGTCTCCTGGAACGACTTCTGGTCGTCGTCGTCGCCGTAGACGGTGTCGACCAGCTTGAGCTTGGCGTACTCGGGCTTGGCCAGCTCGGTCTTCATCATCTCGATCCAGGCGTTCTGGTTGGTGGCGTTCGCGGTCGCCGACAGGATCGCGATCTCGCCGCCCTCCTCGCCGACCGCCTCGCCGATGAGTTTGATCTGCGAGGCGGCGATGCCCTCCGCGCTCGCCTGGTTGATGAAGACGTCCCGGCAGGACGGGTTGGTGTCGGAGTCGTACGTCACCACCTTCGCCCCGGCGGTGCGGGCCTCCTGGAGGGCGCCGCAGATGGCGTCCTTGTCGTTGGCGGACACCACGATCACGTCGGTTCCCTGCTGCGACAGCGTGTTGATGTAGCTGACCTGCGCCGACGGGCTGGCCTCCGAGGGGCCCGTCTGGCTGTAGACGCCCTTGAACTCCTCGACCGCGACCTTGCCGCCCTTGTTGTCGGAGGCGTCGAAGTACGGGTTGTTCACCTGCTTCGGGAGGAAGGCGACCTTCAGTCCCTCCTTGATCGTCCCCGCGCCGGCGGAGGACGCGCCGGGAGCCGGCCGGCCCGCCGGCTCTTCCTGGCTCGCACAGCCGGTGACGGCGAGGCTGAACGCGGTGAGCACCGCCAGGGCGACGGCCCTGCCTCCTCGAGTTCTCGCTGCCATGATGGAGTTCCTTTCGCGGCCCGCGATCGCGGTCAGGGGGTGACGGATCGTCGCCGGCGCAACCGCTCGCGCACCATGCCGGCGACGTTGGGTCCCACTACGGAGACGATGAGCAGGGATCCGGTGATGATGGTCAGGGTGTTGGCCGGCACGTACGCGAGCTGCAGCGCGTTGCGCAGCGTGCCGAGCAGGATGACGGCGGCGATGACGCCGAGCAGCCCGCCGCGCCCGCCGAAGATGGACACGCCGCCGAGCAGCACCGCGGCCACCACGGCGAGTTCGAGGCCCATGCCGTTGTCGGCGCGGGCGCTGGCGAAGCGCAGCGTCCAGAAGACGCCGGCCAGCGACGACATGGCGCCGGTGGCGACGAACAGCCAGAACTTCGTGCGGGCCACGCCGATGCCGGTGAAGCGGGCGGCCTCGGCGTTGTTGCCGATGGCGTACAGGCCGCGGCCGATCGGGGTGGCGTGCAGCACGAGCGCGAAGACGATCGCCAGGGCGGCGACCATGATGATCATCCACGGGATGGTCAGCCCGGGGATGGCGGCGATCGCGCCCGTCGTCCACTCGGGCGGGTAGTCGGCCACCGCCTGGTCGCCGAGCACGACGTACCCCAGGCCCCGGTACAACGCGAGCGTGCCGATCGTCACCGCCAGCGACGGCAGCCCGAAACCGGTCACGAACAGCCCGTTGACCGCGCCGAGCAGCGCCCCGAGCAGCAGGCAGAGCACGATCACCACGGGCAGCGAGGTGACGCCCCACAGCCAGAGCTGGCCCATGACGGTGCAGGTCAGGCCGAGGATGCTGGCCACCGACAGGTCGATCTCGCCGGTGATGATCACCAGGGTCATGGGGAGCGCGATGAGCGCGATCGGGATGACCTCCAGCGTGACGAACCGCCAGAAGCGCGGGCTGGCCACGCCTTCGATGCCGAGCGCGCCGATCGCGACGACCAGGATCAGGGCCACGACGAGCACGGCGTCCCAGGACCCGGCCACCGCCCGCACCCGCCTCATCGCGCCGCTCCCCGCCTTGCTGCCCGCGCCGTCTCGTACCGCCTCAGCCACGGCCGCTCCTTCCTCGCAACGTCCTGGCCATCCGGACGGCCAGCGCGCGGTCCAGGCCGATCGCGGCCAGGATGAGCGCGCCGACGGCGGCCCGCTGCCAGAACGGGCTCACCCCGAGCACCGGCAGCGCGCTGCTGATCGTGGTGAGCAGCACCGCGCCGAGCGCGGCGCCGTAGACCGAGCCGCTGCCGCCGAAGATGGCCACGCCGCCGACCACGACGGCGGCCACCACGTTCAGCTCGAAGCCGTTGCCCGCGTTGGCGTCGAGGGTGCCGAAGCGGGCCGCGTACAGGACGCCGGCCAGGCCCGCGAGCGCGCCGGAGACGACGAACGCGGTGAACACCCGCCGGCCCACCGGGATGCCCGCGAGGCGGGCGGCGGGCGGGCTGGAGCCGATGGCGTACAGCTCCCTGCCGCTGCGGTACGTCCGCAGGTAGTAGCCGGCGGCCACCAGCACCACCACCGCGAACAGCGCCAGCACCGGCACCCCCAGCAGGGTCGCGCTGCCCATCCGGAGGAAGCCGGGCGGCATGTCGGCGGCGTTGATCTGGCGGCCGGTGGCCCAGGTGTAGTCGACGCCGCGGAAGACGTACAGGGTGCCGAGCGTCACCACGAGCGCGGGGACGCGGGCGGCGGCGATGAGCGCGCCGTTCACGGCCCCGCAGACGGCGCCGAGCAGCACACCGGCCGCCAGCGCCACCGGGATCGGCAGGCCGGGGTTCGCCACGAACAGGCTGCCCGTCGCGAACGCCGACAGCCCCAGCACCGACCCGACCGACAGGTCCACGTTGCGGGTGATGACGACGATGCTCTGCCCGACGGCGAGCACGGCGAGGATGGTCGAGCCGAGCAGCAGGTCCTTGATGCCCTGCGCGGTCAGGAAGCGCGGGTTGACCAGCACGGTCACGGCCACGAGCAGCACCAGCGCGGCGGCGATGCCCAGCTCTCTGATCACGAACACCCGGTGCACGAGCCGGGTTCCCCCTGTGACGGCGGTCATGCGGTGCCGCCCTGTCCTGTCGCCCGTCCTGCCGCCTGTCCTGTCGCCTGTCCTGTCGCGGCCAGCATCACCGACTCCTCGTCGGCCCGCGTACGGGGGATGTCGGCCACCAGCCTGCCCTCGTGCATGACGAGCACGCGGTCGGCCATGCCCAGCACCTCGGGCAGCTCACTGGAGATCATCAGCACCGCGACGCCCTGCCCGGCCAGCTCCGACAGCAGCCGGTGCACCTCGGCCTTGGTGCCGACGTCGATGCCGCGGGTGGGCTCGTCCACGATGAGCACGCGCGGCTCGGTGGACAGCCACTTGGCCAGCACCACCTTCTGCTGGTTGCCGCCCGACAGGGTGGAGACGGGGTCGGTGAGGCGGGCGGTCTTGACCTGGAGGCGCTCGCTCCAGGTGCGGGCCGCGGCCCGCTCGGCGCCGCCGAACAGCAGCCCGAGCCTGCTCAGCGACCAGCGCCTGGTGAGGGTGGCGTTGCGTGCCACCGACAGCTCCATGACCAGGCCCTGCTGGCGGCGGTCCTCGGGGACGAGGGCCAGCCCCGCGGCGATGGCGGCGGCGGTGTCGCCGGGCGGCAGCGTCCTGCCCTCGACGGTCACCTCGCCGGCGTCGGGCCTGTCCACGCCGAACACGGCTCGCGCGACCTCGCTGCGCCCGGCCCCGACGAGCCCGGCCAGCGCCACGATCTCGCCGCCGCGCACGGTGAACGAGACGTCCTCGAAGACGCCGTGCCTGGTCAGGCCGCGTACCTCGAGGCGGGGGTGGCCCACGTCCGCCGCCGTCTTCGGATAGAGCGCGGACACCTCGCGGCCGACCATCCTGCGGACCAGCTCCTCGACGGTGAGGCCGGTGGCCGGGTCGGTGGAGACCCAGCGGCCGTCGCGCAGCACCGTGATCCGCTTGCAGAGGGTGAAGATCTCGTCGAAGCGGTGGGAGATGAACAGCACCGCCGCGCCCGCCTCGCGCAGCGACCCGACGACCGAGAACAGCCGCTCGACCTCGACGCCGGAGAGCGCCGCGGTGGGCTCGTCCATGACGAGGACGCGGGCGTCGAACGCGAGCGCCTTGGCGATCTCGACGAGCTGCTGGTCGGCGATGGACAGGCCGCGGGCGGGCCGGTCGGGGTCGAGCCCGACGCCGAGCCTGGCGAACAGCTCGGACGTGGCCGCGCGCATGGCCTTGGCGTCGATGCGGCGCAGGCCGCGTAATGGCTGGCGGCTCATGAAGATGTTCTCGGAAACCGACAAATCCGGAAAGAGGGTCGGTTCCTGATAAATCACGGCTATTCCGGCGGCCTGGGCGTCGGCGGGGCCCGAGAGCGCCAGCTCCTTCCCGTCCACGGTCAGCGTGCCGGCGTCGGCCGGGTGGGCGCCGGCGAGGACCTTCACCAGCGTCGACTTTCCCGCCCCGTTCTCTCCCACCAGGCCGTGCGCCTCGCCGGCGTACAGGTCGAGCCGCACGCCCGACAGGGCACGGACCGCGCCGAAGGACTTGCTGACATCGCGGAGCGACAGGATGGGAGGAGATTCACTCATACGCCCTCCGGCGCCGTTCAGGCGAAACGTTTTAATGTGTCCAGAACGTAAAACGGCGGGGAGTTACGTGTCAATACTGCCGGTACGCGACTTGGATCCGGGCATAAAATTTCTAAAACGATTTAGACACCAACCGGTCGCGCGGAGGCCGCGCTTCCGGACATCCAGCGCTCATCCGGGACGTACGCGCTTACTCGGCTCGCTCACTCGGCTCGCTCACTCGGATGGGATCGTCCGGTAGCCGTTCCACACGAACCTGGCCGTCGTCACCGCGTCGTCGCCGTCCCCCGTGATGAGCTGGTGGATGGCGATGCCGTCCAGCTCGCGGTACTCACACCACTCGTGGTCGGACGTCAGCACCAGATCCAGGCCCAGGTTCACCAGCAGGTCGAACACCTGGCCGCGGTTCGCCCTGTCCACCCCCACGAACACCTCGTCCAGCAGGATGAAGCGCGGGCAGCCCGGATCGGTCAGGTAGTGCGCGGCCACGGCGGCGAACAGCGGCAGGTGCAGCGCGATCGCCTTCTCCCCGCCCGACAGGGCGCCGTGCAGCTTGCGCGTCAGGTCCTGCCAGCCCTGGCCGTCGCCCCTGTCCAGCTTGACCACGAAGCGGTGCCAGGCGGTGTAGTCGAGGACCTTCATGAGCTGGTCCTCCCAGCTCGCCGACGAGTCGTCGGCCCTGGCCTCCTCGACGCGGTCCCTGAAGAAGACGTACAGGGCCTCCTTGTCGGCCTCGCTCAGCCCGGCCGGGTCACGCAGCAGCAGGTCGCGGGCGGCGCGGGTGCCGGGCGACTGCGTGGGATCGACCTGCCACACCAGCCGCACCGCCACCTTGGAGGCGGTGCGGACCCGTTCGAGCCGCTGGTTCATCGCCTCCACCAGCGCCGTCGCCTGCCTGATGCGGTCGGCGAGATGCCGGCGCGTGTCGCCGGCCAGCGTGCGGTCGAACAGGTCACGCTCGGCCTCGGTGATGTCCCGCCGCCGCGCGTCCCGCTCCTGGTGCAGGACTCTGCCCAGCGCCGCCGCCCCGGCCCGCACCCCGTTGACGGTCGCGGTCAGCACCTGCACGTCGTCGTCGGGCGTCAGCTCCAGCTCCGCCCGCCCGCCCAGCGCCTCCCTGGCACGATGCACGGCATCCCGCAACCGCGCCTCAGCCTCCCTGACCTGCTTGCCCTCATGCGGCACAGCCCCCAGCCGCTCCGCCACCACCGTCGCCGCCTCCAGCACCGGCCCGGCTTCCGAGGTCGGCTCCAGTGTCACGCCCGCGTCGGCCGGCAGGTGGCCGGAGGCCAGGCGGCGGAAGCGGTCCGAGGCCCCGTCGCGCGCCTGCGCGGCCTCGGCGTGCCGGTCCTCGGCGGTGGACAGCTCGCCCCTGAGGCGGCCCAGACGGGCGTTGAGCCTGGCCAGGCCGTCGTTGATCTGCTTGATGGCGCGGCGGCAGTCCTGGTAGGCGGCCTGGGACTCCTGGAGCATGGCGAGCACCTCGTGCTGCTCGGCGCCGGCCGTACCCTCGATCGCGGCCAGCCGCTCGGCCAGCACGACCGCGGCGGACGCGGCCCGCTCGGCGCGTTCGACGGCGTCGAGGGCGAGCCGCTCGTACTGGGCGGCGGTCTCGGCGGCCAGCCTGGCGTGCTCGGCGGCGGCGCGGGCGTCGGCGCGGCGGTCGTGCCAGACGGCGCCGGTCGTCTCGGCGGTGCGCAGCGCCTGCTCCAGGTTGTCCAGCGCGGACGGCGCCGCGGGCAGCGCGTGCCGGTCGGCCAGCTCGGTCAGGCGGCGCAGCGACCGCGCCACGTCCTGCTCGCGCTCGTGCAGCCGCTCCTCGTACGCGCGCAGCCGGTCCTCCAGCAGCGCCACCTTGCGTTCCGCGTCGTCGAGCGCCTGGACGGACTCCGCGTACGGCCGCCTGTCGGGCCTGCGCCGCAGCTCGGCGGCCAGCGTGTCGCGGTCGGCGTCCACCACGGCGAGCAGGTGGTCGCACTCGGCGATCCGCCCGGCCAGCTCGCCCAGCCGGTCGTCCAGCTCGGCGACACGGCGCCGCCTGGCCCGCTCCCTGGCGGTCGCGCCGATGTAGGCGGGCTCCGGCTTGACCCAGCGGCCCGCCGCGGGGCCGAGCCGCCAGGTGCCGTCGGCGCCGATCACGGCCGGGTGGTCGACGCCGATCGCGGTGGGCGCGAACGCGATGCCGCCCAGCACGGCGTCCGCCGGGACCGGCGAGTCCGCCTCGGTGAGCAGCACGTGGGCCAGGCTGTAGCCGGGGGCCGGGCGGGCCAGGGCGGCGACCGCGAACGCGTCGTGCTCGCCCGCGTCGAACCCGCCGTCCGGACGCAGCCACAGGCCGAGCAACCCGGACGCCTCCAGCGCCGCCTCCACCCCCGCCTGCGCGACCGGGTCGAGCCCTGACCTGAACGCCACCGCTCGCCACAACGGCAGCCCAGGCCGGGCCAGCCGCCCGGCGGCGGTGCGGGTGGGCGAGGCGGGCGGCTCGATCGCCGTCTGATCGCTGAGCCGCTCCCGCTCCTGAGCCAGCTCGGCCCGCTCGCCGGCCAGCCGGTCACGCAGGCCGGTCAGCTGCTGCTCCCGAGCCGCCAGCTCGACGGCGGCCATCGTCCGCGCCGTGCTCACGAGGTCGTCGGCCCGCTCGCAGGCCTCGGCCAGGCCGGCCAGCGTGGCAGGATCAAGCTGAAGCTGCGCACACCCGCCGGCCCAGTCGCCCAGCGCGGCGGCCAGGTCACGAGCCCGCTCGTCCCGCACCCGCTCAGCCCGTTCACGACTCTCCTGAGCAGCGGCCAGATCGTCACGCGCCTCGTCACGATCCCGCTCGGCCGTGCTCCGCCGCCCCACAGCCTCCTCGTGGGCGATCGCCCCCGCCCTGACCTCCCTGATCTGCCCGGCCCTGCTACTGACGGCCGCCCGCAGCAGCTCCCTCCCCCGCCGCACAAGCGCCTCCGCCTCCCCCAGCTCATGGACGGAGACGGGGACGACGCGTCCCGCCCCTTCAGAAGCGGACAGTCGTCCGCCACCGTCGGTGGCGAGGCCGGAGGGATGGTCGGCATTGCCGGAAGGGAGTCCCGCACGACCGGCGGCGCCGTCCGCCGCTTCCGCGGCGGAGGGGAACCCGGCGCGACCGCCGGCGTGGCCGGACGGCAGTCCCGTGCGACCCCCGCCGGTGCCGGCCGCCTCCTCGTGAACGGACCCGACACCGACGCGGCCGGCTGCTTCCTCGTGAACGGACCCGACGCCGACGCGGCCGGCTGCTTCCTCGTGGACGGACAGGAGGCCGGCGCGGGTGGCGGCGTGGTGGGCCTCCGTGCGGGCGCGGTCGGCCAAAGCGGCGGCTGTGCGGGCCGCGGCGGCGGCGCGGTCGGCGTGGGCCTGTCTGGCCGAGACTTCCCCGGCCGCCTGGCCGGCCTGGTCGCGGAGGCGGGCCGCCGTCTCGTGGGCTGCCTGGGCCTCGCTGCGGAGGCGGTGGAGGTCGCCGGCCTCCCGGTACGCCTCGCTCTCCTTGAGGCCGTCGATCCGGGCGGCCAGGGCCAGCTCCTGGGCCTCCTCCTCCCCCAGCCGCACGGTCGTGGCCGCGAGCTCGCGTTCGGCCTCCTTGAGCGCCTCGCGCCGGTCCATGACCTCGGCGGCCAGTGACTCCACCCGCTCCCACGCCGACGTGACGGCAGCGGCGGCGGCCCGCAGCACACGCTGGGCGTAGCCGCGCTGCCGCTCGGCCAGCCGGTCGGCCTCCTCCACGTCGCGGTCGAGCCGCCGCAGCTCCTCGCGCTGCCGGTCGAGCCGCTCGAACCCCTCGGCGATCTCATGGATCTCGCCCTCGCCGAGCGGCGGCAGGGCGCTGGACAGCAGGTCGGACAGCAGCCCCGGGTCGAGGCGTTCGGACAGCTTGGGGGTGCGGAGCTGGCGCAGTGCGGTGAGCAGCGAGTCGTAGCGCTGCTCGTTCAGCTCGCGATAAAGGGTCCTGCGCACGACGTCGCGGTACGACTCGGCGCTCTCGTGCACGGTGCCCGACGGGCCCAGCTCGTCGATGAGCTGCGCCTTGGTCAGCGGCTGGCCGCCCTCGCCGACGAGCCTGATGCCGTCGGGGGCGTCCACGCGGGCGTCGGTGGTGAAGTACGCGGCGGTGACGTTCTTGGTGTGGACGGTGGCCTGCAGCCGCGCCCCGCAGGTGAACCAGCGGCCGTCGGCGTGCCGGAACTCCAGCCACACGTACCCCACCCGGGTGGCCCCGCCGGCGCCGTCGCCCATGAGGTTCCAGTGCATGGTGCGCTCGCCGCCGCCGAACGTGGACAGCCTGCTCGGCTTCAGGCTGGCGTCCAGCAGGTACGGCAGCAGCAGCTCCAGCACCTTCGACTTGCCGCTGCCGTTGGGCCCGCGCAGCAGCAGCCGCCCCCGATGGAACTCGAACACCTCGTCGTAGTAGCGCCAGACGTTGAGTATCCCGGCGCGTACCGGAACCCAGCGGGCGTCCATCCCCTGCGCGGCGCGCTGCGGGGCGAGCTCGGTAACGGTCAACATTCCTCCTGTACGGCCGCGCGATCGACCCGGTAGCGGGCCGCGGCGGGCAGGGCCGCGACCCGGTCACCCGTACGGCGGGCGAGCCCGAACCGGACGAGCACCTCAAGCGCGTCGGCGGCCAGCCGTGGCCCGCCGCCGTCCGACTGGTACGCCTTGGCCCACTGCGGGAAGCGGCGCAGCAGCTCGGCGGCCTCCTCGTCGAGCCGGGCCGCGCTGACGGGGCCCGACGTGACGAGCAGGTCGAGCATGAGCAGGGCGGCCACCTTGGCGTGCCCGCCGTCGTCGGGGAACCTGCTGTCGGTGGCGATCCCGTCGGGATCGACCAGCAGGAACCCCTCGGCCCGCTCCTCCAGCACGAACCCGGCCTCCTCCGCCGCGCGGCGCAGCAGCCTGCGGCCGGTCAGCGAGGCGGCGTAGGCGGCCTGGGCCGGGGTCAGCTCGTCGCGGTAGACGACGGGGTCGTCGAGCAGGCGGCGGATGAGGGTGTGGCGGGCGTGCAGGGCGCGCTGGGTCTCGCTGGGCTCGCCGGCGCCGTACCGCGCCTCGACGACCAGCGCATCCGGCGGCCCACCCCGCTCCCCCACCACCGCGCCACCCCACTCCCAGCCGCCCCCAGCCACCCCGCGCAGCCCCGAGCCCACCTCGGGCGCCTCTTCTTCCGTCCCGCCCCGCCAGGTGTCCGCCACCCGGGACGGGGGGACCGGGGCGGCGAGGAGGCGGATGACGCGGGTCGTGTCCACCCGGTAGAGCACCTTGGCGTCCTCGTCGTCGAGGTAGGCGTCGGTGACGCCGTCCATCGCGGCGAGCGCGCCGTAGTGCTCCAGCAGCTTGACCGCGTCCACGAACGCCGCGCGCTCCTCACCCCGCACCGGCTCGAACGCGGGCACGCCCGGCTCCACCGCCGCCGCCTGCGCCACCCGCCCGGCCAGCATGCCGATCGTGGTGACGGGCGAGGTGAGCAGCTCGGCCGCGCACAGGCAGAGCAGCGTGTAGCGGCGGCGGTCGAACGGGGCCCTGGTGGTGCGGCGGCGCCTGGCCGGACGGGTGGCGCCGGCCTCCGACCTGACCTTGACCAGCCGGGCGTACCCCTGACGCGGCTCCACGACCAGCCGCCAGCCGCAGAAGTAGTCGAACCACTGGATCAACGGCCCGCGCCGCTTCCTGACCAGGTCGAAGGCGGCCGGGTCGTCGTGGGCGGAGACCAGGGGACGTCCGAGCAGGGTCCTGATGGCCCGGGCCAGCTCCTCCTTCTCGGCGCGTACGAGCTGGTTGGCAAGGGTGCTCACGCGCCCACCACCCGTTCGCGCAGGGTGCCGGGTGCGCGGACGTCGATGAGGTAGTCGGGGCTGCGGAACCAGCCCTCGGACGTCCGTAGCACCGCCACCTCCCGTTCGGTGGGTGCGTCGTCGGGGGCTCGCAGGACGATCTCCACGCGGCCGTCGGAGGTGACGGCCCGGCGGAACCCGGTCGGGTCGGGGCGCTCGGCCAGCGCCCTGCCGACCAGGTCCAGCAGGCGGCCGAAGGTGTCGTGGTCGAGCTCGCCGAGCTGCGACAGCCGGATCGGGCCCGTCGTGGCCAGCGCCGCCCAGGCGGCCTCCAGCTCGGCGCGCTCGCGCTCGGCCATGGCCCGCCGTCCGGCGCGCAGCTCGGCGACGTCGCGGACCCTGCCGGTGCGGCCCATCCGTTCGGTACGTCCGCGCGAGCGCAGCAGCGCCGACACCTCGACCGGCTCGGCCTCCGCCCACGGCACCCCGGCCGGGATCAGCTCGGCGTCGGCGTGGCCGAGGTGGGCGTGGCGGGCCGAGCCGAGCCCGAACGCGGCGTCCCACAGCCGGTGCGCGTCGTCCTCGCCGGGCGCGGCGGCGAACCAGCGGGCCAGCGTACGGAAATCGGCGGCGGCGCTGGACGAGCGGCGGCGGGCGTCGGTGATGCGGTCGAGCACCTGCAGCAGCACGACGATGGCCCGCCGCGCCACGTCGTGCAGCCGCCGCACCCGCGGCACGCTCCCGTCCTCAGGCGCGAACCACGCCAGCAGCCCCTCCCACTGCGCCGCCCGCGCCGCCAGCCACGGCGTCGCGTGATCAGCCCCCGGCACCCTCGGCAGATCCGCCCCATCGAGGGCCCGCGCGTGCAGCACCGCGGCACTCCGCCCGGTGTGCCCAGCCAGGCCACCTCGCCCACCCTGCCCGCCATACGCAGCCAGATCACCCCGCCCACGGCCCCCAACAGGACCCACCTCCCCGGGCCGGCCGCCCTGGTCGGAGTGGTCGGCCCCTCCGGTGAGGGGGTGGAGGAGGGTGGTGATGGTGTCGGTGCGTTGTTCCAGGTCTGTGACGAACTGCTGGAGGTAGGCGACCGTGGCGGTCTTCACCTCGTGGAACGTGGCCAGGTCTGTGCCCTCGGCGCGTAGCAGGCGCTGCAGGCCGGCGTTGAAGCGGCGGGTGTTGGTGCGGAGGGCGTCGAAGTGAGCTTCCAGCTCCATCAAACAGGCGAAGACGCGGCGGTTGCGGCCGGGGTCGGGGTCGCGCAGCAGTTCGTCCAGCTCGGCCAGGCGGGCGGCGATGGCGTCCAGCACCGCCGTCTGCAGTGCGCCCGCCGAGTCGAGCGCGGCCATGGCGTGCCGGATCCCGGCGAGGGCCGCCGCGCCGCGGCCGGTGAGCGAGTATTGGAGGTTCCTGCGCTCGTACTCCTCCGCCGTGGCGAAGCCGCCCGCGTGGTCGAAGACCACGTCCAGCAGCCCCCACCCGGCGAGCTGCTTGAGCGTGCCGGCGAGGTCCTGCTCGCCGACCGGCGCGTAGCAGCCGGTCGAGCGCAGCCGCTCCCGCACCTCGTCGGCGGTGAGCGCCGTCTCCAGCCGCTCGTCGGCCTCGCCGAACGCGAAGAGGACCGCCGTGTGCAGGTCAGCCCGCTCCGTCGTGGTGAACCGGAACAACTCCGGCGGCACCTGTGGCGCGCCCGCCATCACCCGCTCCCCTCGCCGCTCGATTACCCGACGCAACCGTAGCGGGACACACCGTCGCGGGGGTCGCTGTTTGCCCGTACATCACGGGGGTACGGCGCTGGCATTGGAAGCCAGGGGTCCGGGGGTAACGGTATGGCGGAGTTCGAGGCGACGCGGGGGATGCCGGCGGAGAGCATGGTGGTGTTCGGGGTGGCGTCCGATGTGCGGCTCATGGACCGGTGGCTGCCGCAGGGGCTGTCGGTCCACGACGCGGGGCCCGGCACGCTCGAGGCCGACGGCTCCCTGGTGCCCGGTTCCGGCAAGCACGAGGGGTTGTTCCGCGTCTCCCAGGAGCAGCTGAGGGTGGAGTGGGGCGGGCGCGACCACCCCGGCTATTCGGGCTGGCTGCAGGTGTCCGACTCCGCGGCCGGCACCAGTGAGGTGACGGTGCACATCAGCCTGCTCGACGAGCCTGAGTCCGGGTCGCGGGCGGACGAGGTGCGCGGGCTGCTCGACCGGTCGCTCGACAGCCTCGCCGACGAGGTGCAGCGCCGCGTCTCCGGGGGCGGCTGAGCCGTCACCGAGCCATCTCCGTGCCGTCCGAACGGACGTCCCCGCGGCGTCCACGCGGCGGCGCGATCGCGCGGGCGGGAAAGCCCGTGTGCGGGCGGATTCCGGCGTGGGGAATGGGCTTTTGAGGTCCCGGGCGGTTAGTAGATCTTTTTCCGGATCGGGAATTCGAGTGTTTTGCCCACTTGCTCTCGATCTGGGGCAACGTCTATAAATAACGGGAAATCCGTTGCCTACATCCCCTGAGACATGCGACGACTATTCCGTTTCATTACGCCCGCCCTGGCCGGCCTGCTGACCCTCACCGGTGTCGCCGGCCACGCCCGAGCCGCCGCGCCTGAACGGCTTGGCGAATTCTACGGACAGCGCCTTGCCTGGTCTCGCTGCGGCGACGGCTATGAATGCGGGAAGTTGTCGGTCCCGCTCGACTACAAGCACCCGGAAGGCGACAGGATCGGCCTCAGCATGGCCCGCCTGCCTGCGACGGGACGCAAGATCGGGTCGATCGTGCTCAACTTCGGCGGCCCCGGCGCGTCCGGCGTCGACACGCTGCTGCAGAGCAAGGACATCGTCTCCCCCGCGATCAGGGAGCATTTCGACGTCGTCAGCTTCGACCCCCGCGGCGTCGGCGGTTCGGCACCCATCCACTGCATGAAATCCCTCGACCTCGATTCTTACTTCACCCTCGATCCCACTCCTGACACCGCCTCCGAGGTAAAGCGTCAGGAAAAGTGGGACAAAGCATTTGCAAAATCGTGCGCCAAGCGGTCGGGAAAGAAACTGCTCGCCCATGTGGGCACGGTCGAGGTCGCCCGCGACATGGACGTCATGCGCGCCGCTCTCGGTGACGAGCGGCTGACGTACCTCGGTTTCTCGTACGGCACCTACCTCGGCTCGCTGTACGCCGACATGTACCCGACGCGGGTGCGGGCGATGGTGCTCGACGGCGCCGAGGACCCGTCGCAGGACACCGAGGACTTCATCGAGGACCAGGACCGCGGGTTCGAGGTGGCCACGGAGTCGTTCCTGCGCGACTGCTTCAAGGCCAAGGACTGCCCGTTCAAGGGGCACTCGGTGAAGGCGGCGGTGAAGAAGCTCGACCGGCTCTACGACCGCGCCGACCAGTCGCCGCTGCGCAACGAGTACGACGCCCGCCAGGTCAGCGAGGCCGTCGTGCGCAGCGCGGTGGAGTACTCGATGTACCAGACGGCGACCTGGCCGCGGCTGCGGCAGGCGCTGGCACAGGCGTACAAGGGTGACGGCACGAAGTTGCTGCAGCTCGCCGACGAGAGCAACGGGCGGCGGCCCAACGGCCGCTACGACAACAGCTTCGAGGCCCTGATGGCCATCAACTGCGTCGACCATCCGGAGAGCCCGTGCCCGTTCTGGCCGGTCAAGGGCTCGCGGTCGCCGGCGAAGGTGCAGGCCAAGGGGGCGCCGCCGATCGTCGTGGTGGGCACGACGCGTGACCCGGCGACGCCGTACAAGGAGGCGCAGGCGCTGGCCAAACAGCTGGAGCAGGGCGTGCTGCTGACCAACGACGCCGACGGCCACACCGGCTACCGCAGGGGCTCCTCCTGCCTCGACCGCAAGGTGGACGACTACCTGCTGACGGCGAAGGCTCCGCGCCCGAGCACCTGCCGCCCCGACGCGACGACCCACGCGAAGGCCCAGGCCAAGGCCAGCACCTGAGGCGGACGGACGGCGCGCGAGGCGGGTGCCGCGGCCGGTGCATGAGGTGACACCACACCTCGGTGTGGGAGTGGTGACGTTCGGGTCAACCCTGGCCGTGCCTGCGCGCTGGCGCGGCCACCGTGGGAGAGATTGGCGGACGTAGCCGGAAATTCCCGCCCGAGGAGCCCATGGAGTCGCTGCTGATCCTGCACGCGGTCGCGGCGGCCTGCGCTCCCTGGCTGGTGACCCGCCTGGGCCGGGCCTCCTACTTCGCCGTGCTGGCGGTGCCGCCGGCGGCCGGGCTGGCGTACACGGGATGGCTGGCGCTGCGCGGGCTGCCCGCGCGGGAGAGCAGGCCGTGGGTGCAGGTCCTGGGGCTGGAGCTGTCGTTCCGCGCCGACCCGCTGGCGGTGCTGATGATGGCGCTGGTCACCGGGGTCGGCGTGCTGGTGCTGGGGTACAGCGCCCGCTACTTCTCGGCGGCCGACGAGGGGCTCGGCCGCTACGGCGGGGTGATGGTGGCCTTCGCCGGCTCGATGCTGGGCCTGGTCGCGACCGACGACCTGCTCCTGCTGTACGTGTTCTGGGAGCTGACGACGGTCTTCTCCTACCTGCTCATCGGCCACGACCCGGCCAGCCGCCCGAGCAGGCAGGCGGCGATGAAGGCGCTGTCGGTGACGACGTTCGGCGGCCTGGCGATGCTGGCCGGGTTCGTGCTGGTGGGGCAGGCGGCGGGCACGTACCAGATCTCGGAGATCGTCGCCCGCCCTCCTGACGTCGCGCCGGTGGCGCTGGTGCTGGTGCTGGTGGGGGCGCTGTCGAAGTCGGCGATCTTCCCGTTCAGCACGTGGCTGCCGGCCGCGATGGCGGCGCCGACTCCGGTCTCGGCGTACCTGCACGCCGCGGCGATGGTGAAGGCGGGGGTGTACCTGCTGGCCCGGCTGGGCCCGGCGTTCGGCGACGTGGCGTTGTGGCGGTCGGTGGCGGTGCCGCTGGGCGTGGTGACGATGCTGCTGGGCGGCTGGCGGGCGCTGCGGGAGACGGACCTGAAGCGGCTGCTGGCGTACGGGACGGTCAGCCAGCTCGGCCTGATGGTGCTGCTGTTCGGCGCGGGCACGGAGGGCACGGCGGTGGCGGGCGCCGGGATGGTGCTGGCGCACGCGCTGTTCAAGGCCGCCCTGTTCCTCGTGGTGGGCATCGTGGACCACGCGACGGGCACGCGGGACCTGCGCGCGCTGAGCGGGCTCGGCCGGGCGATGCCGTGGACGTGCGGGGCGGCGGTGCTGGCGGGCGCGTCGATGGCGGGGCTGCCGCCGCTGGCGGGATTCGCGGGCAAGGAGGCGGCGCTGGAGTCGCTGCTGGACACGCCGCCCGTGCTGGCGGGGGTGGTGGCGGGCTCGGCGCTGACGGCGGCGTACACGCTGCGCTTCCTGTGGGGGGCGTTCGCCGGCAAGCCGGGCGTCGAGCCGACCCCCGCGCACGCGACGCCGGCGGCGATGGCCGCCCCCGCGGGGCTGCTGGCCGTGCTGGGGCTGGTGTTCGGGCCGCTCGCCCCCTGGTACGAGGGCGCGATGTCCGGCTACACCGGCACGTACGCCGACCCGGGCAGGCACGCCCACCTGGCCCCTTGGAGCGGCCCTTCGCTGCCGCTGCTGCTGTCGGCGTCGGCGCTGGCGGCCGGGCTGGTGCTGTTCCTGGCGCGCGGCCCGATGGCCAGGGCGGGCACGGCGCTGCACGTGATGGACTCCAGCCAGGTCTTCTGGACGGCGATCCGCCGCCTCGACCGGTTCGCGATCCAGTTCACCGGCTTCATCCAGCGCGGCTCGGTCCCCGACTACCTGCTGCTGACGCTGCTGGCGACGGTCGGCGTGGGCCTGTTCTCGATCGTGTACGGCGGCCCGCCGCACCTGGACGTCCCGGTCGTCGGCTGGCAGCGGCCCGAGCAGCCAGTGATCGTGGTGCTGCTGGCGGCGGCGGGCGTGCTGGCCCTGTTCTCCCGCGCGTACATCCTGCTGGCCCTGGTGATCGGCCTGACGGGTTACGGGACGGCGCTGCTGTTCCTGGTGCACGGCTCCCCCGACCTGGCGCTGACCCAGTTCCTCGCCGAGACGCTGAGCCTGGTGGTGTTCGCGCTGGTGCTGCGGCGGCTGCCGGTGGAGCCGGCAGGGGGGCGGCTGCCGATGCCGTTCCGGCTGGGGATGGGACTCGCGGTGGGCGTGGTGGCGACGGGCGCGGGCATGCTGGCGATGGCGGCGCGCGGCACCGAGCCGGTGGGCGCGTCGATGCCGGAGGCGGCGGTGGAGGCGGGGGCGCGCAACGTGGTCAGCGCCATCATCCTCGACGTGCGCGCCTGGGACACGCTGGGCGAGAGCGCGGTGCTCATCGTGCTGACGCTGGGCGTGACCAGCCTGGTGTTCCTGCGGCGCAGGTCGTACGCGATCGAGCGGGTGGAGCACGGGCACCGGCCCGGGGAGCCGACGCACTGGCTGGCCTCGACGCTGCCGCGCGGTCAGCGGGCGCTGGCGTTCGAGGTGGCGGCCAGGCTGACCTTCCACACGGTGCTGGTGCTCTCGGTCTTCCTGCTGTTCGTCGGGCACAGCGGGGTCGGCGGCGGGTTCGCGGGCGGCATCGTGGCGGGGCTCGCGATCACCGTGCGCTATCTGGCGGGCGGCAGGAACGAACTGGCCGCCGCCGTGCCGGTGCACGCGGGCGTGCTGATGGGGCTCGGGCTCACGCTGTCGGCCGGGACCGCGCTGATCGGGCTGCTGTTCGGCCAGGCCGCGCTGGCGATGCTGGCCACGGACGTGAGCGTGCCGCTGGTGGGTCACCTGCACCTGTCCACGGGCCTGCTGTTCGACCTCGGCGTGTACGTCTCCGTCGTCGGCATGGTGCAGGACGTGCTGCGCGCGCTCGGCGCCGAGCTGGACCGCCAGATCGACGCCGGGGAGAACGCGTGAACAGCGTCTCGCTGGTGCCGTTCGCAGCCTGCTGCCTGCTGATCACCACCGGCGTGACGCTGCTGCTGGAGCGGAGCCTGGTGCGGGTGCTGGCGGGCGTCATCGTGCTCGGCAACGGCGTGAACCTGCTGATCGTGACCTCGGGCGGGGACGCGGGCGGCCCGCCGTTCACCGGCACGGCCGGCATGGCGGACCCGCTGCCGCAGGCCATGGTGCTCACCGCGATCGTCATCACCCTGGGCGTGACCGGGTTCCTGCTGGCCCTGGTGCACCGCTCGTGGCAGCTCACCGGTACCGACGAGGTGCAGGACGACACCGAGGACCGGCGGGTGCGGCTGCGCGCGCGGCGTGGCGAGCTGGGCGACGCCGTGCGGACCAGGCGGGACGCGTACCGGAGGCTGATCGTCGAGCAGCGGGCGGAGCTCGCGAACATGGAGGCCGAGCGGGCCGAGCGGGAGCGGCTGGAGGAGGCCGACCTGGAGCGGCGCATCTCCCGGGTGCACACCGAGCTGGAGCAGTGGATGCGGCTGCTGCGCGCGCAGGGCCTGTCGGAGGAGGAGCTGCAGCGCCGCTTCGAGGACGTCGGCCTGCGCGAGGACACCGGCGCGATCAGCAACGCCGAGCGCATCGAGCAGCTGCGCGAGGAGCACGAGCGCCGCAGGCGGATGCAGGAGGCGAGGGAACGGGAGCTGCGCAAGAAGCTCAAGGCCCGCCAGCGGGAGGCGCGCAAGCAGATGCGGGCGGCCATCAGGAGGGAACGCGCCAGGCAGGCCCTGGCGGAGGACCCCGAGCTCGAGGGCGACGACTGAGCCATGGACGGTGAGCGGTGATCGGCGCGAGCGGGCTGGAGAGCCTGGTCTGCGTGCCCGTGCTGCTGCCGCTGCTCGCCGCCGGGGTGAAGCTGGCGATCGGCGGGCGGCTGCGCGGGCTGCAGTCGCTGATCAGCGTCGTCACGCTGGGCGTGTCGCTGGCCGTGTCGGTGGTGCTGATGGTCGCGGCCGACACGCAGGGGCCGCTGGTGACAGAGCTGGGCGGCTGGCCGGCGCCGATCGGCATCACCCTGGTCGCCGACCGGCTGTCCACGCTGGTGCTGGTGGTGTCGTCGGCGGTGACGCTGTGCGTGATGGTGTACTCGGTCGCCAATGCCTACGACGACCAGGAGCACGACGCGCCGATGGCGATCTTCCATCCGGCGTTCCTGGTGATGGTGGCGGGGGTGGCCGACGCGTTCCTGAGCGGCGACCTGTTCAACCTGTTCGTGGCGTTCGAGCTGCTGCTGAGCGGCTCGTACGTGCTGCTGACCTTCGGCGGCACCGAGTTCAGGATCAGGGCGGGGGCGACGTACACGCTGATGGCGCTGGCCTCGTCGATGCTGTTCCTGATCGCGCTGGCCGTCACGTACGGCGCCACCGGCACCCTGTCGCTGGCCCAGCTCGCCGAGCGCTTCGCCACGCTGCCCGAGCAGGTGCAGCTGCTGGTGGAGCTGACCCTGCTGCTGGCCTTCGCGATCAAGGCGGCGATCTTCCCGATGTCGGCGTGGCTGCCCGACTCCTACCCGACGGCGCCCGCCCCGGCCACGGCGGTCTTCGCGGGCCTGCTGACCAAGGTCGGCGTGTACTCGATCATCCGGCTGGAGGCGCTGCTGTTCCCCGTCGGGCCGGTCTCGACGCTGCTGATGTGGGTGGCGCTGGCCACGATGCTGGCCGGGGTGCTGGGCGCGGTGGCGCAGACCGACATGAAGCGGATGCTGTCCTTCACGCTGGTCAGCCACATCGGCTACATGGTGTTCGGGGTGGCGCTGTCGACGGTGGCGGGCCTGGCCGGCGCGGTGTTCTACGTGGTGCACCACATCACCGTGCAGACCAGCCTGTTCCTGGTGGCGGGCATGGTGGAGCGGCGCACCGGCACGACGTCGGTGACCCGGCTGGGCGGGCTCATGCGGGCCACGCCGCTGATCGCGGTGCTGTTCTTCGTGCCCGCCATGAACCTGTCGGGCATTCCGCCCATGTCGGGGTTCCTGGGCAAGCTGATGCTGGTGCAGGCCGGGCTCGCGGCCGGCGGCTGGCTGCCGGTGACGCTGGTCGTGGCCGGGCTGGCGACGAGCCTGCTCACCCTGTACGCGGTGGCCAAGACGTGGGCCAAGGCGTTCTGGCGGACGCCGCGCTCCGAGCAGGTGGGCCGGGTGCTGGAGAGCGAGGAGGCCACCGGCGAGGACCCGACCGTGACCACCACCAGCCTGCCCGCGCCGCTGCCACTGTCGGTGGCGGCGCTGATCGTGCTGGGGCTGTCGTTCACGGTGCTGGCGGGGCCGCTGACGGCGCTGGCCGAGCGGGCGGCGGGCGAGCTGCTGGCGCGCGAGCCGTACGTGTCGGCGGTGCTGGAGCGTCCCCGGTGAGACGCGCCCATGGGAGGTGGCGATGAGGCGGGAGTCGCTGGCGCCCCGGCTGCTGGGCCGGCGGGTGCCGCTGCCGGTGGTGGCCTGGCTGACGCTGGTGTGGGTGGCGTTGTGGGGCGACCTCAGCGTGGGCACCGTGCTGGGCGGGCTGGCGACCGGGCTGGTGGTGACGTGGCTGCTGCCGATGCCGCCCATCAACCGGGCCATCAGGCCGCATCCCGTGCCGCTGGCCAGCTTCCTGCTGTACTTCTCGTTCGACCTGGTGATCTCGACCGTGCGGGTGGTCTATTACGTGCTGCGGCCCGGCGACCCGCCGACACAGTTCATCCGGGTGCCGCTGCGCACGACGTCCGAGCCGATCACCGTGCTGGTCATGGTGGCGATCTCCACCGTGCCGGGCAGCCTGGTCGTCGAGCGCTACCCCGGCGAGCTGCTGCTGCACGTGCTGGGCCGGCCCGGCGACGTCACCGAGCCCGTACGCCGGGACGTGGCGGAACTGGAGTCGCGCATCGTGGCGGCCTTCGGCACGCCCATGGACCAGGAGGAGCTGACGTGAACGCGGTGTACCTGGTGACGCTGGCCCTGCTCGGCTGCGGGGCGGCGGCGACGCTCTACCGGGTGGGCAGGGGCCCGTCGATGCTGGACCGCGCGGTGGCGCTCGACGTGTTCACCTCGCTGTCGATGTGCGGGGCCGGAGCCTACGCGGTCGTCAGGGACGACTACTCCGACCTGCCGATCCTGCTGGTGCTGTCGCTGCTGGGGTTCGTCGGGTCGGTGTCGCTGGCCCGGTTCTTCTCCGGCAAGGAGGAGAGGAGGAGCCGATGAGCGTGCTCGACATGATCGCGTCCGCCTGCCTGCTGCTGGGCGCGGTGCTGGCGCTGTCGGCCGGGATCGGGCTGGTGCGCTTCCGCACCACGCTGCAGCGCATGCATGCCGGCACCAAGCCGCAGGTGCTCGGCGTGCTGCTGGTGCTGCTGGCGATGTGGCTGCACCGGCCGTCGCTGACGTACGCGGGGCCGCTGCTGCTGGTGGCGCTCTCCCAGGTGATCACGGTGTCGGTCGCCGCCTACATGGTGGCGCGGGCGGCCAACGCCCGTCATTCCTCCGACGACGACACCGGGCTGCCCTCGGACGACTGAGCGTGCGAAGAGCCCTCGTCCCCGTCCGAACCCGTGTCCGAGCGGTCGAGCGCCGGCTGCCCGAACCAGGTCCACAGCGCGAGCAGCGCCAGCAGGCCGGCCGCGAGCCACGCCAGCGTCGCGTCGAACAGGTAGTCGATGACGAACATCGTGGACGTGGTCATCGACACCGCCAGCGCGAGCGCGCCCAGGATGCCGTAGACGTTGGAGCGGCGTACCAGCGTCTCCTTGCGGCCCTGGCGGAACAGCACGCGGTGCTGCGCGGGCGGCGCGATGTAGCAGATCGACGCGAAGGCGGCGCTGAGCAGCGCCGCGAAGTAGAGCCAGCGGTCGGCCTGGTCCAGCCGGGAGAAACCCGTGGAGAAGGGCACGGTGAGCAGGAACGCGAACAGCACCTGCACGCCGGTCACCGCCACGCGCGCGCCCTGGAGCAGTTCGACGAAATTGCGGTCCGCACGTTCCTGGTGCGACTCGTTCTTCAAGGGGGCCTCCCGCCACTGGACGAGAGCCTTACTCTGCTCCGCGAAGCGCCGTTAAAACGTGTGCCCCAGCACCTTCGCCGGAGTGATCGGCAGCTCGCGCACGCGGTGGCCGGTCGCGTGGAAGACGGCGTTGCCGACGGCGGCCGCGGTGCCCACGATGCCGATCTCGCCGATGCCCTTGCTGCCCATCGGGTTGAGCGCGTCGTCCTGCTCGTCCAGCCAGACGGCCTCGACGTCGCGGATGTCGGCGCAGACCGGCACGTGGTACTGCGCGAGGTCGCGGTGCAGGAACCCGCCGAACTCCTCGTCGGTCAGCGTCTCCTCCATCAGCGCCATCCCGAGCCCCATCGTCATGCCGCCGATGAACTGCGACCTGGCGAGCTTGGCGTCCAGGATGTGCCCGGCGGCGAAGACGCCGAGCAGCCGGGAGACCCGCACCTCGCCGGTCACCGTGCTCACCCGCACCTCGGCGAACTGGGCGCCGAAGGCGTGCCTGGCGAGCTCGGCCTCCTTCGCGACCTCGTCCGTGGTGTCGGCGCGGCCCTCCTTGCCGTCCTTCACCAGCTCCTCGCAGGCGCGGACGACGGCGGAGCCCCAGGACGCGGTGCCCATGGAGCCGCCCGCGACCGGCCCGTCCGGCAGGTCGCTGTCGCCCAGCTCCACGTGCACCCGCTCGGGCGCGACGTTCAGCGTCGCGGCGGCGATCCTGGTCAGCGCGGTACGCGCGCCCGTGCCGATGTCGGCGGCGCCCACCTGGACGAGCACGTCGCCGCCGTCCAGCACCTTGGCCAGCGCCTTCGACGGCCGCCGCCTGGCCGGGTAGGTGGAGGACGCCACGCCGGTGCCGATCAGCCACTCCCCCTCGCGCCTGACGCCGGGCGCCGGATCGCGCTGCTCCCAGCCGAAGCGGCGGGCGCCCTCGCGCAGGCAGCCCACGAGGTCGCGGGAGCTGAACGGCAGCCCGCTGTACGGCTCGGTCTCGGGCTCGTTGCGCAGCCGCAGCTCGACGGGGTCGATGCCGGCGGCGTAGGCCAGCTCGTCCATGGCGGACTCCAGCGCGTACATGCCGGGGCACTCACCCGGCGCGCGCATCCACGAGGGCGTGCCGACGTCGAGCCGGACCAGGCGGTGCCTGGTGCGCAGGGCGGGGGTGGCGTACATGACCCTGGCCACGGTGGCGGTCTGCTCGGCGAACTCGCCGATCGTCGAGGTCTGCTCGTACGCCACGTGCTCCAGCGCCGTCAGCCGGCCCTCCCCGTCCGCGCCGAGGCGCAGCCGCTGGATGGTGGGCGTGCGGTAGCCGGTGACGTCGAACATCTGCTGCCTGGTCAGCGCGATCTTGACCGGGCGGCCCACCGCCTTGGCGGCCAGCGCGGCCAGCACCGCCTGCGGCCTGGTCGTGCCCTTCGAGCCGAACCCGCCGCCGACGTGCCTGGCCACCACCCTGACCTGGTCCTTCGGCAGGCCCAGCGTGTGCGCGATCATGTCGCGGCTGGTGGAGCTGCCCTGCGCGGTGTCGTACAGCATGAGCCGGCCGTCCTCGTCCCAGTAGGCCAGCGCCGCGTGCGGCTCCATCGGGTTGTTGTGCATGACGGGCGTCTCGTAGACGACGTCCACGGTGGTCGCGGCCTCGGCCAGCCCGGCCTCGACGTCGCCCAGCTCGGTGTCGGTCGGGTAGTCCGGGTTGACCACGTCGGGCTTGTAGAGCCCTGGGTGGTCCATGCGCAGGATGACGTCGTGGTCGTCGGGGTCGTAGTCCACCCGGACGGCGTCGGCGGCGGCACGGGCGTTGTCGTAGGTGTCGGCGACGACGGCGGCGATGATCTGGCCGCGGTAGGCGATGTCCCTGCTCCTGAACAGGGCCAGCTCGGGGTCGGCGTCCTCGGCGAGGCTCGGCGGGTCCTCACAGGACAGCACGGCGAGCACGCCGGGCAGCTCCAGCGCGGGCGCGGCGTCCACGTGCTTGACGCGGCCCTTGGCGATGCGGGACTGCACGGGGTAGGCGTAGGCGACGCCCTCGGCCGGGTACTCCGCCGCGTACGTGGCCAGTCCCGTGACCTTGACGCGGCCCTCGATGCGGTTCACGGCGCGAGCTCCTCCAGCGTGGCGACGATCAGGTTGCGGGCCAGCGGCACCTTGTACGCGTTGCGCGGCAGCGGCCTGGCCTGCTCCAGCTCCGCCTCGGCGGCCTGGAGGAACGCCTCCCCCGTCGCGGGCCCGCCGATCAGCGCCGCCTCGGCCCGCTCCGCCCGCCATGGCACGTGGGCCACCGAGCCGAGCGCGATGCGGCACCCGGCCACCCTGCCGTCGCGCACGTCGAGCGCGGCGGCGATGGACACCAGCGCGAACGCGAACGACGACCGCTCGCGCACCTTGCGATACATCTGGACGCCCGTGGGCGGCGGCGGCAGCTCGACGGCCGTGATCAGGTCGCCGGGCTCCAGCATGGTGTCCCGCTCCGGCTCGTCGCCCGGCAGCCGGTGCAGGCCGGGCATGGGCACGATGCGGTCGCCTCCCGGCCCCGTGACGTGCACCTCGGCCTCCAGCGCGGCCAGCGCGACCGCCATGTCCGAGGGGTGGGTGGCCACGCACGCGTCGGACGCGCCCAGCACGGCGAGACCCGAGTGGTCACCCGCGATGGCCGGGCAACCCGAGCCCGGCCTGCGCTTGTTGCAGGGCCTGGTGACGTCCTGGAAGTACGGGCAGCGGGTGCGCTGCAGCAGGTTGCCCGCCACGGTGGCGATGTTGCGCACCTGCCCCGACGCGCCCGCCAGCAGCGCCCTGGCCAGCATGGGATAGCGGGTGCGGATCAGCGGGTGCACGGCGAGGTCGGTGTTGCGGACGGTGGCGCCGATGCGGACGCGGTCGCGTATCTGCTCTATCTCGTCCAGCGGCAGCCGGCTGACGTCCACCAGGCGGTCCGGCTCGGCCACGCCCAGGCGCATGAGGTCGACCAGATTGGTGCCGCCGCCGAGGTACATGGTGCCGGGGGCGAAGCCGCGCACGGCCTCCGCCGGGGTGGCGGCGCGGGCGTACTCGAAGGGTTTCACGACGTCACCTCGCGGATGGCGCTGACGATGTTGACGTACGCGCCGCACCGGCACAGGTTGCCGCTCATCCGTTCCCTGATCTCCTCAGGGGTCAGGCCGGGGTCGGTGGCGAGGTCCTCGGTCACGGCGCTCGGGCCCGGCTCGCCCAGCATCCCGGCCGCCGAGCAGAGCTGGCCCGGGGTGCAGTAGCCGCACTGGAAGGCGTCGTGCTCGATGAAGGCCGCCTGCAGCGGGTGCAGCTCGTCGCCGTTCGCCAGGCCCTCGACGGTGGTGATCTCCCTGCCCTCCACCGCGACGGCGAGCGCCAGGCAGGCGTTGGCGCGCCGGCCGTCGATCAGCACCGTGCACGCGCCGCACTGGCCGTGGTCGCAGCCCTTCTTGGCGCCGATGAGGCCGAGGCGTTCGCGGAGCAGGTCGAGCAGCGACAGGCGCGGGTCCACGTGCACCGTGCGCGGCACTCCGTTCACCTGCAGGGTGATGTCCATTTCGCACGACTACCCGAGCGTTGTGAGCGACAACCCCTGCCGGTGGTAAAGCGGCGTCACCCTTTCGTCCTTGGACGTCCGGTTTTGCCGGGGTGGTGGTGGGTAGCCGTGGCGGCATGAGGCGGGCCATGGAAGAGGAGGCGGCGATCCTCACGGTGAACGCCGGCTCATCAAGCCTCCGCCTGGACCTCGTCCAGGGCGGCTGCGTCATCGACAGCAACCACACCGACCTCGCCACAGCCCCGCAAGGCTCGAACTCCGGCTCGGGCTCCGGCTCGAGCTCGGGCACGGGCTCCGGCTCGGGCTCCGGCTCGAGCTCGGGCACGGGCTCCGGCTCCGGCTCCGGCTCCGGCTCGGGCTCCGGCGCGGGCTCCGGCGCGGGCTCCGGCTCGGGCTTTCGGCCCGGCGCCGGCCCTGGCGCGGGCTCCCCCTCCTCCCTGAATCGCCCCAGCCCGTCCGGCGGGGAGGGCGAGGGCGGCTGGTCGGGGGCGTCGGCGCTGGAAGGTTTTCTGGGTGGCCACTTCGACCGGGACATCAGGGCCGTGGCGCATCGGCTGGTGCACGGCGGCGACCTCGTCCGCGCGCCCGCCGTCGCCGACGACGAGACCGTGGCCGCGCTGCGCGGCCTGACCGCCCTCGCCCCGCTGCATCTGCCGCCCGCGCTCGACCTCCTGGACGCGGCCCGCGAGCAGCTCCCGGCCGTGCCGCACGTGCTCTGCCCCGACACGGCCTTCCACGCCGGCCTGCCGGACGAGGCCGCCGTCTACGCCCTGCCGCCCGAGTGGCGCGAGAAGCACGGCCTGCGCCGCTACGGCTTCCACGGCCTGTCCTACGCCTGGGCCGCCGACCGGGTGGCCGACCTGCTGGGACGCCCGGTGGCCGAGCTGGAGCTGGTGCTCGCCCACCTGGGCGGCGGCGCCTCGGTGTGCGCGGTCTCCGGCGGGCGCAGCCGGCACACGTCCATGGGGTTCACGCCGCTGGACGGCCTGCCCATGAGCAAGCGGTCGGGCAGCGTGGACCCTGGGATGCTGGTGTGGCTGCTGTCGCAGGGCCACCTGTCGGTCGCGGAGCTGGGTGACGGCCTGCAGCGCCGCTCGGGCCTGCTGGGCCTGTCGGGCGGCCGGTCCGGCGACACGCGGGAGCTGGTGGCGGCCGAGCGTGACGGCGACGCGGCGGCCGGACTGGCGCTGCGCGTGTTCGCCCACCGGGTGGCCGGGGAGATCGCCGCGGCGGCGACCGCGCTGCCGCGGATGGACGCGCTGGTGTTCACCGGGGAGATCGGCTGGAACCAGCCGGAGGTGCGCGAGGCGGTCTGCCGCCGCCTGGGCGTCCTGGGCGTCGAGCCGCCGCCGCTGCGCGAGCGGAGCGACGACGGGCCTGTCAGCGCGTACGGGGCCAAGGTCCCGATCCTCGTGGTCCAGGTACGCGAGGAGCTCCAGCTCGCCCGCGAGTGCCTGAGTACGCTCGACGACCCCCCGACGGACGCGGCGGCCGGTTAGCCGGGTTGTCGGTGCCTGGTGGTTGGATCTCCTGTGTGGAGGCCAGCGTCGAGCAGCTCGTCTACGTCCGTGACGACGAATACACCGTGGCGCGCATGAGCGCCGACGGCGAGCCCGACTTCGTGGCCACCGGCCGGGCGCTGGCCGGCGTGCAGCCGGGCGAGACGCTGCGGCTGTTCGGCGAGTGGGGCAGGCACGCCCGCCACGGCCGGCGCTTCGCGGTCAGCGGCTGCGAGCGGGTCACGCCGTCGTCGGTCCGCGCCATCCGCGCCTATCTGGGGTCGGGGCTGATCAGGGGCATCGGGCCGAAGCTGGCGTACGCGATCGTCGACCACTTCGGCGAGGCCACGCTCAAGGTCATCGACGGCGAGCCCGAGCGGCTCACCGAGGTCGTCAACATCGGGCCGCAGCGGCAGGGGCAGATCGTCCAGGCGTGGCAGGAGCAGAAGGCGATCGCCGCGCTCATGGTCACCCTGCAGGGCCTCGGAGTCAGCCCGCTGCTCGCCGCCAAGATCCACCAGGTGTTCGGCAAAGACGCGGAAGAGGTCCTCGCCACCGACCCCTACCAGCTCATCGGCCGGGTCAGGGGCATCGCGTTCCGCATCGCCGACCGCATCGCGCTGCGCGCGGGGGTGCCTGAGCGCAGCCCGCAGCGGGTCAAGGCGGCGCTGCTCGACCGGCTGGAGGCGGCGGGCAGCCGCGACGGCCACTGCTTCGTCCCGGTGCAGGTCCTGGTCAGGGAGGCGGCGCAGCTGATCGAGCAGGACCAGGAGCTGGTGCGGCCGATGGTCGACGCGCTGGCGGGCGAGCGGCGGCTGGTCGTCGAGACCCATCCGGAAAGGCCCGACGAGCCGGTCGCCTACCTCAAACACGTGCACAGCCGCGAGGTGGCGCTGACCGCGCAGCTCACCGCGCTCCTGCGGGCCCGCTCCACGCTGCCGCTGCGCTCCTTCGAGGAGGACGCGGGGCTCCACGACGACCAGCGCGCGGCCGTCACCATGGCGCTGACCAGCACCGTCTCGATCATCACCGGCGGGCCGGGGTGCGGCAAGAGCCACACGGTCAAGGCGATCGCGACCGTCGTGCGGGCCGCGGGCGGCACGGTCACGCTCACGGCGCCCACCGGCAAGGCCGCCAAGCGGCTGTCGGAGCTGACCGGGATGCCCGCGATGACCATCCACCGCATGCTCGCCCAGCAGCCCGACCCCGACCCCGAGACGCTGTTCGACGAGCGGCCCTCGCAGGCCGACCTGATCGTGGTCGACGAGGCGTCCATGCTCGACCTGCATCTCGCCACCCGGCTCACCGCCGCCGTGCGGCCGGGCAGCCACCTGCTGCTCATCGGCGACAGCGACCAGCTGCCCAGCATCGGCGCCGGCGACGTCCTCGCCGACCTGCTGCGGGTCACCGCGATCCCGCGCGTCGAGCTGACCCACGTCTTCCGTCAGGCCGGCGGCAGCGGCATCGTCCAGGCCGCCCACCGCATCCGCGCGGGGCGGCTGCCCGCGACGCCGGGCGGCGGCGGGTTCTGGTTCGAGGAGCTCGACGACCCCGCGCAGGCCGCGCGGCGGGTGGCCCACCTGGCGATGGTGGCGATCCCCCGCAAGCAGGGCGTCGATCCCGGTCAGGTGCAGGTGCTGTGCCCGATGCGCAAGGGCGAGACGGGCGCCACCGCGCTCGGCAGGCTCATCCAGGACCAGCTCAACCCGGCCACCGATGACAAGCCCGAGCACTGGTCGGGGTCCACGGTGTTCCGGGTGGGCGACCGGGTCATGCCGATCCGCAACAACTACGACAAGGGTGTCTTCAACGGCGAGACCGGCACGGTGACGGCCGTGGTGCGCGAGGAGCGCGCGGTCGAGATCCGCACCGACGACGGCGAGCAGGTGACGTACGGCTTCGACGAGCTCGACGACCTCACCCACGCCTACGCCATCAGCGTGCACCGCTCGCAGGGCAGCGAATACCCGTTCGTGGTGGCGCCGATCGTGGCCGAGTCGGGCGGCGTCATGCTGCGCCGCAAGCTGCTCTACACGCTGGTGACGCGGGCCAAGGCGTGGGTGGTGCTGGTGGGTCAGCGCGAGGCGCTGGAGCTGGCCGTCCACCGCCTCGGCAGGCGCCGCGACACGGGCCTGGCCAGGCGGCTCACGCTGGCACTCGACGGGTGAGCGAGGCCACCGGGCGGCCGGTGCGCCGCCGCCCGGCGGCGGTGTTACGGTAGTGCGTCGGTACGCCGGAGGTCTGGTCGGCATGGACTGCCGGCCGGACGGTCGGGGGAGGCGTTCACGAATGCGTGGCCGTAGCCGTGCTCGTCACATCGGGGCACGTGCATGAACCGCGTTCTCGCCTGGCTGACGTCCCGTTTCCAGCAGCCCGCGCAGGTCGTGGTGCTCGGCTTCGGCCTGGCCATCACGGCCGGCACGGCCCTGCTCGCGCTGCCCGCCGCCACCACGTCAGGCGAGCCGGCCGGGCTGGTCGACGCGCTGTTCACGGCCACCTCGGCGGTGTGCGTGACGGGTCTCGCGGTGGTCGACACCGCCTCGCACTGGTCGGTGTTCGGGGAGCTGGTGATCGCGGGGCTGGTCCAGGTGGGCGGGCTCGGCATCATGACGATGGCCACCGTGTTCACGCTGCTCGTCTCGGGCCGCTTAGGGTTGCGGGCCAAGATCGTGGCGCAGGCCGAGACCAAGGCGCTCAGCGCCAGCGACATCCGCCATGTGATCCGCAAGGTGGTGCTGTTCACGCTGCTGTGCGAGAGCGTCGCCGCCGTCGTGCTGACCGGCCGGTTCATGATCGCGTACGGTGAGCCGTTCGGCCGGGCGCTCTACCTCGGCGGTTTCCATGCAGTGGCCTCGTTCAACAACGCGGGGTTCGCGCTGTGGCCCGACAGCCTCATGCGGTTCGTCACCGACCCGTGGATCTGCCTGACCGTGGCGTTCGCCTGCATCGTCGGCGGGCTCGGCTTCCCCGTCGTGTTCGAGCTGGCCCGCACCTGGCGTCACCCGCACAAGTGGAGCGTGCTGACCAGGATCACGCTCGGCGTCACCGTGACGCTGCTGGTGCTCGGCACCCTCGTGTTCCTGATGACCGAGTGGCGCAACCCCGGCACGCTGGGCGCGCTCGACGAGCCCGACAAGCTGCTGGCCGCGTTCTTCACCGCCGTCATGCCGCGCTCGGCCGGATTCAACACCCTCGACGTCTCGGCCATGTACCCGTCGAGCTGGCTGCTCACCGACCTGCTCATGTTCATCGGCGGGGGCAGCGGCGGCACCGCGGGCGGCATCAAGGTGACCACGGCGGGCCTGCTGGCGTTCGTGGTGTGGGCCGAGCTGCGCGGCGAGAGCCGGGTCAACGTCGGTCACCGGCGGCTGCCCGACACCAACCAGCGGCAGGCCGTCACGGTGACGGCGCTGGGGGTAGGGCTGGTGGGTGTGGCGACGTACGTGCTGCTCGCGCTCACCCCGCACAGCCTCGACCAGGTCATGCTGGAGGTGGTCTCGGCGTTCAGCACGGCGGGCCTGTCCACCGGCATCACCGCCGACGTCGGCACGGCCGGGCACCTGCTGCTCGTCATGCTCATGTTCGTGGGCCGCATCGGCCCGCTCACCCTGGGCTCCGCGCTGGCCCTCAACAGGCGCGCCCGGCACTACGAGCTACCAGAGGAGCGTGTCATCGTTGGCTGAGTACAAGGGCGACCCGGTCGTCGTCATCGGCCTGGGCAGGTTCGGCACGTCGCTGGCGCTGGAACTCACCCGGCGCGGCACCGAGGTCCTGGCCATCGACAACCGGCCCAAGATCACGCAGAGCCTGGCGGGCCGCATCACCCAGATCGCGACCGCCGACGCCACCGACATGGAGGCGCTGCGCCAGCTCGGCGTGCCCGACTTCTACCAGGCGGTGGTGGCGGTCGGCAGCGATATCGAGGCCAGCATCCTCACCACGTCGCTGCTGGTCGAGCTGGAGATCAACGACATCTGGGCCAAGGCCATCAGCACCCAGCACGGCCGCATCCTGAGCCGCATCGGCGCCCATCACGTGGTCTTCCCCGAGCACGACATGGGCGAGCGGGTGGCGCACCTGGTGAGCGGCCGCATGCTCGACTACATGCAGGTCGACGAGAACTTCGCGCTGGCCAAGACCAGCCCGCCGAAGGAATACGTCGGCATCCCGCTCGGCCAGTCCAACCTGCGCCGCAAGTACGGCGTGACGATCGTGGCGGTCAAGCCGCCTGGCGAGGAGTTCACGTACGCGACGGCCGAGACGGAGCTGACGTACGGCGACATCGTGCTCGTCTCCGGGCGCACCGAGCAGGTGGAGCGATTCGCCGAGCTGCCCTGACCGGTGGGGTGACAAGCTCGTGACCGGACGCTGGACCGCCCCACGCTGAGGGCATTCACCCGGGTAAGGGAGGTCATCGCATGCGCGCACGCGATCTCGCCGTCGAGTTCCCGACGGTCACCCTCGACACCCCGGCTCTCGAGGCGGCCAGGCTGCTCGCCGACCGGGACCTGCCGGGGCTCATCCTCATCGGCGACGACGGTCTCCCGCACAGCATCCTGCCGGGCACGCAGGTGCTGCGGCTGGCGGTGCCGGCCTACTGCCAGGACGACCCGGCGCTGGCCAGGGTGGTGGACGAGGCGCACGCCGACCGGTTCCTGCATCGCCTCGACGGCAGGACGGTGCGCCAGTGCCTGCCGGAGGAGCCGCGCGAGCTGCCGGTGGCCGGTCCGCAGGCGACCGTGCTGGAGCTGGCGTCGCTGATGGCGCGGACGCACAGCCCGCTCGTGGCGGTGGTGGCCGGCAAACGGCTGATCGGCGCCGTCACCCTGCAATCCCTGCTCGACCACGCACTTCAGCTGTGAAACCGGGCTTACCAGGGATAACGGACCGGGCGACGTAGGGTGGGGTCATGGTGAAGGCCGTGGCTCGACAGCCCGTTCCGGCCCGGCGTGCGAACGCCGAGCGCAGCATCGCCGCGATCCTGGAGGCCGGCACGCGGTTGCTCAGTGCCGACCCGGGTGCCAGCGTGGCCGACATCGCGCGGGAGGCCGGGGTGGGCAGGGTGACGCTCTACGGCCACTTCCCCTCCCGTGAGGCGCTGGTGGACGCGGTGCTCGACCATGCGGTGCGCATGGCGGACGGCGTGCTGGAGGACGACCGCATCGACACCGCGCCGCCGCCCGAGGCCATGGAGGGCCTGCTGCGCTCGTCGTGGGAGGTGCTCGACCGCCATCGCCGGCTGTTCCTCGCCGCCGACCGCGCGCTGCCCACCGAGCGCATCAGGGAGCGGCACGAGCGCCCGCTGCGCCGGGTCGAGCGGCTGATCGCGCGAGGGCGGGAGGCCGGCGACTTCCGTACGGACCTGCCGTCGCAGTGGCTGGTGACGGCGTTCTTCGCGATCCTGCACAGCGCCGCGCAGGAGCTCGATGCGGGCCGGCTGGCGCCGGACGAGGTGGAGAAGGTGCTGGTGACCACCATGCTGTCGCTGCTGCGTCCGCCGGTGGCGAAACGGGCCTGAGCGCGTTGCCGAGTGGGCGGGCGCCCACCTACTGTGGGCACATGCCCACTATCCCAGAGCCCGGCCTCCCCTCCGGGCAGGAGACCCATCAGATCCGTGAGGTCGCCGAGTCCTTCGGCACCGAGGCCGACCGCTACGACCGCGCCCGTCCGAGCTACCCCGAGCCGCTGATCACCCGCATCGCCGGCTCCGCGCCCGGCCCCGACGTCCTCGACGTCGGCTGCGGCACCGGCATCGCCGCCCGGCAGCTCCAGGCGGCCGGCTGCCGCGTGCTCGGCGTGGACGTGGACGAGCGCATGGTCAGACTCGCGCGGGAGCGCGGCCTGGAGGCCGAGGTGGCGCCGTTCGAGACCTGGGACGCGCGCGGGCGCCGCTTCGACGCGGTGGTCGCCGGGCAGACCTGGCACTGGGTGGACCCGGTGGCGGGCGCCGCCAGGGCGGCCGAGGTGCTGCGGCCCGGCGGCCGGCTGGCGCTGTTCTGGAACGTCATGCAGCCGCCGCCCGCCGTGGCCGACGCCTTCGCCGAGGTCTATCGGCGGGTGCTGCCGCAGATGGCGGCCGTGGGCGCGGCGGGGCCGGCGCTGGAGGCGTACGCGGTGATGGCCGGGAAGGCGAGCGAGGGCATCGAGGCGTGCGACGCGTTCCACGAGCCCGAGCGGTGGCGGGACGACTGGGAGCGGACGTACACGCGGGAGGAGTGGCTGGACGCGCTGCCCACCTTCGGCGGCCACAGCAGGTTGCCCGCCGAGCAGCGCGAGGAGTTGCTGGCGGGCATGGGTGCGGCGGTGGACGCGCTGGGCGGCCGGTTCGTGATGCCGTACGCGACGGTCACCGTCACCACGACCCTGCTCACGACCCTTCCCACGACCGCCTGAGCCTCTCACCCGAGCCCCTTTCGCGGCCCGGCGGAGGACCCTGCTTTTGGCGGAAAACCAGGGATATCCCAGGACACTTTTGCGGATTATTCTTCGTTGGATGGTCGTATTCCGCCGGCGAAAGCGGAGAAGCCGTAGATGCCGCCATTGAAGCTGGCGCACCAGCGCCCGCGCGGGGTGATCGTGATCGCCGTCAACGGCGAGATGGACGCCACCAATCGAGCCCAGCTCGAAGCCTACGTCCGTGAGCTGCCCGTCGATCTCGCCCGGGGCATGGTGTTCGACCTGTCGGGCGTCCCGTTCATGGACAGCTCGGGGCTGCACGTGCTGCTGCGCTGCGCCACCGACTGTCTCAGGAACGGCGGCACCGTGCACCTGGCGGGCGTGCAGCCGCTGCCCGCCCGCCTTTTCGAGATCACCGGTGTGGCGGCGTACGTCCCCGTGCACGACACGGTGGAGACGGCCGTCGCCGCGCTCACCTCGGCGGGCCATTCCCTCTGACGGATTTCCCGCCGGATACATGCTGTGATAGCGCAATGACAACTCACGGCCGGCCCCCGCGGCGGCCGGCTCCGGATAATCTCTGCGCTACCTCGATTGCTTGGCCGAGTACGGAGGAGCGGTCATGAACGACCCCACCGTCGGCACGTCCCGTCCGTCCGCCGCGCGCGGCCAGCGCGCCAGGGGCCAGGGAGAGGCGGGTGAGGAGCCCGAGCTGCGCAGGCTGCTGGCCGGCCTGACCGCCGTCAGGGACGGCGACTTCCGCACCCGGCTGCCCGACGACGCCGACGGGCTGCTCGGGGAGATCGCGTCGGTGTTCAACGGCATGGTGGACCAGCTGTCGCTGTTCACCTCCGAGGTGACCAGGGTGGCCCGCGAGGTCGGCACGGACGGGCGGCTCGGCGGCCAGGCGGACGTGCCCGCGGTGTCGGGCACCTGGAAGGACCTCACCGAGTCGGTCAACGAGCTGGCCGGCAACCTCACCAGGCAGGTGCGCGCCATCGCCGAGGTGACCAGCGCCGTCACCTCGGGCGACCTGACCCGCTCGATCACCGTGGACGCCGAGGGCGAGCTGGCCGACCTCAAGGACAACATCAACTCGATGGTGAAGTCGCTGCGCGAGACCACGACCGCCAACGAGCAGCAGGACTGGCTGACGTCGAACCTGGCCCGCATGTCCGGCCTGATGCAGGGTCACCGCGACCTGACCACCGTGGCCGAGCTGGTCATGAACGAGCTGGCGCCGCTGGTCTCCGCCCAGTACGGCGCGTTCTTCTCGGCCGAGGACAGCGAGCTGAAGCTGATCAGCGGCTACGGCTACCCGGTCGACCCCGAGCGGCCCACCCGGTTCAGGCTGGGCGAGGCGCTGGTCGGGCAGGCCGCGCGCAGCCGCAGGACGATCGCCATGACCGACCTGCCGCCCGGCTACATCACGATCGCCTCAGGGCTCGGCCGCACCGACCCCTCGTCGGTGATCGTGCTGCCCATCGTGGTCGAGGAGCAGGTGCTGGGCGTGATCGAGCTGGCCTCGGTGCAGGCGTTCACGCCGGTGCACCGGGCCTTCCTCGACCAGCTCATGGAGACGATCGGGGTCAACCTCAACACGATCGTGGCGAACGCGCGTACCGATGAGCTGCTGAAGGAGTCGCAGCGGCTGGCGGTCGAGCTGCAGGCCCGCTCGGAGGAGCTGCTGCAGCAGCAGGAGGAGCTCCAGCGCTCCAACGCCGAGCTGGAGGAGAAGGCGACGCTGCTGGCCCGCCAGAACCAGGACATCGAGACCAAGAACCTCGAGATCGAGCAGGCCAGGCAGGAGCTGGAGGACCGGGCGCACCAGCTGTCGCTGGCGTCCACGTACAAGAGCGAGTTCCTCGCCAACATGAGCCACGAGCTGCGCACGCCGCTCAACTCGCTGCTGATCCTGGCGCAGCTGCTCGCCCAGAACCACACCCGCAACCTCACCCCCAAGCAGGTCGAGTACGCGGGCATCATCCACTCGGCAGGGTCCGATCTGCTGCAGCTCATCAACGACATCCTCGACCTGTCGAAGGTCGAGGCCGGGAAGATGAACATCAACCTCGAATGGGTGCAGCTGCGGCGGCTGCTCGACTACGTCGAGGCCACGTTCCGGCCCATGACCGGCCAGAAGGGCCTTGACTTCCGGGTCACCCTGGCGCCCGGCGTGCCGGCCGAGCTGCTCACCGACGACTCGCGGCTGCGGCAGGTGCTGCGGAACCTGCTGTCGAACGCGGTCAAGTTCACCGAGACGGGCAGCGTGGAGCTGCGCATCGAGCCGGCCGCGCCGGGTGAGCTGCCCGCGTCCGTACGTCCCCACGGCCCCGCCATCGCGCTGCGGGTCGTCGACACCGGGGTGGGCATCCCCGGGCAGCAGCTCGAAGTGATCTTCGGGGCGTTCCAGCAGGCCGACGGCACCACCAGCCGTAAGTACGGCGGCACCGGGCTGGGGCTGTCGATCTGCCGGGAGATCGCGTACCTGCTGGGCGGGGCCATCACCGTGCGGAGCACGCCGGGGCAGGGCAGCGTGTTCTCGCTGTATCTGCCGGTGGCGCGGCCCGGGTACGAGCCCGGTGAGGCGATCGCGCCGGCCGAGGGCGCGCCCGCGCAGCCGGCCGAGCGGGCGCCGGTGAGCGCGCGGCGGCTGCTCGTCATCGAGGAGCGGCGGAGCGGGTTGTTGTCGCTGGTCGCGGAGAGCGTCATGGGCGACCTCGCCACCGCCCGCGACCTGGGCGGGACGATGGAGGTGGTCACGGCGGCCGGGCCCGAGGAGGCGGCGCGGCTGCTGGGCGGGGAGCCGTGCCACTGCATCGTCCTCGACCTCGACATGCCTGACATGTCGTCTTATCAGGTGCTGGCCGCCATGGACGGTGACCCGCGGCTGCGCGGGGTGCCGGTGCTGGCCTACAACAACTGGCGCTCGCCCCCGCAGCAGGAGGTGCGCCTGGCGCACCAGCCGCTGGAGCTGCTGTCCAGCCTCGACGAGCTGCGCGAGCGCATCGCCCTGCACCTCACCGCCGGCCAGCCCGGCGACGTGCTCCCGCTGGTCAGGTCAGGCGCGGTGAACGCGCCCGAGGGCAGGGGGACCGACAACGCGCTCGCCGGGCGCACCGTGCTCGTGGTGGACGACGACGCCCGCAACCTCTACGCGCTGACCAGCATGCTGGAGCTGCACGGCATCACCGTCCTGCACGCCGAGAACGGCCGCACCGGCATCGACACGCTGACCGCCCACCCGGAGACGGACCTGATCCTGATGGACGTGATGATGCCCGAGATGGACGGCTACACGGCGACGGAGACCATCCGCTCGATGCCGCGGTACGCGCACCTGCCCATCATCGCCGTCACCGCCAAGGCGATGCCCGGCGACCAGGAGAAGAGCCTCACCGCCGGCGCCTCGGACCACGTCACGAAGCCCGTGGACGCCGACCACCTGATCGCCCGCATCCGCCACTGGCTGGACCTGTCTTGACCTCCTCCCCCTCGTGAACGAGGGGGATTCCCACGGTCGCCCGTGAGGCTTCCTGCTTCACCGCCGGGTCGCCCGCCCGAGAAAGGAACTCTCGTTGAGGTCTTACACCAGCTCCACAGGCGTTTCTCCTCTCCGCCGGCCCGGCGGCGAGGATGTTTCCGATCGTTCGCCCGGTGGCTTGGTCATCGCCACCGTCGAACACACTACCGAACCGTGCGATGTCGTGCGGCGTTTTGACGCCGGTTCGCCTGGCGGCGAACCGGCTGCCCCTGTCCTGCTCCGCAGGGGTCCGATTCCTCTCCCGTCTGAAGGCGGGAGTTTCCTCGGAGGTATTCGATGACGCCACCCGCACCGTTCCCCTGGCCCGCGACCCGCCCCCTCCCGCCATGACACCCCCACCCGAGAACGACGAGACACCTCCCTCCCCCGCCGGCGCCGACGCGGATGCCGGTGGGCTGGAGCACCTGGTGGCGACGGTTGAGCGGTTGCGGGAGGAGGCTGAGCGGGTGCGGCGGGCCGCTGCCGGTGGTGCGGTGATCGAGCTGGCCAAGGGGGTGCTGGTCGAGCGGTTGCGGTGCACGCCGGCGCAGGCGGCCGAGCAGCTCGCCCTGCTCGCCGTCAAGGCGGGCGTGACGCCGCTGGAGGTCGCCGCCGACGTGGTGAACGAGGTGGCGGGCGACCGCATCGCAGCGGCGGGCGAGCACGACCCGGCGTGTCGGCCCGCCTGCGCGCCGCCGAGAGCTCGGCTCTGGGCGCCCGCGACACCCAGGTCGTGGCCGCCTCGCTGCTGGAGCACGCGCTGGCCCCGCTGGGCGCGACGGCCGTGGCCGTCTGGGAGGCCGAGCCGGGCGGCGCCCTCGCCCTGGCCGGGCAGGCCGGCTTCGGCGACGAGGAGGCCAGGCGCTGGCGTCACATCCCGCCGGGCGTCCCCACCCCGGCGAGCCGCACCCTGCGCGAACGCCGCCTCCTCTGGCACCCGTCAACCACCCTCCCCGCCATCGGCCACCCCCCACCCTCACACCCCCCGCCCGGAAGCTCCCCCGCGTCCGATGACCGTCCGGCCGGTGGCCCGCCCCTGGATGAGCACGAGGGTGGGGCGCGGGTGACCGTCCCTATGGTGGTCAAAGGGCGGGTGGTGGGAGTGTTGGAGGTGTGCTGGCCTTACGCGGTGCCGGCGCGGTCGGTGCGGGTTGAGCGGCAGATCGAGGCGCTGGCCGAGCTCTGTGCGCGGACGCTCGACTCGCCGTACGTCGCCAGGCCGGAGGATGAGGCCACAGGAGCGGCGCAGCATGCCGAGCTGGTGGGGCTGGCGGATGCGTTGCCGGATCCGTCCCTTGTGCTGCGGGCGCGGCTGGACGAGCGCCGGAAACCGGCGGACTTCGAGATCCAGCATGTCAGTGAGCGGGTCATGCGTGGTGACGGGGTGCTGCTGGAGGCGTACCCGATCCATGTGGGCGGGTCGTTGCTGGAGGCCTGTCCGCAGGCGGCGCGCGGGTTGCTGGGGTTGCTGGAGCAGGTGCATGCCACCGGTGAGCCGTTCCGGGCCGAGCGCATGCCGCTCCAGCTGAGCGCCACGGGCGTCGCGGACGTCAGCCTGACCAGGCACGGCGAGAGCGTGCTCATGGTGTGGCGGGACCACGACGAGGACGCGCGGCTGGCCGGACTGCTGGAGCACGCGCAGCGGCTGGGCAGGATCGGCGGGTTCGAGGAGAACGCGCGTACCGGCGAGATCACCTGGAACGCCCAGCTGTACACCCTGTACGGCCGCACCCAGGGCGACCGCCCCGTCCCCCTCGAACGGCTGCGCGACCACGCCCACCCCGACGACGCGGTGGCGGTGGGCCGGTTCCTGCGCACGGTGCTGCACCACCGCAGGATGGCGGCCGTCGCGTTCCGGCTGCGGCGCCCCGGCGGTGTGGCCAGGCACATGCGGGTGGTGGCCGAGCCGGTCTTCGGCCCGGACGGCCGGCTGATGGCGGTACGCGGCGCGTACCAGGACATCTCCTCGCAGCACTGGACGGAGGTCGCGCTGTCCGTCACCCGCGACCAGCTCGCCCACACCGAGCAGCAGTCGGCCGCCCGCAACAGGCTGGCCCTGCAGCTGCAGCAGGCGATCATGCCGCCGTCCCACGGCGCCATGGACTCCTCAGGCCTGCACATCGCGGTCCGCTACCGCCCGGCGCAGAAGGAGCACCTGGTCGGCGGCGACTGGTACGACGCGGTCGCGCTGCCCTCACGCCAGGTGCTGCTGTCGGTCGGCGACGTGGCGGGCCACGGCGTGCAGGCGGCCACCGGCATGGTGGTGCTGCGCAACGCGCTGCGCGGCCTCGCCACCACAGGGGCGGGCCCCGCCCAGCTCATGACCTGGCTGAACATGGTCGCCCACCACCTGGCCGACCGCATGACGGCGACGGCGGTGTGCGCGCTGTACGACCCGTCGTCCCGCGTCCTGCACTGGGCGCGGGCGGGACACCTGCCGCCGATCCTGCTGCGCGACGGCGACGGCTCCGAGCTGCCGGTGCTGAAGGGCCCGCTGCTGGGCGCGTTCGAGGACGCGGCGTACGAGGAGGGCCGGCTGCAGCTGCGCTCCGGCGACACGCTGCTGATGTACACCGACGGCCTGATCGAGCGGCGCGACCACAACCTGCGCCACGCCCAGGACCGGCTGCTGGCCATCGCCAGGCGCGGCGCCGCCACGCTGGATCACCGCCTGGACGACCTGCTGACCCACTCCAACTCCGACACCGACGACGACACCTGCCTGATCGGCGTCCAGCTGCACTGACAGCGACCTGGCCCCGGCCCTGCGGCTTGCCCCGCAACGCTTCGCAAGCCCTGGTACCGACGGCGTGCCCTGCACGTGTTCCGCGACAGCACGGCCCTGAGAGCGGGCCCAGAGTGGTCCGAGTACGTCCCGGGGCGTCCCTATCGCTCCGTGTGCTGACGCCGGTTCTCCGGCGGGACGCGGACGATGCGGAACCCGGCGTCCTCCAGGAGGGCTGGCAGGCCGGTGACGGCCGCGCGGTCCTTGCCGCGCGCCTCCTCCGACAGGTATTCCCAGTCGAGGAGGTCCGGGTGCTGCTTCCTGGCGTCGTCGCGCGTGGGGCCGTGGGTCCAGCCGCGGTCGAGGAGGTAGGACGCCCAGCGGCGGTGCTCCATCTCGGCGAGCAGCTCGATCTCGTCGTGCTCGAACGCGAACGTGGCCGGCGCGTCGGTGCTCGGCGCCGGCACCGCGCCGATCATGCGGAGCTTGATGCCGATGTGGGCGGCCTGGTCGCGGTTCTGGCCCTTCTTGGCCTCGGTCAGCGCCTCGTACGGCACCATGGACTCGTTTTGCTCAGGGGTCTCGCCGCGCTCGGCGCACCCCATCAGGTATCGCTCGTGGATCGCCCGCGCCAGGCGCTCGATCACGTCCTCGTCGATCAATTCCGGTCGTCCCGCCTCTTCTGTGACGGCGAAGAACCGCAGTGTGCCGGCGATGTCGTCGAGCAGCCCCGCGGTTCCGAACGCTTCCGCGAACACCCTACGCTGGCCCACCCGGACGATCATGGGTGCGCCGGTCCACAGCGGCGCGACGGTGAGGGTGGCGGTCAGGGCGTCGCGCTCGTCGCCGTAGCAGACGTAGACGCGCTGGGGACGTTCCTTCATGTCCTCCAGGAGCGGGCGCAGCCCGTCGGCGCCCGCGTCGTGCGCGGTCACGGCGCAGTAGTCGGCGACGAACGGGTACGTCCTGCACACCGCCTCCACCTGGGCCGTCGCGCCGGTGGCGATCACGCGGACCGGGACGCGGGCCCCGGCGCGCAGCCGGCACTGCCGGGCCAGCTCGACCAGCAGGGCCGCGCCGAAGTGCCTGAGTCCGAGCAGCAGGACGGGGCTCTCGTGGGTGACGGGGTCGCGCAGCAGCAGCACGCGGGCGGCCAGCTCCTCCAGGTTGAAGAAGTCGAGCCGCCGCTCGTGCGGCCCCTTCGAGCCGAGGCGGCGGGCGCGCAGCGCGGAGCACAGGCCGGGGTCGGGGACGTACGCGTAGGCCGACACGGGTGAGCCGCTGCCGAGGCCGTGCGCGGCGGCGGCGACGGCGACGTTGGCGGTGGCGTCGTCCTCGCAGGCGTACACGACGCGGGCCCGGTGGGCGCCGGCCGCGCGCAGCACCTGCGGATTCCTGGCGTCGCCCGCGACGTGGAACACCCCGCGCGCCCGCTGCGGGTCGCCGGGCGGGCCGCCGATGACGACGACCGTGCGGCCGCTCTCGCGCAGCCGCTGCGTCAGCGCCTGTCCCAGCGGGCCGGTGCCGCAGACGACCGCGTGCCCGGACGCCTCGCGGGCCCGCAGCCTGCGGTATTCGGCACCGAGCAGCAGGCGTACGGTCTCGGCGAGCGCGTAGATCGTGACCGCGGGCGCGGTGAACCTGGCGACCTCCAGCGGCCACGGCAGGGGGCCCGGCGTGCCGAGCGGCTGGGGGTCGATGACGAACAGCTGGAGGTCGTAGTAGACGAGGTCGAGGAGGGTGGGTGCGGGGGTCGCGGCGGCGAGGTGCGTACGCAGCCCCATGAACCCCAGCACCAGCGACACCAGCGCCAGCAACCCGAACCCGGCCATCACCGAGGACCTGATGGAGCCCGTCTCTCGCATCCCGCCCCGCTTTCGCAGCCTGAGACGACAAGGACCGTCCGCTCCTTCATAGCAACGGGTGTCCCCGGCGTTACCGCCTTCCCGAAGATGATCAGCCGGCGCCGAAGCAGACGAAGGTGGCGGCGGGTTCGCCGAGTGAGGCGGTGGCCAGGGCGTCGGCGGGGCGCGCCCCTTCCGCGACGGCCTGGTGGTAGGCCGTCATGACGCGTTCCGCCACCTGGTCGGGCACGCGGGTGAGGCTGGAGATGACGGTGGAAGTGCCGAGGTAGAGCAGGGCGGCGGTGAACCCGAGCAACTCGTCGCCCGCCCTGACCACGGCCTGGCCGACGTCGCAGGCCGACAGCACGACGTGGCCGGGCGCCCGGCCGAGCCGCTGCAGGTCGTACGCCATGAGTGGCCCGTCGGCGAGCACGAGCCGGGAGAAGAACACGTTCTCGCGCTCGTGGTGGCCGTGGGCGGCGAAGTGGGCGATGGACGCGCCGTCGAGCGCCTCCAGCGTGGCCGTCACCGTGGCCTGCTCCCCCGTCAGGCGGCGCGCCTTGGGGTGGACGTCGCCCAGCCGCTCGACCTCGCGTTCGGCGTGCTCGAGGTCGGGCCCGGCGACCAGTACGGGCGAGCCGTCGTCGGGCGCGGCGGAGCCCCTGGCCGCCAGCCACACCAGCGCGGACGGCGCCACCGCCAGCGGCCTGCCGCGCAGGTGGGGCAGCAGCCCCCAGGGCACCGCGGACAGCCCCATGGTGGGGATCAGCACGATCCCGCGGGCGCCGTCCAGGGCCTGGCGCAGCGGCGCCGCGAGCGCGTCGCCGATGACGGCGAGCTGCCGCTGCACGGACGCCTCGATCACGGCTTTCAGCGCGGGCCGCAGGTTGCGTCCCGCCTGGGCGTTCAGGTCGCCGGCCAGCCGTCGCGCGGCCTCGGCCACCGGTTCGTACGCGGTCAGCCGGTGCAGGTGGCACCGGCCGCGTACGAGGACCAGGGCCAGCAGCCCGCCGTCCACGTTGAGCAGGCTGACCAGCGCCAGGTCGTCCTCGGCCAGCGCCGACTCCACCGCGGAGGCCGACGCGGGTGCCAGCCGTTCGCCCACGCCGGGCAACTGCCAGCCGCGCTCCCTGATCACCTGCTCCAGCTCCAGGCAGCGCCGGCGCAGCGCGGGGTCGCGGCGGCCCGCGGCCTCGTCGGCGTGCATCTGCTGGGCGAGCTGGCGCAGCTCGGCCAGCGCCTCGGCGGTCCTGCCGTCCTCGGGCGCCTGCGGCGGGCGGAACCGGAACGCCTGCGCCCTGCACCGCTCCGACCAGGCGAACACCTGCCGCGGCGGTCCGCCGTCGAGGGCCGCGCGCAGGCCGTGGCCGGCGAGGTCGGCGCCCAGGGCGGCGACGCCGGTGAGCAGGTCGAGGCTGCCCAGGCGGCCCCGGTGGGAGTGGATGAGCGCCAGCCCGTCCCGTACGCGGCGCAGCGCCAGGCCCCGCTGCCCGGACGCGCCGGCCAGCTCGGCGCCGGCGAGGTGCCGCATCAGCCGCACCTCCAGCGACACGTTCCGCCCGCTCTCGGGAAAGGCGCTGGGGGGACGCCCGCCGGCGATGAGAGCGCGAACCGCGACCAGCCTGGCCATCTCGGCGTCGTCCCGCATGCCGAGCGCGGCGAACCGCTCCGCCAGATCCCCCGCCCGCCGCGCCACCACACCAGGAGCCACCACACGGGAAGCCACCGCACCCGGGGCTACTGTGCCGGGGGCTACTGTGCCGGGGGCCGCCCCACGGGCCAGGTCGGCGCGGAGGCGCATGAGGACCGCGCGCAGTGCCCAGGCGGTGCTGCCGCGGCGGCGGAAGTAGGTCTCCGCCCGCCGGGCCCGGTCCCTGGCCTCGGCGTGGCGGCCCGCGTCGAGCGCGCACTGGGCGCGGGCCAGCTGGGCCTCGGCGTAGTCCTGCATGAGCCGCTGCCGGCGGAAGCCGTCGATGGCGCCGTCGAGGGTGCGTCCGGCCTCGTCGGTGAGGCCCACGGCGAGCAGCGCGCGGGCTCTGTCGACGGCGAGCACGGGCAGGAAGCCGGGGTTGACGTCCTGGTAGAGGCCCTCGACGCGGGCGAAGACGCGCAGCGCGGCAGGTACGTCGCCGAGCAGCAGGTCGCAGTAGCCGTCGTTGTGCAGGGCCTTGGCGGCGAGCACCCGGTGGCCGGCCGCGTGCGCGAGCTGGGCACTCCTGCGGGCGTCGTCCCTGGCCTGGCGTACCCGGCCGGCCATGAGGTGGATGACGGACCGGTTGAGCAGCACCCTGGACAGCTCGACCCGCTCGCCGGCCGCGGCGAGCAGGGGTGCGGCGACGTCCAGCTCGGCGAGCGCCTCGGCGCCGGCGCCGAGGCGCAGGTGCAGCAGGCCGCGCTGGGCGTGCACGATGGCCAGCTCGTGCGGCGGCGCCCGGCGCCGCGCGGCGTCGAGCAGCTCCATGCCGAGCCCGGTGTGCCCCTGCTCGGCCTCGGCGTGCGCGAGGCTGGTCAGCAGCCTGGCCAGCAGCCCGTCGGGCTCGGCGGGCTCGGCTCGGTCGGCTCGGTCGCCGTCCGCGTGCCCGAGCAGGGCGAGCGCGCGGCGCAGGCGGCGGCCGGCCTGGGCGGGACGCCCGTTGTCGGTCGCCTCGACGCTGAGCTTGTGCAGGTGCTCGACCTGCTCGCGGATCGCCGCGAAACCGCTGTCGCGCAAGGCCGCCTCGCGGTGGGGTCAGAGTGAGGGGTCAGGGGGATGGGTCAGAGGATGAGTGAGGGTGTCACCGCCAGTATCGTCGCCCGCGCCGGATCATCAAGCCCCTGGCGTACCACGAGTTGCGACAGACCGCGTGGCACCACGTCGAGCACGAACCTGCCCTGGTCGTCGGCCCTGACCACGTGGGCGCCGCAGCCGGTGCGCAGCTCCACCAGGTGCTCGCCGGGCGGCGCGAGCCAGCCGTCCACGCGGACGGCGTGCTCGTCGCGCGCGCTCACGCTGATCATGATGGTGAGGATCTCGCTGTCGAACGTGATCGTCCGGCTGTCCTCGCCGCCCCGCACGCCGGCGGGCAGTGCGGGCTCCTCGTGCGGCCGCAGCACGGCGAAGTCGGGCGACTCCAGGGCGAGCGCGAACTGCAGGCGTTCGACCAGGGTGGCGGGCACGGGATCGACGATGCGGTAGACGTCGGCGATCTGCCCGGCGAGCAGCTCGTCCTCGGGGGTCAGGTAGGGAGCGCCGCTCCCCTCTGCGGTGTTCATCAAGGACTCCAATCCGGATCCTTCGCGAGCAGGAGGCGCAGCTTCGCGAAGCACCGGCCGCGCGTGGGCCCGATGCTGCCCATCGGCATGTTGAGCGCGGCGGCCACCGCGTCGTAGTGGGGGCGCGGCACGAAGGCGATGATCCTGAGCAGCTCGGCGCACCTCTTGGGCAGGCTCTCGACGGCGTGCCAGAGGGCGCGCCGCCGTTCGTCGTCCACGAGCAGCTCGTCGGGGGTGAGCACGCTGTCGGGCAGGTCCTCGAAGGCGTCGTCGCCGGGCAGGTCGTCCTTGCGGGCGGCGGCGCTGACCCGCCACGCCTCGCGCCGGGTGGTGGTGACCAGCCATTCGATGAGCGCGCCCGGCACGGAGATGGCGTCGAGGTGGCGCAGCAGGGTGAGCCAGGTCGTCTGGATCACGTCCTCGGCGGCCTGGGGGCTGAGGCCCTGGTTCCTGGCGGTGTGCCAGAGCACGGGGGTCAGCTCGGCGACGATGGCGTCGAGCGCGCCCCTGTTGCCCGTACGGGCTTCGAGCAGCAGCGCGGCCAGCCGTTCGCGCCGCTGGGAGCGGGCGCCCGCCGGGCGGTCGAGTGCGCGGTCGCCGGCCATCAGATCGGGGTGATCTCCGGCCGCGCCGCCTTGTCGTTGATCATCGTGTCGATGACCGTGCGCGCCCGCTCGACGGGGTCGACGCCGACCTGCCCGAGGGTCTTGGTCAGCTCGGCGGCGATGACGCCGGCCACGATGGGCGCGGCGAACGACGTGCCGCTCCAGCCGCAGAACGGCCCCACGGCGTCGCAGTCGAGCGCGGCCCGCTCGCCGACGCTGAGCGGCGCGTTCTGGGCGCCCCTGTGGGCCGGCGGGAAGGTGCTGACGACCATCGCGCCGGGGGCCCGCCAGCGTACGGCGGGGTGGTCGTTGCTGAAGATGGCGACGGTGCCGTCGGGGTTCTTGGCGGCCACGCCGAGCATCGGCGCGAGCGGCGGCCCCGGCACGTCGGTCTCGGAGAGCGCGGCGAGGTAGAAGGGCCGGGTGGTGGCGTAGTTGCCGGCCGCGTTGACGACGGTGACGCCGCGCGCCCGCAACTGGTTGACCTTGGTGAACAGCGACTGCATGGCGGCGTCGCCGGACTCGGAGAAGCCGCCGAAGGAGCAGCAGAGCACGTCCACGGGCTGCCCGTCGTCCATGAGGTCGAGGAGGCGGTCGAGCGCGGCGTGCAGGGCCTCGCCGGGGACGACGCCGTCGCTGTGCATGACCTTGTAGCTGAGGACGCGGGCGTCGGGCGCGGTCTGCGCGATGATCCCGGCGAGCATGAGGCCGTGCCCGGTGTGCGAGTTGAGGGTGCCGATGAGCGGGTTGGGCACCTGGCCGAGGTCCTCGTAGCCCTCCAGCCTGGCGATGTCGCGGCCGGCGTAGGCGGGGTGGGTGTCCTCGATCTGCTGCTGCCCGTCGGGATCGACGGTGAGGAACGCGTCGGGGTCGGTGACGGGCCTGAACCACGGGTGGGTGGCGACGCCGGTGTCGAGGATGACGACGGTGATCCTGGGGCCGCCCAGCTCTTCGAGGGTGCGGCGGCGGGGCGGCCCGGCGACCACGGTCAGCGGGATGCGCCCGTATCCGGGGCCGCCTCCCGTGCCGGGCTGCTCGGTGACGGCGTGGCCGCTGGTGGCGGGCTCGCCTCCGAGGTCGAGCGAGCCGATCCCGCTGGTGGCCGAGCCGACGAACAGGTGGTCGAGGGAGATCTGGTCCAGCTGCGAACGGAGGGCGGCGGCCGCCGGCTCGGCGTAGGACGGGTCGGCCAGGGCCCTGCGCACGGCGCGCAGCGCGGGCCAGGCGTCGGCCATGACGTCGCGGGCACCGTCGGCGATCTCCAGGACAGCGGGCAGCCAGACGGTCCGGTCGCCGAAGTCCCTGTCGCGGGCGCGGTCGACGCTCTCCGCCGACAGCTTCAGCCCCACGGTGGACAGGGCCTCGTCGATCCGGTCGGTCGCCTCGCGGACGGCGAGGAGCTGCCCGGGGACGAGCAGCACGTCCGCGCGGTAGACCGTGGAGTCGGGGCGGGCCTCGCCCGGGTCGAGGCCGACGGCCCACGGGTCGAGGACCTTGGCTCCGTGCCGGTCCAGCAGCTCGCGGGGCAGCGTGATGCCCTGCCAGGCCGGCCCGAACGGCTCACCCTGGCCGTGTCTGGCCGGTTCCGGGATGTGGTCGATGGTCATGGCGCCTCCGTTCTCGCCTCTGTGGCGTACGAGAGCGGATCGCGCCCCGCGATACCCCGCCGCCGGTAACGGAAGCGTCACGATCCGCCGCGCGGCGGCGCGAGCGGAGGTGCTTAACTGGGACGCGTAAAACGTTTCACCCCCTTTATTGCGGAAGGTCACCCGTGGACTACGAACGCCAGCCGTACAGAAGGTGCGGCCGCAGCGGTCTGCTCCTCCCCGCCGTCTCGCTGGGCCTGTGGCACAACTTCGGCGAGGGCAAGCCACTCGACAGCCAGCGCGCCATCCTGCACAAGGCGCTCGACCTCGGCATCACCCACTTCGACATCGCCGACCGCTACGGCCCGCCCATCGGCGCCGCCGAGTCCGCCTTCGGCCGGATCTTCCCCCGGTCGCTGCGCGACGAGGTCGTGGTCACCACCAAGGGCAGCAACCCTATGTGGGACGGCCCGTACGGGAAGGGCAACTCCCGCAAGCACCTGCTGGCCACGCTGGACCGCTCGCTGGCCCGGCTCGGCCTCGACCACGTGGACATCTTCTACCTGCACCGCGACGACGAGGAGACGCCGCTGGAGGAGCAGGTGGCCACGCTGGACCACATGGTCCGCACCGGCCGCGTGCTCTATGTCGGCGTGTCCAACTTCTCGCCGGAGCGCACCGCCGAGGCGGCCGGGCTGCTGCGCGGGCTCGGCACCCCGCTGCTGGTGCACCAGCCGTCGTACTCGCTGCTCAACAGGGGCATCGAGGACGCGCTGCTCGGCGTGCTGGAGGAGGAGGGCGTGGGCTGCGTGGTGTACTCGCCGCTGGCCCAGGGCCTGCTCACCGACCGCTACCTCGACGGCATCCCGGCCGACTCGCGGGCGGCCGAGGGCCGGTTCCTGACGGCGGACCGGGTGACGCCCGAGGTGCTGGCGTTCGTACGGGCGCTGTCGAAGCTGGCCGACGCGCGCGGGCAGACGGTGGCGCAGCTCGCGCTGGCCTGGGCGCTGCGCGACCCGCGGATCACCTCGGTGCTCGTCGGCGCCTCCAGCCCCGAGCAGCTCGAGGCGAACGTGGCGGCGGTGGACCGGCTCGACTTCACCGCCGACGAGCTGGCCACCATCGACCAGGCCGCCAAGGAGGCCGGCGTCTCCTCCTGAGGCGACGACCGGGTACATCGATCGATGTACCCGGTATTTCGCCCCTCGGGACGACGGCCTGGCCCCGCGAGGCCAGCACAGTGGAGTGTGTGACGCGACGCATCGACGCACTCGACGTGCTGCGCGGGGTGGCCATCATGGGCACGCTCGGCACGAACATCTGGCTCTTCACCGCGCCGGAGGGTCCGCTGGGGTTCCTGCGGCCCGAGACCGGCGCGGTGGAGACCTTCCTGCGCTTCCTGGCGAACGGCAAGTTCCTCGGGCTGCTCACGCTGCTGTTCGGGGTGGGTCTTGAGCTGCAGTACCGCAGCGCCGCCCGCAGAGGGACGCCCTGGCCCGGGCGGTACCTGTGGCGGGCGGCGCTGCTGTTCTGCGAGGGCGTCCTGCACTACGTGCTGGTCTTCGAGTTCGACGTGCTCATGGGGTACGCGCTGACCTCGATGGTGGTGGCTTACCTGATCGGGCGGAGCGAGCGGGCGGTGACCGCGTGGATGGTCGCGGCTGGGGCCGTGCACCTGGCCATCGTCGCGCTGGTCACCGCGGCGCTGGCCCTGGCTCCGCCGGTGTCGGGCGGGGTGCCGCCGCGCGACTGGCTCGGCCAGGTGCGGATGCGGCTGGACAACGTCGCGGTCTTCCGCGCCGAGCTGGTGATCATCGTACCGATGGGGATCGTGCTGTTCCTGCTCGGGGCCCGGCTGATGCGCGCGGGCGCGTTCGAGGAGCGCGGGGCTGCGCTACGGGTGCGGCTGATGGCCGTGGGGCTCGGCCTCGGCGTGCCGCTGAACCTGGCCACGTCCTACGCGGGCCCGAGCTGGTTCATGGTGGATCGGTACGTCGCCGCGCCGCTGGTCGCCCTGGGCCTGCTGGCGCTGGTCACGCACGTCGCGCTGGGCATGAAGGGGGCGCCGGGCGTCATACGGCGGGGCCTGACCGGGGTGGGGCGCACGGCGCTGTCCTGTTACGTGTTCCAGAACCTGGCCGCGAGCGTGCTCTGCTACGACTGGGGCCTGGGGCTGGCCGGACGGTTGGACGGGCTGCGGCCCTGGTGGGTGCCCGCGGCGTGGGCGGTGATCTGCCTGTCGTTCATGGTGCTGGCGTCGTGGTGGCTGCGCAGGTTCGACCGGGGGCCGCTGGAGCTGGCCTGGCAGTGGGCGTATCAGGCGCCGTGGCGGGGGCGGGAGCGCGTTCGCGCGTGAAACCGGGTGTTGACGGGGTCTTCCCCAGCGCTTAACGTTCCGGCAGTCGGTGAAATTATCGACATAGTTCCGAAACTTTCGGAAACAGCCCTGGCACCCCTGCTCCGGCATTCGGAGGTTCGTTCGGTGAAACCCTTGATCCTCGCCTTGGCGCTCGTGCTCGCCGTACCCGCGAGTCCGGCGAGCGCGCACCCCGGCCCCGGGCACCATCCGCGTCCTGCCAAGGACCTGCGCCAGCTCTCCCAGCAGCTGCACATCAAGATCGGCTCAGCGGTCGACATCGCCTCGCTGCGCGACGAGCCCATGTACCGCAAGACCCTGAACCGCGAGTTCAACCACGTCACCGCCGAGAACGCGATGAAATGGGAGTCCGTCGAGCCGGAGCGGGGCGTCTACACCTGGGACGACGCCGACGCGCTCGTCGAGAACGCGCGCCGCAACCACCAGCAGATCCGCGGCCACACACTGCTCTGGCACAACCAGCTGCCCGCCTGGCTGACCAGCGGCGTCGAGGACGGCTCCATCGACGCGACCGAGCTGCGCGAGATCCTGCGCGACCACATCACCACCCAGGTACGCCGCTACAAGGGCAAGATCCGCGCCTGGGACGTGGTCAACGAGGTCGTGGAGGAGGACGGCTCGATGCGGCAGAGCATCTGGCTGACCCACCTCGGCCCCGGCTACATCGCCGACGCCTTCCGCTGGGCCCACAAGGCCGACCCGCACGCCAAGCTGTTCATCAACGACTACAACCTCGAGTGGAACGCCCCCAAGATCGAGACCACCCTGAACATCGTCAAGGACCTCAAGGCCGAGCGGGTGCCGATCCACGGCATCGGCTTCCAGGGCCACCTCGGCATCCAGTACGACTACCCCGGCGACTGGGCGAACGTCATGCAACGCTTCGCCGACCTCGGGCTCGAGGTCGCGGTCACCGAGCTGGACGTCCGCATGGTGCTGCCGGTCACCCCGGAGAAGCTCGCCACCCAGGCCGACTACTACCGGCGCGCGCTCACCGACTGCCTCAGCGTCCGCGCCTGCCGCGAACTGACCGTCTGGGGCTTCACCGACCTGCACTCGTGGGTGCCCGGCTGGTTCGACGGCGAGGGCGCCGCGACGCTGATGGACGAGAACTACGCGCCAAAACCCGCATACAAAGCCCTGCTGTCAGTGAAGGGCCGCAAGTAGCCCCAACGACCGCACCACTGCTGTCCTTGAGGACGAGAGGGAAGGCCCTGCTGTCAGTGAAGGGCCGCAAGTAGCCTCAACGACCGCACCCACTGCTGTCCTTGAGGACGAAAGAGGGGGCGTTGCTGTCGGTCAAGGGTCGGAAGTGATGCCTTCGTCGAGGCGCTGCAGGAGGCCGTAGACGAAACGGGCCCGGTGTGTTCGCCCGCCGGACGGGAAGTCGACCGTCCAGTGGTGCGGCGCCGGGCCCTCCAGTTGTACGGCCCCGGGCATCGCGGCGAGGTCGGCCACCACGCACGTCCAGGGCGCGAGGTCGGACGGGGCGGGGCCCGAGGGGCGGACGAACCACTGGTTCCACAGCTCGCCGCCGGGCCCGAGCAGCGCCTCGTACATCAGGCCCGGCCACGACGGGAGCGGCCAGCGCAGGACGTCGCAGGTGAGGCTGCCGGCGGGCCTGCTCCCCCGGTGGGGCGCAGGCCCCAGCGCCATCCGCAGCGCCGCGGCCCCCTTGGGCGCCCTGGGCGCGTGGGCCAGCCGGGTCCAGTGCGCGTGCGCCGCGCGTACCTCGGCCCGCGAGGCGCCCATGTCCCGTAGCGCCTCCTCGACCCGTCCCGGGTTGAGGTCGCGCATGCGATGCATCAGGGCCAGCTCGAACTCCCGCACTCCGAAACGCACACCCCCACCCTGCCACGGGGCTCAGCCAGGTTCGGCGGGCGCGTCGTGGTCGTCGCCCGCGGCGACCACGTCGGCCAGGGTGATCTCGCTCAGCAGCGCGTTCTCGTGGCTGCGCAGGCGGTCCCAGATGGCGGCCAGCGGGGCCGCGGCGCGGGGGAAGGGCCTGGCGTCCGGCTCGGCGCCCTCGGTGACGCGGATGACGTCGGCGAGGGCGATCTCCCCCGGTGGCCGGGCCAGCCAGTAGCCCCCGTCCGGGCCGCGCTGGCTACGGAGCAGCCCGGCCCGGCGGAGCTGGAGCAGGATGTTGTCACAGAACCGGCGCGGGATCTCCTGGGTGGCGGCGATGCGTTCGGCGTGCACCGGACGGTCGGCCGTGGCCAGGGCGAGCATGGCGCCGAGGGCGTACTGCGTTCGGGCGGAGATTCTCATGCGAGGTGTGGGCGGGCCTCAGGCCGAGGCCGTCTCCTCCTCTTCCGCGCCGCGCTCCCGCAGCCCGCTCTCCACCGCCTCGACGGACTCGTTGGCCTTGTCGCGGCGGTATTCGCGCACCGAGTACGCGATCGCGCCCGCCCACAGCAGCGCGATGACGATGTAGGCGACCGTCTGGACCCCGCTGGAGGCGTCGATCCAGTCGCTGCGCAGCAGCGTGCGGACGTTGGTCAGGATGATGACGCCGCCGACGGCCGAGCCGAGGATGCGCGGCGGGATGTGGCGGACCAGCCAGGCCGCGATCGGCGCGGCGATGACGCCGCCGAGCAGCAGGACGGCCACCCAGGAGAAGTCGATGTTCTCGGAGCCGATGCCGACGAAGAAGCCGACGCTGGCGGCGATGGCGACGAGGAACTCGCTGGCGTCGATGGAGCCGATCACCTTGCGGGGGGCCAGGCGGCCGCTGGCCAGGATGGCGGGCGTGCCCACGGGGCCCCAGCCACCGCCGCCGGTGGCGTCGACGAACCCGGCCACCAGGCCGAGCGGGGCGAGGAACCGCCTGCGCAGCGGCTTGCCCAGGTTGCCGCGCGGCAGGCCGAACGCGGTGAAGCGGATGAGGATGTAGACGCCGAGCGACAGCAGGATGATGGACATCACCGGGGCGGCGATCTCGGTGGACAGGCTCGACAGGAACGTCGCGCCGGCGAACGCGCCGACGGCGCCGGGGATGCCGATCTTGGCGACGACCTTCCAGTCGACGTTCCCGAAGCGCCAGTGGGAGATGCCGGAGGCCAGTGTGGTGCCGATCTCGGCGAGGTGGACGGTGGCGGACGCGGCCGCCGCGTTGGTGCCGACGGCCAGCAGCAGCGTGGTCGACGTGACGCCGTACGCCATGCCGAGGCTGCCGTCGACGAGCTGGGCCGCGAGGCCGACCAGCCCGAGCAGGATGAGCGCTCGCACGATCTCCCTCTCCCTACCATTCCTACTATAGAAGTAGGAATAATACTTTAGACCGGACGCCCATCTGTCAACCCCCCATCCAGGCAAAGCCCAGGGGCGAACCAGGTTATTCGGTGATCAGGGCTCTGACCGTGAGGTCTTCCGTGCCGGACGGGCCGTCCAGGCGGACGGTCAGCTCCCAGCCGCCGGTCATCGTGAACAGGTCGCCCTCGGCGGTGAAGTGGCCGGGGCTCCTCTCGGTGGCGGTCAGCTCGGGCGTGGCGTGTCCCATGTCGGTCATCACCGCCGAGACGTGCACCGCGTCGGCGTCTCCGCGCTCCACCACGACCTCCACCGTGCCGCGGCCCGGGGACGGGTCGTCGATGACGACGGTGGCGGCGTAATGGGCGCCGGTGGTGGTCACGCGGACCGGCTGGGCCGACGCGCTCCTGCCCGCCACGAAGAGCGCCACCGCGACGGCCACCAGGACGACGGCGATCAGCATGCGCCTCATCGGCCGCTCCCCTTCGCCTCGGCTTCCGTCACGTCGACGGTGAAGGGGGCGGTGACGATGCGGTCGGAGACGGCGTACTGGGCCCAGGCGAGGTAGCGGCCGGGCTCCGGGAAGCTGAAGGTGAAGCGCAGGCGGGGACCCGGGGTGCCCATCTCGTGGATGTGGCCGAGGAAGGAGCCGTCCTGGTTGCGGACGATCAGGTGACCCGTCATGCCGAGCCACGGCCGTACGCCGGCGGGGGCGGTCAGCTCGATCGTGGCCGGGCGCCCCGCGACGGGGACCGCCGGGCGCAGCACCGGGGCCACCACCGCGTCCGGGCTCGTGGTGGTCACCTCTCCCCCTGTGCCGATCTCTCCTGTGCCGATCTTTCCTCGGTCGATCTCTCCTGGGTCGATCTCTCCTGGGTCGATCTTTCCTGGGCCGATCTTTCCTGGGCCGATCTCGAAGGACGTGGTGGCGAGCTGGCCGCCGGAGTCCTCGCGTTCCAGCTCGGCGTGGGCGAGGTAACGGCCGGGACGGTCGGCCCGCAGACGGACCTCCAGACGGCCGGGAGCGGTGCGCAAGGGGTGGACGTGACGGAAGAACCGCCCGTCCTCGGAGGTGACGATCACGTGGGCGAGCGCCTCGTGATGGACGACGAGGTCGTCCACGGGCCGCCCGGTGGAGCCGTCCACGAGGTCGATGCGGAGCGTGAACTCCTCCCCCGTCCCGGGCCGCGCCGGCTCCGTGGCGACCCTGGCCTGCACGTACGGCCGCCCGCCGGCGCTCGTGACGGCGCTCGTGACGGCGGGCGCCGCACCGTCCGGCGGGGCGGGCGGCAGCTGCGGCTCGAACACGATCACCATGGCCGCCACCGTCACCCCGGCGGCGGAGACGGCGGCCAGCCCCATCGCCGGGCCTGGCCGGGTCAGCGCCCCGGTGAGCAGGCCACCCACCAGCAGCAGCGCGGCCACGAACAACCCGCCGTAGATGAGGAAGTCACCCGGGGAGCCGCGCTCGACGAGCACGCGGAACGGCAGCACGGCGACCTCGTCCCCCGCGCTCAGCTTCAGCTCGTGCGGCCCGGTGCGCTCGACCCGCAGCGCGGTGTACGCCGGGTCGGCGGCGGCACGGGCGGTGCCGGTGACCGTACGGCCGTCCTCGACCGAGCGGACCTCAAGGGCGATGGACGGCCCGGCGACCGGCTCGTACGCGATGACCCCGATCCGCAGCGGCCCCGGCACCCGGGACGCCCCCTTGATCACCACCGTGACCTCGGCCCCCGCGATGGTCTGCGCGAACCGCAGGTCCACGCCCGCCGTGACGTTGTGTGCGGCGGCGGGCGCGGCCATCGCCAGCACCAGGAGGGCGGCCAGGCACAGCGCTCGGATCATGCCCGCGCTGGGCGGGCGTCGGGCAGGAACAGCGCGCCGAGCGCCAGCCCGACGAGCCCGGCGACGATCGGCGCGCCGGTCCACAGCTCGGCCACGAGCGGCAGGCCCCCGGCGGCGACCGAGGCGGAGGCGATGTAGAGCGACCAGGTGGCGAACGCCGAGAGCCCGGCGAAGGCCCAGTAGGCGCCGCGCCGTTCGGCCGACGGGCGCAGCCGGCTCATCAGCACGTCGCCGACGAGGCCGCCGGCCACGATGGAGAGCAGGACGGGCACGTTCTCGAACTCGGTCTGGGCGCCTGGCATGAGGACGACGATGGCGTACATGATCGTGATGGCGCCGAACGGCAGCCGCCAGCGCCGGGCGAGCAGCAGCACGGGGGCGAGCAGGATGACGTTGCTGACCACGATGGCGGCGGCCAGGCCGCCGGCGCCGGAGTTCTCGACGGCGGAGAACGCCTCCACGATGGACGTGGGGCGCCATTGCATGGCGTCGGCGTACGACAGGAAGAGCGAGACCAGCGTGGCGGCGAACGCGAGCCCGATCAGCGCGGGCAGCAGGCGGCCGAGCGTGGGGCTCGCGCCGATGTCGGGGGCGTTCCAGGCGGAACGCAGCGGAGTGGTGATGATGAGCAACATCGTGACGATCAGCCCGAGATGTGATGGGCTGAAGAGAATGTCGATGTTCGTCTCGATGCCGAGAATGGTGTGCCACATCATGTCGGCGAATCCGAACGCGGCGAACGCGGGTATCGCGAGCAGCCCGGCGAGATATCCGGCCGGCACGGCGGCCAGCCCCTGACGCCCGGCGCGCACGTTGCGCCACACCTGCCAGATGATCCAGCCCGCCACCACCGCGAATCCGGTGTAGAACACCGCGTGCCACGGCGTGAAGAACGTCTCCAGCTCGGACAGGTTGGTGTGGGCCCACGCGTCGATCATCAGCCCGACGCCGAACCAGACGCCGAACAGGGCTGTGATCAGGTCGGTCCGCGGGGACACCCACGATCGCGGCTCACCTGAATCCACCAGTAATCGCCGAATGCCGGCGTCGGCCATGGCCACCTTGCGGCTCCTTTCTCCCCCCAAGAATCTAGCGTCCTTTTCCGAAATGGCGCGCCCCGATATTCGGGCGCGATTCCCACACAGGGTGCTGTGATGAACACGTAACAGAATGAATTGCTGGGATAAATGGCCATCTGTGGTGGTTCTCCGGTGAGCCCCGCTTGAGAACCGCCCGCGCCCTGCGCGATGCTGGTACGTCAGCAGCGCTCCATGGTCGATGTCGGGGGTGGGATGAGCTCTCTGCGGGTCCTGCGCTGGCTGCCCTTCGTCGTCATGGCGGGCGTCGCGGTGATGGACATGCTGGCCGGCCGTTCCCTGGTCTTCCTGCCGCTGCTCACCCTCGGGCCGGCGTTCGCCTCGGTGTCCGGCGGCGTGCGCCGCACCGCCTTCGTGGGCGCGGTCGCGCTGGGCATCTGCGTGCCCATGGCGATCTACAACGACCTGCTGTTCACCTGGGAGAACAACCTCACCGTCATCGGCATCGCGGGCGTGACGGGCGCGAGCATGCTGGCCGCCGGCCTGCGGTTGCAGCGTGAGCGCGAGCTGGCCAGCGTCCGGCAGGTGGCGGAGGCGGCGCAGCGGGTGCTGCTGCGGCCGGTGCCGCGGCGGGCCGGGGATCTGCGGGTGGGGCTGTCGTACACGTCCGCGGCGGCCGAGGCGCGCATCGGCGGCGACCTGTACGAGGTGGTCACCACCCCGCAGGGCGTCCGGCTGCTGATCGGCGACGTCCAGGGCAAGGGCCTCGCGGCGGTCGAGACGGCGGCGTGGGTGCTCGGCGCCTTCCGCGAGGCGGCCTACGACGAGACCGACCTCGCCGACATCGGCGAGCGCCTGGAGGCGAGCCTGGCCCGCCATCTCGGCAGCGAGCAGTTCGTCACGGCCATCATCGCCGAGATCCACGACACCGAGGTGTCGCTGGTGAACTTCGGTCATCCGCCGCCGCTGCTCATCCACGCCGACGGCGGCATCGCCACTGCCGAGCCGCCCGAGCAGGGGCTGCCGCTCGGGCTCGGCGTCTTCGACGCCTCGCAGACCAAGGCGCACCGGGTGCCGTTCCACCGGGGCGACCGCATCCTGTTCTTCACCGACGGCGTCATCGAGGCCAGGAACGCGGCGGGCGAGTTCTACCCGCTGGAGGAGCGGGCGGGGCTGCTGCGGCGCGAGGACCCTCAGGTGGCGCTCGACGCCCTGCGCGCCGACCTGGTGTCACACACGGGCGGCCCCCTCCTGGACGACGCCGCCATGCTCCTCCTCCACCGCCCCGGCCACTGACCTCATGAGCGGAGCGGACGCCGGTGCTCGCGTCCGCGATGCGCGGTGAGATGACCTCCTCCCGCAGCGGAAAGGGACTTTCGTCCCTACCTGTGCGAGCGGCGGAAAAGGCAGGCTGGCGGGATGACGTACCAGGAAGACGAGCGGCGCCTGCGCGAGCTGCCCGTGTCGGAGGCGATGCGGCTGCTGGCGGGGGTGCCGTACGGCCGCATCGTCTTCACCCGCCACGCCCTGCCGGCGGTCAGGCCGGTGAACCACGTGGTGCTGGACGGCGGCATCGTCATCAGGTCGAGCCCCGGCATGGTCGTCGGCGACCAGGCGACGGAGGCGGTGGTGGCGTACGAGGCCGACGAGCTGGACAGTGACGAGCGGCTCGGCTGGAGCGTCATCGTGACGGGGGTGGCGACGACGGTGGCCGACCCCGGGGAGGCGGCCAGGCTCAAGGACCTGGTACGCCCGTGGGTGACGGGCGAGATGGACCAGGTGATCCGCATCCAGCCGGAGATCGTCACCGGGTTCGTGCTGGTGCCGGCGCAGGCGGTGTGCGGTCCTGCCTGATCAGCCGTCGAGGGGGACGTGCCAGGCCAGCCGGGTGCCGCCCTCGGCCGGCGTCTCCAGCTCGGCCGCCCCGCCCAGCCGGGCCGCGCGTTCCTCGATGTTGCGCAGGCCGCTGCGGCGCCCGCTGCCGCCCAGGCCGACGCCGTCGTCGGCGACGACGAGGGTGAGCCGCCCGTCCGCGACCTCGGCCCGCACCTCCGCCCGCTTGGCGTGGGAGTGGCGTACGACGTTGGACAGGGCCTCGCGCAGCACGGCGAGCAGATGCTCGGCGACCGGCTCCGGCACGAGCGTGTCGAGCTGGCCCTCCATGCGCAGGCCGGGCGTGAAACCCAGGTGGGCGCCCGCGCCCTCGACCAGGCCGACGATGCGGGCGCGCAGGCCCGGCGCGGCGTCCTCGCGCGGCCCCTGGAGGGCGAAGATGGACGAGCGGATCTGCCTGATGGTCTCGTCCAGCTCGTCGATGGCGTGCTGCAGCCGCTTGGCCGCCTCGGGCCTGTCGACCAGGCGGACGGTGCTCATCAGCGTCATCGCGGTCGCGAACAACCGCTGGATGACCACGTCGTGCAGGTCCTTCGCGATGCGGTCGCGGTCTTCGAGCAGCCCGAGGCGCTCGGCGTCGCGGCGCACCTCGGCGAGCTCCAGCGCGATCGCGGCCTGCCCGGCGAACGACTCCAGCATGCGCTGGTCGGCGTCGCTGAACGGCAGCCGCCCGCTCCGCTTGGCCAGCGTCAGCACGCCGCGTACGCGGGGGGTACCAAGGGGGATGAACAGCCCCGGTCCGTGGCCGACCCGCCGGGCGTCGGCGGCCGTGTCGGACGCCTCGCGCAGGTCGCGCTCGGCGCGCGGCTCGCCCCGGGTGAACACCTCGCCGGCCGCGGTGCCGGACATCGCGTACGTGTTGCCCAGCAGGTCCTCGGCCCTGTCGCCCTCGGCCACCTCGACGGTCAGCGTGGTGCCCGCCGGGTCGGGCAGCATGACCAGCACCACGTCGGCGTCGCACATCTCGCGGGCGCGGGCGGCCATGGTGGTCAGCACCACCCGGGTGCCGGCGCCGGACAGCAGGCTGGTGGTCACCTCGGCGGACGCCTGCAGCCAGGTCTCGCGGCGGCGCGACTCCTCGTACAGGCGGGCGTTCTCGACGGCCACGCCGGCGGCGCTGGCCAGCGCGATCACCACGGCCTCGTCGTCCTCGTCGAACTCGCCGCCGCCGCGCTTCTCGGTGAGGTAGAGGTTGCCGAACACCTCGTCGCGCACCCGCACCGGGACGCCGAGGAAGCTGCCCATGGGCGGGTGGCCGGGCGGAAAGCCGTAGGACTCGGGGTGATCGGAGATGCGGGCCAGGCGCAGCGGCCTGGCGTCCTTGATGAGCAGGCCGAGCAGGCCGAGGCCGTGCGGCCAGTGCTCGATGCGGGCGATCTCCTCCTCGCTCAGCCCGACCGGGATGAACTGGATGAGCGTGTGGTCCTCGCCCACCACGCCGAGCGCGCCGTAACCGGCGTCGACCAGCTTCGTTGCGGTCTCGACGATGCGGCGCAGCACGGTCTCGAGGTCGAGGTCGCTGCCCACGGACACCACGGCGTCGAGCAGCGCGTGCACCCGGTCGCGGGTGGCCAGCACGGCGTTCAGCCTGGTCTGCAGCTCCGCCAGCAGCTCGTCGAGCCGCATGTGCGGCAGCACCGGACGATGCTCGCTCTCCGACATACGGCCAGTGTCGCACCAGGGACCGTCGGGGGTGACCAGGTGACCCCCGCAGACAGTAGAGTGATCAGACAATCACTCAGGGTCACGAGGGGGCGTCCGATGCTCGACCAAGCCATCGCCGGTGCGGCACAGGACGAAGCGGGCGGTCTCGGCCCACTCGGCGTCGCCGGGGTCACGATCGTGTGGGCCGACAACAACGGCATCCCGCGCTCCCGAACGGTCCCCGCCGCCGCGTTCGACGCCGTGGCCGAGCGTGGGGTGGGGGTGACGCCGCTGTTCGCGGTGTTCGACTCCCACGACGGCATCTGCTTCGGCCACGCGCCCTTGGGCACCCCTTCCGGCGACATCCGGCTGGTGCCGGTGGCCGGCCGGATGGTCCGGCTGGCGGGGCAGCCGGGGTTCGCCTGGGTGCCGGGGCGGCAGGTGGCGGCCGACGGGTCGCCGTGGCCGTACGACCAGCGTGGCGCGCTGGAGCGGCAGGTCGAGCGGGCGGCGGCGCTGGGCCTTGAGTTCCTGGCCGGTTACGAGATCGAGTTCCACCTCAGCAGGGCCGACGACGGCGAGGGCCGCCCGGTCTACGACGGCCCCTCCTACGGCCCGGCCAAGCTGCTGGCCGTCGACGGCTTCGCCGAGCAACTGCTGCGCGACCTGCACGGCAACGGCGTGCCCATCGGCCAGTTCCACGGCGAATACGGCCCGGGCCAGTTCGAGCTCTCTCTGGCGCCCGCCGACCCGGTGACGGCGGCCGACCGTCAGCTGCTGGCCCGCCAGACCATCCACGCGGCGGCCAGGGCGCACGGGCTGCGGGCGAGCTTCGCTCCCCTGGTCACGCCAGGGCAGGTCGGCAACGGCTGGCACCTGCACACCTCGGTCTCGCGGGCCGGGGTCAACCTGCTGTCGGGTGGCGACGGCCCGGCCGGGACGACCGCCGAGGGGGCGGCCTACCTCGCGGGCCTGCTGCGCGACCTGCACGCCGTGGTGGCGGTCACCGCGCCCAGCCTGTCGTCGCTGCAGCGGCTGCGCCCCGGCTACTGGTGCGGCGCGTACGCGTTCTGGGGCGTGGAGAACCGCGAGGCGGCGCTCCGCCTGGTCCCCGCGACCCCGCTGCTGGGCCCTGGCCACGCGAACGTCGAGCTCAAGCCGTCCGACGCCGCGGCCAACCCCTACCTGGCGCTGGCCGCGGTGATCGCCGCCGGCCTCGGCGGCATCGAGGACGCGCTGACGCCGCCCGCCCCCGTGCAGGAGAACCCGGGCGAGTGGAGCGAGACCCGCCGCGCCGAGCACGGCATCCGCCGCCTGCCCTCCACGGTGGAGCAGCAGCTGGGCGCCCTGCTGGGCAACGGGCGCATCCGCGCGGCGCTGGGCGAGGAGCTGACGGACGCCTTCCGGGTGGTGCGCCTGTCGGACGCGGCGCGGGCCGCCGATCTCGACCCTGACGAGGTGATCCGGCGCTACCGCTGGCTCTACTGACCGGGCGACCTGGGCAGGAAACATTCCGGTAACGGGACTTGACCCGCTAAAACCGGACAAACTAGCGTCCACTGCATTCTATAGAATCCAGAATGCGGAGGCGGGGATGACCGAGACGGCGCGTGCGGCGATCGTCACGAGCGTCGCCGGCGAGGTCGAGATCCGCGGGTACGACCTGCCCCGGCCGGGCCCCGGCGAGTTCCTGCTGGAGGTCGAGCTGTGCGGGATGTGCGGCACCGACGCCCACATCTACCGCGGCCGGCTGGCGAGCGTACGCTTCCCCGCGTTGCTCGGCCACGAGATCGTGGGCCGGCTGGCGGCGCTCGGCGAGGGCGTCACCGCCGACCACGCCGGCCGGCCGGTGCGCGTGGGCGACCGGGTCGGCGTCTTCCCCGCTCTGAGCTGCGGCCGGTGCTACGAGTGCACGGTCCGCAGACGGCCGGGGAGTTGCCCTGACCGGCGCCCCTCCTACGGCTTCGCCTCCCCCGCCGACCGGCCGCCCTACCTGACCGGCGGCTTCGCCACCCACCTGTACGCCTCCAACGCCGGCACCGTCTTCTACCGCACCGACCTGCCCCCGGCCACGGCCGTGCTGCAGGAGCCGCTGTCGGTGGCGCTGCACGGCCTGGAGCGGGCGGGCGTCCGCGTCGGCTCCACGGTGGTCGTCCAGGGCGTCGGCGCGATCGGGCTGATGGCGGTGGTGGCGGCCAGGGCCGCCGGAGCGGCGCGGATCGTCGCCGTGGGCGGCCCTGACGCCCGGCTGGAGCTGGCGTCGGCGCTCGGCGCGGACGCGACCGTGGACCTGCGGCACGACGACCCCGCCGGACGCAGGAGCGCCGTGCTCGACGCGCTCGGAGACCCCCGGGGCGCGGACGCGGTGATCGGCACGGCCGGGTCGCCGCAGGCGTTCATGGAGGCGGTCGGGCTGGTGGCCGACGGCGGCGTGCTGGCCGAGCTGGGCAACTTCACCGACCGCGGCGCCGTCGCCTTCAACCCGTACACCGACCTGCTGAAGCGGGACATCACGATCGCCGGCGTCTATGGCGCGGGCCCCGACATGCAGCGCCGCTACCACGCCGCACTGACCGTGCTGGAGCGGGGCGGCCTGCCGTACGAGCGGCTGGTCAGCCACCGCGTGCCGCTGTCGGGGGTCAGGCGCGCCCTGGAGGCGCTGGACGGCGGCTACACCCTCGACGGCGCCGACGTCGTGAAGCTGGCGATCGACCCCGCTCTGTAACTCCCCTCAATCCCCCTGAAGGAGCAGTTCCCCATGCCCAGAAACTTCCGGCTGGCCGCGGCGGTGTCCGCGATGGGACTGGCGCTGGCCGCCTGCGGCTCGGCGGCCGAGGAGGTCCCGGCCGACGGCGGCGGTCTCGGCACCGCGGGCAGCCCGGTCTCGATCCGGGTCATCGCCAACGACGCGTTCGCCAAGCAGTGGCAGGACCAGCTCGTCCCCGAGTTCACCAAGAAGTATCCGAACATCAAGGTCACCGTGGACGGCGTGCCGTACAACGACCAGCTCGCCAAGACGATGCTGGAGCTGACCGGGACGACCGCCACGTACGACGCGGTGCTCGCCGACGACAACTGGCTGCCGCAGCTCGCCAAGACCGGCGCGCTGTACGACCTCAAGGGCCCCGAGCTGGCCAAGTGGAACGACCCCGGCTACGACTGGGCCGACTTCGACGCGACGCCGCTGGCGGCCGGGCAGTGGGACGGCAAGCAGTACGCGGTGCCGGTCCGGTCGAACCTGCTGCTCATGTTCTACAACAAGAGCCTCTACAAGAAGGCGGGGGTGAAGGAGCCGACCCAGGAGACGACCTGGGAGCAGTACTTCGCCGACGCCAAGAAGCTGGTGCAGGACACCGACGGCGACGGCAAGACCGACTCGTGGGCGGTGGGCACGTACTTCACCAAGGACCCGCTGACGCCGACCATCTGGCAGACCGTGCTCAACTCCAACGGCGGCCGGCTGCTGGACGAGAACACGAAGGTGGCCTTCAACGACGCCAACGGCGTCAAGGCGCTGCAGACGCAGGTGGACATGCTGAAGTACGCGCCGCCCGGGGCGAGCACGTACCAGTTCAACGAGCCGCTGGAGGCGTTCCGCCAGGGCAAGACGGCCACCATGTTCATGTGGGGCAGCGTCTACAAGGGCACCGCGGTCGACAAGGACACCACGACGCTGACCCCTGACGAGGTCGGCATCACCACGATGCCGGCCGGCACGGCGGGTCCCGGCGCGCATCGCGGCATCTGGTCGGCGGGCATCTCGAAGCGGTCGGAGCACCCGGCCGCCGCCTGGACGTGGCTGCAGTGGGTCACCTCCAAGGAGGGTGAGAAGTTCACCGCCAAGGCGTTCGGCACCTTCCCCGCGCGTACCTCGACGCTGGACGGCACCCCGCCCGACGCCTGGGCGAAGCCGGTCTACCAGGCGCTCAAGGACGGCTACAAGGTCGTCAGCGAGAACGAGATGTGGCGGCCCCGTCTGCCCGAGTCGGACGCCGTGCAGCAGGTGCTGGCGCTGCAGACCAGCCGCGCCATGTCCGGCCAGGCCACCGCGCAGCAGGCGATCGAGCAGGCCGCCAAGGAGATCACCGAGCTGCTGAAGTCCAAGGGCTACCCGCAGTGAGGCGTCTGAGGCTGGGAGAGCCCGGCACCGCCTGGCTCTTCCTGACCCCGGCCCTGGTGCTGCTGGCCGGCATGCTGCTCTACCCGATCATCTACACGGTCTGGGTGAGCATGTCGGACTTCGACCTGGCCACGTTCCAGCCGTCGGGCTGGGTGGGCCTGCGCAACTACACGGCCGTGCTGAACGACCCCGGTTTCCTGGAGTCGTTCAAGGTCACCGGGATCTACCTGGTGGTCGCGCTGCCGCTGCAGATGGTGCTCGGGTTCGCGATCGCGTTCCTGCTCAACGTGGAGTGGCGGGGCCGCGGCGTGCTGCGCGCGCTGTTCCTGATCCCGATGGTGGTCGCGCCGGTCGTGGCGGGCGGCGTGTGGCGGATGCTGCTCGACCCGCTGTGGGGCGTGGTCAACTACCTGCTCGGCCTCGTCGGCGTCGGCCCGGTCGAGTGGATCGGCGACCCGGTGCTCGCCATGGTGAGCGTGATCGTCATCGACACGTGGCGCTGGACGCCGTTCGTCGTGCTGATCGCCGCGGCCGGCATCATGGCGCTGCCCGGCGAGGTGTACGAGGCCGCGCGGGTGGACGGCGCGGGCCGCCGGCAGACGCTGCGCCGCGTCACGCTGCCGCTGCTGGTGCCGGTGATGGCGGCGGCGTTCATCGTGCGCTGGCTGGGCGCGGTGAAGATGTTCGACATCGCGCTGGCCGCGACCAAGGGCGGGCCGGGCAACGCCACGAACGTGCTCAACCTCTACATCTACGAGAAGGGCTTCCGCAGCCTCGAGTTCGGCTCGGCCTCCTCGATGGCCACGATCGTGCTGGTGATCACCATGCTCCTGACCTTCGTCCTGTTCCGCGTGAGCAACCGCCTGGAGAACCGATGGTGAGGTCGCGGGCGGGCCGCTACGCGGCGATCGCCGGAGCCTGCCTGGTGACGCTGCTGTTCCTGCTGCCCGTGCTCTACATGGTGAACGTCTCGTTCAAGCTGCCCAAGGACATCTTCACGGTCCCGCCGCGCTGGCTGAGCGAGCTGACGTTCGACAACTACACCAGCTACTTCGAGCAGGCCCGCATCCTGCCGCGCATGATCAACACGGTGATCGTGGCGGCCGGCGCCTCGATCATCTCGATGGTGGCCGGCTCCATGGCCGGCTACGCGCTGTCGCGGATGAAGATGCGCGGCGCGGGCGTGGTCGGCGGGCTGATCCTGGCCTCCCGGGCGGTGCCGCCGATCGCGCTGGTGGTGCCGTTGTTCCTGGTGGCGCGCAAGCTGGGGCTGACCGACCAGTACATCACCGTGATCCTGGCCTACGTCACCTTCCTGGTGCCGTACGTGGTGTGGCTGATGCGGGCGTTCTTCCGCAGCCTGCCGCCCGAGCTGGAGGAGGCGGCGATGCTCGACGGCTGCACCAGGTTCGGGGCGTTCTTCCGGATCATCGTGCCGACCAGCCTGACCGGGCTGATCTCGACGTTGATCTTCTGCATCATCCTGGCCTGGGAAGAGCTGCTGTTCGCGCTGATCCTGACCAACGACAAGGCCGTCACCATCCCGGTCGCGATCGCGGGCATCGCCGCGGACACCGAGAAGGGCGGCCTGTGGGGGCCGCTGGCGGCGGTCGGCGTGCTCACCGTGCTGCCCGTGGTGATCTTCGCGCTGGCCGTGCAGAAGTATCTGATCAAGGGTCTCGCCGACGGCGCGACCAAGGGGTGAGGCGAATGAAGATCACTGACGTGCGCGGGCGCGTCATCGAGATGCCCTATCCGCGGCCGTTCATCCCGTCCTGGGCGCCTGAGGGGGCGCACCGCGCGATGTCGGCGGTGATCGTCGAGGTCGAGACCGACGCGGGCGTGGTCGGCGTGGCGGGCGGCGACATGGGGCACGGCACCGGGCCGATGCTGCTGGAGGCGCTCAAGGGCTGGATCCGGCCGCAGCTCGTCGGCCTCGACGCCTTCGCCACCACCCACGTCGCCAACCGGCTGCGCTACGTCGCCGAGTACGTCTTCCCCCGCCCGTGGGTGGTGGGCGTCGCCGTGTGGGACGCCGTCGGCAAGGCGTGCGGGCAGCCGCTGTACAAGCTGTGGGGCGGGCACGCGGGCTCGGTCCGCGCGTACGCGAGCTTCGGCGAGGTGCGCGACCCCGCCCAGCGGGCCGAGGACGCCGTACGGGTGGCCGAGGAGGGCTTCCGCGGCATCAAGCTGCGCGTGCACTCCGCCACGATCGCCGAGGACGTGGCCCAGGTCGCCGCCGTACGCGAGGCGGTCGGGCCGGACGTGGCCATCATGGTGGACGCCAACCAGGCCGCCTCCCGCTGGCGCTACGCCCCCGACGGCAGCAGGCTCATCTGGGACTACGACCGGGCGCTCGCCACCGCCAAGGAGCTGGCCGGGCTAGGCGTGGCGTGGCTGGAGGAGCCGCTGCCGCGGCACGACTACCGGGCGCTGTGCGAGCTGACCGCCGCCTCGCCCATCCCGATCGCGGGCTGCGAGCACAACCGGGGCATCGGCCAGCTCGTACGGATGCTGGAGGACGGCTGCTTCGACATCTTCCAGCCCGACGCCAATGAGAGCGAGGAGATCGGCGCGCTGCGCGACTTCGGCGCGATGGCCGCGGCCCGGCAGCGCCGGGTGATCCCGCACGCGTGGGCCACCGGGCTGGGCGTGGCGGGCAATCTTCAGCTGTGCGCCTCGCTGCCGAACTGCGACTGGCTCGAATACCCCTACGATCCTCCCGTGATCGTGCCGCGGGTGTTCCACTCGATGCTGACCGAGCCGTTGCTGCCGGACCCCACCGGCGAGGTGAAGGTGCCCGACGGTCCCGGGCTGGGCGTCGAGCTGGACCGCGAGGCGATCGAGTCGCTGACCGTCCTGCAGGTCTGAAGGGCTGACATCATGGCCGAACCGCGTTCCCCTTTCCGCACCAAGGCCGACCTGGCAGTGGAGCACATCAAGCACCTGATCATGACGGGTGAGGCGCCTCCCGGAACGAAGATCATCACCCGGGTGGTGGCCGAGGCCGTCGGGATCAGCGAGACACCGGTACGCGAGGCCATCAAGCAGCTCTGCTCCGAGGAGTGGCTGGTCGAGCGGCCACACGTGGGCGCCGTGGTGGCCGCGTTCACAGTGGACAACGTCCGCGAGCTCTACAGCGTGCGGGCCGCGCTGACGGCGCTGGCGCTGAGGCTGAGCGGCGAGCCGCTGGCCGGTGAGCGGCTCGCCGCCGTGGACGACGTGCTCGCCCGCAGCGAGGTGGCCGTGCGCGAGGGCGACGTGGCCACGTTCGCGGCGCTCAACCGGCGTTTCCACTCGCTGCTGTGCGACACCGAGCACAGCAGGCTCACCCACCGCATGCTGCAGGGCCTGTGGGCGCGTACGGAGACCGCGCAGCGCGGCTTCCGGCTGGTGCCCTGGCGGCTGCCCGAGTCGCACCGCGAGCACGTCGCCATAAGGGACGCGCTGGTGGCCGGCGACCTCGACCGGGCCAGCGAGCTGCAGCACGATCACGAGATGGCGGCCATGCAAGCGCTGGTCGACAAGATGCAGGAGAACGATGCACGAGGCTGAGGCACTGATCGGCGGCACCTGGCACACCGACCCGGGCGGTGGGACGTTCACCGTCGCCGACCCCGCGACCGGCGAGCCGATCGCGCACGTCACCGACGGCGGCGCGGAGCTGACCCGTCGGGCGGTGGACGCCGCCGCGGCGGCGTTCCCCGGCTGGCGGGCGCTCGCCGCCGACGAGCGGGCCGAGCTGATGCGCCGCGCCGCCGCCGAGCTGGCCGCGCGGGCGGAGTCGATCGGCGCGACGATGACGTCGGAGCAGGGCAAGCCGCTCGCCGAGTCCGTCGCCGAGGTGCGTTCCGGCGCCGATCACCTGGTGTGGGCGGCAGAGGAGACCCGCCGTGTCTACGGGCAGACCGTGCCGGGCGCCGGTCCCGACAACCGGATCTGGCTGCTGCCCGAGCCCGTGGGCGTGGTGGCCGGCATCACGCCGTGGAACTTCCCCGTCTCGATGATCACCCGCAAGCTGGGGCCCGCGCTCGCCGCCGGCTGCACGGTCGTGCTCAAGCCGGCCGAGCTGACCCCCCTGTCGGCGATCGCCGTCGGCGAGGCGTTCACCGCGGCCGGGCTGCCCGCCGGGGTGTTCAACGTGGTGCCGACCTCGCGCCCGGCCGACTTCGCCGAGACCGTGATGGCCGACCCGCGCGTCCGCAAGGTCTCCTTCACCGGCTCGACCGAGGTCGGCCGCTACCTGATCAGGCAGAGCGCGCAGGACGTCAAGCGGCTGAGCGTCGAGCTGGGCGGGCACGCCCCCGTGCTGGTCTTCCCCGACGCCGACCCCGAGGCCGCCGCCGCGGCCGTCGCGCGCAGCAAGTTCCTCAACGCGGGTCAGGCGTGCACCTCGCCCAACCGCATCTACGTGCACCGCGACGTCGCCGCCCGCTTCACCGCCGCCCTGGTGAAGCGGGCCGAGGCCATCACGCCCGGCCTGGACATGGGGCCGCTGATCGACGCCCGCGCGCTGGCCAAGGTCGAGCGGCACGTCGAGGACGCGCTGGCCGCCGGTGCCCAGGCGGTGACCGGCGGGCGGCGGCTCGACCGTCCCGGCACCTTCTACCCGCCGACCGTGCTCACCGGGGTGCGCGACGACATGCTGATCTGCCGCGAGGAGACGTTCGGGCCCATCGCGCCCGTCCTCGAGTTCACCGGCGAGGACGACGTCGTCGCCCGCGCCAACGCCACCCCGTACGGGCTGACCGCCTACGTGTGGACCGCCGACCTGACCAGGACGCTGCGGGTCGCGGAGGCACTGGAGTTCGGCATGGTCACGGTCAACGGCGGGCCGGTCGCGCCGCCGCAGGCGCCGTTCGGCGGCATCAAGAACAGCGGGTACGGCCGGGAGGGCGGCAGCCTCGGCGTCTCCGACTACCTGGACTACAAGTACCTCAGCGTGGGGCTGGGGCGATGACGGGGAGCACCATGCAGACGACGAGTCCGCGCGCCGTACGCGAGCGGGAGATCACCGCCCGGGTGGACCTGTGCCGGCCCGACGGACGGCTCAACCCCGACGCCGTCGGCTGGAGCCGCACACCGCTGCACCGGGCCAACATCCGCGGCTGGGGCCGCACCATGCGCTGGGACTACTGGTGCGTGACCAGCCCCGAGATGGTGTTCGCGTTCAGCGCCAGCAGCCTCGACTACCTGGCCGGCGAGTCGGCCTTCTTCCTCGACCGGCGCACCGGCCGGCAGGTAGGTGCCCGGGGGCTGCTCGTGCCCGCGCACGGGGTGTCGTTCTCGCAGCGCAGCGGGGAGGGCAGCGTCCGCATCGGGGCCGGGGCCGTCCGCATCAACGTGGACGAGACGGCCGCCGGCACCCGCCTGCGGCTCCGCTCCGCCTCCCTGGAGGCCGACCTGCTCGTGCACCGGGTGCCGGGCCGCGAGAGCCTCTCGCTCGTGGTGCCGTGGTCGCCGCGCCGTTTCCAGTACACGGTCAAGGACGTGGGGCGGCCGGCCGAGGGCACCGTACGCGTGGAGGGGCGCACCCGTACCTTCTCGGCCGGCTCAGCCCTGGCCACCCTCGACCTCGGCCGCGGCCGCTGGCCCTCCCCCATCATCTGGAACTGGGGCGCCGCCGCCGGCCGCCCCGGCGGGCGCGACGTGGCCCTGCAGATCGGCGGCAAGTGGACGGACGGCACCGGCAGCGTCGAGAACGGCCTGTTCCTGGACGGCCGCCTGCACAAGATCAGCGAAGAGCTGGTGTGGCGCTACGACACGACGGACTGGCACGCGCCCTGGCACGTGACCGGCGACCGTGTGGACCTGTCGTTCACCCCGGAACACGTCCGCGAGTCCGACGTCCGCCGCGCCCTGTACATGCGCAGCCGCGAAGCCCAGGCCTTCGGCCACTACAAGGGGACGGTGGTGGCCGACGACGGGGAGACGGTGGAGATCGACGGTCTGTACGGCTGGGCCGAGGAGGTTTACCGCCGCTGGTGACCCTTTCGTCCGGTACGGCCGGCCGCGGACGCCCGGCGATCCGCGGCTTCAGCCGAGAAGCGCGCACCAGTATGGATATTCGGAAGCGTCGGGATCTCCATGATGATGGTGGCCGCCGGGGGCGGATCGTCGCGCGGCGGCATGTCCCCCGCGTTCGCCGGCCTCGACATGTTCTTCTCCCCGGCGTTCCCCCTGTGGAACGGGGAGATGTCGATCACCGAGCCGGCGGCGAAAGGCTGGCCACCTCCCACGGCGATGGAGGGATTCGGCGTCCTCGCCGCCGGACTGATCGTGAGCGTGGCAGGCGTGGTCATCCGGGGCTTCAGGAAATAACGCCACACTTGCCCGTCCATGCCCCGGAGCCGGAGGACGCCGGCCCGCCCGCCGCCCGATGGCTGGCTGCGGCCGGCGGCGCGGGACTCGTCTGGCTCGTTCGGGGGAGGGCGCGTCACCTCTACAGGTGATCCGTCCTCCTCGAGGACCGGAGAGGGTACGGCCATGGCGATCAAGCACCTCCATACGGCCCCGGCCACCAGCGACACCGAACGACCCGTCCCGCGCTGGGCGCTCCGGGCCGCGTACGCGCTGCCCTGGCTGCTGCTCCCCTCATGCCTGTGGAGGTTGCCGTTCGCCTTTCACTTCGACATGGGCCAGCTCAACGACACGCCCCCGTCGCCGTTGTGGATCACCATCCCGTACGTCTTCGGGCTCAGCGTGCTCACCGAGGCGGCGGCGCTGCTCTGCATCGGCCTGGTGCGGCGCTGGGGAGAGGTGGTCCCCGGCTGGATCCCGGCCATCGGCGGGCGACGCGTGCCGCCCATGGCGGCGGTCGTCCCCGCCACGGGAGGCGGGCTGCTCCTGGCCGCTCTCACCGTCTGGATGGCGCTCACGTGGGCCGGCGTCTCCGACCGCATCGCGTACGAGAACGGCTGGTGGGAGGTGCTGAGCATGGTGTGCCTCACCCCGATGGCGTTGTGGGGCCCGATCACGCTCGCCCTGGCCTGGGCCTATCACCGGCGCCGTGGCCCTGCCTGACCTCCTCCCGTTGTGCCTGGGGAGTGTGCGACGCGGCGTCCGGCCCTCAGCAGGTCACCGCATCGGGCGTGCCGGCCGGGGTCTTCGGCACGGAGCCGAGGAAACGGTAGGTTTCCGGCTCGAAGATCAGTTCGGCGCGCTGCCCTCCGTCCGGGCCCTGATACCTGATCGAGGCCCCGCGCACGCCGCTGTCTTCTCGGCTCCGCTTCGCGTGTGAAGGGGTCCCGAGCTGGAGCAGAAGGAAAAGCCCACCAGGTTCATGCGCCGCACCTGCAGAAGCACCTGGGATGCCTATCTCTCAAGCACTGACGCGACGGCCGGCCGGCTGGAGCCCGCGGGGCCAGGTGGTCCCTTGCGATCAACCGCACCGCCGGTGAGGCGTTCACCGTCATGCCGGTCAACGCGTGATGAAGTCGACCGGCCGTCCGTGACCCCCGACGGCGCCGATCGCCGGCTCCAGCAGTGTGGCAGACCGCGGTCCGTCTGATCGCCGAGCAGAGTGTCCTGGTCGTAGCCACTCTGACGTGCGAACTTGTCAGCGGACGGGCAAGCCGGTTACCGCGCGGCCGATGATGAGGCGCTGGATCTCCGACGTGCCCTCGAAGATGGTGTAGATCTTGGCGTCGCGGTGGAAGCGTTCCACCGGGTGTTCCCGGGTGTAACCCGCGCCGCCCAGGATCTGGATGGCCTGTTCCGTCACCCAGACCGCCGTCTCTCCCGCCACCAGTTTCGACATCGAGCCTTCGGCCTGTTCGAAGGGGCGGGCGTTACGGGCCATCCAGGCGGCGCGCCAGGTGAGCAGGCGCGCCACGTCGACGCGGGTGGCCATGTCGGCGAGGAGGAAGGCGATGGCCTGGTTCTCGCCGATCCTGCGGCCGAACTGGGTGCGTTCGCGGGCGTAGTCCCTGGCGTACTCGAAGGCGGCGCGGGCGATGCCGACCGCCATGGCGGCGACCACGGGGCGGGTGGTCTCGAAGGTGCGCATCGCGGCCTGCTCGCCGGCCCGCTCCCCCTTCCGTACGCGCGCCAGCCGCGCCTCCAGCTTCTCCTCGCCCCCGACCAGGCACGAGGCGGGCACCCGTACGTCCTCCAGGACGACCTCGGCCGTGTGCGAGGCGCGGATGCCGTGCTTGCGGAACTTCTGTCCCATGGACAATCCGGGCGTGCCGGGCGGGATGATGAAGGACGCCTGGCCGCGGGTGCCGAGCGAGGGGTCCACGGAGGCCACGACGACGTGGACGTTCGCGATGCCGCCGTTGGTGGCCCAGGTCTTGACGCCGTTCAGCACCCAGTCGCCGCCGTCGCGGACGGCGCGCGTACGGATGGCGCCGACGTCTGAGCCGGCGTCCGGCTCGGAGGCGCAGAACGCGCCGAGCTTGACGTCGTTCTCGGTGCCGAACATCTGCGGCAGCCACTCCCCCACCTGCTCGGGGGTGCCGTTGGAGGCGAGGGCGGCGGCGGCCAGGCCGGTGCCGGTGATCGACAGGCCGATGCCGGCGTCGCCCCAGAACAGCTCCTCGAACGCCACGGGCAGCGCCAGCCCGCTCTCCTCGAACCACTGGGTGGCGAAGAAGTCGAGCGAGTACAGACCGACCTTGGCGGCCTCCTGGATCACCGGCCATGGGGTTTCTTCGCGTTCGTCCCATTCGGCGCCGGCGGGGCGGATCACGTCCCGGGCGAAGGCGTGCACCCAGTCGCGGACCTCCTTGACGTCGTCGCTGAGCTCCGGGCAGAAACCCGCCATGTGCCGCACCTCTCGAACCGCGTCGCCGTTACCGGAGGTAACACCTTACCGGCGAGTAGGGTCACGCGGCCATCAGGCGGACACGGTGATCATGGGTGGGCGTTCGCCGATGCCGATGTCGCGGACGAGCACCTCGTGCCCCTCCGGCCCCCTCCTGAACTGGGAGAGCCGCAAGGACGGCGCGGCGGCCGCGGTGATGCGGCCCTGGCGTTCCAGCCGTGACCAGGCGGCGAGCATGATCTGGGACGACATCCGCCCCAGCGCCTCGGTGCACTGCGGCGCGTGCTCGCGCGAGCCCAGGTCCACCTGCGCGAACCCGTCGAGCCCGGCCAGCTCCAGCAGGTCGATGAGCAGGCCCAGCTCCACGGCGTACCCGGTGAGGAAGGGGACGCGTTCGAGCGCGGAGCGGCGGCCCGCGTACTCCCCGGCCAGGGGCTGGACGAAACCGGCGAGTTCCGGCCAGTGCAGGTTGATGAGGGGGCGGGCGACCAGCTCCGTGACGCGGCCGCCGCCGTTGGGGGTGCCGTGCAGCGGGCGGTCATAGCACCCTTTCGTGTACATGACGCTCGGGTCCGCGAGGAGCGGCCCCAAGACTCCGAGGATGAATGATGCACGGAAATTCCGGATATCGGCGTCGGCGAAGACGAGCACGTCCCCCGACGTGACCGCCAGCGACTTCCACAGCGCCTCCCCCTTGCCGTCCATCGGCTTGAGCTGCGGCAGGATCTCGTCCTGAGCGTGCACCCTGGCTCCGGCCCGGGCGGCCACCCGGGCGGTGTCGTCGGTCGAACGCGAGTCGATGACCACGAGCTCGTCCACGAGCGGAGCCAGCTCCCGCCGGATCACTCCGACGATCTCTCCCACGGTCTCCCGCTCGTCGCGGGCCGGGAGCACCACGCTGACCGTGGTCTCCCCCTTGGCGGCCACCAGGTCCCGGACCGGCCAGTCCCCGGCGGACGAAGTGCGGCGTCGCAACCATCCGTGCACTTCAGGAAGCATGCGACCCCTCCCTCCGTATCCCAATTAATCAGCGTAAGCGAAGTGCCGATCCGGCCTCTGGATCTGTCGCCCTCCCAGGTCAAGCCGGCTTGAAGGGATCCGCGGGCCGGGCAACGCCGCCACAAAGGGACAGCCGGAAGCGGGACAAGCTTTCCGGGCGTCAGGAATAGCATTCACCGGTGGTGGTGGTGACCCGTCCGACGAGGGGACGGGCCTTCGGTCAGTCGAGGACGGCGATCGCCTCCACCTCCACCAGATGCTCCGGTACGTGCAGGGCCGCCACCCCCAGCAACGTGGCCGGCGGCGCCGCCGTCACCCCCAGCCCCGCCATGGCCCGCGACACCCCCTCCATGAACAGCGGCATCTGCTCGGGACTCCAGCCCGCGACGTACACGGTCAGCTTCGTCACGTCCTCGAACGTGGCCCCGGCCCCCGCCAGAGCAGTGGCGACGTTGCGGTAGCACTGCTCGACCTGCGCCGCGAGATCCCCCGCGCCCACGGTCTTCCCTTCGGCGTCCCAGGCGACCTGACCGGCGATGAAGACGAGCCGCGACCCGGACGCGACCGCGACCTGCCGGTAGGCGGGCGACTCGATCAGCCCGTCCGGGTTCAGCAATGTGACGGCCATGACTTTCTCCTCGATTCAGCTCTCTTGTGGTTACTGAGGAACTGTAGGAGAGTGTCCCCTGACGTGGAAGAACGCACTTTTCCGTGACTGGGGCACCAAATGGTGAGCAAGCAGTTCGACGGCCCGGCAGCGGCTGATCTGCGCCGGGCCGACTCCCTGGCGCGCGAGATCTTCTCGGACGTCGCCAACAAATGGGCCCTGCTGATCATCGAGGCACTCGGCGACCGCACCCTGCGCTTCAGCGAGCTGCGCACGCAGGTCCAGGGCATCAGCCACAAGATGCTCACCCAGAACCTGCGCATGCTGGAACGCAACGGCCTGGTCGAACGGCGCGTGTACCCGACGGTGCCGCCACGCGTCGAGTACACCCTGACGGAGGCGGGACGCGGCCTGCAGGCGACGGTGGACGCCATGTGCGACTGGACGCAGCGCTTCCTCAACCACATCGAGTCCGCCCGCACCCACTTCGACAACCCAGAACGGCTCTCCTGAAGCGGGTGCCGCAGGTTCGAACCCTGCCGGGGGCCCTCACCTAGATCGTCATATATGGTTTCTGACCTGCGGTTTCACAGCCGCAGGTCTTTGCTTGCCGACCTTGATAGGCGCCAGTGGTGCCCGCACGCAGCCGTAAGATCATGATCAGGGGACGAACACAGGATGATCTTGATGTCGTTTCCCCAGGCCAGACCCTGATTCTGAGCTATTCCGGCCTCCGGCAACCCGCTATGACCGCCCGGGCATGGGTCTTCTGGAGCCAGGAACGTACGTGGTGGACCCTGGAAACGGCCGGCCACCCTGCGGCCCGAGCCGGAAGAGCGTCGCGTCCGGCTGCAGATGTACTGCATCACCGGACCCCCGGACAGGATCGGGATCGCGCCGGGTGACGTCCGGGGAACCGTCTTCATCCCAGAGCGGTTGGGCGGGTGCTGTCGTGGCTGGGACGGCCGGCACGGTTCGAACCTCGCGTGCGCGGAGTGCGGCTGCCCGGCGGCCAGTCGCGTCGACGACTGCGGGTTCTGGCAGGTCCTCGTCGGAGGCACCGACCTACAGGGCGGTCCGCACGTACTCCTCGGCCGCTGCCACGAGCCGCGGCCGGAACGCGTCGGCTGTGCCGGTGATGACCGCCGCGCGGCCCCGGCGCAGCTCGCCCAGGCCCTCGTCGCAGTTGTTGGCAGCCGCGCAGCACGGTGTGCAGGTTGATGCCGAGGGAGGCGGCAACGTTGCGCGCCGAGGGGAGCCTGTCGCCGGGGGCCGCCTGGCCGCTCGCCAATAGACTCCTGGATGGCAACCAACTGCGGGGCGCGCACGGGCTTGCCCGTGCGCGCCCTATGGATCAGTGGTGGACCTGGACGCTGCCCGAGGTGATCGCCTGCGGTTCCGCCTGGTCCAGGTCGTAGGAGGTGCCCCGGTTGCTGTCGTAGACCAGGTTGTTCCCCGGCACGGGGCCGTCGGACGACCGCCAGACGACCATGCGCAGTTTGTCCGGATCGTCGTAGCCGTACAGGACGAACCCGTACCCGCTGTCGCCCCCGACCTTGGCGGTGCCCTTCACGGCTGCCTTACCGTCCGGGGTCACCACCAGCCACTCCAGGCCAGTGGCGTCGAGGTCCAGGTCGCTGCCGGCAAGCCCGAAGCTCACCTTGCCGCCTCCCGGCACCGGGCCATCGTCATGTGGCTTGTACTTCGGGTTGAACTGGAAGGATCCCTTCCCAGTGTGGGCCGGGTCCTCGCTCAGCGCGCCGGCGGGGGACTGGATGGTGGAGCCCGCGGTGACGAACCCGGCGTCCGGGTCGTACACCACCACCATCACCTCGGCGTTGTCGCTCGCGCCGTCGTCATCCGTCACTGTCACGTCAATCGTGTACATGCCGGGATGCTCGAACGTGTGCGGGCGGTCGCACGAGCCGGAGATAGGCGCGTAGCTTTCCTGTGCACCGTCGTCCCACGTCACCTTGCACGTGTGGGTGTCGTTCGCGCCGGAGTCGGTGAAGGAGGCCGCCAGGTCCACCTGCGTTCCCGCCCGATACACCGCCCAGGGCGCGGGGTCGTCGAGCGTCAGCACCGGCGGGGCGTTCTCCACGGTGACCGTGGCGGTGGCGGAGACCGGGTCGTTGACGCCGTCATCGGCCGAGAGTCTCACCGTGTAGGTGCCGTCGTCAGTGCAGGTCATAGTGGTCCGAGCCTGGTGAACGTCGGAGATCTGGCAGGTCGCCCCCGCGTCCACTCCCGAGGCCGCCTGATAACTCCAGCTCACTGAGGGAGCGCCGTGGTCGTCGTCCGCCGCGCCCCGCAGGGCGATGGCCGCCCCCTCGTCACCCGAGATGTCGGCTCCGGCGGTGACGAACGGCGGGGTGTCCACCGGCACCGGATCCTCGTTGGCGGGCGGCTCGCCGGGCTCGGGCTGCACCGGCACGTCGTCCCGGAAGGTGAGCGTGCCGAACACCATCCGGTGGTCCGAGCAAGGATGGTGGAAGAACGGGAAGGTCGGGCAGTCTCCCGGCTCGATCACCTCGCCGCTCAGCGTGGGCGAGAAATGGTCTCGGTCCCCGAAGATATAGTCGATCTTCGTGTTATGGGAGTCCGTCGGCCGGTTCGCGGGATGGTCGACATCCAGGTATTCGCCCTGGCCGCCTTGTTCGGGCGCGTACACGCCTTGCAGGAACTCCGGAGTGGTGTTGAAGTCTCCGCCCAGCACGACCGGATAGGGGCTGTCGGCGAATTCCTGGACCAGTGCCTGGGCCTGTGCTCGCGCGAGTTCTTCCGGCTGTGGTTCCAGGTGGACGGAGCAGGCCTGAACCACCTGGCCGAGCGTCGAGGCGAACGATACGACCATGCAGGCGGCGGCTCTGCCCGTCTCCTCCTGGGAGATCGAGCCGTCATCGTTGCTGAAGTAGATGTTGCGGCGGTCCCACACACCGTCGGCGTTCACGGCGATGAGGGCGGGCCCGGATTCGCCGATGCTTCCGCTGTCCGCGCCGCAGAGCGGGTCGAACCCCGTGGTGTCGGTGAACTGCACCTGGGCGTCGCCGAAGTTATTGGCAAGCTGCTGGCGCGCGTACTTGGCCTGAAGCCAGCAGGACTCGTTCATGCTGATCAGGCGCGGCTGCTTGCCGGCCGCGACCTCGAGCAGGCGCCTGACGACCTGCATCGTGCCCTCGTTGTCAGGCTCATTGGGGTCTTGCAGCAGCGAGAAGGAGTTTCCGGCAATGTTCCACTGCAAGACACGCAGTTCCGTAGCCGCGTGTGCCGGAACGGCGAGGGCGAAAATCGTGGCGGCGAGGGTGAGGAGCAGAGCGCTCGCCGTCAGTACGGCACGGCGTAACGCCCGGGTGGGTAAGAGCAACAAGCTTCCGCTCGGGTTTCGCATGGATCTCCCCTGGTAGGCCCTCGGAATCCACCGGATCGCTTCACCGCCGATACTGTTGAGGATCCAGGACGACGTTGCGACATGGGATTCTGTGCTCGAGATCAGAACACATCAGAGCAGTGGTCAGCGCAAGACATGTCCCGACAGCGCATCCCCTTATGTCCGAGGATCGATGCCCTTGCATGTCCACGCCCGCTACGGCAAAACAAAGAGCCAGCCGCCTTCGGAGTCGACAGGCCCGCTCATATGAGGGAGGGGTCAAATGCGTACAGGAGCACCAGGCGGACCTGCTCTTCGTCCATCGATAAGTCCGAGGATCACTACTCCCCCACCACGCTCTACCACGACCGGGCGATCGATTTCCGCTTCGGTTGGGGTCTAAACCGCCTGCGCCTAAACCACCTGCGCCCGCCCACGGGGTTCCATTACGCCAAGGCCACCGCAAACTGAGCCGACTGCAGCAGCACTAATTCCGCATGAACACCCGCATCTGAGGAGCGGGAACGCCTTGCGTGCCTCCTGCCACATTCAGGGGCTTCGACCAGGCCAAACATCCGTCGGGGGTAAGCGTCGGAAGGTCCTCGCCGAGGAGTCCAACAGACGTCGAGCAGCAACCGCATATCGTCCGTTTATAGATATATTGGACTAGTAATGACTCGAGCTCTCCTAAAGCGGGTGCCGCAGGTTCGAGTCCTGCCGGGGGCACTCACCTAGATCGCCATATATGGCCCCTGACCTGCGGTTTCACAGCCGCAGGTCTTTCGTTTGATCACCCTCGATAGGCAGCGGGCAGTGCCCGTACGCAGCCGTACGACCATGATCAGGGGACATACGGGGGATGATCTTGGGGGTATTCCCCCAGGTCAACCCCTGATTCCGGGTCATCCACGCAGCGACAACCCACTACGGGCGCCTCCGCGCCGCGGGCGACGCAACCGTCGATCGTGCCAAATACGTGCGTACAACCCGGAACGGCAACCGGCCATCGCCATCGAGGGCGTCGTCGCTCCCCTGGGCAACGCCTTGGCCGCGGACCATCGCCCATCTACGAGGGCATCGTCGGCAGTCTCCTCACTGAGGACGCCGGCACGCTGGGGGAGCGCGTCCAGGAACGATGGAGCGAACCGTTCGTCGTGGAGGCTCTGTCAGCGGTCCGCTCGATGGAGGACTGGGCCGAGGCCACCCGGCGCATCGACTATCACTTCGGCACCGGACGAGGTCCGTCGCCGCATCGACCGCCGCCCGGCTCACACCCTGAGCGACGGGACAAGTGATCAGAAGCACATCGCGTCGATGACCAGCCCTGCCGCTTGCCACCAGCTCTGACGCGCATTCAGGGCGCGGTGCGGCCGATGCGCTGCAGGCACCGCTTCATGATGACGATGACGGCTTTCTGATCGTCGGTGAGATGTCCCATGTAGGCGCGGCCCGCGACCGCGTCCGCGGATGCGGCGAGGTCGTCTCCCAGCGCGTCCAGCAGCACCTTCACGGCCGCACGGCGCGGCGTCCAGTCCGGGCCGGGTTCACGTGAGACCTCCTCGCGCAACAGGGCCACCTGGCGGCGAACCTCCCACCGCCGAGTGGCATCGTCGTCGCCGCGCAGGAACTCCAGCGCCTCATCCACTGCCGGGTGCGACAGCTGCGAACCCTGCACCACCGCCTCCGTCATCAGATAGCGGATGGAAGCCACCTTGCCAGGCGACAGATCATCGAGGATGGCCCGTACGTCGGGCCGGTCCAGGACTCGGTGGTCGCGTAACTGATCGGGAACGATGTCGGCGGGCAGCGGCGTTTCGACGAGCAGGCGCGTGAGACCGCCGTCCAGCAGCCACTCCTCCGTGAGGCGGGCACCGGTGATGTGCTCCGCCGCCAGAAGCGTGGCGACTTGGAGCCCGATGACATCATCGGTGCCGACCGCGTCGATGACCGCGTCGATGACCGCGTCGGCGTCACCCGGAAGCCGGCCGGAGCCGGACGGGGAGGACGTCAGCCGGACGGCGAGCAGCCGCCCGGCGGCGGCGTAGCTGAGCCGGTCGTACCGGCCTCCGTCGAGCAGCACGTTCACCACCCGCCCCCGGGCCGACAACGCCTTCAGCACTTCGGGCCGTGCGCCCTGGCACCCGTTCGGTTCGACGACCAGCATCCAGTCACCGATCGTCCCGGCCACCAGAATGGGCAGGAGGCCGGGAATGTCCGCGTTGTACTGCTCGAGCTGGGCGTCCTCGAAGCTCATCGACTCGGCCGCGGCGAGGTCGGCGCCGAAAGCCCGCGCCACGTCGTCCAGCCCCGATACCTCGCACCAGGTCAGACAGGTCGGATCGGAGAACGAGAACCACTCAGAGACGAGCCCCTCGTAATGGGCAAAGTCGTCTTCCCTCATGCCGCGGTCTCCATCGTGGGGGGCCGGCGGGCGTCCTGGAACGCCCGCCGGCTCAGCGCTTACTGCCCGTCATAGATCTTCACATAGAACGTGTCTCCAGGGAGCACTTTGTACCGCATCCAGAAGATGCTCTGAGTCGAATCGGCCGTGCAGCTCGCGCATTCCGGGATCAGCTTGACCGAGAAGTCAAAGTCGTCATTGGCCGCCCCTTCCAACGTGCTGGCGAAAGGATACTCGTCGCAGTGTTCCTTGTTGGCCTCGTACCATTTGGGGCCGAAACGCTCCGCGCACGTCCTGCCGACGACCCGCCTGATCTCGTGTTCGACGTCGCCCGCGTTCTTCCCGGGCCAGGCCCGGGTGAGAGGCGTCGGTCTCAGCGGGTTCTGTGCGATCCTGTCGGAGCTTCCGGGTATCCGCTCCCCGGAAGTGGGACGGGCACCTTGCGGCCCGTATGACCGCTGCTTTCCGCAGTCGGACACCAGACAGCGCGCGAGTCTGTCCCGATCAGCAGGCCCACGATGACCTCGTCGACACCCTGCTTGGATTAGCTGTACGCCTGGCACCGACCGAATGGGGCCGCCATTAGCATGTCGCTCTGCGATGCGCGAGCGGATCTCTCCTCTATCGAAGCTCGCTATGGACGGGGCGAATGGGATGTACGAGCGTAGTTTGCTCGGATAAGGTCCGATCGTGCGCCATGGTGCGTCTTTGAAGGTAGTGGCCGCGATATTGGCCTGTCTCGCGGCCTTAACGAGCTGCTCAGGAGAGCCGGAGCCGCCGCCGTTGGCGGAGGCGGCTAGAACACTGGTGAGCGACGGGGACGCCGTGGTGTCCTCGTTGAAAGACCGCGTTACGGGACTGACGCAGGAGCGGGCGGACGGTCCAGACAGAATCTCCGCCTGTGGAACCGACATGCAGCGACGTTCCTACGTGGCTAAGGCCAGCTTCGTGGATGCGACCAAGGAGAACCCGTCTAGCCTTGTAGGGATACTGAAGGGCGAACTTTTCAGTAGGGGCTATCACGACGAGATCGTGGACAATCTCGACCTGCGGGAAGACAAGACGAGTGTGGCCGTATTGGTCAATCCGGAGGCCGGGTTGACCTACATACTCTTCACGCGCCTTGATTCGGCACCTAACGTTGTGATCGTCGGCAAGACCGAGTGCTACCCCCGCGGCGGCTGACTGCGATCACAGCGCGTCGGGCACGTGCGCAGCCGCCTCTCGGAGCTGAGCGGCTCGGTGACGGAGAGCCTTGGCCGTCGCCAAGCATGAGCTTTCAAGATCGTCCATCTCGCGCTTGAGCCGAACAGCATCTGCGAGGTAGCGGTCCGCAGCCGTTCCTTTCCAAAAGGAGTCGCTCTCGCCTGGCCGCGACGGTACTCCGTCGAAAGTGCCTGCGAGCCTGGCGGCGTAGTCGGTGAATTTTGAGGCGAGCATCTCCCTCTCCGCTGCCTCGCGAAGCAGTTGTTCCCTTGTAGGCACGGTCAACCACCTCTCAACACGAGGGCATTGGTCAAAGCACCGGCCAGCCGACCCATCGCCGCATCTCGCAACGTGGCGTGCTCATCCGATGACAGAGGACCGTGCCCAGCCGCCTCGAGTGACTCGATCATCACATCTACCTGCAAGTTCGTTAACCTGCTGGCAACGTCCCCTGCTTCATCTGGCGTCTTCGCGTCCAAGTAGTCTGTGATGATCTTCTTCAATCTTTCTTTCATTTCGTCGAGCAGTTTTGCTTTGCCTGTTCCAGCGATTCTACCTACTGGCGGTAGGAACTGGTCGGCGTAGTCGACCGGCATCAAGATCGTGCCGGCAAGCCAATCCGCGTATTCGTCGTCGCTCCACTCTGCGTACGTTGATCCAGACATCAACAGACTGGAGATCCCTCCCGCCCTGGCCGCATAGTTGTAGAACGCCGCCGAACTGTAACTGTCGCGAGCGCTAGGGGAAAACTGGCCCATGTCCATGCTCTCGATGTACTCTCTGGCTGACTTCGTCAATATGTCGGCTGCGGTCCGGTCCTGCATCAACGCGCCGAAGAATCGGGCGCTGGAAGCTGGGTCGAGCGTGTTCCAAGGAGCTCGGGCGGCTAAATAGGGAGGCGGTAGCGGTGGGTGCAACGCCTTATCGGCAACCGCCTGCTTGTAGGCATCCCGCGCCCTCTTGTCCGCCTCACCCCTCGCAAGTGCGTCGAGTATAGGTCCCATGTTCCTAGCCAGAGCGCGACTGATCGGGGAATCGGGGAAAGTGCCAAGACCGCCGCCGAGCCAGGAAGAATCCTTGCCGCCGACGATGTTGATGACGTTCAACCAGGCACGTTCACGCACATCATCCGCCCCGAACCCCGGCTTGAGGGCTCCATCTAACGCTTGTGCCAGCGCTTCCTGATAAGCAGGGACACCGCTTGACTTAATGGTGTAGGCGTCAAGCAGCGTCGCGCCTTCCTTCGGGTGCTCGACGAGGAACCGCTGAAACACCTCGGGACTCGCCGCGAATGCTTTGGCCAGGTTGTACAGGTTCCGGTTGGGATCTGTGGGGAATGAGTCCGAGCTCGGCGGTCGGTTCAGCAGATTGGTCGCCACACGGGTGAGGAAGGTACTCGACTGCGGGGTCAACGTGACCAGGGCCGTCAGGATGTCCGACGGTGCGGTCTCGACGAGTTCTTTCCACTCCGGGCCGAGCCGGCCAGATCCCTCGGCGCTCGCGAAGGCTTTCGCAAGGAGGCCCGGTGAACCGTCGCGCGCCCGCTCACCCGCCGCTGTACTCAGTCCTCGGCGATCCCCAGGGGCTTGCGTGTTCATCCAGTCGCGGAACAGCTTCTGCAAAGCCTTAGGGCCAAGCGCAGATAACAACGCCGCAGCGTAGGCCGGATCATCGACACGGCCTTTCAGCGCCTCCGCTGCCTTCTCCACCTGGGTCCAACTCTCCCTGGTGAGGAACTCATCGTGCCGTTTGAGTGCCCCAAGGATCGTCGCAGCGTCCTTCTTGGCCGTCTGCTCCGCCTCCGTCCGGCTGTCGAAGGGCAGTGTGGCGGTCAATATGCCCTTCTGCTGTGTCGGCACCAGTCGTTTGAGAGTGTCGATACGCCACTTGAGGTCTTGCTGCGACTCGTGGAAGAACGCCCACGTGCGGTGCATCGCGGTTACGCCCCCGCGGCCCGCCCAGTCGGCACCGGCGTCGGAGATCGCCGCTTCGAGCCCTGGCCGCGTCCTGCCGAGGATGTCCTTCCCCTTCTCCATCTGGCGGATCAGCTTGTCCGCGCCGAGGGGATCGATCCCGACAAACTCCCCCATAAACCCTCCCAGAGGGTGTGCCTACCAAGCTGAAGTCAAGCACGCCTGATATGCCGGGTAAACGCGTTATGCGATCTCATTAACGACATGAACCCCTAGTCCGCAGTTGCGCGTACAAGTCGCAGGCGGAATGCCAACGCCTACACAACGGTGGATCGCTTATGGAAGTCCGCGTTCAGGTTCTCATCCGCCGCTTCACGGCTGCCTCGTCAGCAGCGACTGATGAGTATGAGCCGATGCCCTGCTGCAACTGTTCACCATCCGCGCTGAGGTTGATTGCCAGCCGAACCTCACAGGAAGGTCGTAAACACCTCGCCTGCATCAATAGTGATCGCTTTTATGTTTTGCTCAAGGAGCACAGAATCGAAGTCGCTATGACGATCTACCAGGTGTAGGACGTGGCGGCCATATGGAGATCCTGCGGTTGCTGTGTGACTGCTATCTGGGCGGCCGCCCATAACGTAGCGCCGCGCACTGGCGAACATGCGCGGAGTGGTGCCGAGCAGGCGGGTGGTCCTGTCGAGGTTGCTGGAGCGGTGTCAACCGGGCAGCCGTTCACCCTCCAGTCTGTTCTCTTTGGGCCAACGACCCGGCACACACTCGCCGAGTTCATAGTCCGCGCAGTATTCGTCGATGCGAACTATATGCAGAGTCCTGACATAGTCCTTCTGCAGTAGCCGGCGAAGAAGGCCAGGGTTCGCTTCCTTTACGAGATAGCCAGCTATCTTCCCGGCACGAGCGGTTTCCCTGAGCCGTTCGAGACGGAGACCGAAGTGACTTAGAGCATCCCCGTCGGACGGGCTCAAGGCGGATACCCACGAACGAAAATCGTTGGTAATCCGCTCGCTGTCGCCATAGCAGTCTCCGCAGAAGGTAGTGAATCCGTCCCAGTACACGGGAGGTTCGCCTTTTGCGGAAGCGAAGATCACCTTGTTGAGCGACAGATATCCTTTACGCCGAACATCGGCCACGGTCAGAGGTTCCCTGAGTTCGACAACGACAGTTATTACCTTGGTCTGGCCTGCCTGTTTCAACTGCTCATCCACGGCACCCTTGTCGACAAGCTCATCCGTGCCGCCTTGGCCGAGGGACCCGAATGTAGTGCGGAGTTCGACTGCTTGCCGGGATCGTGAAGCAAGTGAATTGAGAAGGGCTCTCTCCGGCACCGCCGTGCGGTCTTCGGGGGCGGAGTAGTAAATGCGGCCCGAAAACTCGTCCTGGCGTATAGCGAGAGCGGCCGTGCGGCCAGACTTCGACTCGGGCTCCCAATTCGCTACTATCCTCAATTCGATGGCCATCTCCTTTGGACGGCGTCCCCAGAGGGGCTCTCCTAAGGTCACTGCGTACTCGGGATGAGTGGCCCGAAAAGCATTAGCCATCACGTAGCCGAAGTGATCGATTTCCGTGTAAGTAATATTTCGACGCTGATACTCATCATTACCGCGAACAGTAGTGCACGCGACAAGCAGAGTCATGAGTAAGCCCATCAATGCCATAATACGAACTGTCACGACCATCCACTCGGTGTGGCCGAAGCCCAGGAGGGGTGACTCGAACCCCTCCTGGACTTCGACGATTAACTACTTCTGATGCAATTATGCGTCGCGAGATCAGGGAGCTTTCCGTCGGCTCGAGCCCAGTCGCAGCGGATCGTGATCTTGTCAACCTCCTGTATATCTTTGACCTTGTTGGAATTGTAGAACTTGAAGGTGAGCCTTCCTGTCAACTCGCTGCGGTAGGCGAGTATGCCAAACTTTCCCGCAAGGTCCTCGCACTCACCCATTCCCGTATCGGGATCGAAGGTTACCGGCTTGTTCGCATAGCCGTGGGCCCAATTGCGCTTCACCGAGTGGCAGATGTCCTTCGTCTCAGCCGAAGACGTATAGCTTCCGCTCAAGCCTCCGGTCCCTTGACTTCCTTCGAAGCCTATCGTGAAACCGATACTGTTCGTGGTCGTCAGCTTTACCACCTTGAAGCAGCTGTTGAACGAAATTGACGCTCTGGAATTCTTCACGATGTACTTGGCGAGATCAGTTGTCCAACTCGCTTTCGGCGCGTTTGGGCCAGTGCCCCAAGTGCGGCCCCGCGGAAAGAATTTCATGGCATTCCTGACGGGACTGATTGGCCACTGAAGCTGATAACAAGGATTCTCGCATCTAGCGGGCGGGTCCCAGTGTGAAGCGGTGGCGATGCCCACATTCCAGTCCTTCTTGAGGGGCTGCAAGTCCCAGCCGTACTGCCAGAACTTGTCGTTGGCAGAAGGCGGCGGAACGCCAGCGACTCCAGCGAGTCGCTGTGCGTTCTTGCCCCCCTGATCGCTTGCCGCCTGCGCCGTCGTCGGATCGGTATCGTCCCAGAGATAGGAGACATCGAAGTCCCCGAAGTCTGTGCTCAGCAGTGTTCCGCGACGTCGACCGGTCCGTCTGGGAAGGGTTCCAGCTGGACGTTCCCATCTACCCGGAAGCAGAGGAATGAGAAAAGGGTCGACCCTAGCCTGCGGGGCTGTCATCCTCATCGGCTTGGCAGCCTGTTCATCGCCTCCTCCTACGGACAGCCGCCCGCTCGGCAGCGCGACGGCACCTCCTGTGGAGTGTGGCCTGATCTCAAGCCAGGCCATTGGCCGGGCCATCGGATTGAGCGACTTCTACGCGAGCGGGTCCACCTCGGCGAGCGACTTCTCGCACTGCGTCGTCAGTAAATCACCGAGCATCACCGATAAAGCGCTGATGACCGTCGAGCTGCACGACCCGTACCCGTCAATCTTGCAGAGCCTGGAGAACGGCAAAGCCAGAGATAGTGGAGTGGCCCTGCCTGACGGCGTCGGCCCAGGTTACAGCGCGCCAGTAAAGGACACGAACGGGAACCTCGTCGGGGGCAAGGTCTTCGCCTGGACACCGGACGGCAGCAAAATGTTGGCCATCCAGATCGTCAAGGGAGCAGCGGGACGGGATCATCAAGCCGATGCCGTCGAGTTCGCCCGTCAGCTCCGCCCCCTTCTCCTGGCACCGGCCCCGTAACCGCACTGTCGGTAGAAAAGGTGGCGCGCCCGATTCTGGACGAGGAACTTGATCGGGTGGGCGGGAACAGTCGGTAACAAGTCGCAGCGATCCACGGGAGCCGGGACGCCGGCGTTCAGCCAGAGCGACACCACGGCGTGGCGGAGGTCGTACGGGCGAGCGGCCAGCGACGAGGCGACCTGAGCCGGAGTGAGGGCGAGTTTGCGGGCTTCCTGCCAGACGTACGAGTGCGCTGAGCTGGAGTAGGTGCCGCCGGTTCCGGTGCTGAAGATCCTCCCGTCCTCGGCGGTGCCGAACGCCGCGACGTGCTCGCGCAGCATGGCCACCAGGACGGGCGGGATCGGGATCTCGCGCGTCTCCTTGTCCGCGCGATGCCTAAGACTGCGGGACTCGTGAGTCTGCCCCGAGTCGGTGCAGCGCTTCGTAGCCTGCGGGCGCGCCCTCTCCAGAACTGGGCTTGATCCGGTTTGACGGACATCCGAGATCAGGGGTTCGCCCCCGGGAGGATGTCCATGATAGAGAGCATGGCTGCGGCGAGATCACGCCGCCCTGTGGTGTCCCGGTGGCCTCGCGCCGCGCCTACCCATCGGCGGCCAGCACCCCGCTGCGCAGAATCTGCCGCAGCAGTGACAGCACCGGCCGATCGCAGATGCGTTGCCATGTCGGCCTCGAAGACCGGCTCGAGCACGATCTTCAATGCCGCCTGCACGATGCGGTCACGAACTGCGGGGATCGACAACGGCCGTATCTCGCCGCTGCCCTGCTTCGGGATGAGCACCCGCTGCGCGGGCAACGGCCGATAACGCCGCTGCCGCACCTGTTCAGCCAACTCGCCGAGCAGCCGGTCGATGCCGTACTCCTCGACCTCGGCCAGGGTGGTCTTGTCGATGCCCGGCGCGCCGTTGTTCCGGCGCACCGCCACCCACGCACGCCGCAACACGTCTCTGCGGAAGACCTTGTCGAACAGCGCGTGGAACCGACGCCCGGGATCGGCCTTGGCCGCCCGGTAGAGCGCATGCTGCAGGGCACGGACCGGATCACGCGGAACCCGTGGATCCCGTGATCCCAAAGCGGCGGGACTAGCCTGGCCGGCACTCACCGGGTCCCTCCCTGTCAGTCGCTGCGCATCGACGAAGCAGCGGCCCTTCCCATCGCCGCCGGTTGTGTTGTCCGGCCGGCTGATAGCGGTACTACGGCCCGCCTCCGACGCCCACCCGGCACACGTCCACTTCCCGAGACCATCGGTTATAGGACGCGACGCTCCGGCAACACGATCATCCGCAGGTTGCCGGGCCGGGGAGGGCCTCCCAGTTCCCGCCGCCACTATCGGTGCGTTCCGCGCCCCATACGCCGGGGAGTCCCTTACGGCTGCGCTTCCAGGCTCTTCACCGCGTCCACGGCCTTCGCCCCGATTTCGAGAGGCTCGGCACTCCCTCGTCCCACCCCGACGGGGGCGGGCTGAGTAACGACGCCGCAGGCTTCGCTTCATGCTACGGACCGCACCGTCGCTCCCCCTTACAGGGCTTTTGACGCTGGGCTTCGACCCCGCCCGTTTCCGGACGAAGCCGCCAGCCTGCTACCGGGCCTCCTGGCGGCTACCCGGACCGGACCTCCACCGGCAAGCGACGACGAGCTTACGAACAAAAGATCAGCCGCTATGCCACGGCTTCACCTCCTGCCCTGCCGGGCGCACGCAAAAGCCTCACTGCTGGAGTACGAGCCTTCGGTCGTCGTGCGGAAGAGCCTGCCGTCGTCTGCCACGCCGTACGCCGCAATGTGCTTGCGCAGATTGGCCACCAGCACCGGCGGGATCGGTACCTCGCGGGTCTCCTTGTCTGCCCGGTGCTTGAGCGGGCGGTGACTCGTGGGTCCGGCCGTTGTCGGTCCAGCCCTTCGTCCCTTGGGGACGCGCCCGTTCCAGCACGATCAGCCCCCATCCGGACGTGGCCAGGGTGCAGTTGTGCTCGCGCAGGTCCGGTCGCAGCCGCTGCCCCGATTCATGCAGCAAAAGGCGCAGTCAAGAGCGCGAGACCGTATTTTCGTGCGGGACACAGTCCGGAGGAACCGAAAACGGCCGCCCTTTGAAGGCGACAATCTGAGAATTATTCATTTCATCGGGCACACCCAAAGGATCTTGGCGAAGCTCACTTCTCGTGGGAGTCTCCCATCGGCAAGGAGTGGCCGACTGCGGCCACCCGGGGGACTTTCCGTAAGTGTCCTATTTACAACGATTCGCCAACCAGTCACCCTATGACCGTGGCCACACCTCGCCTCGTTGATCACGGCCGGCGCTGAAAAGTCACCGAGGGTGTCAACCAATGCGACATCGTATCCTGTCGCGCCAATACGTGAGGAGAGGGCATTCCGTATGACGTAGTCACAGGAATTCTGCACGGCCAGCGATCCCAAAATCCGTTATGGCATAACGCCACACAGAAGGAATCACACCGTGAGAATGACGCGACGATTAAAGGCTGCCGTGTGCGTGGCGATGGCCGGTGCAATGCTGGTGGCCGGGGCAGGGACGGCGTCCGCCGATCCTGGGGTCACCCCGGCGGACGTGACGCTGAACCTGGACCCGGGCGAATCGACGAAGATCGACAAGACCGTCTCGACTCCGGTGATCCCACCCAAACCGGATATAACCTTCCTGATCGACACGACAGGGAGCATGGGCGGGGTCATCTCGAACGTGCAGACCAATGCGAACGCGATCCTGTCCAACGTGGCTTCGGCGCAGCCGGACGCGCAGTTCGCGGTCGCCGAGTACAAGGACGTGGCGGACGCGACGTCGTTCCGGGTGGCGCAGAACCTCACCGACGACGACACCGACGTCACCAACGGTCTCAACTCGCTGGTCGCGTCGGGCGGCGGCGACTTCCCCGAGGACGGCATCAATGGCCTGTTCGAGGTCGCGTCCGGGGCTGTCGACTTCAGGCCGAACAGCTCTCGGATCGTGCTGCTGATCGGGGACGCCCCCAGCCATGATCCCAGCGACGGCCATACGCTGGCGGACGCGATCAGCGCCCTGCAGGCAGCCGACATCACCGTGCTCGCGTTCGACCTGGCCGGGATGGACTCGACCGGGCAAGCGACCGCGATCACCAACGCCACGGGTGGACAGCTGTTCTCCGGCATCGACTCCTCGGAGGTCAGCGACACCATCCTGGCGGCCCTGAGCAACCTGCCGGTCACGGTCACCCACCAGTTGCGCGACTGCGACCCGAACCTGTCGGTGTCCCTGACCCCGGACAGCCGGACGGTGACCAGCGGCGAAGATGCCGCCTTCACCGAGACCGTCTCCATCGGCGCCGGAGCCGTACCGGGAAGCACCATCACCTGCAAGGTGGACTTCCTGCTCAACGGCGTCCTGTCACTAGGCTTCACTGAAACGATCACCGAACACGTCCCGAAGGCGACTCCGTCGATCGCCACGACGCCATCGGACACGGTGCCCGCGGGCGGAAAGGTCTCCGATACCGCGACCCTGTCCGGCGGGTACCACCCGACAGGCACCGTCACGTTCCAGCTGTTCGCGCCCGGTGACACCGACTGTGCGGAGCCGATCGAGACTCGTACAGGGACGGTGTCCGGCACCGGCACCGCCGCATCCGGCGACGTGACCATCGGCGCGGCCGGCACCTACCGGTGGACCGCCACCTACAGCGGCGACGCCCACAACAACTCTGTGACCTCACCGTGCGGCGACGAAGAAGTCATCGTCACGCCGCAGCAGCTCACCGGACGGGCCTACGGCCTGGCCGCTGACGCCTCTCTGGCCGGCATCCAATTGGTCAACATCGCGCCCACCCCAGACACCGGCCACATCTCCACCACCTCAACCGAAACCACCTCGGTGCCCTGCACCGCCACCCTCAGCGGACTGATCACCGGGCACGCTCTGTGCGCCCAGGTCGCCACCACGGCATTCCCCGGCAAGTCCGTGGCCACCGCCTCCATCGACGACACCACCATCGGGATCACCGGCATTCCCGTGATCACCGTCAAGACCATCAACTCCAGCTCCACCACCACCTGCGCTGGATCCAGCGGAACCACCACGATCGCCTTCCTCAAGGTCGGCAACACGGTGGTCATCGCAGAACCTACCGAGATCGCACCCAACACCACCGTCAACGTCGGCGTCGTCAAGCTCGTCCTCAACGAGCAGATCCCCTTCACCACCCCCGACGCAGGCCTGACCGTCAACGCCGTCCACCTCACCGTCAACGCCCTCGGCCTGGCCAAGACCAACGTCGTCCTGGCCTCCTCCGAAAGCGATATCGGCAACTGCCCATAACCAACCCACCTGACCAAACCCCGGGACCGGGCGGGGCACCATAGCTCCGCCCGGCCTCATTCAGGCTTCAGGCCCCCCGTGGCTGTTTCTGCTCCACATGGCAGTCTCGCCACTGCCGGCCACCGGCCGAGCCGAAAACCGCGTCCACCCAGACCGTGCGTCAATCGGCAACTTGGTGCAGATGACCATCCAGCCGTCAGGGTCTACGCTGCGGTTCGCGGCCACCGCACGATCTTTGATCGTCTTCACAAACTCCGAATGATCACGCGGTGGCCGTCGCCATGCGATCTCAACGCCCCAAGACACCAGAATGTCACTGGAGTACTAGAGGTGAGAGCCTCCAGCGAACGGTAGCCCACCGTGAGAGAAACTGCGCCGACCAGCGACACGACAACCAATGTCGTCGTGGGTGGTGAACGTGGTGCAGACGCCATCAACCACGGAAAAGTCCACTGTCAAGTGTTCCACTCCCTGGGCCGTATCGTCGCGCTCCATCATGCCATCCGCCGCAAATCCCCATGACGACCAGGCAGTACGGACATTCAATAGCACGGAGTCTCAGTAGAAGAAATCGCACACCAAGGTCCTGAGCCTGAATCCACGGCTGAAAAGCGATGCATGTGCTGTGAAATGAGGCAAGATGCCCTCGGCCCTGGTTATTCAGCTTGCGTTTGACGAGCCGGACGAGTCCGCACAGGTCCGCGATCGCCATCCCTTCGCGCGGCTTGGGGCTGACGTGCGGAACACCTGGTGGTTGTGCCAGCCGATGTGGCCCTGCTCGACTTGGTCCAGGCCGGGCTAGGGCTGTCGGGCGGGCGTGCCCGCCAGGGAGAGCACCATGTCCCGGGACGACTCGCGAGCGGCCGACGAACCTGGCCGAGACGGCGATGGGGCGCTCAGCGGTCAGTCCGATGACGCCCTTGTCGAACAGTTTGTGGTGGATGGCGCACAGGCACAGCCCGTTCGCCACGTCGTCGGGCCCATCGAGAGCCCACCAGCGCACGTGCGCGGCGCCTGGTGCTGGATGCCGTGATGAGGTCCATTGAGCTTTCGGGCAGGCACCGGCGGTCGGTGACCCGCCATCCGTCGTGGGTTTTGACCAGGCCGGCGTCGGCCAGGCGGAGCAGCTCCTCGTGGAGGAGCGTTTTCATCTGGCCAGCTCCAGCCGCTTCCTGGACGGTGACTTGCCTTGATCGCCCCGTCGCCGGCGTTTCCCGCAGACGACGACATAAGGTCCTCGCTCACACCAGGCATCACTGCGCACTGACAACGCGCCGAGAAGGCCGTGCTGAGAGGCTCCTCAGGGTCTCTCAGGTGTCACACAGCCACCGCGACGCAGGCTGGAGCGTATGGATCAACTCCTGTGCAGCCCTGCCATCGCCGCCGGGCTGACCAAGGTCGAAGCCAGGATCCGGCGGCTGAGCGGCTCCTCCGCGCTGCCCGCCATCAACGCGGGCGCCGGGCATGTCGTCGCGGCCGGCGGCAAGCGGCTGCGGCCCGCCATGACGCTGGCCGCCTCCCTAGCCCTCGGCAAGACTCCCGACCGCCGGGTGATCACGGCCGCCGCGTGCATCGAGCTCATCCACGCGGGCTCGCTCGTGCACGACGACCTCATAGACCGCGCGAGCGAGCGACGCGGCGCCAGGACGCTCAACGCCGAACTGGGGGACGGCAAGGCGCTGGTGATCGGGGACTTCATGCTGGCCAGGGCCGGGCTGGCGGCGATCGTGAACCTGTCCAGGCCGGTGGCGGAGGTGCTGGCGGCGGCGGTGGTGCAGCTGGCCGAGGGGCAGTACCTGGAGACGGTCGGCCTGTTCGATACGGGCCGTACCCGGGAAAGCGCGTTGCGGTCGATCACCGGCAAGACCGCCGCGCTCTTCCGGGCGAGCTGCCTGGTCGCGGCGGTGTGCGCGCACGCGCCGGCCGAGGACAGGGCGCGGATGGCGACGTATGGTGAGAAGTTCGGGCTGATCTTCCAGGTGCTGGACGACCTGCTCGACCTGACCGCCACCAGCGCGCAGCTCGGTAAGCCGACCGGGAACGACTTGCGGCAGGGCGTCTACAGCCTGCCGCTGCTCATGTCGGGGATCGACCTAGGCGGGCTGGGCCCGAGCATGACCGACGAGCAGGTCACGGAGGTGCTGCGCGAGGTGCGGGAGAGCCGCATGACGGCCGACACCATCGCTTACTGCCGGGGCCTGGCCGCGGACGCGGTGGCCGCACTGCCCGTGATCCACGACCCGGAGACGGCGACCTTGCTGTACGGGCTTCCGTCAGCGTACGTCGACCACGTGGAGCGGCTGACCGGCCTGACGATCGCCGGTTAGGCCTCGCGGATGTGGCGCCAGGCGGTTGCGTGACAACCCTTCTACTAGGGGCTCTTCTACTTGTCGAAAGAGTGGAGGGTTTGGCGTTGGCCTGTGGTGGCGGAGCGTGCGATCGCGTCCAAGAGCCGGTGGCGCTTGACGGCGTGGGTGAAGTCTGGGGCGACAGTCGTTCCGTGGACGAGGTCGTCCCGGATCGCGGCGTAGGCGTGCGCCAGGTTGTGGATCACGGTGCCGGTCAGGGCGGGGTAGCCGTCGTAGCCGCTGGGCGGCGTGACCGTCGTAGGCCGGCCGCCGCTGCGTGCGACACGTACCGTGACCGGACCGATGTGGGGGAACTCGGCGCTGGTGACGTCGAGTCTCCCCTCCGTGCCGTCGATGATCAGAGAGAAGCCGGCACCCGATGCCGCGCCGCCACGGTGGTGGACGGACAGGATGGCCCCGCCCGCCACGGTGCCCGAGATCGCGATCTGGTCCTCGGCGCTCATCGGAACGACCTGCCCGGTTCGCCCCAGGGGAACCTGGCGGCGGCGGGTCGCGGTCGTCGCGACCACGTCCTGAAGCTCGCCGACGACCATCGACACCAGATCGATCGCATGTCCGAAGGCGATGGTCAGCATCGTGGCCCCGAGCTTGCGGTCGAGCGTGTAGACCATGTCCGGGGACACCGGAGTGCCCCATTCGGTCGAAGACGCCACGACGGTGGCGGAGAGCACGTCCCCCACGAATCCTTCGGACACGAGGTCGGCCAGCCAGCGGAAGGTCGGCGAGGAGCGTCCCTGGAGACCGACGAAAGTACGGGTCGTCCCGGCGGCACGCTCCATCTCCTCGGCCTCGTGCAGGTCGACGGCGAGCGGCCACTCGCAGAGCACCGGCACTCCCGTCTTCAGCACGGGCAGCACGAGTTCGCGATGCCGGGGCACTTTGACGGCGACGACGACGAGGTCGACGTTCGTGTCGCCGGCGAGCTGCTCGACCGACGTGTACGCGGGTACGCCGTACGCCGCTCCCGCGGTCTGGGCGGAGGCTTCAGAGCTCGCCGCCAGCGCGCGAAGCTCGATCCCGTCGACGGTTCTCAGTGCGGGCAGGTGAGCCCCGGCCGCCCAGCCTCCGGTGGCGCTCAGGCCGACGATGCCGACGCCGATCGGCTTACGGGGGTCAGGCACCGAGCTGCCGCCTCAGGGTCTCGGCGTCGTGCAGGGCCGTCATGTGCACGAACCGCCCGTCACGAACCTGGTGGATGGCGTACTCGACGATCTCGAACGAGGCGCCGGTGGGAACCACGCCGAGCCACTCCTTGGCCCGCGTGCCGGTGTTGATCAGACGGGCGGCCAGGCGATCACCATCGACCGCGGTGTCCCGGGGCTCCCAGTGGAAGTCCGGTACCGCGTCGGTGTCGTCGTTCAGCACAGCTATGGCCTGGTCGCGAGTGCCGGGCTCGCCGTTCAGGGTGGTCTCGTCGTTGATGAACTCGTCCATGCGGGAGATCTCGTGTGCGTTGAGCGCCCCGATGTAGCGCAGGTAGAACGCGCGCAGGTCGGTGTCGGACATGATCTCCTTCTTCAGCCTCCTGGAGCCAGGGCCGGACTTGGTTTTTCGCGACGGCTCTCGACTCTTCTGCCGCGGTACGTCGGCAGGGGGAGGAACCGCTGCTCCACCACTTCTGTTCCAGACGGTACCGAAGTTTTCTTCGTACCGTCACCACTCGTCCAGCGAAGGGGTGTGGCCGCTATACGGGCCAGCCGAGCATCGCCGCGTCGACGATCTCATCGAGCTCAGCAGGACCGAGGCCGTTGGCGGCCTGCACGGCGATGCCGAAACCCACCGTCATGACGAACCGGGCAAGCCGCCGAGGGTCGGCGTCACGCGGAAGATCACCTTCGTCGACGGCACGCCGGAAGCGCCCCTCAAGGCGGACGCCCGCGTCGTTGCGCCAGTCGACGAGCAGGTCGTGGATAGGCCGGCTCTCGTCGCTCGACGCCAGCGCACCCTGTACGGCCAGGCATCCGGAGGGGCCGTCAGGAGAGGTCGTGGTGCAGACCGCTCCGCGCAGAAACGCCAAGGCCACGGCCCGTGCGGTGGGCTCCTCCAGGGCGCGCGTGACATAGGCGGCCGGTCCCGCGCCGTAGCGCTGGAGGGCCTTGCGGAACAACTGCTCCTTGTTGCCGTAGGCCGCGTACATGCTCGTCTTGGTGATCCCCATGGCGCGGGTCAGTTCGGCGAGGCTCGCGCCTTCGTACCCTCGGGCCCAGAACACCCGCATCGCGCGTTCCAGCGCCTGGTCGATGTCGAATTCCCGAGGCCGGCCCATGACGGCCCTGCTGGAGTCACCCATGCCATAAGCGTACCTGTCGGTACAGATCTCCGCCGACCAGTGGTCCTCTTCGACGAGGGCAGTTAAGTACCGCTCGGTCTTGATGTGCGATAGAGTTCTGGACCAATCGGTACTTAACTGATGGGAAGGGAAGTCCGCGCCATGAAAACCGTCTCGCTCGGCAGCCTCGAAGTCTCGCGCATCGGCCTCGGAGCCATGGGGATGTCGGCGTTCTACACCGGAGCCGGCCAGTTCGACGACGAGTCCATCCGCACGATCCACCGCGCTCTGGACCTCGGGGTCACCCATATCGACACCGCAGAGGCGTACGGACCCTTCATCAACGAGGAGCTGGTCGGCCGGGCCGTACAAGGGCGCCGAGACGAGGTCGTGCTGGCGACCAAGTTCGGACTGATCTCCCACACCGGTGGCACGGCTCCGGACAGCACACCGGCCACCATCCGCCTGGCCGTGGAGGGATCACTCAAGCGCCTGCGTACCGACTACATCGACCTCTACTACCAGCACCGGGTGGACCCCGGAACACCCATCGAAGAGACCGTCGGCGCGCTGGCCGACCTGGTCACCGAAGGCAAGATCCGCCACATCGGCCTGTCGGAGGCCAGCCCCGCCACGATCCGCCGCGCTCACAGCGTGCACCCGATCGCCGCGGTCCAATCCGAATACTCCCTGTGGACCCGCGACCCCGAGGCCGACATCCTGCCCGTCCTACGCGAACTGGGCATCGGCTTCGTACCGTACTCCCCACTCGGCCGCGGCTTCCTGACCGGCGGCATCCGCTCCCTGAACGACCTCGACACCGACGACTGGCGCCGCACCAACCACCGCTTCGCCGACGGCAACCTGGAACGCAACCTGCGCATCGTCGACGAGGTCCGCGCCGTGGCCGCCGAGATCGACGCCACCCCCGCACAGGTCGCCCTGGCATGGCTGCTCGCCCAGAGCGACGACATCGCGCCCATCCCCGGCACCAAGCGAGTCGCCCGGCTGGAGGAGAACACCGCCGCCGACCACATCAACCTCACCGCCGGCCACCTCGCTCGCCTGAACGCCCTGCCCCCGGCCACCGGAGAACGCTACGACGCAGATAACATGGCCGCCATCGACCGCTGATCCAAGCTTGTCGCAGCGACGAGCTTCCCGTTCCGCCGTTTCCGGAAGAACACCATTTCAATTACGCGGTGGCCGTGTCCAAGAGCCAGTCGGTCTCCGCGGGCTGGGACGGGGAACGCGCTGGCACCGTCATCGCTCAGGCCCCCGCCGAGGCGTGAAAGTGCCTCTCCTGCTGCCACGGCGCCAAGGGCGAGCGGTTGTATGACTGGGCGCTGGGGCAGATGCGTTTGGAGGTCAAGCCCGGTTATCGGCGTTGGCCGGTGGCCCAGTGCAGTCTGCCCCCGAACGCCAAGGGCGAGCTGGAACTGGCCTATTATGCCGGCGACAGCGCTGGCGTCTCCCGCCTGCGCGCTGAGGTTGAGAACCTTGCTGGGTGGTCCGGCCAGTAGATAGGTGAGTTCAGGCGACGGTTGCGAAGAACTCTCCGAGGCTGCAAAGGTGATCACCTCCTCCGCGAGCTCGCACGGGCAGTCTTTCACCGGCTGGGCTGCGCAGTCGAGGAAGTCCAGGCCCATGGGGAGTGCCGACAGTCTTCTGGCATTCGCCGCGACGTCCCTCGTCGTGATCGCGATACCCGGCCCGAGCGTCCTGTTCGTTTCGGCCGCGCCCTCGCCCACGGGCCGCCGCACCGCGCTCGCCACCGTCCTGGGCAACCTCCTGGGCTGCTACGCCCTCGTCCTCGCCGTCGCCCTCGGCATCGGCGCCCTGGTCCAGAGCTCGGCCACCGTGTTCACCGCCGTGAAGCTGGCCGGCGCCGTCTACCTCGTATACCTGGGCGTCCACGCGTTGCGTCACCGCGGCCGGCTGCGCGCCGACCTGACGACCGGGAAGACGAGCGGCGCGGTGATCTGCGTACCGTCCTGGACGGCCTGCTGGTCGGTGCCACGAACCCAAGGGCCTGGGCGCCTCGGCGGCCCGCGCCTGGTTCGTCGGCTGGGACCGGCGCCCGTCGATGATCGGCGGTGCGGGCGGCATCGCGCTGATCGGCCTCGGGCTCACCGTCGCCACCGCTCGGTGAGGATGGAGGCGAGCACGACGCCGGTCAGCGCCACGTCGGTGCCGAAGATGCGGCCCCATCAGCCTGGTCCTGCTCAGTTGTCCTGCTGGTGTTCGGGCATCAGCGCCCGCAGGGCTTCCGGGATGTCATCGCCGAAGGTCTCCTCGAGGTGCTGGTTCATCACGTCGTCGGCCTGGCTCATGCGGGCGAACAGGGCCTGTTCGTAGGCTTCGAGGCCGGCTTCGAAGTCGTCGGGGTGAGCGGCGAGGGCGTCGGCGAGTTCGGCGCCGTCGCACATGGCCCAGTTGGCTCCCTCGCCGTTGGGGGCCTGCAGGTGTGCGGCGTCGCCGATCAGGGTCACCCCTGGCGTGCGCTGCCAGCGGTGTCCGTCGGGCAGGGCGAAGTGCGGGCGCAGGACGGGCGGGGTGTCGCTGCCGGTGATCAGTGCGGTGATCTCCGGGGCCCAGCCGTCGAATTCGGCGGCGACGCGGGTGGCGGCCGCGGCGGGGTCGGTGAAGTCGATCTGGTCGAACCAGTCCAGCGGTTTGGTGAGGGATATGTAGGCGTGCAGGGTGTCGCCGCGTTCGCGGTGCGCGGTGATGGCACGGTCGGGTGCGGGGACGAACATCGAGCCGCCGCCGACCGCCTTCGCGGCGCCCGGGTGCCGCGTGTCGGCCTCGTACAGGTACGTCTCGACGAACGACTCGCCGGCGTACGCCGGGGTTGCCGCCGACAGCAGTGGGCGGATCTTCGACCAGGCGCCGTCCGCGCCGACGAGCAGGTCGGTGACGAGCGTGCGGCCGTCGGCGAAGGTGACCTCGTGGCGGCCCTCGCCGAGGCTGCGGGCACCGGTGACCTTGGCGCCCCAGCTCACCGTGCCAGTGGGAAGTGCGTCGAGCAGCATCCGCCGCAGGTCCGCGCGCTGGACTTCGGGCCTGCCGCCCTGCCCGTCGTCGGCCTTCTCGAACAGCACGGCTCCGTCCGGGCTCAGTGCCCGCATCGCCTGGCGGCCCTCCAGCACGATGGCGCGGAAGGCGTCACCGAGCCCGGCGGCTTCGATCGCGAGCTGGCCGTTGTAGTCGTGGATGTCGAGCATGCCGCCCTGTGCCCGCGCATCGGGCGAGGCTTCGGATTCGTAGACCTGGACCGGTATGCCGTGTACGTGCAGGACGCGGGCCAGGGTGAGGCCGCCGAGCCCGGCGCCGATGATCGTGACAGTTTTCATGACGATTCCCTCTGAACTGGATGGATGCAGCCGCGCACCCCTTACTTGGTGCGGCGTGCCAAAATGGCACGCTATACCATTTTGGTGCGTCGCACCAAATTGGCACAGCGCACTAAATGTGTCACCATGGAGGCATGACAACGCCAACCCGCCGCCCAGGGCGGCGTAATCAGGTGCTTTCCAGGGATCAGATCATTGCCGCCGCCATCGAGCTGCTCGACGGGGGCGGCGAGGGTGCGTTGACCGTGCGGGCGCTCAGTGAGCGCCTGTCGACGGGGGCGGGGGCGATCGCGTACCACGTGGGCAAGCGGGACGATCTGCTGGACGCGGCGACCGAGACGGTCGTGACGGCGGCGCTGGCCGCGGCGCCCGCTCCCGCGGCGTCCACACCGGCCGAGGAGATCCGCGTGGCCGCCCTGGCCCTGTTCGACGCGATCACCGCTCACCCGTGGCTGGCCACGCGGCTGACCCTGCAGATCGTCCGCAACCCCGCCGGGCCGGTCACGGTCGGCATCTTCGAGCGCATCGGCCGGCAGGTGCAGGCACTCGGCGTGCCGCAGGAGCGCTGGTTCGACGCGGCCTCCACGCTCAGGGACTACATCCTCGGCGCGGTCAGCCAGAAGGTTCGCATCGAAGGGGACGCCTCCGGCATCGACGGCGATGCCGGCCGCGAAGAGCACCTCGGCGCGGCTTCAGCGGGCTGGCAGGAGCTAGCGCCCGAGACCCATCCGTTCATGCACGCCATCGTCGGCCAGATGAGGGATCACGACGACCGCGAGCAGTTCCTCACGGGCATCGCCGTCATCCTCGACGGCCTCACCCGTCTGCGCTGACGCCCTCGCCGGGCAGTCCCAGGCAGGGTTCTGAGAAAGGACACCTCCCATGCATGACGTCATCGTCGCGGGGGCCGGCCCGGTCGGGCTGTTCACCGCCAGCGAGCTGGCCCTGGCCGGCTGTTCCGTCCTCGTCCTCGAGCGGGACCAGGACCCGCACCCGCCGTTGAAGGAGCTTCCGCTGGGGCTGCGGGGCCTGAACGCCGGATCCGCCGAGACGTTCTACCGGCGCGGCCTGCTCCAAGCGGTCATGAAGGTGTCCGGCGCCGATCCGCAAAAGGTCGGCGCGGAACCGGAGGCGGTCGAGGCGCCCGATCCGCGGGAACTGAGCCACTTCGCGGGCATGACGCTGGACGCGGCCGATGTCGATACCGCCGTCCTGCCCTACCGGCTGCCCAGCCCGGCGATGGAAGGTTTCATGACGAGCCTGGACGCGGTCGTCACCGTGCTGGCCGAGCAGGCTTCCGTCCTCGGTGTGGAGATCGTCCGGGATGCCCCGGTCACCGTGGTGAGCCAGGACGACGAGTGCGTCGTCGTCACCGCGGGCGGGCAGCAGTACCAGGCGCAGTACCTGGTGGGCTGCGACGGCGGCCGCAGCGCGGTGCGCCGGCTGGCCGGGTTCGACTTCGTCGGCACCGACCCCCTGTTCACCGGCTACGTCGCCAAGGTCACCTTCGCCGACCCCGACCGGCTGCCCATGGGCTTCAACCTGACCGAGACCGGGATGTTCCTGCGCACGCCCCTCGAAGGGCACCTGGGCATGATGGACTTCGACGGCGGCACCTTCGACCGCTCCAAGCCGCTGACCCGCGAACACCTGCAGAGCGTGCTGCGCCGCGTCTCCGGCACCGACGTGACCCTGGACGAGGTGCACCTCGCCTCCAGCTTCACCGACCGCGCCATGCAGGTGACGACCTACCGCAACGGCCGCGTCCTGCTCGCCGGCGACGCCGCCCACATCCACTCACCGCTGGGCGGCCAGGGACTCAACCTCGGTATCGGCGACGCCATGAACCTCGGCTGGAAGCTCGCCGCCACCCTGCACGGCACCGCGCCCGAAGGCCTCCTCGACACCTACACCACCGAGCGCCACCCCATCGGCGCCGCCATCCTGGACTGGTCCCGCGCTCAGGTGGCGACCATGGACCCGGGCCCCAACGCCCCCGCCCTGCGCCGGCTGATCCACGACCTGATGCGCACCACCGACGGCACCACGCACGTCTATCGCCGCACCTCCGGCCTGTTCCACCACTACGACCTGGGCGACGGTCACCCGCTGGTCGGCAGCAGCGCCCCGGACTTCTGCTTCGAGGACGGCACCCGGCTCGGTGAGCTCCTGCGGACGGGCCACGGCGTCGTGCTGGACTTCACCGTCGATCAGGCACTGTGCCCTACGGCGCAGCAGTGGCAGGGCCGCATCCAGTACGCCGCCGGCCCGGTGCGCAACAACCTCGGCTTCACCGCCCTGCTCGTGCGCCCGGACGGCGTCGTGGCCTGGGCCCGCGAACACGCCCCGGCCCCTGCGGAGTTCGAGAACGCGGCCGCACGCTGGTTCGGCGCCACGAACCGGTAGAGCCCACGGCATCCCCTGCGCACAGGCTGCGGCGCCGCCCCGAGAACAAGGCGGTGCCGCAACCGAGCACTCCGCACCACACAGGGGGGCTCCCGAGCCGAAGGCCGGTGAGCCACAGTGCACCAGCACAGGAAGGCACCGACACGGGCTGAGCTAGCGCCCGCCCTTGCCGTAGTGGGCCCAGCCCTGGTCGAGGAACCGGAAACCGGTCTCGACGAACGCCTCCGGATCAGGTTCGCGAACCGCCATGAGCTGGATCTGCAGCGCGAAGCGCACGTAGAAGCGGATCTCCTCGCTCGGCTCGGCGAGACCGAACTCCTCGGTGAGCGTGGCGATCAGCGCATCCTCGTGACGCAGCCACATCTTCTCCGCGTAGTCGATCAGCGCCGGCGTGCCGTCCATCAGCGCGAGGATCCGGCTTTGCGGCTCCGTCCTCAGCGCGGCGATCTCCGCCAAGTAGTGCGCCTTGAGCGCGTCAGAGACCGAGACACCCCGGCGGCGGTCCCGGACGGCGGCCACCAACCGGTCGTGCCGCTCCTTCTCGTCCGCGAAGACGAGCGCTTCCTTGTGCGGGAAGTGCGCGAAGACCGTCTTGGGCGTCACGTCGGCCCGGTCCGCGATCTCACGCACCGTCACCGCATCGAAACCCCGCTCCAGGAACAGCGCCGTCGCCGCTTCCAGGATCGTCGCCCGCGTCGCCGCCTTCTTGCGCTCACGCCGCCCTAGGGGTTCTGCATCCACCATCTCCCCATCATAACCTCGGACTCTTTCTACCTTGACGGTAAAAGTAGTCCCGGTATAGTAAGAATGCGAGTGAAGCTAACGCTGCTGCCCTCACGAGTCCTGTGCCGTTGACAGCGGCTGCTCTGTTCCGCCGGCGGCAGCGCACGTACCCCGCGGCCCGCCCGACGCGGACACGACGACTGCCGCACCCAAGGACATCAACCCGGCCGCCGGACTCACCTGTCACAGGCGGCCTTGAACACCGCCATGCAACCGTCCAGCCAAGGGAAACGACCATGAACACCACCATCCATACCGCCGCCCCTCACACCCCCGCGTGGGTGCGTACCTGGGGTGCTTCACCGCAGGCCCCGGACAACTCCGTCAGTTCCCTGGAGCCCTTCGCCGACGCCACCCTGCGCCAGCTCGTCCGTATCAGCGGCGGCGGCCGGCGCCCCAGTCCTGAGCGACCCCGTCGACCTGGCCGTGGACGACCTGGCGCAGCTGGCCATCAGCCTCTACCTGCCCGGCCGTGTCGACACCGCCACCTGCCACGGCACCTTCCACACCCTCGGCCGGCTCGCGCCCGGCGACACCACCGAACACGTCGCGCTGCCTGCCGACGCCACGCCTCTTGCGGCGCAGGCCCTGCTCACGGCCGTGGAAGTCCAGCCCGAGACCCCACCCGGGCCATCGCCGTGCTCGGCGACTCCCGCGTCGACGGCATCGGCTCCACACCCGGCACCGACCGGCGCTGGACCGACCTGCTCGCCGCGCGCCTGCACGCCCACAACAGCCCGACCCGGTGCGTGGTCAGTCAGGGCATCGGCGGCAACCGCCTGCTCGCCCACGGCATCGGAACCGCTGCCCTCGCCCGCTTCGACCGCGACATTCTCGCCACACCGGGGCTGGCTCATGTCGTGATCGCCGTCGGCAACGACCTCGTCTTCTCCTACGCCCCGCGCACCGAGGAGAACGCCGCCTTCCTCTCCATGTTCCCCGGCGAGCCCGTCTGCGTCGACGACATCATCGCCCCCCACCTCCAGGCCGCAGCCCGCTCCCGCACCCACGGCGCGAAGGTGTACGCCGCGACCATCGCCCCCTACGGCGACTCCGACATGTACAGCCCCGAAGGCGACAAGGCCCGCGAGCAGATCAACACCTGGATCCGCACCAGCGGCGCCTTCGACGCCGTCCTCGACTTCGACGCCGTCCTCGACTTCGACGCCGTCTGGCGCGACCCCGCCGACCCCAGCCACATCCGCGACGACCTGCACATGGGCGACAACCTCCACGGTAACGACGCCGGCTACGCCGCCCTCGCCCAGTCCATCGACCTCACCCTCTTCGACCGACCTTCTGCCAAGACCTCACCGAACACACACCCCCACGACACGGACAGGCGGTAAACGCATGAAAGCAGCGAAGTGGACTGTCACCGCAGTCATCTGCGCCTCGGTCGCCCTCGGCCTCTACACGAACGCGGCGGCGACCGCGGCCACGATCGGTGCCGTACTCGTACTGGGACTCCTCTACGTGTACTTCATCTACTTCGGCCGCCCGAGCCACGTGGCCAGCCTCAACGAGGTCGCGGACACCAAATGGCACACCGTCGACCTGGGGAGGACAACCGTGAGCGCCGACGGCTCCGCGTACCGGATGTTCGTCCGGCGCGGCACGTCCAGCAACCTCGTGATCCACTTCTACGGTGGCGGAGCCTGCTGGGACGGTGAAACCGCCGCCCGTCCGATCACGCTCCTCGGCGTCGTGCGCGGCTACACGCGAGAGCTGCAGATGTTCTACTTCAACTCGCTGACCCGACTGTTCCCCGCCGTGCTCGCCGGAATGGCCGACCGCCGCGACACCACCAACGCCTTCCGTGACTGGAACTTCGTCTTCGTCCCCTACAGCACCGGGGACCTGCACGTCGGTGACACCAGCAACACCTACTCCCACAATGGCAAGACCATCACGGTCCACCACAACGGGCGCAACAACGCAACGGCCGTCCTCGACTGGGTCTACGCCAACTTCCCGGAAGCCGACAAGGTTCTGGTCTCCGGCGAAAGCGCCGGCGCATGGGCCTCCGCCTTCTACGCCCCGCAGATCGCCGACCACTACACAGACTCGAAGCTCTACTGCCTCTCGGACGGCGTCGGAGTCGTCACCGAGCGCTGGCGCGACATCGTGGACACGATCTGGAAAGCCGACAGCGCAAAAACCCTGGGCTTCGACATCGGCACCGACCTCTACGAGGACGCGCTCCTTCACCGCTCCGACGAGGCCGCGCGCAATATCAAGTACCTGCACGCCAACACGCTCTACGACGACACCCTCACCCGCTTCGGCGCCGCACTGAACCGCACATCAACCAAGACCGACGCGTTCATCGACGACTGGGCAGCCAACACCAAGGCATCGATCGCACGCCTCAGCCGGTCCGGCCTTCACTACAACTTCTTCCTCACCGACTGCGGCCACAACCCGAAGAAGCACACCACCGAACACACCCTGACGACCAACGGGTTCTACAACAAGTGCACGGCCGACGGGGTCCTCTACTCCACATGGATCAAGCGCAACGTCATCGACGACGAAGACCTCTCGCTCGGACACGAGCTGCTTCTCTGACGCCCCTTCGCCTTCATGAACACGGCGTCGCGGAGGACGCCGCGGTGGCGCGCAAGAAGCCGGACAAACTCGACGGATCGGGAGCTGGTTAACCAGGCGCGAGCCGAAGGAGTGGAGCTGGTGGGTGAGAACGGGGCTGCTGGGCCGGCTGGCCAAGCTGGTGCTGGAGGGCCAGATCACCGATCATCTCGAGCACGACGAGCACGAACGCTCCGGCAACGAGACGGGTAACACCCGCAACGGCAGCCGGTCCAGGACCGTGCTCACGTGTACTTCGAGGTCAGTCGTCGAGTTCCCAGGCTCTGGCGATTCGTATGGCGCGGACTTCTGGGTGGCTCAATATTTCTAACAATGCCGGCTTGGGGAAGCCGTATGTGAGCAGGCCGTAGATGCGTCCCTCCTGCGCCGACCGCTGCAACTGGTCGACGTTCAGACCCAGTTGCCTAAAACCAATTCGGTCCAGCCATATGATGCGGGACACCCATCGGCGATACAACTCGATGCTGGAGAGCTTTTTGCAATCAACTGCGTAAACCGCGCACGCCCGCCAGTAGACGGGCTTCTTCATTCCCTCTGCACGACTGGAAAGAAAAAGAAAGACTGCGTCACTGCGAATCTCAAAAATTCACCGAAACTGTCCGTTAATTGCTGCTCGCCCATAGGGATGGTCAGCTCAATTATCGCGTTCGCATAAGCGTTTTCCGATAGGTCGTCCAACGCATTCTTAGCGTGAGCTTTTGCGGCCTCGTCGGTTCCGTTCCCGCCGTTGAATGATCTGAGCAGGGCTGTCATGTTCGTGTCGGGAAGCGATGGTGTGTGGACGCGCCTCATCGCATTTACGGATACTTCGCCAAAGATATTGTGTGGCGTTTGATCGTTCCTTCCACTTCCATAGGGGAACGCTACCATTGAGAATTCGGTTGAGATTGGATCAATTCTGGCATATGAACTTTGCTCGATGGAATATTCGGGATATGCCGTTTGAACGGCACCCCTGTAAACTTCGCGAAATCGCCCAGGTTCGTCGGCGATATAATGGACGATCTCGGCGATGAGGATTGCCAGTACTATCGCTGTAATAGCGAATCGAGCAGAGCGTCTACAAATCATAGTGCATCCTCTCGGGGTTGAACATGAGCGGGCGGGCCCCCTCGGAGTCATCCATCTGCTTGCTCGGTCGCAGCCACGCCTGCGGTCACGCAGCCTGCCGGCGGCATCAGCGTCAGGGACGATGGGATGCCGAATCTACCGAAAGAACTGCCAATCAAGGACCGCCGTGATAAGCGTTCTCGTCCAGGGGATCGCGACCCCACCGAGTGGTCGGCGGGGACCCGCTGAGGTTCGTGAATGGGCCCAGGGCAACCGCTACGAGATGGAGGACGGCCGAATCCCTGCGCATGTTCATGGCGTACAACCGTGCTCACCCGGACCGTCCGTACTGATGCGGCAGACGAAGGACTGTATCAGTGCTGTACAGGCATGCCTTACACCGAGATCCCTACCGCTATGAATCAGGGACCCGCTTGCGATCTACTTTGGAACGGCATCGAAGATGTGCCGTGCTTGAATTGCCTTCGGCGGATGTGAATAAAAGGTCAGCAGGCATGCGGCTATCTACTGAGCGCCCACCGCCCGAGCGGCGAACGCACACCATGAGTATCGACGCGTACTCTACTGTTCTGCCCTCGATCAAGAGGTGCTGAGATCGGCGGATCAGAGCGAGGAGCTGCCAGTTGCGCAACGGTGACATCGGGAGATACGTGTACTGGTCGAATCGGCGCATCTTAGGAATCGCTGAGGACAATGGTATGAACTATAATTGCGCAGCCCAAGATGCCGGTACAGGCGAAGAAACCTCCTCTCTCCGACAGCGGGTGCCGCATGTTCGAATCCTGCCGGGGGCACTCACCCAGATCGGCATTCCAGGACTCCGAGCTCGGCGACGGCGGCCCCCCTCAAGCGCCCTGCCCCAACGCGCCGCGCGTTCCATGGGCCGAGAACGCATCGGCCCTGAGGGGAGAGCAGCACAGCCGGGTCAGGACTTTCCAGGTCTGCAAGGTGGCGACGGCGCGTTTCCCGCAGGCGCGGATGCGGGCGCGTGCCGGGTTGACCGGGCGTTGGTGACGCGAAAGTGATGACCGCAGCCGATGGCCCTTGGACGAGGTGCGGATCCGCCGCCGGCGCGTTGATGGCCGGCGCATCACAGCTGCCATGGTGGGTGGCGGTCGGTCGTCGCCGTCCGCCGGCGAAGTCATTGACGATTCCGGAGGTGACGCCTGCCGCGCGGTCTCTCCTCAGTTCGGTGGCGTGCGCGCTCATGCCGGGCTGCACCGCCAGCGAAATGACCTGCGGACCACCGGTACACCGCCCGTGGGCCGCGGCAGGTGGCCGCCCTCGGCCCGCCCGACAAGACGCCTAACGGCGCTGGCGGGGCCGTGGTCGAACGCGCCGTGGCCTGGCCGGTCGATGCCGCATGATGAGTGATCGCTCGATGGTCCGGGGCACCTGACCGGCCCCGTATGCCTGGCCGGACCCCCGTAGGTGCCCGGCCAGAACCTACCTCACCGGCGGCGCGCTCACCCCGGCGGTAGCTGTCCGTTCTTCGCCACGGGCACACCCAACTGCACGGCGCCGGTGAGGGTCGCGCGCTCCGGCGGCAGCGACCCCAGCACCGGGTTCAGGTGCCGCAGGCTCAGCGTTACCGGCGTGATGGCCGGAGCGATCGTGTCGAACTTCTCCAGGTCCACCCAGCGCACGACCTCAAGCACTTCCGGCGGAATGTTGTCTCCGCGCTTCAGCATCGGTACGCACAACTGGCGGGCGTCGGTCACCCGTACCGTCGCCGGGGGGATCTGGTCGGTCAGCACCGGGTTCAGCTGTCTGAGGTTGAGTGCCCGGTTCATCGGGGCGTTCGGGGTGATTCCGTAGCAGAGCAGGTCGATGTGCTGGACCAGTCGCAGGACCTCATCTGGCGGAACGACGCCGTTCTTCGCCACAGGGACGCACATCTGCTGTGCTCTGCTCAGCGCGACCTGCGTACGAGGCAGGTCCTGCAGCACCGGGTTGAGGTGGCTGAGCACCAGCCCTTTGCCGGTTGCCGGGGTGACGACCCGGTAGCAGGCCAGGTCGACGAATCTGATGAAGTCCAGCGCCCCGGACGGCGGGATGACGTTGTTCTTGGCGACCGGCACGCACAGCTGCTCGCGCGCGCCCAGGGTGACCTGCTCGATCGGCAGACCGTCGAGGACCGGGTTGAGGTGCCGCAGCGTCAGCTCGACGGCCGGCGGCTGGTACGAGTCGGTCTTGAAGCACTCGAGGTCGAGGTACGACACGAATTCCTTGGGCGTGGGCAGCGTCAGCGCGGCGGCCGACGGTACGGCGACAAATGCCAGGGTGACAATTGCCAGAGCCACGGATAACGCGCGCCGGATCGTCGGCCGGACACGCCGGAGCCCGCTGACGGGTCGGTTCACCGTTCCTCCATCGGTCGTAGTTGTTCCTGGTCACCCCTCACTTTCTGCGCACCATGCAACTTTGACAAGATAAATGACAGCTTTTCGCTATTTCTCGATCGACACAGGGCTATAAGTGCCGCCCATAACCGGTTCGAGAACCATCCGGGCTTTTTTCGCGCATTCCCACCCGACGATTCGGGCGGTAATCTATTCGCGCCGTTCCGCCGCCCCTCTCCACCGCTGGGCTCGATCGAGGACGGCGCCCGCTTGACTCTGGGAAGACCGTACGAAAGGTGACATCACCGGCGCAGCAGGATGCGGACCTGGCCCGGCGCCAGGGTCGCGTCGAGGGCCAGTGAAGGGCCGGTCAGGGGGTCGCCGGGCACTGCCGACACGTCCACCGGGCGGTCTCCTCGGTTGATGAGGAACCAGTAGGAGTGTGTTCCGTCGGTGCGGATGGCCAGTTCGATCTGGCCGGGCAGGCCGGCAGGCAGTTCTGAGGTGATGCCGGCGGTTTCCAGGAGGGTGGGGAGCAGGGCGGTGAGTCCGTCGGGGCCGAGGCGGGTCGAGACGTAGGTCGCCGTTCCCGGCCCCGTGCGGTGGCGGGTGATCGCGGGGCGGCCGGCGTGGTCGCCCGTCTTGTACGACGCCAGCACCGAAGCGCCCGCCAGGTCGATGCGGTCGGTCCACAACGTGCCGGTGACGCCGAGATCGAGGTCCACGGTGTCGCCGTCCAGCAGGGGGCCGAACTCCTGGATGCGGATGCCCAGGAGGTCCCGGAGCGCGCCGGGGTAGCCGCCGAGCCAGACGCGGTCGTCCTCGTTCACGATGCCGGAGAAGTACGTGGTGACGAGGTGCCCGCCGCCCGCCACGTACGACTCCAGCCGCCCGGCCAGCGCGGCGGGCACCAGGTGCAGGATGGGCGCCACCACCAGGTCGTAGCCGGAGAAGTCGGCGGCGACCGGCACCACGTCGGCCCGCACGCCCGCCCCCAGGAACGCCGAGTACCAGTCGAGCGCCTCCTGCCGGTAGCGCAGCAGCGAGGTGGGGTGGGAGTCGAGCTCGGACGCCCACCACGACTCCCAGTCGAACAGGATCGCGGCGCGGGCGGGCGAGCGGTGGCTGCCGGCGACGGGGGCGAGGGCGGCCAGCGTGGCGCCGAGGTCGGTCACCGACCTGAACACGTCGCTGTCCTCGCCCGCGTGCGGCACCATCGCCGAGTGGTACTTCTCGGCCCCGCCGGCCGACTGCCGCCACTGGAAGAAGCAGACGGCGTCGGCGCCGTAGGCGACGTGGGTGAGCGAGTCGCGGGCCATCCCGCCGGGCCGCTTGGCCAGGTTGACCGGCTGCCAGTTGACGGCGCTGGTGGAGTGCTCCATGAGGAACCAGGGCCGGCCGCCGGCCAGCGAGCCGGTGAGGTTGGCCGAGAACGACAGCTCGTCCTGGGCCCGCGGCCCGGTCAGCACGTAGTGGTCGTTGGAGACGAAGTCGACCTCGCCCGCCCAGTCGGCGTAGTTCATCCCCTTGGTCTCCCCCATCACCATGAAGTTGGTGGTGATCGGGACGCCGGGGCTCAGGCGGCGCAGCAGGTCGCGTTCGGCGCGCAGGTGGTCCTTGAGCGCGTCGGAGGAGAAGCGCTTGAAGTCGAGCTGCTGCGTCGGGTTCGGGTAGGACGCGGCCAGGCGCGGGGGCAGGATCTCCGCCCAGTCACCGTAGCGCTGGGACCAGAACGCGGTGGCCCAGGCGCGGTTCAGCTCGTCGAGGGTGCCGTAGCGGGCGCGCAGCCAGTCGCGGAAGGCGGTGGCGGCGTCCTCGGAGTAGTCGTAGACGTTGTGGCAGCCCAGCTCGTTCGACACGTGCCAGGCGGCCAGCGCCGGGTGCTCGGCGTAGCGGACGGCCAGGGCCTCGACGAGGCTCAGCGCGTACCGGCGGAAGATCGGCGAGGTGGGGCGCCAGTGCTGGCGGGCGCCCGGCCACACGGTGTGGCCCTGCTGGTCCACCGGGAGGATCTCCGGGTGCGCGGCCGTCAGCCACGGCGGCGGTGAGGCCGTCGCCGTGGCCAGGTCGGCCGCGATGCCGTTGGCGTGCAGGAGGTCCATCACCTCGTCGAGCCAGGTGAAGTCCCACGTGTCGGCGGCGGGCTGGAGGTGCGCCCAGGAGAAGATGGCCAGGGAGACGATGTTCACCCCGGCCGCCCGCATCGCGCGCATGTCGGCGTCCCACACCTCCCGGGGCCATTGCTCCGGGTTGTAGTCCGCGCCGAACCCCAGCCTGGCCCTGTCCGGCTCCGAGGGCCAGCGCACCCACCGGCGGCCGTGTTCCACCTGCAACGTCTGCTCCTGTCCTGCTGGTCGTGCTACTTGACGGTGAAGCCCTGCTCCTGGCCGTACTTGATGGAGGCGTCCTGCCACGCCTTCAGCCCGTCCTGGAGGGTGGTGGCGGAGGTGTACGCCTTGCCGACCGTGTCGTTGAAGATGCTGTTGGCGTAGACCTGGAACGGCAGGTACGACCAGCCCGGCGCGACCTGCCCGGCCGACTCGGCGAGCACCTGGTTGACCTTCTGGCCGCCGAAGTAGGGGAACTCCTTGTCCTTGAACGCTGGGTCCTGCAGCTGGGCGGTGGTGGCGGGGAAGGCGCCGCCGTCGATCCTGGTCCGCACGCCCTCGTCCACGGTGGCGTACTTGACGAAGGCGTAGGCGAGGGTCTTGTTCGCGCCGGCCTCGGGGACGGCGAGGGAGCTGCCGCCGTTCTCGGCGGTGGCCTTGCCGCCGGCCTCCCACTGCGGCATGGGCGCCACCCGCCACTTGCCGGACGCGGCCTTCACGCCCGACTCGAAGTTGGCCGGCATCCAGGCGCCGGTCACCAGCGTGGCGATGGTGCCGTCGGCCAGGCCCTTGTACCAGGCGTCGGTCCAGCCGGGGACGGAGGCGAGCAGCTTGCCGTCGATGAGCTTCTGCCAGGTCGCGGTGAACTTCTGGGTGCCGGGGTCGGCGAAGTCGACGGTGACGTCGGTGCCGTCCACCGTGTACGGCTTGCCGCCCGCCTGCCAGATCATGCTGGTGGTGAAGCCGGCGTCGCCGCTGTCGCTGCCGATGTACGCCTTCGGGTCGGCCTTGTGCAGCTTCTCGGCGGCGACGACGTACTCGTCCCAGGTGGTGGGGACCTCGATGTCGTGCTTGTCGAAGACGTCCTTGTTGTAGAACAGCGCCATCGGGCCCGAGTCCATGGGCAGCCCGTAGACGGCGGGGCCGCCGGCGTGCACGGAGTTCCACGGGCCCGGGGTGAAGGTGCTTTCCAGCGTCCCCGCGCCGTACGCGCTCAGGTCGCTCACCGCCTTCGACAGCGCGAACTGCGGCAGCGCGTAGTACTCGATCTGCGCCACGTCGGGCACGCCGGAGCCGGCCTTGATCGCGTTCTGCAGCGCGGTGTACTGGTCGTTGCCGGTGCCGGCGTTGACCAGGTCCACCTTGACCTTGGGGTACTTCTGCTGGAAGTCGGCGACGACCTGCTTGAGCGTCGGCTCCCACGCCCAGACGGTGAGGGTGCCGCCGGCGTCGAGCGCCTTCTGCAGGTCGGCGTCGGAGACGGCCTGCGACGCGGCGGCGGTGGCGGTGGCGCCGCCGCCACCGCTGTCGCCCGAGCCGCCGGACGAGCCGCACGCGGTGGCGGCGAGTGACACGGTCAGTGCCGCGCCCAGCAGGAGGGCGTGACGACGGTTGATCGTCATGGGCGGTGCCTTTCTGATGGTCTGTCCTGGTGTACGCGTGGTGTCGTGGCTTGTCGCTCGGCCCCCGATGCGCCGGTCAGCCCTTGACGCTCCCCGTGGCGAGGCCTGACTGCCAGTACCGCTGCAGCAGCAGGAACGCCGCCATCAGCGGGACGATGGTGAGCAGTGATCCGGTGATCACCAGGTTGAAGACGGCCTCGCCGCCCGCCGTGCCGGCCTGCTGGTTCCAGCTGTGCAGGCCGAGGGTGAGCGGATACCAGTCGGGGTCCTTGAGCATGATCAGCGGCAGGAAGAAGTTGTTCCAGGTCGCGACCACGTTGAAGAGCAGGACCGTGACGATGCCGGGGCCGAGCAGCGGCAGGCTGATCCGGAAGAACGTACGGAACTCGCCCGCGCCGTCCACCCGCGCCGACTCCAGGATCTCCTTCGGGACGGCGTCGGTGGCGTACGTCCAGATGAGGTAGAGGCCGAACGGCGAGATCAGCGACGGGATGATGATCGCCCACGGGGTGTTGGTGATCCCCAGGTCGGAGAAGAGCAGGAAGATCGGTACGGCCAGCGCCGTGCCCGGCACCGCCACCGCGCCGATCACGACCGCGAAGACGGCCTTCCTGCCGGGGAAGTCGAACTTGGCCAGGCCGTAGCCGGCGAGCGTGGCCAGCAGGGTCGCGCCGCCCGCCCCGGCGACCACGTACAGGAGCGTGTTGAGCAGCCAGCGCAGGTAGACGCCGTCGTCGTAGGTGAAGGTCCGCGCGATGTTGTCGAACAGGGCGAAGTCGCCGGAGAACCAGAGCCCGAAGGAGGACAGCAGGCGCTCCTGGGTCTTGGTGGCGTTGATCAGCAACCAGGCCAGCGGGAGCAGCGTGTAGACCAGCATGATCGTGGTCAGCGCGGTGAGCGTGCGGCTGCGGCGCCGCCGGTGCGGGCGCCGGTGGCGGATGACGAGCGGGCGGTGTGCGGTGACGGCCATGGCTCAGACCGCCTTCCGCATGCCGCGCAGCTGGACCACGTACGCGATGATCATCGTGATGACGCCCATGATGATGGCGACCGCCGCCGAGTAGTTGAACTGCTGGCCGGCGAAGGACAGCGAATAGGCGTACAGGTTGGGCGTGAAGTAGGTGGTGATCGAGTTCGGCGCCAGCGCCTTGAGGATGCTGGGCTCGTTGAACAGCTGGAAGCTGCCGATGATCGAGAAGATCGTGGCGATCACCAGCGCGCCGCGCAGGGCGGGCAGCTTGATCGACCAGATGATGCGGAACTGGTCGGCGCCGTCGATCTCGGCGGCCTCGTACAGCGAGGGGTTCACCACGCGCAGCGCCGAGTAGAGGATCAGCATGTTGTACCCGACGAACTCCCAGGTCACGATGTTGCCGATGGAGGCCAGGATGAGGCCGGGCGAGAGCGGGTCGGGCAGCGACAGGCCGAACGCCTCGTTGAGGTTGCCGATGAGGCCGAACCTGGTGCCGTACATGAAGCCCCACATCAGCGTCGCCACGACGGCGGGCACCGCGTACGGCAGGAACACCGAGATGCGGAAGAACGCCGCCCCGTAGAGCCGGCCGCTGTCGATCGCGAGGGCGACCAGCAGCGCGAGGAACAACATGATCGGCACCTGCACGACCAGGAACAGCGACACCCGGCCGAACGCCGACCAGAACTGCGGGTCCTGCAGCGCCTTGACGTAGTTGTCCAGGCCGACGAACGCGGTGCCGCCGATGAGCTGGGTGCGGTAGAGGCTGAGGTAGATCGAGTAGCCGATCGGCGCCAGGAAGACGAGCGCGAACACCGTCATGAACGGCGCCACGAACCGCCAGCCGAGCCAGGACCTGCGCCCGCTGCTCCCCCGGGCGTGCCGGGCCGCCGAGGGCGGGCGCCCGCGCGCGTCTTCGGTGACCACCGGTCACTCCTCTCAACCGACATGTTCACGTGAACATCGGCCACGGACAGAGGTCGCGGAGAGTGATGAGCTGGATCGCCATGGGCGATGTTTACGTTAACTTCTGCTGCGGTATCGTGGCACCCGTCCCACCTGCGGTCAAGAGGCGGTTGCGCATTGACACCGGCCGGGACCAGGCCGAAAGATTTCCCCGGCCCGTGACGGACGGCGACGAACGGGGCTACGGAAACAGGCGGCAGGCAGGAGCGGAACGGGCATGGATCTGGAGCGGCAGGCGCCGGACGGCGGCGCGCGGCCCACGGGGGGCGCGCAGCGCGGCGGATCCGGCGTGCCGGGCGGGCGCCGCAGGCAGCGGGTCTCCATGGCCGACGTCGCGAGGCTCGCCGGTGTCTCCTCCCAGACCGTCTCCCGGGTCGCCAACGGCCACCCCGGCGTCATCGGCTCCACCCGCGAGCAGGTGCTGGCCGCCATGCGCGAGCTGGGCTACCGGCCCAACAGCGCCGCCCGCGCCCTGCGCTACGGCCAGTTCAACACCATCGGCGTGATCCTGTTCAACCTGTCCACGATCGGCAACAGCCGTACGGTCGAGGCCATCGCCACCCACGCCGCCGCCGAGGGCTACGCCATCACGCTCATCCCCATCGACGTCCCGACCCAGGACAACGTGCTGGGCGCCTTCACCCGGATGGGCGAGCTGGCCGTGGACGCGGTCATCGTGATCATCGAGGTGCACCTGCTCGACGCCGGCACCGTGACGCTGCCGCCGGGCGTGCACGCGGTGGTCGTCGACTCCGACGCCGGCGACCGCTACAGCGTGGTGGACACCGACCAGGCGGAGGGCGCGCGCTCGGCCGTACGCCACCTGCTCGGCCTCGGCCACCGTACGGTGTGGCACGTCACCGGGCCGCAGACGTCGTTCGCCGCGCAGCGCCGCGCCCAGGCGTGGCGGCTGGCGCTGGAGGAGGCGGGCCGGCCGGTGCCGCCGCCGCTGCACGGCGACTGGTCGGCCGAGTCCGGGTACGCCGCCGGGCTCGAACTCGCCGGTGAGCCGGACTGCACGGCGGTGTTCGTCGCCAACGACCAGATGGCGCTGGGCGTGCTGCGGGCGCTGCACGAGCGGGGGCGGGCGGTCCCGGGCGACGTCAGCGTGGTCGGGTTCGACGACATTCCCGACTCGGCCTGCTTCGTCCCGCCGCTGACGACCGTGCACCAGGACTTCGCCGAGGTGGGGCGGCGGTGCGTGGAGCTGGTGCTGCGGCGGATCCGCGAGGGCGGCACCACTCCCTCGGGCACGGACCTGGTGCCGACCCGCCTGGTCGTCCGATCCAGCACGGCCCCGCCGCGCTAGACTCTGATCGATGCGATCACATCGGCGCACTCGTGGGCCTGGCGCCCACCACGAGCAGCGGCGGGCCGAGATCGCCGACGCCGTGCTCGCGATCGTCGCCGAACGCGGTCTCGGCGCGGTCTCGCTGACCGAGGTGGCCGCGCAGGCCGGCATCTCCCCTGGACGGGTGCAGCATTACTTTCCCGCCAAGCGGCAGCTCATCGAGGCGGCGTTCGAGCGGGGCAACGCGCTGTCGGCCGCCCGCATCAGGGACAAGGCCGGGGCCGACCTCGACGCCGCCGACCCCCGCCTCGTGCTGACGACCGTGCTGACCGAGCTGGTGCCGTACGACGCCGTCAGCGAGGCCCACATGCGGGTGCGGCAGTCGTTCCACGCCTTCGCCTTCGCCGAGGAGGCCATCGCGGCCCGGATGCGGGTCCTGTACGCCGAGTTCCACGGCCAGATGGCCGACCTGATCCGCAGGGACCAGCAGGGCGGGCGCATCGACGCCGGGCTCGATCCGCACGCGGCGGCGCTCTCCCTGGTGGCGCTGGCGGAGGGGCTGGCCGCGTACGTGCTGACCGGCGTCACCCCCGGCCAGGTCGCCCGCGACCGCGTCCTCGCGGCCGTCGCCGCCCTCTACACCGCCTGACCGCGCGCGCGGCCGGGTGCGGGTGCCCCGGCCGCCGGCGGATCGCCGGTCAGCAGTAACGGGCGGGCGCGATGCGGTCCATCACGCCGCCGAACCTGCCCCGGTAGTTGGAGCTGTAGTCGCCCCGCGACGCCAGGCGCTTGGCCCGCCAGGTCCACTCGGTGTCGGCCGTGTCGACGAAGCAGGCTCCGCTCGTGGCGACGAACGAGCCCACGTTGTCGGCGTGCGTGCCGCCGATGAACCTGTTGCCGTTGGCCTCCCACCAGGTGTAGACGGCACCCGTGTAGTTGGCGCCCGTCCACAGGCACACGTGGGCGTGGCAGGCGGGCGCGGCGGCCTGCGCGGTCGCGGCGGGCACCGCCAGGAGGCCGGCGGCGAGCGCGGGGGCGGCGATCATGCTGAGGACTCTCATGATGCTCCTTCTGTCGTACTTGCTGGAACATCACGGGACGCTATACGCAACGTCATCATTCGAACACGGTTAGTAAGGGGCTTCTCACTGTCCGGCCCCTATTTCGACACATCCGCCGCTCCTCTGTGCTCGTGGGGCGAGGTGCGCGCTCATGCCCGGGGGCGGCGGAAAGGAGACGAACCAACGGTGGGTCAGCCGGTTGCGGTGGTGAGGCGGTTGCTGAAGCGGGCCAGCATCCGGGTCTGCACCGTCTCCGGGATCAGGCGGGCGAGCATGGGCGGGGTGCGCCAGTTCGCCGGGTTGCGCCTGGCGAGCCGGGAGACCAGGGAGATGTGCGGGTAGCGGGCCCGCTCGTACGCGCGCAGCCGCGCCGCCGGGTCGCCCTCGCCGGCCAGCGCCCGCCCGAGCACCCAGGCGTCCTCCAAGGTCTGGTTGGCGCCCTGGCCGAGGGTGGGCGGCATGGTGTGGGCGGCGTCGCCGGCCAGCGTGATCCGTCCCGCGCCCCACACGGCGGGCACCTTGTTCCAGTGGTGGCCGAAGAACTCCAGGTCCTCCTCCTCGGCGGCGGCCAGCACGTCGGAGACCGGCGAGCGCCAGTGCCCGAACCTCCGGCGCAGCTCGGCCAGCGGTGCGGCGGGCCGCGGGTCGGCGGGCGACCAGCGCACGTCGAACCACCACTGCAGCAGCCCGTCCCCCGCCGGCATGAGGCCGCACGCGCCCTCCGGCCCGCTGATCATGAGGTGCCTGGTGGTGTCGGTGATCTCGATGTCGATGGGGCTCAGCCCCTGCCACGTCCCGAACGTGGCCGGCCGCACGGTCCCCTCGCCCCACAGGCGCCGGCGTACGACGGAGTGGTGCCCGTCGGCGCCGACGAGCACGTCACCGGTGGCGGTGGAGCCGTCGGCGAACGTGGCGGTGACGCCGTCCGCGTCCTGGCGCACGTCCCGGCAGGCCATGCCGTGGCGGACGACGCCGTCCGGCAGCCCGGCGGCCAGCCGATCGAGCAGGTGGCGGCGCGGCACGGCCCTGGTCGGGAAGCCGTAGCGGGCGGCGGCGTGGGCCAGGTCCATGGTGGTGCGCAGCCTGCCGGTCGAGGTGAGCGCGTCGATCCTGTCGATGCGGGCTCCGACGTCGGCCAGGGAGAGGCCGAGGTCGTCGAGTATGGCGTTGCCGTTGCTCCACACCAGCAGCGCCTTGCCGCCGGTACGGCGTTCCGGCGCCTGCTCGTACACGCGGACGCGGTGCCCTCCGGCCAGTAACACGTGGGCGATGGCGAGCCCGCCGACTCCCGCACCGATGACGAGGACGTCCATGATTTCTCCACTTCGATAAATCTTCACTTCGAAGATACATCGATGGGGAGTAGGGTGACGAAGTGGGTTCCGCGCAGCAGCCAGAAGACGTCTTCCGCGAGTTCGTGATCGCGATCCTGCTGCACAACGACGCGCTCGCCGACCAGCTCGGCCTGCGGCCCGCCGACGTGGCCGCGATCATGCTGCTGGAGACGCGCGGACCGCTGCCCGTGGGCACGATCGCCGAGGAGCTGGGGCTGCCGTCCGCGTCGACGACCCGGCTCATCGACCGGCTGGAGAAGGGCGGCTACGCGCGGCGCGTGCGCGGCGCGCGCGACCGCCGCATGGTGACCGTTGAGCTGGTGCCCGAGGGCCTCGAGGTGTACGAGGCCGCGTGCGCGTCCACCAGGAAACATCTCGAAGCGCTCGCGCTGCGTCATGGGGTCGAGCGGATGCCGATGATGCTGGAGGTGTTCGCGATGGTCGGCTCCGCGTACCGGACGGCTCTTCGCGACCTGCGCGCCGGCTGACGTCCCGCGCCTTCCTGCGGGAGCGCGATGCCGAGGGGCACGGCCGTCGCCCGCAACGCTCAGCCGTTCGGCTGACCAGCACCAAGCCGTAGGGGTGGGCGGACATTTCCGTCATGAGAGGCATGGTTAGAGTTGTGCCCCCGGGGCGGCGCTCGGGCCCCGCCGCGGCGTACCACGGGGAGGACTTGGCGGAGGTGTCTCGGGACGACCAGGCGGCGGCAGAGGGAAGGGCTCCCCTGCGAGTGGCCCTGATCGTGGCCATGGCGTGGTTCATGCAGAACCTCGACACCACGATCATCAACACCTCGCTCCCCCAGATGGCCGAGACGTTCGGCGTGGACGCGGTCAGCGTCAACATCGGCATCACCGCCTACGTCGTCGCCGGCGCCGCCTTCATCCCGCTGGGCGGCTGGCTGTCGGACCGGTACGGCGCCAAGCGGATTTTCGCGATCGCGATCGTGGTGTTCGGCCTGGCCTCGATCGCCTGCGCGGCCTGCACGGCTTTATGGCAGTTCGTCCTCGCCCGCGTCGTCCAGGGGGCCGGTGGCGCGCTGATGGTGCCGGTCGGCCGCATCATCGTGCTCAAGAACGCCGGCAAGCAGGACCTGATGCGCGCCACCGCGCTGATCACCTGGCCGGCGCTGCTCGCACCCGTCATCGCCCCGGTGCTCGGCGGCGCCCTGACCACCTGGTACGGCTGGGAGTGGATCTTCCTGCTGAACGCGCCGCTCGCTCTGACCGGCACCGTCCTCGTGCTGGCGTACGTGCCGAGCGTGCGCGACAGCGAGCCCAAGCCCCTCGACCGCGTCGGCACCGTCCTCATCGTCACGTCGCTGAGCCTGACCATCTACGGCCTGTCCGAGCTGGCGCAGCCGTCCCTGATCGGGCTGGACCTCGCCCTGCCGGCCGTCGGGCTGCTGGTGGGCGTGGGGGCCGTGCGGTGGTTCCGGCGGGCCGCGTACCCCCTGGTCGGGCTGGGGCCGCTGCGGGTGCCCACGTTCGCGGCGGCGAGCCTGCACGCGGGCAACCTGATCCGGCTGGCGATCAGCGCCACCCCGTTCCTGCTGCCGCTCATGCTCCAGGAGGCGTGGGGGCTGACGCCGCTGGAGGCAGGGCAGCTCGTGCTCGTGTACTTCCTCGGCAACCTCGTCATCAAGGTGATCACGACGCCGCTGATGCGGTGGCTCGGCTTCCGTACGGTGCTGGTGTGCAACGGGATCGGGGTGGGGCTGTCGATCGCGGCGTTCGGGCTGCTGGACGCGCGCACCGGGTTCGTCGTGGGGGCCGCGGTCGCGTTCGTGGCGGGGGCCACCCGGTCGATCGAGTTCACCGGGATCAACACGCTGTCGTTCGCCGACATCGGCTCCGCCGACCGGGCCTCGGCCTCGACGCTGTTCAGCATGACGCAGCAGATCTCCGTGGCGCTCGGGGTGGCGGTCGCGGCGATCGCCCTCCAGGTCGCCCACGGTCCCGCCGCCACGCCCCTCACGCAGAGCGACTTCTCCCTGGCCTTCTACGTCAGCGGCGCGATCGCGCTGGCCGGCGCCCTGCTGATGCTGCTCCTGCGCCCCGACGCCGGCCACGAGGTGACCGGCCACCGCCCCAGGCGCGACGCCCGCACCAACGCCTGACCGCGGTCACCGGTGGCCTTTCCCGACGTCGGCGTGCAGTTCGGCCAAGGCGTGGGCGACCAGGGCGAGCACCTCGTGGGGGCCGTCGACGGAGGCGTCGAACACGCCGCACACCGACGCGGCGCCCCTGCCGTACAGGAGGGTGATCATGGCGGAGACGCCCGGGGCCAGTGGCGGGCACAGGAACAGCTCGCGGGCGGCGGGGAACTCGCCGGTGATGCGGATGGTGCCGACGTCGAGCCGGCACGGCGCGCCGCGCGCCACCAGCGGCATGGCGGCGCCGAACGCCGTCCTGGACACGGCGGCGGGCAGCCGGTAGAGGGCGCGGATGCGGCGGCGCTGCCGGCTGATGAGGGCGAGCGTGGTCTGATCGGCGATCGCGCGCAGCCGTGCGTACGGTGCCGGCTCGCCGCACGGCAGCGTGACCGGGAAGACGCCGACGTGGTTGCCCAGCGCCGCGTGGTTGCGCGGTCCCCGGACGCTCACCGGCAGGTTCACCGTGATCCCCGGACGCGAGCGCCACACCTGCGGGCGCCACGACCGCAGGGCGCCGGCGAGCAGCGCCAGCATGACCTGGGTGACGGTGGCGCCGGTGCGCTGGACGACCGCGCGCAGCGCCCCGGCGTCCAGCGGCACGGCCAGCAGGCGCGGGCCCTGGCCGCCGGGCGGCTTCGACGGGTGCCAGCGTGGCAGCGGTGCGGCCAGTCTGGCGAGGTCGGCGAGCGTCCCGCGGATCGCGGGCGCGTCCCTGGCGGGCGGCTCGGGCGCCGGATGCGGCAGGCGCTCGTCGCCGGTCAGCGCCCTGATGCCGCTGAGCAGGCCCAGGGCGTCCTGGAACGCGTGGTGCACGCGGTGCACCAGGACGTGCTCGCCCGGCGTGTGGCCGTGCAGCACCAGCAGATCCCACAGCGGGCGGTCGCGGGGCAGCGGGCGGTCGGCGATGAGGTCGAGGGCCGCCTGGGCGACGTCCTGCCCCGGTCTCAGGTGGTGGTGGGTGACGTGGCGGGCCGGGTCGAAGCCCGGATCGGGCGCCCATGCGGCGTGCCGTCCCGCGCCGGTCAGGCGGTACCGCAGGACGGGCGCCCGTCCTGCCGTGGCGGCGATCCGTTCGTGCAGGTCCGGCGGCGCGGGCGGGCCGCCGGGCAGGTGGGCGGCGACGGCCATGTGCATGCGAGAGTCGGCCGCCGCCGCCCGCGCCAGGCTCAGCACGTAGTGGTCGCCCAGGGTCAGCGGCACGGCACGAGGAGGAGAGGTCACGGCAGGTCGGATCCTTCAGGGGCGAGTGCTGCTCTCAGGCCGTCCGCGAAGGTGAGGGACGGGGTGAAGCCAAGGTCGCGGGCGGCGGCGTCGTAGGTGCAGGTCCAGTCGGGGTGGCGCATCTCGCGTACCTTGTCGCGGTTGAGGGCGGGCACCGTGTGGCGGGTGCGGCCCAGCAGCTCGGCCAGCGTGGCGATGGCGGTCATGACGGGGAGGGGGATCGGCAGGACCGTAGGGGTGCGGCGGCCGAGGGCGGTGGCGACGGCGGCGCAGATGCCGGGCCAGTGGTGGACGATGCCGTCGCTGAGCGGGTAGACGCCGGTCAACGGGTCGTCGTGGCGTACGGTGGCGCCGCGTTCTGTGGCGGCGAGGAGCGCGGCGCACAGGTCGGTCACGTGGATCATGCTGTAGCGGCCCGCGGCACGGCCCGGCCGGGGCACCAGACCGAGCCGGACCAGCGGGAGCAGGGCGGGCAGCAGCGCGGGCTCGCCGGGGCCGTGCACGATGCCGGGGCGCAGGATGACCGACGGCACGCGGTGGGCGTGCGCGCGGATCGCGTCCTCGGCGGCGCGCTTGCTCGCACCGTACGCCGACACCGGCCCCCTGCCTCCTGGACCGGCGGCGGCCAGCGACGAGCAGTGCACCAGCCGGGGCGGTACGCGCCGCGCCGCCAGCGCCTCGACGAGCCGGGCGGTGCCGTCGCGGTTGACCGCCCACAGCTCGGCCGCGCTCCTGGCCTTGACGGCGGCGGCCAGATGGACGACCACGGCGGCGTCGCGTACCGCCTCCTTCACGCCCCGTCCGGTGACCAGGTCGCCTTCCACCACGTGCACGCCCTGAGCGCGCAGCGCGACGACCCTCGCAGACGGCCGGGCCAGCGCGGTGACCGCGTGCCCCCGGGCGAGCGCCGCCCTGACCAGGTGACCGCCCACGAAACCGGTGGCGCCGGTGACGAGTACGCGCGTCACAGGTCGCGCCGGTAGATGCGGTACGTCTTCGTGCGCACGCAGCCGTCGGCCGCCAGGTAGCGGTTGACGGCGTCGTTGTCCTCCAGCGTCCAGCTCAGCTCGCAGTCGACCGGCCCGCGGGCGCGGATCGCGTCGTACGCGGCGGCGTACAGGACGGCTTCGACGCCCTGGCCGCGCAGGCGTTCCACGACGCCGAACAGCACCGCGCGGGTGCGGCGGACGTGGCGGGCGGCGCGCGCCAGCCGGAGCAGGCCGATCGGCAGGCCCCACGTGGTGAGGCGGCCGCGGGCGGCGGGCAGGGCCTCGTTGAGGTCGGGCAGCACCAGGGCGACGCCCACCGGCTCGCCGCCGGCTTCGGCGAGCTGGATGAGGCGGGGGTCGATGACGGAGCGCAGGCGCCGCGCGGTGGCGGCGAACTCGGCGTCGGTCATCGGGGTGAAGCCCCAGTTGTGGCGCCAGACGTCGTTGTAGATGTGTTTGACCCGGTCGATGTCGGCGGTGAAGCGGCGGCCGTCGAGCGGGCGTACGGTCAGCCCGTGCCGCCGCCGCGCGCGCTCGGCGACGCGGGCGAGCCGCTCGCCGAGGGGATGGGGGCCGCGCCGCCACGCCCACAGGTCCTTGGCCTTGCGCAGCCCGCACCCTTCGAGCAGGTCGCGGTAGTAGGGCGGGTTGTACGGCATCATCACGGCCGGCCGCTCGCCGAAGCCGTCGACGAGCAGCCCGCACTCGTCGTTCATGGTGAAGTTGACCGGCCCGGCGAGGCTCGTCAGCCCCCGCTCGCGCGCCCACCGGGCGGCGGCGCCGAGCAGCGCTGCGGCGACGGCGGGATCGTCGGCGCAGGCGAACTGCCCGAAGAAGCCGTCGCGGCCGCCGTGGGCGGCGTTGTGCCGCGGGTTGTGCACGGCGGCGACGCGGCCGGCCACCCGCCCGCCGGCGGTGACGGTGAACAGCTCGGCGTCGCCGTAGGCGAAGAACGGGTTGCGGCGCCGGTCGAGCAGCCACCGGCACTCGCCGCGCAGCGGCGGCACGAAGTGCGGGTCGTCGCCGTGCAGCAGGTAGGGCAGCTCGACGAACGCCCGCAGCCCGCGCCGGTCGCGTACCGGCCGGGCGGTCGCGCCGGCCACGGGAGTATCCGGAATCACACTGCGCGATTGTCGCATGACGGTAAGTTACTCTCTCGTGACGGCCTGCCGCAGGAGCCCCCGGTTCTGGGAAACCTTCTTGGGCAGCGGCGTGCTGCCTGCCGCGCTGCTGACCGGCGACGGCGTGGTCGAGCGCAGGCTGCGCCGTACGGGCGGCATGTCCGGCCTGTGGTTCCCCGGCATCGGCAGGGCGGTGCTGGTGTCGGATCCCGCGCTGGTCAGGGCGGTGATGCGGGCGCCCGCCGGCGTGGTGGCGGCGGGCCCGGCCAACCGGGTGCAGGAGCCGGTCATCGGGCCGAGCGGGCTGGCCAGGCTGGAGGGGGCCGAGCATCGCGAGATCCGTACGCTCATGGCGCCGTCGGTCCGCGACCGGGTGCCCGAGCGGCTGCGCGCGGCCACGGAGCGGCTCGCGCTGCGGGCGGCGGCCCGGTGTCCTTCCGGCGTGCCGTTCCCGCTGCGGCCCCTGCTGCACGGGGCGCTGATGGAGGCGGTCCTGGAGCTCACCATGGGTCTCAGCCCGGAGCGGCAGCGGGCCTGGCGGGTGCCGCTGCGCGAGCTGTTCAGGCGGGCCGACTCCTACGAGATCACCGTCCGCTACGCGTTGCGGCACGTGGGGGCGCTGGACTGGTGGCCGTCCTACCACCGGGCGAAGGACGCCTGCGACCGGCTGATCCACGCCGAGATCGACCGGCGTCGGGACGGCGACGAGGGCGACGACCTGCTCGGCGCGCTGCTGCGGGCGCGCGACGACGACGACCTGCCGCTGCCCCGTTCGGTGGTGCGTGACCAGGTGATGAGCATGATCGCGGGGGCGCGGACGACCACGGCCAACGGTCTGGCGTGGGTGTTCGAGCGGGTGGTGCGCCATCCCGAGGTGCTACGGCGGGTGACCGGCGAGAGCGAACTGGGCGAGGGTGACGCGTACGCGAGCGCGGTGACGTACGAGGCGCTGCGGGTGCGCCCGCCGGTGGCGTTCTTCGGCCGGGTGGTCAGGCGGCCGTTCGAGCTGGGCGGCCGGCTGCTGTCGCCGGGCACCACGATCATCGTGCACCTGCGGACGCTGCACCACGACCCGGCCCTCTATCCCGGCGCGGCCACGTTCCGCCCCGAACGCTGGCTCGACGGCCGGCCCGCCGGTTATGGGTGGATGCCGTTCGGCGGCGGCGCGCACACCTGCCTGGGTGATCGGCTGGCGATGGTGCAGATGCGCACGTTCCTGCAGGTCTTCACCCGCGAGCTGGCGCTGTCGCCGGCCTGGCCAGGCGACGAGCCGGTCAGGTGGAAGGCGGTCTCGAACTCGCCCGGTGCGGGCTGCCGGGTGATCGCCCGCCCGCGTTGACCAGGTTTGTACGGGTTTTGCCCAACGCTCTACCCGATGGCGGGCACAACCCGGATCCTGGGACGACGGGAGATCGACGTGTGTGGCATAGCCGGCTGGGTGGACTTCGAGCGTGACCTGCGACAGGAGCGGCGGATCGCGCAGGAGATGACCGGCACGATGGCCTGCCGGGGGCCCGACGACGAAGGGCTGTGGCTGGCTCCGCACGCCGCCATCGGGCACCGCAGGCTCGCCATCATCGACCTGGCCGGCGGACGGCAGCCGATGACAGCCGGGCAGGAGGGCCGGGAGGCGGCGGTCCTGACGTACAGCGGGGAGATCTACAACTTCGAGGAGCTGCGCACCGAGCTGGAGGGCCACGGGCACGTCTTCCGCACCCGCAGCGACACCGAGGTCCTGCTGCGCTCCTACCTGCAGTGGGGCGAGGACCTGGCCGAGCACCTCAACGGCATGTTCGCCTTCGCCGTCTGGGACCCGCGCGCCGAACGGCTGCTCATGGTGCGCGACCGCATGGGCATCAAGCCGCTCTACTACTACCCGACCGCGCACGGCGTGCTGTTCGGCTCGGAGCCGAAGGCGATCCTGGCCAACCCGCTGGCCCGGCGCGTGCTGGAGATGGACGGGCTGCGCGAGCTGCTGGCGTTCGTGAAGACGCCCGAGCACGGCATCCTGTCCGGCCTGTACGAGGTGCGCCCCGGCCAGGTCGTCCGCGTCTCCAGGGACGGCATCGTCAAGCGCCGCTACTGGCGGCTCTCCTCCCGCGAGCACCCCGACGACGTGAGCTCGACCGTCAAGACCGTGCGCGAGCTGCTCGACGACATCGTCACCCGGCAGCTCATCAGCGACGTGCCGTTGTGCACGCTGCTGTCCGGCGGCCTCGACTCCAGCATGGTCACCGCGCTGGCCGCCAAGCTGCTGCGCGAGCAGGGTCTCGGCACCGTGCGCTCGTTCTCGGTGGACTTCACCGGCTACAGCGAGAACTTCAAGCCCGATCTGACCCGCTCTACCCCCGACACGCCGTACGTGCACGAGCTGGCCCGTTACGCCGGCGCGGACCACAGCGACATCGTGCTCGACTCGGCCGCGCTGATGGACCCGGCCGTGCGCTCGGCGGTGCTGCGGGCGCGCGACCTGCCGATGGGCATCGGCGACATGGACACGTCGCTGTACCTGCTGTTCAAGGCCATCAGGGGGCACTCGACGGTGGCCCTGTCAGGCGAGTCGGCCGATGAGGTGTTCGGCGGCTACCGGTGGTTCCACGACCCGGAGTCGGTGGCGGCCGAGACGTTCCCGTGGCTGGCCAGCCCGGCCACCGCCGCGCACGCCGGGGCCGAGCGGCTGTTCCACGACGACCTGCTGCGCCTGCTCGACCTGCCCGCCTACCGCGCCGAACGCTACCGCCAGGCGCTGGAAGAGGTGCCGCGGCTGCCGGGCGAGAGCGGGCACGAGCGGCGCATGCGCGAGATCAGCTACCTGCATCTGACCCGGTTCGTGCAGATCCTGCTCGACAGGAAGGACCGGATGAGCATGGCCGTGGGGCTGGAGGTGCGCGTGCCGTTCTGCGACCACCGCCTGGTCGAGTACGTCTTCAACGCGCCGTGGGCGATCAAGACGTTCGACGGGCGGGAGAAGAGCCTGCTGCGCGCGGCCTCGACCGACCTGCTGCCGGACAGCATCCTGCAGCGGGTCAAGAGCCCGTACCCGGCCACCCAGGACCCGTCGTACGACGAGGCGCTGCGCGAACGGGCCCGCGAGCTGCTGGAGCTGCGGGACTCGCCGGCGGGGCGGCTGGTCGACTGGGCCAAGGCCCGCGCGACCGTCGACGAACCGGCCTCGCCGGGAAGCCGGGCGGCACTGGAGCGGTTCGTCCAGCTGCACCACTGGCTGGAGCGCTACCGGGTCGAGCCGGCGCTCTGAGCGGGCAGGAGGCCCAGGATCTCCTCGGCCGTCAGCACCATCGCGAAGCCCTTGCGCAGTACGGCGAGCTCGGGCTCCTGGCGCGACTCGTCGTCGGTGGCGGTCACGTCGGCGCCGAAGACGACCTGATAGCCCCGCTCGTACGCCTGCCTGGCGGTGGTGCCGCAGCAGTAGTTGGTCAGCGTTCCGGTCACGATGACGGTGTCGCGGCCGAGGTTGCGCAGGATGGTGTCGAGCGGCGTCTCGTGGAAGGCGCCGTAGGAGGGCTTGCGGAGCAGCACCTCGTCCTCGCGGTAGCCCATCTCCGCCCACACCTCGGCCGGTCCTGGCCGCCGCCAGTCCGTCTCGGCGTGCGGCAGGTGACGCAGGGCGCGCGGCCGGTCGAGCCCGAGGTGGGTGTCGTCGAAGATGGTCCAGATCACCGGTACGCCGGCGGCCCGGCAGCGCTCGGCCAGATGCCGCAGCCGCGGGGCCATCCGGGTGGCGGCGGGCACCCAGAAAGGGCTCCACCCGGGCCGGACGAACTCGTCCTGCATGTCGATGACCAGCAGCGCCGACCGCTCGGGGCGCACCTCGAAGCTCGCCCGCCCCCGCTCGTACGCCTCGCGGGCCCGCGCCCCGACCCACTCCTCGGTGTACATCATGTGCCATACCTCGATTCGATATACCTCGTTTCGATGTGGCAGGATAACAGCATGCTGGAGCTGGCGATCCTGGGGTTCCTGGCCGAAGGGCCGCTGCACGGCTACGAGCTGCGCCGCAAGGTCGCCACTCTGTCCGGCCACGCCCGGCCGGTCAGCGACGGCAGCCTCTATCCGGCGATCAACCGCCTGGTCGAGGCGGGGCTGCTCGACCGCCGCGCGGAGCCGGGCGCGGTGGCGGCCCGGCGCCAGACGCTCACGCTCACCGCGCAGGGCCGTGCCGACCTGCTGCGGCGCCTGCGCGAGCCGGCCGAGCACGACATCACCGACGGCTCCCGCTTCTTCACGATCCTGGCGTTCCTGTCCCTGCTGCCCGATCCCGCCGAGCGGGATGCCGTGCTCCGCCGCCGGCTGGCCTTCCTGGAGCAGCCGGCGAGCTTCTTCCACGACGGTGACCGCCCGCTGCGCGCCGCCGACGTGGCCGACCCCTACCGGCGCGGCATGCTCGTCGTCGCCGCCGCGACCAGCCGCGCCGAGCGGGCCTGGCTGCACGAGGTGCTCGACAAGCCATCGTGAACCCGCCTCCCCGGCTCGGACGCACCCCTCTGATACTCTCTGCAACGACTTGATGACATTGCGCAACATCGGGGGTTTCGGGTGAAGGTCGCGTGCGTCGGTGGTGGTCCCGCCGGTCTCTACTTCGCGCTGCTGCTGAAGCGCACCGACCCGGCGCACGAGGTCACCGTCTACGAGCGCTATCCGGAGGGCTCGACGTACGGGTGGGGCGTGACGTACTGGGACGAGCTGTACGCCAAGCTGCGCGCCATCGACCCCGAGTCCGCGCGGGCCATCCGTGACGGCTCGGTGCGCTGGAAGTCGTGGGTGGCGCGGGTCGGCGAGCATCCGCCCGCCCGCGTCGGCCACTGGGACGGCGGCTTCGGCATCGGCCGCAACCTGCTGCTCGGCATCCTCGCCGACCGGGCCCGCTCGCTCGGCGTGCACATCGAGTACGGGCGGGAGATCACCGGCGAGGAGGAGCTGTCGGACGCCGACCTGATCGTGGCCTGCGACGGCGTCCACAGCGCGCTGCGCGAGCGGCACTCCGGGCATTTCGGCACCGCCGTCGCGCTCGGCCGCAACGCCTACCTGTGGCTGGCCACGACCAAGGTGTTCGGGCCGTTCACGTTCTCCTTCGCCGAAACCCCGCACGGCTGGATCTGGTGTTACGGCTACGGCTACGACGCCGGCCACAGCACCTGCGTCATCGAGTGCTCGCCCGAGACGTGGGAGGGGCTCGGCCTCGACCGGGCCACCGACGCCGAGGGCCTGGCGCTGCTGGAGAAGCTGTTCGCCGACATCCTCGACGGCCATCCGCTGATCGGCCGCGACGACGCCGGTGAGCGGGCCCGCTGGCTGAACTTCCGTACGGTGACCAACGAGCGCTGGCACCACGGCAACCTCGTGCTCATGGGCGACGCCGCGCACACCACCCACTACTCCATCGGCGCGGGCACCGCGCTCGCCCTCGGCGACGCCGCCCACCTGGTGCACTCGCTCACCACCGAGAAGGACCTCGCCGCGGCGCTGGCCGGCTACGAGCGGGGCCGGCAGGCGACGATCCGGCGCGCCCAGAAGGCGGCGCGCTACAGCGCCCGCTGGTACGAGAACCTGCCGCGCTACGCGAAGCTGCCGCCCGAGCAGCTGCTCACCCTGCTCGGCCGGCGGCACTCGACCGTGCTCCCGCACGTGCCGCCGGGCCTGTACTACCGCTGCGACCAGGTGCTCGACCGGGCGGCGACGTGGTGGTCGCGGATCAGGGGCCGGGCCTGAAGCCTCAGCCGCCCGCCGCGTGCCGCTCCAGGAACGTGTAGACGTCGGCCTCGTCCACGCCGGGGAACGACCCGGGCGGCAGCGCGGCCAGCACGTGGCTGTTGGCGCGGGCCGACGGCCAGGCGTAGCCCTCCCAGCGCTCGGCCAGCTCGGCCGGCGGGCGGCGGCAGCAGTCGCCGTTGGGGCAGTTGGAGCGGGTGCGGCTGGTCGTCTCGCGCCCGCGGAACCAGCGCGACTCCTTGTACGGCACCCCGAGCGTGATCGCGAAGTCCCGCTCGCGCGACGGATCGACGTGCGCCACGCAGAAGTAGGTGCCGGTGGGCGAGTCGGAGTATTGGTAGTAGACGGAGAACCGGTCGGGCGAGGCGAACACCTGCCGCCCCGACCACTGCAGGCACATCCGCTGCCCCTCGATGGCGCCCTGCTCGTCGGCGGGGAAGACGATGCCGTCGTTCTCGTACGCCTTGTAGATGGTGCCGCCCGCGTCGTTGCGCACGAAGTGGCAGACCAGGCCGAGGTGGTGGGTGGCGAGGTTGGTGAAGCGGTGGGCGGCCATCTCGTACGACACGGCGAAGACGTCGCGCAGGTCCTCCACCGACAGCGCCCGGTCGGACTTGGCCTCCTGGAGGTAGAGCGCGGCGGCCTTCTCGGGCACCAGGACGGCGGCGGCGAAGTAGTTGGCCTCGGTGCGCTGGCGCAGGAAGTCGGCGAAGTCGCGCGGCTTGTCGTGGCCGAGCGCGAGGTGGCCGAGCGTCTGGAGCAGGATCGTGCGCGGGGTGTGCATGCCGAGCTGCTCGTGCTTGACGTAGATGCGGCGGTGGCGCAGGTCGGTGATGGAACGCACCGATCGCGGCAGGTCCTGGGCGGTGTGCACGGTGTAGCCGAAGTGCGTGACCACACTCTGGATCATGCTCTGTGACAGCGCGCCCGTACGGTAGCCGACCGCGTCGAGCGCCTCGGCTGCGGCCTTCTCGATCTCGGGGAAGTAGTTGCCCACCTCGCGCTGGCGGCGGCGCAGCTCGGCGTTGGCGACCCTGGCCTCCTCGGGCGTGGCGGTGCCTCTGGCCTGGCGGGCGCGTAGCTCGCCGTACAGGCCGAGTATGTGTTCGAGCACGTCGTTGGGCACGCGGGCGGAGACCTTGAGCCGGGGCAGGCCGAGGCCGGCGTAGACGGGGTCGCGCTGGGCCTCCTCCAGCGCGATCTCCAGCTGGGCGCGGCGGTTGGGCGGCTGGCGGCGCAGCAGCTCTTCGACGGGCACGCCGAGCGCGGTCGCGAGCGACTTGAGCAGGGAGAGCTTGGGCTCGCGCTTGCCGTTCTCGAGCAGGGAGAGCTGGCTCGGCGCCCGGCCGACGCGCGAGCCGAGGTCGGACAGCGTGAGCCCGCGCTGTTTCCGCAGGTGGCGCAGGCGCTGGCCGAACGCGATCAGATCGAGCTCCTGCGTCAAAGACAGCGGTTCTTCGCTCAGCACGGACGCCATACTGGGATCTTAGACAGAATTTCCAGCCATTTTCTAGCCTCAACGCGATGCCGATTCGGGTTCGGGCGCCGCCTCGGCAGGCCCGCCGGATTGGTCTAGGCCAAAGGTAAAAGTTGCGAATTCTTCACTGCTGAATACGCGCGAGTAATGCATGGAGACGAAAGATTCGCGATTCTTCTCGGTGGTTTGCCCTATTTGGCGGTGCTTGCGAGGGCAGAGACTCGGCGTGAGCCCCAGGGGACGACCGAAGGAGTGAACGGTGAACGATCGCCTCAAGGGAGCTGCTGAGCAGCTGCGGGACGAATGGGAGAACGACCCTCGCTGGGCCGGCATCGAGCGCACCTACAGCGCCGATGACGTGATCAGGCTGCGGGGCAGCGTCCAGGAGGAGCACACGCTGGCCCGGCTCGGCGCCGAGCGGCTGTGGAGCCTCCTGCACACCGAGGACTACGTCAACAGCCTCGGCGCGCTGACCGGCAACCAGGCGGTGCAGCAGGTGCGGGCCGGCCTGAAGGCCATCTACCTGTCCGGCTGGCAGGTGGCCGCCGACGCGAACCTGAGCGGGCAGACCTATCCGGACCAGAGCCTGTACCCGGCCGACTCCGTGCCGTCCGTCGTGCGCCGCATCAACAACGCGCTGCTGCGCGCCGACCAGATCACCTGGTCGGAGGGCGTGGACGACGCGCCCCACTGGCTCGCGCCCATCGTGGCCGACGCCGAGGCCGGCTTCGGCGGCGTGCTCAACGCGTTCGAGCTGATGAAGGCCATGATCGCGGCCGGCGCCGCCGGCGTGCACTGGGAGGACCAGCTCGCCTCCGAGAAGAAGTGCGGCCACCTCGGCGGCAAGGTGCTCATCCCGACCGGCCAGCACATCAAGACGCTCAACGCCGCCCGGCTCGCCGCCGACGTGGCGGGCGTGCCCACCCTGGTCATCGCGCGGACCGACGCTCAGGCCGCGACCCTGCTGACCAGCGACGTGGACCCGCGCGACCAGGCGTTCGTCACCGGCGAGCGCACCGCCGAGGGCTTCTACCGGGTCAGGAACGGGCTGGAGGCGTGCGTGGCGCGCGGCCTGGCGTACGCGCCCTACTCCGACCTGCTCTGGATGGAGACCGGCACGCCCGACCTCGACGTGGCCCGCGCGTTCGCCGAGGCGATCAAGGCCGAGTACCCCGACCAGATGCTCGCCTACAACTGCTCGCCGTCCTTCAACTGGAAGGCGCACCTGGACGACTCCACCATCGCCAAGTTCCAGCGCGAGCTGGGGCACATGGGGTACAAGTTCCAGTTCATCACGCTGGCCGGGTTCCACGCGCTGAACTACGGCATGTTCGACCTGGCCCAGGGGTACGCGACCGACGGCATGAGCGCGTACGTCGAGCTGCAGGAGGCCGAGTTCGCGGCCGAGGCGCGCGGCTACACCGCCACCCGGCACCAGCGCGAGGTCGGCACCGGCTACTTCGACCTGGTCAGCACCGCCGTGGCGCCCGACTCCTCGACGACGGCGCTCAAGGGGTCGACGGAAGAGGAGCAGTTCGCCCGCTGACCCCGCACAGGCTCGCCGGCACACGTCCTTGGGCATGGGACGGTTCCCCGGCGACCGGGCCGCGCCGGCCCCACCACCGGCGCGGCCCTCACCCCTTCGGCGTCACGGGGTGGGGGTGCTGGTCGCCGGGGTCTCCGAGGGGGTCGGGGACGGGCTTTCCTGCTCGCCGGGGCCGTCCTGAGGGATGGTGCTGATCGAGGACGACGGAGTGGGGCAGGCGCGGCGAGGGACCGGGCGGCGGCCAGGGCCTGCGCAGGTCTGCGGCTCGTCGGCGCTGCCGCCGTCGCCGCCCCCGCCCCTGCCGCCGTCCCTGCCGCCGTCGCCGTCCCGGCCGCCGGGGCCGAAGGTGCGGGTGCGGGGTTGCCTGAACGGGCTGCCGGAGGACGGCATGAGCGTTCTGACCGGGCCCTTCGTCATCGTCTGCGTGACGATCACCGTGGACGTGCCCGGCGGCGGAGCCGTCGTCGCCGGGCGCACGACCGGCACCCCGCGCCCGGCCGACGCGGTGGGCCTGATGGTGGAGTGGGCGCTGCCCGAGGTCTGCACCACGGCGGGCAGGTCGCCGGGCGGCAGCGCGCCGCCCTCGGCGCTCCTGCCGTCGCCGCCGGCGGCCGCGATGACGGTGACCGCCGCGATGGAGACGGTCGCCAGCGCGGCGAAGCCCGCGTGACCGAGGTGCGCGCGCTGCCGGGCCCGCCGGCCGTGCCTGGCCGGCCGGGAACGGTCCACCCCGGCCGTAGGCCCCGCGAGCCCGTCCCCGGCGGGAGTCAGGGCCGGCTCGCCCCCGTCCGGGAGGGCGGCAGGACCGCCGCCTTCCGCGTGGTCGTCCCCGAGCCGGTGCGGGAGCGGGGTCCAGATCTTGGAGAGCACCTCGGCCACCGCCTGGCGCAGGTCCCAGGGGGCGCCGACGCCGCCGGACGCCAGCAGCGCACGGAGCAGGGCGGCGGAGTCGGGGCGTGCCGCGGGATCCTTGGCCAGGGCGGCGGCGACGGCCGGGCGCAGCAGCGCGGGGACACCGTCGAGGCGGGGCGGCTCGAAGAGGATGCGGCGGGTGATCACGTCGTCGTCGCCGCCGCCGAACGGGTGGTGCCCGGTGGCGGCGAAGGCCACCACGCAGCCCCAGGCGAAGACGTCGGACGCGGGCAGCGCGGCCCCGCCGGTCAGCCGCTCGGGCGCGACCCATCCTGGGCTGCCCATGACCTGCCCGGCCTGGGTGTGCGCGGCGGAGACGTCCACGTCGCGGGCGATGCCGAAGTCGATGACCCGCGGCCCGCCGGGGGACAGCAGGACGTTCGCCGGCTTGAGGTCGCGATGCACGAGACCGGCCTCGTGCACGGCCACCAGCGCGGCGGCGGCGCCGAGCGCGACGCCGTACGCCAGGTCGGGCGTCAGCGGCCCGCCTGCCAGGACGACCTGGGAGAGCGCGGGGCCGGGGATGTACTCGGTGACGAGGTAGGGGCGCTCCCCCTCGGCGTCGTCCTCGATGACGGCGGCCGTGCAGAAGGGCAGCAATCTGCGGGAGAAAGCGACTTCCTCTGCGAAGCGGGCGCGTAACGTGGCATCGTTGAGATGCACCGGATGCGGGGTTTTGAGGGCGACCAGGCCACCTTGTGGGTGTTCGGCCAGGTAGACGATCCCCATCCCGCCCGTTCCCAGGCGGCCGAGTAGCAGGTAGCGGCCGATGATGACCGGGTCCCCCACCGTAAGCGGTCGCACGCCGGGAGGCATGCCGCTCGCACCACGCGCCATCCGGGCCGCCTTCCCCTGATCGGTGTCCTGGCACAGCACACTGTGGCGGCATCCGCGGGGGCTTTCCGCATGTCTTACATAAGGGGTATTGGAGGTAAGGCGGTCGTACCCTCTAGGTGAGTAAGTGCAGTGACATAGCGGTCTGAAGTGGCACAGCGCATCCCGGGGGTCAGGACGCGATGGCCGCCGCCTCCTCGGCCTCGACCTGCCGGTTCCAGTCGCTCTTGACCGCGCGCCACGCCTCGTCGTCCACGCCGAGCCGCCAGTAGCCGGAGATCGACAGCCGGTCGAGGCCGACGCCCCGCTCCAGCCGCAGGAAGCGGCGCAGTTCCTTGACGAACCCGGCCTCGCCGTGCACGAACGCGTGCACGTCACCGCCGGGGAACTCCAGCGCCCGCACGGCCGCGACCAGCGGCTCGCCCACCGGCCGGCCGCCCCGGTAGAGCCAGGTGATGTGGGCGTCGGCGGCGGTCTCCAGCTTCAGCTCGTCCTCGGGGGCGTCCACCTCGACGAACACGTGCGCGGGCGCGCCCTCGGGCAGCGCCTCCAGCGCGGCGGCGATGGCCGGCAGCGCGCTCTCGTCGCCCACCAGGAGGTGCCAGGCGGCGTCGGGGTCGGGCGCGTAGCCGCCCCCAGGGCCCAGCATGATCAGCTCGTCGCCGGGCGCGGCCTGCGCGGCCCACGGACCGGCCAGGCCCTCGTCGCCGTGCACGACGAAGTCGAGGGTGAGCTCAAGCGCGTCGGGGTCCCACGCGCGCACGGTGTAGGTGCGCAGCCGCGGCCAGTGCGCGCGCGGCATCGTCTCGCGGCAGGTCTTCATGCTGAACGGGCGCGGATAGTCGACGTCCTCGTACGGGAACACGAGCTTGACGTAGTGGTCGGTGCACCCGTCGGTCGAGAAGTGCGCCAGCCCTTCGCCCCCCACCACGACGCGCACCATGTGACGCGAGATGCGCTCGGTGCGCTGGACGATCCCCTGGTGATGGTCGACCCTGGTATCCGGCATGAGCTGTCCCCCTGAGCAAGTTAGGTATACCTAACCTTACACTGCTCTCTTTCTCCTGCGTATGCCATTGCCCCCAAATAGGACGGGTAAAAATCAGGCCGCCGCCGTGTCCCCCGTGGCGGAACCCGTCGTCGCCACCTCCTTCAGGAAGCGCGCCATGTGACGGAACGCCTGCCGCGCCTCCGGCAGCACGTCGGCCAGGATCGGGAAGACGTGCGGCATCCTGGGCCACTCCTCGTACCGCACGGGCACCCCGGACTCCCGCGCCCGCGCGGCCACCCGGTGCGCCTCGTCGCGCAGCACCTCCGTCGACCCCGTCACGATCATCAGCGGCGGCAGCCCCGTGAAGTCCCCGTGCACCGGCGAGACCAGCGGGTCCCACGGGTCGAGCCCCGAGGTCCACCGGCGGGCCAGCCAGCGCACCCGGCCGGCCGGCAGCATCGGGTCCTGCCAGCGGTTCTCCCTGCGCGGGATGTCGGTCAGGTCGGCCCACGGCGACAGGCAGATCGCCGCGGCGGGCAGCGGGCGGCCCGCGTCGCGCAGCGCCAGCAGCGTCGCCAGCGTCAGGTGACCGCCCGCCGAGTCGCCCGCCAGCACGACGTCCTCGGGCGCGTACCCCTGGCGCAGCACGCAGTCGTAGGCGTCGAGGGCGTCGGCCAGCGAGTCGGCCAGCTTGTGCACCGGCCCCTGGCGGTAGTCGAGCGCGAGCACGGGACGCCCGGCCGCCGCCGACAGCCGCCAGGTGATGGACCGGTGCGTACGCGGCGAGCACGAGAAATAGCCGCCCCCGTGGAAGTAGAGGACCATCTTGCGCTCGTCGAGCCCCTCCCCCGCGCGCACCCACTCGCCCCCGCACGCCGAGAACGCCGCGGGCGCGAGCGCGACGTGCTCGGGGCACGGCACCCGCACGACCCGTCCGAGCTCGCCCAGCCGAGCGGCGCCGGCCAGCGCTAGCGGGTGGCGCATGAGCAGGCTGGAGACCGGTTTGACGGTGCCCCACATCAGGCCGGTGAGCGCGCGGGCCTGCCAGCTCAGGGGGTAGTCGGGAACCACGTCCGTATCGATCCGCATTGTGTGACCCTCCAAGGAAGTCCTTCCCTGGAGATCGCGTTCCTACCGGCCAGTAAGTAACTCATCTCTTACCGGCACATTTCGGCCCGGCATCCGGGCACAGAAAACGCGTTGCGCGCCCACGCCGCCGCAACGGATAATTCCGTGCTTCCCGACCGCAGACCCGTGCGCGGGTCCAGGCACGGACCGTCACCGTGCCATCACCCCCCGGAGGTGCCAAACCTTCCCGCTCTACGCCCGGCTCGTCCGCTACGGCTTCCGCAAGCACGCCACCTACGTCTGGGCCGCACTCGCCGGCGCCTTCACCAACAGCGTGTTCGGCGTCCTGCGCGCCTACATCCTCATCGCGCTCTGGCAGGCCCGCCCCGGGCTGGCCGGCTACGACGTGGCCGACGCCGTCACCTACTGCTTCCTCACCCAGGCGTTCATCGCACCTATGCAGCTCTTCGGCGGCGGCCTGGCCATCCCCGAGCGCATCCGCAGCGGCGACATCGCGCTCGACCTCGTCCGCCCGGCCTCCCTGCAACTGTGGTCGCTCGCCGAGGACCTCGGCAGGGCCTCCTACCTGTTCCTCGTCCGCGGCATCCCGCCGATGCTGCTCGGCGCGGCCCTGTTCGGCATCAAGGTCCCCACCGACGCAGGACGCTGGGCCGTGGTGCTGGCCGGCCTGTCCATCGCCGTCGTCGCCAGCTTCGCCTGGCGCTACCTGCTCGCCCTGTCGGTCTGCTGGCTCCTCGACGACCGCGGCGTCGCCGTGCTGTCGATGGTCCTGATGACCTTCTTCTCCGGGATGATGGTGCCGCTGCCCCTCTTCCCCGGCCTGCTCGGCGACATCGCCGCCGCGCTCCCCTGGGCCGCCATGGTGCAGGTGCCCGCCGACCTCTATCTCGGCAAGACCGACCCCGCGCAGGCGCTGGCCTTCCAGGCGTTCTGGGCGGCCGTCCTGCTCGGGCTCGGCGCGCTCGGCACCCGGGCGATCCGCCACAAGGTGGTGATCCAGGGTGGTTAGGACGTACCTGCTGCTCATCTGGACGTGGACCCGCGCCGCCGCGGCCTACCCCGCCTCGTTCGCCATGATGACCCTGCTCGGCTTCGTCACGGCCGCGATCGACGTGGGCGTCATCCTGGTCGTCTTCGCCAACACCACCAGCCTCGCCGGCTTCTCCCGCGACGAGGTGCTGTTCCTGTACGGCGCCGCGAGCCTCTCCTTCACGATCTGCGACACGTTCGTCAGCAACCTCGACCGGGTCAGCCAGCACATCAAGGCGGGCACCCTCGACACGATCCTGATCAGGCCGGTCGGCGCGTGGCTGCAACTGGCCACCGACCGCTTCAACGCCACCAGGATCGGCCGCATCCTGCAGGCCGCGCTGGTGCTCGGCTACGCGATCGCCGCACTCGGCGTCGACGTGCGGCGGGCCTGGATGATCCCCGTCATGGTGGTCACCGGCATCGTCATCTTCGCGGCGCTGTGGACGCTGGCCGGCGCCCTGCAGTTCGTGCTGACCGACGCGCCCGAGGTGGTCAACGCCTTCACCTACGGCAGCCAGCAGCTCAACCAGTATCCGCTCAGCATCTACGCCCGCGACCTGGTGGCGGGCGTGACGTACGTGCTGCCGCTGGCGTTCGTCAACTGGCAGCCGGGCCTGTACGTGCTGGGCCGTGCCGACCCCTTCGGCACGCCCGAGTTCATGCGCTTCATCGGGCCGGCCGCCGCGCTGGCCCTCGCCCTGCTGGCCGCGCTGGCCTGGCGGCAGGGCGTCCGCCACTACCGATCCACGGGGAGTTGACGATGATCGAGCTCGATCGGGCCGGGCGCTCGTTCAAGGTGCGCAGGAACGTCGTGCACGCCGTACGCGACCTGTCGTTCACCGTGTCGGCCGGCGAGTTCGTCGGCTACCTCGGGCCCAACGGCGCGGGCAAGTCCACCACGATCAAGATGCTCTGCGGCATCCTCACCCCCACCTCGGGCACGGTCCGGGTGGCCGGGCTGGAGCCGTCGCGGCGGCGTACGACGCTGGCGCGGCGCATCGGCGTGGTGTTCGGGCAGCGCACGACGCTGTGGTGGGACCTGCCGCTCAAGGACAGCTTCGAGCTGATCCGGCACCTTTACAAAGTAGATCGCACGGCGTTCAGGGCCCGGCTGGCCGAGCTGACCGACACGCTCGACCTGGGCGCGTTCCTGGGCACGCCGGTGCGCCAGCTCAGCCTGGGCCAGCGCATGCGCGGCGACCTCGCGGCGGCGCTGCTGCACGCGCCCGACGTGCTGGTGCTCGACGAGCCGACGATCGGGCTCGACGTGGTCAGCAAGGCCGGCATCCGCGACTTCCTGCTGCGGCTGAACGCCGAGCGCGGCACCACCGTGCTGCTGACCACGCACGATCTCGGCGACATCGAGCGGTTGTGCCGGCGGGTGATGCTCATCGATCACGGGCGGCTGGCCTTCGACGGGACGCTCGACGACCTGATGGCCACCGCGCCCGGCCAGTCGTCACTGGAGGACGTCGTCACCCGCCTCTACACGGGCGCGGGTCAGTAGTAGCCGCCCTCGGGGCTGGTCTCGTAGTCGTCGTCCAGATCGTCCTGGCGCCTGGACCATCTGGACGGCATCAGCACGGGGATGAACAGGGCGACGCCGAGCAGCGCGTACACGCCGCTGGTCAGCAGCGTCTTGGCGCCCACTCCTGCTTCGAGCACGATCTGGTTCACCGACTGCCCGGTGGGGATGAGGGAGAGCGCCCTGTTGACGTCGAGCGCGTACACGACCGTCCAGGCCAGCAGCACCATCGACGGCACGAACGTCGCGAGCGGCGAGATGCGGCCCGCGGTCACGAGACCCACGACCAGCCCCACGGCGGCCATCGAGCTCAAGGCGATCCACATCGTCTTCTCGTCGGCCGTGGTCGCCGCCGCCACGTCGAGCGCGTGCCGCACCGCCCACCCGCCGCCTCCGAGCACGGCCGCCGTCACCACTAAACCGACGAGCAATCCAGCTAAGTGCCGCAACGTTCTCACCTCTATGTCGACGTGGTCGGCACGACCCTAGCGACAAATGCCATTTTCGGCCCAGCCATCGGGCAGCTTGGAATCGGAGGTCTCACGAGAGCCTGCCCCGTGAGACCATGAGCACACCCATGCGTGCGCAACTCCCGTTGAGGATCGCGCGGACGGCCGCCTTCGCCGCCGTCTGCGTGGCGCTGGCCGCGTTCGCCCACGTGCTCGGCGGCGGTTCCGCGCCGGCTCCGTGGGCCGCGGCGCTCGGCCTCGCCGGGGTCTCCCTGCTGGGGCTGGCGCTGTGCGGCAGGGAACGCTCGGCGGGCACGATCAACCTCACGCTGGTCGGGGCGCAGATCGGGCTGCACGAGCTGTTCGCCGGCGAGGGCGCCTCCTACGTGTCCGTCCACGGGCACGCGCAGGGCGGGCTCGCCGTCAACGCCGGCATGCTGCTCACGCACCTGACGGCGACCGTCATCACGGGGCTGTGGCTGGCGCGCGGCGAGGCCGCGCTCTGGTCGGTGCTGCACCGGCTCGGCCGCCGGTTCACGCTGCTCGTCCCGCCCGCACCGCCGGTGCGGCCGCGGTGCGCGCCGCCCGTCGTCACCAGGGTGATCCCGCTGTGCCCCGCCTTCCGGCACAGCGTGGGCAGGCGCGGTCCTCCACTTCCCGCCTGACCGTCTGACACCCCTGTTTCATCCCCCCGATACAAGTGGAGTTCCCGCATGTCCTTCGTACGCCGTTCCGTCACCGTGCTCGCCGCCGCCACCGCCCTCACCGCCGGCCTGGCCTTGCCCGCGCTGGCCCACGTCACCATCCAGCCAGGCTCGGCCGAACAGGGCGGATTCACCAAGGTCGCCTTCCGGGTGCCGAACGAGCGCGACAACGCCTCGACCACCAAGATCGAGGTGTCCTTCCCCACCGACCATCCGCTGGCGTTCGTGTCGGTCAAGCCGGTGCCCGGGTGGGACGTCAAGGTCACCGAGGGCAAGCTGCCCAAGCCGGTCACCACCGAGTACGGCGAGCTGGACGAGGCCGTCACCAAGGTCGTCTGGTCCGGGGGCAAGGTCGAGCCCGGGCAGTTCCAGGAGTTCGAGGTGTCCATGGGCAAGCTGCCCGAGGGCGTCGACTCGCTGATGTTCCCGACGAAGCAGACGTACTCCAACGGTGAGGTCGTCGACTGGTCGGAGGCGCCGAAGGCGGACGGCTCCGAGGCCGAGCACCCGGCGCCGCTGCTCAAGCTGACGCCCGCCGCCGCCGCTGCGAACGGCACGGCCGGCACCACCACTCCCGCCACCGCCCCCGCCACCGCTCCGGCCGCCGCCGCGCCGTCGGTGGCGGCGGTGGCGGGCTCCGGCGCGACGTCCGACGGGACGGCGCGGCTGCTCGGCGGGGCCGGGCTGGTGGTCGGCGCGATCGGCCTCGTGGTCGGCTTCCTCGGCCTGCGCCGCCGCCCGTCCGCCTGATCTCCTGACCCTGCGGCGCTCCGGGAGGCTCTCCCGGAGCGCCGCGCGCACTCAGGAGGTGATGTCCTTGCCCGAGAAGCGCGCCCAGGCGATCGACCCGAACAGCAGGATGTACGCCCCGAACGCCAGCAGCCCGTCGCGCAGCACGGCCACGTCGATGGGGCTGCGCAGCACCGCGTCGAAGTCGGTGAACCTGGTCGGCAGCAGGTAGGGCGCGACCGCGTCCAGCTCGGGGATCGCGCGCAGCACCTGGCAGACGATGATGAGCACCATCGTGCCGGCGATGGCGCCGATGGACACCTCGGTGAACACCGACAGCGCCAGCGCGACCGCGGCCAGCGCGGCCATCCCGGCGCCGACGTACCCGACGCAGATCGCGATCCGCAGCAGCCCCTCGGCCATGCTGATGGTGGTCCCCGACAGCAGGGTCACCGGCCCCGCCGGGAACAACAGCAGCCCCGTCACCAGCGCCGACAGCGCCACCACGGCGGTCACGGCGTAGGAGTAGACGGCCGCGTTGAGAAACTTGACCACCAGCAGCCTGGTCCGCCCCGCGGGGGCGGCCAGCAGGTACCGCAGCGTGCCGGCCCCCGCCTCCCCCGCCATCGCGTCCCCCGCCACGACGCTCACGGCCACCGGCATCAGCAGCAGCGTCAGGAACGAGAACGACAGGAACGTCAGCATCAGGCTGTTCCCGGCGACATCCTGCACGATGCCGCCCATGCCTTCATCGCCGCCGACGGCGCGCAGCGTGACCCCGATGACCACCGGCACGACAGCCAGCACGGCCAGGATCACCAGATTCCGCGGCCGCCTGAAGGTCAACCCCAGCTCAGACCCCAGCAACCGCCAGAACGCCCCGACGGCGCGTCCCGCCCCAGCCGCCCCCGTAGCAGCGGTGGCCCTCCCCGCGGTGCCGGTGGACGCCCCGCCACCTGCGGACCCCGTCGGCGCGGTGCCGGTGGGCGCGGTGCCGGTGGGCGCGGTGCCGGTGGGCGCGGTGCCGGTGGGCGCGGTGCCGGTGGGCGCGGTGGCTCCGGTCCCCGCGGCGGCCTCGGACGCCTCGCCTGCCCCATTCGGCCCGGTGCGTTCGGTGGTGCGGAGGGTTTCGGTCACCGGGACCAGGCCGGGGGTGCGGCGGGCGCGGCCGCCCAGTGTGGAGGTGCCGGCCGGTCCTCCGTTCTCAGCCGTCGACATCGAAGCCCTCCCCTGTCAGTCCCACGAACACGTCCTCCAGGCTCGGCCGTACGACGGCCAGCCCGCGTACGGCGATGCCGTCCTCGACCAGGGCGGCGTTGACCCGCTCCGGCGCGTGCCCGCCCAGCTCCGCGGTGACCTGCGCGCCCTCGTCCCGCACGTCGGTGAGCCCCAGCCGGTCGAGCACCCGCGCGGCCCCCGCCGCGTCCGGCGTCTCGATCTGGATGCGGACAGCGAGCCCGGCGCTGAGCGAGGCGATCGTGCCCTGCGCCACCAGCCGCCCGGTACGCATGATCGCCGCGTGCGTGCACATCTGCTCGACCTCGGCCAGCAGATGGGAGGAGACGAACACGGTGGTGCCGTCGGCGGCGATCTCCTTGACCAGGGCGCGCACCTCGCGGGTGCCCTGCGGGTCGAGCCCGTTGGTGGGCTCGTCGAGCACGAGCAGCTCGCGCGGCCCGAGCAGGGCGGCGGCGATGGCGAGGCGCTGGCGCATGCCGAGCGAGTAGTTGCGGTAGCGCTTGCCGGCGGCGCCCGACAGCCCGACCCGGTCCAGCGCGTCGGCGACCCGCCGCCGGGCGGTGGCGCGCGGCGCGGTCGGGTCGGCCGCGTCGAAGCGCATGAGGTTGGCGGCGCCCGACAGGTACGGGTAGAAGGCCGGCCCTTCGACCACCGCCCCCACCCTGGGCAGCGCCTGCACGGGCGGCATCCCGAGCACGGTGTGCGCGCCCGCGGTGGGCGCCACGAGGCCGAGCAGCATGCGGATGGTGGTGGTCTTGCCCGAGCCGTTGGGCCCGAGGAAGCCGAACACCGAGCCGCGCGGCACGGTCAGGTCGAGGGCGTCCACGGCGACCTGGCCGCCCTTGAAGCGCTTGGTGAGCCCCCGGGTCACGATGGCCGCGTCCGCCCCGGAGGGCGGGGCCGCCCCGGAGGGCGCCCCCGCTTCGTGCATGACTGCGGTCACTTGAGGCCCGCCGCCTTGGTGATCTCCTCCGGGGTGACCGCGCCGACCAGCAGGCGGCCGTCGTCGGTCAGCAGGGCGGTGACGAGCTTCGTCTTGATCAGCTTGCCGGAGCCCCACGTGCCGCTGACCGGGGTGGCGCTCTGCAGCACGCCGTCGATCAGCGCCTGCGGGTCGGCGTCGGCGCCGAACCCGTCAGGACCGTGCTGGTCTCCGGACTCGTTCCCGGAAGCCTTCGCGGCGTCCTTCTGGGCGTCCTTGGCGAAGGTGTCGGCGTCGAACGGCAGCACCGCCACCGTCGCCCAGCCCTCGCCGACGACCTTCGCGTCGCCCGCGACGTCCTCGGCGTGCTCGGCGTGCTCGGCCCGCTGGTCCTTGCCGTTCTCGAAGCCGATCTCCTGCTCCTCGACCTTCGCGCCCGCGGGCGGGGTGAAGGTGAAGTTCTCGGCAGCCGGCGGCGTGAACGTCACCTGCGTGAAGCCCACCTGGTACGCAGGCTCTGCCGAGCCCTTGGCGTAGACCTGAACCTGGAGCGGGACGTACGTCTCGCCGTCGAGGGCGATGCGCACCTCCTGCACCAGCGAGCCCTCCTCCTTGGGCGAGAGCACGAGCTGGTAGACCGGGCGACCGGCCACCTCCGCCGTGTTGATCACCCGGATCGCGGTGTGCTCGCCGGCCGCGTCCAGCAGCCGCTGGGCCAGCTGCTGCGGCGTCAGGTCGGTCTGCTGCGGGACGGGCGTGGCGGGCCGCTCGGGGGCGCCCTCCTTGATCTTCAGCTTGGTGGCGGTGTTGGTGGCGCTGTCCCAGTACCACGCCTGGCCGCCGTTGATGACCAGGTTGGTCTCGTTGAGCTGGGTCGGCATGGCCACGCGCAGCTTGTCGGCGGCGCCGTACCAGACCTTGACCTCGTGCGAGCCCGACAGCAGGCTCAGCGGCGAGGAGCCGCCGGTCGCCGGCAGCGCGGGGATGCCGAGCGAGGCCGTCTGCTGCACGGTGCCCGACATGGGCGGGATGCCGCCCTCCTTGTGCGTGGCCGCCACGGCGTCGGCGAGCAGCTGCTCGGCCGAGCGCTCGGGGAGCACGGGTTCGCCGCTCACCGCGGCGATGACGGGGCCGGCGCCGATCGCGGCTCCGATCACGGCGGCCGCCGCGACCGGGACCCCCCACCTCACGAACGTGCCTCTTCGCATCTCACTCCTTAACGGTATGTCGATGCTCAGAGCCTGCGTCACGGATCCTGTGGTGGACCTGAGACAGTCTGAGACGGCTCTCAGCCTTCTCAGCGTCGTCTCAGCGCAGGAACGGGAGAATCGCCACATGAGAGTACTTGTCGTCGAGGACGAGCGCCGGATGGCCGCCGCGCTCCAGCGCGGGCTGCAGGCAGAGGGGTTCGCCGTCGACCTCGCGCACGACGGCGAGGACGGGCTGCACGCGGCCAGGCAGGGCGACTACGACGTCATCGTGCTCGACATCATGCTGCCCAGGCTGTCCGGCTACAACGTGTGCAAGCAGCTGCGCGCGGAGGAGAACTGGGTGCCGATCCTGATGCTCTCGGCCAAGGACGGCGAGTACGACATGGCCGACGGGCTCGACCTGGGGGCCGACGACTACCTGACCAAGCCGTTCTCGTACGTGGTGCTGGTGGCCAGGCTGCGGGCGCTGATGCGGCGCGGCGCCGGGCGGCGGCCGTCGGTGCTGCTGGCCGGCGACCTGTCGCTGGACCCGGCCAGGCGCAGGGTGGAGCGGGGGCAGCAGGCGATCGAGCTGACGCCCAGGGAGTTCGCGCTGCTGGAGTACCTGATGCGGCGGCGGGACGAGGTGGTGTCGAAGTCGGAGATCCTGGAACACGTGTGGGACACCTTCGACACCGATCCCAACGTGGTCGAGGTCTACGTCGGCTACCTCCGCCGCAAGATCGACGCCCCGTTCGGCAGGAACGCGCTGCAGACCGTGCGCGGCGCGGGCTACCGGCTGGCGGGCGACGGTGGCTGAGTCGCCGCTGGTCTGGTGGCGGCGGCAGGGGCTGCGTTTCCGGCTCACGGCGGCGGCCGCGGCGGTGCTCGCGCTGGCCCTCGCGCTCTCGGCGTCGGTGCTGCTCAGCGTGCTGGACCGGGCGCTGATCTCCACCGTCGACGACACGACCATGCAGCACGCCCAGGCCGTGCGGGTGGCGGCCGACGCGGGCACGCTGACCAGCCCGATCACCACGAACGACGGCACGATCGTGCAGGTCATCGACGCGCGCGGGCGGATCACGCACGTCACGTACGGCACCGACCGGCTGGTCCCGCTGCTCGACGCGCCCTCCAGGGCCAAGGTGCTGGCGAGCGGGCAGGCTGCGCTGCTGGACGGGCGGCCGTACGCCATGCCCGGGTTCCTGCGCGTCGTCGTGCTCAGCGCGGACCGCGGGCAGACCGTGGTGGCGGCCAGGCCGATCGGCGAGATCCAGACGAGCCTGGCCACGGCCGGGCGCGTGCTGTTCGTCGGCACCCCCGCGCTGATCGTGCTGCTGGCGGTGGCCAGCTGGCTGATGATCGGCCGTACGCTGCGGCCCATCACCGCGCTGCGCAGGGGCGCCGCGGAGATCACGCACACGGCGCGGTCGCGGCGGCTGCCGGTGCCGCAGTCGCGTGACGAGGTGCACTCGCTGGCCACCACGCTCAACGACATGCTGGCCCGGCTGGAGGAGGCCGAGCAGCGCCAGCGGGCGCTGGTCTCCGACGCCGCCCACGAGCTGCGCAGCCCGCTGGCCAGCATCCGGCTGCAGCTGGAGGTGGCGCTCGGCCACCCCGACGGGCAGCACTGGCAGGAGACCGCCGAGGGCGTCCTGGAGGACACCCTGCGGCTGTCCCGGCTGGCCGAGGACCTGCTGGCGCTGGCCAGGCTGGACGAGCGCGGCGGCGTGCCGGCCCGGCGCGAGCCGGTGGACCTCGGCGAGGTCGTACGCCAGACCGTCGACCGCTATCCCGAGGCCCGGCTGGCCGCCTGCGAGCCGGTCGTGGTGACCGGCGACGCCCTCGACCTGAGCCGGGTGCTGACGAACCTCATGGACAACGCCGTACGCCACACCACCTCCAAGGTCGAGGTGGCGCTGAGCGGCGACGGCGTGCTGACCGTCACCGACGACGGGCCCGGCATTCCGGAGCAGGACCGCGAACGGGTCTTCAACCGGTTCACCCGGCTCGACTCCGGCCGCAGCCGCGACGAGGGCGGGGCCGGGCTGGGCCTCGCGATCGTCCGGGAGACCGTGCGGGCGCACGGCGGGACCGTCCGGCTGGAGGACGCGTCACCGGGGCTGCGGGCGGTCGTCTCGCTGCCGCCGGCCCGCTAGCCATACCCGTTGTCATGCATGAGGGGCCGGGGCCCTTCTCAACGCGGGGCTCCGCGTGTTACGCACGGGTCATGCGTGCGGCACGCGACCGGCTCGCCGGGCTCGTCCCGAGCGCCGCCTCCATGGCGGCGCTCGCTTCCTCGCCCGTGCCCGCGCCGCGATCCGAGGGCGTACCTGAGCACAGATCAGGATCCGCGCATGCCGCCGGAGCATGCGCGTATGACGTCCTCGCGGGGATCAGCAGGGGGTTCCGGGAGTTCCGGGATTCATCGGGGGGTGGGGATCGTCCGCTGACGGGGCTCCCGCGCTCGTGGTGCCGTCACCTCAGGGGCGGGCGGCGTCACCGGGACGGCGTGGCTCGTCAGGCGGAAATGGATCGTTCCAGATGTGTGTGTCAGGCGGCGGTTCCTTTCTCCGCGGTCGTCAGGAAGTCCTGCGCGATGAGCGGGAGCCGGCGGCGGGCGTGCACGACGGCGATGACGCGACGCACCGCGGGTTCGAGCGAACGCACCACCAGGCCCGCGCGTGCGGCCTGCTCGGCCATGCCGCGGTACCACAGCAGGGAGGCCTGCCCGGCGCGTACGGCGTTGAGCCAGCCGTTGCGTTCGTCGGTCTCGACCACGACCACCGGGGTGACCGCGTACTTGCCGAACATCGCGTCGAGCTCCCTGCGTCGCAGGCTTCCCCGTGCGGGCAGGGCCAGCCGCATGCCGTGCAGCTTGCCCATGGGCACCGGGTTGGGAAGTTCGAGCCCCGGCGGGGAGATCAGGACGATCTCCTGGCGTTCGAGTGGATGGGTGATGAGATCAGTGGGCACCGGCAGGTCGGTGAGACCCAGGTCGGCACGCTGATCCCGGATGGCGCTGACGACGCCGTCACGGCCGTCGCAGCGCACGATGTGGACGCGTACGCCCGGATGCTCGGCCGCGTAGGCGGGCAACAACCGCCCTGCGAGGCCGGGCTCGAGGCTGGGGGTGGCGGCGATGCGGAGCTCCGCCTCGGTGACCGTACCCTGGTTGGCCAGGCCCTCGATCTCGTGAACGGCGTCGAGTGCCTCCTGGGCCAGCTTGACCACCCGGCGTCCCTGCGCGGTGACGACCACCCCGCGTCCGGAACGAGCGAAGAGCGTCATGCCGAGCTCCCGCTCGAGATCGCGGATCGCGCGGGACAGCGCAGGCTGCGCGATATAGAGCGATCTGGCCGCATCGGTCATGGTGCGGTGCTCCGCAGTCGCGACCACATAGCGGAGCTGCTGGAGATTCATGCCAAAGAAGCTAGGACACCGCCCGCCGTCGGGACCGGGAGATAGCGGAGATCACCTCGAATGATTTCGGACTGTAACCGAGCGCTGCTACATCCGTGACGGGTGATACGTCAGTATGCTTTTGCCCCAAATTTGGCAAGGGTCCGTCAAGCCGTGCGACAAACCATGGCAATGCAGACATCAAGCTGAACGGGGAGACAGGTTGACAGGGAACGGGCATTATCCACCCCCGCCTCAAGGGCCAGGGCAGCCCCAGAGGCCACCCTCGCGGCCCTGGCCGCCGCCGGGCTACCGGCAGCCGCCGCCGCAGGGCAGCCCGTACCCGCAGCAGGCTCCGCCGCCCCCGCAGTACCCTCAGCCGCATCCCCAGGCGCATCCCCAGGCGCATCCCCAGGCGCATCCGCAGCAGCCCCCCGCGCCGCCGCAGGCGCCGCCTCATACGCGGCCCTACACGCAGCCGATGCCGCAACCGATGCAGCAGCCGCCGTACGGGCAGCAACCGTACCGGCAGCAGCCGCCTCCTCCTCCCCCGCCGCCCCCGCCGCCGCCGATGCCGCCGCAGCAGTGGCACCGGCCGCCGCCCAAGAAGCAGGGCATGGGCGTGGGGGGCGTGCTCGGTGTGGTGTTCGGGTCGCTGGCGGCGCTGTTCGTGCTGATCGTGGTGGGCGCGGTGCTGCTCGGCGGGAAGTCGAGCACGGAGACGACGAGGCCGGTGGCGATCCCGACGTACGAGCCGTCCGAGGAACCCTCCGCGGATCCCTCTGCGCAACCCTCGTACGACCGCTCGGACCCGCCGTCGGAGCGGCCCACCACCAGCAGGGAGCCGACGGAGCGGCCTGACACCACGGTCACGCCGCCCGCCCGGGTGCAGCTCAACACGAGCCTGAAGAGCAACACGATGTACAAGGCCGGCATCCTGCCGCGCCTGAACTGCCGCAGCGGGAACGTCAACATCTACAACCACAGCCAGACCAAGGCGCTGATCCTGAAGACCGGGAAGTGCATGGACCGGGCGTGGGAGTCGATCCTGGAGAAGCAGGGCATCCGGTTCAGTGCGCCGCGCTGGGCCATCGTGGCCGGACGCGGTCGCGGCGCGTGCGGCGACTATCCGCAGCCGGGCAACATCGTGCCGTACTACTGCCCGCGCAACAACACGATCTACGCCTCCACCTCGGCCATGGCCAGGGGGAACGGCAGGTCGATGGGCTACGGCCAGCTCCTGAACTGGCACGGCGGCATCATCAGCATGATGGCCCACGAGTACGGGCACCACGTCCAGAACATCACCGGCCTGATGGACTCCTGGTGGCGCCAGACCCTCGACTCCAGCAGCCAGAACACCAAGCTCGCGCTCAGCCGGCGGCTTGAGCTGCAGGCCACCTGTTTCGGGGCCATGTGGATGCGGTCGGTGGCGGCGTCGTACCCGGTCAGCACGGCCAACCGGAACCGGCTCTTCTGGTTCTACGGACAGGTGGGCGACTACCCGGGCCGGCCGCCGGACCATGGCAAACCCGTGAACAACAATCGCTGGTTCCGCCAGGGGTGGGAGAAGAGCAAGGCATACCAGTGCAACACGTGGATGGCGCCCTCTTCGACCGTCTCCTGACAGCCCCCTGACGTTCATCTCAGGTTGAGCACATGTCTCGGTTGTCCAGATATGGGGACTAGAATCCTGGCAATCTTGTGCCCAACGGGGGGCAAACGTCAGTTTTGCCTGGTAGGCGGTCAAAGGAGCCGGGTGTGAGCAATCGCGATGGGGAAGACACCGTGCCAGAAGGCAGGAAACGGCGCCCCCAGCGACGGTCGCGCACGAGCGGCAAGGGGGAGCCGGGGGCGGCGAGCCAGGACAAGCACGTGGCGGGCCCGGCTCCGTCGCGCTCGTCCGGGCCGGGGGCGGCCGGATCCGGGTCGTCCCAGCCCCGGTCGTCCCAGCCCCGGTCGTCACAGCCCCGGTCGGGCTCCAGGAGCCGCTCGGAAGGCGCAGGGACAGAGAGCCGCTCCGAAGGTCCCGCCGGATCCCGAGGCCGCTCGGAGGGTCCCGCCGGATCCCGAGGTCGCTCGGAGGGTCCCGCCGGAGCCAGGAGCCGCTCAGGAGCGCCCGCAGGGGACAGGGACCGCTCGGAGCGTCCCGCCGGAGCCCGGAGCCGCTCGGAGGCTCCCTCCGGCTCCCGGAATCGCTCCTCGGAAGGTGCGGGGCCGGGGTCCAGGGGCCGCTCGGGAAGCCCCGCCGGCGCACCGTCGGGGACGCGTCCCGGCGCGGCCCGTCCGTCCGGCAAGAAGGGCCGTCCCGGCCGTAAGCCCGGCGCCGGGTCCGCCGCGCCGCGCTTCGCCAAGCCGCTGACCCCCGCCTCCTTCCTCGGCTGGACCGCTCTCTCCGCCATCCTGCCCGGCGCCGCTCACCTGCGGGCCGGGCATCGCCGTACCGGGCTGGTGCTGATCAGCGTGTACGCGGTGCTGCTGCTCGCCCTGCTCGCCTACGGCCTGAGCGTGGCCGGCGACCTGTCGAACGCGACGTTCCTGGCCGACGACGCGGCGATGGGCACGGTGATCGTGCTCGCCGCCGTGTTCGCGCTGGCGTGGTTCGCGCTGCTGGTGACCTCGTACATCGCGCTCGGGCCCAGCCGGCTGCCGCAGCAGGGCCAGGTGCTGACCGGCATCGTGGTGGGCGTGCTGTGCGTGGCGGTGATGTCGCCGTTCGCGCTGACCGCCAACTACGTGGTCGCCGCCCGCGACTCCATCGGGGCCATCTTCCCCTCGCACCCGGACGCCGAGGTGCCCGCCGCCGCCAAGGACCCCGAGAACCCGTGGGGCGACAAGGAGCGGGTGAACTTCCTGCTGATCGGCGGTGACGCGGCGGGCAACCGTACCGGTGTGCGTACCGACAGCATGAACGTGGCCAGCGTCGACCTGAAGACCGGCGCCACCGTCCTGTTCAGCCTGCCGCGCAACCTCCAGCACGTCCGCTTCCCGGCCGGCTCGCCGCTGCACAAGCAGTTCCCGAACGGCTTCATGGCCGAGCTGCCGAACGGCGGCCTGCTCAACGAGGTCTGGCAGTACGCCAACGACAACCCGCAGCTCATGGGCGGCCGCAACAAGGGCCCCCGCGCCCTGATGGACGCCATCGGCTACACGCTCGGCCTGAAGATCGACTACTACATGCTGATGAACATGTACGGCTTCGCCGACCTCGTGGACGCCATCGGCGGGCTGAAGATCCGGGTCGAGCAGGACGTCAAGTGGGGCGGCCTGTACGGCACCGCCGGCACCATCAAGGCCGGCTACCGGAAGCTGAGCGGCGAGGAGGCCCTCTGGTACGGCCGCTCGCGCGTCGGCAGCGACGACTTCTCCCGGATGGCCCGCCAGCGCTGCGTCATCGGCGCCTTCGCCCAGCAGGCCACCCCGACCGTGATCCTCACCAGGTTCGAGAAGATCGCCAGCGCGGCCAAGCGGCTGGCGCAGACCAACATCCCGCGCCACCTGGTGCAGCCGCTGGTCGAGCTGGGGCTCAAGGTCAAGAACGCCAAGATCACCAGCCTGCAGTTCGTGCCGCCGGAGTTCTACTCGGGACGTCCCGACTGGGTCAAGATCCGCCAGGCCACCAAGAAGGCGATCACCGACTCGATGCGCCCGGCCCGCCGCGCCCAGACCGCGAACGTCACCGCCTCCCCCAGCGGCACCCGCCCCAGCCCGACGCGTACGCGTGCCATGTCCCCCACCCAGACCCCCACCAAGAACCCCCAGAAGGGCGCCCAGTCCATCGACGACCTCTGCGGCCTCTGACCCACCTCGGGAGCGGACCCACCTCGGGAGCGGCGGGAGGCTCGCGCCCTTCCTCTCAGCGGGTGAAGGTGATGGGGAGGGTGCGGGGGCCGCGGACGGTGATGCTGCCGCGCCAGTGGAGGGTTTCCGGGGGGACGGCCAGGGCGAGGCCGGGCAGGCCGACGATCTCGGTCAGGGCGGCGCGGGCCACCAGGCGGGCCAGCTGGGCCCCGAGGCAGTGGTGGGGGCCGTGGCCGAAGCTGAGGTGGAGGTTGTCGTCGCGGGTCAGGTCCGGCAGGTCTGGACAGGCGAAGCGGTGCGGATCGCGGTTGGCGGCGGCCAGGGCCACCAAAACGGGCTGGCCGGGTGCCAGGCGTACGCCGCCCAGCTCCACGGGCTCCAGCGCGAAACGCCAGGTGGCCAGCTCGACGGGGCTGTCGAAGCGGAGCAGTTCCTCCACGGCCTGCTCCATCAGCTCGGGTCGCGCGCGCAGCCGCTCCAGCCGGTCGGGGTGGCGCAGCAGCGTGTACGTGCCGAGCGCGATGAGCCCGACGGTGGTCTCGTAACCGGCGACGAGCAGCAGGAACAGCATCGACAGCAGCTCGTCCTCGCTGATCCGGTCGCCGTCCACGGCCGCAGCGGCGACGGCGCCGATCACGTCGTCGCCCGGCGCCTTGAGCTTGGCGGCCACCAGGTCGCGCGCGTACGCGGCCAGCTCCCGCATCGCGGCCGGCCTCGCCTCCCGTTCCCCCGGCTCGGACGACACCACGGCCGTCGTCCACCTCCGGAAGTCCGTACGGTCCCCAGGAGGGATCCCGAGCACGTCGCAGATGACGCCCGCTTGCAGCGGTGAGGCGAAGGCGGCGACCAGGTCGTCCCCGGGGGTCAGGCCGAGGGCGAGGGTGCGGGCCTGGGCCTCGATGCCCTCGCGCAGGCCGGCCAGCCGCCGGGCGGTGAAGTAGCGGGAGACCAGGCGGCGCAGGCGGGTGTGCTCGGGCGGGTCGGTGGTGAGCAGGTGCGTGCCCAGCCCCGACCGGTCCTCGAGCGGCCGGCCGCGCCCCGCCTCCTGCCAGTCGCGGGGCGCGTTACGGGGGTCCTTGCTCAGCCGGGGGTCGGCCAGCGCGGCGCGGGCGTCGTCGTACCGGGTGACGAGCCACCCGTACAGACCGCTGCGCAACCGCACGAGCCGCGGCGCCCCCTCCTCCCGCAACCGGGCATAGGCCGGGTACGGGTCGGGCATCGACGCCCAGCTCTCCGGCGTCTCGGGTGTCGGTCGTCGCTCGATCATGCGGCTCCCCCGGGTCGAGGTACGTCCTCATCCTGCCGCCGGACGGGCCTGCTTGCCGAGCCGGCCCACGATCCAGTCGGCCAGTGCGCCGGTCACCTGGCCGTGTTCGGTGTTGTGGGCGTCGCAGTGGCAGTCGTCGAGCTGGCTGTGCTCGGGCGACAGCGAGGTGATGTCCGTGTACAGGTCCACCGGCCACTCCACCGGGTCGCGGTGCAGGGCGACGGCGCTCACCGACGGCACGAAGCAGGCCGAGCGGAAGCGGGCGTCGAGCCGCCGCCGGAGCCCGCGCGGGTCGCTCGGCCCGTGACCGAGGTCGTCGGCGAGGATCAGCGGCCGGACGAGCCGGTCGTGTCCTGCGCCGTAGTGGACGGCGGCGGGCGAGCTCGACGTCGATTCTCGCCGCCCCTCGTGCCGCCACGATTCACACCTTTTCTCGCGGGTTTACCGGACGTCACCCCCGATCTCTCAACCTCCGTTTCCGAACGGCCGGATTTCCGTTTCCAGATTCACCTTTCCGGCCGGTCACGGCCAGGCTGATACCTCCACCTCACCTCGCATTTCACGACACAGCAAGCCATTCCTCCGTCCACCGGTCGAGGAAAAGCAGAAACGCTGTCCGGCGATTGTCAGGCGGCGACGGAGTTACGGCGCGGCAGCAGGGCGAGAGCGCCGAGGTAGAGCACGGCGGCCACGATGAGCAGGCCCTTGTAGCCGACGACGAGCGCGACGTATTCGAGGCAGCCGCCGACCATGGCGCCCAGCAGGTTCGCGCCGAAGGAGGTGGTGGCGTCGGCGGTGTCGGCGAAGCGCTTGGCGAAGACCACGTTCGCGGCGAAGATCGGCAGGAACGCCACCGTGACGGCGGCCACCGCGCGCAGCGGCACCGGCAGGGCCAGCAGCCAATCGTTGGGCACCAGCCAGGCCAGCAGCAGGCCGGCGAAGAGCACGGCGTACATGACGGGCAGCGGCGGGGTGCGGAAGCGGCGGGTCACCTCGACGGCGGCGAGCACCGCGACGAGAACGCCGGCGAAGACGATCGCGTTGACCACCCACGTGGTGCCGAACAGCAGCGCGAACCCGGTGATGCTCTTGGTCTCCAGCAGCATGAAGCCGACGCCGAGCAGGAACAGGTCGGCGTACGGCCGCATCCGCCGGTACGGCCCCGCCACGGCGCGCACGGCGAGCAGGCTGACGAGGAGGATCAGGCCGAGCGTGATCACGTAGATCGGCGGGATCGTGGCGTCCTTGAGGTAGAGGAACGGCCGGTCGTCGCCGGCGGGCTCGGGCGTGCCCGGCGCGGCGCCCGGCCACTCGCTCGCGCAGCGCTGGTCGGCGGCGGTCACCCCGGCGGTGATGACGGCCTGCTGCCCGGCGGTGCTGACGACGTCGACGCACGGCCGGTGACCGAAGGCCCGCTGCATGGTGGCGGCCAGGCGGTCGACGAGCCAGCTCTCGCGGTAGTAGTTGTACATCGAGAACGTGCCGCCCGGCTTGAGGTGGGCGCGGGCGGCCCGCATGGCCTCTTCGGTGAACAGGTAGCTCTCCAGCCGCAGCGAGCTGGCGCCGGAGACGAGGGTGAGCGAGTCGGGCAGCGCGAAGAGGATCAGGTCGTAGCGGTCGCCGCTGCGCTCAAGGAAGGCGCGGCCGTCGGTGACGTGGGTGGTCACGCGCGGGTCGTCGTAGGGGCGGTCGGGGTGGGTGGAGCCGCCCAGCTCGCGCAGCTTGGGGTCGATCTCGACGGCGTCGACGCGGGTGGCGCCCTTGGACAGCGCGATGGCCACGTCGGTGCCGCTGCCCGCGCCGACGATGAGCACGTCCTTCGGCGGCTTGGTGGTGCGCTCGTACGGGAGCCCGTACTGGGCCTCCCACTGCAGGCGGGCGGCGGCGGGCACGGCCTGCTGGTGGGGGATGCCGTTGACGGCGATGTCGGTGACGGGGATGCCGAGCTGCACGAGTTGCTTGGTGGTGACCTTGTAGTAGGGCGACCAGATGGCGCCGGCGGTGAGCGTCTCGGCCAGCAGCAGCCCGACGACGGCCACGGCGGGCACGACGACGAGGCCCGCGTAGAGGGCGGGCGGCTTGGGCACCAGCAGCACGGCGTAGCAGCCGGCCGCGATCAGCCCCCAGAAGACGGGCGGCGCGCTGACGAACGACAGCAGCGTGAACACCGCGATGCCGGTGAGGCTGCCGATGAGGTCGTAGCGGTAGGCCTCGAGGCGGGGCAGCTCGGGGAAGCACCGGCCGACGAGCTCGGCGGGGCCCATGAGGATGACCGCGGCGGCGCAGAAGATGACCGGCAGGATCGCCCAGGCGGGCGGCCCGCTGGTGGACAGGCTCGTCCAGTAGAGGACGCCCTCGGTGTTCCTGTCCACCGTGACGGGGAAGGCCAGCACGACGATGACCAGCAGTGCGAGCACGACGGGCGAGTAGTAGGGCTGCCGTTGTGACCGACCGACGCGCAGGAAGCCGAGCCCGATGCCGAGGAAAGAGCCCAGCAGCACGAAATTGGTGAAATAGCTCAGATGGACGATGTTGGAGCCGGTCCACCGGATCAGTGCCAGTTCGAGGAAGAGCATGAAGGCGCTGGCGAGGACGAGCCTCGGCCGCACCGCCAGCCAGTGGGCTTTCTCACCGTCGTGAACGGGCTTTTGCGCCTGCAGCGTCATAAGCCCTCACCGTAGTGAACGGATGGGGAACACGGAAGCCTGACGCCGCCGGGGCGATGTCTAGGGATATGCCCGGTATGCCATATTTGCGCAGGTCAAAAGCCGCAGAATGGCCGGCGTGCTTAAGGGGCAGGGCAGGAATGTTACGGCGATCGTTTCATTTCACTGCTCGCCCAGAGTCCGCCCGCCCTGAGTCCGCCTGCCCTGAGTCCGCCTGCCCTGAGTCCGCCTGCCCTGAGTCCGCCTGCCCTGAGTCCGCCTGCCCTGAGGCGGCTCACGCCTGCTCGCGGTTGAACACGCGGGTGCCGATCGTGAGGCTGAAGACGGCGAAGGCGACGGTGACCGCCGCGCCGGCCGCCACGGTGCCGGTCAGGTAGTGGCCGTGGAACAGGTCGCGCAGCGCCTCCAGGACGTACCTGAACGGGCTGACGTGCGAGAGCGCGTCGAGCCAGCCCGGCGCCATCGACATCGGCAGGAACGAGCCCGACAGCAGCACCAGCGGCACCACCGCCGTCGTCATGACGGGCGGGAACAGGTGCTCGTCGATGGTCAGCGCGATCGCGTACGAGAGCGCGGCTAGGCTCGCGCCCAGCACCACGACCAGCACGAACGAGCCGAGCACGCCCGCGAGCGGCGCCCGCAGGCCGAAGGCGTAGGCCACGGCGAGCAGCAGCACGGTCTGCAGGACCAGCGTCACCACGTTGTTGAGCACCCGCCCGAGCAGCAGCGCCAGCCGGCTGGCCGGCGTGACGCGCAGCCGTTCGAGCACACCCCCGCGCTTGTCGAAGACGATCCCGAACCCGGCCATGCCCGCGCTCATCAGCCCGAGCTGCACGATCAGCCCGGGGACCAGCGTCTCCCAGGTGCCGATGGTGACGAAGACGGGCCCGAACAGCACGAGGAACAGCAGCGGCTGGATCGCCCCGATGACGATGCCGATCCGCTGTCCCAGCGTCACGCCCAGTCCGTGGCGGAACAGCACCCAGGTGTCGCGCAGCATCATGCCCCCTGCCCGATCGTCGCGTTCTCCTCGCGCAGCGACCTGCCGGTGATGTCGAGGAAGACGTCGTCCAGCGTGCGGCCGCCGGTCTTGAGCTCGGCGGGCGCGCCCTGGGCGACGATGCGGCCCCGGTCGATGATCATGACGCGGTCGCAGAGCGCGTCGGCCTCGTCCAGGTAGTGGGTGGTCAGGAACACGGTCATGCCCTGCCGGTCGCGCAGGGAGCGGATGTGGTCCCAGAGGTTGGCGCGGCTCTGCGGGTCGAGGCCGGTGGTGGGCTCGTCGAGGAAGAGCAGCACGGGGTCGTGCAGCAGGGCGAAGGCGATGTCGAAGCGGCGGCGCCGGCCGCCGGAGAGGGTGGCGGGCGCCTGGTCGGCGAGCCCGGCCAGGTCGAGCCGCTCCAGCACGCCGGGGATGCGGGCGGCGGCGTCGGCGCGGCTGAGGCCGTAGAGCATGCCCTGCACCTCCAGCTCGCCCCTGATGGGGGTGACGGGTGGCAGGCCGCTGCCCTGGGCGACGTAGCCGATGCGGCGGCGCACCTCGCGCGGCTCGCGTACGAGGTCGTGGCCGGCCACGGTGGCGGTCCCCCCGGTAGGGCGCAGCAGGGTGGTCAGCATGCGCATGGTCGTGGTCTTGCCGGCGCCGTTGGGGCCGAGGAAGCCGACGATCTCGCCGGGCCGCACGGTCATGTCCACGCCGTCGACGGCGTGGACGCCGTTGTCGAAGGTCTTGCTCAGACTTCTGGTTTCGATCACAAAATTTAAGTAACCACAATTTTGGTGTCACTGCAAACTTGGTACGATGGCGGGCATGACGGAAGGGCTGCGGGAGCGGAAGAAGCGCGAGACGCGGGAGCGCATCTCCGACGTCGCGACGGGCCTGTTCATGGCCAGGGGGTTCGACAACGTGACGGTGGCCGAGGTGGCGCGGGCCGCCGACGTCTCGGTCAACACGGTCTTCAACTACTTCAGCACGAAGGAGGACCTGTTCGCCGACCGGCAGGACGCGGTGGTGGAGCTGCCGCCGACGGTGCTGCGCGAGCGGCGGCCGGGCGAGAGCGCCGTGCGCGCGTTCCTGCGCGACTACCTCGACGCGATCGACACCCGCCACTGGCGGCACGGACTCAACGAGGGCGCCGACGTCTTCGCCAAGATCGTCGCGGACAGCCCGGCGCTGACGGCGCGCATGCGGCAGGTGCACGTCGAGCGGGAGGAGGCGCTGGCGCGGGCGCTGGCCGACGAGCTCGACGCCGGCGCCGACGACCTCACGCCCCGCCTGGTGGCGGCGCACCTGCTCGGCACCACGCGCATACTCAGCGAGCGCGCGATGGCCATGATGACGGCGGGCGAGGGGTGGGAGCGCATCGCCCCCATGCTGCGCGAGCAGGCCGAGCTCGCCTTCGGCCTGCTGGAGAAGGGCTTGGAGGCCGTCGGCTCAGGGCCGCGGGAATGACGAGAGCCCGGCGCGGCAGGCGGTGACCTGCGCGGCCGGGCTCCGCATGAACGTCAGTAACTGCTGAAGCTCGCGACGAGGCCGAGGACGAGGGCGAGGGCGAAGAGCACGACGAGGAGGATGAGCCAGATCGAGCCGATGATGCCGCAGATGCGCCCGGCCTGGATCTGGCCGCGGTTCTCGTAGACGTAGCCGCTGGAGTCGATCTCCTTGAGCGCCTTGTTGCCCATCACCCACGCGAACGGGCCCAGGACGCCGCACACCACCAGGCTGAGGATGCCCAGCACGAGGATGGTCGTGCCGTTGGGGTGGCTCTGCGGCGGCGGGCCGTAATAGCCGGGGCCGTAATCGCTGTAGGACATGCTGGTAATGGTCCCCTCACGTGGACAAGGTCAGGTGGGTTTATACCACAGTCCGCCTCTTGATCATGTTGCGTCATCATGGTGAGGCACATGTCCACCCCTGAGGAGTCTCCCCCGTGCGTGACAGCATTCGCGCCTTCCTCGCGCACCCGTATTTCCAGCGCTTCATCGTCGGCGTCATCCTGATCAACGCCGCCACCCTGGGTCTGGAGACCGTCCCCGCCGTGGTCGAGAGCTACGGAACGCTGCTGACCGTGGTCGACCACGTCGCGCTCTACATCTTCGCCGCCGAGCTGGCCGGCAAGCTCTACGTCGAGCGCACCGCCTTCGCGCGCGACCCCTGGAACATCTTCGACACCGTCATCGTCGCCATCGCCTTCGCCAGCACCAACGGCGGCCTGTCGGTGCTGCGCTCGCTGCGCATCCTGCGGGTGCTGCGGCTGCTGTCGGTCGTGCCGAGCCTGCGCCGGGTGGTCTCGGCGCTGCTGCGGGCGATGCCGGGCATGAGCTCGATCGTGGTGCTGCTCTCCCTCGTCCTGTACGTGGCCGCCGTGATGGCCACCAAACTGTACGGAGAGACCGCCCCCGACCGCTTCGGCAGCCTGCCGGACTCGCTGTTCACCCTCTACCAGACGATGACGGGCGACGACTGGGGCAACATCGCCCGCGAGGTGATGACCCGCCACCCCACGGCGTGGATCTTCTTCGCCTCGTTCATCCTGGTGTGCACCTTCGTGGTGCTGAACCTGTTCCTCGCCGTCGTGGTGAGCGCCATGGACGAGGAGAACGCCGAGGAGCGGGCGGCCCTTGAGCAGGACGCGGCCGCGCATTCCGAGCGCATCCTGGCCGAGCTGACCGCGCTGCGCCAGGAGGTGGCCGAACTGCGGGCGCTCCAGACGGCGGTGCCGGCGGGCGCCGCGCCGCCCAGGCGCGACGACCAGAACCGCAACGGCCAGAACCGCAACGGCCAGAACCGCAACGGCCAGAACGGCAACGGCCACCGCACCAAGAAGGGCCGCCGGTGACGCCGGCGGCCCTTGCACGAAAGCCCGGTCAACGGGAGTAGAACTCCACCACGAGCTGCTCGTCCACGGGAACCGCGATCTGCTCGCGCTCCGGCCGGTGGGTGAGGGTGAAGCGCAGGTCGGGCAGCTCGACCGACAGGTACGCGGCGGTGCGCTCGTCGGCGTACACGCCTTCCGCGGCGGCCACGAAGGGCTGCATCCTGCGGGAGCGCTCGCGTACCGAGACGACCTGGCCGGGCTTGACCAGGTAGCTGGGGATGTCCACCTTGCGGCCGTCCACGGCGATGTGCCCGTGGGCGATGTACTGGCGGGCCGCGTAGATCGACGGGGCCAGGCCGGCACGCAGCACGAGCGAGGCGAGGCGGCTCTCCAGCAGCGTCACCAGCTCGGTGCCCGACGCGCCCGGCTTGCGCACGGCGAGGTCCCAGTAGCGGCGGAGCTGGCGTTCCGAGACGTCGTAGTACCAGCGCAGCTTCTGCTTCTCCATCAGCCGCAGCCCATAGTCGCCGGTGGTGCGACGGTTGGTCTTGCGGCCGTGCTCGCCCGGCGGGTAGGGGCGCTGCTCGAAGTAGCGGACGGCTTTCCTGGTCAGCGGGACGCCCGCGCGACGCGACAGTCGCACCTTCGGGCCGGTGTAGCGCACGTTCACCTCAATGTGGTTAGGTAATCCTTACTTAGGTAAGGCTAACCTATAGACGCTGCCGCCCTCAAGGAGACGCCCATGCTCCCGATCCCCGAGCGGGTCCGCACCCTCGCCGCGACCTCGAACGTCGCCAAGCTGTCCGTGGACGGCGCCCCCTCGCCGGCGCGCGGCGGTGTGGACGAGCGCGGGCGTCCGGTGCTGCTGGTGCTGCCCGGCGAGACCCTGCACGGGGTGCGCGAGGACGCCGTCGCCGCGGTGAACCTGACGGCGATGCGGCAGCTCGGCACCGTGACGCATCCGCGCGGGCTGATCGAGGTGCAGGGATGGGCGGAGCCGGTGCCGCGGGACGAGGCCCGCGCGGCGGCGATCGCCGTCGCGGCGCACTGCCCGGACGAGAACCTGTTCGACGCGCTCGAACGCTTCGGCGCGCCCGACGCGGCCCGGCTGCTGCGCCTGGACGTGGGCCAGGTCGTCTACCTGACCGGGCAGGAGTCGGGGCTGCTCGACGCCGACGACTACCTCGGGGCCGCGCCCGACCCGCTCACCGACGTCGCCGAGCGGGTGCTCGCCCACGTCAACTCCTCGCACCGGGCCCAGCTCGCCGCGGGCGTGTCCCGCCAGCTCGGCGAGCCGGCCGGGGAGGTGTGGCTGTGGGAGCTGGACAGCCACGGCGCGACCGTACGGGCGGACGAGTCGCTGATCCGCTTTCCCTGGCCGACGCCCGCGCGGTCCGGGGTGTGCCTGGAGACCGCGCTGCGCGGCCTGCTCTGCACCTGCTGACATCAGGACATGCCGGCGAGCAGGTAGCCGAGACCCTCCTCGAACGTCGCGTCCCAGTCGTGCTCCAGGCCGTGCGCGGCCAGGGCGGGATAGTCGCCGGCCCGCTCGCGCAGGTAGCCGCCGACGTCGGCGTCACTCCGCGCCCAGGTCACCTGCATGATGACCGACCCCATCACGTAGTTGGACAGGCTGTACGCGGCCGTCGTCGGCGCGGCGAACCCGGCCGCGATCAGCGTCTCGTACAGGAACTCCGTGCGTGAGAGCGCGTTCGGCCCGAGCAGCGGGCGGTCGAGCAGCGTGGCCGACCACGGATGCCGCAGCAGCGCCGCCCGCCAGCCGCCCATCAGCGCGCGCACCCCCGCCCGCCAGTCCTCCCCCGCGCCGCCGTCAGGCAGGCCGACCTCGCCGAAGACCGCGTCCATGGCCAGGTCGAGGACGTCGTCCTTGGTCTTGACGTGCCAGTAGAGGGTGGTCGAGCCGGTGCCCAGGCGCTCGGCGAGCCGGCGCATGGTGAGGCGGGCGACGCCCTCCTCGTCCAGCAGGGCGAGCGCCTCCGCCACGATCCGGTCGAGCGTGAGCCGCGGCTTGGGCTCCGTCCTGCGGCGTGACCACACGGTGTCCATCCGGCGATATTACGTTGTACGAGAACCGGATCGTTGGTCTAGTAGAAGAACAACGATCGAGCGGGAGGTCTCGTGGGGCACGTGGACGTGAGCGGGGTGACGTACCTGCTGCCCGATGGGCGGCCGCTGCTGCTGGAGGTGTCGTTCAAGGCCGGGCCGGGCGTCAAGGCGGCGCTGGTGGGGCCGAACGGGGCCGGCAAGAGCACCCTGCTGCGGCTGATCGCCGGGGAGCTGACGCCCGCCGACGGCCGGGTGACGACCGGCGGCGGGGTGGGCGTGATGCGGCAGTTCCTAGGTTCGGGCACGGTACGCGACCTGCTGCTCGGCGTCGCGCCGCAGCGCGTCCGTGCGGCGGTCGCCGCCGTCGAGGAGACCGAGGCGGCGCTGGCCGCGCACGACGACGAGCCGCACCAGCTCGCCTACGCCCAGGCCGTCGCCGACCACGCCGAGGCGGGCGGCTACGACCTCGAAGTCGTGTGGGACGTGTGCACGACCGAGGCGCTCGGCCTCCCGTACGACGAGGTGAAGGGGCGGAGCCTGGCCACGCTGTCCGGCGGCGAGCAGAAGCGGCTGATGCTGGAGGCGCTGCTGCGCGGCCCCGACGAGGTGCTGCTGCTCGACGAGCCGGACAACTTCCTCGACGTGCGGGGCAAGCAGTGGCTCGAACGTGCGATCAGCGCATCGGGCAAGACCGTGCTGCTCGTCTCGCACGACCGGCGGCTGCTGGCCGAGACCGCCGACCGGATCGTCACCGTCGAGGGGCGCACGGTGTGGGTGCACGGCGGCGGGTTCGCCGGCTACGCCGAGGCCCGCGCGCGGCGCAGAGAGCGCCTGGAGGAGCGCCGGCAGCGCTGGGAGGAGGAGCGCGACCGGCTGCGGCGGCTGGTGCACACCCTGCGGCAGCGCTCGGCGCACAACGACGCGCTGGCGGGGGCGTACAAGTCGGCGGTGACCCGGCTTGAGCGCTTCGAACGCGAGGGGCCGCCGCAGCGGGCGCCGAAGGAGCAGAACGTCCGCATGCGGCTGCGCGGCGGGCGTACCGGCAAGCGCGCGGTGGTGTGCGAGGAACTGGAGCTGACCGGGCTGCTGCGGCCGTTCTCGACGGAGATCCACTACGGCGAGCGGGTCGGCGTGCTCGGGATGAACGGCACCGGCAAGTCCCACTTCCTGCGCCTGCTCGCCGGCGAGCCGATCGCGCACACGGGCGTGGCCCGCCTGGGCGCGCGGGTGCGTCCCGGCGCGTTCGCCCAGACGCATCTGCGGCCCGACCTGCGCGGGCGCCCGGCGGCCGAGGTGGTCATGGCCGCCCGCCCGATGACGAGGAACGAGGCCATGGCCGCCCTCGCCAGGTACGAGCTGGCGCCGGCCGGCGCTCAGCCCTTCGAGACGCTGTCGGGCGGCCAGCAGGCCAGACTGCAGATCCTGCTGCTGGAGCTGTCGGGCGCGACGCTGCTGCTGCTCGACGAGCCGACCGACAACCTCGACCTGCACAGCGCGGAGGCGTTGCAGCGCGGGCTCGCCGGGTTCGAGGGGACGGTGCTGACCGTCACGCACGACCGCTGGTTCGCCGACGACCTCGACCGGTATCTGATCTTCGGCGCGGACGGCCTCGTACGGGAGAGCGCCGAGCCCCGCTGGGACGTGTGATCAGCCGGCGGTCGCGGTGGCGCGGTCGCGGCGCAGGGAGGTGAGCGTCATGGTCTCGTCCACGGCCTCGGGCGAGAGCACGTGGTCGAGCACCATCACCGCGCATCCGCTGATGCCGGCCCCGGCGCCGAGCCTGCTGGGCTCGATGCGCAGGCGGCGGGTGGCGAGGGCGGTGGAGCGGCGGTAGACGACCTCGCGGATGCTGGACACCAGGGGCCCGAACGCCTCGGCGACGTCGCCGCCGAGCACGACGACCGACGGGTTGAGTATGTTGACCGCGCCCGCGAGGACCTCGCCGATGCGCCGGCCGGCCTCGCGCACGGTGGCCATGGTCTCGGCGTCGCCGGCCCGCACCAGCGCCGTGACGTCGGCGATGGTCGCGACGTCCTTGCCGATGGCGCGCAGGTCGCGCAGCAGGGCGGTGCCGCTGGCGACGGAGTCGACGCAGTCGTGGTTGCCGCAGCGGCACAGCACGCCGCCCCCGTCGATCACCGGAATGTGGCCGATCTCGCCGGCCGCGCCGAGCGCGCCGCGCAGGATGCCGCCGCCGGCGATCACGCCCGCGCCGATCCTGGTGGAGATCTTGATGAACATCAGGTCGTCGAGGTCGGGGTAGACGCCGCGGTGCTCGCCGATGGCCAGCACGTTCACGTCGTTGTCCACGAGCACGGGCACGGGGAAGCGCTCGCGGATGATCGGCGGGATGACCACGCCGGTCCACGAGGCCATGACGCGGGCGCTCTCGGTGCGGCCCTGCGCGAACTCGACGGTGGCGGGCACGCCCATGCCGACGCCGCGGATCATCGAGCGCGGCCGGTCGCCGAGCAGGTCGTCCCAGGTGTCCATGAGCAGCGGCAGCACGCTGTCGGGCCCCTGCTCGACGTCCATGGCGAACTCGCGCCCCGCCAGCTCCTCGCCGGCGAGGTCGCAGACGGCGACCCTGGTGCGGCTGGCGCCGAGCGCCGCCACCAGCACGACGCCGCCCGAGGCGTTGAACTCCAGCCGGACCGGCGGGCGCCCGCCGGTGGAGGGGGCGTCGGTGCGCTCGACGACGAGCCCGCGTTCGAGCAGCTCGCCGACGCGCAGCTGCACCGCGGGCCGCGACAGGCCGGTCACCCTGCCGAGGTCGGCCCGTGTCACGGCCTCTCCGGTGCGGATGAGGCGGAGCACCTCGCCGCTCGTGGCGAGGGCGGAGGCGGTACGTCGAGGCATCGCCCAAGTGAACCACACAGGGTTCTGTCATGAAAAGTCGTGACTTTTTTATCTCAAATGCCAAAACTCCGCTTGTGTACGACCCAAACTCTCGTTAGTGTCCGTTCTGTCCCTGCTTGGTAGATCGTTCGGAGTCCCTACCGTGTCCCCCTCCGTCCCAGAAGCCCTCGCATCTGCGGAAGCCACCGCCTACACCGCCGATCTCGTCGTGTTCGGCGGCACCGGCGACCTGTCCATGCGCAAACTGATCCCCGCGCTCTACCACAGCGACCGTGACGGCCGCCTGGCCCCGGAGACCCGGATCATCGCCATGTCCAGGGGCGGGCTGACCGACGCCGACTTCCGCGGCAAGGTGGACGCCGAGGTACGCGGCCAGGTGCCCGACGACGACCCCGACGGCTGGCAGCGCTTCCTGGGCCGCCTGCACCACGTCTCGGTGGACGTCGGCGGCCAGAACCGCTCCGGCTGGAGCGCGCTGAGCCGCCTGCTCGCCGGGTACGAGCAGCGCGACCGCGTCTTCTACCTGGCCAGCCCGCCGCGCACGTTCGGCCCCTTCTGCCGCGAGCTGCGGGACGCCGGCCTGGTGACGCCGCGCTCGCGGGTGGTGCTGGAGAAGCCGCTCGGCAACGACCTGGCCAGCGCCCAGCGCATCAACGACGAGGTCGGCGCCATCTTCGACGAGCACCAGATCTTCCGCATCGACCACTACCTGGGCAAGGAGACGGTGCAGAACCTGCTGGTGCTGCGCTTCGCCAACGCCTTCCTGGAGCCGATCTGGAACTCGCTGTGGATCGACCACGTCCAGATCACCGCCGCCGAGACCGTCGGCACGCCCGGCCGGCGCGGCTACTACGACCACGCGGGCGCGCTGCGCGACATGGTGCAGAACCACCTGCTCCAGCTCCTCACGCTGACCGCGATGGAGCCGCCGGCCCGCAACGACCGCGAGGCCATCCGCGACGAGAAGGTCAAGGTGCTGCAGTCGCTGCGGCCGATCGCGGGCGGCGAAGTGGACCGTTTCACCGTGCGCGGGCAGTACACCGGGGCCGGTGAGATGCCGGGCTACCTGGACGAGCCCGCCTCCACGCCGCCGACCGAGGAGTCGCGCAGGGTGGAGACGTTCACCGCGATCAGGGCCGAGATCAAGAACTGGCGCTGGGCCGGGGTGCCGTTCTACCTGCGCACCGGCAAGCGCATGCCGTACCGGCGCTCGGAGATCGTGGTGCAGTTCAAGGACGTGCCGCACTCCATCTTCCCCGGCGGCTCGCCGAACCGGCTGGTGCTGCGGCTGCAGCCGGAGGAGGGCATCGAGCTGCACATCATGGCCAAGGAGCCGGGCGCGGGCGAGGTGACGCTGAAGCCGGTGCCGCTGTCGCTGAGCTTCGGCAAGACGTTCACGGCGCGGGTGCCTGAGGCGTACGAGCGGCTGCTGACCGACGTGCTGGCCGGGAACCCGACGCTGTTCATGCGGCGCGACGAGGTCGAGGCGGCCTGGCGCTGGATCGATCCGATTCTGGAGGCGTGGAAGGCCGACCCCGCGCTACCCGAGCCCTACCCCGCAGGAACCACCGGCCCCGCCGGAGCCCACGAACTGCTCGGCCGCAGCGGTCGCGCCTGGCACGAGGAGGAACTGTGAACCCCGTCATTCAGGAGATCACCGACCGCATCGCCGCGCGGAGCGCCGCCAGCCGGGCCGCCTACCTGGAGCGGATCCGCCGCGACGGCGAGGCCGCGCGCGCCAAGGGCCCGGCGCGGGCCCACCTCGGCTGCGCGAACCTCGCCCACGGCTTCGCCGGCGCGTCCGCCGAGGACAAGCCGGCCCTGCGCGGCACGGCCAAGCCGGGTGTGGCCATCGTGACCAGCTACAACGACATGCTGTCCGCGCACCAGCCGTACGAGACCTACCCGCCGGAGCTGAAGCGGGCCGTGCGCCAGGCGGGCGGCGTCGCGCAGGTCGCGGGCGGCGTGCCGGCCATGTGCGACGGCATCACGCAGGGCCGCGCGGGCATGGAGCTGTCGCTCTACAGCCGTGACGTGATCGCCATGGCGACCGCGATCGCGCTGTCGCACGACATGTTCGACGCCACGCTGCTGCTGGGCGTGTGCGACAAGATCGTGCCGGGCCTGTTCATCGGCGCGCTGCACTTCGGGCACCTGCCGGCGATCTTCGTGCCGGCCGGGCCGATGACCTCGGGCCTGCCGAACAAGGTCAAGGCGCGCACCCGGCAGCTGTTCGCCGAGGGCAAGGTCGGCAGGGACGAGCTGCTCGACGCCGAGGCGAAGTCGTACCACTCCCCCGGCACCTGCACCTTCTACGGCACCGCCAACTCCAACCAGGCGCTGATGGAGGTCATGGGCCTGCACCTGCCTGGCTCGACGTTCGTCAACCCGCACACCGAGCTGCGGCACGCGCTCACCGAGGCGGCCGGGCGGCGAGCGGTGGAGATCACCGCGCACGGCGCGGCGTACACGCCGATCGGCGAGCTGGTGGACGAGAAGTCGATCGTGAACGCCTGCGTGGCGCTGCTGGCCACCGGCGGCTCCACGAACCACACGCTGCACCTGGTGGCCATGGCCGCCGCCGCGGGCATCGTGCTGACCTGGGACGACCTGGCCTGCCTGTCGAAGGTCGTGCCGTCGCTGACCAAGATCTACCCCAACGGCCAGGCGGATGTGAACCACTTCCGCGAGGCCGGCGGCATGCAGGTGCTCATCGGTGACCTGCTCGACGAGGGCCTGCTGCACGGCGACGTGATGACCGTCGCGGGCCCCGGCCTCGACCGCTACCGCGAGGCGCCCGAGCTGGTGGACGGCGAGCTGGTGTGGGCGCCGGTCGCCGGCGGCAGCAAGGACCGCGACGTGCTGCGCCCGGTCGCCGACCCGTTCTCCGCCGACGGCGGCATCCACATGCTGGAGGGCAACCTGGGCCGCGCGGTCAGCAAGGTGTCGGCGGTCAAGCCGGAGCACCTGGTGATCGAGGCGCCGGCCAAGGTGTTCGACGACCAGCTCGACCTGCTGAAGGCGTTCGAGGCCGGCGAGCTGGACGGCCAGGACTTCGTGGCGGTCATCCGCTACCAGGGCCCGAGCGCGAACGGCATGCCGGAGCTGCACAAGCTCACCCCGCCGCTGGCCGTGCTGCTCGACAGGGGGCAGCGGGTGGCGATCGTCACCGACGGCCGCATGTCGGGCGCGTCCGGCAAGGTGCCCGCCGCCATCCACCTGTCGCCCGAGGCCGCCGACGGCGGTCCGATCGCGCTGGTCCGCGACGGCGACGTGATCAGGCTGGACTCCGCGCAGGGCACGCTGGAGCTGCTGGTGCCGGCCGAAGAGCTGGCCAGGCGGACGCCCGAGGGCCGGCCGCTGAGCGACGCGCAGTGGGTCGGCACCGGCCGCGAGCTGTTCGCCACGTTCCGCCGCATGGCCGGCCACGCCGAGCAGGGCGCCGGCATCTTCGGCGTCAGCGGCGCCGAGTCGCCCGACCACGGCCCCGGGCTGGGCTTCCCCGCCCAGGCGGGCTCCTCGCACCTGGAGACGGGCGCGCCGGTCGGCGCGCGGCCCGCTGGACTGGCCCGGTGACCGTTCCTCCCGCCGTCCGCCGGTGCGCTCACGACCCCCTCTGGGGCGCCGTGAGCTCCCGTGGCATCCTTCGGGGGAACGGCTGCGATCTTGACGCCGCCCTGAACGCCGGAGGTATGCGTGAGTGCCTTTGACCTTCCGTGGCTCGTCGCCGACATCGGGGGGACCAACGCCAGGTTCGGTCTGGTCACCTCGCTCGGAGCAGGCCCGTCGCACGTGGCGGTGCTGGCCGGCGCCGACCACCCGACGCTGCCCGACGCCGTGACGGCCTACCTCGCCCAGCATGCGGGCGGGGTGCGGCCGGGCGCGGCGTGCCTGGCGCTGGCGGGGCCGATCGAGGGCGAGCACTACCGGCTCACGAACTCAGCGTGGGCCGGCTCCGTCCGCGATCTCGGCATCCCGTACGTCCGGCTGCTCAACGACTTCGAGGCGCTGGCCGTGTCGCTGCCCCACCTGGAGGGCGGCGACCTGGTCTCGCTGGGCGGCCCGCCGCCCGGCGACGGCGTCAAGGCGGTGCTCGGTCCTGGAACGGGGCTCGGCGTGGGCGCGCTCGCGCCGTCCGAGCACGGCTGGATCCCCGTCCCCGGCGAGGGCGGGCACGTCACGGTGCCGGTGGTGGAGCCGCGCGAGTTCGAGGTGGTCCGCGCGCTGCGCTCGCAGGGGGTGCCGCACGTCGTGGCCGAGCACCTGCTGTCGGGGCCTGGCCTGGTCCGGCTGCACCGGGCGCTGGCCCTGGTGAACGGCGTCACCGCGCCCGGCCTGACCGCCGCCGACATCGTGGCCAGGGTCGACGACTCGCTGTGCGCCGAGACGATCGAGATGTTCTGCGCGCTGCTGGGCGGCTTCGCCGGGAACGTGGCGCTGACGCTCGGCGCCCGGGGAGGGGTCTACCTCGCCGGGGGCGTGCTGCCCCGTATCGTGGAGCGCGTGTGCGGCAGCGCCTTCCGCGCGCGGTTCGAGGCCAACCCCGACATGGCCGCCTACCTGGCCGGCATCGGGACGTCGCTCATCGTGGCCGCCCAGCCGGGCATGACCGGCGCGGCCGCCTGGCTGAGTCAGCGGGCCCGCCGGGAGCTGGTGGGCTGACCACGACGTCGGCGTCGGCACGGCATCGGCACGGCATCGGCATGGTTCCGGCACATTGACACGGCTCTCCTGCGGGAGTGCCGATGAGGAGAGAGAAAATTCCATGAGCTTGCTCGATCTCGCCCCCGTGGTCCCCGTCGTGGTGATCGACGACGCGGCGACCGCCGTCCCGCTGGCGCGGGCGCTGGTGGCCGGCGGGCTGCCGGTCATCGAGGTGACCCTGCGCACGCCCGCCGCCCGCGAGGCCATCGCCCGCATCGCGGCCGAGGTGCCCGACGCCACGGTGGGCGCGGGGACGGTCAGGACGACCGACGACATCGCGGCGTCGGTGTCGGCCGGCGCGAAGTTCCTCGTCTCGCCCGGCACCACGTCGTCGCTGGTGGAGGCGCTCGACTCGAGCGGGGTGCCGTACCTGCCCGGCGCGGCCACCGTCTCCGAGGTGATGGCGCTGGCCGAGCGCGGCATCAAGGAGCTGAAGTTCTTCCCCGCCGAGGCGGCGGGCGGCGTGCCGTACCTCAAGGCGATCGGCGGGCCGCTGCCCGACGTGCGGTTCTGCCCGACCGGCGGCATCCGCCTGGCCACCGCCCCCGACTACCTGGCGCTGCCCAACGTGGGCTGCGTCGGCGGCACCTGGCTCACCCCGGCCGACGCGCTCGCGGCCGGCGACTGGGGCCGCGTCGAGAAGCTGGCCGCGGAGGCCGCCGCGCTCCGCTGACCCGGCTTCCCGGGGCGAGATCACCGGGATAATGGCGGGGTGGCTTTGGAGACGGCCGCCCTGAAGGTGGGCATGGCGGTCGGCGAGCGTGCCGTGCGCGCCTGGCTGACCGCCCGATCGACCGGCGAGAGCAGCCGCCTGCCGCTCGTCGAGCTGATGCGTACGCACTTTCCCGACCAGCTCGTCCGCCGCAAGGCGCGGCGGCAGATCGACGACATCGCCGACGCCGTGACCGCACGCGTCACCAAGCTGTGCGGTCACGAGTTCCCCGGGCTCGGCGACGACGACCGGCTGGTCGTGCTGGCCGAGGTGACCGACGCGCTGGCGCGGGCCGACCTGTCCGACCGTGCGCTGTTCGCCGCCGACGCCGACCCCGTACGCCTGGCGCGCGAGCTGCGCAGGGCGCTGCCCGCGTCCAGGGACCTGGGTGAGGCGCAGGCGCGGCTGTACGAGGTCGTGCTCGACGAGTGCTGCGACTGCCTGGTCAGGGTGGTGCGGCACCTGCCCGAGTTCCAGCCGCGCGCCGCGGCCGAGACGCTGTCCCGGCTGACCGGGCTCGGCGACCAGCTCGCCGCGATGCTGGCCCGGTTACCCGCGCGCACGCTGCTGGCGCCAGAAGGGTCCGACCTCGACGCCGACTTCCGCCGCCGCTACCTCGAACACGTCGCCCGCACGCTCGACAACCTGGAGCTGCTGGGCGTACGGGTCGAGCGGTTCCGGCCCAGGATGTCCCTCAGCGTCGCCTACATCAGCCTGTCGGTGACCGCGTCCCGGGCCGCGAGCGGCCTGCACGCCGCCTGGCACGACGTCCCCGACGAGCCGGCCGCCATGCGCGTGGAGAGCGCGCTCGGGCAGGGCCGCCGCATCCTGCTGCGCGGCGAGGCCGGCGGCGGCAAGAGCACGCTGCTGCGCTGGCTCGCGATCACCGCCGCCAAGAGCGGGTTCGAGGGCGAGCTGGCCGGCTGGAACGGCTGTGTGCCGTTCCTGGTGAAGCTGCGCAGCTACGCCGACCGCGAGCTGCCGCGGCCCGAGCAGTTCCTCGACCTGACCGCGGGAGCGCTGGCCGGGCTGATGCCGGCCGGCTGGGCGCACCGGCAGCTCGCCTCCGGTCAGGCGCTGCTGCTCATCGACGGCGTGGACGAGCTGACCGGCGCGCAGCGCAGGGCGATCAAGCCGTGGCTGAGCGGGCTGCTCGCCGAGTTCCCCGCCGTGCGGGTCCTCGTCACCAGCCGCCCGTCGGCCGCGTCCGCGTCGTGGCTGGAGGAGGACGGCTTCGCGCCCGCGTTCCTCGAACGCATGACGCCCGCCGACACGCGGGCGCTGGTCGAGCACTGGCACGAGGCCATCAGGAGCAGCGCCGGCCTGCCCTGCTCGCCCGAGCAGCTGCCCGTGGTGCGCGAGCGCCTGCTGTCGCACCTGGAGAACGCGCCCCACCTGCGCGCCCTCGCCGCCACCCCGCTGCTCGCCGCCATGCTGTGCGCGCTCAACCTCGACCGCACCTCGCAGCTGCCGCCCGACCGCATGGGCCTGTACGCGGCGGCGCTGGAGATGCTGCTCGAACGCAGGGACGCCGAGCGGGTCATTCCCAGCTACGGCGAGATCCACCTCAACCGCGCGCAGAAGCTCCAGGTTCTGCAGGAGCTGGCCTGGCAGCTGTCCGTGACGAACCGGGTCGAGCTGCCCAAGTCGGCGGCGCGGGCCTGGGTGGACCGGGTCGTGGCCACGATGCCCCGGGTGCACGCGGACGGCGGCCAGGTGCTCGACTACCTGCTCGCCCGCAGCGGCGTCCTCCGCGAGCCTGTGGAGGGCCGCATCGACTTCGTGCACAGGACCGTCCAGGAGTACCTGACGGCCCGCGCGGCGGCCGAGGTCGGCGACGTCGAGCCCCTCGTCTCGAACGCCCACCGCGACCAGTGGCGCGAGGTGGTGGTCATGGCCGCCGGCCACGCCAACGGCCCCACCCGCGAAGCCCTCCTGGACGGGTTGCTGTCCCGCATGGCCGGCGAACCCCGCCGCGCCCGCCGCCTCAAGATCCTGGTCTGCGCCTGCCTGGAGACCCTCCCGTCGGTCCCTGAACGCCTCCGCGACGCCGTGGACCAGTGCCTGGACGACCTCATCCCGCCGAGGGACATGGCAGCGGCCGGCACTCTTGCCTTGGCCGGCCAGGTGGTCCTCGACCGCCTCCCAAGACAGCTGAGCGCCCTCTCCCCCGCCGCCGCCAAAGCATGTGCCAGAACCGCCCAGCTGATCAACGGCCCTGCGGCGCTCGACCTCCTGGCGGGATATGCCAGTGATGACCGGCTGCAGGACGAGCTGGTGCGAAGCTGGCGGTACTTCGAGCCGCACACCTACGCCCAGCGGGTGCTCTCCGTCATGACGACTCCGCCGCGGCTCTTCGTGACCACGGCGGGGCAGATGGAGGCCCTACGCGCGCTGCCTCCGCAGCGGGACATATTGATCATCTCGGCGGCGGTGCGGGATCTCAGCCCGCTCCTCGCCCATCGCGAGTCCCTGACCGACCTCAACCTGGCCGGCGCGATCGACGAGGCGGCCGGCTCCGTCGTGCGCCGGCTCAGCGCTCTGAAGGAACTCAGCGTGGACAGTGTTCACTCCTTCGAATTCCTGACGGCCCTGCCTCATCTCTCCCTCGTCGAAGTCGCCGACACATCCCGGTTCCCGGACTTCAACGCCCTCGGCGGGGCCACGGAACTGCGGGCCCTGCACCTCAGGAAAGCCACTTCTCTGACCTCATGGGACTCGCTGCCTCCGCTCGATCGGCTGCGCGACCTGTCGCTGACCCGCACGCCGCTGGCGACCTCCGCGCGCGAGATCGTCCGCCGTGCTCCCCGCCTGGAATTCCTCATGGTCGGGGACAACGACCACGTCACCGATCTGGACGCGCTCAGCGAGATCGGCCTCACCTCGCTCGTCCTGTGGCGCATCCCTCTGCTGGAGGACCTCTCGCCGCTCGCGGGCTGCCGGTCGCTGCGAACGCTGCAACTCGTGGACACCGCGGTGCATGACCTCTCACCGCTGGCGCACCTGCCGGAGTTGCGCTTCCTCTATCTGTCCGACTGCTCTCCTGATCTCGACCTCGCTCCCCTCGCCGGCAACGTCCGTCTGGAGGTGCATCTCTTCCAAGGTCAGAAGGTCCGCAACGGGCACCTGTTCGGGAGACGGTTGCGGCGGTGATCAGCTCCAGATGGAGACGTGCACGGCTGGGCGGAAGCGGCTTCTCGGGACGCCTTCGTCTGGGGTGCGCATGACCTGGGTGGCGGCCGGGGTGGTCAGGAAGTGGAGGAAGGTGTCGGCGGCCGTGGAGCGGGTCCCCTGGTCGAGGGTGGTGGCGTACCAATAGGTGGCCAGTGGGGTGGCGGGCGTGTCTATGGTGGTCAGCTCGCCCTTGCGTAATGCCGCCGCCACCAGATGAGCGGTCGCGGGGGCGACGCCGGCGCCTTCCGCGGCGGCCTTCCAGGCGGCGGTCTGGTTGGCGAAGACGCGTACCTGGGACTCCTGGACGCGGAGGAGGCGCAGCAGGCGGCTGGTGTCGCTGGCCGGGTCGGCGGCCGAGGGGCCGACCAGCCAGTGGTCGCGGCGGCCGCGCGGCGAGCCGACCACGATGAGGCGGCAGCGCAGCACCGGCCGGCAGGTCAGGCCGTCGCCGGTGACCTGGGCGCCGAGCGCGACGTCGGCGAGCCGGCTGGTGAGCAGCAGCGGGATCTCGGCGGCGTCGGCGACGCCGGTGGTGGCGTCCACGGGCTTGCGCTGGGTGAACAGGCAGAGCAGCGGGCCGGCGACGTACTCGGCGAGTCCTGCGTCCATGACGACGTGCAGGCGGGCCGGGCGGCCCGGCTGGACGGCGGCGACGGCCTCGGCGCCGAGCGCGACGATCCTGGCGGCGATGCCGAGCAACCGGCGGCCGCCCTCGGTGAGCTCCATGCGGTCGCCGCTGCGGGTGACGAGGGGGTCGCCGAGGTGCCGGCGCAGCTGGGCGAGCGACTGGGAGACGGCGGGCTCGCTGACGCCCAGGGCGCGGGCGGCGGCCTTGACCGAGCCGAGGCGGGCGACGAAGACGAACGCGCCGAGCTGGCTGAGTGTCACCTCCTCTTCATAGTTCGCGCCCCCGCATTAAGGAATCCCTTATTTCGCGATTGATGCGACAAATCGGTAACAGCACTGTGCTCTCATGCAGGTTCCCGCGACGTTCGAATACGAGAGAGCCGACAGCGTCACGCACGCGCTCGAACTTCTGGCGCGCTACGGCCCCGAGGCCAGGATCGTGGCCGGCGGCCACAGCCTGATCCCCATGATGAAGCTGCGCCTGGCCCAGCCCGAGGCGCTGATCGACATCAACGGCCTGGCCGCTGAGCTGGGGCGGATCGCGGTCGAGGGCGACGAGCTGGCGATCGGGGCGCTGGTGCGGCACACGGAGTTGCTGGAGAGCGGCACCGCCACCGACCTTTTCCCGATATTTCGGGATGCGGAGCGGGTTATTGCCGACCCGATCGTCCGAAATCGGGGGACCGTTGGCGGTTCCTTATGTCAGGGAGATCCGTCGGAGGATTTGTCGGCGGTGTTCACCGCATTGCGCGCGACGGCCGTCATCCAGGGCCCAGGCGGCACCCGTACGGTGCCGGTCAGGCAATTCCACCGAGGTCCTTACGAGACCGCCGTCGAACCCCACGAACTCCTCGTCCAGCTCCGCGTGCCGATCACGGCGGGCACCGGCAGCGCGTACGAGAAGGTCGAGCGGCGCGTCGGCGACTGGCCGGTGGCGGCGGCGGGCGCGGTGCTCACGGTCGCGGACGGCGTCATCAGGCAGGCCGGGATCGGGCTGACCGCCGTCGGAGCCGACCACTTCTGCGCTCCGGAGGCCGAGGAGTACCTGCTGAGCCGGGCACCCGGCGACGAGGTGTTCGCCGAGGCGGGACGGATCGCCGCCGAGCACTGCGAGCCGCACGCCGACCAGCGCGGGCCCGCCGACTACAAGCGCCATCTGGCCGCCGAGCTGACCAGGCGCGCGCTGGCCGCCGCCGCGGGGAGGATCTGACATGCGGATCACGGTCACGGTGAACGGGCAGCCGTACACCAGGGACGTCGAGCCGAGGCTGCTGCTCGTGCACTTCCTGCGCGACGAGCTGGGCCTGACCGGCACCCACTGGGGCTGTGACACCTCCAACTGCGGCGTCTGCACGGTGCGGCTCGACGGGGTGCCGGTCAAGTCGTGCACGGTGCTGGCCGTCATGGCCGACGGCCACGAGGTGACCACCGTCGAGGGCCTGGAGCGGGACGGCGAGCTGGACGTCGTGCAGAAGGGCTTCGTGGAGTGCCACGGCCTGCAGTGCGGGTTCTGCACACCGGGCATGCTGCTGACCGCCCGCGCGCTGCTCGATCGCGACCCCGACCCCGACGAGGGCCGGATCAGGGAGGCCATCTCGGGCCAGCTGTGCCGGTGCACGGGCTACGAGAACATCGTCCGCTCGATCAGGTGGGCCGCCGAGAGGGAGGCGAGGTCATGAGCTACGGGCGCATGCACCGCAAGGAGGACGCCAGGTTCATCCGGGGGCGCGGCAATTACACCGACGACGTGCGGCTGCCCGGCATGCTGTACGGCGCGGTCCTGCGCAGCCCGCACGCCCACGCGCGCATCGTCTCGGTGGACACGAGCGCGGCCGAGGCGCATCCCAAGGTGAAGGCGGTCATCACCGGCGAGACGCTGGCGGGGCTGAACCTGGCCTGGATGCCGACGCTGTCGCAGGACACCCAGGCCGTGCTGGCCACCGACAAGGTGCGCTTCCAGGGGCAGGAGGTGGCGTTCGTGGTGGCGGAGGACGCGTACTCGGCCCGCGACGCGCTGGAGCTCATCGACGTCGAGTACGAGCCGCTCGACGCGGTCATCGACGCCAGGAAGGCGCTCGACGCGGCCGCCCCGGTGATCAGGGACGACCTCGAAGGGCGTACCGACAACCACATCTTCGACTGGGAGGCCGGGGACCGGGCGCGTACGGAGGAGATCTTCGCCGGCGCGGAGGTCACGGTCGCGCAGGACATGCTCTACCCGCGCGTGCATCCCGCGCCGCTGGAGACGTGCGGCGCGGTGGCGGACTTCGACAAGGTGACGGGCAAGCTGACGGTCTGGTGCCCGACGCAGGCGCCGCACGCGCACCGGACGCTGTACGCGATGGTCGCGGGGCTGCCCGAGCACAAGATCCGGGTGATCTCGCCGGACATCGGCGGCGGCTTCGGCGGCAAGGTCGGGATCTATCCGGGATACGTCTGCGCGATCGTCGGCTCGATCGTCACCGGCCGCCCGGTCAAGTGGATGGAGGACCGCTCCGAGAACCTCATGAGCACCGCCTTCGCCCGCGACTACCACATGCGCGGCGAGATCGCCGCGACCCGCGACGGGCGGATCCAGGCGATCCGCGTCAAGGTGCTCGCCGACCACGGCGCCTTCAACGGCACCGCGCAGCCGACCAAGTTCCCGGCCGGCTTCTTCCACGTCTTCTCCGGCTCGTACGACATCGAGGCCGCCCACTGCGAGGTCACCGGCGTCTACACCAACAAGGCGCCCGGCGGCGTCGCCTACGCCTGCTCCTTCCGCATCACCGAGGCGGTCTACCTGGTCGAGCGCCTGGTGGACGTGCTGGCCGCCGAGCTCGGCCTGGACCCCGCCGACCTGCGCATGCGCAACCTGCTCAAACCCGAGCAGTTCCCGTACCACTCCCCCACCGGCTGGGAGTACGACTCGGGCGACTACCCGAAGGCGCTGCGCCTGGCCATGGACCTGGCCGGCTACGACAAGCTGCGCGCCGAGCAGGCCGACCGGCGGGCCAGGGGCGAGCTGATGGGCATCGGCATCAGCTTCTTCACCGAGGCGGTCGGCGCGGGCCCGCGCAAGCACATGGACATCCTCGGCCTCGGCATGGCCGACGGCGCCGAGCTGCGCGTGCACCCGACCGGCAAGGCGGTGCTGCGGGTGTCGTGCCAGTCGCAGGGCCAGGGGCACGAGACCACGTTCGCGCAGATCGTCGGGCAGGAGCTGGGCATCCCGGCCGACGACGTGGAGGTGGTGCACGGCGACACCGACCAGACGCCGTTCGGCCTCGGCACGTACGGCTCCCGCTCCACCCCCGTCTCCGGCGCCGCCACCGCGATCGTGGCGCGCAAGGTGCGCGACCGGGCCAAGATCGTCGCGGCGGCCATGCTGGAGGCGTCGCCGGACGACCTGGAGTGGGCCGACGGGAAGTGGTCGGTGGTGGGCGACCCGGCCACCGGCAGGTCGATGGCCGAGATCGCGCTGGCCGCCCACTCGAACCTGGAGCTGCCGGACGGCGTCGAAGGCCACCTGGACGCCGTCACCGTCTACAACCCGCCCAACCTCACCTATCCGTTCGGCGCCTACATCTGCGTCGTGGACGTCGATCCCGGCACCGGGCAGGTGAAGGTGCGCAGGTTCGTGGCCGTGGACGACTGCGGGGTGCGGATCAACCCGATGATCGTCGAGGGGCAGATCCACGGCGGCCTGGCCGACGGGGTCGGCATGGCGCTCATGCAGGTGATGGCGTTCGACGAGGACGGCAACCACCTGGGCGCCTCGTTCATGGACTACCTGCTGCCGACCTCGATGGAGTGCCCGTCGTGGGAGCTTGGCGAGACCGTGACGCCGTCGCCGACGCATCCGATCGGCGCGAAGGGCGTCGGCGAGTCGGCCACGGTGGGCTCGCCCGCCGCCGTGGTCAACGCCGTGGTGGACGCGCTGCGCCCGTACGGGGTGCGGCACGCCGACATGCCGCTGACCCCGGCGAACGTGTGGCGGGTCACCAGGGGCGAGCCGTTCCGCACCGACCTGGCGATCCCGTGAGCGAGTTCCTCGGCATGCCGGCGCCCCCGCCCCGGCCTGGAACCTCGCGGGCGCCGGCGGCCAGGGATCTGGACGCGCGGGTGGCCGGGCTGCGGTCGGGGCGGGAGCCGTACGTGCTGGCCACCGTCGTCCGCGCGCAGCGGCCGACCAGCGCGAAGGCGGGCGACCGCGCGGTGGTGCTGCCTGACGGGACGATCGAGGGCTTCGTGGGCGGGGTGTGCGCGACCGGCACCGTACGCGCCCAGAGCCTGCGCCTGCTGAGCGCCGGCGGCACGACCCTGCTGCGCATCACGCCGGAGCAGGCCGCGCCGCACGAGGAGGAGGGGCTGGTCGCGGTCGGCCAGCCCTGCCTGTCGGGCGGCACGCTGGAGATCTTCCTGGAGGCGGTGCTGCCGCCCGCGCTGGTCCGCGTGCACGGCGACGGCCCCATCGCGCGGGCGCTCGCCGCCGTGGGGACGGCGATGGGCTGCAACGTGGACACCGGCGCAGGGCCGCTCGCCGACGACACCACGGCGGTGCTGGTCGCCTCGCACGGCGTGGGCGAGGAGCCGGTGCTGCGGGAGGCGCTGCGGCGCGGGGTGCCGTACGTCGGGCTGATCGCCAGCCGCAGGCGGGGCGCGGCGGTGCTGGCCGGCCTGGAGGGAGGTGAGCGCGTGCACGCCCCCGCCGGCCTGGACATCGGCGCGCGGACGCCGGGCGAGGTGGCGGTCTCCGTGTACGCGGAGATCATCGCTCTTCACTGAGCGTGGTATCACCGGGCGGCGGCCGGGTAGGTCAGCGGTTGGAAACAGCAGCCCCAACAGCAGCCAAAGACCGCAGTCCACACCGCAGCCCCCCGGGAAGCCCCTTCTGCTCCTCGGAGAGCGAAAGGGACATCGATGCCGACGGAAACGATCAGTCAAGCGCGCATGGTGCGGCGCGAGCGGCCCGCGTCCCAGCCGGGCAGCCTGGAGCGGGGCATCGACATCCTGCTCGCGCTCAGCGCGGCCACCGGGCCCGTCACGCTGTCGCAGCTGTGCCGCAGCACCGGCCTGCCGAAGTCGACGGCCCACCGCATACTCGGCGTGCTCTGCTCGCGGGAGCTGGCCAGGCGGGTGGGGAGCGCGTACCTGCCCGGTGAGCTGCCGGCGTCGATGGGCGGGGCGACCAGGCCGCGCATCCCCGGCTCCCGCAGGCGCGTGCTGCCCTACCTCCTTCACCTGTACGAGGCCACCCGGCAGACGGTCAACCTGGCCGTGCCCGCCGGGCCCGAGGTCCGTTACGTCGAGCGCGTCTACGGCCACGACCGGGTCCGCTCGCGCTCCGACGGCGACGACCGGGCGCCGCTGCACTGCACGGCGGCGGGCAAGGCGCTGCTGGCCTTCGACCCCAAGCTGCGCCACGACCTGCCGGCGCACGGCCCGTTCGAGCGGCTGACCCGCCGCACGGTCACGAGCCTCGCGGCGCTCGACCGCGAGCTGGCCCAGGTGCGCAGGCAGGGCCTGGCCTGCTCGCAGGAGGAGTACACCGAGGGCGTGGCCTGCGTGGCGGCGCCGGTGTTCGGGCCCGGCGGGCGGGTGTGCATGGCGGTGTCGGTGGCGGCGCCGGCCCAGGTGGTGCCGCTGGGGCCGCTCGGCATCTCCGTACGCGGCGCCGCCCAGGCCATCTCCGCCGCCCTCCTCGGCCGGTGAGCGTTCCGGCCACCGGAACACCGACCGATCTCGCAGCCGGATGTGTTCCATTGGCCGAAACCCCGCATTGCGGCGCCGCCCCGGGGGCGATCACATCGATCCATGACCTACCCACCCGCTCCGCGGCAGGCAGCGCGTGCCTAGGGGGCTGCCCAGGACGACCGTGCTGGAGAGCCTGCGCCTGACCGCCCTGCTCCTCCCCCCGGGCAGCATCCCGCACGTCACGCACGGCCGCGACCTGCTGCGCTCCCGCCCCCTGCTGGCCGCCCTCGAGACCCGCTACGGCGGCCGTCCCGTCCTCGTCCGCCGGCCGCGCCGCCCCGCGCTGCTGGTGCTGTCCAAGCGCGACGCCGTGCGCGTGCTGGCCGGGAACGACACCTCCTACGCGCCCGCGCTCGACGAGCGCCCCTTCGGCCTGCCCACCGACGTGCTGCGGCCGCGCTTCATCGAGATCGCCAAGGAGGAGGCCGCGGACCTGGCCAGCGGCGTGGTCGACCACTCCAGGCTCAACGCCTGCTGGCAGCGGGTGGCCAGGCGCTGCGTCTACGGCGACGGCGCCACCCGCGACGAGGAGCTGACCCGGCTGCTGGAGGGCCTCACGCGGGCCGGGCGGTGGCGGGCGAGCCGCCGGCAGGAGATCCTGTCCGGCCGCTACGACGCCCGCATCATCGACCACCTGCGCAGGGCCGAGCCGGGCAGCCTGGCCGGGCTCATCGCCGAGACCCCCGAGCCGGAGGCGCGCGGGCTCATGCAGGCGGCGTACTGGCTCATGGGGTTCGGCTGCGCCGCCGCCGGGCTGACGCAGACGCTGGCGCTGCTCGCCGCGCACCCCGGCCACCGCAAGACCGCCCGCTCCGATCCCGACCACCTGCGCGCCTGCCTGCGCGAGGGCCTGCGCCTGTGGCCGTCCGTGCCGGCGCTCGCGCGGGTCACGACCACCGAGACCTCCTGGTACGGCAGCGCCGTGCCCGCCGGCACCCCCGTCCTCGTGCCGGTCGCCGCCCACCAGCGCAGCCCGCGCCTGCCGTACGCCGACACCTTCGCCCCCGAGATCTGGCTGGACGGCACCGCCGCCACCGAGTGGTGGGCGCGGCCCGGCTGCGACGGCGTGAACCTGACGCTCGCCGTCGGCACCGCGTTCCTCGGCGCCATCCTGCGCACCGCCCGTCCCAAGCCCGTCGGGCGGCTGCTCTCGCCCCACCGGCCGCTGCCGCACGCCATCGATCTCGCCCGGTTGCGGGTCTCCATGCGTCCCCTGCGCCGCGACCCCGCCAGGGGCTGACGACGGGACAGCCCGATGCGGCCATGCGCGGACTACTCGCCACCGGGCATCGCCTTCCTCCGTTAGAGTCTGGGGTACAAACGGGATGCCGGGCGCGGGACAGTTCGGGTTGTCACACGAAACGAACCGGCGGGAGGAACGGTTCGGGTTGCGACGGGATGACGACGGCGAGAGGACGGCGACGTTGGGGCGCTCCGCAGGCACTCCTCTTGAGCCGGAAGACCCGCCGGCGATCGGCCCCTATGAGCTGATCAGCCGTCTCGGTTCCGGCGGCATGGGTGTGGTCTATCTCGCCAGGGCCGCCGACGGCTCCAAGGTCGCGGTCAAGGCGATCCGGCGCGACTTCACCGCCGACCCCGTCTACCGCGCGCGCTTCCACGAAGAGGTGTCCAACGCGCGCAAGGTCGCCTCGTTCTGCACCGCCCGGGTGCTCGACCACGGCGAGGACCGCGGGCGGCTGTACCTCGTCACCGAGTACATCGACGGCATCTCGCTCGAAGACCACCTCATCGAGCACGGCGCGCTGTCGCCGTCCGTGCTCCACGCCGCCGCCGTCGGCGTGGCCGCCGCGCTCACCGCCATCCACGCCGCCGGGCTCGTCCACCGCGACCTCAAGCCGGCCAACGTGATGCTGACGCTGGCCGGGCCGCGGGTGATCGACTTCGGTCTGGCCCGCTCCACCCACGTGCACTCCCGCCACACCAACGCCGGCATGGTCATGGGCACACCCGGCTGGATCGCTCCCGAGCAGGTCTTCGAGGGCCAGACCAGCCCGGCGGGCGACGTGTTCGCTTGGGGGTCGCTCATCGCTTACGCGGGGCTCGGCGGGCATCCGTTCGGCGAGGGCGACGCGTACGTGATGGCGGCCAGGGCCCGGCAGGCGCCGCCCGACCTGCGGGGGCTGCCCGCGCCGCTCGACCGGCTGGTCGCCGCGGCCATCCACCCCGACCCCGCGCGGCGGCCCGCCGCCCGGCAGCTGCTGCTGGAGCTCGTGGGGGCGGCCGACGAGCCGGCCGCGCAGCTCGCCGCCACCAAGCATCTGACCAGCGCGTGGAACCCGTCGGAGTTCGGCCCCCTCATGCCGCCCCGGCACGACCGCGCGGGCCCGGCTCCTCATGGCACTCCCGGCCCTGGGCACGCGCCGCAGCCGGCTCCCGGCTCCTCGCACGCCGGCCCAGGTCCCGCACACGCACCCCATCCCGGGCCGAATGCCGCGCGGGCGCCCCAGCCCGGACCCGGCTCCTCGCACGCGCCGCAACCCGAGGCGGCGCGGTCGCCGCAACAGGTCGTGCCGGGAGGCGGGCACGGGGTGCCGCAACCGCCGCCGGCCGAACGCACCGGACCGCGTCCCGGCGTCTCGCAGCAGCCGTCGCCCGCCGAACGCACGGGGCCTCGGCCTGGGGCGTCACATCAACCGCAGCCGCAGGGCGCCCAACTGCCGCCGCCCGCCGAGCGCACCGGCCCCCGGCAGGGCGGCTCGCCGTTGCCACCGCCCGCCGAGCGCACCGGGCCGCTGCCCGGGGCGTCGCATCAGCCGCCGCCGGCTGAACGCACCGGACCTCGGCCTGGGGCGTCACATCAACCACAGCCGCAGGGTGCGCAACTGCCGCCACCGGCTGAGCGCACCGGACCTCGGCCTGGGGCGTCACATCAGCCGCAGCCGCAGGGTGCGCAGCTGCCGCCGCTGGTCGAGCGGACCGGGCCGATGCCGCGGGTGCCCATGCCGCCTCAGGGCGGGCAGGGGCCGATGCCTCATCAGGCGGGGCCGCACCACTCGACGACCGGGCAGGGCCCGCTCCCCGGCTACCCGGCGCGGCCCAAGCGCGGGGTGCTGTCCGGCTGCCTGATGGCCGCGGTGATCGTCATCGTGCTGCTGGTGCTGCTGGTGACAGCGGTGTCGTGGTTCCTCCGCTCGACGGGCGTCGGCGCGGACGGGCCGGTGCAGGACGGCAAGCTGCGGTTCGCGGTCACCAGTACGAAGTGCCCCAAGCCGGGCAGAGCGGCGACCGTGCGCACGTGCGAGGTCGGCGTCCAGGTCAGGAACGTCGGCCAGGAGGCCCGCGTCCTCGACCCCGGCCGGCAGAAGCTGATCGACGAGGACGAAGCCCTGCACGGCGGCACCAGGCTGCTCGACGCCGACGGCAAGGAGATCACCCCGGTCCGCGTCGAGGCGGGCCGGACGTTCAGGGGCTCGCTGGTGTTCGAGCTGCCGAAGGACCTCGACCCGCTGGGCCTGGAGGTCCACGACTCCGGCCAGAGCAAGGGCGCCCGCCTCAACCTCGGCTGAGCACCCCCCGCTGCGGCAGGTGCGTCAGAAGCCCTGCTTGGGAGAGGCCACGCCTTCGAGGGGCTCGCCGGCGCCGAAGTGGCGGACGTTGGCGGTGACCCGGTCGGCCAGGCCGCGCCAGTAAGCGGGGCGGGGGTTGGCGCTGTGGGGGGTGACGAGGACGTTCTCCATGGTCCACAGCGGGTGGCCGGCGGGCAGCGGCTCGGGGTCGGTGACGTCGAGGGCGGCGCCGCCGATGACGCCCGCGCGCAGCGCCTCGACCAGCTCGCCGGTGACGACGAGGCTGCCTCTGGCGACGTTCACCAGCCAGGCGTCCTTCTCCATCAGCTCGAACTCGCGCGTACCGAACATGCCCCTGGTCTCGGGAGTGGCGGGCGCGGCGACGACGACGTAGCCGGCGCCGGGCAGCGCCTCGCGGTAGCGGGCGCGCGGCAGGATGGCGTCGGCGCCCGGCACCTCGCCGCGGTCGCTGACCGCCACCACCCGGCAGCCGAACGGCTCGAGCAGCCGGGTCAGCGCCCGCCCGATGCCGCCGGCGCCGACGATGGCGACCGTCGAGCCGGCCAGCATCCGGGAGTCGTTGCGGCCCCAGGTGGTGGCCCTGGCGTGGCGGTGCAGGTCGCGGGCGGCGGCCAGCATGAGGGCCAGCGCCTGCTCGGCGACGGCGGGGCCGTAGGAGCCGGTGGCGGCGGTGAAGACGGGGTGCTCGGTGATGACGCCGGCGTCGGCCCACCGCTCGATGCCGGCGTGCGGCAGCTGCACCCAGCGGATGCCCTCGTGCAGCATGCCGCGCAGCTCGGCGGGGTCGTCGCTGCCGAAGTAGACGATCGCCTCGGCCTGCTCAAGAGGCACGACCCGGCCGCCGCCGCGTTCGACGGCGTCGATGAGCGCGGGGACGGGTTCGGGACCGACGTGAACGGCAACGGTCATCGGGGCAGCCTCCCGGAGGTATGCAAGGACACGCATGTCAGGGCCATGAGCCTATCCGCCCCCGTTCGTCGCCTCGCTCCCGCCATCGCACATTTCCCGACTTATAGGCTTTCGGGCGCATAAGCGGCGTGATCATCTGACTTATCGGACTATGACTCTCAAAAGGGGGCGCTTGACCATAAGGCGCCCATGAGCAACGCTGAAGCGACAACCGTTGCCGGGGGCATCGCGTGAGGCGTCCATTCATCACCTTCCTGGCCGCCAACGCCTTATCCGTCACCGGCAACATATTCTCCATCCTCGCCGTCCCCTGGTTCGTGCTGGAGACGACCGGCAGCGCGGTGCTGACGGGGCTGGCCTCGTTCGCGACCACGTTCCCCATCGTGATCTCCGCGGCCTTCGGCGGCACGCTGGTCGACCGGTTCGGCTACCGGCTGACGAGCGTGGTGTCCGACCTGGTCAGCGGGCTGATCGCGCTGGCCGTCCCGGCGTTGTTCCTGACGACAGGGCTCAGCTATCCGCTGCTGCTGCTGATGCTCTTCCTGCGCTGGCTGGTGACCACGCCGGGCGAGACCGCGCGCAAGGCCATGCTGCCCGACCTGTCGCTGGCGGCCGGGGTGCGCATCGAGCGGGCCACGGCGGCGTACGACGGCGTCTGCCGGGGCGCGGCCATGGTCGGGGCGCCGCTGGCCGGGGTGCTGATCCTGTGGATCGGCCCGCACCTGCTGCTGTTCGTGGACGGCGTGTCGTTCCTGCTGTCGGCGCTGCTCATCGGGGCGGGCGTGCCGCGCGTACGGCGGAACGCCCGCGACTCGGCCGGCTACCTCGGCGACCTGCGGGCCGGGCTGAGCTTCCTCTGGCAGGACCGGCTGCAGCTCAGCGCCACCGCCATGGTCGTCGTGGTCAACCTGCTCGACACGGGCGTCACGCAGGTGCTGCTCGCGCTCTACGCGCGCGAGGTGGTGGGCGACCCGCGCGCCTTCGGCCTGCTCACGGGTGTGCTGGGGGCGGGCGCGGTGGCCGGGACCATCGTGTACGGGGCGGCCGGCGAACGATTACCGATGCGGCTGACGTACGGGCTGTGCTTCCTGCTGGCCGGGGTGCCGAGGGTGCTGGTGCTGGCCCTGGACGCGCCGTTCCCGGTGGCGCTGGCGGTGACGGCGCTGTCGGGGTTCGCCGCCGGCGCGATCAACCCCATCCTGGGCATCCTGCAGTACGACAGGATCCCCGTCCGGCTGCGGGCCAGGGTGATCGGCGCGATGACGGCCGCCGCGTACGCCGGCATGCCGGTCGGCGGCCTGCTGGCGGGCTCGCTGAGCACGCTGACCGGCCTGGACGTGACGCTGCTCATGTTCACCAGCGTCTACGTGCTGATCTCGGCGCCGCCCTTCGTCTTCCGCGCCTGGCGCGAGCTGGACCGCTCACGGTGAGCGGGCGAGCAGCACCGCCTCGGTGATCGGGGACTCGTGGGTGCCCGGCACGGTGCAGGCGTGGGCCCCTGCGACGGCGCCGAGGCGTACGCACTCCTCCAGGGGCCTGCCGCGCAGGGTGCCGTACAGGAAGCCGGAGACGAACGCGTCGCCGGCGCCGTTGGTGTCGGCGATCGGCCCCGGCAGCGGCGCGGCGGGGAAGGCGCGGACGGCGGAGCCGCGCGTCAGCACCAGGCAGCCGAGCGCCCCGCGCGTGCACACGACGGTGTGGGCCCGCCCGCGCCCGATGACCTCGCGCATGGTGACGGCCGGGTCGGGCAGCGCGGCGGCGGACAGGAACACCAGGTCGGCCTGATGGGCGAAGTCGCGGTGGTAGTCGTTGACGCCGTCCCAGTCGTGCAGGTCGGTGGAGACGGGCACACCGCCGAGATCGGCGAAGACGTCGCGGCAGGCGTCGATGATCGACACGTGCGCGTGCCTGACCGGCACGCCGGCGTAGAGCTCGCGGGGCAGCCGCTCTCCCGGCGTGACCCGCGCGTCGTGCAGCGAGGTGCGGCGGCCGTCAGGGTCCACGAGCAGGACGCTGCGCCGGGTGCCCGCCGCTGCGCGGCCGAAGCGGCAGTCGAGGTCGCGCAGCGCGTCGCGGATGAGCGCGCCCTGCGGGTCGTCGCCGATGAGGTCGGCGAAGACGACGCCGAGGCCGAGCGCGTGGCAGCCGAGCGCGACGCCGGCGCCGGTGTTGCCGATGCGGTCGGTGACGGGCGGCACGTGGTGGGTGTCGCGGTAGGGCAGCGGCAGCTCGGGGACGTAGACGGTGGTGTCGACGCCGGAGCCGCCGAGCACGAGCAGGTCGCTCACCGGTTGACCAGCGGGCCTGATCCGGTGGAGCCGCGCACGACCAGCTCGGGCTGGAAGATCAGCTCCACGTTCTTCGCGGGCGCGCCGTTGACCTCTTCGAGCAACGTCTGCACGGCGGCCGACGCCATGGCGCCGATCGGCTTGCGTACGGTGGTCAGCGGCGGATCGGTGAACGCGATGAGCGGCGAGTCGTCGAACCCGACCACCGACACCTCCCCCGGCACCGACATCCCCTTCTCCCTGCACGCCCTGATCGCGCCGAGCGCCATGAGGTCGCTGGCGCACACGATGCCGGTGCAGCCCCGGCTGAGCAGCTGCGCGGCGGCGGCCTGGCCGCCCTCGACGGAGAACAGCGAGTGGGCGATCAGCTCTTCGACGTCGGCCGAGCCGAGCAGCTGCGCCATGGCCTGCCGGTAGCCCTCGATCTTCCTGATCACGGGGACGAACCTGCGCGGCCCGAGCGCGAGGCCGATGCGCTCGTGGCCGAGGTCGACGAGGTGCTGCACGGCGAGCCTGGCGGCCATGCGGTCGTCGGGCGAGATGAAGGGCGCGGCGATGTGCTCGCTGTAGCCGTCGACCAGCACGATCGGCAGGCCGCGGTCGGTCAGCCGGGTGTAGCGGTCCATGCGGGCGGTGGTGTCGGCGTGCAGCCCCGAGACGAACACGATGCCGCTCACGCCGCGGTCGACGAGCAGCTCGGTGAACTCGTCCTCCGGCGCGCCGCCGGGCAGCTGGGTGCAGAGCACGGGGGTGTAGCCGTGTTGCGTCAGCGCCTTCTCGATGGCCTGGGCGAAGGCGGGGAAGATCGGGTTGTCCAGCTCAGGGGTCACGAGGCCGACCAGCCCGTTGCTGCGCTGCCGCAGGCGGGGCGGGCGTTCGTAGCCCATGAGGTCCAGTGCGGCCATCACCGACTGCCGGGTGCTCGCCGAGACTCCCGGCTTGCCGTTGAGCACCCTGCTGACGGTGGCCTCGCTCACCCCGGCCTGGGCGGCGATGTCGGCGAGGCGAGCGTGACCGTTCATGGCTGACACTTTACTTTCCACCAGGCCGCGGAATCCCCTGCTCCAGGGACATCCGAGGCGACGAGCAGCGTGCCGTCCACGCCGAAGTCGACGGGCGCGGCGGTGAGGTTGACGGCGCACACGACCGGCCCCCTGGAGAACATCAGCGTGCCCTCGGGAGAGTCGTGCCAGACCAGGTCGCCGGTGAGGTCGCGGCGCAGCCGCAGCGCCGCACGGTACAGCTCCAAGGTCGAGCCGGGCACACCTTCCTGGGCCTGCACGCTGAGCTCCGCCCAGCCGGCGGGAATGGGCAGCCAGGGGTCGCGCCAGCCGCCGTCGCGCGTCCAGGGCAGCGGCACGCGGCAGCCGTCGCGGCCGCTGCCGGGGTCGCGCAGCCGCTGCGGGTCCTGGCACAGCTCGGGCGGCAGGTCGAGCACCTCGGGCAGGCCCAGCTCCTCGCCGTTGTAGACGTAGGCCGAGCCGGGCAGCGCGAGCGTGAGCAGCGCGGCGGCGCGCGCCCTCGCCAGGCTGCCGTAGCGGGTGACGTGCCGCTTGACGTCGTGGTTCGACAGCACCCAGGTGGTGGGGGCGCCGGCCGAGGCGGACGTCGCGAGCGAGGCGTCGATCACCGCGCGCAGCTCGGCGGCGTCCCAGGAGGCGAACAGGTAGTGGAAGTTGAACGCCTGGTGCAGCTCGTCGGGGCGCACGTAGTTCGCCAGCCGCTCGGGCGTGGGCGCCCACGCCTCTGCCACCCCGATGCGCTCTCCCGGGTACGAGTCGAGCACCCGCCGCCAGGAGCGGTGGATCTCGTGCACCTCGTCGTTGTCGAAGAACGGCACCGGCTCCCTGCCGACCATCGTGGCCTGGTCGCCGCGCCCGATGTCGGGCAGGCCGCGCGGCTTGACCATGCCGTGCGCGACGTCCACCCGGAAGCCGTCCACGCCCAGGTCGAGCCAGAAGCGCAGGATCGACTCGAACTCGCCGCGCACCTCCTGGTCGTCCCAGTTGAGGTCGGGCTGGGAGGGGTCGAACAGGTGGAGGTACCACTGGCCGTCCTCGACCTGCGTCCAGGCGGAACCGCCGAAGATCGACTCCCAGTCGTTGGGCGTGTCGCGGAAGATGTAGCGCTCGCGGCGCTCGCCGCGCAGCGCCTGCTGGAACCAGGGGTGGGCGGCGGAGGTGTGGTTGGGGACGAGGTCGACGATGATCCGCAGCCCGTGGCCGTGCGCCTCGTCGATGAGCGCCTTGGCGTCGGCGAGGGTGCCGAACAGCGGGTCGACGTCGCAGTGGTCGGCCACGTCGTAGCCGAAGTCGGCCATCGGCGAGGGGTAGAAGGGCGTCAGCCAGAGGGCGTCGACGCCGAGACCGGCGAGGTACGGCAGGCGATCGCGAACGCCGATCAGGTCACCCACGCCGTCGCCGTTGCCGTCGGCGAAGCTGCGCACGTAGACCTGGTAAATCACGGCATTTCGCCACCAGTCGGTCATCGATCTCCCCCGCGGTCTCCCCAGCACGTTCGGACCATGAAATCCCTTTCCGCAAGTTTACGCAACTCCTTCCACGCCCATCAGATCCGGAAATCTAGGCGTTCGGATGCCCAAAACCCCCGTCCGAAACGCCCGCCGAACGAGATTCTTTATGTCAAGGGTGGACATGTACCGTTAAGGCGCGATGTACTACCTCTCCAATAAGCCCCGTCACAGGTGACACGCGCGCAAGGTGTGGGCCCATGAGCTCGGTCGTTCTCGACAAAGTGTCAAAGGTGTATCCGGGCGACTATCTCGCGGTCGACCGGCTGAGCCTTCAAGCGCAAGACGGTGAGTTCCTCGTGCTGCTCGGCCCATCGGGCTGCGGCAAGTCCACCCTCCTCCGCATGATCGCGGGACTGGAGGACATCACCGAGGGCGACCTGTGGCTGGACGGCGAGCTGGCCAACCACCTCGCGCCGCGCGACCGCGACGTGGCGATGGTCTTCCAGAACGGCGCCCTCTACCCCCACAGAACGGTCAGAGGGAACATCGCCTTCCCCTTGGAGATCGCCAAGGCCGACCCCGCGATGGTCCGCGAGCGCGTCACCGAACTGTCCAAGGCGCTGCACATCGACGAGACGCTCGAACGCCGCCCCGGCACCCTGTCCGGCGGCCAGCGGCAGCGGGTGGCCATGGGACGGGCCATCGTCCGCCAGCCCAAGCTGTTCCTCATGGACGAGCCGCTGTCCAACCTCGACGCCGGCATGCGCACCGAGCTGCGCATGGAGATCTCCGCGCTGGTCAGGTCGCTCGGCGTCACCACCATCTACGTCACCCACGACCAGGTCGAGGCGCTCACCCTGGCCGACCGCATCGCGATCCTGAATCGCGGGGTCCTCCAGGACGTCGGCACTCCGGCCCAGATTTACAACGATCCAGCGACCGCGTTCGTGGCCGCGTTCCTCAACTCCCAGCAGTTGAACCTGTTGGCGGCCGGTGTCAGGACGCCGCAGAACCAGTACGTCATGCTCGACTTCGGGCCGCACCGGCTGACGATGCCGTGGAGCGATCCCAGGGCGTACGCGATCTCGCAGCACACCGGCGGGCAGGTGCTCGTCGGGCTGCGGCCGGACGGGCTCGCGCCGGTGCCGGAGTCGTACGAGGGGCCGGCCTTCTACGGGCGGGTGCGGGCGCTGGAGTACCACGGGCACGAGTGGCTGGCGTACCTGGAGTGCGGGATGCCGGCCGTACCGGTGCCTGAGCCGCCCGACCCGCGGCAGCGGCGGCGCTCCGGCGGCGGCGCGAACGGCACGGGCAAGCTGACCGGGCTGGTGCGGCGGCTGTTCTCCCGCGAGGAAGCGGAGTGGCAGGAGCAGGAGCAGGTCGGGCAGCACCCCAACGGCAGCGGCATCCACCGCCGCTCCGACCTGATCGTCCGCCTGGGCAACCGGCCGATCTGGCGCCAGGGGGACGCGGCCAAGGTGGCCGTCGACCTCTCCCGCATCATGATCTTCACCTCGGACGGCGCCCGCATCGATCCGCCCCGCCGCTGACCCGCGACGCCCCCCGAAGACGGAGACCCCGCCTTCTGCCGGGCCCGTGTGCCGACGGCGGCTTCACGGGCACGCGTGCCGGCCGTCATCACCCGTGTTCTAGGCGAGGCTCCAGCGGGAGCCCTCGGGGGTGTCCTCGACGGCGACGCCGCCTCTGACCAGGGCCGCGCGCAGGGCGTCGGCGACGTCGTACCGGCCGCTCTCCCGCAGCGAGGCCCGCAGCTCGAGCAGCGGCTCCAGCAGGGCGGTCAGGCCCTCCGAGCGCCGTCCCGACGCGGCGGCCAGCTCGCCGAGCCGGGCGATCAGCAGCCGCACCAGCTCCCTGGCCTGCTCCACGCCGCCCGAGTCCTCCTCGGTGTCGGCCGCCCACTTGACCATCTCCGCCTCCAGGTCGAGCACCGCCCCCGCGGCCGCCACCGGATCGTGCCTGGCCGCTGCGGCGTTGAACGCCTCCTCGCACGACCGGATCGACTCCTCCAGCGTCACCTCCGCGGGCACGGCCCGCGGCTCCGGTGCGGCAGGGGCGGGTGCGGCGCCCGCCGTCTTCCCCTCGGCCAGGCGGCGCAGCCCGGCCAGGTCCGTACGGGTGCCGGCCGGCAGCACCGTCACCGACCCGGGCAGCCGCACGGTCAGCCCGCCGCGCCCCGCCACCCGCACCTCCTCGCTGTGCAGGTCGATGACCAGCGCGGTGTGCTCGTCGATGCCGAGCACGGCGGTGCCGGGCGGCAGCTCGCGTTCCATGCGGGACAACCGCCGCTCCCCCAGGTAGCAGAAGCGCGTGTCGTGGGTGCCGCCCTCGGCGTTGTCGAAGTGCGGGATCAGCACCGCCCGCAGGCCCAGCGGCTCCAGCAGGTCGAGCCCCTCGCGCCAGTGCGGCTCCGCGCCTACCTTGTAGATCTCGTAGACCGGCACGGTCGCCAGGCCCGCCGTGCAGGCCGCCGCCGACGCCAGCACGGTCACGCCCGAGCGGGCGCGTACGCGAGCCCGCAGATCACCCGCGACACCCGAGCCGGCCCAGCGGTCGAGCGCGTACGTGGGACTGCCGGGCCCCGAGAACACCCAGTCGGCGCCCGTGATCGCCGGCGAGACCTCCACCTCGAGCCCGACGCTGCGGGCGAAGTAGCGGCGGGCGCGGGCGGAGATGTCGGCGCAGTTCTCCTGGAAGGCGTAGGGAGTGTCGAGCAGCACGGCCCGCGCCCCCGCGCGCAGCGTCCGCGCCGCGGCGCGGTGGACCTCGACCATGGTCGGGCTCGTCTCGCCCGACCCCATCAACACCAGCAAACCGGGCATGGCTGTCGGCCTCTCTCTCGCACGCCCTCGATCACAACCCGGCCGCCCTGCTGTTTCAAGAGCGAAAAGGGACATGCCCGTGGAACGCACCTGCACATGACTGGCAGTAAGTTGGTGACGGTGACGGCAGGACACGTGGTCTCGGTCGAGACGCTCATGCTACGGGTGGACGCGCGGCGCCGCTGGTCGTACCGGTCGGCCTTGACCAGCCCACGACCCGGCGAGAGCCCCGACGCGGCGGCCCGGCGGCTGGCCGGCGTGGCCGCCGGCGACTCGGGCACCGTCGTCCACTCCACGAGCTGGCGCTACGAACCCGACGGAGGAGTCGTCCTCACCTACGCGATCTGCCCCGACCCCGAGCCGTGGCTGCCCGCCGTCGAGGTGCCGGTGCTGGAGATCGCCCGCGGCCGGGCTCCCGCCGCGCCGTCACCCGACCGTGTCGCCCTGGCCAACGTGGTCGCCCACGCCGTGCGGCACCTGGCGTTCCTGATGGCCGAGGACCCGGTCGTCGCCCGCGTCCTCGCCCGGCACCCGCGCCTCGCCGCCGCCCTGGAGCCCGCCGCGGCACCGGCGTGAGACCCGCCGGCCGAGGTCCTGCATCGGCTTCTCCACGAACCGGTACGTCAGCGCGCTCGCCCCGATGATCACTGCCAGCGCCACGGCGGTCATCAGCAGCTGGTACGGCAGCGCCGCCTGCCGCAGATCCCCGCTGACCTGCACAAAGTACTTCAGCAGCGGATGGTGCACCAGATAGAGCGAGTAACTGATCAGCCCGAACCACACCAGCACCCGCGGCAGCCGCCGCCCCCGCAACGCCATCCCGCCCGCGAACGTGGCCGCCGCCAGCGCGATGGTCGTCAGCCAGACGTCGGCCCGCACCCACCACCAGCCGCTCTCGATGGCCCAGACGGGCGCGACCACCACCAGCGCCGCCGTCACCGCCACCGGCCACAGCGGCCCGGTGCCGCGCTCCCACCGGTAGATCGCCGTCCCCGCGAACATCACCGCCAGCACCGCCGCCCCCAGCCACGGCACCCGGCTGCTCAGCAGCAGGCAGGCCACCGCCATCACGCCCAGCAGGCACGCCGAGACCGTGCGCAGGCGGCCCAGCACCACGCCCGTCAGTCCGAGGACGAACACCGCGCACGACACGTACGCCGGCCACCCGCCCCCGAACACCGCCCCCGACGCCACCAGCCCCACCAGCACCGCCGCCACCGCGAACACGATCGCCCACGTCCCGCTGCGCTCATGCCCGCGCGTCAGGAACAGCGCCGTGACCACCAGGTAGAACACCATCTCGTACGACAGCGTCCACATGGTGTCGGCCACCCCGCCGATGCCCACGACGTCGAGCAGCATCGTCGCGTGCGCCGCCACCGCGCTGCCGTCCCGCACCACCGCCTCCCGCACCGGCACCCACCAGGCGAGCGCCAGCACGAGCACGATGATCGCGAGGTAGAGCGGGTAGAGCCGGAAGAACCGGCTGATCCAGAACGCCCGCACATCACCGTGCCGCTCCAGCGACGCCGGGATGATGTAGCCGCTGACCAGGAAGAACACGAAAATCCCGTAAACGCCGAGACTGAACCAGTAGGGCCTCAGACTGGGCACGAACCACGGCAACATGTGCTCGGCCACCACCGCGAGCGCACCGATCCCCCGCAAAGCGTCGAGCCAGGCGAGCCGGGAGGATGAGGTGAGGGCGGCCGGGGACGCGGGGGATGAAGCGGCTGCGGACACCCGCACCAACCTACCGTTGCCAGTGAGCGAGCACTACCGAAGCGCGCGCCGGCAGCCATGACCTTACGGCCTGGCGTTCCCCCGCGAAGGGGTTCCCGCTTCATCGCCGACCGCCCACCGAGGCGGGTCTTACACCAGCTCTGCCAGGACGATCGGAGCCGTCCTGCCCGGTATCCCGAGGGGCGTTTTCCGTCTCCCCGCAACTCTGGGCGACGTCGACCGCGAGCGCGGCCAGATTGCGTGCGGCGTTGACGTCCCGGTCCAGGAGCAAACCGCACTCGGTGCATGAATAGGTGCGCTCCGATAGGGCGAGCTTGGCTTTCACCGCGCCACATGCAGAGCACGTCTTCGAAGAGGGGAACCAGCGATCGGCAACGACCAGCCTGCCCTTGTTCCAGGTGGTCTTGTATGACAGCTGTCGTCGGGTCTCGCCCATGGCGACATCGGCGACGGCCCGGGCGAGGTGGCGGTTGGCGAGCATCCCGGCCACGTTCAGGTCCTCGGTCACGACGGTGCCGTAGGTGGACGCCAGGCGGGTGGTCAGCTTGTTCAGACCGTCGCGCCGTTGGGCGGCGACATGGGCGTGTGTCTTGGTGAGAGCCGCTCGGGTCTGGTGCCAGCGGGCGGAGGCGTTCCGCCTGCTCCCGTCTGGGGCGCGCGGGCCTCGGCGGCGGGCCAGTTGCTTGTTCAACCGGCGCAGTTTCCGTAGCGCAGACCGATGATGCCGGGGGTTGTTGATCACTTCACCGGTGGACAACACCGCCAGCACCTTGACGCCGAGGTCAAGAGCGACGACCGCGTCCGGCCGGGCCGGCGAGCGGTCGGGCCGGACGATCTCGCAAGTGAACGAGACGAACCAACGGCGGCCGTCGAGCCGGACCGTGGCCGAAAGGATCCGGCCGGTGCCGCGCTCGATGTGGCGGGCCAATTTGCGGGCGGACTCGCAGAGGCGGATCGTGCCCAGCCGAGGCAGCGTCACATGCCGCCGGTCGGCCTCCACCCGAAGGGGACCGGTGGTGAACCGGCACGACGGCATGGCTCGGTGTTTCGCCTTGAAACGCGGAAACCCGACCCGTTCACCCGCCCGCTTGCCCCTACGGGAAGCCGACCAATTCTGCAAGGCACGCGCCAACCCGCCCAGGCCGGAACTGTACGCCTCTTTGGAATTTTCTGCCCACCATGGCGCGTCTGTGCGTTTCGCCAGGTTCCACGCTCGGCGCAGCGCGTACAGGTTCCAGGGGACTTCGGTCAGTGACTCTGCGGAAATGCCGTAAGACTGCTCGGCTGCCCGCTGCGCAAGAGCGGCCCTGACGCGGGCCAAGCCCCAATTGAACGCGAACCGCGCCGCGCCGCAGTGCGAGGCCAACCCCTCGGCTTGCTCCGTAGTGGGGTCCAGCGCGTATCGGTACGCCTGGGTGACCTTCAAGGCAGGTCCTGCATAGCGGTCGCCACCGCCGGACCGCTGTGGTGCACGCGCGGTTCACTGTCTCCGCCGAGCGTCCGCTCCTCCGCATTCACCCGTGCACTTCAACGCAGAGTCACCTTCCGTCACTCGCCATATCGTTCACAGTCGACGGAGCGGGGTGGGTCAGTGGGGGCGGTGGGTGGTGAGGGTGGCGTGGTGGTCGGCGTCGGCGGGGCCGTCGGGGTCGGTGTGGACCGTGGCGGCCCGTAGGCGTGGGAGTTCGTGGATGAGGCGGTGTTCGGCTTCGACCGCGACCCCATGAGCGGTGATGACGGACATGTCGTGGGGGACGAGGATCTCTACCTCGGCGTGGAGGGCGTGCCCGATCCAGCGCAGACGTACGGAGCCCACGCGGCGGACGCCGTTCACCGAGGTGAGGATGCGTTCCGCGGCGTCCACGAGGGCGGGGTCGACGGCGTCCATGAGGCGGCGGTAGATCTCGCGGGCCGCGTCGCGCAGCACGAAGCAGATCGCGACGGTGATGAGCAGGCCCACGACGGGGTCGGCCAGCGGCAGGCCGAGCGCGGCGCCGCCGGCGCCCAAAAGGACGGCCAGGGAGGTGAAGCCGTCGGTCCTGGCGTGCAGGCCGTCGGCGACGAGGGCGGCCGAGCCGATCTCCTTGCCGACCTTGATGCGGTAGCGGGCGACCCACTCGTTCCCCGCGAACCCGATCAGCGCCGCCCCGGCCACCCAGCCGACCGCCCTGATCTCCTGGGGGTCGAGGAGGCGCGTGACGGCCTCGTACCCGGCCAGGGCGGCGGATACGGCGATGAGCGCGACGATGACGATGCCCGCGAGGTCCTCGGCCCTGCCGTAGCCGTAGGTGTAGCGGCGGGTGGCGGCGCGGCGGCCGAGCGAGAACGCGATGGCCAGCGGGACGGCGGTGAGGGCGTCGGCCAGGTTGTGCAGCGTGTCACCGAGCAGCGCGACCGAGCCGGACGCCGCCACGATGACGGCCTGGACGGCGGCGGTGACCATGAGGACGGCGAACGAGACGGCCAGCACGCGCATGCCCCTGCTGCTGGTCTCCAGGGCGGTGTCGGTCTTGCCGGCGGTGTCGTGGCTGTGCGGGGTGACGGCGTGCGTGATCCGCTGCACCACACCTCGGATCCCCCGCCACCGGCCCGAACGCCCATGCCCATGCCCATGTTCGGGCCCATGTTCGGGCCCATGCCCGTGCCCATGCCCGTGCTCGTGGGCGGTGTCCTCGTCGTCGGACATGGTGTTCCTCGCTCCCGCAGTCCCTCCGCGCTCAGGATAAGCAGCGGCCCAGGGAGCGGCGGCGTCACCAGCCGACCTTGCCCTTTCCCGAGATGAGCGAGCGCGCGATGACCATGCGCTGCACGTCGTTGGTGCCCTCGCCGATCGCCATGAGCGGCGCGTCGCGGTAGAGCCGCTCGACCACGTACTCCTGGGAGTAGCCGTACCCGCCGTGGATGCGCATCGCGTCGAGGGACGCCTTCAGCGCCACCTCGGAGGCGAAGTACTTGGCCATGCCGGCCTCCATGTCCACCCGCCGGCCTCCGTCGGCCTGGGAGGCCGCCCAGTACGTGAGCAGCCGGGCCGCCTGGATCTCGGTCGCCATGTCGGCCAGCTTGAGCTGGATGGCCTGGAAGCCGGCGATGGGCTGCCCGAAGGCGGTGCGGTCGCGGGAGTAGGCGAGCGCGGCGTCGTACGCGGCCTGGGCGACCCCGACGGCGCGGGCGGCGATGTTGATGCGGCCCATCTCCAGCCCGCCGAGCACCTGCTGCATGCCGCGCCCCTCGGCGCCGCCGAGCAGGCACGAGACCGGCACCCGCACCTCGTCGAGCACGACCTCGCAGGTCTCGGTGCCCTTGTAGCCGAGCTTGGGCAGGTCGCGGCTGACGGAGAAGCCGGGCAGATCGGGGTCGACGAGCAGCACGGACATGCCCTTGTGGGCGGGCTCCTCGATGGAGGTCTTGACCAGGACGGGCAGCGGGTCGGCGTGGCGGGCGTTGGTGATCCAGGTCTTGGTGCCGGTGACGACGTAGTGGTCGCCGTCGCGGACCGCGCGGGTCTGGATGCCCTGCAGGTCGGTGCCGGCGCCCGGCTCGGTGAGCGCGATGGCGGTGCGCCGCGCGCCGGTGGCGAGGTCGGGCAGGTGGCGGCGTTTCTGCTCGTCGGTGCCATGGCGGGCGATCATCCAGCAGGCCAGCGAGTGGGAGCCGATCGTGCCGGCGACGCCCATCCAGCCGCGCGCGATCTCCTCGAAGACGAGCGCGAAGGAGACCATGTCGGCGGCGAGCCCGCCGTACTCCTCGGGGACGGACAGCCCGAACAGCCCCATCTGCTTCATCTTGTCGATGATCTCGGCCGGGTAGCGCCCGGAGTGCTCCCATTCGGTGGCGACCGGCATGATCTCCTTGTCCACGAACGCGCGCAGGGTCTCGCGGAACGCCTTCTGCTCGTCGGTCAGCTCGAAGTCCATGTGACTCAACTCCTCAGAGCGGGCCGGTCCTGGCCTGGGGGAAGTAGCCCTTGTCGTGGGGTGCGTCGCGCTTGTAGACCATGACGGTGCGGGTCCAGGACATGATCTCGTCGCCGTCCTGGTTGAGCCCGCGCGTGTACGCGGTGACGATCCCGGCGTACGGCCGCGACTTCGACTCCCGCTTGGCGGTCACCTTCGACTCGGCGTAGAGGGTGTCGCCGACGAAGACGGGGTGGGTGAGCTTGATGTCGGTCCAGCCGAGGTTCATGATCGCGGTCTGGCTGACGTCGATGACGGACAGGCCGAGCACGATGGCCACGGTCAGCCCCGAGTTCACGATGATCTTCCCGGTGGGGGCCTTGGCGGCGAAGTGGGCGTTGAAGTGGTTCTGGTTGGTGTTCATCGTCAGGAGCGTGAACCAGGTGTTGTCGGCCTCGCTGATGGTGCGGCCCATGGGGTGCTGGTAGACGTCCCCGACGGTGAAGTCCTCGTAGTAGCGGCCGATGGCGGGCTCGTGGACGGTCAAGGGCGGCTCCTGTTCACACCGTCGTGACCGCCCACGTTAGTGACCAGATCATTATTCGGTCAACGGTTACGCGCGGGCCGCCAGCTTGGACACCACGTCCACGATGCGGGCGGCGCGCTCCACCTCGGCGCGGTGGAAGTCGGGCCCGTCGGCCCGCGCCACCACCACGTGCAGCCCGGCGGCCACGACGGGCAGCAGCATGAGGCGCAGCTTCTCGGCGTCCCTGGCGACCGCCCTCGGGGGCGGCTCCGGCAGGTCGAACGAGGCGGGCGCGGCGTGCGAGGCGTGCTGGACGACGCCGTCGGCCACCGCCAATGACCACTCGGCCCCGCACAGGCCGGGCAGCGCGTCCACGAGCGTGGCGAAGCCCCGGGCGGGCTCGCTGGCGACGTGCATGAGCAGGTCGTAGTCGAGGGCGGAGCCGGGCACCTCCTTGGTGGGCCACACCCCTTCGACCCGGACCCCCGGCAGGGCGGAGAGCCGCTCGCGCGCCTCTTCTGTGGTCACCGGCGCGGGCCAGGAGACGGTGAAGTCGTCCACCGCCCGTCCCGCCTCGCGTTCGAGCACGGTGACCTGCAGGATGTCGGCGCCCAACGTACCCAGGGCCTTGGCCACCTGGCCGAGTCCGCCGGGCCTGTCGGGCAGTGACACCCTCAGACGCAGCAGCATGTCCGCCCCCTTTCCGCAGAGGCTCTCACAGTGCCGTGGACAAGTTTCGAGCATGTTCCACGGATATGTCGTGCACGCTGCGGTTATTTCCAACATTGCAGTGTTAAGTCCGGATTGTCGATAAAGGGACTGTCTGCCCCGCCGCATCCCCGGACAAAGCGCCGCTCGAAACGCTCAGGCGAACACCTCCTGCTGGTAGCGGCCCCGCTCCTCCAGCTCCGCCGGCCACGCGGCCCCGTCCTCGCCGGTCCTGTCGCGGTGAAGGCCGAGCAGGACCTGCCGGACGGCCGGCGCCATCCGGAGGCCGTCGCCGCAGACGTACACGTGCCCGCCCTGCTCCCAGGCGGCCAGCCCGCCCCCGCAGGGCAGGTCATGCTCGGGATGCTCGTCCAGAACGCGCGGGATGACGTCCAGCTTCATGATCGTCTCGTGCGCCCTCGGCCCTGGGCCGCTTGATCACGTCGTCCACGAGCGACCGCATCGTGGCGATGTCGCGCCGGCAGGAGCGCTCGTCCGCCTTCCTGAGCTCGTCCGCCTTCCTGGGCCTGGTCACGACGTGCTGAAACGCGTTCGTCTCCGGTGTCGTCATCGCCGAGGCGCAGGGGCTCCTGCCACGACGATCCGGAGGGGGCTGAGCGCGGCTTCGACACCGCGAGATCCGGGTGATCATCCACGGGCCGGCCTGATTTTCCTGGTAGGGGTTGCGTTGGATTTTCCAACTCACTTATGGTGGGTTGGAAAATCCAACCCAAGCGGACGGTGCCGCGATGCGTGATGCCGTCATCGTGCAGGCCGTACGCACCCCCATGCGCACCGGCGTCCTCCCGGCCACCGAGCCACTCACCCTGGAGCGAACCTCATGAAGATCACCGACAGCGTCGCCCTCGTCACCGGCGCCAACCGCGGCCTGGGCGCCACGTTCGCCCGCGCCCTGCTGGAGCGCGGCGCGCGCAAGGTGTACGCCGCCGCCAGGAACCCCGCCTCGATCACCGACCCGGACCTGACGCCGATCGCGCTCGACGTGACCGACCAGGCCGCCGTGGCCGCCGCCGCCGAGCTCTGCGGCGACGTGAGCCTGCTGATCAACAACGCGGGCGTCTCCCACAGCCAAAACCCGGGCCCGGCGGCGGCCAGGGCCGAGATGGAGGTCAACTACTTCGGCACGCTGGCCATGAGCGGCGCCTTCGCGCCCGTGCTGGCCCGCAACGGCGGCGGCGCGCTGGTCAACGTCCTGTCGGTGCTGTCGTACCTCACGTTCCCGCGCGTCACCACGTACGCGGCGTCGAAGGCCGCGGCCTGGTCGCTGACCAACGCGCTGCGGCTGGAGCTGCTGGAGCAGGGCACGCAGGTGGTGGGCGTGCACGCCGGCTACATCGACACCGACATGGCCGCGAGCATCACCGGCCCCAAGATCGCCCCCGAGGACGTGGTCGCGGCCACGCTCGACGGGCTGGAGTCGGGGGCGTACGAGGTGCTGGCCGACGACGTCAGCAGGCAGGCCAGGTCGGGGCTGTCCGGCGGCCTGGAGCTGCTCTATCCGGCGCTGGCCGGCCAGTAGGCGGGCCGGCGGGCGGCGGCGGTCGTGCGAAGGGGTCAGCCGACGGCGGCCCAGACCGCCTCGAACGCCTCGGGGGTGATCTCGGTCAGCTCCCAGATCTCCAGCGGCTGGTCGGACAGGAAGCCCTGGCCGTCCTGGAGGTGACGCCACCAGTAGCGGCGGGCGGCGCGATCGGCACCGTCGGCGCCGTCGGCGCCCACCTCGACCTGGCGGACCGCCCAGTGCTCGCCGTCGCCCTCGACGCTCTCGAACAGCCAGGCCCGCCCGTCCTCGTCCCCCAGGTGCCAGTAGTGCCTGGGGGCCTCGGAGTCGGCGAGCCTCTTCACCAGCTCGCGGCGCGCTTCGAGGTGGGCGGAGTCGATGCTCACGGCGTCAGTGCTGGTAGGCGCCCGCGGTGGGCGAAGCCTTGAGGACCTTGCCCGCGGCGTCCTTGAAGATCGCCTTGCCGCCGTACCACGTGGAGCTCAGCCGCACCCCGCGCCCGATCGCCGGAGAGCCGGGACGCAGCCGCAGGTCGGTGCGGGAGACGAACTTCGGGTCGGCCATGACCGTCTTCGGCCCCGGCTTGAAGCGGGCTTTGCGCCCCTTGTAGACGCCGCCCGCCTCGTCGGCGCCCTTGCCGTCCTCGAAGCCGGCCTCGCCGCCGACGTGGACGGCGTTGTTGCGCAGCTTGAGTATCGACGGCGAGCACCCGTCGTGGCAGGACCAGCCGATGGTGTTCCTGGCCGGCAGGTAGACGGAGTTGTGCACCGCGATCGTGCCCTTGACCGGGCCGACGATGTGGCGCGGGCCGCGGGTGATGAGGAACGAGCCGCGGCTGCGCTTGGAGGTGACGACGTTGAAGGCGAACACGTTGCCGGTCGCGGTCGTGCCCTTCTTCGCGCCGAGCTCGGTGAAGGTGTCGTTGTCGCGGGCGACGTTGTGGGTGACGCGGTTGCGGTCGCCGCCGAAGATCTCGACGGCGGCGCCGTCGGTGCCGTAGTCGCTGCTCTTGGCGTAGCTGCCGGTGATGGTGTTGCCGGTGACGAGGTTGTCGTCGCCGTTGAGCAGCACGCCGAAGGCGCCGGAGTCGTTGTCGCCGCCCGAGTCGTTGACGCTCATCCGGTTGTTGTCGGTCAGCACGCTGTCGCGGATGGTGTTGTGCGAGCCGGACGGGGTGACCAGCACGCCGGCGATGTTGCGGTCGGCCTGCACGCCCGACAGCTCGACGCGGCGGCCGGCGAGCTGGAAGCCGGCCCATCGGCAGCCGGAGGCGCGCAGCCCGCTGATGCGCCAGTAGTCGCCCTTGACGATCACGCAGTCGTCCTCGGTGCCGCTGATCCTCGCGAGCGGGCCCTTGCCGTAGGCGCGGACCACGATGGGCCGGGCGGCGGTGCCGTCGGCCTCGAGGGTGAGCGGGCCGGTGAAGCCACTGCCGCGCTTGACCGCGACCGTGTCGCCCGGCTTGAGCTCGGCGGCGCCGACCTTCTCCAGCGACTTCCACGCGGTGCGCTCGCTGGTGCCGTCGGCCGCGTCGTCGCCCGCCTTGGAATCGACGTAGTAGGTGGTGCCCGCCCGCGCTCTGCTCTCCGCGCTCCGGGTCTCCGCCGCCGCGGCGGCGGGTACGGCGGGCAGGAGCGAAGCCATGACGGCTACGGACAGCAACCTCATACGGGGCACACCACTAACGAGCTGGGAGGTACGGAAAATCAGCAGAGGCCACCGTAGCGTGATCAGCCGCTGGTTCGCCATACGCTCAGCGAAGGTCCGTCACCCGGTATCACGTCGCCGTCGGGCGCGTGGTAGAGGCCGGTGAGGTGCTCGCCGAGCGTGAGCGGCTCGCCCGGCGCCCGCCGTACGCACACCACGATCGACTCCCCGTACGTCTCCCGCGCGAACACCAGGCAGTCGGCGTCGGCGTGCAGCCAGCGCAGGCCGCCGTGCCGCAGGGCGGGCTCGGCCCTGCGCAGCCCGAACAGCTCGCGGTAGGCGGCCAGCGTCGCCTGGTCCCGGTCGCCGGGGCGGTTCCACGGCATGGGGGTGCGGGAGTGCTCGCCGTTGACGCCGGTCAGGCCGAACTCGCTGCCCGCGAAGATCATCGGCGTGCCCGGCAGCGTGGCCTGCAGGCCGGCGGCCAGCAGGTGGCGCTCGCGCGAGCCGGTGACCGTGCGCACGCGCGGCGAGTCGTGGGAGTCGAGCAGCTGCCAGGAGTGCACGTACGAGCGCCACGACAGGTGCGCGGCGAAGGACCGGAACGTGGCCAGCGTGGCCAGGCCGTCGCGCTCGGGGATGCCGCCCGGCACGCCGAGGAAGTGCTCGAGATCCGTCTCGGGGCCGCGCAGCCAGGCCCAGACCGGGCGGGTGAAGCCGCCGTAGTTCATGGTGCCGTGCCAGCCGTCGCGGTCGAGGTCGGGCGAGGCGTCGTGGTTGTGCTCGGCGATGAGCGCGGCGCCGGGGCCGAGCTCGGCCCGCAGCAGGGCGGCGACCTCGTGCAGGTGGTCGTCGGCCGCGCGGCGCCCGGTCATGTTGGCGACGTCGACCCGCCAGCCGTCGAGCGGGCCGAGCCACCGCTTCAGCACCGCCGTCATCCGTTCCCGCACCAGTGCGCTGCCCCAGTTGAGCTTGGGCAGCGTCTTGACGCCCCACCAGGACTCGTAGTCGCCGGTGGCGGGGTCGAAGTAGAACATCTCGCGCTCGGGGGCGCGCACGTTGGACACGGCCGTGGTGAACCACTCGTGGGCGTCGCCGCAGTGGTTGGTGGTGATGTCGCCGATGAGCCGCATGCCGCGCGCGTGCAGCGCGCCCGACAGGCGGTGCAGCGCGGCGTCGCCGCCGAGCAGCGGGTCCACGTGCTCGAAGGTCGAGGCGTCGTAGCGGTGGTTGGAGCGGGCGGGGAAGAACGGCGTGAGGTAGACGGTGTCGGCGCCGAGTCCGCTGATGTGGTCGAGACGCCGGGTGAGGCCGTCGAGGTCGCCGCCGTAGAACTGGGTGGAGGTGCCGGGGCCGCTGGGGATGACGGGGTCGCGGTCCCAGTCGCGGGGCAGCGCCCAGCCGGGCGGCTCCGGCCTGGCGCCGGAGCGGTCGAAGCGGTCGGGGAAGATCTGGTAGACGATCGCGCCGGCCAGCCACGACGGCGGCGGCTCGTGGCAGACGAGCCGGAAGTCGCCCGCGTCGGTGAGGTCGTGCGCGGCGAGCCCGGCCGCGGTCAGCCATTTCTGGCCGGTACGGGTGTGCAGCAGGAAGCGGTACGGGGTGACCGGGTTGACCGCGGTGATCTCGGCCCGCCACCACACGTCGCCGCGGCCGTAGCCGCCGGCGCCCCGGCGCGCGGGGTCCACGCGGGCCTCGGCGTAGCGGGGCTCGCCGTCGTGCACGGCGCGGACGTGCACGCCGGCGACCCCGGCGGCCACCGGCGCGCGCAGCCAGAGCGTGACCCGCGCGCCGAGCTCGGGTCGCTGGTCGGAGACGTAGAGGGCGGACCCGTCGTGGTGAGGCTCCCCGAGGTGACGCACTGTGCTCATCTATCCCTTGACGGCGCCGGCGGTCAGGCCGGAGACGATGTACTTCTGCAACCACAGGAACACGCCGACCGTGGGCACGGCGGTGATCAGCGTGGCCGCGGCGAACATGCCGAAGTTCGTGTTCCGGTGATCCCCCGCGATCATGCCGTACATGCCGACCGCGAGCGTCTTGCTCTCCGGATCGCGCAGGAACACGCTCGCCATCAGGAACTCGCTCATCGTGCCGATGAACGCCAGCAGCGCGGTGACCGCGAGGATCGGCGTGACCAGCGGCATGATGATGCGCCAGAAGATCTGGGCGTGGGTGGCGCCGTCCATGGTGGCGGCCTCGTCCAGCTCCTTGGGGACGGTGTCGAGGAAGCCCTTCATCAGCCAGGTGTTCACGCCGAGCGCGCCGCCGAGGTAGAGCAGCAGCAGGCCCCACACGGTGTCGAAGCCGAGGGCCGGGTACAGCTCGGTCACGCTCGTGAAGATCATGAAGATCGTCACGATGGCCAGGAACTGCGGGAACATCTGGATGAGCAGCAGCGCCAGCAGCCCGGTCCTGCGGCCGGCGAAGCGCATGCGGCTGAAGGCGTACGCGGCCATCATCGACAGCACCAGACTGGCGAACGACGAGGCGAGCGCGATGAACACCGAGTTGAAGAACCAGCGCTTGAAGGGGTAGGCGTCGGAGGTCAGCAGGTCGCCGAAGTTGTCCAGGCTTGCCCCGGTGGGGAACAGCTCGGTCGAGGCCAGCGTGCCCAGCGGGTTGATCGCGGCCGAGATCACGAACAGGATCGGGAACACCGCGAACACGCACACGGCCAGCACGAAGACGTGCCGCAGGGCGAGCTTCACGCGTAGACCTCCTCCTGCTTGCGGGTACGCCGGAAGGCCACGGCCGAGATGACGGCCACGATGGCGAAGATGAAGACCGAGATCGCCGCCGCGAAGCCGAACTGCGCGCCGCTCGGCCCGAACGCCAGTCTGAAGGTGTAGGTGATGAGCAGGTCGGTGCCGCCGACCTGCGGGTTCTCCGCGGGGAACGGCCCGCCGTCGGTGGTCAGGGCGATGACGTTGAAGTTGTTGAAGTTGAAGGCGAACGACGAGATCAGCAGCGGCGTGAGCGCGACGAGCAGCAGCGGCAGCGTGACCCGGCGGAACGCCTTCCACGGGGTGGCGCCGTCGATGGCGGCGGCCTCGGTCAGCTCGCGCGGGATGGCCTGCAGCGCGCCGGTGGTGACGAGGAACATGTACGGGAAGCCGAGCCACAGGTTGACCAGCACGACGCCGAGCCGGGCGGTCCCCGTCTGGCCCAGCCAGTCGATCTCGGCCCCGAGCAGCTGGTTGATCAGGCCGAAGTCGCGGTTGAACATGTCGCGCCAGACCATCAGCATCGCGAAGGCGGGCATCGCGTACGGCAGGATCAGCACGATCCGGTAGATCTTGGTGCCGCGCATGCGCGGGTGGTGCAGGGCCAGGGCGACCGATATGCCGAGCGCGAACGTGCCGAGCACCGAGGCGAGCGCGAAGGCGAGGTTCCAGCCCAGCACGCCGGCGAAATAGCCGGAGATCGTGGGGTTGGTGAGCACCCGCAGGAAGTTGTCCAGGCCGACGTTGACCTGCCAGCCCTGGGCCAGGTGCTCGCCCTCGGCGTTGACGAAGTAGCCCTGCGACTCGTCGGCCGTCCAGGGGCCGCCCTCGCCGCGTACGCAGTCGCAGGCGGCGTCGTACACCAGGGCGGCCTTGCCCTCGACGGCGCGGCTGAGCCCGTTCGCCTTGATGAGGCCGTCACCGGTGGGCACGGCCAGCGCCGTGATCTCGGGCCCGCGCGCGGCGGCCTCGGGCGCCTTGAGCACGGTGAGCCCCGGCGCCGCGAGCACCTTGCCGGTCACGCCGAGCCGCGCGCCGGCCAGCGGTTCCACGCCGGCCCGCGTGCCCAGCGAGACCTGCTTGGTGTCCGGGTCCACGAGCAGGAACACCAGCTCCTCGCCGCGCAGGGCGACGGTGAGCGTGTACTCCGGCGAGCCGGGCGCCTGACGGACCGAGCCGGTCTGGACGGCCTCGATGGCGGCGGCCTTGTCGCCGCGGTGCCCGTCACCGAAGTTCGTGAACGCCGTGGTCACCGTGTAGAGCACGGGGAACACCTGGAAGGCGAGGAGGAAGACGGTACCGGGGATGAGGTATTTGGCCGGGATGAAGCGCCGGGTCAGATAGAGGCAGGCGATGACCGCGGTGGCGGCGCCGAGCAGCGTCAGTGACACCCACGACCCGGCGGCCACCAGCGGCGGCACGGCGTAGAGCAGGATCGCGCCGGCCACGGCCAGCACCGCGATCCTGCTCACCACGAACGCCGTGCTCCGCTCCCCGCGCGGCCGTGCCGCCGCGCGCACGTGCGAAGGCATGAGCGGTCAGTTCTTGAGCGCGCCGTCGATGGCCTTCTGCGCCGACGCGGCGGCCTTGGCCGCGTCGCCGCCCTTGACCACGGCCGTCTCGGCGATGCCGAACGGCTCCCAGATGGCGGCCATGGCGGGGATGGCGGGCATCGGCAGGCCGTCCTTGCCGGCCTCCATGAACTTGGCGGCGTCGGGATCGCTCGCCTGGACCTCCTCCAGGGCGGCGGTCAGCGCCGGGGGCCTGGGGTCGGCCTCGTACAGCGCCTTGGCGACGTCCTTGCTGGTCACGTAGTTGGCGACGAACTCCTGCGCCAGCGCCTTGCTCTTGCCCTTCGAGGCGACGAAGAAGCTCTGCACGCCCACGAACGGGGTGGCCGGCTGCCCGCCCTCGAACGGCGGGACGGCGCTGATGTCGTAGGTGACGCCGCCCTTCTTGATCTCGCTGATGGCCCACGGGCCGGAGACGAGGAAGGCGCACTTGCCCGAGGCGAAGGTCGGGATGTAGTTCTCGTTGGTCAGGGACGTGCGCAGCGCGCCCTCGCCCTTCTCACCGAGGTCCTTCAGCTTGCCGAACGCCTTGACGGAGCCCTCCGAGCCGAGCAGCACCTGCTTGGGGTCGGGGTCGCCGGAGGCGGTCGTGCCGAACAGCGCGCCGCCGCCCGAGGCGAAGATCGGGTAGACGTGGAAGGCGTCGCCCTTCTGGCCGACCGGCAGGCAGAGCACCTCCTTGACCTTGCCGTCCTTCTTCAGCGCCTTGCCCTTGGCGATCATGTCCTCGATCGTCGCGGGGGCGTCGGGGGCGAGGTCGGTGTTGCGGATCAGGGCGATGTTCTCCACCGCGTACGGGGCTCCGTAGATCTGCCCGTCGAAGGTGACCGCCTGGATCGCCTTCGGGGAGAAGGCGGCCTTCTGCTCCTCGGTGAGCGTGACCGGGTCGATGGCGCCGTTCTGCACGAGGTTGCCGATCCAGTCGTGCGCGCCGATCATGATGTCCGGGCCGCTGCCCTGCTGCGAGGCGGTCAGGAAGGTCGTCTGGTTGTCCTTGCTGATCTCCTTGACCTCGACGGTCACGCCGTTCTCGGTGCCGAACTGCTCGACGAACGGCTTGAGCGGCTCGACCCTGCTGGGGTCGGCCCAGATCACGAGCGTGCCGGCCGCGCCCGCGGGGGCCGAAGAGACCGGGGACGACGGCGCCGCCGTACCGTCGGCGGGGGCCTGCGGCGACGATCCGCCGCACGCGGTCGCCGCGAACGCGAGAGTCGCGAGAGCTGCCACACCCAGAGCCCGGATGCGCATGGGGGGACCTCCTGAGGTCACGGAGGAACGGCGATGCGTCGTTGCACCGCCGCCGAGATTGGCTCGACGTTTCCGGGACGTTAGCCGCTCTTTGCAAAAAGTGGAAGAACTTGCGCAAGAGCGTTACCTGATCAACACCCGCGCCATCGGTCCTGACCTGCCCGACACCAGGCCACGACGTTGCAGGATGGAGCTGCAAGTTTCCGAAACTTGCACTTGACCTCGTCCTACGAATCGGACATCCTTCACCAGAACCACACCGATATCCGGATCATCCGGGAAGGACGCACATGCTCGGCAACGACGACTGGTGGCGGGACGCCGTCGTGTACCAGGTCTACCCCCGAAGCTTCGCCGACGCCAACGGTGACGGCGTCGGAGACCTCGCGGGCGTCCGCGAGCGCCTCGACTACCTGGCGGAGCTGGGCGTGGACGCCATCTGGCTGAGCCCGTTCTACACCTCCCCGATGGCCGACGGCGGCTACGACGTCGCCGACTACCGCGACGTGGACCCGATGTTCGGCACGCTCGCCGACTTCGACGCGCTGACGGCCGACGCGCACGCCAAGGGCATCAGGGTCATCGTGGACCTGGTCCCCAACCACTCCTCCGACCAGCATCCCTGGTTCAAGGCCGGGCTGCGCGACCGCTACATCTTCCGCGACGCGCCCAACGACTGGGAGTCGATCTTCGGCGGCCCCGCATGGACGCAGGTCGAGGACGGCTCGTGGTACCTCCACCTGTTCGCGCCCGAGCAGCCCGACCTCAACTGGGAGAACCCCGAGGTACGCGCCGAGTTCCGCGACATCCTGCGCTTCTGGCTCGACCGGGGCGTGGACGGCTTCCGCATCGACGTGGCGCACGGCATGATCAAGGCCGCCGGCCTGCCCGACGTGGGCAAGAAGGACGGCCCGCAGGCCGAGATGCTGGGCGACGAGCAGGTGCCGTACTTCGACCAGGACGGCGTGCACGACATCTACCGCGAGTGGCGGCCGATCCTCGACTCCTACCCCGGCGGGCGCATGGCGGTGGCCGAGGCGTGGGTGTCCTCCCCCGAGCGGCTGGCCCGTTACGTCGGGCCCGACGAGCTGCACCAGGCGTTCAACTTCGAGTTCATGATGGCCGACTTCCACGCCAAGTCGTTCCGTTCCGTCATCGAGAAGTCGCTCGCCGAGGCCGAGCTGGTCGGCGCGCCCACCACGTGGGTGCTGTCCAACCACGACAAGCCGCGCCACGTCACCCGGCACGGCTCGCTTGCCCGCGCCCGCGCGGCCACCCTGCTCATGCTGGCGCTGCCCGGCTCCGCCTACCTCTACAACGGCGAGGAGCTCGGCCTGCCCGAGGTGCTCGACCTGCCGGACGAGCTGCGCCAGGACCCGGCGTTCCTGCGGCGCGGCGAGAGCCGCGACGGCTGCCGGGTGCCGCTGCCGTGGACGTCGTCGGAGGGACTCGGCTGGCGGAACCCGTGGCTGCCGATCCCGGCCGAGTGGGCGGCGCTGTCGGCCGAGGCGCAGCACGACGACCCCGCCTCGACGCTCAACCTCTACCGCGCCGCGCTGCGGCTGCGCAGGCAGCACCCGGCGCTCGGCGGCGGCACGCTGACCTGGCTCGACTCGCCCGAGGACGTGCTGGTCATCGAGCGCGAGCCCGGCCTGGTCGTGGTGCTCAACACCGGCGACGAGCCGGTGCGCCCCGGCGTCGCGGGCGAGGTGCTGCTGTCCAGCGGCCCCCTGACGGACGACGGCTCCGTCCCGCCGGACACCACGGTGTGGCTGCAGGGCTGAGGCTTGCCTAATCTTTTCCCTTATTCGGTATATAAGCGACAAAACACTGCAATCACGCTCGGTAGCCTCGGGGGATGGCACCCTGGTGGGCCAGGTCCCTGCGCGGACGTGTCACTCTCATCGCGACGGCCGTAGCCGCCCTCGTGCTGATCCCTGTGGCCATCGCGGGGATCATGGTCGCGAGGACCCTCGTGAACGCGAGCGTCTTCAACGACACGAGGAACACCGCCGAGCGCATCGCCTCCGAGATGCGCGGCGGTGTTCTGCCGCTGGGCGCCGCCATCCCGGTGCCCGACCCGTCCGTCGACCTGATCCAGGTGGTGAGCGCCGACGGGCGGCTGCTGGGGGCCAGCGACGGGGCCAGGGCGCTGCCGCTGCTCGATGACGTCAGGCCCACCGGCGCCGGCCAGGTCATCAACACCACGACGTGCCTGCCCACCAAATGCGTCCACGTGTCGGCGGTGCGGGTGTCGGTGTTCCCCGACTCCCCCATCGTCTATGCCGGACGCAGCTCGCCCGACGTGCTGCAGACCCACACGATGGAGATCGTCGTGTTCATCGAGGTCGCCATGCTCATCGCCCTGGCGGGCTGGGCCACGTGGCTGGTCACCGGGCGGGCGCTGCGGCCCGTCGGCGCCATGCGCGCCGAGCTGGACGCCGTGCACGCCGGCGACCTGAGCCGCCGCGTCACCCAGCCGCCGGGCGACGACGAGGTGGCCCTGCTCGCCCGCTCCGTCAACGGCACGCTCGCCCGGCTGGAACGCTCGGCCGAGCAGCAGCGCCAGTTCGCCTCCGACGCCTCCCACGAGCTGCGCACCCCGATCGCCGGGCTGCGCGCCCAGCTGGAGAGCGCCCAGCTCTATCCGGACGACACCGACATGGAGGCGCTGGTCGAGAGCGCGCTGCGCGACACCGACCGGCTGGAGACCATCATCACCGACCTGCTGCTGCTGGCCAGGATCGGCTCCCGGGTGGACATCGTCAAGGAACGCTTCGACCTGGCCTGCCTGGTACGGCAGGAGCTGGCCACCCGCACCGACAAGATCCCCGTGCAGGTGGACCTGGCGGAGGGCGCGTGCGTGGAGGGCGTGCGGACGCAGCTCGCCAGGGTGCTGACGAACCTGCTGGACAACGCCCAGCGCTACGCCGAGCAGACCGTCCTGGTCACGGTGCACGCGGAGCCGGACAGGACGGCCAACGGCTGCGACCACCACGCCCTGGTGGTGCTGACCGTGGAGAACGACGGCATCGAGATCCCCCTGCACGACCGCGAGCGCATCTTCGAGCGCTTCACCCGCCTCGACACCGCCCGCAGCCGCGACACCGGCGGCGCCGGGCTGGGGCTGGCCATCGCGCGCGACGTGGCCGTCGCGCACGGCGGCACGCTCTGCGTCGAGGACCGCCCGGGCGGCGCCCGCTTCGTGCTGCGCCTGCCGTCCGCATGACCGGGCCGGCAAGCGGGGACGTCACGCCGGCGTGTCCCGTCCGCATGACCGAGGCGGGGACGTCACGCCGGCGCCTCCCGGCCGCGCGGACGGCGGGAGGCGCTGATGGCGTGCCGTCAGGCGGTCGTCAGCTCCTTGGCGGGCTCGCGGGGCTCGTCCCCGTCAGAGTCGCCGTCGTCCAGGAGCGTGGCCTCGTCGAACGGGGCCTGCCCGGCCAGCACCTGTCCCGCGCGCTCCCTGTCGAACTCGCCGGTCCACGTGCCGACGAGCACGGCGGCCACGGCGTTGCCGGCGAAGTTCGTCAGCGCCCTGGCCTCCGACATGAACCGGTCGATGCCGACGATGAGGCCGACGCCGTCCACGAGCTCGGGCCGGTGCGCCTGCAGGCCGCCGGCCAGCGTGGCGAGGCCCGCGCCGGTGACGCCCGCCGCGCCCTTGGACGCGATCATCATGAACAGCAGCAGCGTGACCTGCTCGCCGAACCCGAGCGGCGACCCGGTGGCCGTGGCGATGAACAGGGTGGCCATGGTGAGGTAGATCGCGGTGCCGTCGAGGTTGAAGGAGTAGCCGGTCGGCACGGTGATGCCGGCCACGGTCTTGCTGACCCCGAGGTGCTCCATCTTGGCGATGAGCCGGGGCAGCGCCGTCTCCGACGACGAGGTGGACAGGATCAGCAGGAACTCCCTGCCGAGGTAGCGCAGCAGCGACCACAGGTTGATCCTGGCGACCATCCACAGGATCGTGCCGAGCACGACGCCGACGAACAGCGCGCAGGTCACGTAGAAGGCGATCATGATGATGGCCAGGCTCTTGAGCGCCTCGAGGCCGGTGTCGCCGACGACGGCCGCGATCGCGCCGAACGCGCCCACCGGCGCCGCCCACATGATCATGGCGAGGATGCGGAAGACCAGCCGCTGGAAGTGCTCGATGCCGCGCAGGATCGGCTCGCCCTTGCGGCCCATGGCCTGCAGCGCGAACCCGGCGAGCAGCGCCACCAGCAGCGCCTGGAGCACCGAGCCCTCGGTGAGCGCCGACACCAGCGTCTTGGGGATGATGCCGAGCAGGAAGTCCACCATGCTCGCGTCGGCGCCCTTGGCCGCCTCCGCCTCGGCCCGCTCCCTGGCCGCGTCGGTGAGCTGCAGGCCGGAGCCGGGGTCGATGACGTTGCCGACGGCCAGGCCGATGATCAGCGCGACCGTGGACATGGCGATGAAGTAGCCGAGCGCGAGCCCGCCGACCTTGCCGACCTGGGCGGCCTGGCGTACCGAGCCGATGCCCAGCACGATCGTGCAGAAGATGACGGGCCCGATCACCATCTGGATGAGCGAGACGAACCCCGTGCCGATGGGTTTCAGCTGGACGGCGAGGTCGGGCCAGATGAAGCCGACGAGGATCCCGAGCAGGACCGCCACGATGACGGCCAGGTAGAGATAACGGGTGCGATCGCGCATAGGGGGGCTCTCCGGCGGTTTTGGAACGAGCTTCTGTCCGTGCGACTATGCGCTGCACAAGTGATGCAGGTCACCATTGCGTAAGTTTCGTTCACGGGGAGGGTGGGACATGCGGCGCTGGAGCCTGGCCGGGCAGATGCTGGTGCTGCAGCTGCTCGTGGTGACCGTCACGGCGGCGGGCGGCGCGACGCTCGCGCTGGTGCAGGCCCACCGGCTGCTCACCGATGAGGCGGGCAGCACGGCGAAGGCGGTGGCGATGAGCGTGGCGGCCTCGCCCGACGTGCTGGCCGCGCTCGACGAGCGCGACCCGACGGCGCGGCTGCAGCCGTACGCCGAGCGCGTCCGCACGGCGACGGGCGTCGACTTCATCACGATCATGCGCCCCGACGGCACCCGCTACACCCATCCCAACCCGGCGGAGATCGGCGGGCGCTTCCTCGGCCACATCGAGCCCGCGCTGCGCGGCGAGACGTTCACCGAGACCTACACCGGCACGCTGGGCCCCTCGAAGCGGGCGGTGACGCCGGTGACGGCCGGCGGGCGGGTGCGGGCCCTGGTCAGCGCCGGCATCACCATCGACCGCATCGACGCCAGGCTGCGCGACCAGCTCGCCTGGGGCGGCCTCATCGTCGCGCTCGCGCTCGGGCTGGGCGCGGCGGGCACGTGGCTGGTGACCGCGCGGCTGCGCCGCCAGACGCACGGGCTCGGCCCGGTCGAGCTGGGCCGCATCCACGAGCACCACGACGCCGTGCTGCACGCGGTCAGGGAGGGCCTGCTGCTGGTCGGCAGGGACGGCACGCTGACGCTGTGCAACGACGCGGCCAGGCAGCTGCTGGGGCTGCCCGCCGAAGCCGAGGGGCGGCACGTCGCCGAGCTGGGCCTGGCGGAGCTGCTGACGGACGACGAGGAGCGCGTGCACCTGGCCGGTGACCGGGTGCTCGCGGTCAACAGCGCGGCCAGCAGGCTCGGCACGGTCGTCACCGTACGCGACCACACCGAGCTGCAGGCGCTGACCGGCCAGCTCGACGCCGAGCGCGGCTTCGCCGACTCGCTGCGCTCGGCCGCGCACGAGGCGGCCAACCGGCTGCACACCGTGATCACACTGGTGGAGCTGGGCCGCACCGAGCAGGCGGTGGCGCTGGGCACGGCTGAGCTGCGGGCCGCGCAGGAGCTGACCGACCGGGTGGTGGGCGCGGTGCGCGAGCCCGTGCTGGCGGCGCTGCTGCTGGGCAAGAGCGCCGAGGCGGCCGAGCGCGGCGCCGAGCTGGTGATCAGCGCGGACAGCGAGCTGGACGACCTGGGCCTGGACCCGCGCGACCTGGTCACGATCGTCGGCAACCTCATCGACAACGCCGTGGACGCGGCGAGCCGGGTGGAGGTGCATCTCAGCGGCGACGAGCGGGGCGTGCTGATCAGGGTGGCCGACGACGGTCCAGGGCTGACCGGCCGGGCCGCGTTCGAGAAGGGCTGGACCACCAAGGGCGACGGCCACGGGCTCGGCCTGGCGCTGGTGGGCCAGGCGGTGCGGCGCCTCGGCGGCACGATCGACGTGGCCGGCTCGGTCTTCACCGTACGGCTGCCGGCGCCGAGGCGGGAGCCGGTGCCGTGACGACGCCGGAATCCGGGCTCATCTCCGTGCTCGTGGTCGAGGACGAGGAGATCACCGCCGAGGCCAACCGCATCTACGTCGAGCGGGTGCCCGGCTTCGAGGTGGCCGGGGTGGTCAGGTCGGGCGGCGAGGCATTGCGCTTCCTGCGCCGCAGGCCCGTCGATCTGATCCTGCTCGACCTCTACCTGCCCGACATGCACGGCCTCGAGGTGTGCCGGGCGGTGCGGGCGGGCGGCCTGCTGTGCGATGTGATCGCGGTGACGTCCGCGCGCGACCTCACCATGGTCCGCTCGGCGGTGTCGCTCGGCATCGTCCAATACCTGCTCAAGCCGTTCACGTTCGCCGCGCTCGCCGAGAAGCTGACCCGCTACGCCCGCTTCAAGGAGGAGGCCGGGCTGGCGGTCGGGCAGGGCGACGTGGACCGGGTGCTGGGCACGCTGCGCGGATCGTCCGCCGAGCTGCCAAAGGGCATGGCGCAGGACACCCTCGACGCGGTCGTCACGCAGCTGCGCGCCCAGGCGGGCGGGGTGGGCGCGCAAGCCGTGGCGGACGCGATCGGGGTGTCCAGGGTGACCGCGCGGCGCTACCTCGAATACCTGGTGGAGCTGGGCGTGGCGGCCCGCGTCCCGCAGTACGGCGGCGTGGGCAGGCCAGAGTTGCTCTACCGGATCCCCACGCAGAGTTCAGGACGGTGACGCCGCCCGTTCAATCCGGCCTTCTAGCTTCTGGGTGCAATCCGATGCACTGAGGAGTCACCTTGCGAGTCCTGGCCGTAGTTCCCGCCCGCGGAGGTTCGGCGGGCGTACCCCTGAAGAACCTCGCCCTGGTCGGGGGCGTTCCGCTGGTCACCAGGGCGGTGCGGGCCTGCCTGCGCGCCGAGTCGATCGACCAGGTGGTGGTGAGCACCGACCACGAGGGGATCGCCGAGACCGCCCGCCAGGCGGGGGCGGTCGTGGTGGAGCGGCCCGCCGAGCTGAGCGGCGCCACCGCCTCCAGCGAGTCGGCGGTGCTGCACGCGCTCGACGCGCTCGGCGCCGAGCCCGAGGTGGTGGTGCTCGTGCAGTGCACGAGCGCGTTCATCGACCCCGCCGACCTGTCGGCGGCGGTGCGCAGGGTGCTGGACGGCGAGGCCGACTCGGTCGTGTCCGGGCTGCCCACGCACGAGTTCCTGTGGACGGCCGCGGGCTCCGGCGTCAACCACGACCCGGCCGTACGGCCACGGCGGCAGGACCGCGAGCCGCAGTTCCGCGAGAACGGCGCCTTCTACGTCATGCGCACCGCCGGCCTGCGCGAGCACGGCCACCGCTTCTTCGGCACGGTCGCCGTGCAGCCGGTGCCGGCCCGGCACGCCATCGAGGTCGACGACCCCGAGGACCTGGAGCTGGTACGCGCGCTCGCGCCGTTCATCGACCGGCCCGAGCCGATCGACGTGGACTGCGTCATCACCGACTTCGACGGCGTGCACACCGACGACCGTGCCTACGTCGACTCCGACGGCCGCGAGATGGTGCTGGTCAGCCGCTCCGACGGGATGGGCGTCTCGCTGCTGAAGCGGTCGGGGGTGAAGGTGCTGGTCATGTCCACCGAACAGAACCCGGTCGTGGCCGCCCGCGCCCGCAAGCTGGGCGTGCCGGTGCTGCAGGGCCTGGCCGACAAGCGCACGGTGCTGCGCGACTGGCTGAGCATCGAGGGCCTCGACCCGGCGCGGGTGGCGTACGTCGGCAACGACGTCAACGACCTCGGCCCGATGGCGGAGGTCGGCTGGCCGATCGCCACCCCCGACGCGCACCCGAGGGTGCGCGCCGCCGCCCGCGTCGTGCTGACCAGGCCCGGCGGGTCGGGCGCGGTGCGCGAGCTGTGCGACAGGGTGGTGGCCGCCCGGCCTGAGCCGCCCGCCGCCGAGGCGCGCGTCAGGCCGCACTTCGGGCCCGTCGCGATCGGGGACGTGCTGGTCGGCGACGGCGAGCCGGTGTACGTGATCGGCGAGATCGGCATCAACCACAACGGCGACCTCGACCTGGCCAGGCGACTCATCGACGTGGCCGCCGACGCCGGGTGCCAGGCGGTCAAGTTCCAGAAGCGGACCCCGGCGATCTGCGTGCCCGAGGAGCAGAAGGGGCAGATCCGGCAGACGCCGTGGGGCGAGATGACGTACCTGGAGTACAAGGAGCGCACCGAGTTCGGGCGCGACGAGTACGCGCAGATCGCGAAGCACTGCGCTGAGCGGGGGCTGCACTGGTTCGCCTCGCCGTGGGACGTGCCGTCGGTGGAGTTCCTGGAGGAGATGGACGTCCTGGTGCACAAGGTGGCCTCGGCCGGCGTGGCCGACCACGAGCTGCTGCGGGCGCTCGCGGCCACCGGCAAGCCGGTCATCCTGTCGACCGGCATGTCCACGCTGGCGGAGATCGACGCGGCCGTGGAGATCCTCGGCACCGAGAAGCTGATCATGATGCACGCGACGTCCACGTACCCGCTGCCGCCCGAGGAGGCGAACCTGCGCACGATCACCACGCTCAAGGAGCGGTACGGCGTGCCGGTCGGCTACTCGGGGCACGAGCGCGGCCTGCAGATCTCGCTGGCGGCGGTCACGCTGGGCGCGGTCTGCGTGGAGCGGCACATCACGCTCGACCGGACGATGTGGGGCTCCGACCACGCCGCCTCGCTGGAGCCGGCCGGGCTGGAGCACCTGGTCCGCGACATTCGCATCATCGAGCAGGCCATGGGCGACGGCGTCAAGCGCGTCTTCCCCGGCGAGGAGGCCCCCAAGGCCCGCCTGCGCCGCGTAACCGTCTGACCCGGCACCCGTCCGAGACGGATGCCGTCCGACACGGGTGCCGTCCCAGACGGGTGCCGTCCCAGACGGGTGCCGTCCCAGACGGGTGCCGTCCCAGACGGGTGCCGTCCCAGACGGGTGCCGTCCCAGACCCCGAACCGACGGCCACCCCCTCCCACCCCCCAGCAGGAGACCAGCCGCTTTGATCACGCTCTCGGTCGTCGTGCCGGTGCGGGACGGTGAGCGCTTCATCGCCGACGCGCTCACGTCCCTGTGCCGCAACGCCGCACCCGGCTTCGAGTTCATCGTCGTGGACGACGGCTCCGTGGACGCCACGGCGGACGTCGTCGCCGGCTTCGCCGACGACCTGCCGGGCCTGACCGTGCTGCGCAACCCGGAGCCGCTGGGCCTCGCGGACGCGCGGAACGCGGGCCTGGCTGCGGCGACCGGCCGGTACGTCACGTTCATGGACGGCGACGACTGGCTGGCCCCCGGCCACCTGGCCCGGCTCGTCGCCGCGATCGACGGGCTCGGCTGCGACTTCGTCCGCACCGATCACGTGCAGGCGGAGGGCCGCAAGCGGGTCGTGCACCGCGCCCCGCTGGCGCGGCGGGGCGCGGTGCTCGACCCCCGCGAGGCGATCCTGCCCGCGGGGGTGCGCACGATGGTCGACTACCCGTACGCCTGGGCGGGCGTCTACCGGCGCTCGCTGGGCGACCTGCTGCACTTCCCCGGCTCGCTGCACACCGCGGAGGACCGGCCGTGGATCTGGCGGCTGCACCGCGAGGCCGCCTCGTTCGCGGTGGTGCCGCTGGCCGGCCTGTTCTACCGGCGCCTGGTGCCGGGCTCGCTCACGCAGGTGGGCGACGAGCGCCAGCTGCACTTCTTCGACGCCTTCGAGCTGGTGCTGAAGGACCTGGAGCCGGAGTTCCTGCCCAAGGCGGTGCGCAACTTCTGCGCGCTGCTGGCCCACCACCTGAACATCGGCGACCGGTTCATGCCCGAGCTGCGCGCCCGCTTCGAGGAGCGCGGCAGGGACATGCTGCGCACGCTGCCGCAGGAGCAGGTGTCCGAGGCGCTGGCGGGCATGCCGGCCGAGCGCGAGGCCGTCCTGCGGGCCCTGCTGCCCGATCTGGCGCCCGGGACGCGTTTCCGGGTCCGCCGCGACCACGAGGAGCTGTGACGTGCGGGTCTTCTACGCCTCGACGCTGTTCGGCGCCATGTCGCTGGCGGCGGCCATCGACGACGGCCGCTTCGGCGACGGCCGCAGGCTGCTGATCGTCTCCACGAACGCGGCCGTGCCCGAGGTGGCGACGCCTCTGGACGAGACGCCCGGCTTCGCCGCCTTGCGCTCCCGCTTCGACGAGGTGCGCTCGTGGAACGAGCTGATCGCGCCGCTGCACCCGTCGGACTGGCGGGCCCGCGTCATCGAGGTGCCGATGCTGGAGCGCCTCATCCGCGCCCACTGGGGCCTGGACGGCGTGACGGAGCTGGTGCTGGAGTCGATCGCGGTGCCGCCCGCGCGGACGATCGCCGGGCTGGTGCGCGACTGCCCGATCACCGTCTACTCCGACGGGCTGATGAGCTACGGCCCCACCCGCGACCCGCTGCCCGCCGAGATCTTCCGCCGCGTCACCCGGCTGCTCCACCTCGACCTGGTGCCGGGCCTGACGCCGCTGCTGCTCAGCGAGTACGGCGTCGCCCCCGAGACCCTGCCCGCCGAGCGTTTCCTCGCGATCGTGGACGAGGTCGCCGCCGCCACCCCGCCCCCGCCGGCAGGCCGGGCGGTCGTCCTCGGCCAGTACCTGTCGGCGCTGGAGATCGTCACGCCCGAGGAGGAGGCCGCGCTGCACGAGACGATGCTGAAGGCGCTGGCCGCCCGCGGCCACACCTCCGTCGTCTTCAAGCCGCACCCGGCCGCCGGGCGCCGGCACGCTCAGCTGCTGCGGGCCGCCGCGGGACCGGCGGGCGTGCGGCTGGAGGTGGCCGGGGAGGGCGTGCCGGCCGAGGCGTGCTTCGCGGCGCTGCGGCCCGAGCTGGTCGTGGGCTGCTTCTCCACGGCCCTGGTGACCGCGTGGCGCTACTACGGGCTGCCGGTGGCCTCGTACGGCACGGAGCTGGTCCTGGAGCGGCTGACCCCGTACGAGAACAGCAACCGCGTGCCCGCCACCATCGTGGACGCGCTGCTGCCGCGCCTGTCGGCGGACGGCGGCGTCGAGCAGCCGCCGGAGACGGACCTGCCGGCGCTGGTGCGCGCGGTGGGCTACTGCATGCAGGCCGACGCCTACCCCGGGCTGCGGCCCGAGGGCGTCGCGCTCGACCCGCGCTACTTCAAGCGCCGCCGCCTGGAGGCCCTCGGCCTGGCCGAACCGCCCCCCGCGGCGGCCCGGCCAGGCACGCTCACCCGCATCCGCAGGAAGATCAGGTCAGCGCTCTGAGGTAGCGGCGCACGCGGCGCTTGGCGCGGTACCCCACCCGCAGCATCTTGGGCGGCACCTCCACGCGGAGCCTCGCCCTGCGCCGCGCCGCCGCGTGCTCGGGCCCGTCGAGCAGCGACCGCGCGGGCGTGTCTGGCCCCGCCTCCACGAGAGCGGCCAGCCGCCCGGCCCAGTCGTCGCGCTCGGCGGGGTGGAAGTAGTTGGCGGCGCACCAGGCGGGCGAGGCCGTACGGAAGCCGCCTTCGGCCAGCTCGTCCAGCGTGCCCAGCAGGTCGCTGCCCTCGAACACCAGGTTGATCATCTCGGCGCTGACCCCGAAGTCGCGCAGCACCAGCGACGGCACCCCCATCGCGATGGCCTCCAGCGCCGCCGTAGAGCTGACCGTGACGAACCCGGCCGCCCGCTCCAGCTGCTCCCGCATCGACCCGGCCGCGAACGTCAGCCGCCCCGGCTCCCCCATCTCGCGCCACAACCGCTGGTACGGCAGCCGCTCGTTGTGCGTCTGCCGCTCGCCGTCGAGGGCGCGCAGCTTGACCACGACCTCCAGGTCAGGCCGGTCGGCCGAAAGCGCGGCCAGCGACAGCAGGATCCGCTCGCGCTGCCGCCGCTCGCGCGGCACCTTGGCCTGGGTGGCGAACACCACCCGGTCGCCGCCGCCGGCGCCCCGCTGGGGCCGCAGGAACGGCAGCCTGGCCAGGCCCACCGCGCCACCGCCGCCGAGCCGGCCGGCGATCGCGGTGAACTCGGCCACCTCGCGCTCGCTGTGCACGACGAACAGGTCGCAGCCGCTGCGGAACGTCCACGCCTTCTCCGTGGCGGGCACGGAGATGCCGGGCAGCCCGGAGACGAAGACGGGCCGGGGCCGCAGGCCGTCGAGCACCTCGGCGACCAGCACGTCCACCACCGGGCCCGTACAGGCCACCAGGATCGCGTCGGGCCCGGTGCGCTCGGCCAGCCGCCGCAGCGACCGCGCCGACAGCACCGGCGGCACCGGCGGCACGGCCCGCTCCCCCACGGCGGCGGCGATCTGCTCGGGCGAGGGCGCGATCGGCGTGCGCACCACGACCAGGTCGGTCACGCAGCCGGGAGGCAGGTCGTCGAGCAGGCAGGCCGCCCATTTCAGATACGAGTCGGAGTCGGCGACGGCCAGCACTCTCACCCGGGAACTCCTGTCAAATGCGAGCGCAGGGCGGGCGCCGCCCTGCTGGTCCACCAGTCATCGGGTACATCCACGGGCTCGACGGCGACGCCGCGCGGGCCGAGCAGCACGCGCAGCGACGTGATCGCGGTCGAGGGCAGGCTGAGCACGCGCTGGCCCGCGTCGAGGCCGCGCAGCGTCAGCTCGGCCGGCACGCCGCCGTCGTGGACGGTGATGCCGGGACGCTCCCGGATCAGCGCGACGTCCACGGGGTCCTCGCGGCGGTGCGGGTAGTAGGCGAGCGGCTCGCGCGCGGCCAGGTCGGTCAGCCAGCGCAGGTAGTGGTCGCGGCGGACGAGGCCGTTGCGGACGAGCGAGGTGCCGAGCACGACCGTACGCTCGGCGGGGCCCTCGGAGCTGGGCGGCTGCGCGCGCAGCCAGGCGAAGTCGTGGCGGACGAGCTGCACGCCGGCTTCCCGTACGGCTTCGGCGAGCCGGTCGTCCACGGGCAGGGCGGTGAAGACCGACACCTCGCTCAGCCGCAGCCGCAGCGCGGCGGCCAGGCCGAGCACGGCACGCAGCCGTCCCCCCTCGGCGCGGGCCCGCAGCAGCGGCCGGTACGGCCCGGCGGCCAGCAGTTCGAGCAGCCGCAGCGTGGCCAGCCCGTCGTCCACCACGACGACGCGTCCCGGCCTGGACAGCAGCCAGCGCAGCTGCACCCGTCCCGAGAAGGCGTCGCCCACCGCCAGCGCGCGGCGCGGCATGCGCTCACGCGGCTCGGCCAGCTCCAGCCCGCCGGGCAGCGCCATCGAGCGCAGCTCGCGCCGGGTGGCCTTGAGCGGGCGCAGGCCGGCGCGCGGCACGACGGCCGTGGCCGGGCCGAGGAGCCCGGCGTGGTGGGCCTCGACGGCGCACAGCATCTGGAGCGGTGACTCCACCCAGGCCGACGCCTGTTCGACCACTCCTGCCCTCCCGGGTGATGGGCCGTTCACGACCGCTTCAAGCTAGCCCGCCCGGCTTAAGCCGCCAGGAACGCGGCGTGAACAATGGAGGGTATGAACTCGCTCATGCTCAACACGGACGGCGTGCAGATCCCGCAGCTCGGTTATGGCGTCTGGCAGGTACCTGCCGAGGAGGCCGAGCAGGCGGTCACGACCGCGTTCAAGGCCGGCTACCGGCACATCGACACGGCCGCCGCCTACGGCAACGAGGAGGGCGTGGGCCGCGCGGTGCGCAACAGCGGGCTGCCGAGGGAGAAGGTGTTCGTCACGACCAAGCTGGCCAACGGCGAGCACGCCCGCGCCGAGGCCGCCTTCGACGAGTCGCTGGCCCGGCTCGGCCTCGACTACGTCGACCTCTATCTCATCCACTGGCCGATGCCGGGGCAGGACAAGTACCTGCAGGCGTGGAGGGCCATGGAGAAGATCTACCGGGACGGCCGGGCCAAGGCCATCGGCGTCTCGAACTTCACCGTCGAGACGCTCACCAGGCTCATGGACGAGGCCGACATCGTCCCCGCCATCAACCAGATCGAGCTCCACCCCTACTTCCAGCAGCGGCAGATGCGCGAGTTCCACGAGGCCAACGGCATCCTCACCGAGGCGTGGAGCCCGCTGGGGCAGGGCAGGGGGCTGCTCGACGACCCGGCGCTGCGGGTGCTGGCCGACAAGCACTGCAAGACGCCGGCGCAGATCGTGCTGCGCTGGCACCTGCAGCTCGGGAACGTGGTGATCCCGAAGTCGGTGACGCCGGCGCGGATCGCCGAGAACATCGACGTCTTCGACTTCATCCTGGACGCCGAGGACCTGGCGGCCATCGGGGCGCTCAGCCGGGGGCAGCGGCTCGGGCCCGACCCGGACTCGTTCGAGTGACGGATGTGACAAAACGACATTCCTGATATTTCCGGCACCACCGACATAAGCCCATATTTGCCTTCCGTATACGATCGCCGGCGTGCGAGATTTCACTTGGGGAATAGCCGCCACCGGCGGCATCGCCCGTACCGTGGGTGCGGCGATCGTGGCGGAGCCCGGCATGCGGGTGGCCGCCGTGGGAAGCAGGAACCTGGCCAGGGCGCAGACCCTGGCGTCGGATTTGGGCGCCGAGTCGGCGTACGGGTCCTATGAGGAGCTGTGCGCCGACCCGGCGGTGGACGCGATCTACGTCGCCACCCCGCACGCCCAGCACCTGCAGGTCGCCGCCGCCGCCATCGCGGCGGGCAAGGCGGTGCTGTGCGAGAAGCCGCTGGCCGCGACCGTGGACGACGCGGAGAAGATGGTGCGGCTGGCCCGTGAGGCCGGGGTCTTCCTGATGGAGGCCATGTGGATGCGGTTCAACCCGCTCATCAGGCGCATCAAGGAGGATCCCCGCTTCGGGGAGATCCGGTCGGTCCAGGCGAGCTTCGGCTTCGCCCATCCGTACGACCCGGCGCACCGCCTGTGGGCTCCGGAGCTGGGCGGCGGCGCGCTGCTCGACCTCGGGATCTACCCGTTCGGGCTGGCCCAGCTCATCCTGGGCATGCCCACCGGCCTGCACGTCACCGGCTCCCTGGCCCCGAACGGCGTTGACGCGGAGGCGGCCGGCGTCTTGCGTTACCCCGGCGGGCGGCACGCTCTCGTGGCCACCTCATTGCTCGGGAATTACCCGAACGGGGCCAGTGTTGTAGGTACCCAGATGCGGGCGGACATCCAGGCACCGTTCTGGGCACCGCAGCGGATCGTCCTCTCCGGGCCGGCGATGGAGCCGGAAGAGCACGTGCTCGACCCGGCCGACAACGGTTACGCCGGAGAGCTCCGCGAAGTCCGCGCCGCCACGGCCGAAGGCAGGACCGAATCCTCGATCATGCCGCTTGACGAATCCCTTGCCATGATGGGGCTTCTGGCCGAGGCGCGCAGTCAGCTCGGCTGACTTTACTTTTATGGATTTGTAATCCTCTTGCCTCATGTATTACCTTATGGGGCATCTTGAGGCATACGTCCGGTTTGTCCGGCTATGTCAGACCATCGCACGACACATCACAGGATCGTCCTGTGACCGCTGAATCCGCCACGCGCGGAACCGGGGACCCATGTCCTTTGGGGTGAATCGGCACTTCGGTGCCGTAGGGCAGCTTCCACGCCCGAACCCGTCAGCTAACCCGGTAAGCGGCATGGAAGCAAGGAGTAACCCCCTCGATGGCCAAGCATCGTCTTACCGCTGTCTCGAAGAGCACCATCGCCCGCGCCGTCCTCGGCGCCGGCGTCCTGGCCTCGGCCTTCGGCGTCCCCGCCGCGGCCCACGCCGACACCTCCACCGCCGTCGCCGCGGCCACCGCCGCGAAGCACCCGGCCACCGCGCTCGCCGCCCACAAGGCGAGCGAGCGTGACGAAACCAAGATCACCGCCACCGCCGACCAGGTCCTGGCCGTCGCCAGGGCGCAGGTGGGCGTCTCCGAGAACGCCAGCGGCGGCGGGACCAAGTTCCAGCAGTGGTACGCCAACTCCCAGCGTGCCGCCGAAACCGTCGCCCGTGACGGCGGCAGCCGCGCCGCCTACCTGAACGCCGCCTGGTGCTCGATGTTCGTCTCCTGGGTCGGCGAGCAGACCGGCGCCCGCCCGCAGGTCGGCTGGGACGCCTGGACCGTCGCCCACGCCAAGTGGTTCGCCGCCAACCAGCGCTTCGGCCACGAGGCCAAGCCGGGTGCCGTGGTGTTCTTCTCCTGGAAGGGCGGCAAGTCCCTGAGCGACATCCAGCACGTGGGCTTCGTCGTCAAGGACAACCACGACGGCACCATCTCCACCATCGAAGGCAACACCGGCAACGGCAAGGTCGAAGAGCGGGTCCGGCCGAAGTCGCAGGTCGTCGGCTACGGCTACCCCGAGTACGCCGGCTGACCTTCCCTCACGTCCCTCTTCCTGACAGCGGAACGCGCGCCCCTTCCCGGGGGCGCGCGTTCGTCATGTCAGGAGATCGGCGTACGGCCCCGGGATCTGGCTGAGCCGGTCGTGGGTGCCGCACTGCACGATCCGGCCTTCGCCGAGGACGACGATCAGGTCCGCCATCCGCACGGTGGGGAAGCGGTGCGTGATCAGCAACGTGACGGCTCCCGGATGGCCCTTGGCCGCCTCGGCGTAGCGCGCGAAGACCGCGCTCTCGGCCGGTGCGTCCAGCGCGGCGGTCGGCTCGTCCAGCACCAGCAGCAACGGCTCCGTCCGCATCGACCCGCGAGCCAGGGCCAGCCGCTGCCACTGCCCGCCGGAGAGCCGTACACCGTGCTCGAACGTCTCCCCCAGCTCGGTCTCCAGTCCCTGAGGCAGCCCGGCGACCACCTGGCCGGCGTCGGCTCGTTCCAGCGCCCCCGCCACGGCCGCGGGGTCGCGCAGCTTGGGGAGATCCCCCACGCCGACCGTCTCGCCGGCCGTGAGCTCGAAGCGGACGTGATCCTGGAAGACCGCGCCGACCCTGGCCTGCCACGCGTCCTGCGCGAGGTCTCCGAGCGGGCGGCCGTCCACCAGGATCGTGCCACGCGACGGCCGATGCAGCCCGCACAGCAGCTTCACCAGCGTCGTCTTGCCCGACCCGTGCGTGCCGACCAGCGCGACCGTGGCGCCCGCGGGCAGGTGCAGGTCCAGATCGTGGAGCACCTCGCGGGACGTCCCCGGGTAGGTGAAGGAGAGCCCGGCCAGCGTGATGCCGCCGCGCAGCACCGGCGGCGGCGCTGCGGCGCCTCGATCCTGATGGCGGGCGGCCGCGTAGGCGCGGAGCCAGGCGAGGCGGGTGGCGGCGTGCCGGCCTGCGGCGGCCGAGCCGAGGTGGAAGGCGAGGCGGGCGGCCTGGGTGACGAACTGCACACCGACCGTGGCCACCAGCACCACGTCACCCGCCGTGGCCTGACCCCGGCCGGCCAGCCAGGCGGCGTGGGCGAGCGCGGCGACGTATCCCGCGAGGAACGTGGCCGAGCCCGCGAACGTCAGCAGGCCCGCCCGTAGCCGCGCCCTCCCGAGCTCGTCTGACACCGCGTCCCAGTGCCGTCCCGCCATCGCGTCCAGGACCTCTCCCGCGCCGCCGAGCCGCAGGTCCTTGGCCGCCCCTGCGGACGTGGCCGTCTCCGACAGGCTCAGCTCCAGGCGGGCGGTCTCGGCGGTGCTGGACGTGGCGGCGTCGATGCGGGCGGCGGCGCGGCCGCGTACCAGGAGTGAGGGCAGCACGGCGGCGCCCAGCAGGAGCGGGAGCAGCGGGTGCACGGCGGCGAGCAGCACCACGCCGAGCCCGATCTGCAGGGCGTGCTCGGCCACCAGGGCCAGTGCCCACACCGCGAAGTACAGCTCCCTGCTCTCCTCGCGCAGCGTGCGCAGCCTGTCCAGGTACGCGGGCCGCTCCAGATGCTCGATCGTGGGCAGGCTCGCCGTGAGCGCGAGGATCTCCTCCTGCACGGCCAGCCCCATCCGCTCGGCCAGCTCCTGCATCAGCGCCAGCTCGGCCCGGCCCAGCGCCACCCCTGCCGCCAGCGCCGCCCCCGCCGCCACGGCCTGGACGGCGGCCGGCCCGAGCAGGCCCCGCGTGGCGGCGTCGGTCAGTTCCCGCAGGAACACCCCGACCAGGCCGTGACTGACGGCGCCCGCGAGCAGGAACCCGGCGAGTACGACCACCGCGCGCCGATCGATCCGCCACGCCACCCGCACCAAGGCACCCAACGCGACTCCGGTCATGGGGCGCCTCCGGCGGTGAGAGTGGATTGGAGGGTGTACCAGCGGGCGTACCGGCCACCCAGGGCCATCAGGTGGTCGTGGTCGCCCTCCTCCGCGATGACGCCTCCGTCCAGGACCACGATGCGGTCGGCGCGGCGGACGGTGGCGAAGCGGTGGGAGACGAGCACCAGCGTGCGGCCCCTGGTGTGGTCGAGGAGCCGGTCGAAGACGTCGCGTTCGGCGCGGGCGTCGAGGTGGGCGGTGGGCTCGTCCACGATGAGGACGCGGCGTCCCGAGCGCAGGGCGTACACGGCTCGGGCGAGCGCCACCTTCTGCCACTGGCCGCCGGACAGGTCGCGGCCCCCGGTGAAGGCGCGCGACAGGGGCGTGTCGAGGCCGGCGGGGAGCGCGGCCACGAGGTTCAGCGCGTTCACCGCCTCCAGGGCGGCGAGCACGTCGGCATCGGTGCCGTCGCGGGCGGCGTCGCCGAGGCGGACGTTGTCGCGCAGCGGCAGCGGGTAACGCGCGAAGTCCTGGAAGACGACGGCGGCGGGGCCGGTGGTGACGGTGCCGGAGGACGGGGTGTAGAGGCCGGTGAGGAGCTTGACCAGGGTGGTCTTGCCGGCGCCGTTCAGCCCGACGACCGCCAGCCGCTCACCCGGGCGGACGTGCAGGGTCAGGTTCCGCAGGAGCGGGCTCGGGCGGTCGGGGTAGGCGAAGGTGACGCCGTCCAGTGCGAGCGCCTTGTCCCCTTCGTCGGCCGGTTCGTCGCTGGACGGCGGTGTGAGGAGGCGGAGGGTGGCCTGGAAGGGCGTGGTGCCGTGGCTGATCTCGAACATCTGGTGGCTGCCCGCCCCGTACGCGAAGACCAGCAGCGCCGCCAGCACGCACTGCGCCAGCGCCCCCGCCTCGAGCCGCCCTGCGGCGGTGTGCCAGGCGAGGACGGCGAACGCGCCGGAGGCCGAGAGCAGTTGCAGGCCGAGCACCGACGCGTAGCCGCGCACGACGGCCCGCCGCACCAGGGCCTGCGGTGCGAGGTAGGCAAGCATGGCGGCGGCGTAGCGTCCGGTGAAGAACGCCTGCAGCCCGAACACGCGCACCTCCTTGGCCGCGCCGAGCCCGCCCGCGACGTCGGCCAGGTAGTCGGCGCGGCGCCGCAGGAGCGCCTGCGCGGGGCCGCCCGCCAGTGACTCCACTCCCCCGGGCCCGACGAGCATGGCCGCGATGCGCCGGTTCTGGGCGAGGGCGAGCGCGAGGACGGCGGCGGCCGGCCAGCCGATGTGGACGACCAGGACGGCGGCCCCGAGCAGGGCCGAGACGAGCCGGCCCGCCTCGCCGACCACGGCCACCGCCGCCGTGCCGGGGGTGGCGCCCCGGTGGCCGTGCAGGGCGAGCCGCAGGTCACCCTGCACGTGGGCGGTCTCGAGCCGGGCGAGTGGCAGGGCGGCGGCGGCGGCGCGTACCCGGTGACGCAGCACCCCGTCGATCCGCCGCGCCACGGCGGCGCCTGCGGGCTCCAGCAGCGACGTGCAGAGCTCCTGGGCGAGCAGCACGAGCAGCAGGGCGACGAGCGGGCCTGCGCCGCCGTAGGTGACCAGCCGGTCGAGCGGGAACGTGCCGACCGGCCCGAGGACGGCCGCGCCCGTGACGGCCGGCGCGTAGGCCCCGAGGAGCCGCGGCCCGGCCAGGGGCAGCAGCCTAGTTAATCCAATGTTCTCACATCGGTTTGCCACATCCGGGACGGTAACCCGGTTCCGCCCAGCCGGTCAATTGCGGAAAGTTGTAAGGCGCCTTACCATTTGGCGATGATCCACGGTGAGCGGCCGTCGTACGACGAGATGGTGTCGATGCTGGGGGTGCCCTTCGCGGTCGAGGATGCCCGCGCCCGCTGGGGCAGGCTCGTGGAGGAGGCCAAGGACGGCAGGACCATCATGATCACCCGCGAGCGCTGGGAGTGGGCGGCCCTCGTGCCGCTCTCCAGGGTGGGCGGGGTGCTCACCGGCCTGCCGCTCGTGGGGCTGTCGACCGCGCGGTCCAAGCTGGGCGACCTCGTACGCCAGGTCGCCGACCCGTACGGCGAGCCCGTGCTGCTCGGCCGGCACCGCAAGCCGGTCGCCGGGCTGGTGGGCGCGCACGTCCTGCTCGGCAAGGACGCCCAGCAGGACCGCTCGGCCACCGCCGACGCCCTGCTGGTCGGCGGCCACACGATCACGCTGGCCCACGACCCGGCCGAGGGCCTCGTCCTGGCCGTCGCCCGTGACAGGGAGGGCAAAGAGGTCTCCGCCGGCGCCGGCCGCAACGCCCGCGAAGCCCTCCACGCCCTCACCACCCCACTGACCTGGCCGCAGACCTGACGTCCGGCGCCGCGAAGAAAAGTCGCGGGGCGTGTCGATCCGGGACGCAGCCGCTCGACGCGTTGCCGACAACGTTCGAAGAGACCCGAGGAGAACCGATGAAATTCATGATCGTGGGCAAGGCGAGCGCCGAGACCGAGGCGGGGGCGGTGCCCAGCCAGGAACTCGTGGACGGCATGCGCGCCTACAACGAGTCCCTGACCAAGGCGGGCGTGCTGCTGGCGGCCGAGGGCCTCTATCCCAGCTCGCACGGCGCCCAGATCTCCTACAGCGACGGCAAGGCGACCGTCATCGACGGGCCGTTCACCGAGGCCAAGGAGCTGATCGCGGGCTTCTGGCTGATCCAGGTCAAGTCGCGCGAGGAGGCCGTCGAGTGGGCGCTGCGCGTGCCGGTGCCGCCGGGCAACGACGGGGTCGGCCTGGAGGTGTGGCAGGTGTTCGACGGCTCTGACACGCCCGAGGGGACGATGTCGCCGGAACAGCAGGCATACGACGAGGCCCTGCGCGAGCGCCTGCTGGGAGACGAGCCTCGCCCTTGATCCGGGTTGCGCGGCCGTGGGGCTGACTGGTCTCATGGGCCGGTGGCGGGTTCTGACGTCCAGCGGACGATCGAGGCGGTCTGGCGGATCGAGGCGGCGCGGCTCATCGCCGGGCTCGCCGGGCTCGTCCGCGACGTCGGGCTGGCCGAGGAGCTGGCTCAGGACGCCCTGGTGGCGGCGCTTGAGCAGTGGCCGGAGTCGGGGGTGCCGCGCAACCCGGGCGCGTGGCTGATGACGGTGTCCAAGCGCCGCGCCATCGACCTCATCCGCAGGAACGAACGCCTCCAGCGCAACCTCGCCGAGCTGGGCCGTCGCATCGACCTCACCGAGGAGGCGCCGGAGCCGGACGAGATCGAGGACGACCTGCTGCGGCTGGTGTTCACGGCCTGCCATCCGGCGCTGTCGATGGAGGCGCGGGTGGCGCTGACGCTGCGCGTGCTCGGCGGCCTGACCACCGATGAGATCGCGCGGGCGTTCCTGGTGCCGGAGCCGACGGCGGCGCAGCGCATCGTCCGCGCCAAGCGCACGCTCGCCGCGAAGAAGATCCCGTTCGAGGTGCCGCAGGGGGCGGAGCTGGCGGCGCGGCTGTCGTCCGTGCTGGAGGTCGTCTACCTCATCTTCAACGAGGGGTACTCGGCGACGGCGGGCGACGACTGGATGCGGCCCGCCCTGTGCGACGACGCGCTCCGCCTCGGCCGTGTCCTCGCCGGGCTCATGCCCTCGGAGGCCGAGGTGCACGGGCTGGTGGCGCTGATGGAGATCCAGGCGTCCCGGTCGGCGGCCAGGGTGGGGCCGTCCGGCGAGCCGGTCCTGCTGCTGGAGCAGGATCGCGGCCGCTGGGACCGCCTGCTCATCCGCCGCGGCCTGGCCGCACTCGGACGCGCCGAGGCGCTGTCCGGCTCGCCGGGGTCGTACACGCTGCAGGCCGCCATCGCCGCCTGTCACGCTCGTGCGCTCGCACCCGAGGAGACCGACTGGGCGCAGATCGCGGGCCTGTACGAGGAGCTGGCCAAGCTGTCCCGCTCCCCCGTCGTCGAGCTGAACAGGGCGGTGGCGCTGTCGATGGCGTACGGCCCCGCGGCCGGGCTCGCGCTGCTCGATCAGATCGCCGGCCAGCCGGCGCTCAAGGGCTATCACCTGCTGCCGAGCGTGCGCGGCGACCTGCTGGCCAAGCTGGACCGCAGGGACGAGGCCCGTGCCGAGTTCGCCCGCGCCGCCGCCATGACCCGCAACGCCCGCGAACGCGCCCTTCTGGAGGAACGCGCCGCCGCCTGCGCGCCCGCCGGGTGATCAGCCGACGGCGCGTGCCCCGAGCAGACCGGCCAGTGCCGGGTGCGCGCGGCCCCGCCTCCTCCTCCGAGGCCGTGTACCGCAGCGAGAGCAGATGCAACATCCCCGCTCCCTGATCCCGTAGTGCCGCCCCGTGATGGCACCCGCGGGCTCAGGCCCGTTCAGGTGGGGAGACATGCCCCGAAGCGACACGAAAGATGCCTCTTGTGATGGGAGCGCTCCCAATCAGCTCTTTGAGGTGTTCATGCCCAAAAATCCGGTTTTCGAGTGTTAAACCGCCCCATTGGTAACGGTTGCGTTTCGCGGGATTGACGGGCGAACCGGGTAAGTGCACCCTTTGTGGGAGCGCTCCCAAAGATTCCACCGCGGCAGAGCGCGTGTCGCGGTGCCCTCCCAACATTCACCCCAGAAGGGCTCCACCATGATGATCAGGAAGCGTCGCGGCACCCTCGCCGCGGCCTCGGCCCTGGCCGCGGCGGCGCTCGCCGTCGCGTCGTGCGGCTCCGGTGGCACCGCGGAGCAGAGCGGCGCCCCGGCCTCCTCCGCCGCGGCGGGGCCGATCACCATCCGCGTGCAGACGTTCGGCGGCGGCACCAACTTCGGCTACAAGAACGCCGTCGACAAGTGGAACGCCGAGCACAAGGACATCCAGATCCAGCACGAGAACCTGACCGACCAGTTCGAGCAGCAGTACTGGCCCCAGATGATCCAGTGGCTGCAGGCCGGCAGCGGCGCGGGTGACGTCGTCGGCATCGACGAGGGCGGCATGGGTCTGGCCAAGGCGCGCACCGAGTGGTGGGCGGACCTGAAGGAGCACGGCCTGGAGTCGCGCAAGGCCGATTTCCCCGCCTGGAAGTGGGAGAACGGCGTCGCCGCCGACGGCAAGCTGTTCGCCCTCGGCACCGACATCGGCGGCATGAGCCTGTGCTACCGCAAGGACCTGTTCGAGAAGGCCGGCCTGCCGACCGACCGCGAGGAGGTCGGGGCGCTGTGGCCGACCTGGGACGAGTTCCTGAAGACCGGCGAGAAGTTCCAGTCGAAGGTCAAGGACACCAAGTGGGCCGACGGCACGAACACGCTCTACCAGGTGGTGCTCTACCAGGAGGCGGCCAAGAACGGCAACGTCTCCTACTTTGACAAGGACAACAACCTGATCGTCGACAAGAACCCGGCGGTCAAGACGGCCTTCGACTTCGCCCAGAAGCTGAGCCAGCAGGGCCTGACCGCCAAGCTGCGCAACTTCACCGACGAGTGGGCGACGGGCACCCAGAAGGGCGCGTTCGCCACGCTCGGCTGCCCGTCCTGGATGCTCGGCGCGATCAGCGGCAACGCCGGTGACGAGGGCAAGGGCAAGTGGGACGTCGCGGCGGTGCCCGGCGGCGGCGGCAACTGGGGCGGCTCCTGGCTGGCCGTGCCGAAGCAGTCGAAGCACCCGAAGGAGGCGGCGATGGTCGCCGACTACCTGACGCAGGCGACGACACAGGCGAGCATCTTCACCGACTTCGGCAACATGCCGAGCAACACGAAGGCGCAGCAGGACCCGGCGGTGCAGGGCGCGAAGAACGAGTACTTCAACGACGCGCCCGTCGGTGAGATCTTCGCCAAGTCCGCCGCCAGCCTCCAGCCGGTCTTCCTCGGCGTGAAGCACGCGCAGGTGAAGAGCGCGATCGAGTCGGTCGTGCAGGGCATGGACGACGGCTCGGTGCCGTACGACAAGGCCTGGCAGCAGCTGGTCGACGACGCGGTGAAGGCCGCGGGCTGATCTCCCGCCCGGCCCGCCTCGCGGCGGGCCGGGCTTGTTGCCGCCGAAAGGTCTGTTATGAGCCTCGACACCCTTCCGCGGGCGGCGCGGAGCAACCACCGCGCCCGCCCGCCCGGCCGCCGCTGGCGTTCCCGTCTGGACGTCAAGGCGATGCCGTACTTCCTGGTGTCCCCGTACTTCCTGCTGTTCGCCGCCTTCGGGCTCTTCCCGCTGGCGTTCACGCTCTACTACTCGCTGTACGACTACGACCTGACCGGCACCGTCGAGTGGGCCGGTCTGGGCAACTACACCGCGCTGCTGGGCGACGACGACTTCTGGCGGGCCACGGTCAACACCCTGGCCATGTTCATCATCGCCACCGTCCCCCAGATGCTGCTGGCGCTGTTCCTGGCCAACGCGCTGAACAAGCGCATGCGCTTCCGGCTGGCGCTGCGCATGAGCGTGCTGCTGCCGCTGGTCACCTCGGTGGTCGCGGTGGCGGTGGTCTTCACGCAGCTGTTCGCCCGCGACTGGGGCCTGGTGAACTGGCTGCTCGGCATGGCCGGGGTGGACAACACGAACTGGCGGGCCGAGCGCCTGCCGTCGTGGATCGCGATCGCGACCATGGTCGACTGGCGCTGGACCGGCTACAACGCGATCATCTTCCTGGCCGGCATGCAGACGATCCCGCGCGACCTGTACGAGGCCGCCTCGATCGACGGGGCCTCGCAGCGCCGGCAGTTCTGGCAGATCACGCTGCCGATGCTGCGCCCCACGATGATCTTCGTGGTGCTGAACTCCACGATCGGCGGCCTGACGCTGTTCTCCGAGCCGATGACGTTCTACAACGGCAACCCCGACGGCGGCTCGCAGGGCCAGTTCCAGACGGTGGCCATGTTCGTCTACAAGGAGGCGTTCCGTGAGTTCGACTACGGCTACGCCTCGGCCGCGGCCTGGCTGCTGTTCCTGCTGATCCTCATCGGAGCGGCGATCAACTTCGCGTTCGTGCGCAGGATCGGGGGCACGAAATGACCATCTGGAAACCGACCGTCCTGACGCGGGTGCTGCTCGGGCTGGCCATCTTCCTGTCGGCGTTCCCGCTGTACTGGATGCTGGTGATCGCCTCGCGGACGAACTCCGACGCGGTCTCGTCGCCGCCGAAATTCCTGCCGGGCGGCAACCTGGGGCAGAACATCATCGCGGTGCTCCAGCACCCCGAGGCGAAGTTCGTGGCCGGCCTGACGAACTCGTTCATCGTGGCGAGCGTCGTGACGATCTCGGTGATCCTCATCTCGACGCTGGCCGGCTTCGCGTTCGCCAACCTGAACTTCCGTGGCCGCAACGCGCTGCTGCTGCTGGTGCTGCTGACGATGGCGGTGCCGCTGCAGCAGATGGGGGTGGTGCCGCTCTACCGGCTCATGGTGAGCCTGGAGTGGACGGGCACCCTCAAGGCGGTCATCCTGCCGTACCTGCTCAACGGGTTCGGTGTCTTCCTGATGACGCAGTACACGCGGCAGTCGGTGCCGATGGAGCTGGTCGAGGCCGCCCGGGTGGACGGCGCCGCCACGCTGCGCATCTGGTGGAACGTCGTGCTGCCCGCCGTGCGGCCCGGCATGGCCGTGCTCGGCATCAACACGTTCATGCTCATGTGGAACGACTACATGTGGCCACTGATCGTGCTCAACCAGGACAACCCGACCGTGCAGATCGCGATCAACGGTCTCAACGCGAGGTACTCCACGGAGTACTCGTTGATCTTCGCGGGCACCGCGTTGTCCATCATTCCGCTCATCGCAGTATTCGTCGCATTCGGCCGCCAGATCGTCGGCGGCCTCATGGAAGGTGCGGTCAAAGCGTGACGACACAAGAGGAACAGACGCGTTCCGGGCTGCGCTTCCCTGCGGGCTTCGCGTGGGGGGCCGCGACCTCGGCGTACCAGATCGAAGGGGCGGTCGCGGAGGACGGGCGCGGCACGTCCATCTGGGACACCTTCACCAAGACGCCGGGAAAGGTGCTGAACGGGCACCACGCGGACGTGGCCATCGACCACTACCACCGCTACCGGGAAGACGTCGCCATCATGGCGGAGCTGGGCCTGTCGGCCTACCGCTTCTCGGTCTCCTGGCCCCGGATCCAGCCGGACGGCTCCGGCCGGATCAACCAGAAGGGTCTCGACTTCTACCGGCGGCTCTGCGACGAACTGCGCGAGCACGCCATCGACCCGTGGCTGACCCTCTACCACTGGGACCTGCCCCAGGCGCTGGAGGACGAGGGCGGCTGGCCCAACCGCGACACCGCCTACCGCTTCGCCGAGTACGCCGCCGCGGTCCACGACGCACTGCAGGACTACGTCCACACGTGGAGCACGGTCAACGAGCCATGGTGCGCCGCGTTCCTCGGCTACGCCTCGGGCGAGCACGCCCCCGGCCGTCGTGAGCCGGAGAACGCGATCAGGGGCGCGCACCACCTCAACCTGGCCCACGGTCTGTCCGTGCAGGCGATGAACGCCCGCCGGGTCGGCGGCTGCGTCAACCTGTACGCGGTCACGCCGGAGACCGACAGCGAGCGCGACCTGGACGCGGCCCGCCGCATCGACGGCCTGCAGAACCGCTTCTTCCTGGACGCGATGCTGCTCGGCCGCTACCCCGAGGACGTGCTGGCGGACCTGCCGGTCGAGCCCGACTTCATCCAGCCGGGCGACATGAAGACCATCAACGCGCCGCTCGACGTGCTGCTGGTCAACTACTACAGCCGCTTCACCGTCTCGGGCGCGCCCGGCGGCAAGCAGTCGGCCGCCGCGGCCCCCACGGACTCGGGGTCTCCGTGGGTCGGCAGCGAGCACGTCTCGTTCGTCAACGGCGGCCGCCCGGTGACCGCGATGGGCTGGGAGATCGACGAGGGCGGCCTGGTGGAGATCCTCACCAGGGTGGCGCGGGACTACCCGCCGATCCCGATGGTGGTCTCCGAGAACGGCGCGGCCTTCGACGACGTGCTGGACGACGGCCGGGTCCACGACAGGGAGCGGCAGGCGTACGTGGAGGCGCACCTCGGCGCCTGCAAGGAGGCCATCGACGCGGGCGTGCCGCTGGAGGGCTATTTCGCCTGGTCGCTGATGGACAACTTCGAGTGGGCCTGGGGTTACGGCAAGCGATTCGGCATCGTGCGGGTGGACTTCGAGACCCAGGAGCGCGTTCTGAAGGACAGCGCGCACTGGTACTCGGAGATCATCCGGCAGAATAGGCGCCATGAACCGACCGACTCTTGAGGCAGTCGCTGCTCGGGCCGGGGTGGGCCGGGGCACGGTGTCGAGAGTCATCAACGGCTCGCCCAACGTCAGCGCGAAGGCCCGCGAGGCCGTCGAGCTGGCGATCCGCGAGCTGGGCTACGTGCCCAACCGTGCGGCGCGCGCCTTGGTGACGCGCCGCACGGACACGGTGGCGCTGGTGGTGTCCGAGTCCCAGTTCCGGGTCTTCGACGAGCCGTACTTCGCGGGAACGATCCGCGGCATCGGCTCGGCGCTGGCCGAGACCGGGTTGCAGCTCATCCTCGCGATGGCGCGCACCCCGGAGGAGCACGCGCGGCTCGAGCACTACCTGACGGGTCAGCACGTCGACGGCGTGCTGCTGCTGTCCCTGCACGGGGCCGACCCGCTGCCGGGCAGGCTGGAGACGATGGGGGTGCCGACCGTGCTGGGCGGCCGCCCCGTCGGCCTCGACCCTTACAGCTATGTGGACATGGACAACAGGGCAGGGGCCCGGCAGGCGGTCAAACACCTGCTGGGCCTCGGCCGCACCGCGATCGCCACGATCGCCGGCTCCCAGGACATGGGCGTGGGCGTCGACCGGCTCTCGGGCTACCGAGACGCGCTGCTGCCCTCGGGCCTTCCCGAGCTCGTGGCCTACGGTGACTTCTCCGAGCACAGCGGCGCCGCGGCGATGACCGAGCTGCTGCGCGCCCACCCCGAGCTCGACGCGGTGTTCGCCGCCTCCGACCCGATGGCGCTCGGCGCGATGCGCGTGCTGAAGGCCGAGGGCCGCTCGATCCCCGACGACGTCGCGGTGATCGGGTTCGACGACTCCAAGGCCGCGCTGCACGCCGACCCGCCGCTGACGACCGTGCACCAGCCGACCGAGGCGATGGGGCGGCAGATGGCCCAGCTCCTGGTGGCGCGCATCAACGGCGAGGAGCTGCGCCAGCCCGTGGTGATCCTCGACACCCACCTCGTACGCCGGGAGTCCGCATGAGCAGCAGGATGCGAGGACCATGGACAGCAGGACCAAGCGGCGCTTAGCGGCGGCCGAGCTCGACGCCCTGGCCCGCCGCGCGGTGGGTGTGGGCGTCGAGTCCGCCACCGAGCTGACCGACGGCTACGCCAACGCCGTGTGGCGGCTGCGGCTGGCCGACGGCCGCGACGCGGTGCTCAAGCTGAGCCCGCCGCCCGACCTCGACCAGCTCAGCTACGAGCGCAACCTGCTGCGCATGGAGGCCGCCGCGATCGGCCTGGCGGCGCAGGCGGGGGTGCCGGTGGCGGCGCTGCTGCGCGCCGGGTTCGACGACCCCGTGCTGGGCGGCGACTACCTGCTGCTGGCCGCGCTCGACGGCGTGTCGTGGAACGACGTCAAGCCGGACGGCGAGGCCGGGCTGCGCAGGGAGCTGGGCCGCCACCTGGCCAGGTTCAACACGGTGACCGGCGAGGTGTTCGGCTATCCGCACGCGGGCATCACCGGCCGCACGTGGCGCTCGGCGTTCCTCGCGATGGTGGCGGCGCTGCTCGGCGACACCGAGCGCTACCCGACGCCGCTGCCGCTGCCCGCCGCGGAGATCATGGCGATCGCCGAGGCGGCGGCGCCGGTGCTGGACGAGGTGACGACGCCGCGGCTGGTGCACTTCGACGTGTGGGCGGGCAACGTCTTCCTCGACGTGAGCGGGCCGCCCCGCATCCAGGCGATCATCGACCACGAGCGGGCCTTCTGGGGCGACCCGCTGGCCGAGTTCGTCACGCCGACGATCTTCGGCGAGCTGGCCGACGACGACCCGCTGCTGGCCGGCTACCGCGAGGTGACGCCGCTGGAGCTCACCCCGGCCGCCCGCACCAGGCTCGACCTCTATCGCGCCTACCTCTACCTGATCCTGCTCATCGAGAACGGACCCCGGCAGTACCCGCCGGACGAGTACGCCAGGATCCGCGTCAGCGCGACCGCGTCACTGACGGACGTGCTGGACCGCCTCGTACGCGCGGCCGCGCGGCCCGTCGAGTAGGTCGGCGCCGGCGACGGTCAGGTTCGCCGCGCCGTGCACCGCGAGCGCGCCGCTGACCCGGGTGCCGAGCAGGTGCACATTCGGCCTGCCGTAGTTGCCCGCCGCGTCCATCGAGCGGTACTCGATCGTGTGCCGGCCACGCGGCAGCGTGCCGTAGACCAGGGAATCGATCTCGGTGCCCTGCTCGGAGAACGTCCACGGCATGACCTCGCGGCCCACCTGGTCGTAGGCGTAGCCGAGGGTCTTCATCGTGACTCCTCCGCTCCCTGAGGGGAGCGGCTTCTCGCTAAGCCGCTTCCGCAGCCTGGCGAAGGGCAAGCCCTGCCCTCAGAATGTTGATCGCCGCGTTCACGTCGGCGTGCGCGGCATGCCCGCAGCCCTGACATCGGAACACGGCCTGGCTGACGCGGTTCTCCTTCGCACCATGCCCGCAGCGCGAGCACGTGCGGGAGGTGCCGGCGGGGTTCACCGCGATCAGCTCTCGACCGGCGCTTTCAGCCTTGTGCGCGAGGACCGTCAGGAACACCCCCCAACCCGCGTCGAGAATGGACCGGTTCAGGCCGGCCTTGGCGGTCACGTTCCGGCCGGGCCGGTCGATCGTGCCGGACGCCGAACGAGTCATGTTCGCGATCCGCAGGTCCTCGTGCACGATCATGTCGTACCTGGCGACCAGTGCGAGGGCGGCCTTGTGCGCGCAGTCCAACCGCTGGCGGCGGACCTTGGCGTGCAGGGCGGCGACCTGCGCCACCGCTTTACGGCGGCGACGGGAGCCGCGCCGCTTGCGGGCCAGGGCCCGCTGGGCTTCGGCCAGCCGGTCGGCCGAGGCGGCCAGACGGCGCGGGTTGACCAGGTACCGGCCGTCGCTGGTGGTGGCCAGCGAGGCGACGCCCAGGTCCACGCCGACGGCCACGCCCGTGGCCGGGAACGGATCGGCGGGCACGCCATCACACGACAAGACCAAATACCAGCGGGAACCCTCGCGCTTCACGCTGATCGTCTTCACCTGACCTTTCGCGGGCCGGTGCTGGTGGACGCGGACGTGCCCGATGCCCTGGAGCCGGACGTACGCGGTGGGGCGCTCGGGCTGGGAGTTCCACCGGCAGCCGTCGCCGTCCTTGGGCCACTCGACGGTGTCGAACCAGCCGCGCCCCTTGAACCGGGGGAAGCCGGGCGTGCGCCCGGCCTTGACGCGGTCGAAGAACGCACGAAATGCCCTGTCGAGCCGTCGCAGGGTGGCCTGCTGGGAGGAGAACGACCAGCGGCCCTGCCCATCCGGGTCATCACCCCGGATGTGCTTCAGTTCGCCCGACTGATCGCCGTACCGGACCGTCACGCCTGCCGTGCGGTAGGCCGTGCGGCGGTGCTCCAAAGCGGCGTTGTAGAGCTGACGGTGGTCTTCCAGGCACGCGGCGAGTGCAGCGGCCTGCTTGGCGGTGGGGCGCAAAAGGAACTTGAACGACCTACGCACGGCCACCGCCCTTGGACGACCGCTCGTCCTGCGTCTCGATGTGGCGCTGCACCGTCTGTGCGGACACCGCACCGGCCGTGGCCACGAAGGAGGACCGCGACCACAGTGTGGGCAGCTGGGAGCGCAGGTGCGGGAAGTCGGCGCGCAGGTGGTGGGAGGTGCACCCCTTGAACTGGCCGGCCACGTACGAAGGTGAGTGCTTCGGGTGTGGCTTGACGAACAGGTGCACGTGGTCGGACAGCACCTCCAGCGCCACGATCTCCCCATCATGCTCGTCGGCCTTGGCGTGGATCCGTTCCTCAAGGCGGTCCTTGACCCGGCCGCCGAGGACCGGGCGGCGGTACCCCGGGCACCACACCACGTGGTACCCGAGGTCGTACGCCGCACCCGGGGAAGTACGCACCTGACGAGACACACGATTCTTATAGCAGCGCCGACCCAGCTCACGCGCGACGAAACGGAGAACTCTCATGTGCAGACCTGACAAGTCACGCCTCAGGGAGGTCGGCGAGCATGACGGGGTCGGTGGTGGGCTGCCGGGAGCCCTCGGCCGGTTCGACGGTGAGCGCCACGCGGTCGTCGCCGCGCAGCGGGGTCAGCACCACCGGGGCGCTCGCCCCGCCGGGGCCCGGCTCCAGCAGGCCGGCCGGGCGCGGGCCTTCCGGACCCATCAGCCACAGCTCGTACGCCTTCGCCCGCGGCAGCTCGACCAGCCCCGACGAGGTGAACACCATCCGCCCCCGCTCGCGCGAGATGACGACCGTGCCGGTGCCGCCGGTGGTGACCTGCCGCCGCATGGTCTCGGCGTCGGGCGCGGCCAGCACGGCGGCCAGCTCGCCGTTCCTGGCGGTGAGGTCGGCGAGGTCGCGGCGGGCGTCGAAGGCGAGCACGCCGAGCGCCACGGCCGCCGCCGCCGACACGGCGACCGACACCCCGGCGACCACCTCCACGCGCCGCCTCCTTCGCCGCAACGGCGCCACCCGCCCGCCATCGCCGTCCCCGGGCGGCACGGGCAGTCGATGCGACACCGTGGGCGCGTCGTCGGGGATCTCCGGGGGGCGGGTCCGGTGGGCGGCGGTGAGGAGGCGGTGGCGGAGGCGGGCGGGCGGGGGTGCGGCGACCGTCTCCGCCAGGCGGGCCGCGGTCTCGCGCAGCCGGCTGACCTCGGCCGCGCAGCCGTCGCACACGTGCAGGTGCTCCTCGAACAGCACCCACTCGGCGTACGGCAGCGCGTGCACGGCGTAGGCGCCCGAGAGGGTGTGGAGCTCGTCGTTCATCGTCCACTCCCAGGTGTGAGAGGCGGCTCACCCCTGTACTTCGGCGCTCCCGGCACGCCGGATGGCCCCCGCCCTTGTGCATTTCGGCGAAGATGCGACAATCTCATTGGGGGATGAATTATGGGATGTGTGATCGCGGGGGGCGGCCCCGCCGGTGCGATGCTCGCCCTCCTTCTGGCGCGGTCCGGCGCCGAGGTGACACTGCTCGAGAAACACGGCGACTTCCTGCGGGACTTCAGGGGCGACACGATCCACCCCTCGACCATGCAGGTGCTCGACGAGCTGGGCCTGGCCGAGGAGTTGCTGAAGCTGCCGCACCGCAGGGCGTACAGCCTGACCGTCGTGTCGGACGCCGGCGACATCCGCCTGGCGAACGTGCGGAACCTGCGGACGAAGTACGACTACATCACGTTCGTGCCGCAGTGGGACTTCCTCACGCTCATCACGCGCGCGGCGGCCCGCCACCCGAACTTCCGGCTGCTGATGAACGCCGAGGCGGTCGACCTGATCCGCGAAGGCGGCGCGGTCCGCGGGGTGCGCTACCGCGACCCGTCGGGCGAGCACGAGATCAGGGCCGATCTGACCGTCGCCGCCGACGGCCGCACCTCGGTGCTGCGCGCGAAGGCCGGTCTGACGCCGCAGGACCTCGGCGCGCCCATCGACGTGCTGTGGTTCCGGCTGCCGCGCGACCCCGCCGACCGCGCGGATCCGTTCCTGCGGGTCTCGCGGGGCCGCCTGATGGTCGCCATCAACCGGGGCGACTACTGGCAGCTCGCGTACGTGATCCTGAAGGGCGGTTACGAGCGGCTGAGGCACGAGGGCATCGACGCGCTGCGCCGGCCGATCACCGAGCTGCTGCCCTGGCTGGCGGACCGGGCGGAGCAGATCACGAGCTTTGACGACGTCAGCGTGCTGACCGTCCGGATCGACCGGCTGCGCCGCTGGCACCGCCCCGGGCTGCTGTGCATCGGCGACGCCGCGCACGCCATGTCACCGGTGTTCGGCGTCGGCATCAACATGGCCGTCCAGGACGCCGTCGCGACCGCCAACCTGCTGGCCGGCCCGCTCAGGCACGGCGGGCCGATCCCCGAGCGGGCGCTGCACCTGGTGCAGCGGCGGCGCATGCCGCCCACCCGGATCACCCAGGCGCTGCAGCGGGTGATCCAGAACCGGTTCATCAGCCCCACGCTCAGCGGCGACGCCGACCCGACACGGCGGCTGCCGCGCGACCTGACCGCGATTCCGGTGCTCAATGGGCTGGTGGCCCGCGTGATCGGCCTCGGCGTACGGCCCGAGCACCTCATGGCAAAGCAAGTTTGACTTCCTCTGGGTTCGCACCCGTATAACCGCATTCTCACAACGTGGACAAGGGGGTCGGTGGTGCCGAGCCAGTGGAATACCCTCGTATCTCGTGAGCAGCAATCTAGTGGATCTCGATTCCTGGCGAGCCCTCCCCGCGGCGCAGCAGCCTGACTGGCCAGACCGCGGCGAGCTCGACAAGGTTGTCGCCGAACTCGGCGGCCTGCCCCCGTTGGTCTTCGCCGGCGAGTGCGACCAGCTCAAGGAGCAGCTGGCGGCCGTCGCCCGTGGTGAGGCGTTCGTCCTGCAAGGCGGCGACTGCGCCGAGACGTTCGCCGGCGCGACCGCCGACAACGTGCGTCAGAAGCTGAAGACGTTGCTGCAGATGGCGATCGTGCTGACCTATGCCGGCCGGGTGCCGGTGGTGAAGATCGGCCGGGTCGCGGGGCAGTTCGCCAAGCCGCGGTCCAAGCCCACCGAGGTCCGCAACGGCGTGGAGCTGCCGGCCTACCGGGGCGACATGGTCAACGGCTTCGACTTCACGCCCGAGGCCCGCATGCCCGACCCGTGGCGGCTGCTCAAGGCCTACCACTCCTCCGCCGTGACGCTCAACCTCGCCCGCGCCTTCACCAAGGGCGGCTACGCCGACCTGCGCCAGGTGCATGCCTGGAACCAGGACTTCGTGGCAGAGTCGCCGGCCGGGCGCCGCTACGAGCAGCTCGCTCGCGAGATCGACCAGGCGCTGGCCTTCATGCGGGCCTGCCGGGCCGAGCCCGAGGAGTTCCACACGGTCGAGTTCTACTCCTCGCACGAGGCGCTGATCCTCGACTACGACCGCGCGCTCACCCGCATCGACTCGCGTACGGGGCTGCCGTACGACGTGTCGGCCCACATGGTCTGGATCGGCGAGCGCACCCGCCAGCTCGACGGCGCCCATGTCGACTTCTTCGCCAAGATCCGCAACCCGATCGGCGTCAAGCTCGGGCCCACCACCACGCCCGACGAGGCGCTCGCGCTGGTCGACAAGCTCAACCCGGCCAACGAGGCGGGGCGGCTGACGTTCATCACGCGGATGGGCGCCTCCAAGATCCGCGAGCACCTGCCCGCGCTGGTCAAGGAGGTCACCGCGTCCGGCGCGCGGGTGGCGTGGATCTGCGACCCGATGCACGGCAACACCTTCGAGGCGCCGAGCGGTCACAAGACGCGGCGGGTCGACGACGTGCTCGACGAGGTGGCCGGCTTCTTCGAGGTGCACCGCTCGCTCGGCACCCATCCGGGCGGCATCCACATCGAGTTCACCGGTGACGACGTGACCGAGTGCGTGGGCGGCGGCCACGAGATCAACGAGGCCGACCTCGCCACCCGCTACGAGACGGCCTGCGACCCGCGCCTCAACCGCGGCCAGTCCCTCGACCTCGCCTTCCGCGTCGCCGAGCTCTACCGCGGCTGACCGTCCCCGGCCGATGGCCACGGCCGTCCGTCCGTCCGTCCACGGACGGCCGTCTGCGACTGACCGTTCCCGGCGCGCCGCCCCGGCCCCCGAGGCCCGGGCGGCGTGACGCGCCTGCCCCCCTTCCACACCGCAGCGGGCCGGAGTTCTTCTCCGGTCCGCTGTGTCGCTTTCGGGAAAAGAGTGATCCAGGTCTCATCGGCGGGCAATCCTGAATTCGGGAGAAAGGTGAGGTGTGAGAGCTATGATCGCCCGGAAAAGCTCTCATATTTCAGGAGAAATGACGTGGCTGGTGCTCCGGAGGGGGTCGACCCGAACGTCCCCAACGTCGCGCGCATGTACGACTACTTCCTCGACGGCAAGGACAACTTCGCGGCCGACCGGGCAGCGGCCGAACAGATCCTCCAGAAATTCCCGCACACCAAGGAAGGCGCCAGGGCGAACCGGGACTTCCTCCGCCGTGCGGTGCGCCATCTGGTGGACTCCGGTGTACGCCAGATCGTCGATCTCGGCGCCGGGCTGCCCACCCAGGGCAACACGCACGAGATCGCCCCTGAGGCGCGCGTGGTCTACGTGGACTACGACTCGGTGGTGTGTGTGCACGGCAGGGCGTTGCTGGCCAGGAAGGAGAACGTCGACTTCCTCCAGGCGGACGTGCGCGAGCCCGAGGCGCTGCTCGGCAAGCTGGGCGGGCTGGTCGACTTCGACCAGCCGGTGGCGTTCCTGATGCTGGCGCTGCTGCACTTCGTCTCCGACGACGACGCCTACGACCTGGTGGCCAAGCTGCGTGCGGCGAGCGTGCCGGGCAGCTACCTCGTGATCAGCCACGCGGTGGACCCGACGCCGGACGAGACCCCGCGGGCGCTGGAGATCTACAAGAAGTCGACGGCCGCGCTGAACCTGCGTACGCGGGAGCAGATCGAGCGCTTCTTCGAGGGCTATGAGCTGGCTGAGCCGGGGCTGACGTTCCCCGCCAGGTGGCGTCCTGACCAGGAGATGATGCTGGGCGACCACATCACCTTCGGGTACGTCGGCGTCGCGCGCAAACTCTGACCCGTGCATGAGAAAGGCCCCGCCGTGAACCGGCGGGGCCTCGACGTGTCGGCGGTCAGTTCTGCTGGGCGTTCTTCAGCTCTTCGCTGAGCTCGGCCCTGATGGCGTCCATGTCGAGGGCCCTGACCTGCCTGATGAGGTCTTCGAGCGCGGGCGCCGGGATGGCGCCGGCCTGCGCGAAGACGACGATGCCGTCGCGGATGGCCATCAGCGTGGGAATCGAGGTGATGTCGAACCCCTGGGCGAGGCCCTGCTCCGCGTCTGTGTCGATCTTGCCGAAGGTGATGTCCTCGTGCTTGTCCGACGCCTGCTCGAAGATCGGCCCGAACTTCTTGCACGGCGGGCACCACTCGGCCCAGAAGTCGAGCAGCACGATCCCCTTGTCGGCGATGTCGTTGAAGTTCTTCTCGGTTACTTCGATGGTCGCCACAAGTGGCTCCTTGCTCGTTGTCGCTAGCAGTGCATCCGTCTCAACCACGTACCCACACCCAGCATTCCATGCTCCGGCGGCGGGCGCGGCCCTTCGGATCGGCCGCGCCCGCCGGGGCTCAGCGCCCGCCGGGCCCTCGCCCGGGCCCTCCGTCGGGCCCTCCGTCGGGCCCTCCGCCGGGCCCTCCGCCGGGCAGCGTCAGGCCGATGACCAGCGGATCGTGGTCGGAGGAGCGGTAGGCGTCGGGACGGTAGAGGTCAGGCGGATTGAACTCGGTGTTGTAGTCGCGGATGCGCGGCTCGTCGGCGTTGATGTGCCAAATCGCGGCGCTGGTGACCCGCTTGAGCAGCTGCCTGCCGACCAGGGCGTGGTCGAGCTCGCCCGCCAGCCCGTCGAACAGGTAGCTGTAGCGCTGCGCGGCGGGCACGAACCGCTTGGTGACGCTGGTCAGGCCGCCCGCCTCAAGAGTGCCGATGGGGTCCTCCTCGCCGTAGGCGTTGAGGTCGCCGAGCACGATCGGGTTGGGCAGGTCCCGGTCCTCGATGAGGCCGAGCAGGGCCTGGGCCTGGGCGACGCGCGTGGCGTTCCAGCAGCTCTGGCCGTCGCCCTGGTCGGCGTCGGGGCCTTCGGACGGGCAGCTGCCCTTCGACTTGAGGTGGTTGACCAGCATCGTGAACGGCTGGCCGCCGCCCTTCCTGCGGAAGGTCTGGATCAGCGGGGGCCGGCTGAAGACGGGGTCGTCCGACGCCTGCGCCGCGCCCACCGGGGTGAGCTTGGCGGGCTTGTAGATCAGGCCGACCTGGATGGCGTCGGTACCGGGGTGCGGGTGCGCGAGCGCGGCGTACGTACCGGCTCCGATCTGGGCGTTGACCGCGTCCACGAGCGCCTGCAGGGCGGTCTGGCCGTTGTTCTCGACCTCCATGAGGGCGACCGCGTCGGCGTCGAGGCCCTTGAGTGCGGCCACCAGCTTGGCGAGCTGGCGCTCCTGCTCTGCGGCGTTGTTCGCGCCGCGCGAGCCGAGCGTGGTGAACCAGTTGAGGGTGTTGAACGAGGCCACCTTGACGTTCCCGATCACCGGGAACGGCTTGGGCGTGCGCGGGTTGGCGTTCGCGTACGCGATGGGCTTGGTGGGCTGCAGCCGGTAGGAGCCGAAGCCGTAGCCGAGCACGCCGGTGACGCCGAGCGCCACGTCGCCGGTCCGCACGACGGGCGGCAGCGTGGCGGGGTTCTCACGGGTGGAGGCGTCGTCCACGAGCAGGGAGCGGCGCTCGTTGAGCCCGGCGTCCACGCCGCGCCGGTCGGTCGGCTGGAACAGCCGGCCCTGGGAGGAGAGCGTGACCTCGCCGTAGCGGCCCAGGTTGTAGTGCTCGCTGACGGTGAGCGGCTGCGGGAAGGTCAGCAGCATGTTCTCGACCGGCTCCAGGCTCTTGCCGGAGGCCACCGGCAGCCGGTACGGCAGCGCCGCCACCTTGCCCTTGCCGCACACGTCCACGGCGGTGACGGGCGACAGTTCGGTCCAGCCGTTGAACTCGGTCACGGTGCCGGTCACCAGGACCCGGTCGCCGGCCTTGACGTCCTTGACCGACTCGCGGGCGTACGCGAACAGCCCTTCCGACGTCGCCGGGTCGGCGTCCGGCCTGGGGTCCTGGATGAAGAAGCCGCTGAGCTGGTCGGTCCGCTGGAAGTCGGCGGTCACGACGCCCTCGACGCGGACCGTCTGGCCGGCCAAGGGGCTGGCGTCTCCGGCGCCCTGTACCTGCGCGATGCGGTGCGAGGCCGGGGTGGCGCAGGGCTCTGAAACGGGGTCGGCGGTGTTGACGGCGGCGGCGGAAGCGGCCGGAACCGCCACCGGGATCACCACCGCGACCAAGGCCGCCAGGGATGCTCGTGATAAAGCGTGCATGTCCGGCACTTTACGGCCAATATGACCCGCATATTTCCACATAAAGATGGATAGAACATTAAATCGCCGAACCTTGACATCGGCGGCGGCGGGTATCACCTGAGCATGGACTGGGTCACCTGCGCGTATTCTGCTGCTTGCACCGGAATCGCTAGCCGTCCGACCGGCCTCTGCCTCGCCCACCTCGATCCCGAGCACCTGAGCGCGGCGCTCGCCGAGCTCTCCCCCGGCCGCCTGCTCGACCTGCGCGGCACCACCGTCACCAGCGCCCTGCTCGCCCGCATCCTCGACGCCACGGGCGGCCGTCCAGGACGGGCCAGGCTCGACCGGGTCACCTTCACCGGCGACGTACGGCTGTCAGGGGTGAGGTTCTGCGGCGACGTGTCGCTCGACGGCGCCAGGTTCGACCGGCTCGCCTCGTTCTTCGGCGCCAGGTTCGAGGGCAACGTGTCGCTGGCGGGCGTCAGGTTCGCCCGCGAGCTGTCCTTCCACGGCGTCACCGCGCGCGGGCACGTCTCGCTCGACCAGGCCGTGATGGCGCGCGACGCGCTGTTCAGCCAGGCCGAGTTCGGGCACGGGCTGTCGTGCGAGCGCGCCAGGTTCGACGGATACGCCACCTTCGACGGTGCCTACCTGGGCGGCGGCGCGGTCTTCAGGGGCGCGCGCTTCGGCCGTACGCTGTCGTTCCGCAAGGTCAGGGGGCACGCCGGGTTCGAGGCCGCCCACTTCGCCGCCGACGCGTACCTGTCGGCCACCGGACGGCTGTCGGCGGCCAGGGCGCGCGCCGACGGGCTGCTCGACGTCGCGGTGGCCTGCTGCGGCGTGAACCTGCGCGGCGTCGAGGTGACCGGCCCCACCACCGTGCGGCTCACCGACTCCCAGGCCGACCTGGAGGGCGCGGTGCTGCACGGCCCGGCCACCGTGACAGGGCGCGGCCGCTCCACGCTCACCTCCCTGCGCCAGGTGGACGCCGGCGACCTCGCGCTGCGCGGGCTCGACCTGACGACGTGCCGCTTCGCGGGGCTGGCGCACCCGTCGGGCGTGCGGGTCAAGGACTGCACGTTCGCGCTGACACCGCGCGGCGTGCAGCTCAGCCTGCGCTGGCCGATGCTGCGCTGGTTCTCCCGCCGCCGGGCGCTGGCCGACGAGCACGCCCTGCGCGGCGACCGCCTCGGTGGCCGCCACGGAAGCGGCCACGGAAGCGGCCACGGAAGCGGCCACCACGACGACCCCGGCGACCCGGGCGCCACACCCGACGGGCTCGCCGCCCTCTACGCGGGCCTGCGCCCCAGTGACCGCGCCACCTCGGCCGACTTCGCGTTCGCCGCCATGGAGATGCGCCGCCGGGCCGGTCACGGCTGGTGGCTGTCGGTGTCGTGGCTGCTGTGCGGGTACGGCATGCGCCTCGGCCGGGCGGCGCTCTGGCTGGCCGTGGTGGCGGCGCTGACGGCGGCGGCCCTCCTGTGGAGCACGGCCTCCCACGCCGGCCAGCACCGCGCCCCGACGAACCAGGCCGTCCCCCGCTGACGACACCCCGCGCCCTGCCCGCCAACCCCAGTGCCGACCACAGTGCCGACCACAGTGCCGAGCACAGTGCCGAGCACAGTGCCGAGCACAGTGCCGAGCACAGTGCCGACCGGGGGCGGCGGGCGTGCGGGGCTCAGAGTTCGGCCGCGAGCGCCTCGATGGTGGCGAAGTGGCGGGGCCAGCCGCCGCCCATGATGCGCCGCGACAGCTGCTGCACCTCGTCGTCCGGGTCGAAGCCCTCGTGGTCGAGGAAGAGCCTCGTGCCCTTGCCCTCGGGCTCCAGCCGCCAGGTCACGGTCCAGTCCACCCGCCCGTCGCTCCAGGCCAGCCGCAGCAGCTTCGCCGGCTCGATCGCCAGCACCTCGCAGTGGACGACCCCGTCGAAGCCGACCGCCTTCTTGGGCGTGGTGGTGAAGGTGAAGCGGTGGCCGACCTCGGGCTTGAAGTCGTTCGGCATGAGCCAGCGGGCCAGCAGCTCCGGCTCGGTGAGCGCGCGCCACACCTTGGCCGGCGGGTGGGCGAGGAACTGGTCGAGCCTGATGGCCGTGCGCTCCTCAGCGGTCTCCGGTGGTCCGGCGGGTGGTGGGGTCTGCGGCATCGTCGTCGTCCTCCAGGTCGTCGAGCAGGGTGGTCAGTGCGGTGAGGCGCTCTCGCCAGAAGCGTTCGTACGGGCTGAGCCAGTCGCGGATCTCCATCAGCGGTCCCGCCTCCAGGCGGTAGTGGCGTTCGCGGCCCTTGCGGGCCTCCGACACCAGCCCCGCGTCCCTGAGCACCTTGAGATGCTCGGACACGCTGGGCCTGCTCATGTCGAACCGCTCGGCCAGCCGGCCGGCGGGCTGTGCGCCCTCGTCGAGCAGCAGGCGCAGCAGCTCCCGCCGCGCGGGGCTGGCCAGCGCGGCGAAGACGTGGTCGGCGCTCACGCCTGGCTGACCACGAAACCGTTGCCGTCGGGGTCGTGGAAGAGCAGCTGCCGCCCCCACGCCTGCTCGCTCGGCCCGTCGAAGGCGACGCCGTGCTCGCCCAGCCGGGCGGCCAGCGCGTCGAGGTCGGGCGCGCCGACGACCAGGCCGCCGATCGGCGCCATACCGGGGAACCACGAGGCCAGCAGCAGCGTCGTCGCGCTGCCCTTGGGAGCCACGGTGAGCCAGCGGCCCATGGGGAAGGGATTGTCGGTGCGTACCTCGAAGTCGAGCACCCGCGTGTAGAAGTCGTGTGCCGCGCTCTGATCGGCGACCGGCACGGTGATGGTGAGGATGGAGGAGATGGGCATGTCGGACACTATATGTAGGAAATTTCCTACATGACAAGCCCCGGCCCAGCGCCGGATATCAGGGGATTCCCCGATGAGACCGGCGGCCGTTCTCTTTACACTTGAGCCATGCTCATCGACGACTACGTGGCCGAGCTGGACAGAGCCGTCTGCGGGCCGCCAGGACCCAAGCACGACCTGGTCGTCGAGGCACGTGACAGCCTGCTCGACACCGCCGAGGCGTTCGAGGCCGAGGGGCTCGACCGGGCGGAGGCCGAGCGGCGCGCGGTCGAGGAGTTCGGTGAGGTCGCCGAGATCGCGCCGGGCTTCCAGCTCGAGCTGACCGCCGCGTCGGGGCGGCGGCTCGGCATGCTGCTGTTCGTCAGCGTGCCGATCACGGTCGCGATGTGGTCGATGTTGTGGCGCCTCTATCCGGCCGACGCGAGCGCCTGGCTCGACAGGCCCGACTGGTACGGCCCGCTCTCCCGGCTGCTCGACGTGCTCCAGCTCGGCACCGGCCTGTACGGCGGCCTCGTGGTCTTCGCGCTGAGCAGGGGCGCCCGCTGGATCCGGCGGCCCAGGCTGGCCGTCCGGTCGATGGGCATCATGGTGTGGACGGCGCTGCCACTCACGGGTGTGCTGGCGATGGTGCTGTCGTTCGCCGTCGACGCACCCAACTCACTCGAATCGCTGCCGGCCCTGCTGGCGAACCTGGTCACCTCGGCGATGTGGGGGCTGCAGCTCTACGGCGCCGCCAGGTGCGTACGCGTGACGCGCGCCTGAGCCCACTCACGGCGCCACTCACGGCTCCACTCACGGCACCGCTCGCGGCACCGCTCATGACGCAGCTCACGACACCGCTCATGACACAGCTCTGGACGCATCCGCCGGCTCGGCCCGCAGCACGCTGCCGATCACGGTGGAGAACTCCCGCCAGGCCGACCGCTCCCCCTGCAGCTGCTTCCTGCCCGAGTCGGTGAGCCGGTAGGTGCGGCGCCTGCGGCCGCCCACGGTCGCCCACTCGCTCGACAGGTGGCCGATGCGCTCGAGCCTGCGCAGCGCCGGATAGACGGTGCCGGTGGGCACGCTGAGCGCTCCTCCGCTGCGTTCCTGCAGCGCCTCGATGATGGCGTAGCCGTGCAGCGGCTTCTCCTCCAGCACGGAGAGGAGGAGAGCGTCCATGTGGCCGCGCAGCGCATCCGGGTTCATGACATCGATCCTAGACACCGGTTCATTGTGTAGCCAGTCTACATGTAGTCTTTCTATGTGTAGGCTATCTACGTATGAAGACGACCTCGGAGCGGTGAATGGACGTCCTGGATCTGGCACGCACGCAGTTCGCGGTGACCGGCAGCCTGCACTTCCTGTTCGTGGTGCTCACGCTGGGCCTGGCGCCGCTGGTCGCGATCATGCACACCAGGTGGGCACGGTCGGGGCAGCCCCTGCACGAAGGCATGACGCGCTTCTGGGGGCAGATCTACGTCATCAACTACGCGCTCGGCATCGTGACCGGGCTCGTGATGGAGTTCCAGTTCGGGCTGGCGTGGAGCGGGCTGACCGACTACGCCGGCGACGTCTTCGGGGCTCCCCTCGCCATGGAGACGCTGCTGGCCTTCTTCCTGGAGTCCACCTTCCTCGGCCTGTGGATCTTCGGCTGGGGCCGGCTGCCCAAGTGGGCGCACGTGGCCTGCATCTGGGTCGTGACGCTCACCGCGTACGCCAGCGCGTTCTTCATCATGGTCGCCAACTCGTTCCTGCAGAACCCGGCGGGCGCCGTCGCCGACGGTGAGCGCCTGCGCCTGGCCGACTTCGGCGCGCTGCTCGCCAACAAGGCGCTGATCTTCTCCTTCCCGCACGTCATCGGGGCCGGGCTGTTCACCGGCGGGATGGTGCTGGTGGGCGCGAGCGCGTACCGGCTGTGGCGGCGCGCTCCAGAGACCGAGTTCTTCGGCCGCTCGCTGCGCACCGGCGTGCTCACCGCCGCCGTCGGCATCTTCGTGACCATGGCCTTCGGCTACGCCCAGTTCGGCGGCGTCGCCGAGGACAAGTTCGGCGCGCACAACCCGGTGGCCGCCACCGCGCTCGGCTTCATGATCGAGATCGGCCAGCTCCTGGCGCTGGTGGTGCTGCTCGTGATGCTGCCGCTGATCCGCGTGCTGCCGCGGGCCCGCTGGGCGCATCCGATCCTCATGCTGATGACGCCGCTGCCGTTCGTCCTGTCGATACTCGGCTGGATCGCCAGGGAGGTCGGCAGGCAGCCGTGGATGATCTGGGAGCGGCTCAGCGTCGCCGACGCCATGACGCCGGGCCTGACCCCCGGCATGGTGATGGGCTCGCTGGCCGCCTTCACGGCCGTGCTCGGCCTGCTCGCCGTCGTCGACTACGTGCTCATCGCCAAGGTGATCAGGCGCGGGCCGCGCGGGCTCGACCTCGGCGCCGCCGCCGATGAGCCCCGCTCCCCCGCCCTGACCTTCTGAGAGGTGCTGACGATGGACCTGCTGTGGTTCGCCATCTTCGCCGTGCTGCTCGCCGGATACTTCGCGCTCGAGGGCTTCGACCTCGGCGTGGGGCTGCTGCTGCCGGTGCTCGGCAGGACGCGCGCCGACCGTGACCGCCTGGTGGCCGCGATCGCCCCGTACGTGCTGGCCAACGAGGTGTGGCTGGTGGCCGTCGCCGGGACCATGGCCGGGGTCTACCCGCTGCTGGAGGGCGAGGTGCTGGTGGGGCTCTATCCGCTGGTCGTGGCCATGCTGATGAGCTGGGTGCTGCGCGACGCCGGGCTGTGGTTCCGCCGCAGGCTCGGCGGGCCGCTGTGGCGGGGCTTCTGGGACGGCGCCGTCGCGTTCGGCTCGCTCGGCCTGTCCGCCGGCTGGGGCATGGCCCTGTACGCCGCCGCCACCGGCTTCCAGGCCCCCGTCGTGCATCCGCTGGGCCTGCTGCTCGGCGTCGTGGTGACGCTGCTGTTCGCCTTCCACGGCTGGACGTTCCTGGCCTGGCGCACGCCGGGCGCGTTCGGAGCCGTCAGGTCGGGGCGGGCGGTGCTGGTGTCGGGGCTGGTGGCCGCGCTGCCCGCGATCGGGGTGCTGGCGGGCGCGATGCCGTACCTGCTGGCGCACACCGCTCCCCCGGCCACGCTGAATGTGCTGAGTCTCATGGTCCTGCCTGTCGCACCCATCCTGGTGGGGGCGCAAGTATGGGTATGGCGGACTTTCCGGCCAGGCAAGACCGCCACGTTGCTCCCTTCGTTCTTCTGAGGGCTTACTGGGCGCGATCTGAGGGGCTCTGTGCACAAGGGTTTGCTTTCGCTCATGCGGGCCGAGCGTGCGGTCCGCACGCACCTCGGCGTCACCATGGCCGCCGCGGTGCTCGCAGGGCTGCTCGTGCTGGTGCAGGCCGAGCTGCTCGCGGGCGTGCTGTCCGGGCGCTTCACCGCGGCGGCGCTCGGCGTGCTGGCGGCGGTGGTCGGGGTGCGGGCGCTGCTCGCCTGGACACAGGGCGTCTTCGCCGGGTTCACGGCGACCGGCGTCAAGTCGGCGCTGCGCCACCGGCTGCTGGAACGGCTGCGCGAGCTGGGCCCTGCCCGGCTCGCCGCCCACCGCTCGGGCGAGCTGGTCACGCTCGCGGGGCGCGGGCTCGACGGGCTCGACAACTATTTGACCGGCTACCTGCCGTCCATCGCCGTGGCCGGGGTCGTGCCGGTGGCGGTGCTCATCCGGCTGTTCGCCGCCGACCTCGCCAGCGCCGTGATCGTGCTGGTCACGCTGCCGCTCATCCCCATCTTCGGCGCGCTCGTCGGCATGACCACCAAGGCCGTCACCGAGCGGCAGTTCCACGCCCTGTCGCGGCTCGGCGGCCACTTCCTCGACGTGGTCCGCGGGCTGCCCACGCTGCGCGCCTTCGGCCGGGCCCGCTATCAGGCCGGCGTCATCAAGCAGGTCGCCGACGCCCACCGCAGCGCCACCATGCGGACCCTGCGGGTGGCGTTCCTGTCGTCGCTCGTGCTCGAACTGTGCGCGTCGCTGTCGCTGGCGCTGGTGGCGGTGCCGATCGGGCTGCGGCTGCTCGGGGGGTCGCTCGACCTGACCACGGCGCTGCTGGTGCTGCTGCTGGCGCCGGAGGCGTACCTGCCGCTGCGGGCCATGGGGACCCGCTTTCACGCCTCCATGGAGGGGGTGGCGGCGGCCGACGCCGCCTTCGCCGTCCTGGACGACGAGCCCGACCACGCCGGCGGCGGCACCCGTGCGGTGCCCGTCGGCGGCGCGCCCGAGATCCGGCTGGAGAACGTCACCGTGCGCTATCCGGGCCGCGAAACGCCGGCGCTGGAGGACGTCTCGCTCACCATCTCCCCCGGCGAGCGCGTCGCCCTGGTCGGCGAGAGCGGCGGCGGCAAGAGCACGCTGCTGCACCTCGTGCTCGGGTTCGTCCAGCCGTCCTCAGGCCGGGTCCTCGTCGACGGGACCGACCTGCGGGAACTCGACCTGGCGCGGTGGCGGGCGCGGCTGGCGTTCGTGGCGCAACGGCCGCACCTGTTCGCCACGTCGGTGGCCGACAACATCCGGCTCGGCGCCCCCACGGCGTCCCTGCAGGACGTCCGCAAGGCCGCCGCGGCGGCGCACGCCGACTTCGTCGAGGACCTGCCCGAGGGGTTCGGCACGGTGCTGGGCGAGCGCGGCACGAACCTGTCCGCCGGCCAGCGCCAGCGCGTCGCCCTGGCTCGCGCCTTCTGCCGCCCGGCCGCCTCCGTGCTGCTCCTGGACGAGCCCACGGCCCGCCTCGACGGCCGCAGCGAGGCCGCGGTGGTGACGGCCACCGCCGAGCTGGCTCAGGGCCGTACGGCCGTCATCGTCGCGCATCGGCCCGCCATGATCGACCTGGCCGACCGTGTCATCCGGATCCACGACGGGCGCGTGCTGTCCGACACTGGGGCCCGCGTGGAAGGGAGCAGGCCGTGAAGCGGCGCATCGGGTTGCGCGTGTGGTGGGCGGTGCTGGCCGGGTCGGCGGCCGACCTCGCCGGGCTCGGGCTCATCGCCGCCGCCGCGTGGCTGATCACGCGGGCGGCCGAGCAGCCGCCGCTGGCCGCGCTGAGCGTGGCGATCGTGGCGACGCGGGCGTTCGCCACCGGCAAGGGCGTCTTCCGGTACGCGGAACGCCTCACCGGCCACGACGTCGCCCTGCGCGCCCAGGCGGGCACCAGGGAGGACCTGTACGAGGCCCTCATCCCGCCCCAGCGTCCCCGCCACGGCGGCGCCGACCTGCTGAGCCGCATGGTGGACGACACGGAGGCCGTGCAGGACCTGCTGGTCCGCTGCCTCCTGCCGGCCGCCGCGGCGGCGATGGCCGGGCTCGCCGCCGTGGTCGTCGGCCTGACGATCCTGCCGGTGGCGGCGCTGGTGCTGGAGGCGGGCCTGGTGCTGGCCGGGGTGCTGCTGCCCGCCGGCACGGCCGCCGCGGCCCGCCGCTGGTCGGCGCGGATCGCCCCGGCGCGGGCGGCGCTGGCGGGCCGGGTGGCCGACCTGGTGCACGGCTCGGCCGACCTGGCCGCGTACGGGGCCGACGACGCCGCCCTGGACCGGGCGCGCGCGGCCGACGGAGCCCTGGCCGCGCTCGAACGCCGCCAGTCCCGCGTGCACGCCGCCGCCCTGGCCGGCGGCACCCTGCTGCAGGGCCTCACGGTGGCCGCGGTGGTGCTGCTGGCCCAGGCGGCGGGCGTCGGCTCCGTCGGCACGGCGGTGCTGGCCCTGACCGGCCTGGTGGCGTTCGAACCCGTGCTGCCCCTCGCGGCGGCGGGCGAGCGGATGGCGGGCATCACGGCCGCGCTGCGGCGCCTGCGCGAGGTGCGCTCCGCGGCCCCCGCCGTCACCGAGCCCGCCGCCCCCGCGCCCCGCCCGGAGGCCCCGCTCACCATCGAGATCGACGACCTCGTGGTCCGCCACCCGGCGAGCAGGGAGCGGGCGGCGCTGGACGGGGTGTCGCTGCGGGTCGCGCCGGGGCGGCGGGTGGCGATCGTCGGGCCCAGCGGCGCGGGCAAGAGCACGCTGCTGGCCGCCCTCATGCGCCTGGCCGAGCCCGAGTCGGGGAGCATCCGGGTCAACGGCGTGGACCTGCGCGAGCTGGCGGGCGACGACGTACGGGAGCTCATGACGGGCCTCACCCAGGACCCGTACATCTTCCGCGCCAGCCTGCGCGACAACCTGCGCCTGGCCGGCCCCGGCGCGGACGACGAGCGGCTGCGGCGGGCGGTGCGCGACGCCCGGCTGGACGGCTGGGTTGAGCGGACCGGCTGGGACACCGAGCTGGGCGAGGACGGCAGGACGGTGTCGGGCGGCCAGCTGCAGCGGCTGGCGCTGGCCAGGGCCCTGCTCTACGACCCGCCCGTGCTGCTGCTCGACGAGCCCGCCGAGGCGCTCGACGAGGAGACGGCCGACCGGCTGATGGACGACCTGCTGGACGTCACCCGCGACCGCACGACCCTCCTGGTGACCCACCGGCTCAAGGGCCTGGAGTCGGTCGACGAGGTGATCGTGCTGGAGGACGGCAGGGTGACGCAGCGCGGCCGGCACGACGAGCTGGTGCGCGTGCCCGGCTATTACCGCGACCTCTGGGAGTCGGAGGTCCTCACCCGGCGGTGACGTACCCGTGCCCACGGGTTGTGTTGGCGACGCAATCAGGTTTACGATGCAAACAACTCTACAAAGCCGAGGAGTTTGCATGGTCGACGACGAGGAGCGCGTCCTCACCCCCGAGGAGATGCTGCGGGTCATCGAGGAGCAGAGCCACGCCACGACCAAGTGGCTGCATGGCGACCCGCGCCTGCTCTACGTCCCGTGGGGGGTCGCCTGGCTGCTCGGCTTCTCCGCCCTGTTCCTGCACTACGGGCTCGACGGCCGCCCCTACCTGGCGATCACGCAGATGCAGGCGGTGGGCGTGCTGCTGGCGGCCATGCTCGTCGCCGGCACGGTCTCCGCGTACGGGATCGTCAAGATGAACAAGCTGGTGCGCGGCGACACCTCGGCCAGAGGCGCGATGTACGGCTACGCCTGGCTGGCCGGCATGGTGCTGGTGACGATCATCGCGATCCGGTTGAGCCCGCTGCTGCCCGCGGCGGAGCGCGGCCTGCTGTGGGCGGGCGGCTCGCTGCTGGTGGTCGCGCTGCTCTACATGCTCGGCGGCGCGATCTGGCTCAACTGGCCGATGTTCTTCATCGGCGGCTGGACGGCCGGCGTCAACGCGCTCGGCGTGCTGCTCGGCACGGGCCTGCACGCGCTGCTGACGGCGGTCCTGCTGGGCGGCGGGTTCATCGCGGCCGGGCTGTGGCTGTGGCGGAGGCAGCGCGGGTGAGCGGGCTGCCCGAACTCGATCCGGTGATCCACGCCCAGGCACGGCTGCGCGTGGTGGCCGCGCTCAACGTGCTGGCCGACGGCGACGAGATGGCCTTCAACTCGATGAAGGAGCTGCTCGGCATGACGGCGGGCAACCTGTCGGTGCACCTCACCAAGCTGGAGGACGCCGGCTACGTCCGCATCACCAAGACGCACAAGGGCCGCACCCCCGTCACGTACGTGGCGCTGACCAAGCGCGGACGGCTGGCCTTCGAGGAATACACCGCGGCGATCCGCGCCCTGCTGGACAACGCTGGAGGAGTGCAATGACGGTCCTGGCCCGCGCGTCCGAGGTCACCCGCCGCTACGGCGACGTGGTGGCGCTCGACCGCGTCTCGCTCGGCATCGGGGCAGGTGAGCTGGTCGGCCTGCTGGGCCCCAACGGCGCCGGCAAGTCCACGCTGATCAACCTGCTGGTCGGGCTGCGCCGGCCGACGTCCGGCACGGTCGAGCTGCTCGGCGGCTCGCCGCTCGACCCGGCGACGCGGCGCCGCATCGGCGTGACCCCGCAGGAGACGGGGCTGCCCGAGTCGCTGCGGGTCGGGGAGGTGGTCGACTTCGTCCGCGCCCACTATCCCGACCCGGTCGGCGGGCCCGAGCTGCTCGACCGCTTCGGGCTCGGTGACCTGGCGAAGCGGCAGGTGGGCGGTCTGTCTGGCGGGCAGCGGCGGCGGCTGGCGGTGGCGCTGGCGTTCGCGGGCGACCCGCGGCTGGTCGTCCTCGACGAGCCGACCACCGGGCTCGACGTGGAGGCCAGGCACGCCCTGTGGGCGGGCGTCAGGGCGTACCACGAGGGCGGCGGCACGGTGCTGCTGACCAGCCACTACTTGGAGGAGATCGAGGCGCTGGCCCAGCGGGTGGTGGTGATGGGCGGCGGCCGGGTGCTCGCCGACGACACCGTGAGCGCGATCCGCGGCATGGTGGGCGTGCGCCGGGTCTCGCTGGTGGCCGAGCGGCTGCCGGAGCTGCCCGGCGTGCTCGGCAGCGAGCTGGTGGACGGCCGCACCACGCTGGTCACCACCGACCCCGACCGGCTGGTGGTCGAGCTCGTACGCAGCGGCGCGCCGTTCTCCGGCCTGGAGATCAGGCCCACCACCCTCGAAGAGGCGTTCCTCACCATCACCGCGAAGGAGTCGGCCCATGTCTAGCCTGGTCGCCGCGCACACCAGGATCCTGCTGCTCGAACAGCTCAGGGTGCCCATCGGCCTCGCGGCCGGCGCGTTGTTCCCCGCGGTCTCGCTGGCGGCGTTCGTGGTGCCGTTCACGGGTGATGACCCGCGGGCCGCCACGATGGCGACGGCGTCGCTGACCCTCTTCGGCGCGATGTCGCAGGCGATCATCGGGCTGTCCGTCACGGTGGCCCAGGACCGCGAGCAGCCGTGGAACCCCTACGTCCGCACGCTGCCCGCGGGCCCGTTCCCCCGCTTCGCCGGGCGCATCCTCGCGATGCTCGCCCAGATGGTGCTCGCGGTGGTGCCGGTGCTGCTGGTGGCGGCGCTGTTCACGGCGGCCACGATCACGCCGCTGGGGCTCCTCGCGGGCCTGGTGACGCTGCTCGCCGGCGTGGTGCCGTTCATGCTGATGGGGTTGTTCATCGGCTTCCTGCTGACCGCGAAGGCGACGATCGCGGTGTCGCAGCTGCTGTTCTTCCCGATGGGTGTCCTCGGCGGACTGCTGCTGCCGCCCCAGATCCTGCCCGGCTTCCTGGAGGCGGTCTCGCCGTTCACGCCGGCGCGCGGGGTGGCCGAGCTGCTGTGGGCGGTGACGGCGGGCACCACGCCCGGCGTGGTGTCGCTGGTCTCGCTGGCCGCCTGGACGTCGCTGGCGGCGGCGGGGGCGGTGTGGGCGTACCGGCGGGACGAGGGCCGGCGCTTCGCCTAAGGGGAAATGTCGCGAAGAAGGGGGTGTGCCGCCGAGTCCGCAGCGATCTCGACGGCACACCCGCTCATGAGGGGGTCCTGATGTTACGCGTTCTCCGCAAGGGTGACGTCGACCTCGTGGCTTTCGCCGTCCCTCATATATGTGATCTTGACCTCTTGGCCCGGTTTGAAACCTCTGACCTGCCCAACAACCGTATCGCCTCCGTCAACCGTCTTGTCGCCGATCTTCGTGATCAGGTCGCCTTGCCGCAGTCCGGCCTTCTCCGCCGGGCTGCCCGGCGAGACCTGCCTGACCAGCGCGCCCGCCACGTCGCCGGTGGCGTCGGTGACGCTCACGCCGAGCCAGGCGTGGGTGACCTTGCCGCTGCTGATGAGCTGCTCGGAGACCTGCTTGGCGGTGTTGACCGGGATCGCGAAGCCGACGCCGCCGCCCGCCGCGTCGGAGGCGATGGCGGTGTTGATGCCGACCAGCTCGCCGGCCGCGTTGACCAGCGCGCCGCCGGAGTTGCCCGGGTTGATCGAGGCGTCGGTCTGGATCGCGCCGCCGATCGTGGTGGGCGCGCTCTGGTTCTCCTGCGGCCAGCCGGGCGGCAGCTGCCTGCGCTGGTCGTCGCCGAGGTTCAGCGTACGGTCGAGCGCGCTGACGATGCCGGCCGTGACGGACCCGTCGAGGCCGAGCGGGCTGCCGATGGCCAGCACCGGGTCGCCCACCTTGAGCTGGTCGCTGTCGCCCAGCGTGGCCTTGGTCAGCCCCGAGACGCCCTCGGCCCTGATGACGGCCAGGTCGGTGGCCGGGTCGGTGCCGACGACGGTGGCCTTGGCGGTCTTGCCGTCGCTGAACTTGACGCTCATCTGACCACCCTGGCCCGCCCCCACGGCCACGTGGTTGTTGGTCAGGATCAGGCCGTCCTCCGACAGCACCACGCCGGAGCCCTCACCGGACTGTCCCTGGATCATCACGACCGTGGGCTGCACCTTGGCCGCCACTTCCGCCACCGTGAGCTGGTCGGACGCCGACTTGAAGACCGGGCTCGGAGCGCTGGGGCTGCTGCTGGCGACCGGCTCGGGCTGGAACGAGGTGGCGACGACGGCCCCGACGACACCGCCGCCGACGGCCATGGCGGCCATGGCGAGCGCCGCGATGGCCTTCTGGCCGACGGTGAAGCGCTGCTTCTTGGGCTGCGCCGGCGGTGGCGGCACCTCCATGACGATCGTCTCCCGCCGGGGGAAGCCCCCGGCGGCCGGTGGGGTGGCGCCGAACTGGCTCCACCCACCGGTGTCCCGCTGCTCGGGACCCTGCTCGTGAGGCTCGTTCGCGTTCATCCTGTCATCTCCCTCGAATCCCTCTGCTTCAAGGGTGTCAAGACTCTCGTAAGAGCAGGTTAAGGGGCGGATTCCGGAGGCGCGCCACGCCCTGATGCGACCCTTATCGATCGAGGTCGCGCCGGGCGTGGGGCTCGCGGAAAAATATTTGAGATTTCTACCGCTTCGCCGGCCAGTACTCGTCCTTCAGCAGCCGCTTGTAGAGCTTGCCGGTCGGATGACGGGGCAGCTCGGCCCGGAAGTCCACCGACCTGGGGCACTTGTAGTGGGCGAGGTGCTCGCGGCAGTACGCGATCAGCTCCGCCTCCAGCCCCGGCCCCGCCTCCGCCATGGACACCGGCTCGACCACGGCCTTGACCTGCTCGCCCATCTCCTCGTCCGGCACGCCGAACACCGCCACGTCGGCCACCTTCGGGTGCACCGAGAGCACGTTCTCGGCCTCCTGCGGGTAGATGTTCACGCCGCCCGAGATGATCATGTACGAGCGGCGGTCGGTCAGGTAGAGGAAGCCGTCCTCGTCGAGATGGCCGATGTCGCCCAGCGTGGTCCAGCCCCTGCCCTGCGGGTCCTGGGCGGAGCGGGTCTTGTCGGGGTCGCCGTGGTACTCGAAGCGGCCGCCGTTCTCGAAGTAGATGGTGCCGTGCTCGCCGGGCGGCAGGTCGTCGCCGTTCTCGTCGCAGATGTGCACGACGCCGAGCAGCGAGCGGCCGACCGTGCCCTTGTGGGCCAGCCAGTCATCGGGGCCGGCGTAGAGGAAGCCGTTGCCCTCGGTGCCCGCGTAGTACTCGTGGACGATCGGGCCCCACCACTCCATCATCTGCTCCTTGACCGGGACGGGGCAGGGGGCGGCGGCGTGGATGGCGTACCGGAGGGAGGAGACGTCGTACTTGTCCCTGACCTCCTGCGGCAGCTTGAGCATCTTGATGAACATCGTCGGCACGAGCTGCGAGTGCGTGACCGCGTACTGCTCGACCGCCGCCAGGTACCGCTCGGGGTCGAAGCGCTCCATGACCACCACGGTCGCGCCGAGCCGCTGGAAGGACATGCAGTAGCGCAGCGGCGCCGCGTGGTAGAGCGGCGCCGGCGAGAGGTAGACGCTGTCGGCCGACGGCGCGAACAGGCCCTGGATGAGCCTCAGCAGCATGCCGGGCTCCTCCAGCGGGCCATGCGTGGCGGGCACCTTGACACCCTTGGGGCGGCCGGTGGTGCCGGAGGAGTAGAGCATGTCGGCGCCCGTGCACTCGTCCTCTATGGGGGTGGCGGGGTGCTCGGCGACCGCCTGCTCGTACGAGGTGAAGCCCTCGGCCTCGCCGCCCAGCATGAGCCGCAGCTCGACGCCCGGCGTGCCGGCGGTGGCGGAGGCGGCGACGGCGGCCAGGTCGGCGCTGGAGATGAAGACCCGGGCGCCGCAGTTGGAGATGATGTAGGCCAGCTCGTCGGCCTGCAGCCGGGAGCTGATCGGCGTGTAGTACAGGCCGGCGCGGTGCGCGGCCCAGGCGACGGCCAGGAAGAGCGGGTGGTTGGCCAGCATGAAGGCGACGTGGTCGCCGGGACGCAGGCCGGCGGCGCGGAAGAGGTGGGCCAGCCGGTTCGACTCCTCGTCCAGCTCGCGGTAGGTGACGACCTGCCCGGAGCCCGCCATGATCACAGCGGGCTTGTCGGGGGTGACTGCTGCGATGGCTCCCGGGTACATGAACAGAACAGTATTCGGTCAGTCGCCCGGCGCGCCAGAACCGGCGCGGCCCCCTGTCCTTCGGGGCCGCGACCGGCTTGGGGCGTCACTCGGCCGTCACTCGGCCGTCACTCGGCCGGGAGGACCGAGCCCTGGTACTTCTCCTTGATGAAGTCCTTGACCTTCTGGTCCTGCAGCAGCTTGCCGAGGGTGACGATGTTCGCGTCCTTCTCGTGGCCGTTCGGCACGACCAGACCGTTGACGTACGGGTTGCCCTCGGTCTTCTCCAGCACCAGCGCGTCGGAGGCGGGCTTGAGACCGGCCTCCAGGGCGTAGTTGCCGTTGATGACCGCGGCGTCCACGTCCTCCAGCGAGCGCGGGAGCTGCGCCGCCTCCAGCGGCTTGAACTGCAGGTTCTTCGGGTTCTGCGCGACGTCGCGCTCGGTCGCTGCGGTGCCTGCGCCCTCCTTGAGGGTGATCACGCCGTTGTCGGCGAGCAGCTTGAGCGCGCGGCCCAGGTTGGTGGCGTCGTTGGGCAGCGCCACGGTGGCCCCGCTCGCCAGCGCCGACACGTCGGTGATCTTCTGGGAGTACAGGCCGAGCGGCTCCAGGTGGACCCCCGCGACGAAGGTCAGGTTCGTGCCCTTGCTCTTGTTGAAGTCGTCGAGGTACGGCCGGTGCTGGAAGTAGTTGGCGGTCAGCTTGCCCTCTTCGAGCTGCACGTTCGGCTGCACGTAGTCGGTGAACTCGACGACTTCCAGCTTGAGCCCGGCGGCCGGGGCGAGGTTGTCCTTGACGAAGTTCAGGATCTCCGCGTGCGGCACCGGGTTCACGCCGACCTTGAGCACCGTGTCCGCCGACTCGGCCGTGTCGTTCGTCGCGGACTGCGACGTGCCGCATGCGGCGAGCGACAGAGCCAGCGCGACAGCACCCACAAAGCGGTGAATTTTCATGATCTTTCCTTACTTGTGCGATAGGCGCCGAGCGACCCAGTCGCCCAGGCTCTGCAGGAGTTGCACGATGACGAGCAGCAGCACGACCGTGACGATCATCAGGAGCGTCTCGAAGCGCTGGTAGCCGTACCGGACGGCCAGGTCGCCCAGCCCGCCGCCGCCGAGCGTGCCGGCCATGGCGCTGTAGCCGATGAGCGCCACCACGGTCACGGTCAGGCCCGCGACCAGGCCGGGCAGCGCCTCGGGCAGCAGGACCTTGCGCACGATCGCGGTCCTGCTCGCGCCCATGGCCTGCGCGGCCTGCACGACGTCCGAGCCGACCTCGCGCAGCGCGGTCTCGACCAGCCGGGCGAAGAACGGCACCGCGCCGACGGTCAGCGGCACCACGAACGCGGCCGTCCCGATGGTGGTCCCGACGACGAGCCGGGTGAACGGGATGATCGCGATCATCAGCACGATGAACGGCAGCGAGCGCCCCACGTTCACCACGAACCCGAGCGCGCTCTTCAGCGCCGGCAGCGGCCGCAGCCCGTCACGGTCGAACGCCACCAGCGCCACGCCCAGCGGCAGCCCGAGCAGCAGCGTGAACAGCGTCGCCCAGCCGACCATCAGGCCCGTCTCCACCGTCGCCGGCCACAGCAGCGGCAGCATCTCTTCCCAGGTCACGCGGCCTCCCCCGCTTCCTCCACGATCACACCGCAGTCGCTCAGGTACGCCAACGCCGCCCGCCGGTCGGCGCCGTCGAGCGCCACCCGCAGCCGGCCCACCGAGCCGCCCGCGAGGTCCTCGATGGAGCCGCCGAGGATGCTGAGGTCCACCTCGAACTTGCGCACGACCTCCGACACCACGGGCTGGCGCGGGTCGCCGGTGAACGTCAGCGTCACCGAGCCGGCCGGGGCGGGCTCGGGCAGCGGGAAGATCTCCCTGGTCAGCCGGGAGCCGGGGGTCCTGATGAGGTCCGCGATGACGCCGGACTCCTCGATGCGGCCCCGCGCCATGATGGCGACCGAGTCGCAGACGCTCTTGACCACGTTCATCTCGTGGGTGATGAGCAGGATCGTCAGGCCCAGCTCCGTGTTGAGCCGCTTGAGCAGGGCGAGGATCGACTGCGTGGTGGCCGGGTCCAGGGCCGAGGTGGCCTCGTCCGACAGCAGCACCGACGGGTTGCCCGCCAAGGCCCTGGCGATGCCGACGCGCTGCTTCTGGCCGCCCGACAGCTGGTGCGGGCGGTCCTTGCCGCGTCCCGCCAGGCCGACCAGCTCGAGCAGCTCGGCCACCCGGCGCTCGCGCTCGTCCCTGGGCACGCCCATGACCTCCAGCGGGAAGGCCACGTTCCCGGCGACCGTGCGCGAGGACAGCAGCGCGAAGTGCTGGTGGATCATGCCGATGCGCTGCCTGGCGCGGTTCAGGTCGCGGTCGCCGAGCGCGGTCATGTCCTGTCCCGCGACGGTGACGGTGCCCGCCGTGGGGCGTTCGAGCAGGTTGACGCAGCGCAGCAGCGTGCTCTTGCCGGCGCCGCTCTGGCCGAGCACGCCGTAGATCTCGCCTTCGCGCACGTGCAGGTCGACGCCGTCGAGCGCGACGGTCTCGCCGTACTGCTTGCGCAGGCCGGAAGCCTGGATCACGGAGGAATCCCCACGACTGAGGGCGGCCACGTGGCGGGCCGCGAAAACGGACATCCTTGGGAAGGCGGCGCGGGTCGGCGCCGGCAGCTTCAGAGTCAGCGCGTGCCGGGGTGGAAGGGCAGGTGGCTCAGCCTGCGCAGCACGAAACCGGGTGTGATCATGACGACCTTCGACATCGAGGAACGGGCGGTGGGTCTGCTCTAGCGGGCCGGCATTCGCCCCATACGCATGCTGCGACACGCGGCGCCCATGGGGACGCGGCGAGCGGTCGCGTATGCCTCGTTCACGCCCGTCCTAACGATGGTGACATTTCCCGCTATTCCCCGTCTTCTGAGTGAGATACGTCACGACCTGCGAACATGACCGTCCCGCCGTACCCCAGGAGGCCGGGTACGGCGGGACGACCGCTCGTGGCGGGGGACGCCGCCGGGTGTCAGGCGGCGACCGTGGTGGCCACCTCGGCCGGGCTGAGCGCGATGTCGAGGACCTCGCGCACGTCGCTCACCGTGTGGATGGTCAGCTCGTCGCGGACCTCCTGCGGCACGTCGTCCAGGTCGGGCTCGTTGCGGGCCGGGATGAGCACGGTCGTGATGCCGGCCCGGTGAGCCGCGAGCAGCTTCTGCTTGACGCCGCCGATCGGCAGCACCCGCCCGGTCAGCGAGATCTCGCCGGTCATCGCGACGTCGTTGCGGACCAGCCGCCCGGACAGCAGCGAGGCCAGCGCCGTAGTCAGCGTCACGCCGGCGGACGGGCCGTCCTTCGGCACGGCGCCGGCCGGGAAGTGCACGTGGACCGAGCGGTCCTTCAGCGCGGTGACCGGCAGCTCCAGCTCCGCGCCGTGGGAGCGCAGGTAGGACAGCGCGATGCGGGCGGACTCCTTCATCACGTCGCCGAGCTGGCCGGTGAGCGTGAGCCCCGTCTCGCCGGTCTCGGGGTCGGCGAGCGACGCCTCGACGTAGAGGACGTCTCCCCCGGCCCCGGTGACGGCCAGACCGGTCGCCACGCCGGGCACGGACGTGCGCTGCTTGGCCTCGGGCAGCGACGACTCGGGCACGAACCTCGGCCGCCCGAGGTAGCCCACCAGGTCGTCATCGCCGACGGTGACGGGCAGCTCGTCCTTGGCCGCGACCTTGCGCAGGATGCGGGCCACCGACCGCTCCAGCGAGCGCACGCCCGCCTCACGCGTGTACTCGGCGGCCAGCCTGCGCAGCGCCGCCTCCTCGACCGTGACCTCCTCGGCCGTCAGCCCGGCCAGCTCGCGCTGCCTGGGCAGCAGGTGGTCGCGGGCGATGGCGACCTTCTCGTCCTCGGTGTAGCCGTCGAGCGTGACGACCTCCATGCGGTCGAGCAGCGGCCCGGGGATGGCCTCCAGGACGTTGGCGGTGGCCAGGAACAGCACGTCGGACAGGTCGAGCTCGACCTCGAGGTAGTGGTCGCGGAACGTGTGGTTCTGAGCCGGGTCGAGGACCTCCAGCAGCGCGGCCGTGGGGTCGCCGCGGTAGTCGGCGCCGACCTTGTCGACCTCGTCGAGCAGCACGACCGGGTTCATCGAGCCGGCCTCGCGGATGGCGCGGACGATGCGGCCGGGCAGGGCGCCGACGTAGGTGCGGCGGTGGCCGCGGATCTCGGCCTCGTCGCGTACGCCGCCGAGCGCCACCCGGACGAACTTGCGGCCCATCGCGCGGGCCACGGACTCGCCCAGCGACGTCTTGCCGACTCCGGGAGGGCCGGCCAGCGCCAGCACGGCGCCGCTACGCCGGCCGCCCACCACGCCGAGCCCCTTGTCCTGGCGGCGCTTGCGCACGGCCAGGTGCTCGATGATGCGGTCCTTGACGTCGGCGAGGCCGGTGTGGTCGGCGTCGAGCACGGTGCGCGCGCCGGTCAGGTCGTAGTTGTCCTCGGTGCGCTCGTTCCACGGGATGTCGAGGACGGTGTCGAGCCAGGTGCGGATCCAGCCGGTCTCGGGCGACTGCTCGGAGGTGCGCTCGAGCTTGTCGACCTCCTTGAGCGCGGCCTCGCGTACCTTGTCGGGCAGGTCGGCGGCCTCGACGCGGGCGCGGTAGTCCTCCTCCTCGCTCTCGGCGGCGTCGCCGTTGAGCTCCTTCAGCTCCTTGCGGATGGCGCTCATCTGCTGGCGCAGCAGGAACTCGCGCTGCTGCTTCTCCATGCCCTCCTGGACGTCCTTGCGGATCGTCTCGGCGACGTCGAGCTCGGCCAGGTGCTCGCGGGACCACTCGATGAGCCGGGCCAGCCGCTCGGCCGGGTCGGCCTGCTCCAGCAGCTCGACCTTCTGGGCGGTGGTGAGCCAAGGGGTGTAGCCGGAGCTGTCGGCCAGCACGGAGGGGTCGTCGATCTGGTTGACCTGGTCGACCACCTGCCAGGCGCCGCGCTTCTGCAGGATGGTGGTGGCCAGCGCCTTGTACTCCTTGGCCAGCTCCTGGGCGCGCTCGCCGGCGGCGACGGTGTCGATGCTCTCGGCCTCGACCCACAGTGCGGCGCCCGGGCCGGTGGTGCCGGTGCCCACGCGGACCCGGTCGACGCCGCGTACGACGGCGGCGGGCTCACCGCCCGGCAGCCTCCCGACCTGCTCGACGACGGCTCTGACGCCGATCGCGCCGTAGCGGCCGTCTATGCGGGGAACGAGGAGGACCCGTGGCTTGTTGCCACCGGATGCACGGGCCGCCTCTATCGCAGCGCGCACCTCGGAGTCGGACAGGTCCAGCGGAACCACCATGCCCGGCAGGACGACGGCGTCGTCGAGCGGCAGGACCGGGAGGATCAAGCTCTCACTCATGCGAACTCCAAAGGGTTGAGTTATACCGACTCAATTCATCGGAGCCGCGCATTGTTCCCTTCCTTGCCGATGTTCGCTCACGGCGATCGTAATGTTGTAAGCCATACCTGAGGGTGACCCGGAATCAGACCCTGGTGTGACGACGCCCGGCAACCCCCTCTTCTACTCTTGAGCAGGCGTATTCCCCGCCTCTTCGTTGCTCACCGGAGGGCGGGGCCGGACCGGGCGGGGGGTGTCGTGAGCGAAGGGGTGGTGCGGCGGGCGACGGGGGCGGTGGTGCGGCCGCTCAAGCTCGCCCTCTACCGGGGCGACGCCGATGCGCCGCCCGCCCGGCGCAGGCTGACCTTCCGGATGCCGCAGTGGCTGTGGCCGGTGATCCCGGCGCGCACCGTCAACCTGGTGCAGGTCGCGGACCTGGTGCTGGCGTTCGCTCTCTACGGGCTGACCGTCTCCATGATGCTCGACTGGAACGCCGAGGCCGCCTTGCTCCGGCCGCACGGCGGCACCCGGGTGCCCATCCTCGACGCCTATGCCTACCTGGCCGCGCTCGGCGTCGCGCTCCCCGTGGCGCTGCGCGACCGGTGGCCGCTGGCCGCCTGGCGGGTGGCGGCCGGGGCGATGCCGCTCGTGGTGTGGGTCGACGGCAGCCTCGACTCCGGCCCGCCGCCCTACCCGTGGACGACGGTGGTCGGCTACCTCATGGTGCTCTACTCGGTCGCCGTGCGCTGCGAGCGGCGGATCACGGTGGGCGTGTGGATGGTCGCGATGCTGGCCGCGTGGATCATCCACCCCGACTCGATGCCACTGACCGGCGTGTTCGTGACGATCGCCGCGGCGTTCGGCTACAACGTACGCGTGCGGCGCAGCGCCACGGCCAAGCTCGTCGAGGAGGAGCAGCGCGTCAAGGCGGCCGAGAGCGCGCAGGCGGTGCTGGAGGAGCGGGCCCGCATCGCCCGCGAGCTGCACGACGTGGTCGCCCACCACATGTCGGTGATCGCCATCCAGGCCGAGGCGGTGCCGCTCAAGGCGGCGGGCGACCCGGCCCAGCTGGAGGCGGGGCTGGCCGAGATCCGGGGTCTGTCCCTGGAGGCGATCGCGCAGCTCCGCCAGGTGCTGGGCGTCCTGCGCGACCCCGCGGGGCGGGCCGACACCGCGCCGCAGCCGGGGCTCGACCGCGTCGACGAGCTGATCGCCAACGCCCGCGCGGCCGGGCTGGCGGTGCTGGTCAGGCGGAGCGGAGAGCTCAGCGGGCTGCCGTCGGCGGTGGAGCTGTCGGCGTACCGGATCGTGCAAGAGTCACTGTCGAACGTCATGCGCCACGCCCCCGGCGCCGCCGTGGCCGTCGACATCACCCGCACCGCCGACACCCTCCACCTGACGATCGCCAACGGCCCCACCCCCGCCCGCGCAGCCACACCCCGCAACCCACCGGCCATCGAGGCCGGAACGCCCCACGAGCCCATGAGCCAAGGCGAGCCGCACGGCGCCATGTCAGGCAGCAGAAGCGCCCCGAACGGCACCGGCGCCCTTGAGGATGCGAGCGGCCGGGGCCTTCTGGGGAGCAGGGGCGATGCGGGCAAGGCCGTCAGCCTCGACGATCCGGGCGGACGCAGTGGCCGGGCCAACACCGGCGACCCGATCCGCATCCACGACCTCAGTGACGCAGCCGGTGGGGGCCACGGACTCGGTGGGGGCCACGGACGCGGTGACGGCGGATCAGGTGGCGGAGACAGCCAGGGGGGCATGGCCGACACCGGCGGCCTGGGCCGCACGCGCGGCCTCAGCGACACGCGCGGCCTTGGCGAACCGGGGGGCGGGGGTGGCTTGGGTGACGTCGGCGGGCTGGGGCGGACGGGTGCCGCGGGCGACGCCCACGGCGGAGATGGGCCGGGTGGTGAGGTGGGGCGGGTGCCGGTGAGCGGGAGCGGGCAAGGGCTCGTGGGGATGCTGGAGCGGGCGGTGCTGCTGGGTGGCACGCTGGAGGCGGGTCCGGTGCCCGGCGGCGGGTTCGAGGTGCGGGCCACGTTACCGATCACGGGGAGGGAGAGCGCGTGATCAGGGTGCTGATCGCCGACGACCAGGGCATGGTGCGCACCGGGTTCACGGTGTTCCTGAGCGGCCAGCCGGACATCGAGGTGGTGGGCGAGGCGGCCGACGGGCGCGAGGCCGTCGAGCGGGCCGCCGAGCTCAAGCCCGACGTGGTGCTGATGGACGTCCGCATGCCGAACATGAACGGCCTGGAGGCCACCAGGGAGCTGATGGCCCGGGGCGGCGCGACCAAGGTGCTCATCCTGACCACGTTCGACCTCGACGACTACGTCTACGAGGCGCTGCGGGCGGGGGCGAGCGGGTTCCTGCTCAAGGACGCGTCGGCGACTCAGCTCGCGGAGGCCGTCCGTGTGGTCGCCGTCGGCGAGGCGCTCATCGCGCCGGCCGTCACCAAGCGGCTCATCACCGAGTTCGCCCGGCTCGGCTCCCCTCGCCCGGTGCCGGGCCGGCGGCTCGACGAGCTGACCGAGCGGGAGACCGAGGTGCTCCTGCTGGTCGCCCAGGCGCTGTCCAACCAGGAGATCGCGGAGAAGCTCTTCGTGGCCGAACAGACGGTCAAGACCCACGTGGGCCGCGTCCTGATGAAACTGGGCCTGCGCGACCGCGCTCAGGCCATCGTCTTCGCCTACGAAAGCGGCCTGGTCCGCCCCGGCGAGTAACGTCTGGGACGGAGGCCGGACCGCGCAACCTCCAGGCGCGAACGTCGTCCTGAGGCAACCCCCGAAAGACGGACGCCGGACAGCGCAACCTCCAGGCGCGAACGTCGTCCTGAGGCGACTCTCGAAAGACGGACGCCGGACCGCGCAACCCCCAAGCGCCAACACCGACCCGGGGACGACCCCCGAAGACGGACGCCGGACCGCGCAACCCCCAAGCGCCAACACCGACCTGAGGCAACCGCCGAAAGACGACGCCGGAGCGGGCCGTCCCGACGACACCAGGAGCTGGGCCCTCCCGGCCGAAGCCGAGCGCGGGTTTCTCCTGGGGCGGCCGTCCCGATCAGCGGTATCGACGCGGTGAGCAGGATGCCGCCCGTCGGCACGTGGCGGGTGCTGGGTCCGGTGCCGCTGCTGAGGGGAACCGGCGGGAGATCCGGGAAGAGGGGGCGGGTGGGGTGGTTTTCTGGGGGTGGAGTCAGGTCGTACAGTCGGCGGGTGGATCCTGTTGACCTTTTTCGTCAGGTGGCGGCCACCGTGCCTGCTTACGGCGAGTTTCTTGCCGAGCATCACGTCGATCCGGCGAAGGTGACGACGCCGGCGGAGTTCGCGGCGTTGCCGATGACGACCAAGGACGGTTATACCCGTCGGTATCCACTCCCCGATCTGTGCAGGGGCGGGGTGATCGGGGACATGATCGCGGTGTCGTCGGGGTCCACCGGGGAGCCGTCGTTCTGGCCGCGGTCGGTGGCGGATGAGCGGGTGATCGCGGATCGGTTCGCGGAGGTGTTCGACGCGTTCAGTGCGCGGGAGCGGCGGACGCTGGCGGTCGTGTGCTTCGCTCTAGGCACCTGGGTGGGCGGGCTGTTCACGGTGAGCTGCTGCCGGCAGCTGGCCGAGCGCGGCTATCCGGTCACGGTGGTGGCGCCGGGGACCGACCGGCGGGAGATCCGGCGGGTGCTGCCCGAGCTGGCCCCGCACTTCGACCAGGTCGTGCTGCTGGGCTACCCGCCGTTCCTGAAGAACGTGATCGACACCGAGGACCTGCCGTGGCACGCGTGGGACCTCAAGCTGGTGACGGCGGGCGAGGTGTTCAGCGAGGAGTGGCGGGCGCTGGTGGCGGAGCGGGCGGGCATCGCCGATCCGCTGCGGGGCATCGCCTCCCTGTACGGCACCGCCGACGCGGGCGTCCTGGGCAACGAGACGCCGCTGTCGGCGGAGATCCGGCGGTTCCTGGCGGCCAGGCCGGAGACGGCGCGGGAGTTGTTCGGCGAGTCGCGGCTGCCGACCCTCGTCCAGTACGACCCCGGGGTGCGGTATTTCGAGGAGCACGAGGGGACGCTGCTGTTCTCGGGGGACAACGGTGTGCCGCTGATCCGGTATCACATCGCGGATGAGGGTGGCGTGCTGCCCTACGACAGGCTCCTGTCGTTCGTCGGGGAGCGTGGGTTCACGCCGTCGATGAGCGGCCCGGAGCGGCCGTTCGTGTACGTGTTCGGCCGCAGCCACTTCACGGTCTCCTTCTACGGCGCGAACGTCTACCCGGAGAACGTCGCGGTCGGTCTGGAGCAGCCGGAGGTGAGCGGGGCGGTGACCGGCAAGTTCGTGGTGGAGGTGGGCGAGGACGAGCGGCGTGACCGGTTCCTGACGGTCACGGTGGAGCTGATGCCCGGCGAGCGGCCGTCGGACGAGTTCGCCGACGCGGTGGGCGGGGCGGTCCTGGGTCAGCTGCTGCGGCTGAACAGCGAGTTCGCCGCCTACGTGCCGGCCGATCGGCAGCGGCCGTTCGTCCGGTTGCGGGAGGCCGGCGACCCGGAGTACTTCCCTCCGGGCGCCAAGCACCGTTACACCCGCTGACCGCCAAGAGGAGGCGTGTGCGGGGGCCTGTCCGGGCGGGCAGGCCCACCCGTGGGGCCGTCAGCCGGAGCGCACCCGCGCGGGTCAGTTCACCAGGGCGGCGGCGATGCGGTTCTCGGCCCAGGGGACCATGAGGAAGCCGCGTTTGACCGTCAGCACCTGCACCCCGGCCGTCCACGACTGGATGCCCGGTACGGAGGCCAGGGTGCGGGAGGTGAAGTGGTGGAGGTCGGCGGTGGTGGGGACGATGACCTCGCAGATGAGCGAGGCCTGCCCGAGCACGGACGCGATCATGCGGACGCCGCGCTCGCCGGACAGCCGCTCGGCCACGCTGTCCTGCATGCTCGGCTCGACCGACAGCCAGAACAGGATCTCGGCCTCGTAGCCGAGTGCGGCGGCCGGGATGAATGCGGTGACGCTGGCGCAGCCGCGATCGAGCATGGCTTCGAGGCGCCGCCTGGCGGTGCTCTCGCTGATGCCGAGCCGGCGCCCGACGGACTGGAAGCTGGCCCGGCCGTCGTCGCGCAGGGCGGCCAGCACCTCGCGGTCGACGTCGTCGAGGTGCCCGCGCTCGCAGGTGTGGAGCGGCCTGGGCGTGGCGAACGCGGCCGCCTGGGGCCCGAGCAGGGGCGCGCTCCAGTCGTAGCTCACCTTGTACGTGTGCAGCACCAGGTCGGCGTTGCTCTGCTGCGCCCCCGGAATGGTGTGGACGAAGTCGACCAGCATCGAGTAGAGGTCGCGGTGCTTGGGCGCGACCAGCTCGAACACGATGTCGTAGCCGCCGGTGACGATGGTGACGTACCGGATGTCGGGGTTGGCGGCGAGCAGCCCCGCCACCCTGAGCTGGCTGCCGGGCGCGCAGGTCAGCCGGACGAGGAACACGTGGACCGGCCCTTCGTGCTCCAGGTGCGGCAGCACCGCGACCCGGGCCAGGCCGGCGCCGAACAGGTGCTGGGCCCGCCGCGCCACCGTCGTGGTGGAGGTGCCGATGAGCTGGGCGATGTCGGTCCAGCTCGCCCGGCCGTTCACGTGGAGCGCGGCGAGGATCTTGCGGTCGAGGTCGTCGAGATCTTCCATCGGGGGCATCATCGCGCGATCAGGGCCGTTCTCGCACCTGTCCTGAGCCACCGGTCAGGGCCCGGGCGAGGAAGTCGCGGACGGTGGCCTCCCACAGCTCGGCCTCCTCGACCTGCGGCGAGTGGCCGGACTTCTCGAAGATCCGCAGCTCGGAGCCGGGGATGAGGCGGGCGATGGTCTCGCTGCACTCGGGCGGCGTGATCCAGTCGTGCCGGCCGACGGTGATGAGGGTCGGCGCGGTGATGCCGGGCAGGAGGTGCTTGATGTCGTAGTTCGGCTGGTTGTGGGCGAAGGCGTAGTTGTGCGTCTCGTAGTGGTACGGGGTGGCGGCCACGCGCTGCTCGACCTTGGCGGGGTCGTAGTCGTGGTCGTACAGGGGGAGGATCTCGCGCCAGCAGTCGCGCAGGTCGTCGTCGTCGCGCACGGTGCCCGCCATGATGCGGTCGAGCTTGTCGCGGTCGATCGCCACGCGGGAGGAGGCGGCGGCGTTGCGGATGGCGAGGTCCTGGTTGCCGTTGTCGGCCGAGGTGTCGCGCAGCACGACGGCGGAGACGCGGTCGGGGTGGCGGGCGGCGTACTCCATGGCGATGAAGCCGCCGTACGAGCCGCCGGCGATGACGACCTGCTCGGCGCCGATCCACTCGCGCAGCGCCTCGACGTCGGCCACCCACTGCTCGTGGGTGAACGGCCCGGTCAGGCCGCTCGCCCCGGAGCCTCTGGCGTCGAAGACGACCACCCGGTAGGCGTCGGCGAGGCGGCCGAAGCTGGCCTTGGGCTCGGCGAGTGAGCCGAGCCCGGGGGCGCCGTGGTGGGCGATGACGACGTTGTCGCCGTCGCCGAGTATCTCGACGTTGAGGCGGTTGCCGTTGATGTCGACGTGCACAGGGGTCCTCTCAGATGGCCGTCAGATGACGATGTCGGTGAGCTCTCGGGGGTACGCGGTGAGCCGGCGCGGCCCCGACTCGGTGACGAGCACGGTGTCGGAGATGCGGTAGCCGGCGTGGCCGGGCACGTAGACGCCGGGCTCGCTGGACAGGATCATGCCGGGGGCGAGTTCGGTGGCGTCGCCGTCGGACAGCCACGGCGGCTCGTGGAAGCCGAGCCCGATGCCGTGCCCCTGGCGGTGGCGCAGGTGCGCGCCGTAGCCGGCCTCCTCGATGACGGCCAGGCAGCGGCGGTTGACCTCCTCGCAGGTGGCGCCGGGGACGAGCGCCTCGGTGCCGATCTCCTGCGCCTCGCGTACGGCCTCGTAGTAGCGGGCCTGCTCGGGGGTGGGCTCGCCGATGACGAACGTGCGCTCGCTCTCGACGAACCGGCCGCCGACGGCGCAGCCGAGGGAGAGCATGAACGTCTCCCCCGCCTTCAGCCGGTCGCCGCCGGGCAGGCGGTGCGGCTGGGCGGAGTTGGGGCCGCCGTAGACGAGGCCGCCGGTCAGCATGGGGACGACCACGACATCCTCGTGGGAGGCGTACATGAGGCGGGAGCCGTAGGAGATGACGTGCCCGGCCAGCTCGGTCTCGGTGGGCAGCTCGCCGCCGTCCTCGACGGCCTGCCTGACCAGCTCGACGCCGGCCTCGATCATCCGGTCGGCGATGCGGGCGGCCTCCTCGTGCAGCGCGATCTCCTCGGGGAGCTTGCGCAGCCGTACCTGGCCGACGGCGTCGGAGACGCTCCACCGGGTCCCGGGGAACGCCGCCGCGAGCGCCGCCGTACGGCCGATGGAGGTGGAGGAGGCGTAGGCGGCCGTGGCGGGGGCCGGTACGTGCGCGGCGAGCACCGCGAACGGCGAGCGCACGCCGGGGAACTCGGGGTAGGCGCGGATCTCGGCCCTGGCGTCCTGGTCGGCGGCGTACTCGCGTTCGAGGTCGGGCACCAGCAGCACCGGGTCGCCGTCGAGCGGCAGCCAGCAGGCGACCGGCCGCTCGTTCGGGAAGTGGTGAAAGCCGGTGAGGTAGGCGACGTCGAGCGGGTCGTCGAGCAGGAGCGCCGAGAGCCCGTCCGCGGCCATGCGGGCGCGTACCCGGTCGAGGGCGCCCGCGTAGAAGGAGGCCGGCAGCTTCTGGGAGAAGGTCATGTGTCGCTCCTGTGGTTGCGGGCGTCGTTGTAGGCCACGGACAGCAGCGTCGTCGACAGGACCAGCAGCAGGATCGCCAGCGACGGGAACAGCGTGGTCCACCAGGCGGAGGCGAGCGCGCCCGACTGCTGCGCCTTGTGCAGGATCGTGCCCCACGACCAGCTGTTGGGGTCGCCCAGGCCGAGGAAGGACAGCCCGGCCTCCGACAGCACGGCGCGGGACGTGGTGAGCACGACGGACACGCCGACGACGGGGACGACGCCGGGCAGCAGGTGCTTGCGCACGATCCACAGCGACGAGCCGCCGACGACCTTGGCCGCGGACACGAACGGCATGGGCACGATGGCCAGCGCCTGCGAACGCACCACGCGGGCCACCTCGGGCCAGCTGAACAGCGCGATCACCACGGCCAGCGTGCGCACGCTGGGCCCGGCCAGCGCCGCCACCAGGATCATCAGCGGCAGCACGGGCAGCGACAGCGACAGGTCCACCAGGACGCCGAGCGGGGTGTCCAGGCGGCGGAAGTACGCGGCGCTGACGCCGATGAGCAGGCCGATGACGATGGCGAGGACCGAGGCGCTGACCCCGACCGCCATGCTGACCCGCGTACCCCAGACGACCTGGGCGAACACGTCCTGGCCGATGTCGTCGGTGCCGAACCAGTGGGCCGCGGAGGGCGGCTGGGAGGTGTCGGCGCCGTATCCCTCGGGGAAGGGCGCGATGAGCGGCGCGAAGATCGCGACCAGGAGCATGAGGAGCAGCACGACGGCGCTGGCCATGCCGAGCGGGTTGCGGCGGAAGGAGCTCCAGGTCCGCGCGCGGGGGGTGAGCTCCGCTGCGATGGCGGTCATGAGGTGCGCACTCTCGGGTCGAGGATGCCGTAGGCCACGTCCGTGATGAGGTTGGCCACCACGACGGCGGCCGCCAGCAGCACGAACGCGCCCTGCAGCACGGGGAAGTCGAGCTGGCCGACCGCCTCGTAGATGGCGCGGCCGATGCCCGGGTAGGCGTAGATGGTCTCGGTCAGCACCGCGCCGCCGACCAGGGTGCCGAGCTGCAGGCCGGCGATGGTGGTGGTGGGCAGCAGCGCGTTGCGCAGCGCGTGCTTCCACACGACCTTGCCGGGCCGTACGCCCTTGGCCTTGGCCAGCGAGACGTAGTCCTCGCCGAGCGCGTCGATGAGCGTGGTCCGCATGGTCAGCACGTAGCCGCCGAGCTGGATGAGCACCAGCGACAGGCAGGGCAGCACCAGGTGGTGCACCATGCTGACGGTGGCGCCGATGCCGGTGGCGTCGAGGTCCACCGCGCCGCCGATGGGGAACCAGCCGAGCCAGACACCCAGCACGTACATGAGGAAGATGCCGACGCTGGGCACGAACAGCGACTGCGCGGTGACGCCGGTGAGCTGGATGACGCGGTCGAGCCAGCCTTTGGCCCTGGTGGCGGCGAGCACGCCGAGCGGGATGCCCAGCACGATCGTCACCGCCATGGCCGAGATGGTGAGGATCAGCGTCCACGGCAGCCGTTCCATCAGCACGGTCGTCACGGGGACCGACTGGCGGAACGACATGCCGAGGTTGCCGTGCAGGAGCTGGCCGAGGTAGTCGACGTACTGTGCGGCCAGGGGTTTGTCCAGGCCGAAGTCCGCGAGCAGCTTCTGGCGCAGCTCCTCGGTCATGTTCGGGTCGGCCACGGCCAGCACCGGGTCGCCCGGCAGCAGGCGGACCAGGAAGAACGTCACCGTGACCGCGAACCACAGGGTGAGCAGGCCGCGGGCCAGCCGGAGGCCGATGAACCTCATGCGATCATCCCGCCGGCTTCGCCGAGGCGAGGGAGAGCGGGTTGAGGATGGACAGCAGCTCGCTCGGCATCGGCTTGAAGCCGGTCCACTTCGCGGAGTACGCGATGTTGAACGTCTCCACGTACAGGACGTTGTCGTAGACCTGGTCGTGGATGATGCGGGCGGCCTCCTGGATCGGGGTCCTGGCCTCCTCGACGGTCAGCGCGCGCTGCGCCTTGTCGATGAGGTCGTCCAGCTTGGGGTCGGCGACCTGGGCGTAGTTGATGAACCCGCCGCTCTTGAAGGCCAGCCCCAGGTTGGCGGGCGGGTTGTCCATGACCGCCCACGACCCGGCGTAGATGTCGAAGTCCCGCTTGGTCGTCTTGTCCAGGTACGTGTTGCGCTCCAGGCCCTGCAGCTCGATCGTGATCCCGGCCTTCTTCGCCGCGTCGCGCACCATGGGCGCCCAGCGGGCGATGTTCGGGTCGGCCTGGTCGTAGATCATGCCGAGCTTCAGGTTGGTCTGCCCGGCCTCGGCCAGCAGCTTCTTGGACTGCTCGGGGTCGAAGGCGTACTCCTTCGAGCTCGGGTCGGCGTAGTCGGGCAGCGTCGGGGTCAGGACGCTGGAGTTGGAGGACTTGGCGAAGCCCTTGAGCGCGATGTTCCTGATGGCCTCGTAGTCCACGGCGTGGGCCAGCGCCTGCCGCACGCGGACGTCGTCCAGCGGCTTGCGCTTGGTGTTGTACTGCAGGTGCGCCCAGCCGAGCGACGGGATCTCCTGCAGCTTGATCTGGGCGTCGTTCTTCAGCTCGGCCGCGGTGGCGGGCGGCAGCACGTTGCCGATCATGTCGATCTCGCCGTTGCGCAGCGCCAGCACCTCGGTGTTGACGTCGGGGAAGACGCGGAAGACGACCTGCTTGACGGTCGGCTGGCCGGGCCCGAAGTCGTCGACGCGGTCCATGATGTAGCGCTGGCCGCGCTCGACCTTGGTCAGCTTGTACGCCCCCGCGCTCACCCAGTCCTTGTCGTTGGCGAACTTCTGCACGCTCGGCGCCTTCTCGAACACGTGCTTGGGCACGATCGGCAGCCAGAAGCCGACGTTGTCGAGGAACGTCCCGTCGGGGCGGCTCAGCTTGAAGCGCACCTCGGTGGGCGAGACGGCCTCGGCCTCGTCGAGGGCGGTGATGAGCCCGGCGACGACGCCGAACTTCTCCTTCTGCACGGCCGTCACCGCGAACACCACGTCGTCGGCGCTGACCGGCTTGCCGTCGGACCACTTCATGTCGTCGCGCAGCTTGACGGTGGCGCTCTTGCCGTCCTCCGCGTACGACCACTCGGTCGCCAGGTACGGGGTGCGCTTGCCGGCCTCGTCCATCTGCATGAGGTGCGGGTACATGAGGCTGGTGACCCACGAGTCCGTCCGGCTGTTGCCGACCAGCGGGTTGTAGTTGACGACGTCGGCGGTCGTGCCGATGGTCAGCCGGTCGGCCGAGGCCGGGGCGCCCTGCTCGGCGGACGACGGGGAGCCCGACTGGCCGGGCACGCTCGGGGCGCACGCGGCGATGCCGGTAAGTGCGGCGGCCAGCGCCGCGGCCAGGGTGACACGTCTCATCAGATCCAGACCTCTTCCAGCACCCGCATGACGTTGCCGCCGACGACCTTGGTGATCTCGTCGTCGGAGTACCCGTGGGCGACGAGCCAGGAGATGATGTTCCAGAAGCATTCGGCCGGGTTCTCCAGGCCGTCCACGTACGCGACCTTGTCGTAGTCGATCCCGGCGTGCGCCTCCCTGATCGACAGGTGGTCGGCGAACGTCTCGTGCAGCCCGACGTGGTCGCCGAACAACGTGTCGGGGCCGAAGGCCACGTGGTCGATGCCGACCAGGTCCACACAGTACGTGAAGTGGTCCATGACCGACTCCAGGGTGTGCCTGGGGTGGTCGGGCGACAGCGTGGTGTGCGGGGCCGCCTCCAGGCCGATGACGCCGCCGCGCTCGGCCGCCGCCTTGATGACGGAGTCCGGCTTCATGCGGTTCGTGGGCCAGACCGAGCGGGCGCCGGCGTGGGTGATGAGGATCGGCTTGGTGGAGTGCTTGATCGTGTCGAGCGAGGTCTGGTCGCCGGAGTGGGAGACGTCGATGGCGATGCCGAGCTTGTTCATGCGGCGCACGGCCCTCTCGCCGAACAGGGTCAGGCCGCCGTCGCCGCGCTCCTTCAGGCCGCTGCCGAGCGTGTTGGCCTCGCTGTAGGCGATGCCCATCTGCCGTACGCCGAAGCCGTACAGCATGTCGATCCTGTCGACCTCGTTCTCGATCATCGTGGCCGCCTCCAGGGCGAGCACGAGGCCCATGCGGCCGCTGCTGTGCGCCTCGTGCACGTCGGCCAGGCGCTCGACCTTGATGAGGTAGTCCTGGTGGGCGATGTCCGACAGGCGCATGCCGATGTCGGCGATCACGTCGTTCCACTTCCAGCCGGCCTGGCTGGTGACGCAGCAGGTGCCGTCCATGAGGTTGTCGAAGACGACCGTCATGCCGGAGCGGGCCAGGCCCTCGTAGCCGGTGCGGTGGCGGGCGGTGCGGTTGTAGTCGACGGTCTGGCCGATGTCGTCGGGGAAGATCGACGGGTGGTCGTGCAGGGAGACGACCAGGCTGTCGGTGAGCAGGCGGCGGACGCGCTCGGTCTGCTCGGTGGTGAGCTCGGGGCCCTGGTACGCGGGGACGCGGCCGATCTCAGGCGCCAGGTCGAAGTGCCGGTAGTCGACGCCCTCCTCCAAGTATTCGTACGAACGGTAGCCCTTGTAGCTCTTCGCGGCTTCCAGCATCTGGTATCCCCTCTTGTCCGATTGCCGGAAGTTTGCCAGGATCAGGCGCTAAAGACAATATCCAAGTTGTTTTTCGGCAACAGACGTCCAGTCAGCGCCAGCATTCGTCACAATCCAGAAGGGGGTGCGGTGAGCGAACCACCGGCCCTGGAGATCCGCGGCCTCCACGTCACCTTCACCGCCCAGGGACGCGAGATCCCGGCGGTCCGCGGGGTGGACCTGACCATCGAGCGCGGCCAGACGCTCGCGCTGCTCGGCGAGTCGGGCTCGGGCAAATCCGTCACCGCCAAAGCCGTCATGGGGCTACTCGACCAGCCGAACGCCCACGTACGGTTCGAGACGGCCAGGCTCGGCGGGCGCGACCTGCTCACCATGAACGCCGAGCAGCTCAGAGCGCTGCGCGGCAGCGAGATGACGCTCGTCTTCCAGGACGCGCTGTCCGCGCTCAACCCCGTGCTCAGCATCGGCGACCAGATCGGCGAGCTGTACCGCGTGCACCGCGGCCTGTCACGCAAGGAGGCACGGGCCCGCTCGATCGAGATGCTCGACCTGGTCGGCATCCCCGCCGCCGCCAAGCGCATCGACGACTACCCCCACCAGTTCTCCGGCGGCATGCGGCAGCGCATCCTCGTCGCCATGGCGGTGGCGCTCGAACCCGACCTGATCATCGCCGACGAGCCGACGACCGCGCTCGACGTGACCGTCCAGGCGCAGATCCTGGAGCTCATCGACCGGCTGCGGCGCGAGCTCGGCACCGCTGTCCTGCTCATCACGCACGATCTCGGCGTCGCGGCCGAGGTCAGCGACCGGATCGCGGTCATGTACGCCGGGCGCATCGTGGAGCGCGGCGAGGTCGGCGAGCTGTACGACCGGCCCGCGCACCCGTACACGGAGGCGCTGCTCGCCGCCATCCCCGACCTGGACAGCCCCGCCTCGGAGCTGCGCGCCATCCCCGGCGCGCCGCCCAGCCCCGCCGAGGTGCCGCCCGGCTGCTCGTTCGCGCCGCGGTGCGCGCGGGCGAGCGAGGTGTGCGGCACGACCCGGCCGCCGCTGACCGTCCTACCCGGCTCTGACCGTTCCGTCGCCTGCCACCACGCGGAGGAGATGCTCGATGGCGCTCTCACCTGACGCCGCCCCCAAGCCCCTCGAACAGCGGGGCGAGCCGGTGCTGCGGGCCACGAACCTGCACAAGACGTACCGCGGCGGCCTGCTGTCCAGGGGCGGCGCCGTACGCGCGGTGGCCGGCGTGGACCTCGACCTCCACCCCGGCGAGACGCTGGGCATCGTCGGCGAGTCCGGCTGCGGCAAGTCCACCCTGGCCCGCATGCTCGTCGGCCTCGAACGCCCCGACCAGGGCGAGGTCACCTTCCGCGGCCGGCCGTTCTTCACCAGGGGCGGCGTGCCGCGCGACATCAGGCGCCGCGTCCAGATGGTCTTCCAGGACCCGCTGACCTCGCTCAACCCGCGCATGACCGTGCACGACATCGTGGCCGAGCCGCTGCGGGTGCACCGCCTCGCGCCGAACTCCCGCGCCATGCGCGACCGCGTCGCCGAACTGCTCACCCTGGTCGGCCTGTCACCCGACCGGATGAGCCGCTTCCCTTACGAGTTCTCCGGCGGCCAGCGGCAGCGCATCGGCATCGCCCGCGCCCTGGCCACCGAGCCCGACGTGATCGTGTGCGACGAGCCGGTGTCGGCGCTCGACATGTCGGTGCAGGCTCAGGTGGTCAACCTCTTCGCCGAGCTGCAGCGGACACTCGGGGTGGCCCTGGTGTTCATCGCGCACGACCTGGCCGTGGTCCGGCACGTCTCGCACCGGGTGGGCGTGATGTATCTGGGCCGGGTGGCGGAGCTGGGCGCGGCGGCCGACGTCTACTCGGCGCCGGCGCATCCGTACACGATGGCGCTGCTGTCGGCGGCGCCCGTGCCGAAGCCGGCGCTGCGCGGCCGCTCCCGCATCATGCTGGCCGGCGACCCGCCGAGCCCGGTGGCGCCGCCCCCGGGCTGCCGCTTCCACACCCGCTGCTGGAAGGCCACCGACCGGTGCGCGGAGGTGGAGCCGGTGCTGGAGGACGTTTCCGGGCACTACGCGGCCTGCCATTACCCGGAACGCCCGTCTTGACGTGGCCTTTCCCGGGGTACCTGAGAGGGAGAGCAAGCTTTGCTGACACACTGTCGCCATCGGCTTGACGCCGCCCGCCGCCGTTTGTGACACTTCGTCATGAAACGTCAGCACGAGCAGAGGTGGGCCGTGACCTCGTCCTTCTCAGAAACCCTGCGGAACGCCACGTGGGCCGACCACGAGTCCGCCGAGTCCGACGGCTACCTCTCCGCGCTGATGGCCGGCCGCCTGACCGAGCACGACTACGGCGAGATGGTGGCCCAGCACTACTTCGCGTACACCGCGCTCGACGGCGTCTCCCGCGAGCTGGCCGGCCACCCGGTGGCGGGCCGCTTCGTCTTCCCCGAGCTGTACCGCGAGCAGGCGCTCGAACGCGACCTCGCCACCATCTACGGCCCCGGCTGGCGCGAGCGCATCACCCCGTCGAAGGCCACCCGCACCCTCGTGGCCCGCATCCACCAGGTCGCCGACTGGCCGGGCGGCTACGTCGCCCACCACTACACCCGCTACCTCGGCGACCTGTCCGGCGGCCAGTTCATCCGCATGGAACTGCAGAAGATCTACGGCTACGCCAAGGGCGGAGGCGTCGACTTCTACATCTTCGACGACCTGGGCAGCCTCCCCCGCTTCAAGACGGAGTACCGCTCCCGCCTCGACGCCCTCGGCCAGGATCTGGACGACCGCGAGCAACAGCGCATGATCGCCGAGGTCCGCCTGGCCTACCAGCTCAACACCGAAGTCCTGAGCGACCTCCGCCACCTCGTCAAAACCGCCGCCTGACCCGGTCAGGCGCACGGATCCCGCAGCGGCACGGCCCGCTCGGCGAACTCCTCGCGCAGCCGCCTCAGGCGCGGGCCCGCCTGGTAGTAGCGTCCCTTGGTCTCCCCGTACGGCTGGAGCCACTTCCTGGCGGCGAGCTCGCGCAGGTCGCGGGCGGCCTGGCCCTGGCTGAGGTCCTGGTCGGCCTGGTAACGGCTGCGCCGCAGCCGCCGGTTCACGAACGCCTCGTAGAGCGCCGACACGCACCGATCGTTCAGCCCGTCGGCGTCCACCTGCTCCTCCAGGTACGTCCAGATCTCGCCCGCCTCGGCCAGCCTGGCCGCCACCCGCTGCGCCTGCATGTGGTGCGCCCTGAGACAGAACCGCACCCAGGCGAGCGTGTCGCCGTGCGGGCTCCAGCGGCGCCGGCCGACCGCGCCCAGCACGTCGTAGTACTCGATGGTCGTGCGCTGCTGCCCGAGCCACTCCTCGATCGAGCAGAACTCCGGGGTCATGATCTGGTCACGGCCCAGGACCAGGGTCTGGAGGGCTCGCGACATGCGGCCGTTCCCGTCGCGCCACGGGTGGATGTTGACCAGGTTTAGGTGCGCCATCGCAGCCCGCACGTAGCTCGGCGCCTCCAGGTCGCCCTCGTTGAGCCAGGCGACCAGCTCGTCCAGGAGCGCGGGGACGAGCACGGCGTCCGGGCCCTCGTAGACGACCCGGCCGGATGAGAAGTCGCGCACGTAGATGGCGCCGGAACGGATGACGCCCGGAGACTGGGGGCCGTGATGGCCGATCATCATGAAGTTGAGTGCGTTCAGCAGGCCGGCGTCGTAGCGGAACGCCGGGGCGCGGGACAGCGACCTGATGTACGTCAGCGCCTGCTGGTACCCGGCGATCTCCTTGGTCACCGCATTCGACGCGTCCAGGGGCTCCTCCCCCGCCATGATGGATTGGACGTCCTCCACGCTGGCGCGGTAACCCTCGATCGCGTTGGAACCCTGGATCGCACGCGCCTGCAACTGCCTGCGCAACTGACCATCCCACCGGTGGGTCTCGGCCAACCGGTATTCAAGGTCCTGTCGCATGTCCTCGATCTCGGCCAGCACGACCTTGTCCGCCGCCTCAAGCGCAGGAGTCCCGTAGAGCATGCCGCCATGAAAGCATGAACGAATCATTCGGCCAAAGGAATGAATGATTCATCCATTATGTCGTTTCCCCGTGTCATGGGTGGCCGCGTTGGGCGGGAGCCGGGGCTTGGGGCGGCCTACGATGGGGGTATGCCCCGGATCAAGGCCGCCACCATCGGTGAGCATCGTGCTCAGACGCGCGACCGCATTCTGCAGGCCGTGTCGCGGTTGTCGCGGGTGCAGGGCATCGATGCGATCTCCATGACGGACGTCGCCCATGAGGCCGGGATCACCCGAACTGTTCTGTACAACTATTTTCCCGACAAGGCGGCTCTGCTGCTGGCGTTCACCGAGCGGGTGACGCACTACTTCATCGAGAGTTACGAGCGGGAGCTGCCGGTCGGGGCGTCCCCGTCCGAGCGGCTGCGAGGGTTCGTGCGGCTGCAGTTGGCCGGGCTCGTTGCTCATCCGCATCCCGGGGCCGCTGATCTCAGTGCGGCTCTGGGGCCTGATGCCTATCAGCGGCTGGCCGAGCATGTCGCGCCCATGCAGCGGGTGCTGGTGGACATCCTGGAGAGCGGGGTCGAGGCCGGTGAGTTCCGGGTGCTCGACGTCGCGGCCACCGCCCGGATGGTGCTCGCGGTCATCGGGGCTGAGCGGGTGCCGCTGATCAGTGGTGAGGTGACGGTGGAGGCGGCCGGGGAGCTGGTCTCCGAGTTCGTCTTGAGGGCCTTGGCCCCTCGGTCGCATGAGTGATCCGGCCGGGCGGGTCAACGGGCACGTCGCCGTCAAGTCGGCTCGGGGGCGGTGGATTCTCGGGGCCACGGTGCTCGGGTCGGGGCTGGCGCTGCTCGACGGCACTGTGGTGAACGTGGCGCTGCCGTTCCTCGGCCGCGAGCTCGACGCGCAGATGGACGGGCTGCAGTGGACGGTCAACGCGTACACGCTGACGCTCGCCGGGCTCATCCTCCTGGGCGGGTCGCTCGGTGATCGGTACGGCCGGCGGCGGATCTTCCTGGTCGGCGTCGTCTGGTTCGCGATCGCCTCGGCGCTGTGCGGCCTGTCGCCGAACATCGAGGTCCTCATCGCGGCACGCGCCCTGCAAGGTGTTGGCGGGGCACTGCTGACGCCGGGGTCGCTGGCGATCATCCAGGCCAGTTTCGTGCGCCACGACCGGCCGCGCGCGGTGGGCGTGTGGTCCGGGCTGGGCGGCGTGGCGAGCGCGGTCGGGCCGCTGCTGGGCGGCTGGGTGGTGCAGACGGCCGGCTGGCGGTGGGCGTTCCTCATCAACCTGCCGTTCGCGGTGCTCATCGTGATCGTCACGCTGCGGCACGTGCCGGAGAGCCGGGACGAGGAGGCCGCGGGGCGGTTCGACGTGCTCGGATCCGTGCTGGCGGCGCTGGCGCTGGCCGGCATCACGTACGGGCTGATCCAGCAGGGCGCGGCGGTGCCGCTGATCGCAGGGCTGGTCCTGGCGGCGGCGTTCGTGGTCGTCGAGGTGCGCAGGTCGCCGGACGCGCTGGTGCCGGTGGGCATCTTCCGCGACCGGGTGTTCACGGCGGTGAACGTCGTGACGCTCGTCATGTACGCCGCCATGGGCGTGGTGTTCTTCCTGCTGGTGGTGCAGCTCCAGGTGGTCTCCGGGTTCTCGCCCATCGCGGCCGGGATGGCGATGCTGCCGGCGACGATCCTGATGATGCTGCTGTCGGCCAGGGCCGGCGAGCTCGCCAAACGGTACGGCCCGCGCCGCCCCATGACGATCGGGCTGCTCGCGGCGGGCGGCGGCTTCCTGGCGATGAGCACGATCGGGTTCGGCGCCTCCTACGCCTTCCAGGTGCTGCCCGCGGTCACCCTGTTCGGGCTGGGGCTGTCGGCGACGGTCGCGCCGCTGACCGCGACCGTGCTGGCCTCGGCCGACGAGCGGCACGCGGGCATGGCCAGCGGCGTCAACAACGCGGTCGCGCGGACCGGCGGGCTGCTGGCGGTGGCCGCGGTGCCGCCGCTGGTGGGGCTGGTGGGCGACGCCTTCCAGAACCCGCCGGTGTTCGACGCGGGGTTCAGGACGGCGATGCTGATCTCGGGGGCGATGATGGTCGTCGCGGCGGTGCTCACGTGGGTGACGATCAGGTCGAACGTGCTGGCCGCCGACTGACCGGAGCGCTAGAAGGTGAAGCGCTGGCTGCGGACGCTGTTGTCGAAGTTCGACAGCAGCAGCTCGGGCTCGCCCACCGTGCGGATCTCGGGCAGCCGGGTGAGCAGCTCGCGGAACATCGTCCGCATCTCCTGCCGCGCGAGGTTGGCGCCCAGGCAGAAGTGCGGGCCTGGGCCGCCGAAGCCGACGTGGGGCTTGGTGTCGCGGGTGATGTCGAACGCGTCGGGCTCGGGGAAGACCGTCTCGTCGCGGTTGGCGGAGCCGTAGAAGAGCACGACCTTGTCGCCCTTCTTCAGCTCCAGGCCGCGCAGCGAGTAGTCCTGGGTGACCGTGCGGCGGAACTGCATGATGGGCGAGACGTAGCGGACCATCTCCTCGATGGCGCCGTTGACGTGGCTGTCGAAGTCGCTCATGAGCAGCTCGCGCTGCGCGGGGTTCTCGGTGAGCAGCCTGATGCCGTGGGCCATCGTGTTGCGTGCGGTCTCGTTGCCGGCCACCAGCAGCAGCGAGAAGAACGAGCCGAGCTCCTTGTCGGTCAGCTTCTCCCCGTCGGGGTTGGCGTTGACCAGCAGGGACACCAGGTCGCCCTTGGGGTCGGCGGCGCGCTCGTGGCCGAGCTTGATGACCATGCGCTGGAGCGCGAACAGCGCCATCATGTTCTGGCCGGCCATCTGGACGGTGCGGGCCAGGCTGGGGCGCACGCCGGTGTAGGCGGTGGAGATGTCGACGTGGCGGTGCACCTGCTCGCGCAGCTCCTGCGGGATGTCGAGCATGTCGCAGATGACGTGGATGGGCAGCCGGGCGGCCACCTGGGAGACGAAGTCGCGCGGGCCGTCCTTCACGACGTCGTCGACGATGCGGGCGCACGCGGCCTCGATGTCGCTCTGCAGGCCGGCCAGCATCTTCGGGCTGAACGAGCGGGTCACGATGCGGCGCAGGCGGGCGTGGCGCGGGTCGTCCATGTTGACCATCGACTCGCCGAACACCTGCTTGACCCAGCCGGGCGGCTCGGGGTTGGTGACGGCCGGCTCGCTGGAGAAGACCTTCGCGTTGCGGCTGGCCTCGACGACGTCGGCGTGGCGGACGAGGGCGTAGAAGCCCTTGCCGGAGCGCAGGAACGGCACCTTCTTCTCGGGGAAGAACACCGGGTGCTCCAGTTGCCGGAGCCGGGCGAAAGCCTCATTCCGCTCTTTCAGCGGCTTGCCCCAGAAATCCAGATCGGCGAGGTCGATGTCCACCGTCCTATCCTGGCACGGTCCCACGCCGCTCCGGCCATCGACGGCCGTACCGGAAACCCCTGCCGCCACGGGGCCCGCGCGACCCGGACACGGATGTGCATCCTGCCCTTCTGGCGCGTTCTCGCGGCGTTAAGCCCCAATTCGCGCCGTCTGGTCTTACTGGCGGTATGAACGCGCTGCTCGCCGCTCTCCTGGTCCTCCCCCTCGCCTCAGGTACGGCTCCCGCCGCCGCCCGCGCGTGCGGCGGGCACCCGCTGGACTTCGACGCCGACGGCCGCCCCGACCTCGCCGTGGCCGCCCCGTACGCCCACGACAGGGCCGGTTCGGTGACCGTCATGTACGGGTCGGGTGAGCGCGTCGAGCTGACCCAGGACGGCGCGGAACCGGGCGACGCGTTCGGGTCGGCGCTGGCCGTGGGCGACTTCAACGGGGACCGCTGCGCCGACCTCGCGGTGGGAGTGTCGGAGGAGTTCACCGGCGAGCGGGTGCCGGGCGGCGACGGCAACGGGGTGGTCCAGGTGTACGACGGCTCGCCTCGGGGGCTCGTACCAGGAAGGGAGCTGGCACTGGCCAGGCCGTCCAGCGACCGGTTCGGCGCGGCGCTGGCGGCCGGCGACCTCGACGGCGACGGCAGGGACGAGCTGATCGTGGGCGCGCCGAGCCACCGCTCGGGCGGCCAGGTCACGGTGTACGGGCTCAAGGGCCGCAAGCCGGTCGCGGTCAGCCAGAAGACCTCCTGGGTACGGCAGCGCGCCGCCGTCACCGACCAGTGGGGCGCCGCCCTGGCCACCGGCGACTTCGACGGCGACGGCAAGGACGAGCTGGTCGTGGGGGCGCCCGCCGACAGCGTGCGGCAGGACGGGCAGGGCTCGGTCACCGTCGTCGACGTACGGGCGCGGCGGGCGCGCCTGCTCACCCAGGCCACGCCCGGCATCCACGGGGCCGCGGAGAAGTGGGACGCGTTCGGCGCCGCCCTGGCCACCGGGGACTTCAACGGCGACGGCAGGGCCGACCTCGCCATCGGCGTGCCCGGTGAGGGCATCACCGAGAACCAGCGGGCCATGGACTACGGGGACGGCGCCGTGGACGTGCTCTACGGGTCGGGCGGCGGGCTGCGTACGGACAGGACCGAGGCGTGGTCGCAGAACAGCCTGGACGGCCGCCCCCGCTACTACGACCGGTTCGGGACGGCGCTCGCCGCCGCCGACCTCAACGGCGACGGCGTGGACGAACTGGCCGTCGGCGTGCCGGGCGAGAAGGCCGTGCAGGTGCTGGCAGGACGCCGGTCGGGCGGGCTGACGCGCGAAGGGAACCTGCTGGTCAAGGGCAAGGGGCAGGACTTCGGCGCGTCGGTGTCGGCGCTGCCGGGATGGGAGCGGTACCGGTCGCTGTCGGCGCAGCGCCGTCCCGTGTACGGGCTCGTGATCGCCTCCCCCGACCAGGGCCTCGTCATGTACGCGCCGGGCCGGCGCGGCTCGGACCGGGTCAGGCTCGGCAAGCTCCGCCGCCTCGCCGAGGGCACCGGCCTGTACGGCTACGCCTTCGGCTGACCTGGGGCAGGCGAGAGCCGGAGGGGGTCAGGGGCGGGCGTCGAGGGGCAGGAGAACGCGGAACAACGCGCCCTTGCCCGGCTCCGCTTCGGCCATGACGATCCCGCCGTGCGCCTCCACCAGCGTCGCCGCGATCGACAGCCCCAGCCCCGACCCGCCCGCGCTGCGTGCCGGATCGGCCCGGTAGAAGCGTTCGAACACGCGCTCCGCCACCTCGGGCGCGAACCCCGGCCCCTCGTCGGCCACCTCCACCACGGCGTGGTCGCCGTCGGCCCCCACCCGCACCTGGAACGGGGTGCCCGGCGGGGTGTGGGTGAGCGCGTTGGTGACGAGGTTGTTGAGCACCTGCCCGAGCCGGGTCTCGTCGCCGGTGACGACGACCTCGCCGTCGCCGCCGAACAGGCGTACCAGCTCGATCCGCCGGTCGGGCGCGAGCGTCTGGGCGTCGATGACGGCGGTGGCGCACAGGCTCAGCAGGTCCACGGGCCGCATCGCCAGCTCGCGCCGCTGGTCGAGCCTGGCCAGCAGCAGCATGTCCTCCACCAGCAGCCCCATCCTGGCGGCCTGGCCCTCGATGCGGCCGAGCAGCCGTACGGCCTCGTCCAGGTCCTTGGTCTCCCCCAGCCGGTACAGCTCGGCGAACCCCCTGATCGAGGTGAGCGGCGTGCGCAGCTCGTGGGAGGCGTCGGCCATGAACCGGCGCATCAGCTCCTCCGAGCGGCGGGCGGCGGTCGCGGACGCGCGGGCCGACTCGGCGGCCTCCTCGCGCTCGCGCACCGCGCTCTCGATGCGGGCGAGCATGGTGTTGAGCGAGCGGCCGAGCTTGCCGACCTCGGTGGTGCCGGCCCAGAGCGGCACGCGGCGCGACAGGTCGCCGCCGGCGATGTCGTTCGCGGTACGCGCGATCTCGCCCAGCGGGCGCAGGCTCCTGCGTACCAGCCAATAGCAGAGGAGCCCGAGCACGGCCAGCGTGCCGCCGCCGCCCACCGCCACGATGAGGGCGAGCTGGGAGACGGTGGCGTCCACCTCGCCGAGGCTGATGGCCATCATCCTGGTCTGGCCCGCGCGGGTGGGCACGGCGATGACCCGCCAGTTCGGACCGCCGGCGACGGTCGACTCGACGGTGAAGGGGCGCCCGTCGCGAACCCGCACCTCGGGGCCGGTCAGCCGGGGCAAAGCGGGCGTGTGCTCCTCGGTGGACTCGCTGAAGGTGCGCACCAGCTCGCCGCTCGGGTCGAGGACGACGCCGTGGAACAGGCCGAAGAAGCGCTGCGGCCGCCCGTCGGGGCGCGGGTCGACCGGCGGCAGCGTCTCGCGCGGCACGGCGGCCACGTGGAGCTGGCGATCGACGCGTTCGACCAGGTAGTTGCGCAGCAGCCGCACGGCGAACAGGCCGGTCAGCGTGATCGCGAGGGTGACCAGCAGCAGGGTGGCCGAGACGAGCCGCAGCCAGAGCGGCGCCCTGGACAGCTGTCTGCGCATCTTCCTCATATGCGGGGCGGGCGCAGGATGTAGCCGACGCCGCGCAGGGTGTGCAGGTATTTCTGCTCGCCGGTGTCGATCTTGCGGCGGAGGTAGGAGACGTACGACTCGACGAGCCCGACGTCGGTGCGCCAGTCGCCGTTCCAGACGTGGTCGAGGATCTGCTTCTTCGACAGCACCCGTCCCACGTTGAGCATGAAGTAGCGCAGCAGGCGGAACTCGGTCGGCGAGAGCCGGACGAGGACGCCGTCGCGCCAGACCTCGTGCGTCTCGTCGTCCAGCTCCACGTCGGCGACCCTGAGCCGGTTCGGCGGCGGGGCGCCGCGGCGGGTCCTGCGCAGCACGGCCCTGATGCGCGCGATGACCTCCTCCAGGCTGAACGGCTTGGTCACGTAGTCCTCGCCGAGCCCCAGCCCGGCCAGGCGGTCCTCGGGCGTGTCCTTGGCGGTCACGAACAGCACCGGAACCCGGCGGCCGCGGGACCGCAGCCTTCCCGCGACCGCCAGGCCGTCCAGATCGGGCAGCATCACGTCGAGCATCACCAGGTCCGGCGTGCTCTCCTCGGCCACCCGCAGCGCCTCCTTGCCGTCGGCCGCCGTCAGCACCTCGAACCCGGCCATGCGCAGGCTGGCCGAGAACAACTCCCTGATGTTGGGCTCGTCGTCGACCACCAGCAGCCTGGCCTCGGGCTCGCTCATCGCGGGCCGCCTCCCCGGGCGGCGGGGCCGCCCTGCGTGATGGAGGCGGCGGTCACCGTGCCGTCCGCGTCCGGCGTGCCGCGCACCACGATCGTGGCGCCCGGCTTCAGGTCGGCGACCTTGCCCGGCCTGGAGATCTGCACGGTGGTCTCGCCGGTGGTGGCGACGGTGACGCTCTCGCCGGTCACGGTCTTCAGGTGGACGGTGCCGTCCTCGACCTTCTCGACCGTGCCGGTCGTGCCGCCGCCGAAGCCGCCCGGCCGGCGGCCCTCCCTGCCCACGCCGCCCGGCCGCTCGCCGGACGCGGCCTGCCGTGACGGGCCCGCCTGCGGCGTGCCCAGCGACCGGCCCGGCGAGCCGCCCGAGCCGCCCGACGAGCCGAACGCGCTGTGCGCCTGGATGCCGATGAGGATCCCGGCCACCAGCACGACCCCGGCGCCCAGCGCGAGCGTGACCTTCGACAGGCCCCTCGCCGGCCGGACGGCGAGCTCCTCCCGCAGGTCGCCGGGGAACGGCGAGGAGTCCAGCTTGTCCAATGTCCCTCTCCTTACTCGTGGCGCAGGGCCTCGATCGGCCTGAGCTTGGCCGCCCGGTTGGCCGGGTAGCCGCCGAAGAACAGCCCGATCCCCACCGAGACGCCCAGCGCCAGCGCGACCGACGACGGCACGAGGACCGGCTCGATGCCGGCGATGCTGAACCTGGTCCCCGCGAACGCCACCAGCACCCCCGACAGGCCGCCGACCAGGCTCAGCAGCGTGGCCTCCATCAGGAACTGGCCCAGGATGGCGCTCCTGGGCGCGCCCAGCGCCTTGCGGACGCCGATCTCGCGGGTGCGCTCGGTGACCGTCACCAGCATGATGTTGGTGATGCCGATGCCGCCCACGAGCAGCGAGATCGCGGCGACCGCGGCGAGCAGCACGGTGAAGGTGCCGGTGGCCTCGCTGACGGTCTCCTGCAACGTCGCCTGGTTCAGGATGCGGTAGTCGGGATTGGTGGTGTTCGTGATGCCGTGTCGTTGGTTGAGGATAGCGGTGACCTCGGCCTGCGCCGCCGAGGTGGTGCCCGCTCCCGTCGCCTGCACGACGATCTGGTCCAGCGAGCCGAACCCGCTCAGGCTCTGCTGCACGGCGGGCAGCGGCGCCACGGCCACGTCGTCGGCGTCCTGCGCGCCGCTCGACCCGGCCTCCTTGAGCACCCCGACCACCGTGAACGGCACCCCCGACACGCTCACCTGTTCGCCGATCGGGTCGGCGGAGCCGAACAGCTCGTCCGCCACGGTCTGGCCGATCACCATGACCTTCCTGGCGGCCGTCACGTCGTCGTTGTAGAAGTAGGCGCCCTTCGCGACCGGCTTGTTGACGGCCTCGAAGTAGCTCGGGTAGGTGCCGACGAGCTGGGCGATCGGGTGGGCGGCGGCGCCGTACGAGGCAGGGGCCGCCGAGACCGTCACCACCGGCGAGACGCTGCGGACGGACGGGGCAAGCGTCGCGTCCGTCAGCGCCTTGGCGTCGGCCAGGCTGAGCTGCCTGGCCTGCGTACGCGGCCCGGTGTTGCCGCCCCTGCCGGGACCCCGCTGGCCGCCACCGCCGCCCCCTGAGAAGGAGGGCGAGATGGTCAGCGTGTTCGCGCCGAGCCGCTGGATGTTCTGCTGGATGCTGCGTGACGAGCCCTCGGCGACGGCCACCAGCATGATCACGGCGGCCACCCCGATGAGGATGCCGAGCGTGGTGAGCGCGCTGCGCATCTTGTTGGCCAGCAGGCCGCGCAGGGCGAAGCGGAGGATCTCGACCTGGTTCACGGGGCGGCCTCCGGCAGGCGGGGCGGCGGGCCGTCCACCGGAGCCTGACGGCGGTCGTCCACGATCTCGCCGTCCACCAGCCGGATCACCCGCTTGGCGTGCCCGGCCACGTCGTCCTCGTGGGTGATGAGCACGATCGTGCGGCCCGACGCGCTGAGCCGGTCGAGGATCTCCAGGACGTCGCGGGTCGAGGCGGTGTCGAGGTTGCCGGTCGGCTCGTCCGCCAGCAGCAGCGCGGGCGCGGTCACCAGGGCTCTGGCCACGGCGACCCGCTGCTGCTGGCCACCGGAGAGCTGGTTCGGCTGGTGGTGCACCCGGTCGGTCAGGCCGACCTGCTCCAGCGCGGCCAGCGCGCGGGCGCGCCGCTCGGCCGGGCGCACGCCGCCGTAGACGAGGGGCAGCTCGACGTTGGCGAGGGCGCTCATGCGCGGGATCAGGTTGAACGACTGGAAGACGAAGCCGACGCGGCGGTTGCGCAGCAGCGCGAGCCGGTGCTCGTCGAGGCGGCCGGCGTCGGCGCCGTCGATCAGGTACGTGCCCGAGGTGGGGACGTCGAGGCAGCCGAGGATGTTCATCAGCGTGGACTTGCCGGAGCCCGACGCGCCCATGATGGCCACGTAGTCGCCGCGCTCGACGTCCAGGCTGACGCCGCGCAGCGCGCGCACCCTCGCCTCGCCGGCGCCGTACTCCTTGACCAGGTTCCGCACCCGCAGGACCGGGACCGTCCCCGCGGTCCTTCCCTCCGCCGTCACCGCCGGCCCCCGCCCGGGAAGCCGCCGCCGAAGCGCTGCCCGCCGCCGGTCCGCTGGCCGGTGGACGGGGTGGACGGGGTGGACGGCGGCACGATCTCGTCGCCCTCGGACACGCCGGACGTGATCTCGGTGAGCGTGGCGCCCTGGACGCCGACCTCGACCGGGGTCCTGACCTGGCGCCCGTCCCGCAGCACGGTGACCGTGGCCCGGCCGCCGCTCGTGGAGATCGCCGTGGAGGGGACGGTGACCACGTTCTCCGCCCGGCCGGTGATGACCTCGACCGTGGCGGTCTGTCCCAGCCTGATCTGGTCCGGCACTTTTGTGAACGTGATCGTCACCGGGTAGCGCACGACGTTCTCGCTGGTGGCGGCGACCGGCTCGATCTGCGTCACCCTGCCGGTCGCGGTCACGCCGGGCAGCGCGTCGAACGTGATCGTCGCTTGCCGGCCCTTCTTCAGCCGGCCCGCGTCCGACTCGGTGAAGGTGCCGACGAGCTGGAGCTTCGTGGTGTCGGCCAGCTCGATGAAGCCGGTGCTCGCGCCCGTCCCCTGCCCGCCTTGCGGGTTGCCGATGCCGGTGCCAGTGCCGGTGCCAGTGCCGGTGCCAGTGCCGGTGCCAGTGCCGGTGCCAGTGCCGGCACTGGTTCCGCCCACCGAGCCGTTCACCGCCGTGATCGTGCCCTTGAACGGGGCCTTGAGGACCGTGGCCGCCACCGTGCGCCGGGCCTCGCGATAGGCGTTGCGGGCCTTGATGAAGGCGGCGTAGAGCTGCGCCGTGCCCGTCCCGTCGGATACGGCGCTGTCGTACGCGGCCTTCGCCGCTGTCAGGCTCTCCTGGGCCGCCGCGTCGTCCAGCCTGGCCAGGATGTCGCCCTTGGCGACCTTGTCCCCTGCCTTGACGTAGATCTTCTCGACGGTGCCGCTCGTACCGAACGACAGCGCGCGCGACAAGGAGCTCTCCACCGCGCCCGACGCCGACACCGACGCGGTCACCGAGCCGCGCCCCGCTGTCACCGTGCGCACCGCCGTCTCGCCCGCCGCCTGATCCGTGCCGAGCTGCGCGTACACGAGGCCGGCACCGCCCAGCAAGAGCACCGTCAGCGCCCCGTTGGTCAACAGCGCCCTGCGCCTGATCGACACCTTCACGAGCGGTGACCCTCGCACACCAGGCTGCGACGCAGCCGCGAGCAAGCTGAACGTTCGCTGGACGGCGGCGGCGCCCATCCGGCGTCCAGGAAACTCTGAGGGTGCGCGCAGGCTGCCGCCAACCTGCTCGGCCAGGATGTCCCCTCATGAGACCGAGATTCGTGCTGGGCGGGCTCGCCCTCGCCGTGCTCGTGGCCGGGTCCGGCCTCGCGCTGGCGCTGGCGCTGCGCGACGATCCCCGGCCGGCCGCCCAGGTACGGCTGGCCGCCGCACAGCGCGGGCAGGTCACGGCCTCGGTCAGCGCGGCGGGCAACACCGTGGACGGCTCCCGCCGCGACCTGGCGTTCGGCTCGGCCGGGACGGTGACGAAGGTGTACGTCGAGGCCGGGGTCAAGGTGCGCAAGGGCCAGGTGCTGGCCAGGATCGACGGGCGGGCGGCGCGGGAGGCGTACGAGGCGGCCAAGGCCGACCTGGCCGCCGCCCAAGAGGCCCTGGACCAAGCCTCCTCAGCCACCACCGCCCCGGCAACCACCACCGCCCCGGAAACCACCACGGCCGCCGAGGCCGCCCCTGAAGCCACCGGCGGTGGGACCGCGGGGACAGGCTGCGTGCCCGCCGCCGGTGCCGTCCTCGGCCCCGAGGCGCCGTTCAGCCCGCATCCGACCCGCACGCACGGCCCTGAGCCGACCGATCTCCCCGAGCCGCAGCCGACCGTCACCGTCACCGCGTCGGCCACCGTGACTGCCACCGTGACGGCCACCGCGACGGTGACGGCCACGGTCACCGCGACGGTCACCGCGCCCGTCACCGCGCCCGTCACCGCGACCGCCACCGCCGCTCCCCCGCCCGCCGTGCCCACGCCTGACCCGTCCGACGGCGGCCTGCGGGGCCTTCCCGGTGACGGCACCCCGGGGGTGGTCGGTGTGGACGACACCCCGGAGCCTTCGCCGACCGCGTCCCCGAAGCCGTCAAGGAAGGCCGCCACCAGCGCGAGGCCGACGGTAGTGAGGCAGCCCAAGACGTCCAGGCCGGGTGAGTGCGCCAGGACCGGGACCCGGCAGGCCAGGACGGGCGGCACCAAGGGCTCGACGGGCAAGGGCGGGCTCAGCGCCGAGCAGGCCGCCGTGAACGTGGACCGCGCCGAGACCGCCGTCGAGCAGGCCGCGGACGCCGTACGGGCGGCCAGGATCGTCGCCCCCGTGGCGGGCACGGTGCTGTCGGTCGCGGGCGCGAGCGGCGACAAGGCGGGCACCGGCACCTTCATCACGCTGGGCGACCTGGACGAGCTGCAGGTCCGGGCCATGGTCACCGAGTCCGACGTGAACCGGCTGACGGTCGGCCAGCACGCCGCGATCACGCTGGCGACCCGCGCGGGCGAGCGGTACACGGGCACGGTCACGGCCGTCGCGCCGTCCGCCACCGTGTCCGACCGGCTGGTCAGGTATGCGGTGACGCTGGCCTTCGACAAGCCGCCCGCCGGGCTCATGCTCGGGCAGACCGCGTCGGTGACGATCACCACGGGCGAGGCCAGGGACGCCCTTTACGTGCCGGCGTCCGCGGTGCGCAGCCGTTCCGACGGGACACAGGTCGTCACCGTGCGCGCCGGCGGCAGGGACTCGGCCAAGGTCGTCCGCACGGGGGTGCGCGGCGACCAGTACGTGCAGGTCACCTCGGGGCTGAGCGAACGGGACCAGGTGGTCATGCCGGGCGGCACGTCGGGCGAGTTCCCCGACGCGAGCTGGCCCGGCACTTGAGCCGGCCGGGCCGGGCGCCCGCCACCCGCGCGCCCGGCCCGGTCACCGGCCGGGCCCCGGCGAAACCTGCCACGCCGGGGCCCGGCCGACCCCCCATCCGATTGAGCGAACTCGCAGGCGGCCTTCAGCAACTCTTCAGGTCAGGCCGGTGGCGCGGCTTGGGCGGCGGCGGAGCGATCCTGTGCCGCCGGGACGGTGAGGCGGTGGGAGGTCTTCGCGGGGGCGCCTCTGCGGGAGATGTAGTCGAGGGTGCGGAAGTCCACCGACAACTCGTCCCTGGTCAGCCGCCCCATCAGGTAGCCGCGCCGCTGGTCGATGTAGGAGAAGTGCGGGTTCTCCTGCAACGCCTCGGAGATCCACGTACGGTCGCGGTACCCGTCGCCGTCGCTGGCGATCGACGACGCCACCAGTTCCCTGGCCACCACCGGCGAGTCGGGGTCGTCGAAGTCGGTCTTGAGCTCGGCCAGGTGGTGCATGTGGGCGTCGCCGGTCAGCACCACGGGGTTGGCGGTGCGGCCCAGGGCGGTCAGCAGGCGGGTGCGCTCGGCGGCGTAGCCGTCCCAGGAGTCGAGGTTGACCTCGCGCCCCGGCCCGGTCCTGAAGTCGCGCTGCGCCACCATGATCTGCTGCCCGAGCAGGTTCCAGCGGGCGGTGGAGGCGTCCAGGCCGCGCTCCAGCCAGCGCCACTGGCCGGCGCCGAGCAGCGTACGCCGGTCGTCGAGCCGGTCGTCGCACCCGGCCCGCACGCCGTCGAGGCACGCCTGGTCGTCGCGGAACTGCCGGGTGTCGAGCAGGTGGAAGCGGGCCAGCGTGCCCCAGGAGACCCGCCGGTTCACCCGCAGCACCGCGCCCTGGAGGCTGGCGCGGCGCAGCGGCATGTTCTCGTAGTACGCGCGGAACGCCTGCGCCCGCCGCTGCTCGAAGCCGGGCGCGCCGGTGCTGGAGACGTGGCCGGCCCAGTTGTTCTCCACCTCGTGGTCGTCGAACGCCACCAGCCACGGCGCCACCGCGTGGGCCGCCTGGAGGTCGGGGTCGCTCTTGTACTGGGCGTGACGCAGCCGGTAGTCGGCCAGGGTGCGGCACTTGCCGGGCGTGTGGGTGCGGACGCGGCCGGCGAGGGCGGTGTAGCCGCTGGGGCCGTACTCGTACATGTAGTCGCCGAGGAACACCACCAGCTGCGGCTCCTGCTCGGCGAGGCGGCGGTAGGCGGTGTAGAAGCCGTGCTCGTAGTGGGCGCACGCGGCGACGGCGAAGTGCAGCGGCGTCTCCCCCACCGGCGTCGTACGGGTGCGCCCGGCCGGCGACAGCCTGCCCTCGCTCTTGAAGCGGTAGAAGTATTCGCGCCCCGGCTCCAGCCCCTTCAGCTCGACGTGCACGCTGTGCGCGTCGCGGGCGCGGGCGGTGGCGGTGCCGGACCTGACGATCCCGCGGAACCGTTCGTCGGCGGCGACCTGCCAGGCCACCTCGACGTCGCGGGACGGCATGCCGCCGCGCCCGTCGCCGCCGAGGGGGTCGGCGGCCAGTCGGGTCCACAGCACGAAGCCGTCGGTGGAGGGGTCTCCCGAGGCGACGCCGAGGGTGAAGGGGTCGGTCTTGAGCGTTCTGGAGGTCGCGGCCGCCGGGAGGGCGGGCGAGGAGACGAGGAGGCCGGCTGTCGCCGCTGTCAGGAAGGCTCTGCGGTCCACGCTCCCAGGTATCGCCTCCCGGTCTGACTCCGCCGTGACAGCGGAGTCAAGCCAGGATGAACAGCACCGGTCGGTACGCGGCCACCGCGTACGCGAGGTGAAGCCCTCGTGAACGGCGGCCGCCGCACCTCAGCCGGGCAGGGACGCGCGCAGGGCGGCGGCGTCGGTGAAGTGCACCGCGCGCAGCCCGGCCCGCAGGGCGCCCTCGACGTTCTCCTCCCGGTCGTCGACGAAGACGATGTCGGACGGATCGGCGCCGAGCCCGCGCGCCAGCGCGTCGTAGATCTCCTTGTCGGGTTTGACCAGGCCCATCCGCCCGCTGTAGTAGCGGTGGCCGATCGCCGCGATCCAGGGCAGCTGGTCGAGGCCGTCGCCGACGCAGACGGGCGCGTTCGACAGCAGCGCCACGTCACGGCCGGCGTCGAGCAGCTCGCCGAGCAGCGCGACCGTGCCTCTGTCGGGGTTGGCCCAGCTCGAGACGTCCATGGCGACCAGCCGCGCGACCTCGGCGGGCGTGGCGGCCCGGCCCAGCACGGCGCTCCAGTACGCGTGCGGGCTCAGGTCGGCCCGGTCGAAGGCGAGGCGATGCTCCCAGTAGCCGCGCCTGAACGCTCCGGGCTCGGCGCCCACCGCCCGCGCCATCGCGTCGGCGTCGTCCGCCGACTGGGGCAGGGAGAGCACGCCGCCGTAGTCGAACACGATCCATGTCATGCGAGGAATGGTCGCAGATGCGGGCCGAGCGCCGGGCAGCCCAGGTATTTCTCGGCGGTGTGGAAGTCGATCCAGTCGAGGTTGACCAGTTCTTCCGCGTCGACGCCGGTGAAGCAGCCGGCGAGGGCGGGCGGGATGGCGGCGATGTCGTCCTTGTCGGAGATGTTCACCCAGCGCCGCACGCCGGGCGGGCGCTCGCCGCGCCCGTTGACGGGGGCGGGCAGGAGGTGCTCGAAGACGACGTTGCGCATGCCGAGAGGGCTGCCGAGGGTGACGAGCAGGTCCGCCTCGAGGTCGGGGCAGGCCCACAGCGCCTCGTACGTCACCACGCTGCCCAGCGAGTGCGCGATGACGATCCGGGGGCGGTTGCGCCTGATGACGTCGGCCACGGCCTGCCGGCACTTCTCGCGGCGGCCCTTGTCGGTGAGGTAGGCGGCCACCTCGGGCGCGAACAGCTTGGCGAACGCCGCCGACCGCTCGTCCAGCCTGTCCAGCAGCCAGCCGGTGACCGACTTGAGCGCGCCCGTGACGTGCTCGCCGAGCCCGAGGTTCCTGGCCCAGCCGGCGAGGACCTCCTGCGCCTGGAGCTCCATGGCGGCCTTGGGGGCCTCGCCGAGGTCGGCGCCGTCGTTCAGGAGGTGGGAGAAGTAGGCGATCTCCGAGAAGTACGGCCGCGTCTCGCCGCCGAGCGCCGCGTGCAGGTAGCGGTCCCACTTGCGGCGCATGGCCGTCTCGGCGCCGGGCACCGACCGTCCGGCTCTGAGGTAGTAGTCGTACTTGCCGATCCCGTGCACGCCGACGATGCCGGACACCGCGCCCTCCCCAACCCCGTGCTTCTTCCGCGCGATAGTGGCATACGTGGCCGTCCGGCGGAGTGTCAACGAGCACTCGCGGCGGGAAAATGTGATTGCGGGCGGTATATGCCGTCCATATACGGTGACATGTCGTAAGAAAGAGCGCATCGCGAACAGGAGCTCCCCACCATGCCCGGCCCGCTGGTCGTCAACGACGCCGTCGTCATCCCCGACGCCGAGCTCGTGTGGCGCTTCTCGCGTTCCTCGGGCCCCGGTGGCCAGGGCGTCAACACCACCGACAGCCGGGTGGAGCTGACCTTCGACCTGTCCGCGACCACGGCGCTGCCGCCCGCGCTCAAGGCGCGCGCCCTCGACCGGCTCGGCACCGGCACGATCACCATCGCCGCCTCGGAGTACCGCTCCCAGCTGCGCAACCGCGAGGCCGCCGCGCACCGGCTCGCGCAGCGGCTGCGCGAGGCCATCGCGCCGCCGCCCAAGCGCCGGCGGCCGACCAAGCCGAGCCGCGGCTCGGTGGAACGGCGCATCGCCGCCAAGAAGCACCGCTCCGACCTCAAGCGCCTGCGCCGCGAACCCTGACGCCCCCGCGTCCAGTGAGCTTCCGGGGACCTTCCAGGCTTCCCGCCCGTCTCCCCACCGCCCGCCCCTTCATCGGCGGGCGCGCTCCCGAGGTCAGGTGCCGATGAGGCGGGGCAGGGTGGTGATGGTGGCCGAGAGGTAGCCGGCCACGGCCTGCGGGATGAGGTTGCGCGCGAACAGCTCCGAACGGTGCAGCCGGACGTGCTCCACCTCGTACAGACCGCGCGCCGGGTCATCGAACTCCGGCCCGTGGCGTAGCTTGGAGTCCATGCTCAGCAGGCGGCAGCCGTACACGTGCTGGGTCTTGACCTCGCCCTGCCAGGGGTAGGACACGGTGACCAGGTGACGCACCGCGAAGACCGTCGCGCCCAGCTCCTCCAGGAGCTCCCGGTGCAGGGTGTCCTCCAGTGTGTCGTCCTCGGGCTCGACGTGCCCGCCCGGCACCGTCCAGTAGCGCGCGCGTCCCGGCACCGTACGCCGGAACAGGACGAGCCGATCGTCGTGGTCGAGCAGGACACCGCGGACACTTGGTCGCATACATCCACCCTATTTGACCGGTATGTCCTTCCGGTAGCCTAACCTACGGTACCGTAACCTGAAGGAGAAGATCTTTTATGGCGATGTCTCAGACGGAGCTGCTGCACGAGCTCGAGCCGGTGGTGGCCGGCGAACTCGACCGCCACGAGAAGATGGCCAAAGAGTGGTTCCCGCACGAGTACATCCCGTGGAGCGAAGGCCGCGACTTCGACGGCATCTACGGGGGCGAGGCATGGCAGGAGGGCGACTCCAAGATCCCCGAGGCCGCCAGGGTGTCGCTCATCGTCAACCTCCTGACCGAGGACAACCTGCCCAGCTATCACCACGAGATCGCCACGACGTTCGGCCGCGACGGCGCCTGGGGCACCTGGGTGCACCGGTGGACCGCCGAGGAGGACCGTCACGGCACCGCCATCCGCGACTACCTCACCGTCACCCGCGCCGTGGACCCGGTGGCGCTGGAGCGCGCCCGCATGCGGCACATGGAGCAGGGCTTCGTCACCGAGTACAGCACGATGCTCCAGCAGCTCGCGTACGTCTCCTTCCAGGAGCTGGCCACCCGCATCGCCCACCGCAACACCGGCAGGGCCTCCGGCGACGAGGGCTGCGAGCGGCTGCTGGCGAGGATCGCCGCCGACGAGAACCTGCACATGCTCTTCTACCGCAACCTCCTGAAGGCGGCCTTCGAGCTCGACCCCAACCAGACCATGCGCGCGGTGACCGACGTCGTGACCACCTTCCAGATGCCCGGCCAGGGCATGGAGGGCTTCGCCCGCAAGTCGCTGATCATCGCCCACGAGGGCATCTACGACCTGCGCCTGCACCTGGACGACGTGCTCATGCCGGTGCTGCGGCAGTGGTCGGTGTTCGACAAGACGGGGCTGGACGCCGAGGGTGAGAAGGCGCGCGAGGAGCTGTCCGCGTTCCTGGCCAGGACGGACGCCACGGCCGCCCGCTTCGTCGAGCGCCGCGAGGCCCGCCGCGCCCGCGAGGCCGCCCAGAAGTAACCCGCAGGGGCGCAGAAGCGTACAGAACATCATGAAGAGGGGCATGGCACCGCAGTAGCGGCGGCATGGGAGGATCCTGGCCCATGGACTTTCCCACCACGGTCGCCGTCGGGATCGCCACGCTACTGACGATCATGCTCCTCGCGGTCGTGACGCAGCGGCTGCTGGATGTCCGCTTCGGCGCGCTGCGCACATTCCTGGCCGCGCTGGTCGCGTTCGCGCTCGCCCAGCCGGTGCTGGAGCCGATCATGGCCATGGTCGGCCCCATGGACGGCACTCAGCCGCCCGACGCGGCCGCCCTGGGAGTACTCCTGCTCGTCCTCATGGCCATGGTGCTGATCCCCATGGCCATGCTCGTGCTGGCCGAGGCGCTGGTGCCGCCCGGCTCGGTGCCGGGGCCGCTGGAGCTGGCGCGGTCCGTACGCGGCCGGTTGTCCAGGACCAGGCGTTATTCGCAGATCACCAGGATCGCCGTCCGGCACGGACTCGGCCCCTACCTGCGCGGCAGGGGCGAACGGCTGGACGACCGCTCGGGCAAGCTCCGCCTGGCCGCGTCGCTGCGGGCCGCGCTGGACGACGGCGGGGTGACGTTCGTCAAGCTCGGGCAGGTGCTGTCCACCCGGCGCGACCTGCTGCCCGCCGAGTTCGTCGAGGAGCTCGGACGGCTGCAGGACCAGGTCGCCCCCGCCCCGTGGGAGCAGGTCGAGCCGGTGCTGCGCGCGGAGCTGGGCGGGCCGATGGAGGAGGTGTTCGCCGCGTTCGACCGTACGCCGCTCGCCGCCGCCTCCATCGGCCAGGTGCACGCCGCCCGGCTGCACTCGGGCCGCGAGGTCGTGGTCAAGGTACGCCGGCCGGGCATCGAGGCGGTCCTCGGCCAGGACCTGGAGATCGTCCGGCGGCTGGCCGCCACGCTGGAGGGCAGGACCCGCTGGGGCCGCTCGCTCGGCCTGCGCGACCTGGCCGAGGGCTTCGCCACGGCGATCAGGGAGGAACTGGACTTCGGCGTCGAGGCCGCCAACATGGCCGCCGTCTCGGCCGCCCGCGCCTCAGGAGGCTCCGGGGAGGACCACGGCGGCGGAGCGAGCGTCGCGTATCCCGCGCCGATCAGCGCCATGTGCTCGGAGCGGGTGCTGGTCATGGAGCGGCTGTCGGGACGCCCGGTCACCGCCGCCGACCCCGCCGAGGGCCCGCGCCTGGCCCGCGACCTGCTCGACTGCCTGCTCAGGCAGATCCTCATCGAGGGCGTCTTCCACGCCGACCCGCACCCGGGCAACCTCATGCTGCTGGAGGACGGCACGCTGGGCCTGCTCGACTTCGGCTCGGTGGGCCGGCTCGACGGCTCCGTACGCGCGGCGCTGCAGCGCTTCCTGCTCGCCATGAACCGCCAGGACCCGCTGGGCGTCACGGACGCGCTCCTGGAGGTGGTGCCGCGCCCCGAGGAGATCGACGAGCCGGCGCTGGAGCGGGCCCTGGGCCAGTTCATGGCCAGGCACCTGGGCCCCGGCCTGGACAGCGCGCAGCTGTTCACCGACCTGTTCAAGATCGTCTCGGAGTACGGCCTGTCGATCCCGCCCGAGGTGGCCGCCGTCTTCCGCGCGCTGGCCACGCTGGAGGGCACGCTGGTGCGCCTGTCGCCCGGCTTCAACCTGATCGGCGAGGCCCGCGCGTTCGCGGGACGCTACCTGTCGGAGCAGGTCACGCCGGAGACGATCCGCGAGTCGCTGACCCAGGAGCTGACCGCCCTGGTGCCGATGCTGCGCCGCCTGCCGCGCCGGATCGAGCGCATCGCCAGCGCCGCCGAGCACGGCCGCTTCAGCATGAACGTGCGGCTGCTCGCCGACGACCGTGACCGCCGCTACGTGACGGGCCTGCTGCACCAGGTGCTGCTGACGGTGCTGGGCTCGACGGCGGGGGTGATGGCGGTCATCCTGCTGACCACGGACGGCGGGCCCGCGCTGGTGGGCTCGACGACGCTGCTGCAGCTCATCGGCTACAACCTGCTGATGGTCGCGGCGATCCTGGGCTTGCGGGTGCTGGCGCTGATCTTCCGCCGCCCCCGCGCCTCCGACGACCGGTAGTCGGGACATCCCCGCACAAGCTCGCCGAGTTCGGGGAGAACTGTGCGCCTCTTGACTTCGGCATGGTCTTGGACATCCGCGGCATCGGGCAGGTTCCCGGTAACACCGGAACCCCTTGGGAGCAGTGGGTGAAAATCATCGGGATCGCCGCCAGTCTCCACGCGGGGTCATTCATCACCAGATTGCTGGACGCGGCAGGCGGCGAATTGCCGGAGAACGTGTGTTTCGAGGTGTGGCAGGGGTTGGGCGACATCCCGCCGTACCAGCCGGGGACCGTCCCGGGGCCGGCGCGGGAGCTGGTCTCGATGGTCGCGGGGAGCGACGCGATCCTGCTGACGGCTCCCGAGCACAGCCTGCTGCCGATGGAGCTGACCCACGCACTGGACTGGATGTCCGCGCGGGACGGGCTGTCGGGCAAGCACGTCGGGGTGATGAGCGCGAGCGCGCGGGCCTGCGGGGCCATGTGGGCGCAGGCGGAGCTGTACAAGCAGTTGCTCGGGGCGGGCGCCGTGGTGATGGGGGCCGAGCTGGTGATCTCGCCGGCCTGCCCGCACTTCGACGAGGACGGCCACCTGACCTCGGCCGACCTGCGCGACCAGGTGCGGCGAGTGATCCGCCAGCTGTGCCCCGCCGAGGTCATGGAGCCGGTGCTGTCGGCCCTGTAACGGCCCCTGTGACGACCCCTGTGACGACCCCTGTGACGACCCTGTGAAAGCGCTGTGACGGCACCTCCGACGGCCCCTCCGACGACAGCCCCTCTGACGGCCCCTCTGACGGCGCTGTGATGCGGTCAGTGCTCGCGCCGCTGCAGGCGCTCCAGCTTGATGCTCAGGTCGAGGACCTCGGAGCGCAGGAAGTCGAACTCGCGCTGGATCTCCGACCGGACGACGGCGAACTCGACGGCGATCTCCGCCCGCACGTCCGCCCCGGGCTCGGCGCCCTCAGCGGTTTCGGCCGTCTCGGGGGTCTCGGCGGCAGGCCGGGAGGCGACCTCCCTGCGCACCCCCGCGATCTCCGTGCCGACCGCGGCGAACTCCTCGCCGATCTCGCCACGGGCACGGGCCAGCTCGGCCCGCAGCGTGGTGATCTCGGCCTGCAGCCGCTCCGAGAGGTTGAGGACCTCCCGCATGAGACCGATCTGCTGTTCGGGCCCGGCCTGCTCCAGGGCCGTCTCGAGATCCTCGACCCGGAGTTTCAGGTCGAGGACCTCCGCGCGTACGTCCACCTGCCCCCGCCCCCTCACGCTCTGCGCTCTTGCTTGCTGCCATCGTCGCAGCCGCGGGACGGGGGCGCGGAGCGGAGGAAAAGCGCGGGTGTGCTTCTTTCCTCTCGCGCCCCTCGAACCCCTCTCGACGGCGGGAACGACGGCGGGAAGCGGGTGCAGGTTTTTCCTCCTGAGCCCGTCCCGCGGGCCTCAGATGAGCTCGATGAGGTCGGCGACCGAGTCGACGATCAGGGAGGGACGGTAGGGGAAGCGGTCGATCTCGTGCCGCTGGGTGACGCCGGTGAGCACGAGGATGGTGAACAGCCCGGCCTCCATGCCCGAGACGATGTCGGTGTCCATGCGGTCGCCGATCATGGCCGTGGTCTCGCTGTGGGCCTCGATCTCGTTGAGCGCGCTGCGCATCATGCGCGGGTTGGGCTTGCCCACGAAGTACGGCTCCACGCCGGTGGCCTTGGTGATCATGGCGGCGACGGCGCCGCAGGCCGGCAGCGAGCCCTCGGTGGAGGGGCCGATGGGATCGGGGTTGGTGGCGATGAAGCGCGCGCCGCCCTCGATGAGCCGGATGGCGCGGGTGATCTGGGTGAAGCTGTAGGTGCGGGTCTCGCCGAGCACCACGTAGTCGGGGTCGAGATCGGTCAGCACGTAGCCGACCTCGTGCAGCGCCGTGGTCAGCCCGGCCTCGCCGATCACGTACGCCGACCCGCCGGCCCGCTGGTCGTCGAGGAACTGGGCGGTGGCCAGGGCGGAGGTCCAGATGGACTCGGCGGGCACGTCGAGCCCGGCGCCCGCGAGGCGTACGGACAGGTCGCGCTGGGTGTAGATCGAGTTGTTGGTCAGGACCCGGAACTTCCGGCCCGACTCGCTGAGTCTTTTGATGAATTCGTCCGCACCTGGGACCGGCCGCCCTTCGTGTACGAGAACGCCGTCCATGTCGGACAACCAGGAGTCGATCCGCTTACGCTGAGTCACGCGTTCATCGTACCGAGCGCGCCTTATCGACTTCCCGCCCGGCAGGTGAACAATGTTGCTCATGTCGTTCACTGAAACCGCCCAGGACATGCGGGACGAGATCGTCCAGCTCAGGCACTCCCTGCACACCACCCCCGAGATCGGCCTGCACCTGCCGCGCACCCAGGAGAAGGTGCTCGCGGCCCTGGAGGGGCTGCCGCTGGAGATCACGACCGGCTCCGCGCTCAGCTCGGTGACGGCGGTGCTGCGAGGTGGCAGGCCCGGTGGACAGCAGGGACCCGCGGTGCTCCTGCGTGGCGACATGGACGCGCTGCCGGTGGCCGAGAAGAACGACCTGCCGTACGTCTCCCAGGTGCCGGGCCAGATGCACGCCTGCGGCCACGACCTGCACACGGCGATGCTGGTGGGGGCGGCGCACCTGCTGAGCGGGCGGCGCGACGAGCTGGCCGGTGACGTGATCTTCATGTTCCAGCCGGGCGAGGAGGGCCACGACGGCGCCAAGCGCATGATCGAGGAGGGCGTGCTGGAGGCGGCGGGCGCCCGGCCGGTGGCGGCGTACGGGATGCATGTGGTGTCGTCGGTCCTGCCGCAGGGGTTGTTCGCGTCGCGGCCCGGGCCGCTGATGGCGGCGGCCGACACGTTCAAGGTGACGGTGAAGGGGCGCGGCGGGCACGGCTCGACGCCGCACCTGTCGCTCGACCCGATCCAGGCGGCCTGCGAGATGGTGACGTCGCTGCAGACCATGGTGACCAGGACGTTCAACGTCTTCGACCCGGTCGTGGTGACGGTGGGCAGGTTCCAGGCCGGCTCGGCCGACAACGTGATCCCCGACGAGGCGCACTTCGAGGCGACGCTGCGGACCTTCAGCAAGGAGAACAGGGCGCTGGCCAAGCGGCGGCTGGTGGAGGTCGTGGAGGGCATCGCGGCGGCGTACGGGCTGGGCGTGGAGCCGTCGTTCGCGATGGGCTACCCGGTGACGGTGAACGACAGGACCGAGGCGGAGTTCGCCGGCGCGACGGCCGACGAGCTGTTCGGGCCCGGCCGCTACGCCGTCTCGCCCAACCCGATCATGGGCTCGGAGGACTTCTCGTACGTGCTGGAGAACGTGCCGGGCGCGTTCGTGTTCCTGGGCGCCTGCCCGCCGGACCGCGACCCGGTGACCGCCCCCTACAACCACTCCCCCGACGCGCTCTTCGACGACGCGGTGCTGCCGGACGGCGCCGCGCTGTACGCCTCGCTGGCGGCCTCCAGGCTGGCGCAGGAGGCGGCGAACGGATAAGGGGTGACCACATGCGTGCCTGGGTGGTGGAGCGGCCTGGACCGATCACGTCGGGGCCGCTGCGGCTGATCGAGCGGGAGGCGCCCGTGCCGGGGCCCGGCGAGGTCCTGGTGAAGGTGGAGGCGTGCGCGGTGTGCCGTACGGACCTGCACCTCGCGGAGGGCGACCTGGAGCCGCGCCGGCCGCGCACCACGCCCGGGCACCAGGTGGTCGGCAGGATCGAAGGGACCGGCAGGCGGGTGGGCGTGGCGTGGCTGCGCTCGACCTGCGGCCGGTGCCGGTACTGCCGCAGGGGCATGGAGAACCTGTGTCCCGCCTCGACGTACACGGGGTGGGACGCCGACGGCGGCTACGCCGAGTACCTCGTCGCCCGCGAGGACTACGTCTATCCGCTGCCCGGCGACCGCCCGGCCGAGTGGCTGGCGCCGCTGCTGTGCGCGGGCATCATCGGCTACCGGGCGCTGGCCAGGTGCGACCTGCCGCAGGAGGGGCGGCTCGGCATCTACGGCTTCGGCTCGTCGGCGCATCTGACCGCGCAGGCGGCGATCGCGCGCGGGGCCACGTTGCACGTGGTCACGCGGTCGGAACAAGCACGTAGGCTGGCGCTTGAGCTGGGCGCGGCCTCCGCGGACGCGCACCGGCCGCCCGAGCCGCTGGACGCGGCGATCCTGTTCGCGCCCGTCGGCACGCTGGTGCCGCCCGCGCTTGAGGCGCTCGACCGGGGCGGGACGCTCGCCGTGGCGGGCATCCACCTCACCGACGTCCCGGCGCTCGACTACGACCGGCACCTGTTCCAGGAACGCACGCTGCGCAGCGTGACGGCCAACACCAGGGCCGACGGGCACGCCTACCTCGAGCTGGCCCTGTCGCATCCGCCCAGGGTGTCGGCGGTGGCCTATCCGTTCGAGGAGGCGGACAGGGCGCTGTCCGACCTGGCCGCCGACCGGGTCAACGGGGCGGCCGTCTTGGTGCTGACCTGAGGTTTTACTTGATGGCGCTTAGCGTCACTTCCTACACTCATGAAGGAAAGTTACATTAGCCTCACAACCGCTGGAGATTATTGACGCCGATCTGGCGCGATCGTAATGTCCGGTCAATCCCTAGAGACATCCCCCGGAGCGGCAAATGAAGCGACTGGCAGCGGTAGTGGCGTTGCTGGGTCTTGCCACCGCGACTGCGGCGTGCAGCGGTGGCACCACCAACAAGTCCGGCTCGGGCGGTGGAGGCGGGCTCTTCACCACGATCGACGTGAACAGGCCGGGCCTTGAGGCGTCGGCGCCGGCCAACCCGTACAACCCGAAGGGCAACTCCTTCCCCGGCTACAGCTCCATGAAGCTGGGCTGGGTCGTCAACCACCTGACCGACCCGAACAAGGCCCTGCCTGGTCTTGCGGCGAGCTGGGAGCTCGCGGACGACAACTCCGCGATCACGTTGAAGTTGCAGCCCAACGCGAAGTGGTCCGACGGCAAGCCGGTCACGGCCGAGGACGTCAAGATGTCCATCGGCATCGCCTACACGCAGGGCAGCACGGCGTTCTCGACCACCCCGGGCGCGGCGGGCGCCGCCGCGGAGGTCGAAGTGGTCGACCCGCAGACGGTGAAGATCACGCAGGACATGGCCAACCCGAGCCCCAAGTTCGCCCGCGGCGTGCTGGACACCACGATCCTGCCGGCGCACGTGTGGAGCAGTGTGCTCCCCGCCGACTTCTGGGACAAGCTCAAGGCCGCGCGCGGCGACGGCGCCGAGGCCGAGAAGGCCCGTGAGGAGATCTCGTCCCTGGGCGAGAAGGTCATCGCCTTCGCCCCGCCGAAGGACGTCTCCGCCGGCCCGTTCGTGCTGGAGCGGGTCAACCCCTCCGAGGCGCTGCTGGTCAAGAACAAGTACTTCTTCAACGCCGCCAACGTCGCTCCTTCGCAGGTGAAGTTCCTCAACTACACCGGCAACGAGCAGATCTGGAACTACCTCACCGCCGGCAAGCTCGACCACGCCGGGTTCACCGCCGCGCCGACGGACGTGATGAACCGGATCAAGGCCGCCTCCGGCAACGAGGTCATCAAGGGCTACTCGCCGGTGGCCGTGGGCATGGCCTTCAACCAGACCAAGAAGCCGTACGACAACGTGCACGTGCGCAGGGGCCTGGCCTACCTGATCGACCGCGATCAGGTCACCAAGGTCGCCTCGCCCGAGGGCGGCACGGCCGCCGCCACCACCAGCGGCATCCACCAGAAGGCCGCGCAGGCGTGGATCCCTGACACGGTCCCGCAGCTCGAGCCGTACAAGGTGGACCTGGCCAAGGCCGAGACGGAGTTCAAGGAAGCCGGCCTGGTCAAGAAGGACGGCAAGTGGACGCTGGCCGACGGCACGCCGTGGAAGGTCTCCATGCACGCGCCCGCCGGCTTCTCCGACTGGCTGTCGGCGCAGGAGAACATCAAGGGCCAGCTCATCAAGGCCGGCGTGGACGCGGAGGTCGTGACGACCGCCGACTACCCGCTGTACCTGGAGGAGCTGGCGGCCGGCAAGTACGACGTCGGCTTCTGGCTGATGGCGCTCGGCCCCGCGCCGTACGACATCTTCCAGCGCCTCTACGGCGCCTCCAACGGCTGGAACAACGTCGCGGGCAAGGTCACGCACAGCGCCCCCGGCAAGAACAACAACTGGATGGGCGGCCCCGAGGAGATCGAGGTCGACGGCGAGAAGATCAACCCCGGTGAGCTGACCGCCGAGCTGAACTCCGCCGACGAGGAGGCCGCCAAGCCGATCATGGCGAAGCTGGCCAAGGCCGCGAACCAGGACCTGCCGGTCATCCAGCTCTGGGACTACGTGAACACGCAGTTCGTCAACAACAACCGTTTCACCGGCTGGCCCCACGACGACGAGGTCCTGCGAATGGGCACCGGCGTGCTCCCCTCCGGCGTGTGGATCCAGCAAGGTCTGATCAAGGCGAAGCAGTAGCCTATGACGTCCATCGCACGGCGACTCGCGGGCCACCTGGCCCGCGGGTTCGTCATGATCCTCGTTGTCGCGACGATCAGCTTCTTCATCATCAACAACATCCCGGGCGACCCCATGGCCGCCCGCTACGAGAAGCTGATCGAGGGCGGCATGGCCCCCGAGGCGGCTCAGCAGGCGGTGAAGGTGCTGTACGGCTTCCAGCCGGACGGCACGCTGTGGCAGCAGTACAGCGAGTACATCACCGGCCTGCTCCGCCTCGACCTCGGTGTCTCGGTCACCAGGCCCGGCACCCCCGTGCTCGACGTGCTGACCGACGCGGCCAAGTGGACCGTTCTACCGGTGCTGGCCGGCACGCTGCTGAGCTTCCTCGTCGGAATCATCCTCGGCGTGTACGCGGCGATCAAGCGCACCGGCAAGCTCGGCGACGCGCTGTCCATCTCGGGCTCGCTGCTGCACGGCATCCCGCAGTACGTGCTGGCGATGCTGCTCGTGGTGATCTTCGCCACGCTCATCCCCATCCTGCCCGCCGACGGGTCGGTGGACATCCTGTACGAACCGGGGTTCAACGCCGGCTACATCGGCTCGCTCGTCGAGCACGCGATCCTGCCGGTCCTGACGTACGCGCTGTCGGCGTACGGCGGGTGGATCCTGGCGATGAAGTCGAGCGTCGTGACCGTGCTCGGTGACGACTTCATCCTGGCCGCCGAGCTGCGCGGGATGAAGCGTTCGATCGTCTTCAGGTACATCGCGCGCAACGCGATCCTGCCGCTGTTCACCATGCTCGCCCTGTCACTGGGGCTGCTGCTCGGCGGCGCGGTCTTCATCGAGAAGATCTTCAACTATCCGGGCCTCGGCTGGCTGCTGATCAGCAGCGTCACCGACCGCGACTACGCCCTGATGGGCGGCGCCTTCCTGCTGATCACGGCCGGGACCATCATCGCCAACATCGTGGCGGACCTGTTCTACACGGTCATCGACCCGCGGGTGCGCAGCGGAGAGGAGGCGTCGTGAGCGCCACGCTCATTCCGGAGACCGGTGCGGGCACCGGCTCGGCGGCCTCGGCCATGCGCCGCAACTTCTGGCGCGGCGTGTGGCGGGTGATGAGGCGCAAGCCCAGCCGCATGGTCGGCGTCGTCATCCTCGCGGGCTTCGTGATCATGGCGGTCGTCGGGCCCATGCTGCTGCCCGCCAACCTGCCGGGCGACACCAACGCGATCACCCAGCCGCCGAGCTGGGAGCACTGGTTCGGCACCGACCCGCAGGGGCGGGACGTGACCGCGCTGGTCATCAAGGGCTCGCGCTACGTGTTGCTGACCGCCGCGGTGACCGCGGTCATCACGGTCGTCGTCGGCACCGCGATCGGGCTGTTCTCGGGTTTCCGCCGGGGCCGCTGGGACACCGTGCTCATGCGGCTGACCGACATGAAGCTCACCATCCCCGGCCTGCCGCTGCTGCTGGTCCTCGCGACCGTGTGGCGCTTCAGCAGCCCGGTGCAGATGGGCCTCGTGCTCGGCCTGCTCGGCTGGGGCGGCGTGGCGCGGGCCGTGCGCTCGCAGACGCTGTCGCTGCGCGAGCGCGGGTTCATCGAGGCGGCGCGCGGGCTCGGCCTGTCCACGACGCACATCATCGGCAAGGAACTGCTGCCGAGCATGGCGCCGTACATCGCCATGAACATGCTCATCTCGGTCACCGGCGCGGTCTACTCGCAGGTGGGCCTGTTCTTTCTGGGCGTGCTGCCGTACGAGTCGGACAACTGGGGCGTGATGCTCAACCTGGCCGTGTTCCAGGCGGGCGCCATGATCACGCCGAACGCGCTGGGCTACCTGCTGGCTCCGCTGCTGGCGATCCTGCTGCTCACGCTCGGGATCGTGCTCGTGGTGGACGCCATGGACGAGATCTTCAATCCCCGGCTGCGCGAGGAGTAGAGGGTGAGCAACAAGGCGCCCGGAGTGCGCATCGGCGGCCTGACGGTCGTCTACAAGACCCCCGCGGGCGAGCTGCCCGCCGTCAGGGACGTCAGCCTGACGCTGGAGCCAGGCTCGATCACCGGCATCGTCGGCGAGTCGGGATCCGGCAAGTCGACGCTCGCGCTGTCGCTGCTCAACGCCGTGCAGCCGCCCGGCAGGATCGCGGCGGGCAGCGTCGAGATCGACGGGCTGGGCGACGTGGCGGCGCTGTCGGGCGAGCAGCTGCGCAAGGCGCGCGGCAAGCACATCGGCTACGTCTTCCAGGCCGCCCAGAACTCCCTCAACCCGCTCAAGACGGTCGGCAAGCAGCTGCTCGACCTGGGCCGTTCGCACGGGATCGAGGATCTGCGCGGGCTGGTGCGCGAGGCCAAGGAGCTGCTCGGCCGGATGGGCCTGGACGGCGCCCGCGTGCTCGACTCGCACCAGCACGAGCTGTCCGGCGGCATGCGCCAGCGGGTCGGCATCATGCTGGCGCTGGTGCTCAACGCCCACCTGGTGGTGCTGGACGAGCCGACGACCGCGCTCGACATGATCACTCAGGCGAACATCCTGAAGATCGTCCGCGAGGTGCACGCGGAGCGCGGCCTGACCACGCTGGTCATCACGCACGACATCGGCGTGGTGGCCGAGGTCGCCGACCGGCTGGCCGTCATGTACGGCGGCCGCCTCGTCGAGCAGGGCCCGACCAGGGAGGTGCTCGGCGCGCCCAGCCACCCGTACACGCGCGGCCTGATCAAGGCCATCCCGCGGCTCGTCGGCGACATCGACGAGGCGCAGGCGCTGCCGGGCCGGCCGCCCACGCTGGCGACCGTGCCGAAGCAGGGCTGCGTGTTCAGGGAGCGGTGCGCGCTGCGCATGGACGTGTGCGACACCGTGGACCCCGAGGCCGTCGAGCACGGCACGCGTACCGTGGCCTGTCACGCCGTGACCGTGAAGGAGCACGCATGATCACCGGAACCGGCGTCGTCAAGACGTTCAAGCAGCGGGGCAAGGTGCTCGGCGCCCGCGAGGTGCGGGCGCTGCGGGGCGTGGACTTCGCGATCCCCAAGGGCGGCGCGGCCTCGTTCATCGGCGAGTCCGGGTGCGGCAAGACCACGCTGGGGCGGATCATCGCGGGGCTGGAGTCGTACGACGAGGGCGAGATCGCGATCGACGGCGTCGAGCTGTCGGGGCTGAAGCCCAAGCAGCGCCAGCCGCACTTCCGCAAGATCCAGATGATCCACCAGGACCCGTACTCGGCTCTGAACCCGACCAGGACCGTCCACCAGACGCTGTTCGCGCCGCTCAGCCTGCGGGCCAGGCAGACCGGCCGCTCGCGCGCCTGGATCGAGGAGCGGGCCGCCGAGGTGCTCTCGCTGGTCGGCCTCGACCCGGGCTCGGTGCTGTCGCGCTACCCGCACCAGCTGTCCGGCGGCATGCGGCAGCGCGTGGTCATCGCCCGCGCGCTGACCGTGGACCCGGAGATGCTGGTCGCCGACGAGGCCGTCTCGATGATCGACGTCTCGCTCCGGCTGGGCATCCTCGCGCTGCTGAAGGACCTGCGCGAGCGGCTCGGCGTGAGCGTGCTGTTCATCACGCACGACGTGGCGACGGCCCGCTACATCGGCGGCGACGGCGAGCTGTACGTCATCTACCGTGGCCAGGTCGTCGAGCACGGCCCGGTGGACACGATCATCGCCGACCCGGTGCACCCGTACACGCAGTCGCTGCTGTCGGCCATCCCCGTCCTGCACGGTCTTGAGCAGCCGGGCGAGCAGCCCGTGGTGCCGCTGGAGTCGCTGGACGAGAGCCAGGCCGACGAGGGCTGCCTGTTCGCCCGCCGCTGCCCGTTCAGCACCGAGCGGTGCGCGTCGGAGCGGCCGCTGCTGCAGCTCACCGAGGGCGTGCCGCAGGAGCACGCGTGCTTCCACCCCGAGCGCCGCAGCGTGATCGCCCGCCCGATGAGCGAGGTGTGATGACGCACTCCGTGCGGGAATTCGACGCCGGAGAGGCCGCGCGGGTGGCCGAGTCGGCGCTGACGTCCGACGCCGGCGAGGGCGCCGCACTGGTGCGCAGCCTGGCGCGGCCCCCGGCCGAGCGGCGCTGGACCGCGCTGGCCGTGGACGGCGGCGTCGTGATGGCCTCGCTCAACTCGGTGAACCCGGCGATCGGTCACGTCGACCTGCTGGCCGTGGAGCCCTCGGCCCAGGGCGCAGGGCGCGGGCGGGCGCTGGTGCGGGCGGCCGAGGACTGGCTGCGCGGCCAGGGCGCCCGCGAGGCCCGCTTCGCCGGCAACCCGCCCTGCTACGCCTGGCCGGGCATCGACGTGCGCTACACCGCCGCCGCCTGCCTGGCCGAGCGCCTCGGCTACGAGCGCTACGAGGTGGCCTGGAACATGACCGCCGACCTGCGGCACGCCGACCTGTCCGTCGAGGACGAGCTGGCCGGGCTCAAGCGCGCGGGCGTGTCCGTGCACGGCCTCGGCGCGGAGGCGGACCGTGGGCGGGTGGGGGCCTTCGTCGCCGAGCATTGGAACGATCGCTGGGCCTGGGAGGCGGTCAACGCGGCCGGGCTGCACTACGCGGAACGCGACGGCCGCGTCCTCGGCTTCGCGGCCTGGGGAGCGCGGCCGTCCTGGTTCGGCCCCATGGGCACCGCGCCCGACGCCCGCGGTCTCGGCCTCGGGCGCGTGCTGCTGCGCAGGTGCCTGGCCGAGCAGCGGGCCGCCGGGCAGGACCACGCCCAGATCGGGTGGGTGGGGCCGTTGCGGTTCTACTCGCGCGCCGTGGGCGCGCGAGCCGAACGCGTCTTCTGGCTCTACCGGCGCGATCTGGCGTGATGGGCCGGTCAGTACAGAAGTCCTCCCTCAGGGTGGGCGGGCGGCGGACACAGCTCGCGCGGGTCCCCACCGGCCTCCAGGCACTTCTTGAGCGTGCCGGACCCCCACAGGTGGTCGAGGAACAGCTCAGGGCCCTCCCAGCGCAGCTCGTCCGGGTGGAGGGTGCGGGCCACGTGCAGCATCGACAGGCCCGTCAGCACCGGCCGGAACGCGGCGGGGTCGTGCACGTGGAGCTGCACCCCCCGTACGGGGACGCCGGCGTGCTTGTGGAACGTCGGCGTGAACCACGCCTCCCTGAACCGCACCCCCGGCAGGCCCAGCTCGCCGAGCGCCGGGGCGAAGCGCGCGTCCAGGTACGGCGCCCCGACCAGCTCGAACGGCCGGGTCGTGCCGCGCCCCTCGGAGAAGTTGGTGCCCTCGAACAGGCCGGTGCCGGGATAGACCAGCGCGGTCTCCGGGGTCGGCATGTTGACCGAGGGCATCACCCAGGGCAGCCCCGTGCCGGCGTGGGTCATCTCCCGCCGCCAGCCCTCCATCGTGACGACGGTCAGGTCGAGGTCGAAGCCGTACAGGCCGGCCAGCTCCCCGGCCGTCCTGCCGTGCCGCAGGGGCAGCGGGAAGCGGCCGACGAAGCTCGCGTACGCCGGGTCGAGCAGCGGCCCCTCCTCGACCGTCCCGCCCAGCGGGTTGGGCCGGTCCAGCACCACGAACCGCAGCCCGAGCCGGGCCGCCGCGGCCATGAGGTCGTACATGGTCCACACGTAGGTGTAGAAGCGGGCGCCCACGTCGGCGATGTCGAAGACCAGCGTGTCCACCCCGGAGGCGGCCACCACCGCGTCGAGGGCGTCGCCGGAGAGCTTGTGCGTGTCGTAGACCGGCAGGCCGGTCCGCTCGTCCACGCCGTCGGCCTCGCTGCCCGCGGCCTGCGCGGTGCCGCGCATGCCGTGCTCGGGGCCGAAGAGCGCGGTCAGGTTCAGGCCCGCCGCCAGCAGGGCGTCGGGTGTGGGGGTCAGATCGGGCAGGACGCCGGTGGGATTGGTGATCAGGCCGAGACGCGTGCCGCCCGCCAGGGCGGGATCCGCGGCCAGCCGTTCGGCTCCTGTTCGTACGTGTGGCATGAACCCATTGTCTGAAAGATATTTACAAGAGAGAAGTAGAGGGTGGAAATTAGCGACATGATTGATCCGCTATCAGAGCCGTCCACCGAGCAGAGCGACCCCCGCTACGCCCAGATCGACAGGCTGCCGACCGTGCAGCTCGCCCGGCTGATGAACCAGGCCGACGCCGCCGTGCCCGCCGCCGTCGCGGTGGTGCTCCCGGCGATCTCGGCGGCGATCGACGCCATCGCCGAACGGATGGGCCAGGGCGGCCGGCTGCTCTATGTCGGTGCCGGCACGTCGGGGCGCTTGGCCGTGCTCGACGCCAGCGAGTGCCCGCCGACGTTCGGCACCGACCCGTCGCTGGTGCAGGGCATCATCGCCGGCGGGCCGGACGCGCTCACCCGTTCCGTTGAGGGGGCCGAGGACGACGCCGAGGCCGGCGCCGCCGCGCTGAAGGACCTGGAGGTGGGACCGCTCGACTCGGTGGTGGGCGTGTCCGCCAGCGGGCGGGCTCCTTTCGTGCTGGGCGCGCTGGCGGAGGCGCGCGGCCGCGGCGCGCTGACCGTGGGGCTGTCGTGCAACGACGACGCGCCGCTGTCGGCCGCCGCCGAGCACGCCATCGAGGTGGTCGTGGGGCCCGAGGTGGTGACCGGCTCGACCCGGTTGAAAGCGGGCACGGCCCAGAAGCTCGTGCTGAACATGATCTCGACGATCTCGATGGTCAAGCTGGGCCGCACGTACGGGAACAAGATGATCGAGATGTCGGCCATGAACAGCAAGCTCGCCGGGCGGGCGCTGCGCATCGTCAGCGACATCACCGGCGCCGACCAGGAGACGGCCGGCGCGGCGCTGGACGCGGCGGGCGGCCAGGCGAAGGTCGCGGTGCTGATGATCAGGCACGGCCTCGACGCCGACGCGGCCAGGGCGCTGCTGAGCTCGCACGGCGAACGCCTCAGCGACGCGCTCAGCGGCTGAGACGTCCGGGCGGGCGGTCGAACTTCACGATGAGGAGGACGGGGATGTCGGACCGGCTGGAGGCGATCCTGACGGCGGCGGTGCCCGAGGTGTGCCCCGCCGCGGTGGCGCTGATCGCCGTGGACGGCTCCGTGGCGGCCCAGGCGTCCGCCGGGGAGCTGGTGCGGTACGCGGACGCCGGCGGCACGCTCGCCGCCGGCCGCCCGCCGGCCCGCCGCGACTCGATCTTCGACCTGGCCTCGGTCAGCAAGCTGTTCACCACGACGGTGCTGCTCTCACTGGCCGAGGAGGGCAGGCTGGACCTCGACGCGCCGGTGACCGCGCACCTGCCGGACGCCGATCCCCGCATCACCCCGCGCCGCCTGCTCACCCACACGGCGGGCCTGCCGCCGACCCGCCGCATCGACCAGGAGCTGCCGGACGCGGACGCCGGCGCCCGCCTGGCCGCCATGGTCGCCACGCCGTCCGCGCATCCGGTCGGCGGCCCCTACCTCTACAGCGACGTCGGCATGATCATGGCCGGCCGCCTGGCCGAGCTGGCCGGAGGGGCGCCGCTGGACGTGCTGGTACGCGAGCGGGTCACCGGCCCGCTGGGGTTGCCCGACACGGGCTACCGGCCGGGCCCCGAGGTGCTCGGGCGGGTGGCCGCCACCGAGTGGAAGGCCGAGCGTCCAGGGCCGGGGTGCGTGCGGGGCGAGGTGCACGACGAGACCGCGTACGCGCTCGGCGGCGTGGCGGGGCACGCGGGCGTCTTCGCCCCCGCCGACGACCTGCTGGCCTTCGGCGAGGCGCTGCGGCTGGGCGGCGGGCCGGTGCTGGGCGCGGCGGCCGTGGCGGAGATGACACGCGACCAGGGCGCCGAGGGGGCGCCGTTCCGTCACGGGCTGGGCGTGCGGATCGGCGATCCAGGCATCGTCGGGCCGCTCAAGGACGCGTACGGCCACTCGGGCTTCACCGGCACGTCCCTGGTGGTCGACCCGGCCCGCCGCCTCACCGTGGTGCTGCTGACGAACGCCGTGCACCCGGTACGCGGCCGCGAGGGCGTCAGGGAGCTGCGGAAGGCGGTGGCGGAGGAGGCGGCCCGCCTGTCCGGCCTCTTGACGTAGCCTGCGAAGTATGAGCGTCGAGCTGAACCACACGATCGTCCCCGCGAGGGACCGGGACGCCACGGCGGATTTCCTCGTGGACGTGCTCGGTCTCGAGCCGGCGCCGGTCTACGGGCCCTTCCGCGTCGTCACGCTCGCCAACGGCGTCTCGCTCGACGTCGTGCAGGCCGGCGATGACGTGCCGGGGCAGCACTACGCGTTCCTGGTGAGCGAGGAGGAGTTCGACCGCATCCGGGGCCGGATCGAGGAGCGCGGGCTGACCTACTGGGCCGATCCGTACCACCAGGAGCCGGGGCGGATCAACACCAACGACGGCGGGCGCGGGCTCTACTGGTCCGACCCCGACGGGCACAATCTGGAGATCATCACCGTGCCCTACGGCGGCGGCTAGGGAGCCAGCGCCTCCAGGGCCTCCTCGGCCCTGCGCATCGCCTCCTCGGGGCCGGCGGCCGGGATGTCCTGGTCGAAGTTCAGGTCGTGGAAGACGTCGGTCACGCCGACCGCGCCCAGGGCCGCAACGTCGCGGCGGATCTTGTCGTACGTGCCCGACAGCGGCCGGTCCTCGTCGGCGGCCCGCACCCGCGTCACCCCGCGCACCACGAAGCGGAACGCGCCGGGGTCGCGCCCGGACGCGGCCAGCTCCGCCTTGATCATCTCGATCCTGCCGCCGATGGCCGCCAGGTCCTCCCTGCTGGAGCTGACCCACCCGTCGGCCAGCCGGGCCGCCCTGCGCAGCGCGACGTCGGCCGACCCGCCGAGCAGGACGCGCGGCGGCCCCGGCTCTGGCTTGGGGTCGATGTGGGCGGCCGGCACCCGGTAGAAGTCGCCGCTGTGCTCGACCACGTCGTCGCTCCACGCCCGGCGCAGCAGTTCGACGAACTCCTCGCCCCTGCGCCCGCGCCGCTCCATGCCGACGCCGCTCGCCTCGAACTCCTCGGGCAGCCAGCCCAGGCCGATGCCGGCGGTGACCCGGCCGCCGGACAGCGTCTGCAGGGTGGCGAGCTGCTTGGCCAGCAGGATCGGCGGCACGTACGCGTTGATCACCGCGACGCCGAGCCCGATGCGGCCTGTCACGGCCGACACGTGGGACAGCGTGATCAGCGGGTCGTGGACGGCGCGGTAGGTGGGGCCCATGGTGCTGCCGACCGGATAGAGCAGCCGCTGGAACGTCCACAGCTCCGCGTAGCCGAGCTCCTCGGCCCGGACGGCGACACGGCGCATGTGCTCGGGTGTGGCCCACGGCCCTGACACGGGTACGGCGAAACCGATTCTCATGCGCCCAGTTTTCCCTACGCCGCCGCCGGGAGCCGCGCCACCTGCGGACGAAATAGGCTGTACGCGTGGGTCTCGAGGAGGAGCTGGCGGGCATCGCCGCCGCGTACGGCGGCACCGGAACGCCCGTGTGGCACCCGACGCGCACCGACGTGAAGGTGTTACGGCTGGGCGAGGTCGTGGTGAAGGCCCACTCGGCGCGCGACGACGCCGAGTCGCTGCGGCCACGGCTGCGCGCCGCCGCGTCGGCCGCGGTGAGCGGCGTGATGCTGGCCCCGCTGGTGCCCGAGGTGCTGTCGGCGGCGGGGCGCGCGGTCACGGTGTGGCCGGCCGGGCGGCCGATCTCGCAGGACGACGACCCCGGCGCGGCTCCCTGGGAGGAGGGCGCCCGGCTGCTGGCCAGGCTGCACGCGGTGCCGCTGACGTTCCTGCCGGCGCTGCCGCCCGCCGGAGGCCCGGCCAGGGCGGCCCGCGCGGTCGATCGCATGCCCGGCGACGGGCCGGTGGAGCAGCTGATCAGGCGGGCGTTCAAGGAGCTGCCCGAGCCGCCGCCGCTGCCCGGGCTGCCGACGCACGGCGACTGGCATCTCGGCCAGCTCGTCCACCGCGACAGGTGGCTGCTCATCGACGTCGACGACCTGGGCGTGGGCGACCCGGCGTGGGACCTCGCGCGGCCCGCCGCCTGGTACGCGGCCGGCCTGCTCGAACCGGCCGTGTGGGAGCGGTTCCTCGGCGCCTACCTCGCCTCCGGCGGGCCCGCCCTGGGCCCTGGCGACGACCCGTGGCGGTGGCTCGACGTGCCGGCCAGGGCGCTGACCGTGCAGCTCGCGGCGGTGGCCGTGGTCAACGCGGACCGCGAGGGCCGGGAACTCGACGAGGTCGAACATTCGTTAGTCGAGGCGTGCAACAGAATCGTCAGGGCGTGACGGCGTTGCGCGCGGTAGGTTTCAACCCTGAGACCTCGAAGTCAAGGAGAGCGACTTAGATGCAGTGCCCCAAGTGCCGCGGGAACATGCGGACTTACGAGCGCAACGGCGTCCACATCGAGCAGTGCGACAACTGCCGGGGTATCTTCCTCGACTACGGCGAGCTCGAGACGCTGACCCGGATGGAGTCGCAGTACCACGCGGCTCCCCCGCCCCCTCCGTCGGCTCCCGGGCCGGCCTGGGGAGCCCCCCACCACGGCGGCCACCACTACGGCCACCACCGTCAGCGCAGCTGGGTGGGCATGCTCTTCTCCACCTGATCCTCTTGAGGCCGCGCCCCGCCAGGGAGCGCGGCCTTTCCCGTCGCCGGGCTCCTGGCGGGCCTGGTCGCGGGTCTAGCCCGGGAAGTCCTCGGGGTCCACCGGCGCGGTGCGGGCGTTGCCGCCGCTGATCGTGTGCAGCGTGAGCCGCCAGTCGTGCCAGAGGATCTGCGTCGCCGTGTACGTCGTCTTGAACTTCACGGTCTTCTCGAAGCGTTCGAAGCTGCACTCGCGGGTGAAGGCGCCCGACTTGCCGTCCCAGTCGGTGCCGTGCGTGAAGTAGATCTTGTAGTTGCCGTCGCGCACGCCCTTGACCTTGAACGTCGCCTTCCTGCGCACGTACACGCTGAACACCTTGCTGCCGCCCCTGAGCGCGGTCACCACGGCGTCGAGGCTGCCGCCGTTGTCGATCTCCAGCGAGCTGCGGCCGTCGAGCGTGCCGCCCTTCTTGACGAACGCGCCGTTGCGCAGCCGCCGCGTACGCCGCTCGCCCGCCTTGACCGTCACCACGTCGGCCGGGTAGTCGCCGGCGGTCTGCAGGGCGCGGCCCGCCTTGTCGAGCGCGGTCAGCTTGTCGCCGAGGTCGGTGAGCACCGCCGACGGGGTGCACAGGTCGCGGGAGCCGACCTTGCCCGCCGTCGAGCCGAGGCCGGTGGCGACCTCGCGCAGGCTGGCGACGTACGCCTCGTGCTGGGCGCGTACGGCGTCGGGCGGGGTGAGGGCGGACAGCGCCTCGGCGGCGCCGCTCAGCGCCTCCTCGGCCCGTCCCACCCGCGTGTCGAGCGCCTTGACGCCGCGTGCCTTGGTCAGGCCGCTGATCGCGTCGGTCATCGCCTTGCGCCGGCTCTCCAGCTCGCCCTTGTACGCCTCGGGCGTCAGCGCGGCCGAGGTCTCCTTGCCGTCGGTGGCAGGGGCGGTGCCCTCGCCGCCCGCGACGCCGCTCACCTTCGACTCGCCCCCGGTGGGTGACTCACCGGCCGCTGAGCACGCGCCGAGCGTGGTGAGGGTCGCCAGAGCGAGAACGGAGGAGATCAACCGGGGTGTAGCCACCTGCCACACTATCTCCGGGTTGATCCCCAACCGTCAATTCACGATTCCGACAGTCCCTCCTCCGGTCCTGCCGCAGCCACCGGGTGATCCCGAGCGTCTCCAGGAACGGCCGGTCGTGGCCGGCCACGATCAACGCGTCCCGGTATGCCGCCGGCGCCTCGGCCGGCCGCCTGACGCCGGCCAGGTCGAGGTTGTCGGTCGGCCCGGTCCCCGCGGAAGCGCTCGCCGCTCGGCCCGCTCCCCGCGGAACAGGAAGCGTCACGCCCCACGGCATGGCGAGAACCATCGACTGGAGCGCCACCGCCGCCTTAGAGTCGGGCCATCACCCCCCAGGAGGTCAGGCATGTCCAGCATTCCCTCCCTGCTCCGCGACCGGATCGCGGCCACCCCCGACGCCGAGGCGTACCGCGTGCCCTCGGACGACGGGTGGACCTCGTTGTCATGGCGTGAGGTGGGCGACCGGGTGCGCGGGCTGGCCCTCGGCCTGGCGCAGCTCGGCTCGGGCCCCGGCACCCGCGTGTCGATCCTCTGCTCGACCCGCCTCGAATGGATCCTGTGCGATCTCGCCGTGCTGGCGACCGGAGCGGCCACGACCACGATCTACCCGTCCAACACCGCGGCGGAGTCCGCGTTCATCATCAACGACTCCGGCAGCACGATCGTCGTCGCCGAGAACGACGACCAGGTCGCCAAGCTGAGGTCGGTGCAGAAGGAGCTCCCCGACGTCACGCACGTGATCGTCATCGACGGCGCGGCCGGTGACGACGGCTGGGTGATCCCGCTCGCCTCGGTCGCCGCGAGCGAGGGCGACTACGACGCCATGGTGGACGCCATCGCCCAGGACTCCCTGGCCACGCTCATCTACACCTCGGGCACCACCGGCCGCCCCAAGGGCGTCGAGCTGACCCACGACAACTGGCTCTACACCGCCGAGGCGGTCCGCGAGGTCGGCCTCATCTCCCCCAGCGACCTGCACTTCCTGTGGCTGCCGCTGTCGCACTCGTTCGGCAAGCTGCTGGAGGTGGTGATGATCGGGCAGGGCGTGCCGACCGCGATCGACGGCCGCCTCGACAAGATCGCCGAGAACCTCGGCGTGCTGCGGCCGACCGTGATGGCCGCCGCGCCGCGCATCTTCGAGAAGATCCACAACACGGTCGTGGCGAACATGCGCAACGACGGCGGGCTCAAGCTGCGCATCTTCGAGTGGGCGCGCAGGACCGGCATCAGGGTGAGCAGGGCCCGCCAGCGCGGCGTGCCGGTGCCGGTGACCACCCGCGCCGAGTACGCGCTCGCCGACCGGCTGGTCTTCGCCAAGCTGCGCGAGCGGTTCGGCGGCCGGATCCGCTTCTTCATCTCGGGCGCGGCCCCGCTGTCGCAGGACATCGCCGAGTTCTTCGACGCGGCCGGCCTGACCATCCTCGAGGGGTACGGGCTGACGGAGTCGTCGGCCGGCACCTTCCTCAACCGGCCGGAGTCGGTGAGGTTCGGCACGGTCGGGCTGCCGTTCCCCGGCACCGAGGTGCGCATCGCCGAGGACGGCGAGATCCTCATCAAGGGACGCGGCATCATGCGCGGCTACCACGGCCTGCCCGAGGAGACGGCCGAGGCGCTGGAGGACGGCTGGCTGCGCACCGGCGACATCGGCGAGGTGGACGAGGCCGGGCGGCTGCGCATCACGGACCGCAAGAAGGAGCTGATCAAGACCTCGGGCGGCAAGTACGTCGCCCCGACCTACCTGGAGGGCCGGATCAAGGCGGCCTGCCCGTACGTGTCGCACGTGTTCGTGCACGGCGACCGCCGCAACTACGTCACCTGCCTGGTCACCCTCGACATGGAGGTGGTCAAGCCGTGGGCCGAGGCGGAGTCGCTGCCTCTCGACCCCGAGGAGCTGCGCGAGCACCCGCGCGTGCGCGCCGAGGTCGAGAAGGCGATCGAGCAGGTCAACGCGGGCGAGGCCAGCTACGCCACGGTCAAGAAGTTCGCGATCCTGGCGAGCGACTTCACGGTGGAGACGGGTGAGCTGACCCCCAGCCTCAAGATCAAGCGCAGGGCCGTCGAGGAGCGCCACGGCGGCGTCCTCGACGCCTTCTACAGCTGACGCCTGAGCGCTGCCGGGCCCGGGAAGGGGCTCAGAGCACCCGCTTGGCGCCCGGCAGCGACCGCACCAGATAGGCCAGCCCCCAGCACAGCGGCAGCGCGAGCACCAGCATGATCGCGAACTTGACGATGGCGATCGCCTGGATCCAGCTCAGCGCGTGGCCGAGCCCGACCAGCACGAGCGGGTGCAGGATGTAGACGGTGAAGGCGTGCTGGGCGAGGAAGCGCCCGCGCGGCCCCTGGGTGCCGAACCGCTCCCTGAACAGCACGGTCAGCCCGATGATCATGCTGACGGCGAAGACCGACTCCCACAGCGCGGTCAGCGAGCTGGAGACGAGGCCGGTGGTCACGAGCGAGGCGGGCAGCACGGTCGCGCTCGCCCCGGCGGCCGTGAGCAGCCCGATCCGGCCGGCCCGCGCGGGCAGCGAGGCGAACCAGCCGCGCCGCCAGGCCACGCATCCGGCCGCGAACATGGCGATGTACTGCGGCAGGAAGCTGACCGACGGCAGCCCGAGCACGGGGATGTACGTGCCGGTCGGCACCGGGATCCGCCACAGGGCCGTCACGGCCGCGAGCGCGAGCGTGAACAGCACGACCTGCCGCGTGCGCAACGGCACGTCCGCGCGCTCCGGCGCCGGCCTGCGGGCCCGCCAGGCGGCGTAGACCAGCGCGAACACGATCAGCACCTCGGCGAACCACATCGGGCCCGGGTCCCAGGAGAACAGGTAGAACTGCCAGTACGGCATGCCGGGCAGGTCCGCCAGCGCGCCGAAGTTCACCATCGGGCGCAGCACCACGAGGAAGGCGAGCAGCGGGACGCCGAGCCTGATCAGCCGGTCGCGCACGAACGCGCGCCCGCCCTTGCGCGCGTGGGAGCCCGGCGTGAAGAAGCCGGAGATGAGGAAGAAGAAGCCCATGAAGAACGCCTGGTTGAAGACCACCAGCAGGTCCAGCAGGCTGCCTGAGGGGTCACGGGCCGGCTCCAGGTAGAACCAGACGGGGATGTTGCCGTACGTGAGGGCGACGTGGTGGGCGACCACCAGCACGGTCAGCACGACGCGCAGGTTGTCGACGGCGTGGAGCCTGGTGGTCCTGGTGGCGGGGGCGGCGGTCTCTGTCGTCATGCGCGGCAGGCCCTTTCGAAGAGGTCGGCGAGCTCGGTGGCGTGAGCGTCGAGGTCGTGGTCGGGGTGGGCGGCCCAGTAGGCGAACATGCTGTCGATGGCGGCCGAATGCGTGACGGCCATGACCCGGGTGTCAAAGCTCCTGAACTCGCCGCTCTCCTGGCCCATCCGGTAGAAGTACTCAAACGTCTGGTAGATCGGCTCGCTGGTGTGCACGCCGTAGCGGGGCTGGCCGTCGGCTCCCCTGAAGTTGTTGAAGATCTCTCCGAGGGCAGCGAGCTGGGTGCGGTGGCCGCGCATGTGCTCGGCCACGGCCAGCACGTACGTCCTGAGCAGCTCGCTCGCCGTGGTGCGGCCCTCCATCCTGGCCGCGACGTGCTCGGCGATGCGTCCGTAGGTCCGCTCGACCACCTCTTCCATCAGCTCGTCCTTGCCGGCGAAGTGGTAGGAGATCACTCCCTTGCTGATGCCGGCGTGCTTGGCGATCCGGGCGAGCGACGCCTGACCGTAGCCGGCCTCGGCGATCACCTCGATGGCCGAGGCCACGATCTGCGCCCGCCTGGCCTCCTCGATGAACGAGCGAGACTTCTGGCCGCCCGGCTCATTTTCTGACCGCATGGCCAAAATCTAACACACATGGCCAGAAAGCACGACGACCCCCCGCGTCCGCGGGGGGTCGTCCATCGGGGCGTCTAGGACTCGAGCCGGCTCGTGTAGACCGCCCTGGCCTGCTGCAACAGCGACATGTGGTCGCCGAACTGGTACGGGCTGGCCAGCCGCCCGTGCTGGCGGATGAGCTGCTCCAGCAGGTCGAGCCACTCCAGGCACCACAGCACGTCCTCGCGCCTGGCCACCGGCCGGCCGTCCACGTCCACGTAGACGGGGCTGGTCAGCGCGTAGCCGGTGGCGGTCAGCGTGCGCGGATGCGGCGCGCACAGGACCTCGGCCACCACGTACGTGGACGCGTCCAGCGTCAGCTCGGCCGTCACGGTCAGCGGCTCGTCGCCGCAGTCGCGGCCGTCGGGGGCCAGCCGCTCGGCCCCCGCGCACAGGCCGTCGGCGGTGCGGATGCGGATCGCCACCGCCTCGGGCCCGACGGTGGCGGCCGTGACGCTGATGCGGTCGCCCGCGGTGGCGTGGATGACGTGGCCGGGGCCGTGGCCGTTCACGCTCAGCTCCAGCCAGGGGCCGGTGGTGGCGAACGTGCGGCCCGCGCGTACGGCGGCGGCGAACGAGCGCGCCGTCAGCCCTCCCTCGACCTGCGCGTAGACGCGGGCCCAGCCGGGCGGGTTCGACTGGGTGTCGGAACGGGTGAAGGAGATCATCGCGTCGGTGCCCGCGGTGACGGCCAGCCGGTTGCCCGCGCCGATCAGCCGCCGGTAGACCGCCGCCGTGGCCGGGATGGAGGCGTGGGTGAGCACGTCGAGGCTGTCCACCAGCCCGAGCGCGGCGTCGGCGACCAGCTCGCGGGCGGCGCAGTTGCGCGGCACCGGCGAGACCACGCCCGTGGGCGGGTCGCCGTCGCCGATCGGGGTGCGGAAGGGATGGCTGTAGCCGACCAGCGCGCCGAGTCCGCGCAGCTCGCGCAGCCCGTCGGCGTTCGGCGGCCAGTCGGCGTCGCCGTCGAAGCCCGTGTGGTAGCGGCCTGGGGCCGAGCGCGGCGCGAAGGCGTAGACGTGGCCGAGCAGGTCGTTGCGGTATTCGACGCCCATCCTGGCCACGTGGGTGCCGTCGGACCAGGGCAGGTCGCGGCCGGTCCAGTGTTCGAGCGCCTCCCTGTCGTAGACCCGGCGGCCCGAGACGTTGCCCGCCAGCAGGTTGAGCACGTGGAGGTCCTCGCCGTGCTGGGCGGCGGCCGCGTCGGCGGGCACGGCCACCAGGTCGCCCGCCCAGTTGAGGTGGACGTGCAGGTCGCCGCCGTACCAGCCGCGGGCGGCGGCGTCGTACAGGCGGTCCGGGGTCAGCTCGACGAGCCGCTCGGCCCCGGGGTCGGGGGTGAGGGCGAGCTCGCGCTCGCCGTACTCCATGCCCCTGGCCGCCCGCACGGTCAGCGGCAGGCTGGGGACCTCGACGACGAGGTCGTCGCCGTGGAAGTAGGGGCGGCCGTGGTAGTCGTAGCGGTGCGGCACGCCGGAGGGGAACCAGCCGCTGCCGTCCCCGTCCACGACGCTCCACCGGCACGGCGTGCCCGCCGACAGCCGCAGCCTGGCCGCGGGCACGTGGCGTACGAGCGTGTCGAGCCTGACGCGCTCGCCGTCCACCAGGATCGTGCTGTCCTCGTCCACCTCCACCAGCCAGGCGCCGTGCGGCGCCAGCACCCGGCCGGCGCCGTCGACGGCGACCTGGCAGGGCTCCTCGCGCTTGGAGTCGAACAGCAGCGAGATCCGCTCGCCGCCGCGGCCGGGCAGCCCCGCCGTGCGCGCCTCCTGCCAGGGCGCGGCGGACCCGCCGTGCTCGGGCGCCTGCGCCTCACCCGGCTCCACCACGAACGGCACGTGGCCGCGCGCCTGCTCCTTCGTGCCGCCGCCCGCGCGGGAGGTCCGCGTGCCGACCAGCACCGTACGCGGCGCGCCCTCCAGCACCGCGCCGCCCTGCTTGATGCGGACGGCGACGAGGTGGCCGGGCAGCTCACCGTCGAGGGTGTCGCGCAGGACGCGGTCGTAGTCGGGCTCGGCGAGCCGGGCGGCGAGCCGGTCGTGCGGCTCGTCCGGGTGGTCGGCCGCGACGGCCTGGAGGACCAGGGACCAGAAGCGGTCGAAGAGCGCGGGCGGCAGGACCCTCCGCCGGGCGAAGAACTTCACGTAATGGATCTCCGGTTCTCCCCAGGTGATGCCGTGTCGGTCGAGGAGGCGGCCGTACTCCTCGAGCTCGTCGGTCACCCTTCCGGGCAGCATCGATTCCGCACCCATGTGCGCCTCCCCCACGTCGGTTGGGCGCCATCGTGGCATGGTTCACCGGGCGGTTTCGCCGGGCCGGAGCGGGGCGGAGGGGGAATCCTCATCCCCGGGAGAGGTATCTCCACCTGCGGGGTTCCGATGCTGCTCCGCCCGCCGGTTCAGGATCGGGTGAATGCGGACAGAATGCGTTCCGCCGCCAGCGCGGGCGTCAGCTCGCCCGCCAGCACCTCGCGCTCGACCTCCGCGCTGATCTCCGCCACCCGGGGGTCGGCGCGCAGCTCGGCCAGCAGCCGGTCCTTGACCAGGGTCCAGGTCCAGCCCACCTGCTGGCGGCGGCGCTTGGCGGCGAGGTCGAGGCCCTCCTGGTGGGCGAGCACCTTGGCCCAGACCTCGTCCAGCCCGTCGCCGGTCAAGGCGCTGCAGGTCAGGACCGGGGGCGGGGGCGCGTCGGAGCGCAGCATGCGCAGCGCGCCCGCCAGCTCGCGGGCGGCCTTGCGCGCGGGCAGCTCGTACTCGCCGTCGGCCTTGTTGACCGCGATGACGTCGGCGAGCTCCAGCACGCCCTTCTTGATGCCCTGGAGCTGGTCGCCGGTGCGGGCCAGGGTGAGCAGCAGGAACGTGTCCACCATGTCGGCCACCGCGGTCTCCGACTGCCCGACCCCCACGGTCTCCACCACGACGACGTCGAAGCCGGCCGCCTCCACCACCACCATGGCCTCCCTGGTGGCCTTCGTCACGCCGCCGAGCGTGCCCGAGGTGGGCGAGGGCCTGATGAAGGCGGCGGGGTCGGCCGCCAGGCGGGACATGCGGGTCTTGTCGCCGAGGATGCTGCCGCCCGTCCTGGTGGAGGACGGGTCCACGGCCAGGACGGCCACCTTGTGCCCCTGCCCGGTCAGGCGGGCGCCGAGGGCGTCGATGAACGTGGACTTGCCGACCCCCGGCACGCCCGAGACGCCGACCCTGCGGGCGTGCCCGGTGAGCGGGGTCAGCTCGACGAGCAGCCGTTGCGCGAGCGCGTTGTGGTCGGGTCTGGTCGACTCCACCAAAGTGATCGCGCGGGCGATCCAGGTGCGCGAACCGGCCCGTACGCCGCGGGCGTAGTCCTCCAGCGAATGCACCCTACTTACCCCTTTCTTCGCAGTTGATCAGCCTAACTTCTGACAAATCTTGACTTTTGCCAGTAGGGTGCTGGAGTTCTGATCTCAGCCGTCACAGGAGTCACTCCCCTCATGCCCAATGTCGAACCCCTCCGCGAGGGCGACCCGGCAGCGGTGGGACCCTACCGGCTGGTCGGGCGCCTCGGCGCGGGCGGCCACGGTGTCGTCTACCTCGGTCAGGCACGCAACGGGACCCCGGTCGCCGTCAAGGTGCTGCGCGAGGGGCTCACCGTGGACGACCGCGTGGACGACCGCCTGGCGGCGGCCATCGCCGCCGCGCGCACGGTCGAGCCGTTCTGCCTCGCGCGGGTGCTCGACGCCTCGACCAGCGGCAGGGCGTACATCGTGGCCGAGTACGTGGACGGGCCCTCGCTGCAGCAGGCCGGCCGGCGCGGCGGCGCGGAGCTGCAGCGGCTCGCCGTCGCCACCGCGACCGCGCTCGACGCCATCCACCAGGCCGGCGTCGTGCACGGCGACCTCACGCCGTCCAACGTGCTGCTCGGCCCCGACGGGGCCAAGGTCGTGGACTTCGGCATCGCCGCGGCGCTCGGCTCGGGCATGAAGGCCACCAGCAACATCGTGGGGACGCCCGCGTACATGGCGCCCGAGCAGCTCGCCGGGCGGCCCGTGGGGGCGGCGGCCGACGTGTTCTCGTGGGCGTCCGTCCTGGTGTTCGCGGCCACCGGCGTGCCGCCGTTCGGCGACGACGCGCTGCCCGCCGTGATCAACCGCATCCTGCGGGAGGAGCCGCAGCTCGGCGAGCTGGGCCGGCCGCTGCGCGACATCGTCGCCGCCTGCCTGGTCAAGGACCCCGGGGCGCGGCCGTCGATGCGTGACGTGCTGCTGGAGCTGACGGCGCCCTCGCGGCGCACCCTGGCCCCGCACGCGGCCCCCGACGCCTACGACACGCCGGACAGGCAGGGCGTGCCCCCGATGCCCCGCCGCCGCCCCGCCGAGGCGACGACCCGCGACTTCGGCCCCACCCAAGACCCCGCCTCCGGGGACCCCCACGCCCGCACCGGCGCGGCGCACGGCAGCGAGGCCCCTGGTGTCGCCGCAGGACACTCGCACGACGGCAGACCCTCATACGACGCGCACCTCCACGACTACGACGTGCGTCCCGGCGCCCGGCCGCACGATCCCCACGGCGACGGTCACCCCCGCGACGCGCACGGCGGGGCGCATCCGCACGACCCGCGCGGGCGGGCTCGTCCGCACGACGCTCACAGTGACGTGTGGGGTGACGTGTGGGGTGACGTGCGCGGTGACGTGCGCGGGCGCGACGAACACCAGCGGCCCGAGCAGGGCGAGCACGACGTCAGCGGGCAGAACGGGCAGACCGCCGCGTCGCTGCAGGCGCTGTTCGACATGTCGTCCACGGTGGAGCCGTCCTCCGGCGAGCGGGAACGGCACGGATCGGGCATGGCGCTGGGCGCCCCCGTCGCCTTCGACGCACCGCCCGCCTCGCGCACGGCCGACGGCCACACCTCGGCGGGCGGACCCGGCGGGACGGGAGCGAGCGGGTTCGGGTCCGGCGTCGCAGGCGCACGCTCCGGGTTCGAGGACCGGGCGGCGGGACTCGGCGCCGCGGAGGCCGGGCACGGCGGTTCGGCCAGCGGGCGCGGCGCTGCGGAGGCCGGGCACGGCGGTTCGGCCAGCGGGCGCGGCGCTGCGGAGGCCGGGCACGGCGCTGCGGCGGATGGGCACGGCGCTGCGGCGGATGGCTTCGGTGCCATCGCCGGTGGATTCGGCGGCGCCGGTGGATTCGGCAGCAGCGGTGGTGACGGCGGGATCGGCGGCGCCGAGGGCGGTGGGCAGGCTGCGGCCGGCGGGCAGGAGAGCGGGAAGGGCGCGGGTAAGGCGGGCAAGCCGTCGCGGCGGCGGCGGGTCAAGACCGTGGCCGTCGCGGGCGTCTCCGGCGTGTCCGTGTGCGCGCTGGCCGGCGCGATCGTCTGGCTCACCCCGACGGAGCCGACCCCCAAGACGGGAGAGGTGCCCGCGAGCAGCGGCACCCCCACCGCACCGGCGGCCACACCATCGGCCACCGCACCGGCCACCGCACCGGCCGACTCGTCCTCCGATCAGGCCAGGAGCCGGCGCCCCACCCCGCAGTCGGACGGCACCGCGACCACCGTCCCGGCCGACGACCGCACGACCAGCACCACCTCGGGCGCGAACCGGCTCCGCCTCGTCTACGTGCGCCCCGGCGGCACGAGGAGCGGCGACTGCTGGTCGGGCGGCCAGGTGACGCTCCAGGCCCTGGTACGGCGTAGCGGCACCGCGACGACCTTCACCTACGCCTGGCTCGTGGACGGCACGTCGATCGCCCGCTCCTCGGCGGTGATCTCGGCGAACGGCGAGCGCTACCTCGCCGCACCCCGCACCCTGCGCAGCACCGGCGGCGTCCACCGCGTCACCCTGCGCATCACCACCCCGGTCACCGTCGAACGCACGATCTCGGTCCCCATGTGCGAACAGGGCACCTACTGACCCTCCCGACCAACCCGGCACACACCTCCCGAGCGGCCCAGGCCCCGCACCCCTGCGGGCCCCGGGCCCTCACCTTCCGCGCCACCCGGTCCCGCACACCTCCGTGACGGCCGAGGCCCCGCAGCACCCCTGCGGGCCCCCGGGCCCTCGCCTTCCACGCCCCCAGCCCCGCACACCTCCTGAGACGCGCGGAGTGAGCGGATCCGTCGGCTTGCTCGGGTCCGGCCGGGGCCTAGTGGCGTTTGCTGAGTTGTTCGAGCAGGTCGAGGGCGGCGTCGGCGATCACCGTGCCCGGGGGGAAGATGGCGGCGGCGCCGGCGGCGCGGAGTTCGTCCTGGTCGCCGGGTGGGATGACGCCGCCGACGACGATCATGATGTCGGCGGCGTCGAGGGCGGCGAGGGCGTCGCGCAGCGCGGGGACGAGCGTGAGGTGCCCGCCGGCCAGCGTCGAGACGCCGACGATGTGCACGTCGGCCTCCACGGCCTGGCGAGCGACCTCCTCGGGCGTCTGGAACAGCGGGCCGACGTCGACGTCGAACCCCAGGTCGGCGAAGGCGGTGGCGATCACCTTCTGGCCCCGGTCGTGGCCGTCCTGCCCCATCTTGGCCACCAGGATGCGCGGCCTGCGCCCCTCCGTCGCGGCGAAGGCGTCGCAGGCGCGCCGGGCCCGCTCGATGTTGGCGGCCTGGCCTGACTCGTCGCGGTACACGCCAGTGATCGTACGCACCTGCTCGGCGTGCCGGCCGAAGACCTTCTCCAGGGCCTCGGAGATCTCCCCCACGGTGGCCTTGGCGCGGGCGGCGTCCACGGACAGCTTGAGCAGGTTGTGCTCCAGGCCGGGCGCGGGGTGCGAGGCGGCCTTGGTGAGGGCGTCGAGCGCGCGGCGTACGGCGTCGGGGTCGCGCTCGGCCCGCAACCGGGCCAGCTTGTCGAGCTGGCTGGCCCGTACGGCGCTGTTGTCGACCTTGAGCACCTCGATGTCGCGGTCACCCTCGGCCCGGTACTTGTTGACCCCGATCACCGGCTGCCTGCCGGAGTCGATGCGGGCCTGCGTACGCGCGGCGGCCTCCTCGATGCGCAGCTTCGGCAGCCCCGCTTCGATGGCCTTGGCCATGCCGCCGGCCGACTCGACCTCCTGGATGTGGTCCCAGGCGCGGGCGGCGAGGTCGTGGGTGAGGCGTTCGACGTAGTAGGAGCCGCCCCAGGGGTCGATGACGTGCGTGGTGCCGGACTCCTGCTGCAGCAGCAGCTGGGTGTTGCGGGCGATGCGCGCGGAGAAGTCGCTGGGCAGGGCGAGCGCCTCGTCGAGCGCGTTGGTGTGCAGCGACTGGGTGTGGCCCTGGGTGGCGGCCATGGCCTCGACGCAGGTGCGGGCGACGTTGTTGAAGACGTCCTGTGCGGTGAGCGACCAGCCGGAGGTCTGGCTGTGCGTACGCAGGCTGAGCGACTTGGGGTTCTTCGCGCCGAACCCGGACACGAGCTTGGCCCACAGCAGCCGGGCGGCGCGCAGCTTGGCGACCTCCATGAAGAAGTTCATGCCGATGCACCAGAAGAACGACAGCCGGGGCGCGAACCGGTCGATGCCGAGCCCTGTGGCGGTGCCGGCGCGCAGATATTCGACGCCGTCGGCGAGCGTGTATGCCAGCTCCAGATCCAGCGTGGCTCCGGCCTCCTGGATGTGATAGCCAGAAATGCTGATGGAGTTGAATTTCGGCATCTTCTCACTCGTATAAGCGAAAATATCCGAAATAATGCGCATTGACGGAGCTGGCGGATAAATGTAGGTGTTGCGGACCATGAACTCCTTGAGGATGTCGTTCTGAATGGTCCCCGCGAGCTGCTCGGGCGCGACGCCCTGCTCCTCCGCCGCCACGATGTAGAGGGCCAGGACGGGCAGCACCGCGCCGTTCATCGTCATGGACACCGACATGCGGTCGAGCGGGATGCCCTCGAACAGCTGCCGCATGTCGTAGATCGAGTCGATCGCCACCCCCGCCATGCCGACGTCGCCCGCGACGCGCGGGTGGTCGGAGTCGTAGCCCCGGTGCGTGGCCAGGTCGAACGCCACCGACAGGCCCTTCTGCCCGGCCGCCAGGTTGCGCCGGTAGAAGGCGTTGGAGTCCTCGGCGGTGGAGAAGCCGGCGTACTGGCGGATCGTCCAGGGCTGGTTGACGTACATGGTGGGGTAAGGGCCGCGCAGGTAGGGCGGCGCGCCGGGATACGTCCGCAGGAAGTCCAGCCCGTCCAGGTCGGCGGCGGTGTAGAGGGGCTTGACCGCGATGCCCTCGGGCGTCTCCCACACCTCGCCCTCCGGCTGCGGGCCCGCCGGCCCGTCCGCGGGCAGGGGTTCGAGCGGGATGCCGGAGAAGTCCGGGATCATCGGGTCACCTCCAGGTCGTCGAACGTCTCGCGGAGCACGGCGGGCACGTCGCACCCGGCGTAGAGGTTCGCGTCGATCCCCTCATGACGTCCCTTCCCCGCCAGCCACACCTTCTTCGCACCGGCCTCGCGCAGGGCGGCGGCGACGGAGGCGGCGTGCTGCTCGTAGAGCTGGTCGGTGGAGCACAGGCAGGCCACGGTGGTGCCGCTGGCGGCGAACGCGGCGGCGATCCGCCCGGGGTCGGTGCCCGGCCCGGCCGTCTCGACCGCCAGCCCGCCGGACTGGAAGAGGTTCGCGGCGAACGTGGCCCGCGCGCTGTGCGCGGCCAGGGGGCCGATCGTGGCCAGGAACACCTTGGGCCGCTCGGGCTGCGCGTCGGCCAGGTCGCGCAGCCGCTCGTACGGCTCGGCGTACCGGATCCTGGGCGGCTCCGCCCGCTCGTCCGTGCGGTCGGGAGCCCGCCGGAGCGGTTTCTCGGCAGGGTCGGGGAACTCGCTCACCCCGGTGATGGGGAAGCGGCGGTGCGCGATGTCGTCGTCGCGGCGAGCGCGGGTGGCGGCGATGCGGGCGGCGATCAGCGGCCCCGCCGCCAGGATGCCGCCGGCCGCCTCGATCTCCTGGAAGAAGGCCCAGGCGGCGGAGGCGAGGTCGGCGGTGCGGCGCTCGACGTACCAGGAGCCGCCGGCCGGGTCGATGACGCGCCCCAGCCCCGACTCCTCCAGCAGCAGCGACTGGGTGTTGCGGGCGATGCGGCGGGAGAAGTCGTCGGGCAGCCCGAGGCAGGCGTCGAACGGCTGCACGGTCACCGCCGCCGCTCCGCCGACCCCGGCGCCGAAGCAGGCCAGGGTGGTGCGCAGCATGTTGACCCACGGGTCGCGGGCGGTCATCATCGCGGAGCCGGTGACGGCGTGCTGCCGCTGCCCGCCCGCGTCCGGGGCGCCGCAGACCTCGGCGACTCTGGCCCACAGGCGGCGCGCGGCGCGCAGCTTGGCGATGGTGGCGAACTGGTCGGCGGTGGCGGCGTACCGGAACTCGAGCTGCCCGAGCGCCTGCCCGGCGCTCAGCCCGGCCTCGGTGAGCGCGCGCAGCTCGGCGACGCCGGCCGCGATCGAGCAGGCCAGTTCCTCGGCGTCGCTGCCGCCCGCGTCGTGGTACGGCGTGGCGTCCACGGTGACGGCCCGCAGCCCCGGATGCCGCTCGGCGCAGCGCAGCGCCAGCTCGGCCCCGCCGGTGCCGTACGCCGCCGACGCGCCGAGGTTGCCCGACGGCTCGACGCCGCGTTCCGCGGCCAGCGCGAGCAGGGCCTCGGCGGCCTCGGGGGTCTGCTCCCCCGCTTCCAGGACGACGGGCGCGAGGTCGAGGTAGACGTTCTCCAGCACCCTGCCGAGCGCGCCCACCGGGATGGCGTCGTCGCCGACGACCAGCCAGAGCGAGGTGACGCCGTTCTCCAGATCGGCGAGCACGGCCTCGGGGTCGGCGACGGCGTGCCGCTGGCGTACGTCCCAGCCGCCGGTGACCCGCGCGCCGCGCACGTAGGGGGCGGCGCCCGGGGAGCCGGGGTCGCCGGGCAGGTCATCGGCGTCGTAGAGCGGGGCGATCGTGAGCCCGTCGTACGTCGTCCTGGACAGCGCCTCCTCAGGCGCGGACGTCTCGGCTCCCGACTTGCGCAGCACCTCCGCCGCCAGCGCCCGCCAGTCGTCCCGTGAGGTGGGCGCGAACCCCGCTGCCAGTTCCATGGTTCGGATAGTAGGCGGAACCACCCGAACCCAGTAACCCCGGGCCTAAGCCTCCCAAGTCAGACGCCAGGTGATCGGGCCCACGATGCCGTCGTCGCTGACGTTCTGCTGACGCTGGAAGCTCCGGCACACCTCGCGCGACTCCGGCCCGTACGCGCCGTCCACCGCGAGCTCCCAGCCGCGCCGCCGCATCTGCGTCTGCCAGGTGCGGACGTCCTGGCCCCGCGTGACGGGCGGGTAGCTGAGCAGCCTCCCGGGGAACGGCGGTGCGGTCGGCCCGCCTCCCCCGCCGTCGTCGCCGCCACCCGCCGGGCGCGGCGCGCCGCGTCTGACCCAGGCGTAGAGGGGCTCGCCGGGGCAGTCGGTGGCGTAGCCGTCGCGGTGACCCTTGATCTCCTTGCCCGCGCTGCCGTTCTTCCTGACGAACTCGATGGCGTCGACGACGGCGTGCAGGATGCCGTCGGGCGGTCTGACCAGGCCCGAGTTGCCGACCAGGCCGAGCACGGCGTAGTGGCCGGCGTTCAGGCCCGGGCCGTTGGCGGCGGGCAGGTGGTGCAGGCCCCTGCCCTCGAACACCTTGCGGTGCGGGCAGGCGACGTAGCTGTAGCCGATGTCGATCCAGCCGTTGCCGTCCATGTGGTGGGCCTGGATCGAGCGCACCAGCGCCGCGCAGCGCCCGTGGTCGCCGACGATCGCCTCATCGACCCTGCCGCCGGTGTAGTGAACCTTGACTCCTTTGGTGGAGTCGAGCTGTGTGTAGTCGCCGCGCGGGGCGCGGGCGTTCCAGTCGCGCCGTAACACCAGGTCGATGGCCACCATGAGCTCCGAGAGTCGCTGTCGTGACGACTGAGCGTAACCCGGAGGACGCGGAACGGTCCCGGGATCGGCGATTTCGGTTACGGTCTGATCACCCGCCGGTCGGTCACGATGGCGGTGATGAGGTCGTGGGGCGTCACGTCGAAGGCCGGGTTGAGCGCCTGGGTGCCTTCGGGGGCGATGCGCACGCCGCGTACGGAGACGATCTCGTCGGCGCCGCGGTCCTCGATCTCGATCTTGTCGCCCGACGGGGTGTCCTCGTCGATCGTGGACTCCGGCGCGACCACGATGAACGGCACCCCGGCGCGTTCCGCCCCGAGAGCGAGCGCGTACGAGCCGATCTTGTTGGCCGTGTCGCCGTTGGCGGCGATGCGGTCGGCGCCGATGAGCACCGCGTCGACGTCGGCCCGCGCCAGCAGGTAGGGGCCCGCGGAGTCGGCGATGAGCCGGTGCGGCGCGCCCATCCTGCCGAGCTCCCACGTCGTGAGCCTGGCACCCTGCAGCAGCGGCCTCGTCTCCAGCACCAGCACCTCGGCCAGCCGGCCGCGCTCGTGCAGCGTCTGGACGACACTGAGCGCGGTGCCGCGCTCGACGGCGGCCAGCCCGCCGGTGTTGCACACGGTCATGATGCGCAACCGGTCGCCTTCGAGCAGGGCGGCGCCGCGCGCGCCCATGGACCGGCTCGCGGCGAGGTCGTCGTCGCGTACGCGCAGGGCGGCGGCCAGCACCGCCGCACGGCCCTCGTCGAGGTGGGCGGCGGCCTGGTCGACGCCCCAAGCGAGGTTGACGGCGGTCGGCCTGGCGGCCCGCAGCGCGGCGATCTGGTCGGGGTCGCCGTCGGCCAGCACGACGCCGAGCGCCCCCGCCACGCCGAGCGCGGGCGCGCCGCGCACCGCCAGCCGCCTGATGGCGTCGATGAGCTCGGCGACCGTGTGGATGCGCAGCATCACGCACTTGTCGGGCAGCAGGGTCTGGTCGATGATCTCGACGGCGTCGCCGACCCAGTCGATGGTCCTCACGACAGAACGCTAACCCAATCTCCCACCAGCCATCAGCGCCGGGCTCATCAACGTTCGGCGAGGACGATGACCGAGTCGCTCGTGCCGAGCACGATCGGCCGCGTCTTGTCCGGGTTCAGGACGATGCCGTAGTGCGGCGGATCGTTCCTGCCCAGGTTGTCGCGGTAGCCGATGGCCGTCTCTCCCCTGAGCCGCGCCGACTCCACGACGGTGGAGAACGACACCTCCACGCCCGTCTTGACGTAGTCGGAGGCCGGACGGGGGTAGATCTCCGAGCCGCGCGAGTCGAAGAGGTAGCCGAAGACGTCCGCGAGGTGCCGGTTCTCGGCCAGCTGGGCCAGCAGCAGGCCGATGACGGTGTCGCTGATCACGATGTCGTCGGCCTCGGTGACCTCGGCGAGCGCGCGGTTGTTCTCGTCGTGCATCTCGCTGACGATCGAGTAGTGCTCGCCCAGCGTCTTCTGCATGTCGCGCAGCTGCAGCAGCGTCATGAGCGTGCGGGTGTCGGCGTGGTGCGGGTCGAAGCGGTCGTCGGACAGCACGATGACGTGCTGGAACAGGCCGACGCCGAGCGACTCCAGGGCGAACCTGTCGGTGGTGTCGCAGTCCTTGACGTTGACGGTGAGGTTGCGCAGGCCGGTGAGGTTCGTCCCGGCCGAGGGGTGGTCGGTGGCGACCTCCAGCACCGACCCCGCGGCGACGTAGCCGTCGAGGTAGCGGATGATCTGCTCGGCGCGGCCGTTCCAGTTGAGCAGCAGCGTGCGCTCCGGCTGGGTGGGCGCCTTCTCCGCCGTGACGATCGCCGCCTCCTCCAGCGCGGGCCGGCCGGCCGCGAGGCGGACGTGCGAGTCGTCGTCGGCGATGATGATGACCTGGTCGCCGTCGTCGATGACGGTGTCGAGCGGCGGGTTCAGCACGATGCCCGACGGGCGGCGCAGGCCGATCACGGACGCGGTCTCGTACCCGTGCAGCGCGTCCCCGTACGTGACGCCGAGCAGCTTCTTCGGGGTGCGCAGGTAGATCTCGCCACCGTCGAAGTTCAGCAGGTCCATGCAGACCACGGACATGCCGGACTGGCGGGAGGACTGCACGATCAGCCGCGAGGCGGTGTCGTCGGAGTCGACCAGGTGCACGTCCTCGCCGCCGGCCAGGCGGGCGGCGGCGAGGTTGCGGCTGGAGGTGAGGGCGGCCACCACCGGCGGGCGCACGCCCTCGCGCTTGGCCAGCGCGAGCAGGATCTTGATGACGTGGGCGTCGGGGTCGTCGCGAGCGGGCGACAGCACGACGACGGAGCGGGCGGTCGAGAGGTTCATCAGCGCGAGGTCGCGCGGCTCGGTCGGCCGTCCCGTACGGCACACCACACGGGTGCCGCCGAGGTCGCCCAGCCGCTCGCGGATCTCCTCCTCCATCTCGAGTTTGTCACGTTCCGCCATGATCGCGATGACGGAGTGCTTCTGGCTGGCCTGCGCCTTGACCAGCTCGGAGATGATCGTGAACACCTGGTCCGACCAGCCGAGGATGACCGTGTGCCCGCGCTCCACGATCCGCGAGCGCCCCCTGCGCAGCCGGTCCACCTTCTGCTTGAGGCCGTTGGACAGCAGACCGACCAGCATGCTGACGATGAACAAGCCGCCGAGCGACATCGCGAACATGATCGCGACGTACGTGATGGACCCCTCGTCGCTGGCGACCTTGCCCGGGCTCAGGGCGTGCATGAGGGAGATCCACAGCAGCTCGCCGGCGTGGTCGACACCCTCGGGCTCGTTGGGCGCCAGCCACAGCGTCAGTCCCGTCACGACCGCCATCAGCGCGACCGACACGATGGCCAGCCACCCGATGAGCGACGCCGTGCCCTTCGACATGGTGTTGTCGAACCAGTACCGAGCCCGTTCGCGGAACGTGACTTTCGACACTTCCCCCATACCTCCGCTTAAGGACTGATTAACCCGACGTCACAAGGTACCGGGCATACACCCCTCTCGCATGGCGAAGCGGTCACAGTTTCCCCGGCGCCACCGGGCTTGGCGCGCCCGGCCCCCTCGTCACCACCCGGCCAGGTACGCTCAAGGAGAACCACTGTCCCCAGCCAGAAAACTCTTCGACATCCGGCCCCTGAGACGGAGATCATCAACGGTATGTCTGTGATTAGGGAGGTGCCGTTCCCCAGCCCGGACTCCTCTGAGCTCCCGATGAACATCTGGATCGACGACGCCGACTCCGCCATCGACGTGATCGACGCTCTGGCACTGTCGCCCTTCGCGACGGGCGTGCAGCCGTGGTCCCGCCTGGCCAACCTGGAGCGCGTACGCCCTGACGCCCCGCTCGCCCCCGCCGGCGGCCGGGTGCTGCGCACCGCCCGGGTCGAGGACGGCTCCGAGTCTCGGCTGATCTGCGGTGACGGCTGGACCCTGCGCGTCGTACGCCACCGCAACCGCACGGCGACGGTCAGCGTCACCGCGGTCGACGAAGACCTGGCCAAGAGCGTGCTCGCGGAGAGCATCGAAGGCGCGGAAGAGGCCGTCCCCGACGTCGACCACGTGGAGATGGGCTTCTGGTGGCGCGGCATGCACGGCGGCACCCGCTCGGAGAAGCCGATCACCGCGCAGCCCTGGGACGAGATCGGCACCAACTACTCGGCGAAGGTCCGCCCGGCGCTCGACCGGCTCATGGCGGTCACCCCGGAAGACGTCAACGGCCGCCTCATCCTGCTGCACGGCCAGCCCGGCACCGGCAAGACCACGCTGCTGCGCACGCTCGCCAAGCAGTGGCGCGACTGGTGCCAGGTCGACTGCGTGCTCGACCCCGAGCGGCTGTTCAACGAGCCCGGCTACCTCATGGAGGTCGCCGTCGGCTACGACACCGACGAGGAGTCCCAGCGCTGGCGGCTGCTCGTGCTGGAGGACTGCGACGAGCTGATCAGCTCCGGCGCCAAGGCCCAGGCGGGTCAGGGGCTGTCCCGGCTGCTCAACCTCACCGACGGGCTGCTCGGGCAGGGCCGCGACGTGCTCGTCGCCATCACCACCAACGAAGACCTCACCCGTCTCCACCCCGCCGTCGTCCGCCCCGGCCGCTGCCTGGCGCAGCTCGAGGTGGGGCCGCTGAGCAAGGAGGAGGCGGTGGCGTGGCTGGGCACGCAGGAGGGCGTCGGCCCGTCCGGCGCCACCCTGGCCCAGCTCTACGCGCTCCGCTCCGGCCGCGAGATCACCCCGACCCCGGGCGACGAGTCGACCGGCCTCTACCTCTGACGTCGGGCCCCGGGGGCGCCTTGACAGACGCCCCCGGATCGCCCTTCAGGTGAGGTAGGTGTGCAGGCGGCGGGCCTCACGGACGAAGTTGTTCGAGGCCTTGCGCTGGGCGATCTCGGCCACGCACGGCACCGCGCCGCGCGCGCCCGCCCATCGGGCCGCCCGTAACGCGAACACGAGGCCCTGCGTGTGCCGGGTGTGCGACCGCTCGCCCGGCGCGGGCAGGAAGCCCGGCAGGAACGCGGTCACGATCCGCCACACCTCCCGCTGCGCGCCGAACGCGGCCGCCGCCTCCAAGGTCTCGAACGCCGGGCCGGGCTTGAGCTCCGTACGCTGGATCAGCAGCGCGAGCCGCCGTCCCACGCGCTCGGCGTCCAGCTCGCCGCGCGCGGCCAGCTCCACGACCGGCCGCGCCCGCTCCTCCGCCGTCCCGCGTGCCCGATCCGCGACCAGGTACGCCACCACGAGCGCGAGCGCCTCCCCGGGCGGCCCACCCGCCGCCGCCAGGGCCTGCGCCTGCGCCGTCTCCATGCGCACCCGCCGCCACCGCTCCATGAGATGCGGCACGCAGTGGGCCGCCACCGCCTCACGGTCGGACGGCATCAGATGGGGCCACCACCCCAGATACCCGCCGTGATCGCGCAACCGATGCGCCACGGACCCGCTGAACAGCCCGTCCACGAACTCCAGCCCAGTGGGCCCGGCCGGCCGCAGCCGCGCGCTCAGCTCGTGCGCCCGGTCCAGCACCGGCCCGGTGTCAGCCGCACAACAAGCCCAGCCCTCCTGCCAAGGGCCGGACTCGCCGGCAGCCGCCTCACCGCTTCGCTCACCACCATCGCCGGCTGGAAAGCCGCCACCGCCGGAGTGGCCCGCATCCCCGCCGACCGGGCTGCCGGGCGGGAGGACGTGCACGCCGGGCGCCGGCGGGGCGGGCGGGAGGATGTTCGTGCCAGGCACTGGTGTGGCGGTGTCCGGGCCGCCGAGCACCCGGCATGACCAGATCAGCTCGGCGATCGGTTCCGGCCGCTCGCCGTTCATCCAGCGGGCGGCGACGCGGCCCGCCTCCGAGGCGAGCCGGGCCGCCTGGGCCGCCGCGTGCGGCGGGATGTCGCGGGGCAGCCGCAACAGGGCCTGTTGCAGGTCGGCGGGCAGGGCCTCGACGCCTGCCCGCTCGTAGCCGGACAGGCGTTCCACCAGCATCTCGGGGTCCAGGAGTCCGGAGCCCTCGGTGGGTTCGGCGAGCAGGTAGGGCGGCAGTGTGCCCGCGGCGAGCGCGTCGTGGACCTCGGCCCAGCGTCGCAGCAGGAACAGGTGCGGCCCTGGCACGTCCCCGAGCCCCGGCAGCCGCTCGTCCCCGACCGGTGACGAGCCATCCGCGGCCGACGGGACGACGGTCCCGGTCACGAGGCGGGCGATCGCCTGAGCCCAGTGGCCGATGTCCAGCCAGGGGCCCGGGGGCGGAGGCCGGTGTTCCGTGAGGCGGGTGGTGAGGGCCTCGCGGGCGTGTCCGTACAGGTGGACCACGCCCGCGAGCCAGCGTTCCGCACCCTGCCAGTCGTCCCGCGGGCACGGACCCAGCTCGTACGCCGCCCGCACCGGCGCGGGGAACGCGCCGGCCTCGACGGGTGCGGGCAAGGACACCGGGGTGAAGCCGTCGAGATCGCCGGGCCCGTCCGCCGCGTCCGGGCCGAAGACGGCCGCCAGCGTCTCGGCCAGCTCCTGCGGCAGCACCGCCATCGCCTCCCTGATCGCCCGAGCCCCCTCGGCGGTGAACCGCTTGGCGTGCTTGACCGCCACCCGCACGGCCCGCCCCTGCACGTCGGTGGACTCCGAGCCGAACGCGCAGCCCAGCGCGGGCGCCAGCGCGTCGAGCCCGGCGGCGGGGTCACCGGCGGCGGCCTCGTCGAGCCAGGTGACGCCGGCCGTCTGCAGCTTGCGTTCGGGCCTGAGCAGCAAGGCCCGCACCGCCTCGGTCACGTCGCCGGCCTCCAGGTCGCCGAGCCGCCGTACGTGCCTGAGCACCGGCTCGGCCACCGCGCCGGGCGCGGCAGGCAGCAACCCCAGGTAGGCGCGGCGACGCCGGCTCACCTCGTCGTCCGTGGGCTGGAGCAGCTCATGGAGGCGTACGAAGAAGCGCAGGTCGGCGGGCTGCCCGCCACGCAGGAACCGCCGCAGGCACCCGTCGAGCAGCAGGTCGCGCCCGATCCGCCCGTCGCCCGCCAGCTCGTGCAGCGCGGCCAGCCACGACCGGGGCCTGGGCGGGTCGGCGCGTTCGTCGCGCAGCAGCGCCCCGACCCCCTCGGCGTCGAACATCCGGGGCACGAGGTGGTCGAGCAGCGGGTCGGCGCGCAGCCCCGCGGCGTCGGGCGTGCAGGCGGCCCACGCGACGACGAGCGGGTCGTGCTCGGGCGGGGTCACCCCGGTGTGGCGCAGCAGGGCCAGCACCGTACGGACCCCCTGCCCAGGACCGCCGCGCCGGCGCGGCCCTGGAGCGAGCTTGAGCGCGGCCAGGGTGGCGAACTCGGCCCGCCACTCCGCCGTGCGCCCGGCCAGCCCTGGCCCGAGCATCCAGAGCAGCACGGCGTCACCCGGCTCCTCCGCCCGGCCGCGACTCCGTACTTCTCCGGCGAAGCGCCCGTACCTTTGTGAACGGCTCGTGACGGCGGCCTGGTGGGCGACGTGCGAGCCGCGATCCCATGGGACCTGCGCGCCGTCAAATGGGCCGTCATACGCGCCGTCAAACGGGCCGTCGTACCGGCCATGCCCGGAAGGAGCGTGACGGCCGTGCCCCAAGGAGGCTCGCGGCGTGGGGTCGGAGGGGGTGTAAGGGCTGTGCGCGCCTCGTGGGCCGGGCCGCCACGGGGCGCGGGGGTCGAGGCGGTGGAGGAGGTCGGCGGCCGTCTCGGGGTCGGCGGTGGCGACGGCGGCCGCCACCGCGTCCCATGACGTGGCGAGCGGCTCCTCCCCGACGTTCACGGCGCCGCCTCCCCCGCGGCCCGGGCGCCGGGTAAGGCCGTGCCACCGGCGGGCGTGCGGCCGGGCATGCCGGCCGGCGGGCAGGGCACGGGGTGCGAGTGTGCCTGGAAAGGGAAAGTCATGCCCCAGACCATAGGGTTGATCACCGACACATTCGCCCCGGTACGTAAACCATCCGATGTGCGGCATGCGGCACAAAACCACAATGTGCCTGGTGCTCACCGTCGATCTGGCCCGCGTCGCCTTCACCCGCTTCGCCGTACCGACGGCACAGGAAGGCGCGCAGGAGTGGACCGGTGCGGAGCACCCGATCGGCTTCGCGGCCACCCAGATCATCCCGTCGTGGACGGCCCGCACCCCGCCCGGCTCGTGGATCGAGATCGCGTTACGCGCGAGAGCCCGTTCCGAAGCCGAGGACACCTGGACCAAGTGGTACGTCATGGGCCGCTGGTCCGAGCACGGCGACCCGCGGACGTCGGTGCCCGGCCAGGGCGACGAGGACGGCGACGTGGCGGTGGACACGTTCGTGGCCAGGCGGCCGGTGACCGCCTACCAGGTGCGGGTGACCAGGCACGGCGAAGGCGCCGTGGTGACGGGCCTGGGCGTGATGGCCTCGGCCCTGCCGCCGCACCCGCCCGCCCCCAGCGCTCCCGGCCCGGGCGGCGCGGTGGAGCTGGACGTGCCCCGTCACTCCCAGCACGCGCACGCCGGCCACCACCCGCGCTACGACGGCGGCGGCGCCAACTGGTGCAGCCCGGCCTCGGTGGCGATGGTGCTGGCGTTCTGGGGGCGCGGCCCGGCCCCCGAGGAGCTGGCCTGGGTGGGCGGCGACGACCCGGCCCCGGCGGTGGACCACGCGGCGGCGGGCACGTACGACGCGAGCTACCAGGGCACCGGCAACTGGCCGTTCAACGTCGCCTACGCCGGCCGGTACGGTTTGTCCGGGTTCGTAACGCGGCTGCGGTCGGCGGCGGAGCTGGAGCCGTTCGTCAGAGCCGGCATCCCGGTGATCACCTCCCAGTCGTTCAAGGCGCACGAGCTGCCCGGCTCCTGCTACAGCACGAACGGTCACATCCTGGTCGTCACCGGCTTCACCGCCGAGGGCGACGTGGTGGTGAACGACCCCGCCGCCCCCACGGACGGCGAGGTCAGGCGGGTCTACCCGCGGGCCGCGTTCGAGCACGTGTGGCTGCGGAGTTCGGGCAGCGGCGGCATCGCGTACGTGCTGCACCCCCCAGACGTCCATCTTCCTCCTAGTACCAACGGCAATTGGTGAGTTCATGAGCATTAGCCCGATCGACGTGGCGAGGACCGACGGCGGTCCCCAGTGGGTGGAGGCGGTGGCCACGCCCGCCGGGGTCGAGGTCTGGTGGGACGAGCCCCGCCCGCACGAGGGCGGCCGGCGCTGCGTGGTCCGCCGCCTGCCGGACGGCACCCGCGTGGACGCCCTTCCCGAGGGCTGGAACGCCCGCAACCGGGTCGTCGAGTACGGAGGCCGCTCCTGGCGCCCGCTGCCCGGGGGCGGCCTGGTCTTCACGAACTGGGCCGACCAGCGCCTCTACCGCCTGGACGGCGCCGAGCCCGTGGCGCTCACCCCGGAGGGCCCCGAGCGCTACGGCGACCTGTACCTGCCGCCGGGCCGCGACGAGGTGTGGGCGGTCAGGGAGACCCACGACGTGCGGGACCTGGTGGCGGTGCCGCTGGACGGCGGCGACGCGCGGGTCATCGTCAAGGCCCAGGACTTCGTGATGAACCCCCGCATCTCCCCCGACGGCCGCAAGGTCTCCTGGATCGGCTGGGACCACCCCAACATGCCCTGGGACGGCACCGAGCTGTGCGTCGCCCCGCTGGCCGCCGACGGCACGGCGGGCCCGCACGAGGTGGTGGCGGGCGGCCCGAGCGAGTCGGTCACGCAGGCCGAGTGGCGCGACGCGACGAGCCTGTACGCGGTCACCGACCCGACCGGCTGGTGGAACGTGCACCTCGTCCCGCTCGGCGGCGGCGAGCCCCGCAACCTGACCCCGATGGAGTCCGAGTTCGGCGTGGCGCCGTGGAAGCCCGGCCTGGCCACGTTCGCGGTCGCGGACGACGGCCGGCTGGTCGTCGTGCACGGCACCGCCGACCGCCGCCGCCTGGGCGTGCTCGACCCCCGGACCGGCGACCTGCGGGACCTGGGCGGCACGGCCACCCACTGGTCGGGGACGGTCTCGGTCGCGGGCGGCAAGGCCGTGGCGGTGAAGGGGACGCCGTACACGCCGCTGCAGGTCACGCTGGTCGGCCTGGACGACGGCGGGCACGAGGTGGTGTCGGCGCCCAAGCCGCTGCCGGACCGCGCGCTGCTGCCGGACCCCGAGGCGGTGACGATCGAGGGCGTGCACGCCCACCTCTACCCGCCGTCCGGCGCGCAGGGTCCGGGCCCGTACGTGATCTTCGTGCACGGCGGCCCCACCGGCAACATGCCGATCCTGCTGGACCTGGAGATCGCCTACTTCACCAGCAGGGGCATCGGCGTGGCGGTGGTCAACTACGGCGGCTCGACCGGCTACGGCCGCGCCTACCGCGAGCGGCTGCGCCACCAGTGGGGCGTCGTGGACGTCCAGGACTGCGCCATAGTGGCGCGCGGGCTGGTCGAGCGCGGGGTCGCCGACGCGGCCAGGATCGCCATCAGGGGCGGCAGCGCGGGCGGCTGGACCACGGTGGCGGCGCTGGTGCACAGCGACGTGTTCGCGGGCGGGGTCGCGCACTACGCGATCACCGACCCGGAGAGCTGGGCCGCCGAGACCCACGACTTCGAGTCGCGCTATCTGGACGGCCTGGTGGGCCCGCTGCCCGAGACGCGGCAGCGCTACACCGAACGCTCCCCGCTCCTGAACGCCTTCCGGGCCTCGGGCCCCTGCCTCATGTTGCACGGCCTGGAGGACGCGATCGTGGACGTGAGCCAGGCCGAGCGATTCACCGCCGAACTGGACAAACATGGCAAAGAGTGGGCCTTGCTCACCTTTCCCGGCGAGCAGCACGGCTGGCGCAGGGAAGAGACCATCGTCGCGGTATTGGAGGCCGAGCTGGCCTTCTACGGGCTGATCTTCGGCATGGAGACCCCCGACGTGCCGCCTCTGACACTGAAGGGGAGAGCGTGAAGAGCGTCGCCGAGATCTGCTCGGACCTGATCAGATTCGACACCACCAATCCGGGCTCGGGAGAGCGGCCGGCGGCCGAGTACGTCGCCACGCTGCTCGCCGACGCCGGGATGGAGCCGGTGGTGTTCGAGTCGGCGCCGAAGCGGACCACGGTCGTCACCAGGATCGACGGCGACTCGCCCGACGCGCTGCTGATCCACGGCCACCTCGACGTGGTGCCCGCCGACCCGGCCGAGTGGCGCATGCACCCGTTCTCCGGCGAGATCGTGGACGACTGCGTGTACGGCCGCGGCGCGGTCGACATGAAGGGCTCGTGCGCGATGACGCTGGCCACCGTGCTCGGCATGGCGGCGCGCGGCGAGCGGCCGAAGCGTGACCTGGTGCTGGCGTTCCTGGCCGACGAGGAGGCGACCGGCGACTACGGCTCGCGGCACGCCGTGGGCGAGCACCGTGACCTGTTCGACGGGGTGAGCGAGGCGATCAGCGAGTCGGGCGGGTTCAGCGTCGCCTCGGGGGACGACCGGGTCTACCCGATCGCGGTCGGCGAGCGCGGCACCGCGTGGATGCGGCTGACCGCGCACGGCGTGGCGGGCCACGGCTCACGCCCGCCCAGGGACAACCCGGTCGCCACGCTGGCGCACGCCCTGTCGCGGGTGGCGTCCTACGAGTGGCCGGTACGCCTGACGCCTCCGGTCGCGGCGCTCATCAGGGAGCTCGGCGAGATCACCGGCCAGCCCGTGGACCTCGACCGCCTCGACGCCGAGGCGGCCCGGCTGGGCGCGCTCGGCCACCTGTTCAAGGGCCAGATCCGCAATTCGGCGAACCCGACCATGCTGGACGCCGGCTACAAGGTGAACGTCGTGCCCTCCACGGCCCAGGCACACGTGGACGGGCGCTACCTGCCCGGCCTCCAGGAGGAGTTCCTCGGCGTGATCGACGAGCTGCTCGGTCCGAAGATCACCCGCGAGTTCGTGAACCTGGAGGACGCGCCGGGCGTCCCCTACCCGTCGCCGTTCTTCGACGAGCTGGCCGGGGCGCTGGTGGCCGAGGACCCGCGGGCGCGGCCGGTGCCGTACGTGATGGCGGGCGGCACGGACGCCAAGTCGTTCGCCCGCATCGGCATCGAGGGCTACGGCTTCGCGCCGCTCATGCTCCGGCCCGACCTCGACTACTTCGGCATGTTCCACGGCAAGGACGAACGGGTGCCGGTGGAGGGCCTGGAGTTCGGCACCCGCGTGCTGACCCGGCTGCTCACCTGAGCGTCAGGCGAACTTGGTCTTCGGCCGGTCCTGCAGCACGCCGTCCACGTAGACGTCGAGCTTCTCGTCGTAGAACGCGACCAGCCCGGCGACCTTCTCGCTCTCGGGCAGCGGCGTGCGGTAGGACCAGGCGAGGTCCTCCTTGCCGTTGACCGACCAGTACTCGGCCGTGCCCTTGTACGGGCAGTGCGTGACGGTGCCGGTCGGCTCCAGCAGGTCGAGCCGTACATCGGTCTTCGGCAGGTAGTAACGCGTCGGCAGCCCGGTCTCGAACAGCAGTCGCGGGCTGTGCGAGTCGGCCACCGTGACGCCGTCCACCTCGATGCGGACGTGGCGCGAGCTGCTCAGGATGTCCACCCGCGTGTACGGGTCGCGCGGGTGGACGAAGACCTCCTCGTCCTCCTCGAACCAGGCGTCCATCGCGTCCCACTCGAACCGCACGTGTCCCCGGATCTCCTCCAGGGGCGAGTCGGGGTAGGCGAGCGCGGCGTCGGCGGCCTCCTTCGTCCCCGAGGTGACGGTGTAGACCACGGCGTCGCCCCGGCTCGGCGAGTGCTTGGTCGCGCCCGTCGGCTTGAGCGCGGACTCGTCCACGTCGGCGAGCGGGAAGTAGTAAGCCGGGTAGTAGGGCACCTCCCAGACCAGGAGGGCGGAGGTGGTGTCGGCCACCACCCGGCCGCCTAGGTAGGTCCTGACACGCTTGGCCGTACGCTCGACGCGCACCCGGCCGCGGTTCTTGGCATCCATATCCCCGCAAACCCGCTCGCGGCCCCGCCTATTCCGGTCGTCAGCCGAGGCCGAAGGCGGCCAGCGTGCCCCACGTCGTCAGCGCGCCGGTCACCGCTCCTGCGGCGACCTGGGGCCAGGTGTGGTGGGAGAGCCTGACCCGCGCCCAGCACACCAGCGCCACCACCGCCGCCCCGATGAGCGCGGCCGGCCAGGCGGGCAGCACGTGCGCGAGCACCACGACCGTGCCCGCCGAGACGGCGGCGTGGAAGGAGATCTTCCAGCGCAGCGTGATCGGGACGGTTACCGCCAGCGCGATCAGCATCGCCGTCACGGTGGCCACGAGCAGCGTCGGGGCGCCCAGCACGACCAGCAGGGCCAGCGCCACCAGCACCGCCGCGACGGCCGCCAGCAGCGGCTTGGTGCGCCGCGTCCGGTCCACGATGTGGTGCGAGTCCAGCAACCCCCTGCGTACGCCCACCGCGATCACCGCCGCCGGCACCCCGCCGCAGAGCATCGACGCCACCAGCCCCCAGGCGGCGCCGCTCCACCCCTGCGCGAGCAGCCCCACGGCCGGCGGCATGACGATGACCAGCACCTGAGGTGCCAGGATGTTCGTCACCCGCCTCGCCACCAGCTCAGCCGTCATGGCACGAAACAGTACGCGATCATGCCCCACACTCACCCCACCAGCCACAAAACCCCAGGTAAGGCACCCCGATCCCAAAGAGCCAAAAGCCCCGAACAACAGACAGAAGGTCAGGCTGTCCGCAGGGGGTCAGGTGACCACTCTCCCCAAGCGACGACCAGGAGGCCGGTGATTCACTCACCCATCTGCCTGAGCAAGGCGCGGGGTCAGGTTTTGGAGGCCGCGTTGACGATGCGGGTGGTGGAGCGGCCGGGGATGGCGTCCATCTCCCAGCAGTCGGCCCCCAGGATCGCCGCCGCGGCGGCGCGGGCGCCGGCGTGCGGGTCGCCGGCCGTGTGGGCGAGCGCGGCGGGACGCATCGGGGCGAGCAGGTCGATGTAGTCCTCGGGGCCGTGCGCCTCGGGCGGCCCGGTGACGACGAAGACGCCGGTCACGAACCGGAGCGCGGCCAGCACCTCGGCCCGCTCTTCGGCCGGGTTGACCGGCCGGGTAGGACCTTTCCACGCCCGCACCCGCGGGTCGTCCTCGACGCCGACGACGAGCGGCAGCCCGCGCGCGGCCACCGCACCGAGGTAGCGCACGTGGCCCACGTGCAGGATGTCGAAGACTCCGGTCACGACCGCCGTGCCCGGCCGGTCGTACGGCTGCACCCAGACGGCCTCCAGGCTGCTCACGCGACCTCCTGCTCCCCCATGGGCCTAGACGACTCGTCGATCGCAGCGTACTCGGTCGGCGCGCGAGGCCGTGCAGGCGACCTCGGAAAGGCGATTCCTACCTTTTCGCGATAATCTCCGGGCCCCCTCTGGCGCGTCTCATGACGTCACCGGATTTTGGGGGAGGTCGCCGTGGCACCGCCGGACGCGCACCAGGTGAACGAGGACGACCGGCCAGGCCCAGGCGACCACGTGGTCCGGTTGCCGGGGACGCCGTCGCAGGTCTCCAGGGCCAGGGCGCTGGTGAGGACGGCGCTCGGCCGCGATCATCCGCTCTACGACGACGTGGTGCTGCTGACGAGCGAGCTGGCCACGAACGCGATCCTGCACACCAGGTCGGGCGCCGGGGGCTCGTTCACGGTGAGCCTGGCCAGCTCGCGCAGCGCGGTGCGGGTGTTCGTGACGGACGCGGGCTCCGAGGGGCCGCCGTGCGTGTGCCGTACGGCGGCGCAGGAGACCAGCGGACGGGGCCTGCCGCTGATCGAGGCGCTCAGCCACCGCTGGGGCTTCACCCGCGAGCAGGGCTCGACGACGGTCTGGTTCGAGCTGCTGGAGGAGCCCGTCCCGGCCGGCGTCGCGGTCTGAGTCACCAGCGGTCCGACTCGGCAGCGGTCCGACTCGGCAGCGGTCCGACTCAGCAGCGGTCAGAGGTCGAGCCGGCACAGCCCCTCGGCGAGCGCCTTCGTGGTCAGGCGGGTGCGGCTGTCGCAGCCGAGCTTGGCGAAGATGTGCTCGAGGTGTGTGGTGACCGTGCGCACGCTGAGCACGAGCGCCGCCGCGATCTGCGGGTTGGAGTCGCCGGCCGCGACCCGGGTGAGGACGTCGACCTCGCGCCCGGTCAGGTCGTACGGCAGGGGGCACGGCCGCTCGGCCGCCACCGCCCCCTGGAGCGCCCCCTGGAACCCGACCCCGGCCCTGACCAGCCGCACTTCGTGCCAGCGCCCGTCGCCGCCGAGCCACAGCCCTTGCCTGCTCAGCTCGCGCGAGTCGATGAAGGCCCGCGCGTAGGCGGCCATCGCGGGGTCGTCCCACAGGACGGGCGACACCTCGCGGCCCGGCACCTCGCGCCGCGTGCCGAGCCGGTCGAAGGCCACCGCGCGGAACCCGGCGGGCAGCCCCACGGGGTCGATCACGCACCGGTTGAGGTCGGTGACGTGGGCGAGCAGCGGGCTGACGGCGGCCACCAGCGCGCCGGTGCGCCGCGGGAACGCCTGCCTGGCGGTCAGGTGGAGCAGCCCGGTGAAGCGGCCCTCGTCGAGGAAGAGCGGCGCGGTCAGCCCGGCCCGCCAGCCGTAGGGGGCGAGGTGGCGGCGGAAGTAGCGCTCGGTGCCCGGCTCGGGCATCTCGACGGGCGCGCGGGTGTCGAGGGCCCTGCGGTAGGCGTCGAGCGCGGCGTACTCCTCCGCCGCGTCGTGGTCGATGCGCGGGTGGCCGTCGGAGATCACGCTCTGGTGGCGGCCGGTGGCGGGGTCGTAGGCGACGAACTCGTAGGCGTCGAGCGGGACGACGCGGCGCAGCGCCGCCATCGCGCCGTGGGCGCCCCCACCGCCCGCGACCTGGTAGCCGACCTCGGCGAACGCCTGGAGATGGCGCACGTCAACGGTGATCTGGGCCACGCCTGTCTTTATATCATTTACCGATTTGCGCCCTTGGCTTTGCCGAAACCCGGGGTGCTATGGTCGTGCCATGCAGCAGCGCGCCTACGTCACGACGACGCCGGACACCGTCCCGGCGCGCTGATTCCTTGCTTCCCGGGCGGACGCCCGGGGAGCTGGTCGTTCGCCCTTTCCACGGAAAGGTTGATCATGAACGACCACCGCAGGCTCGGCCGCGAGCTGGGCATCTTCGACACCGACCCGCTGATCGGCTCAGGGCTGCCCTACTGGCTGCCCGCCGGCGCGGCCGTGCGCAAGGCCGTCGAGGACTACGTGCACGAGCTCGAACGCCGCAACGGCTACCAGCACGTCAACTCGCCGGTGCTGGGCAAACGCGAGCTGTACGAACGCTCGGGCCACTGGGCTCATTACGCCGACGACATGTTCCCGCCGATGCTGGTGGGCGGTGAGGAGTTCGTGCTGCGGCCCAGCCTGTGCCCGCACCACGCGCTCATCTACCGCTCCAGGCAGCGCAGCCGTCGCGAGCTGCCGCTGCGCATCGCGGAGCTGGGCGGCATGTACCGCTCGGAGCCGTCGGGCGTGCTGGGCGGCCTGACCAGGGTGCGCTCGATCCAGCTCAACGACGGCCACGTGTTCTGCGCGCCCGAGCAGGCCGCCGCCGAGGTGTCGGCCGCGCTCGACCTGATCGAGGCGGCGCACGCGCGGCTCGGCATCAGGGCCGCCCGCTACCGGCTGTCGCTGCGCGGCGAGGGCGCGAAGTTCGTGGACGACCCGGCCATGTGGGCGCGCTCGGAGTCGGTGCTGCGCGAGGTGCTGAAGGAGCGCGGGCGGCCGTACGACGAGGAGCGCGGCGAGGGCGCCTTCTACGGCCCGAAGATCGACATCCAGATCGCCGACCCGGCGGGCCGCGAGTCGACCCTGTCCACCGTCCAGGTCGACTACTTCCAGCCCGAGCGCTTCGACCTGACCTATGTAGGCGGCCGGCGGCCCGTGATGGTGCACCGCAGCGTGGTGGGCGGCATCGAGCGGCTGGTCGCCCACCTGGTCGAGGTGCACGGCGGCGCCTTCCCCGCCTGGCTGGCCCCGGTGCAGGCGGTGGTGCTGCCGCTGTCGGACGCCGAGCTGCCGGCCGCCGAGAGCCTGCTGCGGCGCTGCCTGGAGTCGGGGCTGCGGGCGGAGCTGGCGCCGGCCGACCGGGGCAGCCTCGGGGCCAGGATCAGGGCGCACCGGCTGGTGCCGTACCAGCTGGTGGTGGGGCCGCGCGAGGCGGCGAGCGGGAGCGCGTCGGTACGGCTGCGCGACGGCTCCCAGGCCGGTGAGGTGCCGGTGGAGGAGCTGGCCGGGCGAGCGCGGCCGTTCGGCTGACGGTAAAGATCAATCGGATAACGGAGGCTTCCCCGATCGTGTAAAGGGCTCGTAAAGTCCGCTGCAACGGCCGAGGTCCGAGGAGGACGGCTTGACCGAGCTGAGCGATCGTGAGGCCGACCTGGTCTCCGCCCACGAGCAGGAGCGCCCGGCGCGCGAGCTGGGCGGTCCGCTCCGTGCCGGGGTGTGGGTCGTGGGCGGGCTGCTGTCGGCGTACTCGCTGCTGGTGGTGTTCCGGCCGGTCGAGGCGATTCAGCACCGGATGACGTTCCTGGCGGTGGCGCTGCCGCTGGTCTTCCTCTGCTACCGCTCGGGGCTGGACGCGGTCGTGCGGCGCCTGCTGCGGCGGCCCGCACCCGAGCCCCGGGACAGCACGAAGCCGGAGCGGCCTGGCGTGGCCGACTGGCTGCTGGCCGCCGCCTCGCTGGCCGTGCTCGTCTACCCGCTGCTCGACATGGACGCCTTCCGCGAGCGCGGCTCCGGAGCGGCGCTGACCGACCTCGACGTGGTGTTCGGCGTGGCGCTGACCGTGCTGCTGCTGGAGGCGGTACGCCGCACGGTCGGCCTGGCCTTCGCCGTCATCTGCGTGGGCTTCCTGCTGTACGCCTACTACGGCGCGTACCTGCCGATCGACTGGACGATCGGGCACCCCGGCTTCGACATTTCGCAGATCGTCTCGCAGCTCTACACCGGCACCGAGGGCTTCTTCGGCGTGCCGATGCAGGTCGCGGCGAGCTACATCATCCTGTTCACCATCTACGGCGCGGTGCTCGACCACTCCGGCGCCAGCAAGTTCTTCATCGACCTGAGCTTCGCCGCCTTCCGCAGGTCGAGGTCCGCGCCCGGCCGCACGGTGACCACGGCGGGCTTCCTGCTCGGCACCGTGTCGGGCTCTGGCGTGGCGACCACGGTGAGCCTGGGCAGCGTGGCCTGGCCGGTGCTGCGGCGGGCCGGCTACCCGAGGGAGGCGGCGGGCGGCATCCTCGCGGCCGGCGGCATCGGCGCGATCCTGTCGCCGCCCACGCTCGGCGCGGCGGCGTTCATCATCGCCGAATACCTCGGCGTCAGCTACCTGCAGGTGCTGCTGTACGCGACCGTGCCGACCCTGCTCTACTACCTCGGCATCTTCCTGGCCATCGAGATCGACTCGCGCCGCTTCGGCACCCGCGCGGTCGAGGTGGACGCGCCGGGCGCGGGGCGGCTGCTGCTGCGCTTCGGCTACCACTTCAGCTCGCTGATCCTCATCGTGGTGCTGATGGCGCTCGACCGGTCGGCGTTCCAGGCGGTGGTGATCGCCACGGTGGTCGCGTTCCTGCTGTCGTTCCTCGACCCGGAGCGCCGGATGGGGCCGCGGCGCATCGGGCGGGCGCTGGCCAAGGGCGCGCTGGAGGTGCTGCCGGTGACCGCGGTCTGCGCGGCGGCCGGCATCATCGTCGGCTCGATCACGCTGACCGGGCTCGGCCAGAACCTCGCCGACATCATCGTGGACGTCGGCGCCGGCAGCCTGATCGCGACCACGGTCATGGCGGCGGTCGCGGTGCTGCTGCTGGGCCTCGCCGTGCCGGTGACGGCGAGCTTCATCATCGCCGCGGTGATCATCGGGCCCGCGCTGTTCGACCTCGGGGTGACGCGGCCCGAGGCGTACATGTTCGTCTTCTACTACGCGGTGCTGTCGGAGGTGAGCCCGCCCACGGCGCTGTCGGCGGTCGCGGCGGCGGCGATCACGGGCGGCAACACGTACCGGACGATGATGATGACCTGGCGGTACACGCTGCCCGCCTTCCTGGTGCCGTTCGCCTTCGTGCTCACCCCCAACGGGCAGGCGCTGCTCGGGCAGGGCCCGTTCGGGACCGTGCTGCTGATGACCGCCGTGTCGGCGGTCGCGGTGGCCGCGCTCGCGGTGGCCACCGGCGGCGCGGCCGCCTGGCCCGAGCGGGTGCTCGCGGCGGTGGCCGCGGTGCTGCTGCTCTTCCTCGAACCCGTCCCCATCGTCGCCGGCCTCGCCGTCCTGGCCGTGGCCGCCGCCGTGCATCTCGTCAGAAGAAGGAGAAGGGACCCAAGGTGAAGCGGATACTCACGATCGTCGCCGCCGCCGTCCTGACCGTGGCCGGCTGCGGGGGCGGTGGCGCGGGCGGTGGCGCGGGCAACCGGATCTCGATCGCCACGGGCGGCACGACGGGCGTCTACTACGTCTACGGCGGCGGCCTGGCCAAGCAGCTGTCGGCCGGCATCGCGAACACGCAGGCCACCGCGTCGGTCACCTCGGCCTCGGTGGAGAACATCAAGCTGCTCGCCTCCGGCAAGGCCCAGATCGGCTTCTCCCAGGCCGACACCGCCGCCGACGCGGTCAACGGCAAGGACGGCTTCACCGCCGAGCAGCCCATCAAGGCGCTGGCCCGCATCTACGACAACTACCTGCACCTGGTGCTCGCCCCCGGCGTCAGCGCGGCCAAGGTCGCCGACCTGAAGGGCAAGCGCGTCTCGCTCGGTCCCGCCAACTCCGGCACGCAGGTGGTGGCGCGGCGCGTGCTGGAGGCGGCCGGGCTCGACCCGGACAACGACGTCACCAAGCAGCAGCTGTCCATCAACGAGTCCGTGCAGGCCGCCAAGGACGGCACGATCGACGCGTTCTTCTGGGTCGGCGGCCTGCCCACGGCAGGCATCACCGACCTCGCGGTGAGCAGGCCGGACATGAAGATGATGGACACCAGCGAGGTGCTGCCGACCATGCAGTCCACGCACGGCGAGCAGTACGTGAGCCTCGACGTCGACCTGGCCGCCACCTACAAGCTGTCCGGCCTGATCAAGACCGTCGGCATCGCGAACGTGCTGCTGGTGCCCGACTCGATGGACGAGCAGCTCGCGTACGACATCACCAAGACGCTGTTCGAGAAGAAGGCCGAGCTGGAGAAGGTGCACCCCGAGGCGAAGAAGCTGGACCCGGCGCTCGGCCAGCAGGTGGCCCCGGTCGAGCTGCACCCCGGCGCGGCCCGCTACTACAAGGAGAAGGCCTGACCCGGCTGGTCCTGGCGCTCGTGGCGGTGGCGGCGCTCGGCGCGGCCGGCGGCCCGGGGCGCCTGACCGTGAACGGCCTGCCCGTCGTGGCGGGCCGCTTCGCGATCGCGTACGTGCATTCGATGTACCGGGCGCCGTCCGCCGAGGTGTTCACCGTGGAGGGCGGCCGGTTCACGATGCGGGCGGTGGTCTCGGCGAGCGGCGGCGTGCTCGACTACTACGCGCTGGAGGGCGAGCGGGCCAGGCTGCCGGGCGGCCGGTTCGTGCTGCGCCTGGCCGAGCCCGTGGCGTACCGGGAGCTGTCGCTGCTGACCACCTCGCTCGGCCGCAGGACGCTGGTCTCGGGAGGGCGCTGCCTGCCGCTCTTTCCGCGCGGCGGCGCCGCCGAGGTGCGGGTGGCGCTGCGGGTCACCCCCGACGTGCGGGGCGGGCCCTGCGATCAGAGCCAGTCCTTCTTCTTGAACACCACGTAGAGCGCGACCGAGGTGAGCCCCATCAGCGCCGTGGACAGCCAGAACCCCCACTGCTCGCCGGTGCCGGGGTAGGGCAGGTTCTGCCCGTAGAAGCCGGTGATCGCGGTGGGCACGGCGATGATCGCCGCCCAGCTCGTGATCTTCTTCATGATCTCGTTGAGCCGGAAGCCCTGCTGCGCCAGGCGGGTGTCGCGGACGTTGGCGAGCATGTCGCGGACCGCGTCCACCCACTCGCCGACGCGCAGCACGTGATCGCGGACGTCCTCGTAGTAGGGAGCCATCACCGGGTCGCCCATCAGCGCCTGGTCGCGCCTGAGCAGGCTGCCGATGACCTCGTGCATCGGCAGCGAGACCCGGCGCAGCTTGGTGGCGTTCTTGCGCAGCACGTACAGGGTGCGCTGCAGGCCCTTGCCGTTGCTCAGCTGCTCGGCGAACAGCGACTCCTCCAGCTCCTCCGCCTCCGCGTCGAGGTCCTGGGCCAGCTCGAACTGGGTGTCCACGACGTAGTCGAGCAGGCCGTGCAGCAGGAACATCACGCCGTGCCCCGCCAGGTGCGCGGCGGCGTCCCAGCGCCTGACCACCTCGGCGATGTCGAAGTGCCCGCTCTCGCGGACGGTGACCAGGGCGTTGGCGGTGACGAAGACGTCCACCTCGACGGCGTGCACGCGGCGGTCGTCGTCGAAGTGCACGCCGTAGGCGGCGATGAACAGGTGGTTGTCGTAGATGTCCAGCTTCGGCCGCTGGTGTCCGGCCAGGACGTCCTCCAGGGCCAGCTCGTGCAGCCCCAGCTCCTCGCCGATCAGGGCGAGGTCGGCCGGCGACGGCGCGCAGAGGTCGAACCAGACCGTGGCGTCCCGGTCGCCCACGTACCGGGAGACGTCCGCGATGGGGAAGCCCTCGCTCTCCAGGCGGCCGTTCCGGTAAAGACGGGTGTGCACTAGCCGAGTCTGGCAAGAAGTGCGGCGAAACGTCGCGCGTTGTGCACGGCTGCTCCTCCCGGGTCGTTGTTGAAGTAGACGTAGGCGTCGGGCCAGCCGGCCTCGGCGACGCGGGCGGCCCACGTCCGCAGGGCGCGCTCCCCGTACGCGTAGGCCGACCTGCCCTGGTGCAGGCGGAGGTAACCCCACGTCGCGGTACGCCAGAACGGCGCCTGCGGCCGGCCCAGCCGGTCGGCCCAGCACAGCGCCGCCGCACGCGACTCCAGCACCGCCCGCGCCTCCTCGGTCCACCAGGACGGGTGCCGCGGCTCCACGGCCACCCTGGTGCCGGGCGGGAAGCAGGCCAGGCAGCGGTCGAGCAGCCCCGGGTCGGCCTTGAGAGTGGGCGGGAGCTGCAGCAGGATCGGCCCCAGCTTCTCCTCCAGCCCGGCGGCCGCGGCCATCAGCCTGGCCACCGGCTCCTCAGGCTCGTTCAGCCGCCTGATGTGCGTCAGGAACCTGCTGGCCTTGACCGCCATCACGAACCCCGGTGGCGTACGCTCCCGCCAGCCGGCGAACACCTCCCTGCTCGGCAGCCGGTAGAACGCGTTGTTGCTCTCGACGGTCGGGAACTCCCCCGCGTACGTCTCCAGCCACCGCCGCTGCGGCACCCCCGGCGGATAGAGCACCCCGCGCCAGTCCTTGTACTGCCACCCTGAGGTGCCGGCCAGCCATGTCATGCCGTTGCGCCTACCCCGCCCCGCGAGGTGCAGTACTGTCCTACTTCGTCGGCCAGTCGGCCAAGGAGGACCTCTCACGCGATGGGCGCCAACCACGCTCACGGCACCACCGTCACCGAAGCGGGCGGTTCACGGCGTACGGTGACGGCCGGGCTGGCCGTCCTGGTGCCGCTGGCGATCGTCACGCTGGCCGCGCTGATCTGGCTCTGGCCCGAGGGCACCGCCGCCGGGCCCGCGCCCGAGTCCGGCGTCCAGCGGCTCACCGGCACGGTCGTCAGCGTCACGCTCGGACGCTGCCCCGACGCCCCCGAGGGCGCGCCCAAGCCCGACCCGGCCACCTGCGGCGAGGCCGTCGTCAAGGTCGGCGACGGGCCCGACCTGGGCAGCGAGGTGGAGCTCCGGCTGCCGGGCGGGCCGGGCGCGCAGCGCTTCACGCCGGGCGACGACGTGATCCTGCTTCGCGACGCCGACGGCGCCTACCAGCTCTCCGACCACGACAGGTCGCTGCCGCTGTGGTTGTTCGGCGTGGCGTTCGCGCTGGCGGTCATCGCCTTCGGGCGCTGGCGCGGGGTGACCGCCCTGGCGGGGCTGGCGGTGACGTTCGTGCTGCTGCTGACGTTCGTCATCCCCGGCATCCTGGAGGGCCGGCCGCCGATGCTGGTGGCCATCGTCGGGTCGGCGGCGATCATGCTGACCGTGCTCTACCTGACGCACGGCTTCTCCCCGTCCACGTCGGTCGCCGTGCTGGGGACGCTGGCCAGCCTGGCGCTGACCGGGCTGCTGTCGTACGCGGCGCTGGGAGTGGCCAGGCTCAACGGCGTCACCGACGACAGCGCGCTGATGCTCGGCATGAGCCTGAACATCGACACGCAGGGCCTGCTGCTGGCCGGGATCATCATCGGCGCGCTCGGCGTGCTCGACGACGTCACCGTCACCCAGGCCGTGACGGTGGCCGAGCTGGCCCGCGCCAACCCGTCGTACGGCTTCGCCCGCCTCTACCGCGCGGCCGGGCGCATCGGGCGGGCGCACATCGCGTCGGTGATCAACACCATCATCCTGGCGTACGCGGGGGCGTCGCTGCCGTTGCTGCTGCTGTTCAGCATCGGCGCGCAGCCCTTGGGCGAGGTGATGACGACGCCGGTGATCGCGCAGGAGATCGTGCGCGGCGTGGTCGGCACGCTCGGGCTCATCGCGGCCGTCCCCATCACCACGGCCCTGGCCGCCCTGGCCGCCACCCGCTCCCGCGCCACCCCGCCCCAGGACCCCGCGCCCCAGGACTCCCCGGCCCGGGACCGCAAGTCTCGCGGCCGGGACGACGACGGCCCGTCGGACTTCTTCGCCCCGCAGGACCAGGACCCCGGCGACTTCTTCGCGCCACAGGAGCGGGACCCCGGCGGCTTCTTCACCCCACGCCCGGCCGGTCCGCCTCCGGGAACGACACCTGCCGACAAGACGTCACAGGCGGAGCCCCAGCGCCCGGCGCGCCACCGCCGCCGCGCAGGAACCTGACGCCGCGCCAGTGTGACGCGGGCGCCCGCAGCCGGCCCTGGCCTGGGCTCAGTCGGCTTCGATGCTGCCGTCAACGCGGAGCTTGCGGCGGGCGCGTTCGTAGAACGTGGTGCCCAGGCGGACCACCTTGGCCGCGCCGGGCCAGGCGGTCACGGTGAGGCTGTCGCCGGGGGCCAAATGCCCCTTCACGGCGCCGTCCACCTCGACGGCCAGCCGCCCGCTGCTCGGCAGCACGTGGAGGCTCACCTGTTCGTCGGCGGGCAGCACCAGGGCCCGGTTGAACGCGGAGTGCGCGGCGGCGGGCACGACCAGCACCGCCTCCACGCGGGGCGAGACGATCGGCCCTCCGGCGGAGAAGCTGTAGGCGGTGGACCCGGTGCTGGTGGCGACGATGACGGCGTCGGCGGAGTAGCGCACGAAGGGGCTGTCGGACGGGGTGACGGCGACGTTGGCCAGCCCGTGGCCGGGATAGCGGACGAGCGCGATGTCGTTGAACGCCGTCATCTCGGTGCCGTTGACGCTGGTGCGGATGGCCATGCGCGGCTCGATCGTGTATTCGTGCCGGTCGATGGCCGACAACGTCTTCGGCAGCTCGTCCACGTCGATCTCGGCGAGGAAGCCCAGCTTGCCGAGGTTCACGCCGAGGATGGGCGTCGGCCGCCCGGCCAGCAGCCGCATCGTCCGCAGCATGGTGCCGTCGCCGCCCAGCCCGACGAGCAGGTCGGCCTTCTCGACCAGCGCGTCGGTGTCGACGGGTACGGCGGTGCAGTCGATGCGGCCCACCTCCTCGGGCAGGCCGAGCACCGTGGCACCCTTGTCGGCGGCCCACCGCAGGATGGTGTCGATCGCCTTCTTGGAGTCGCGCTGGGGGTGCAGCACCAGCCCGACCGTCCCGACCATGCCCATGCCGCCACCTTACGTGGAGCGCCGTCATGGGGACGCAACGGGGGATCTTGCCTTCGCGGGTGTCCGGTAGCGTCGTGGCCATGCGGCTTCATGTGGGATGCGCGATGTGGGCGAACGCGCGGTGGCAGGGGCGTTTCGTGCCCGCCCACCTGCCTCAGGCCGAGCGGCTGAAGGCGTACGCGGGCTGGTGCGACGCGGTCGAGGGCAACACCACGTTCTACGCCACGCCGGCCCGCGCCACGGTCGAGTCGTGGGCGGCGCAGACCTCGCCCGGCTTCCGCTTCGTCGTCAAGCTGCCCAAGGCCGTCACCCACGAGCAGCGGCTGATGGGCGGCGAGGCGGAGCTGAGCGCCTTCCTCGACGCCATGGAGCCGCTCGGGCCGCGCGTGCACGCGTTCTGGGTGCAGGTGCCCGGCTCGTTCGGGCCGTCCGACGTGGGCACGCTCGCGGCCTTCCTGCGCCGGCTGCCGCGCGGCGTGCGCTGCGCCGTGGAGGTCCGCCACCCGGCGTTCTTCACCGACGAGCGGGCGGCCCGCCTGCTCGAACGGATGCTGGACGGCGCGGGCGCCGAGTGGGTGCCGTTCGACACCACGGTCATGTTCGCCGCGCCGCCGTCCAGCGCCGCCGAGCGGGAGGCGTGGGAGCGCAAGCCACGCCTCCCCCGCCGCATGCGGGCGCTCACCGCCCACCCGATCGTGCGCTACCTCGGCCGCGACGACGAGGAGCGCACGGTGGCGGGCTGGCAGCCCTGGGTGCCGACGGTCGCCGGGTGGCTCCGCGAGGGCCGCTCACCGACGGTGTTCATCCACACCCCCGACAACGCCGACGCGCCGGCGCTGGCCCGCCGCTTCCACGACGAGGTACGCGCCCTCGTCCCGGACCTGGCCCCGCTCCCCGACCCGGAGCCGCACGAGCCCCTCACGCTGTTCTGACCCTCAGCGCACCAGGCAGGGGCGTTTCGGGTCGAACGTCCAGTCCTTGACCAGGTACTGCATGGCCACGGAGTCGTCGCGGGCGCCGAGGCCGTGGCGCAGGTAGCGGTCGTGGGCCTCGGCCAGGGCGTCCCTGTCCAGCTCGACCCCGAGCCCCGGCGTGTCGGGCACCTGGACGGCGCCGTCCGTGATCGGGAACGGCTTGGTGGTGAGGGCCTGGCCGTCCTGCCAGATCCAATGCGTGTCGAGCGCCGTGATCTCGCCCGGCGCGGCGGCACCGACGTGGGTGAACATGGCGAGCGAGATGTCGAAGTGGTTGTTGGAGTGCGATCCCCACGTCAGCCCGAAGTCGTGGCAGAACTGCGCGACGCGCACCGAGCCCGCCATCGTCCAGAAGTGCGGGTCGGCCAGCGGGATGTCGACCGCGTCCGAGCGTACGGCGTGGGCCAGCTCCCGCCAGTCCGTGGCGATCATGTTGGTCGCGGTCGGCAGCCCGGTGGCCCGCCGGAACTCGGCCATCGTCTCCCGCCCCGAGAAGCGGCCCTCGGGGCCGCACGGGTCCTCGGCGTAGGCCAGGACGCCTCCGAGGTCCCGGCACAGCCGTACGGCGTCGGCCAGCGGCCAGCCGCCGTTGGGGTCGAGCGTGACGCGGGCCTCGGGGAAGCGGCGGGCCAGCGCCCTGACCGCCTCGACCTCCTCCTCGCCGGCCAGCACTCCGCCCTTGAGCTTGAAGTCGGTGAAGCCGTAGCGCTCCTGGGCGGCCTCGGCCAGCGCGACCACCGCGTCGGGGGTGAGCGCCTCCCGGCGGCGCAGCCGCGACCACCGGTCGTCGCCCTCGTCGTCCACGAGGTACGGCAGGTCCGTCCTGCCGGGGTCGCCGACGTAGAACAGGTAGCCGAGCATCGGCACCCGGTCGCGCTGCCTGCCCTCACCCAGGAGGTCGGCGACGGGCAGGCCGAGGTACTGGCCGTGCAGGTCGAGCAGGCCCGACTCCAGGCCGGTGACGGCGTGCACGGTGGTGCGCAGGTCGAAGGTCTGCTGCCCGCGCCCGCCGGCGTCGCGGGCGGCGTAACGGCCGGCCACGTCGCGCAGCAGGGCGCGGTAGCGGGCGACCGGCTGCCCGGCGAGCAGCGTGCCGGCCTCCTCGATGGTCCGCCTGATGGCCTCGCCGCCGGGCACCTCGCCCAGCCCGGTACGCCCGTCGGAGTCGGTGACGATGACGACGTTGCGGGTGAAGAACGGCCCGTGGGCGCCGCTGAGGTTGAGGAGCATGCTGTCGTACCCGGCGACCGGGACGACCTCGACGCTCGCGATGGTGGGCGACATCTCGGGACGATCCCCCTAGCTGATCTTGTTGATGAGCGCGGTCAGCTCGGCGAGCTCGCCCTCGGTGAGGTCCTGCAGCGGCGGGCGCACGGGCCCGGCGGGGCGGCCGACGGCGGTCAGCCCGGCCTTGATGATCGAGACGGCGTAGCCCTTCATCCGGTCGCGGATGTCGAGGTAGGGCAGCACGAACTCGCGGATGCGCCGGTAGACGGCCTCCCGGTCCTGGGCGCGCACGTCGGCGTAGAAGTCGAGCGCGTACTGCGGCACGAAGTTGAAGATGGCCGACGAGTACGTGCTCATGCCGAGCTGCAGCAGCGGCAGCGCGAACGTCTCGGCGGTGGGCAGGCCGCCGATGTAGGCCAGGCGGTCGCCGACGGAGGCGTAGATGCGGGTGAGGTTCTCGATGTCGCCGACGCCGTCCTTGAAGCCGATGAGCGTCTCGTTCCGCTCGACGAGGGCCGCCACGGAGCGGTCGTTGAGCACGGCGTTGGCCCGGCTGTAGACGATCACACCGAGGCCGGTGGCGGCGCACACGGCGGAGACGTGCTCGACCAGGCCCGCCTGGCCGGCCTCGGTGAGGTAGGGCGGCATCAGCAGCAGGCCGTCGGCGCCGGCCGCCGCGGCGGCCTTGGCCTGGGCGACGGCGTTGGCGGTGCCACCGGTGGCCGGGGCCATCACGGGGACGCGCCCGTCGACCTCGTCCACGGCGGCGCGGACCACCCGGTCGATCTCCGCGCCGGTCAGCGAGAAGCCCTCACCCGTGCCGCCCGCGGCGAACAGGCCGGCGACGGGGTAGCCGCTCAGCCAGGACAGGTGCTCGCGGTAGCGCGGCTCGTCGAACTCCAGGTCGCCGGTGAAGTGGGTGACGGGGAACGACAGCAAACCGCTCTTGAGCTGGGTGGCGAGCTCCTGCGGGGAGTAACTGGACACGATGAGGCTCCTCGCTCGACATGCGGCCGTGGGGTTTCCCCGCATCGGCTGAAAGGTCTGACGTCCGACAGGCTAAGAAGGAGGAGTGATTCCTGTCCAAGTGCGATTCTGTATCCGGCGATGCCTTAAGAGCATCATGCCTCCAGGTCGGGCAGCAGGTCGAGCACCCGGCCGAGCGCGGGGTTGGTCGAGTCGCGGTCCCAGATGACGTGCAGCTCGACGGGTTCGCCGATGGCCGTGCCGGCGTCGAGCGGGTCGCCGCCGCCGCGTACGAGGTCGCAGAAGGCGATGCCGTCGACGCCGAGCGAGCGCGCGCTCGCGGGCGCCAGCGCCACCCCGCGCCCGGCCGCGACGAGCAGCACGGCGGTGAGGATCTGGTGCACCTGCTGCTCGATGCGGGGGTGGGCGTTGGTGAGGAAGCGCACGGTCAGCTCGTGGAAGTAGCGCGACTGTACGGGGTTGTAGCTGATCACCGGCAGCCCGTCGAAGTCGTCGGGCGCGAGCGGCCTGCCGAGCCCGGCCAGCCGGTGCCCGGCGGGCACGACGGCGCACAGCGGCTCGCGGAAGACGACCCGGGAGTCGAGCGTGGCGATGTCGAACGGCGGCCGGGCGAGACCGAGGTCGAGCTCGCCGCGCAGCAGGCCGTCCACCTGCCCCGCGGTCACCCGTTCGTGCAGGATGACGTCGATGTCGGGGAGCTGCTCGGCCAGGCGGCGCAGCAGCGTGCCGAGCATGCTGATGGCCGAGACGGCGGTGAACCCGAGCCGCACGGTGCCCGCCGCGCCGCTGGCGATCCGGCGCGCCCGGTCGCCCGCGGTGTCGATCAGCGAGAGCATGCGCCGGGCGTCCTCCAGGAAGCCGCGCCCGGCGTCGGTGAGCACGACGCGGCGGTTGTCACGCTCCAGCAAGGTCACGCCGACGGCGCGTTCGAGCTTCTGGATGTGCCGGCTGAGCGGCGGCTGCGTCATGCGCAGGCGGTCGGCCGCGCGGCCGAAGTGCAGCTCTTCGGCGACCGCGACGAAGGCCCGGATCTGGTCGAGGGTCAGCATGATGCTCGCAGAGTATCACTCGATACCGAAAAGAGGTTGGACAGGCATCAAGCCAGGTCCTTAGTCTCCGGAGAACCAAAACAGCGGAAACCTTGCCGTAACCTGACGCAACTGCATCTCCGCACAGAGCAAGCCACGGGCGGCCCCCCCGCCCGGATGAAGGAGAAGTCCATGCCGACATCTCGGACAGCCCCCCGCCGCATCCTCCTGGGTGTCGCCGGTGCCGTCGCCGCGATGGCGCTGACCGCGTGCGGTGGTGTCAAGACGACCTCCTCCGGGGGCGGCGACGGGGAATATCCGTCGGGCAACATCGAGTTCAGCGTCGGCGCCTCCGCCGGCGGCTCCTCCGACCTCATCACCCGCGCGCTCGCCCAGGGCATCGCCAAAGAGCTCGGCGTGTCCGCGCCCGTGATCAACAAGCCCGGCGCCAACGGCGCGCTCGCTGCCAAGGAGCTGCAGGCCGCCAAGCCCGACGGCTACAAGATCGCCGTGCAGAACGCCTCGCTGTTCACGATCACGCCGCTCACGGTGTCGCCCGCCGAGGCCACCAAGATCGACTCGTTCGAGGTCATCACCGGTGTCTCCCGCGACGACTACGTCATGGCCACCAACCCCAAGTCCGGCTTCACGTCCATCGAGGACATGAAGAAGGCCGGCAAGACCATCCGGTACGGCACCACCGGCGTCGGCACCGGAGCCCAGCTCGCCTCCGCGCTGACGTTCAAGACCGCCGGCATCGACGCCACGGCCGTGCCCTTCGACGGCGGCGCCCCCAACCTGACGGCCCTGCTCGGCAACCAGGTGGACGTCTCCACCATGCAGATCGGCGAGGCCATCGAGAACATCAAGGGCGGCAAGCTCGTGCCGCTCGCCGTGTTCTCCAAGGAGCGCATTCCCTACCTGCCCGACGTCAAGACCGCCATCGAGCAGGGCTTCGACGTCCAGGTGACGCAGTACCGCTTCCTGACCGCGCCCAAGGGCACGCCGGAGAACGTCAAGTCCAAGCTGCTCGACGCGGCGAAGAAGACGTTCGCCACACCGGAGTACAAGAAGTTCAACGAGCAGAACTCGCTCACTCCGATGGAGGTCTCCCCGCAGGAGGTCCTCGACGCGCTGCAGAAGGACTCCTCGACGTTCAAGGCGAAGCTCGACGAGTTCGGCATCAGCCTGGCCGGTTGACCCCCCTTCCTGCGAAGGAGTACCCCCATGTCCGTGTCCGACCCGGCGCCGCCACCGGACTCCGGCGACGCCGCCGTGCTGCAGGCCGAGGCCGACCGGATCCAGGCCGAGATGGAGGAGGCCAGGCCCCCGCACGCGGGCCCGGCCGCCCAGGTCGGCGCCGCGCTGGTGGCGCTGGTCGTCGGCCTGCTCGGCACGGCCGGCTCGTACGCGCTGGGCCTCGGCGCGCTGACCCAGCCGGGCCCCGGCCTGTGGCCGTTCGCCATCAGCGTCGTCATCGTCGTGCTGTCGGCGGTGCTCCTCGTCACCGGCCGCGGCCTGCGGGACACCGAGCGGTTCTCCCGCGCGAGCCTGCAGACCGTGGTCGGCCTGGTGACGCTCGTGCTGCTCGCCGCGCTGCTGCCGGTGATCGGGTTCGAGATCCCGTCGGCGCTGCTGATGTTCGTCTGGCTGCGCTGGCTGGGCAAGGAGTCGTGGCGCTCGTCCATCGTGATCAGCATCGGCGCCGTGGCCGCGTTCTACGTGCTCTTCGTGCTGCTGCTGCAGATCCCGCTCCCCCGCCTCATCTGAGGAAGGCCCCGAGAAGAGTCACATGGACATCTCCCCGATCCTCAACGGCTTCGGCGTCGTCCTGGAGCCGGCCAACCTGCTCTACTGCCTGGTCGGCGTCATCATCGGCATGCTCATCGGCGTGCTGCCCGGCCTCGGGCCCGGCGCGACGATCGCGATCCTGCTGCCGATCACGTACGGCATCGGGCCGGTCTCGGCGATCATCATGCTGGCGGGCATCTTCTACGGCGCCCAGTACGGCGGCACGATCACCTCGGTCCTGCTGCGCCTGCCCGGCGAGGCGTCCTCCGTCGTGACCGTCTTCGACGGCTTCGCCCTGGCCAAACAGGGCAAGGCGGGCACGGCGCTCGGCATCGCGGCCATCGGCTCGTTCGTCGGCGGCACGATCTCGATCATCGGCCTGACCCTCGTCGCGCCGATCGTGGCCGGCTTCGCCCTCGACTTCGGGCCGCCCGAGTACGCCGCGCTCGGCATCCTCGGCGTGCTGCTGATCTCCTCGATCGGCAACGGCAACAAGCTCAAGGCCATCATCGCCGCCTGCGTCGGCCTGCTGATCGCGACCGTCGGCCGCGACACGTTCACCGGCGCGGAGCGCTTCACCTTCGGCAGCCTCAACCTGGCCGAGGGCATCGACTTCATCCCGATCGCCATGGGCCTGTTCGGGCTCAGCGAGATCCTCTACAACCTGGAGGAGCGGCACAACAAGGTGCACTCCCCCGCCAAGGTCGGCAACGTCTGGCCGTCGCGCCGCGACCTCAGCCAGTCCAAGGGCGCGATCGGGCGGGGCTCGCTGGTCGGGTTCGTGCTGGGCGTGCTGCCCGGCGGCGGGGCCGTGCTGTCGTCGCTGGCGGCGTACGCGCTGGAGAAGCGGCGCGCCAAGCAGCCCGAGCGCTTCGGCCGCGGCGCGGTGGAGGGCGTGGCCGCGCCCGAGACCGCCAACAACGCCGCCGCCACCTCCTCGTTCATCCCGCTGCTGACGCTCGGCATCCCGGCCAACGCCACGATGGCGCTGATCTTCGGCGCGCTGCTCATCCAGGGCATCCAGCCGGGACCGCAGCTCGTCACCGAGCACCCCGACGTGTTCTGGGGCGTCATCAACTCGATGTACATCGGCAACATCCTGCTGCTGATCATGAGCATCCCCATGGTCGGCGTGTTCGTCAGGATCCTGCGGGTGCGCCCGGCCATCCTGGCGCCCATCACGGTGCTGATCACGCTGCTCGGCGCCTACACCGTGCGCAACCAGGTCTACGACATCTTCCTGGTGATCGTGTTCGGCGTGCTGGGCTACCTGATGAAGAAGTTCGGCTTCGAGCCGGGGCCGCTGGTGCTGGCGTTCGTGCTGGGCACGATGATCGAGAGCTCGGCGCGTCAGGGGCTGCTCATCTTCGGCGGCAACCCGGCGGGCTTCCTCACCCGCCCCATTTCTGGGACGGTGTTCGCCATCGTGGTGATCGTGGCCGCCTGGCCGCTGCTCCGCAGAGCCGTGCGCCGCAGACCGGCGCAGGACGCCGATCGTGTCGAGGAGAGGATCTGATGACCGTCACCGCCGGCCGGGTCAGCCGGGTCGTCGTCACGCCCGTCGCCTTCCGCGACCCGCCCCTGCTCAACGTGGTGGGCGTGCACCAGCCGTACGTGCTGCGCGCGATCGTCCAGGTGCACACCGACGAGGGGCTGGTGGGGCTCGGCGAGACGTACGCCGACGAGGCGCATCTCGGCCGCCTGGAGGCGGTGGCCGCGGCCCTGCCCGGCGCGGACGTCTTCGACCTGCACGCCCTACGCCGCGTCGTCACCGAGACGCTCGGCGCCTCGACCGGCGGTGCGGGGGCCAGCTTCGGCGGCATGCTGGAGGTCTCCAGCGCCGTGGACACCGTGGTGTCGCCGTTCGAGGTGGCGCTGCTCGACCTCCAGGGCAGGGCGCTGGGCCGGCCGGTGAGCGACCTGCTGGGCGGCGCCGTACGCGACCGGGTGCCGTACTCGGCGTACCTGTTCTACAAATGGGCCGGGCACCCCGGCCACGACGAGGACGCCTGGGGCGAGGGCCGCACGCCCGAGCAGCTGGTCGCCCAGGCGCGCCGGATGGTCGACGAGTACGGCTTCACCGCCGTCAAGCTCAAGGGCGGCGTGTACGAGCCCCGCCACGAGGCCGAGACCGTCGAGGCGCTGGCCGCCGCCTTCCCCGGCCACGCGCTGCGCATCGACCCCAACGGCGCATGGACCGTCGGCACCTCGATCGAGGTGGCCGATCGGCTGTCCGGCGTGCTGGAGTACCTCGAGGACCCGACGCCCGGCATCGACGGCATGGCCGAGGTCGCGAAGCACACCGAGCTGCCGCTGGCCACGAACATGTGCGTGATCGCCTTCGAGCACCTCAAGCCGGCCGTGGCCGCCGACGCCGTGCAGGTCGTGCTCTCCGACCACCACCTGTGGGGCGGGCTGCGCCGCTCGGCGCTGCTCGGGGGCATCTGCGAGACGTTCGGCATGGGGCTGTCGATGCACTCCAACTCGCATCTCGGGGTCAGCCTGGCCGCGATGACGCACCTGGCCGCCGCCACGCCCAACCTCACCTACGCCTGCGACACCCACTACCCGTGGAAGACCGAGGAGGTCGTCAAGCCGGGCATGCTGGAGTTCCGCGACGGCGGCGTGGCCGTGCCGCGCGGCCCCGGCCTCGGGGTCGAGCTGGACGAGGACGCGCTGGCCGCGCTGCACGAGCAGTATCTGCGCTGCGGGCAGCGCGGGCGCGAGGACACCGCGTACATGCGCTCGATCGTCCCCGGCTTCACCCCGAACACCGCCCGCTGGTAGCCCTCCTACGGGGCTTGCAGGCGGGCGCGGCTGTTGGACAGGTGCAGCCGCATCGCCGCCCGCGCCGCCGCCGCGTCCCTGTCGGCGACGGCGCGGTAGACGTTCTCGTGCTCCAGCGTCACCCGCGTGAGGTGGGTGGCGTCGGAGACCGTGTAGACGTGTTCGAGCCGGGTGCGCGGCAGCATGATCATCATGGGGCCGAGCGAGGCCAGCAGGTCGGAGTAGAACCGGTTGCCCGAGGCCAGCGCCACCTTCATGTGGAAGGCGAAGTCGGCCTCGACGGCGTGTCCGGGCTGCTCGCCCGACCGCCCGAGGTCGATCAGGGCCCGCTCGATGGCTTTGAGCTGCAAATCCGTACGCCGCTCAGCCGCCAGCCCGGCGGCCTCCGTCTCGACGCCGATGCGGAAGTCGATCATGTCGAGGACGTCGCGGTGGGTGCGCACCTGCGCCGCCTCCACGGAGAACGCCGTGGGCGGCGGCAGCGCCAGCACGAACGAGCCCCGCCCCTGGAACGTCTCCACCAGCCCGGCCGCCTGCAGCCGCGAGACGGCCTCGCGCACCACCGTGCGGCTGACTCCGAACTCCTTGATCAGCGACGACTCGGTGGGCAGCTTGTCGCCCGGCCTGATCTCGCCGGCCAGGATGCGGGCGCGGAGCCGCTCGACCAGCTCGTGCGCCAGCCCGCGCCCGCCGTCTCGCCCGATCCTGCGCGCCGCCTTCCGGCCGGTCGGCGTGGCATCGCTCCGGTCACCCGGCGTGGCATCGCTCCGGTCGCCCGGCGTGGCATCGCTCCGGTCGCCCGGCGTGACATCGCTCTTGCCGCCCGGCGTGGCGTCGCTCTGGTCGCTCGGCACGGCGGACAATCTACCGGCCGGAGCCGTGGAACTCGACGTCGTCGATCAGCCGGTCGCGGGCCCGCCCGGACAGACTCAGGCCCAGCCCTGGACGGTCCGGCACGGCCATCCGCCCGCCCTCGATGCGCATCCGCTCCTCGAACAGCGGCGCCAGCCACTCGATGTGCTCCACCCACGACTCACGCGGGAACGCGGCGGCCAGGTGCACGTGGATCTCCATCACGAAGTGCGGCGCGACCTGCGTGTGCGCGTGGTCGGCCAGCGCGGCGATCTTGAGGTAGGGGGTGATGCCGCCGACGCGCGGCACGTCGGGCTGGATGACGTCAACGGCCTCGATGAGGCCGATGTGCTCGGCGACGCTGGAGAGCATCTCGCCGGTGGCGATCGGCGTGTCCAGCGCGGCGGCCAGCCGCGCGTGCCCCTCGGCGTCGTACGCGTCCAGCGGCTCCTCGATCCACACCAGGCCCAGGTCCTCGACCGCCCGCCCGAACCGCAACGCCGACGCCCGGTCCCACTGCTGGTTGGCGTCCACCATCAGCGGCACCCCGTCCCCGAGATGCTCCCTGACCGCCGCCAGCCGCCGCAGATCCTCCTTCATGTCCGGCTGCCCCACCTTGATCTTGATCCCGCCGATCCCGCCGGCCAGGGACTGCGCGGCCCGCTCCTTGACCTCGTCCAGCGGCGCCTGGAGGTAACCACCCGAGGTGTTGTAGACCCGCACGGAATCCCGGTAGGCACCCAGGAGCTTCGCCAGCGGCAGCCCCGCCCGCCGCGCCTTCAGATCCCACAGGGCCACGTCCACGGCCGCCAGCGCCTGCGTGGCCACACCCGAGCGGCCCACCGACGCGCCCGCCCACAGCAGCGCCTCGTACGTCTTGCCGATGTCCGACGGGTCGCGCCCGAGCAGGCTCTCCCCCACCTCCCTGACGTGCGCGTACTGCGCCGGGGTGCCCGCCCTGGTCGTGTAGGAGAAGCCGAGCCCGCGCAGGCCGTCCCTGGTGCCGATCTCGCAGGTCAGCACGTCGATCTGGGACAGCGGTCGCTGCCGTCCCGTGGCCACTTTGGCGTCGCTGACGGGGGCCGCGAGCGGCACCGCGTACCGGGCGAACCGGACGTACGCGATCGCGTCGCCCACGCGGGTCACGCCTTCCCGAACTCGACGCTGTCCGTCACCCACGCACGGCACTGCTCGCTCAGCGTGAACCCGAGCCCGGGGCGGTCCGGCACGATCATGCGCCCGTCGCGCGTCTCGAGACGCTCGTTGAACAGCGGGTTCAGCCACTCGAAGTGCTCCACCCACGGCTCGCGCGGATAGGCGGCGGCCAGGTGGAGGTGGATCTCCATGGCGAAGTGCGGCGCGAGCTGCAGGCCCGCGTGGTCGGCGAGGGTGGCCAGGCGCAGGAAGGAGGTGATGCCGCCGACGCGGGGCGCGTCGGGCTGGATGACGTCGGCGGCGCGGGCCTCGATGAGCCGGACGTGCTCGGCGACGCTGGAGAGCATCTCGCCGGTGGCGATCGGCGTGTCCAGCGCGGCGGCCAGCCGCGCGTGCCCCTCCGCGTCGTACGCGTCCAGCGGCTCCTCGATCCACACCAGGCCCAGGTCCTCGACCGCCCGCCCGAACCGCAACGCCGACGCTCGGTCCCACTGCTGGTTGGCGTCCACCATCAGCGGCACCCCGTCCCCGAGATGCTCCCTGACCGCCGCCAGCCGCCGCAGATCCTCCTTCATCTCCGGCTGCCCCACCTTGATCTTGATCCCGCCGATCCCGTCGGCGAGGGACTGCGAGGCCCGCTGCTTCACCTCCTCGATCGGCGCGTGCAGGAAGCCGCCCGAGGTGTTGTACGCCCGCACCGAGTCCCGGTAGGCGCCCAGGAGCTTCGCCAGCGGCAGCCCCGCCCGCCGCGCCTTCAGATCCCACAGGGCCACGTCCACGGCCGCCAGCGCCTGCGTGGCCACGCCCGAGCGGCCCACGGACGCGCCCGCCCACAGCAGCGTGTCGTACACCTTGCCGATGTCGGACGGGTCCTGCCCGATGAGGTTCTCGCCCACCTCCTTGGCGTGCGCGTACTGCGCGGGGCCGCCGGCCCGCTTGGAGTAGCTGAACCCGGTGCCGGAGTGCCCGTCCTCGGTCGCGATCTCGGCGAAGAGGAACACGATCTCCGTCATCGGCTTCTGCCGCCCGGTGAGCACCTTGGCGTCGCTGACGGGCACGTCCAGGGGAAGCGTGACGGAGGAGAGCGTGACGTGCCGGATGCGGTCGGCCATGAGGAACCTCGCGGGGTCGGGGTGGGGCTGGCGTACGCAAGTCATCGTACAAATTCGATATTCATCCGACAACTGGCCATCCGCGGCCACGCGATGGACACACGCATGCCCGCCACGGATCCTGAACCTGACCAATGATCGGGGACCCCTTCTCCGGGGGACACCCGCGCCTCGAGTACCGGGAGATCCGCATGAGAACCCGCCCCTGGGCCCGCCGCACCGCTGCCTCGGCCGCCACGCTGGTCGCCGTCCTCGCCCTCACCACCGCCCCGGCCCAGGCCGCCGACCCCTCGGACTGCGCACAGGCCGCCACGGTCGTCCGCACCCCGCAGGTCATGGTGCTGGCCGACGGCGAGTCCGGCACGAAACGCCCACTCTGAACCCGATCCCGATCGGCGCATCAATCCACCAAAATCTCCACCGAAGCAGGGACGCTCCGAATCGACGGTGACGATGACCGCCGCCTTGCACGTGACGTTTCGCGGCGGCCCTCGCCCTCCGTTCAGTCGAGGACCACGACCATCTTGCCGCCGGCCTTGTTGGCCTCCATCACCCGATGCGCCTCGGGGACCTCGTCGAAGCGGAACACGCGCGCCGGCTCGACCTTGAGCCGGCCCGCCGCCACCTGCTCGGCTATCTGCTGTAGGGGGACGTCGGAGAGCGGAAAGCCGGGAGTGCCGAAGACGAAGCTGGCGAAGAAGGTGAGGTAGACGCCGCTCGCCATCTGCGCCAGCGGATTGAAGTCGGCGATGGGATCGAGCCCGCCCAGCCAACCGGCCAGGCAGGCACGGCCGCCGCGCCGCAGCATCGCCAGGGAGTCCAGGATGGTGCTGTTGCCCACCAGGTCGAGTACCGCGTCGAGCTGCCTGGCCTCGCCGATGCGCCGGCACAGGTCGGGCTCCTCCCGTTCGGCGCGCCGCGCGCCGAGTTCCTCCAGCATGGCGAAACGTTCTGGGTTGCGGCTGGTGGCGATGACCTGGGCACCAGCGTTGACCGCCAGCTTGAGTGCGGCCTGACCGAAAGAGGAGGTCGCCCCACGAACGAGCAGCGACTGCCCCTCAGCGATCTCCAGGTTGCGGAACAGGCAGGTCCACGCCGTCGCGTAGGTCTCCGGGATGGCCGCGAGCACCTCCCACGGCAGATCGGACTCGATCAGCGCCACGTTGGAGGCCGGCGCCCGGGTGTACTCGGCGTAGCTGCCGTTGATGGTGCGTCCGAGACCGCCCATCAACGCCGCGACCTTGGCGCCCACCGGAAACTCACCGCCAGGGCACGCCTTGACCAGTCCGACGCACTCGATGCCGCTCACCTTCGCGGCCTCGGCCCACTCACCCCGGCGCATGTGCATCTCGGCATGATTGACACCGAACCCCTTGATCTCGATGACGACCTGACCGGCGAAGGGCTCGGGGTCGGGCAGTTCGGTATAGACCAGGCAGTCAGGACCGCCGAATCTCTCGATGACGATGGCGCGCATCACGACTCCCACGACGTACGGCATCCTGCGCCCCAAGGCGGCACCGCCACAGTGGCGCGGGCACCGGAGAAGGTGATCCCCGTTACCGGGACCTGGAAAGGATGCTGCCCCCTCACCCCACGTTCACGCTCTGACCAGCGCGTTCAGCTCCCGGAGGAAGCACACGAGGGTCGAGTGGAGGCAGCACGCACGCCGCCGGGCTCTCGGCTCGAGCGCCTCTACAAGCCGTACTCCGTCTGCAGGCTGAGCCAGATCTCGCTGACGGTGGGGAAGACGGGGACCGCGTGCCGGAGCTGGTCGAGGGATGCCTCGCAGGTCACCGCGATGGTGGCCGAGTGAAGCAGGTCGACCACCGAAGGGCCGACGAAGGTGGCGCCCAGCAGGACGCGGCGTTCCTCGTCGACGACCAGTTTCGCCCGGCCCTGATAGTCGTCGCCGCGCAGCCTCGCACCGATCACGGCGGCCAGGTCGTACTCGACCGTGCGCACCGTGAACCCGGCCGCGCGAGCCCGTGCCTCGGTGAGTCCCACCGCGCACACTTGCGGGTCCGTGAAGATGACCTGGGGCGCCCCCCGCTCGTCAGCGATATCGCCTTCCAGCCCGCCGGACCGAGCGGTGATCACATCGGCGCAGACGCGGGCCTGGTACTTACCCATGTGCGTGAGCAGGTTGCGCCCGTTGACGTCGCCCACCGCGTACAGCCAGCCGTCCGGGACCGCGGTCGCCCGCATACGCGCGTCCACGATGATCGGCCCGTCAGCATCGACACCGACGGTCTCCAGCCCGAGATCGGCTACGGCCAGCCGGCGCCCGGCGGCGACGAGGATCTCATCGGCGTCGATCCGCTCACCGGCATCGGTGTGCACACTCACCGGACCCTTCGGGACGGGCCGTTCAACCCGGACCGCCGTATGCCGGAAACGCACGTCGATGCCGAGGCCGGCGAAAGACTTGGCCACCAAGTCCCCGGCGAACGGCTCAGTCTGCGCCAGCAGCCGATCTCCGCGGACGAGCATGGTGACCTCACGAGCGCCGAGGGCATGCAGGGCCTGGGCCATCTCGCAGGCGACCGGCCCGGCGCCGATGACCACGAGCCGCTCGGGCACCTGCCGCGCGCTGGTGGCCTCCTGGTTCGTCCACGGGCGCGCCTCCCGCAACCCTGGGATGCCGGGGATGGCGGGGGTGCTGCCGGTGGCCAGGACGACGGCTTCGCCGGCCCGCAGGGAGAGGGTGCCACCGTCCGGCGTCCGCACCGCGACCTGCGAGGGCCCGGACAGCCGGCCACGGCCTCGCACGAACGTCGCGGGGAGATCGTTCAGCCCGCTCACGTAGTCACTGTCATCGAAATGCGATACGAACTCCTCCCGGCGGTCCAGCACCGCGGCGGCGTCGATCGGACCGCCGAGTTCGAGGCCCGGCATCCGGCTGACGTCGGCCGCGATCTCCATCGGCCACAGCATGGCCTTGCTCGGGACGCATCCGTAGTAGTTGCACTCGCCGCCCACCAGGCGTTCCTCGACCACGGCCACCGTCGGACCGGCGCGGGCGACGCGTTCGGCCACGGTCATTCCGACCGGGCCCGCGCCTACGACGACCACGTCGAAGACTTCGTTCTCATGCATCACGAAGGGCTCCCGTCCTGTACTTGCGTGACGGGCTGCGAGCATGACGAGCCCCACGTCACGGCGGTGGAACGCGGCTCGCGACGCGACCCGGCAGGAATCGTCCCGAGCCAGGCGACGCGGCACTGCTCGCCGCACCATGCGGCCAGTGGCCACCGGACAGGAACCCATCGATCTAAACACGCCCGCCACCAGGAACGACGCCGACATGCCCCACGATGGCTAAAGGAGCTGCAGATCATTGCCCTGCCGGCCGCCCAAGCAAAAAGGCCAGCCGATCCGGAGTCACTCCAAGATCGTCTGGCCTTCTACAACCGTCGGGACGACAGGATTTGAACCTGCGACCCCTTGACCCCCAGGCACATCACGACGGGGCGGGATAACGGCCGAAACCCGCCCCCACCTGGTACGGCCGTCCCGTACGATCCCCTCAGATCCTTGGTCGTCCGGGCCGGTTGTCACTCAGTTAGTCACCCAGAATCTGGCCGGTTGGCTGGGCCTGCTGCCATACGTCTCGGCCGTTGCTCCACAGCTCAGAGGCATGGTAGGCGAACCGGTCGAACAGGCCGTCATCCTGATACCGCCGCAGGTGCAGCATAGGCGAGTCGTGCCCGACCAGCTTGGCCAGGTGGGGCGTGACGAGCATCTCCGAGTCGAACCGGAACACGCTCATGGCGATGTGCTCATCGCCGAACCGGGCTTCGACGCCGGGAACGTCTCGTAGCTGCTCGGCCTCCGACAACGTGATCCGGATGCGTGTGGAGACGGTCAGCGGAACGTTCTCCACCACCTCGCGTCGCCGGGTGACCTCGCTGTCCGGATCGCCGACGAGGAACCGGACCTTGCAGCCCTGCTGGGCCTTCCGTTTGAGCACCTTCGCGAGGTTGGGGTGTTCCAGCCACAGGAAGTAGTTCGTGTAACCGGCGAAGACGATTTCGTTGCGCGCCGAATTGATGAGATTGCGCCAGATTGATTTCGGACATGCAGAGCGATAGGGATAAACGGTCAAGACTTCCTTGTCCGGCCCGGTTTTCACCGTATTGCGGATTGCTTCTGGCCATAGCACGGCGATCTCAACTCCTAGTGCCTCTGCGGCGGCCCATTGGTGTCGCATGTGCGGAACGCGCGTTTCGTCTTGCAGCCAGCGTTCCACCGTCTTGACGTCCACGCCACATCGGTCGGCCAAGTTCTGGTTCGTGACCTGGGCGTTCAGCATGGCTCTGCGTAGGGGGACGTTGGCCACGGTACACCTCGCGCTGGAGGACGTCAGGGACGTCTGGAGCGTAACGCCATAACGTCCTGGACGTCTTGGTAACGCGGTGGGTTTGTCACGCGCAGGTAAGCACGCTGATCCCATGTCAACCCCGGTAATTCTCGAAGACCTCCAAGCGGCATTTCCCGGTTGGTGCATTTGGCGTAGTTCCGCCGGTCGCATCTGGGCCACCCGGAATGGCCGTCGGCTGTCTCAGCGCGAGATAGATCACGGCCTGGCACAGACGATCGACGCGGACGACATCGCCCAGCTCGCCGAGCAGTTGAAGGAGCAGGAAGCAGGAGAGCAGGCACTGTGACCACCCCCTCCACCAGAGTCGGCCGCCGCGCCGAGATCACGGGCATGCTCCACAGCCCGGCAGCAACACGAGCGTGGGCTTCCTTCCTCCTCGGACGCTTCGGGACCGTGATAGCGGTGCTGCGTAACGGCACTCTGGCCTTGCTCGCGCTGGACGGAGATGCGCACGAGATGCCGGGAGGAGTGAAGCGCTGGCCGATCCACTTGGACGACCACCTGCCATGCCCCTTCTTCCGCCACGGTGACCATGTTGCGATCCAGTCCTCTCGCCTGCCACCTCGTACGCCGTCGACTCACCGCGTAGCGGCAGCGGGCCGGGGGCAGAGCGTCAAGCCCGGCTTCGCGTGTACGTTCGCCGGTCGTCGTTCCTCGGTCACGTGTTGTCCTGCGGTCAGAGCCGGACTGCTGGGGTTGCCTGAATCGATGGCGTGCGAGGTGGTCCCCCACCTCGGGGGCCGGAGCGTCCTTGAGGGTTGAAGAGCCCCGGTTCCTGGCGAGTACTACTGGACGCCTCGGGAGCTGCGCCACAGCTTCGTCTCGCTGCTCTCCGGCTCCGGCGTCCCCTGGACGACATTGCCCCACCTGGTCGTCAACAGTGGCACCGCCGCCACCAAAGCCGTCCACCGTAAGCAGATTCGTGCTCGGAAAGCACTCATCAATGCGAAAGGGTGCCACTCTTTAGAGTGACACCCTCATCGACCAGCGAAAATCTGGTCGGGACGACAGGATTTGAACCTGCGACCCCTTGACCCCCAGAACGTTGCAGTTGGTGGTTCCCCAGCTCGGACGGCCTGTAGCTGATCATCGATCAGTGTGGCCACGTAGGGCGCGTTCGCCAGTGCGCAGAACGTGTGGTCCCCACATGGTCCCCAACTTCTACCGCAAATCTCGCCTGCGGCGTAGCGTCGCAGCATGGCACTTCGTCTTCGTCAGAAGCTCGCTCCTCAGCCGGCGAGCTGGTACAAGGACCAAGGCGGCACCGCTGCCCAGGGCGGATGCAGCGCGCATGGCACTCCACCGTGCAGTGAGCCCATCGTGGCCAGCCTCATGCTTGAGAGTGCGAACAGTGATGACATCCGATGGGCAGTGTGCCAGCGCGGCCTGGACCGCTTCGTCGATCACTAGTTAGATAGCAGCGCTGACTGCCGATCCCTGACTGTTTCTCGCCCTTCTTGCGAGGTATTGGCTCGTCACAGTGCGGAGGCCCGGATTCCTACCTGCCTGCTTACCAACGAAGCCAGGCGAATACCTGGTGGAGCGAAACACGCGGACGTCTTGAGCGAGAAACTCAGGGCAATCCGTGAGAGTCCACGATCGTTTGAGGGCGTTGTCATTCATAGGGGCACTCAGCTTGGGCTGTCTGGCCTTGCCGTAGCCATTCCTGTAAAGCGAGGTGTCGCTCTCTCGCCACCATGAGCTGCATGAAGCCGCTCTGAGCGCGCGAAGCCGGGAATCCGTGCGCGCTTAAGTCTAACTACTTCGTCGTAGCAAGCCGCTGCATAAACCAAGAGGATGGCCGATTAATGCCTCTACCGAGTCTCGTGACTTTCGGTAGATTCCTCTAGCTGTAGCTCGCGTTTGCGCTGTTCATCCTTTAGGATCTCAACATTACGTGCAAACAATGTGAGAGCAGTTTCTTCGTCCTCACCCTCGTATTCCCCTATCCGCAACTCGGCAGCTTTATAATGCTTCTTGATAGCGTCAGCCGTTTGCTGCTGCCCGAAGCTGCGTTCACGAAACTTGAAAAAGCCGGTCGCTCCTGCCGATATGCTGACTACTGCGCTGATCCCTGCAGCCAACCATCTAAACCAGGACTGCATGTCAGGGTTAGTGGCTGCGGCACCCGTTAGGCTAGTAGCAGTAACAGACCCAACAATGATAGCCCATTGGAAGATATTAGCCGTCCGTCGATTCCTATTGGCCCGACTCTCGAGGTCTTGAATGTCGTCTAAAGCTGACACTCTATAGATGCGCAGGGCGACCAATGGATTAGCTGCCTGCGCTGCTGCAAGATGTAGACGCTGAGCTTGAAGTTCGTGAATCTTGTAGCGAATCTCATCGATTTCAGGCCGGGCCTTGAGAAGGAAGATTGAGGCTGCAGCTGTAGAAACCAGTGCTGCGATGGTCCCTATAACGCTAAAAGCGCCACGATAGCTTGACCAAATTCCGACGAGCATTGCCCATCCAAGGAACCCGGCTGCTCCTATGCTTGCTAGAAGCCAAATCATGCGGAGGCGCTGAACTGTTCGTAGCCCTCGCAGGAGAGTTTGTCCTTGGTCCAAAGTTGTAGCGTTCTCTCGCTGCCGCGCTTCCAGTTCGCTGGTCATGACTGTCCTTCTAGGCCCACGATGATGGAGCTGCCCAAAGCCAGACCTTTATATTGATCAGTAGCGCTTTGGGTATACTGTCGGTTACCTCTCATATTCGGAGGAAGTTTTGGCTAATTGCAATAGCTAAAGGACTTACGCCTACGTAACTCTAGTACATTGCCACGGGCTTGATGACCACAGCCGGACCAATCACTGTGAGTGAGTCTGCGTCAATGTCCTGCCCTGGAAGCTCAGCGAACTTGCGTACAAGATTCTCGACGGGATCTTTGCTGAGGGCGCGACGTAGAGCACGGTTCATTCCTGGCAACAGGTATCTGTCCAACGACATAGACGATTGCTCACTGATCAAGCGATCGACTATGCCAAAAACGGTGAGCTCTCCATCGAGATCATCTATTGAAGCCCCATGCAACCCACTTGGATCACATATTAAGACGTAGCGGCGCTCATCGTCGCTTAGTGCTTCCAGATCGAAAACTATAGGGCTATCTCCCACCTGCTGCGGCGTCAGAAAAATCTCGGCTGATTGCGCACTCGTAAGTGTGTAGTTCGATGATCCTTGTGCAGCCTGAGCTACAAGAATGGGCATGAATCTTTGCACGAAGGAACCAATCAACGTGGCTGGCGACTGGCTTATCTGGCCTTCTATTTCGATAAGCGAACGCCGGGAGACTGGATCCTTTGGACTGGAGGTGAGATCAGTAAGATCACCATTGTCGATCAAGTAGTCAATAACGTCATTGACTAGACGCACAGGGCGTATTTCGGTTGAGTAGGTTTCTGTAACCTCTGCGGTTTTGTTGACATCTCGCTTGAGTTGGATAGCTTTATCTAGGCCAATTCCACTGGTTTTGTCTTCGGCGACTTTGCGGACTACTTCCTTTTGGATAGGTACATCTATGCCATGATAGTCGGCTAAATTCTTGAGCAGTTGCAAGTCCAGATAAAGTGGATTGCGAAACCCCATACTACTCCTCGCTTGCGCGCTTGTCCGTATCGCGACTTATGCGTTGCCACTCCCGTTCAACGCTGTTCCTAATGCGCACATGTGGCGACTTGTGCGCAGGCCAGCTTGCTACCCTAGGTTTAGAGGTGTGACTCAAGTTTAGGTCGAAGGTTGTCTGTTGGTAGCCGCTCTCTGAGACGTTAGCCGTAAGTTGTCGCCGACGCCATGGCGAAGTCGTGGTCATCTCCTCGTCGGGCAGGCGTAAAGCCATACCGGGCCGGACGTGTCAGGGCAAGCCGTCGTTCGCGTGTACATGTGGCCCGGTGACCTTCCTCGTGCGCTGGTTGTCCTGCCCGCACATGACGGCTTGCCCTGGCGCGGCTGGTCTGGTGTCCCTTGTGGTGGCCGGCGGGGAGATGACCGCGCAGGACCTCAGCCACTCCCCCTGATTCGCGCGGCCGGGCGCATCTCCGAGGAGGGCCGGGGTTTGGGGCGGAGCCCCAAGGTCTTCAGCCCTTCGCGCTTCTGCTTCCTCGTGCAGCTGGCCGTCGTCCGTCTCCGCCAGGCGCAGAGTCACGGTTGAGGCTTGAGGGCTGCTCGTCTTGGTCACGTCGATCGTTGGGCTGGGGCGTCGATACATGAAGAGGGCGCAGCGTCTGGCAACTCTTGCCGCCTGCTACCGGAGGTGCCGGCTTGCCGGCACGCGCGCCGCCGCGGCGGGACCGGCCGAAGAGCCGCAGCCCGCCGCGAGCGAGCGCGCAGGGCCAGGCGATGTGTCGTTGGGGTTCGCTGCGGCGGTGCGCTGCCGGCGCGGCATCAGGGTAGGGCGGCTCATCGCTGAAGCTGTTCTTTGAGAGGATCACGCCTCCCGCGACGGAGCCGGGGCCGGATGTGCTGCCTGGTTCTAGCCGGTGCCTTGACGCCGCTCTTCACGGCTTCTTCATGGAGACCTTCTCAGGCCCTATCCCAAAACTCGGGTGTGCCGTCCCCTACTGTCCCCAAGATCGCGCGGTTCCCGCCGCTGCGCGGCGGGCTTGAAACCGCAGGGAAACTTGTAACAGCCCGACCAGGGGTCACATGAGGCTGATCCCGTCGTGGTGCCGGATCGCTGGAGTGCCTTCGTACAGAGCGTCGAGGATGCGGATGGCGAACGCCTCGGTGACCATGTCGCGGATCTCAGGCTCGGATGCCCAGTGGAAGGCGGTGACTTCGTCGTTGGTGGCGAGTTGGCCACCCGCTACCTTGCAGCGGAACACGAGGGCCACGATGCCGCGAGGCATGTTCTTGTAGACGCCGGTGAGAGCTTCGGGCTTTATGATCAGGCCGGTCTCTTCCAGGACTTCACGGCGAACACCTTCCGGGATGGTCTCCTCGATCTCAAGGACGCCGCCCGGGGCTTGCCACTCGCCAGTGTCGGCCCTGCGAGTCAGCAGGGCTCGGCCGGCGTCATCGACAACGACGCCGGCAACGCTCACCGAATGCTTGGAATGGGTCATGCCTGCCCTTCGTCACGTCGTGCTCTGGCGGTACAGCAGTGTGTAGAGATGGCCGCCTTTCACCAGGACAGAAACTTCGACAGGGCGTTTGTCGTCGGAATAGATCACTCTGAACTGCCTCATCACCGGAACTCCCTCTGGAAGCTCCAGACCTTCAGCCTCTTCGACTGTGGGAGGGCGGCTCGACAGGAGATCCGTAAACTCACGTTGCGGGTAGCCAAGATCGGCTAGCACCTGAGGCGCCCCGCCTTTGATCTTCTTGGAGCCCGTCAGCGGTGTTCCTCCCACGAGACTCGACGGATAGTACGACCAGGAGAGCTCGACAGGGTCGCCATCGAGGAGAAGCAGGCGATGACGTAGGACAGCCTTGTCACCATCGTTCAGCTCAAGAGCTTGTGCCACGTCAGCGGGCGGGACGACTTCATCCACACGAAGAAGCTCATAGCTGTAGCCCCGTGGCGATGGTGCGAAGTAGGAAGACACTTCAACGACGGCCAGCTGCTTGGCACGGACGAAAACGCCTTTGCCGGGGCGCCCCTCCAGGAAGCCTTCGTCCTTCAACAGCGAAAGTGCACGTTGCACAGTGGCGTTAGCAGTCGCGTACTGACTCACAAGCTGTTGAGTGGATGGGAGTTGCTCGCCTGGGGAGAGTCTGCCGGCCATGATGTCCGCTCGGATGGCGGCGGCGATCTGCTGATGCTTCGGACGGGTGTCCTGATACTGAACCATGGGTCAGCCTCTCTGCTCAAAGTGAGAGCTTGTAACGAAGGTGGCGTCCGTGAGGGACCATGGTCAGCACACTGACCTCGATAGGCGTTCTGTCACGGGATAGCGACCGCCGAAAGAGAACAAGCACCCATTCGTGATCTCCAAGGCGGAGAAGTTCCCGCTCCTCCTCGGTGGCCGGTCGAGCAGAGACGTCTTCCTCGACGTGAACAAGTTCATGGCCCAGCTCAACGAGGAGCGTTGGCGCTCCTCCAGGGATCTTTCGCATGTCAGCGAGGCGGGTACCTCGAGCGATGGAAGCGGGATAGTACGAATCCGCCAGCTCGATGGGCTGCTCATCAAGGAGCACGGTTCGGCGTCTGACTACCGCCGGTTCGTCCTCGCGGAGGCCAAGGGCTGCTCCCACGCTCGCCGGCGGGTACAGCTCGACTACTTCGCGAAGGATGTTGCTACCAGTGTGGCCGTGTTGAGCCGCTTCCTCCGTCCAGGCGTCCGGTTGGCCTGACCTTCGAGGTCGCACGTACGGCAAGGAGACGCTGGTCCAAATGTCCTGGTCAGCCATGACCTACCACTCCTCACTGGCCCAACCTGGTGGGTCGCACCTAGCCACCTTACTGGCAAGGCGATAAGGACCGTTTTGCACCTACTCCCCGATGGACTCTAGCCAACGCCTTGCTGCCTTATCGAAAAGGCAGTATGGTTTCGCTAGAACCTCGAAGCTAGGGCTTACCGAGGAACAAGGTCAGAGGAGAAGACGTGCGCAACATTCCGGTGGACATCGCGTCGCTGTCGTTCACGGTCGCCGGTGAGGCTGAGCCGAAGATCGTGGACCGCGCGACGGGTGAGGTGAAGAAGGACGCGGAGGGGCGTGAGCTGTACACGCTGCCGCTGCTGCCCATGCCGAACGACGACCGGCGTAACCCGGTGATCACGGTGACGTTCCCGTCGGCAGACTTCCCGCAGATCGTGGTGGGCAGCAAGGTCCGACCGGTGGGTCTGACCTGCTTCTACTGGCAGATGAACGGGCGGTCCGGGATGGGGTTCCGCTGCGAGGCGATCCGGCCGGCGCCCGAGAAGGCGGCCTAGATGGGCGTCGCGGGGCGCGTCTACCTGGAGCGTGGGGAGCCGGTAACGGTTCTGATCGCCTGGGCGGGGCCCGGTCCACGCAACGTGCTGATCCGTCGCGCCTCTGGCGAGAAGGTGGTGCGGCCGTTTCGTGGCCTGCGCCGTCCTCCGCAGGGGCCTACGACGGAGCCCTTGTTTTGACCCTGTGGTCCCGGAGCGGCTGTCGGCTTGGCGGTCTCAAGCCGCTCCGGGGTCTCCGACCAGCAAGAAGAGGAAAGGAGACGGCTCTAGTATGGCCGACTTCGCGGTGTGGCTGGGGCTGGCGTTGCTGGCTGTCAGCTCAGGTCTGTGGGCGTGGCGGCGGTGGGCACCGACCTCGTTCTGGTACGTGACCGGGTTCCCGGTCAAGGTGCTCGTGGTGTACGGGACGTGGCGGGCGGTGGCCTCGGGCTGCGGTCTGTCCAGGCGTCGGCGTCGCTGGCGGTGGACGTTCCCCGGCTTTCCTGGTCTGGGGGGCTGAGGCGTGAAGCTCGCGGAGTTCTGGAAGCGGTTCAACGAGGAACTGGCGGAGCTGACGCCGGAGCAGGCTGACTGTGCACTGGCATGGCTGGCCGACCACGATGGCAGTGCGGTGCTGGACGCCGTCGCCTATGCCAAGGGGAGGTACCCCGGGTGAGAGGCCTGATGCTCACTCAGCAACGCCGGAGCCTTCGCCGGGTCGAGGTCGAACGGGCACCGCGTCTGGGAATGCTGCGACCGACGTCCACCGGCTTCCGGGTGACGATCCGGCTGCATGACGGGCAGACTCCCGACGATTACGAGCGAGTGCTGGACAAGCTGGCGCATGCCTGGCGGGTGCACAGTGTGCGCCTGGTCGGCTGGCGGCCGGGCAAGGTGACGCTCGCCGCCACGATGGTCGATCCGCTGGAGACGGTGGCCGGCGGGCATTCGCTGGCCGATGGGCTGTTGCGGGTGCGGGTGGGCCGGTTGGACTCCGGCGAGTGGTTCGTCATCGACTTCCGGAAGGTGCCGCACTGGCTGAACGTCGGGGCCACGCAGTCCGGTAAGTCGAACCTGGCCAACGCGCTGATCGCGGGGCTCGCACCGCAGCCGGTGGCGCTGGTCGGCTTCGACCTCAAGGGCGGGGTCGAGTTCACGCCGTACCAGAGACGGTTGTCGGCGCTGGCCACCCAGCGTGCCGAGTGCGCGCGGCTGCTGTCTGACCTGGTCGGGATCATCACGTCGCGGATGGCCTTGTGCCGGGAGTACCGGGTCAAGAACATCTGGCATCCGAGGTTGCCGGATGAGGTCCGGCCTGTGCCCATCGTCGTGCTGGTCGATGAGGTGGCCGAACTCTTCCTGATGGCCGATCCGAAGGCGGAGAAGGAAGAGGTCGCCGCGGTCGCCACCCGGCTACTGCGCATCGCCCAGCTGGGCCGTGCGTTCGGCATCTACCTGGTGGTGTGCGGGCAGCGGGTGGGCTCGGACCTGGGGCCGGGTGTGACGGCGCTGCGTGCGCAGCTGACCGGCCGGATCTGCCACATGGTCAACGACGACGAGACAGCCAAGATGTGCCTGGGTGACATGGACTCCCGGGCTGTGGCGGCGGCCCGGCAGATCTCGGCGGACCGGCCGGGCACGGCGGTGGTGCTGGGGGCGGACAGCCGCTGGCATCTGGAGCGCTCGGTGCACGTCACCGAGGAGCAAGCCGAAGCCGCGGCGGAAGCGCATGCGGAGCTGGCTCCGTCCTGGGCGCTGCTGACCGGCGGACCGGCGGTCGAGGTGGCCGACTCGGCGGAGCTGGAGCAGGCGGTGGAGGAGTTCACCGAGCCCGACTTCGAGGATCTACCGGCCTAGCCATCTGCCGGCACCTATCGGGCCAGGCGTGAGCCCTGATCACGCCACGTCCCTACCTGATCCATGCCTGATTCGGGAGATCAGCGTGAAGGCACCATCGAGTGCCGCGACGGCGGCACGGCAACGTGGCGCGGCCAAGTCCCGCGCGAAGTACGCCGAGCAAGCAGCGGGCCGCCGCGAAGACTACGCGGGGCTGCGCGAAGAGCAGGGCCACAGCATCGCCCAGGCTGCGGACCGCATCGGCGTGAGCCACCGGCAGGCCCAGCGCTGGGAAGCGCTCCGGCTCCAGGAACGCGAGGGCGGGCGATGAACCGGCTCCGGTCGATGGTGGCCGACTCCGCGCCGGTGACCGTCTTGGCGGTGATCGCGGCTGTCGGATCGTTCGATCACATCTCCAGCTTGGCGCGCAAGTACGGCCAGGACGGCTGGCGGGCCTGGGCGGTGGCGGTCTGCATCGACCTGCTGTGTGTGATGGCCGCGCGGGAGATCCAGCGGGACAAGCGGACGGGCCGGCCTCGCCGCGGACCGCTGTCGTGGCCCGCGCTGGTGCTGTCCGGCGGGATCGTGCTGACTCTGGCGGCCAACCTCGCGGAAGCGCCGCAGAGTGCCTGGGGCTGGATCCTGGCCGCGACTCCGGCCGGAGCGTTCCTCATCGCCATGTCGATGCTGGAGCGGCGGGCGAGCCATGCCGAGCCTGCCCCGTTGGCGACGCGCACGGTACCGGCGTATGAGGCGCCTGCGGCAGAAGACGAGCCTGCTGAGCGGGTTCATGCGACCCGGGTTGATGAGCACGAGCAATTGACCGCTGCGCCTGAGGAGCAGACGCAACCGCAGCTCGAACACGCTCCTTCGTCGTCTGCGCCTGCGGATGAGGGCGGACCTGTGCCGGCGCCTGCGCTGCTGGGCTACGCGCGCCGCCTGGCCGCCGAGTACGAGACCGCTCACGGCAGGCCCATCCCCGCTGAGGTGCTGCGCACCCGCATGAACATCGCCCCCGAACTGGCCGCCGGTCTGGTGGATCACCTGGGCCTGGGCGGCGACTGAGACGCAACTCCGGACCGACATCACGACACGAGGAGACCCGCTGATGATGACCACCGACTCCACCGTCCGCGCCGAGTTCATCGCCGGACTGCGTGCGCTGGCACGATTCCTGGCCGACAACCCCAAGGTGCCCGTGCCGAGCCTTGGCGAGGCGGTCAGCGTCCACGCCAGTGGCACCGACCGGGAGAAGTGCGCGGCCGTGGACCGCGTCGCCGAGCTGATCGGCGTACCGGCCAGCGGCGGCACGCACTACCTGACCGAGCGCCACTTCGGCCCGATCACCTACCGCGCTGTCGCGGTCACTGAGCAGGCCCTGAACGAGTACGGCGCGGCCGTGAGCTACCTCGGGGCGGTGACGAACGCGTGAACGCCTACTCCTCGGAGCCAGGCCGGCAGTTGCCTGGCGTGGTCGTCTGGCTCGCCATCGCAGGCGTGGCGCTGGTCGCTCTGGGTCTGTCCGGCGGCTTCGGCGCTGAGAAGGCTCCGGCCGCCCCGGCGCCCGCAGTGCCGGCCGTGAGGCCGACGAGTAGCAGCACGCCGCCGCCGATCACCTGCGAGCAGGACCTGTGCTGGTGGACCGATCTCGGCAAGCCCGAGGGCTGGTGACCGAGGTGTCCGAGCAACTCGCCCTGTGGGCCTATCGGTGCTGCACCTGCAACGGCTCCGGCCTCGATGGCGACGGGCTGACCTGCCGGGACTGCACCGGCACGGGCATCGACAACCACACCGACGACTGACCGGCAGAAGGGAGGTGACAGCCGTGGACTACGACCGCCGGGTGGAGCAGCTCTGCGAGCAGGGCTACAGCCTCACCCAGGCGCACCGGCAGGCCTTCGCTGAGGCGCGAGCCGCCTTGCAGGCCCGTGAAGAAGCCATGTTCGACGAGACCGAGCGGGACCGCTAGCGATCCCCGAAGGCGAACGTGCACACCGAAGCCAGCTTCGACGCAAGCAGACAACGAACATCCCTCCAGGGCCGATCCTCCGCCAAGATTCCCGGCCCTGGAGGCTCCACGAAGGAGAACTCCACGATGGCAGCAAAGACGCGGATCTTCCACCCCGGCAAGCCGGGCATCTGGCCCGGTGGCGAGCCACAGGCCGTACGCGACGCCTATGACGAGCAGCTCGCCCAGCAAGAGGCCGAGCGCACCGAGCGCGAGCAGACTCGGAGGTCGCGCTCATGAGAAGCCGGATGACCGAGCAGCAGCTGGCCGCGCTCAAGGCCAGCACCCAGAGCGCCAACGAGCTGAACAAGCTGGCCCAAGCCGCCAACGGCCACGGCGTCACCGCCGTCGAGCGGCGCAAGGCGCAAGCCGAACTGGAGGCCACGGTCGGCACGAGGAAGGCCAAGCGCCTGCGTGAGGACGCCCTGCGACAGGCCGGCGCCCGCGCCAAGGGCCTGGGGCGCTGGTTCGGATGAGCAGGAAACAGCCGCCACCCCGGCCCGCACAGCGGTGCTCGATCTGCCACGGCTACCTCTACGTCCGGACCCGAACCTGCCCCAAATGCGATCGCTGAAGGGAGGCCCACCACCGTGTCACTACCGACTGGCGTCAACGACCAGCAGGTGTCCTGTCCCGACTGCCGCCACCGAACCCGGCTCGCGCGCTTTGAAGCGCTGCTGGTAGGCGAGGGCGGGCTCCAGGTCGGCTGTCCGAACTGCCGCTACTCCTTCTGGGTCGCTTTCCACTGATCGCGATGCCTGAGGTTGCGGGTGCTCGCTCAGCCTGCCCGATCAGGGCTGGGCGGGTGTCCGGAACGTCATGGCTCCGAGATCACGAAGGAGACGTCGCCATGAAGGAAACGATCAGATACCGAACTGCTGGCGGCAACACCGTCACCTGGAAGAAGCTCCCATACGACCCCAAGTGGCCGTACAGATCCGGAAGGTACGAGTGCGGCGGCTGCGGCGAAGCAACCTCAGGGCACTACACCGACGCCGACAAGCACGCCCAGAACTGCCGGGCACTGTGAGGCCAGGCGCCGAGCCAAGTGGCTCGACAGCGGAGCCGAACTGATGGCCATTCGCTATCGCGTCGAAGTCGTCGAGACGTATGCAGGCGGCGCTGATCGCCCATGGAGCGTGACGCGCCGCGTGCTCGACCATCAGCCCGGCGGCCTATGCCAGAGGCCGCTCGTGGTTCGCGGTCCCGGCCGGCAACGGCGCATCTCGTGCGGTCGCCGTCTGCCCTTTGGCCAGCAGTGCGCGGCCTGCCGTCCGCAGATCACGATCGTCAAGGTAAGGAGGATCACCCTGTGAGCGATGCGGGGGCGCTCGCCGAACTCGCCGGGTCAGCCGTCCGCGACCTGGCCCGGTACTCGAGCACCAACCTGACTCGCTGGCTGGACCAGGTCCACCGGCTGCACGGCTGTGCCGAACCCGTGCGGCTGGTCGGCGAGAGCATCACCCTGGATGCCGCCTCGGGCGAGGTTCTGAACCACTACCGCACGGACACTGAGCCGCACGGTCAGCTCCTCATCCGGTGCGGGAACCGGCGCGCCTCCCGCTGCCCGTCCTGCTCAGAGCTGTATCGCCGGGACACCTACCACCTGATCCGGGCAGGTCTCCTCGGCGGCACGAAGGGCGTGCCCAGCACTGTCCGTACGCACCCAAAGGTGTTCGCCACCCTCACCGCGCCGTCGTTCGGGCCGGTACACCGGGGACCGGACAAGGACGGCATCGCCCCGGTCTGCCACCCACGCCGTTCCGGCCCGGTCTGCTTCGAGCGCCATCAAGCCGGCGACTCCCGGATCGGCCAGCCGCTCGACCCGGACACCTACGACTACGTCGGCCACGTGCTGTGGAACGCCCACGCGGGCGACCTGTGGCGACGCTTCACCGTCTACCTGCGGCGCCACCTGGCGGCCTCGGCAGGCATGACCCAGCGCGCCTTCAACGAAGCGGTGCGAGTGTCCTTCGCCAAGGTCGCCGAGTACCAGGCCCGCGGCGTCGTGCACTTCCACGCCGTGATCCGGCTCGACGGCCGAACCACCGACCCGGCCGACGTCGAGATGCCACCCGAGTGGGCCACCGTGCAGCTGCTCGACAGCGCCATCCGCTCGGCCGCCGCAGCCGTCAAGCTGGAGGCACCTCAGCTTGGGCAACCCACCGAGCACCTCGTGTGGGGCCGCCAGGTCGACGTCAAGCCGATCCACGGCAGCGACCTCGACGGCGAACTGTCCGAACAAGCCGTGGCCGGCTACATCGCCAAGTACGCCACCAAAGCCGCCGAAGCCTCAGGCACCCTCGATCGCCGCATCCGGGACCACGACCTGACCCACCTCCAGGAACGCGGCGCCACACCGCACGCCGCCCGGCTGATCCGCACCGCGTGGCGACTGGGCCATCCCCAGAGCCATCCGGAGCTGACCGGGCTGCGGCTGCGCAAGTGGGCCCACATGCTCGGCTTCCGCGGCCACTTCTCCACTCGATCGAGGGCCTACTCGACCACTCTTGGTGCCATCCGCCAGGAACGCACCGACTACCGGCACGACCAGCTGCGCGTGGCCGGCCTGCTGCCTGAGACCGACGCCAGCACGCTCGTGCTCGCCCATTGGACGTTCGCCGGTCAGGGCTACAGCCCCGGCGAATCCCTGCTCATCGACTCACTCGACCCACCGAAGGAGGTCGTCCCATGACTCATGCGCCAACTGATCAAGGTCCTGATCTGCTCGGGTCCGGCTGGTACACGACCGAGGAACTGGCCACGCTCATGAAGGTCGATCCCTCGACGGTCCGGCGGTGGCGGACGCAGCAGCCCGTACAGGGGCCGCCTTTCGTGCGGGTGTCGGGGCGGACGACGCTGTACAGCGTGGATGACGTGCGCGCGTGGCTCCAGAGCCGCCGGACTGACCCTGGCGCGTCGTGATGGCGTCTGGGGTGGTGCTTCCGGTCGGTATCACGCTGGCATCCGATGTCGAGCATCGGCCGGACCGGAGAATGCCGTACCGAGCCCGTGTGCGGTGGATCGATCCCGTCTCCAAGAGACGGCTGTCGAAGTCGGAGTCCGTGGCCACCCCGGAAGCGGCGGCCGCGTGGATCGAGGCGATGGAGAAGGCCGCTCGTGGCGGGGTTGATCCACTCGCGGCGACATCGGCTCTTAGCGAGTATGGCGACCGCGTGATGGAGCTGGCCGTGCGCGGCCTGGAGGCTAAGACGCTCGATCCGTACTTGGCCGGCTGGCGTAAGCGGGTGGTTCCTACGCTCGGGCATCTGCCTGTACGACTGATCACCAATGGTGCCGTCGATCGCGCCGTTCATGGCTGGATCGCTGACGAGTGCAGCCGGTCGACCATCAAGAACAGTCTGGCGATCCTGGTCCGGGTGATGGAGCAGGCGGTACGGGACGGAATCATCGATCGCAATCCTGCCCGGGTGACCGGCTGGCAGCGTGAGTTCCAGCGTGCGGAGGACGAACTGGACGATCCGCGGTCGCTCGCGCTGCCGAGTTGGCAGGCGTTGGTGGGGCTGGCCGAGGCGTTGGTGGCGCGGTCGGCCGACCAGTTCGCCGGCTGGGGTGACGTGGTGGTGTTCGCGGCGTGCACGGCGGCTCGGATCGGTGAGGTGTCCGGCGTGCGGGTGCGCGACATCGACACCGACACGTGGGTGTGGACAGTCCGGCGGCAGACGACTCCGAGCCCCGGAGGGCTGGCCGACAAGGGGACTAAAGGCAAGCGTGCGCGCAAGGTGCCACTGATCGGAAAGGTCCAGGACCTGGTTTCGGCGCGACTGACGGCCGTAGGCTCTGATCCGGATGCGCGGCTGTTCACCGGGCCGCGGGGCGGGCGCATCACCACGGCGGTGCTGCGTGATGCGACGCATTGGGACGAGGTCGTGACGAGGCTTGGCTACGAGCACTTCCGGCGCCACGACCTTCGGCACACCGGGTTGACCTGGATGGCCGACGCGGGCGTTCCTGTGCACGTCCTGAGGAAGATCGCCGGTCATGGCTCGCTGAGCACGACGCAGCGGTATCTGCACCCCGATTTGCGCTCCATCACCGATGCCGGCGACGCGCTGAGCGCGCACCTCGGAGACGAGCGGTCCCCAAGTGGTCCCCACCTGCGTGCCGTCTGAGGATCGGCGAGCACTACGTAGAAAAGCGGAAAGGCCCGTTGTCCTGGACTGATGCCAGGCTAACGGGCCTTTTACAACCAGTCGGGACGACAGGATTTGAACCTGCGACCCCTTGACCCCCAGTCAAGTGCGCTACCAAGCTGCGCTACGTCCCGGTTGTGTCGGCCGCCCCCTGCGGGGCGGGACGTCATAACCTTAGCGCACATCAGAGGTGCGCGCGTACACGGAAAAGCGGGAGCGGAGGCGGCCAGTGGGGCGGAGGCCGAGCATCGATCGGGATGAGCTGGCCAGGCTCGTCGCTCAAGGGCGGAGCGTGCAGGAGCTGGCGGCGCACTTCGGGGTGAGCGAATCGGGGGTGTTGCAGGCCAAGCGGGCCGCGGGGCTGGCCAAGCCGATGCTCGACCACAGTGCCGCCCTGCCGTGGAAGCTCGCCAGGACGCACTCCCAGTCGGGGCCCGCCACGAACCTGCGTAACCTGTCGGCCGCGGCGCAGGGCAAGCCGCCGGCGGCCGAGCGGCTGAACACGGCGCTGCGGTGGGCTCAGCGGCTCGTGGACGCGGGCCTGGACGTGCGCTACGACCCCGCGGAAGGGTTCAGCGAGGTGCCGGCCTCCCCAGGGGGCTCACATGTCGCAGCCGTGCTGGAGGCGGCGAGGAAAGCACTCGACGCTCACTGAGGCTCGCGTTTCGACATACCTGTTCGAGGGCAGTCGCTGGTCTCATCGAAGAGACCGGAGGCGAGAACATGACCACCTCTGTATGGGTGGCCGTCGTCGTGGTCGTGGTGGTGGCGCTCGCCGCAGTGGGCTGGTTCATGCTGCAGCAGCAGAAGCGCCGCTCCCACCTCCGCGAACGCTTCGGCCCGGAGTACGAACGCATAGTCTCCGAGCACGACAACCGCCGGGAGGCGGAGCAGGAGCTGCTCGACCGTGAGCAGCGCCACGCCGAGCTGGACATCAGGCCCCTGTCGGACGAGTCCCGCGACGCGTACGCGAGCCGCTGGATCGAGGTCCAGGAGCGCTTCGTGGACGCGCCCGGCTTCGCGGTGACGGAGGCGGACCAGCTCGTGACGGCCGTCATGGCCGAGCGGGGCTACCCCACCGAGGACTTCGAGCAGCGCCTGTCCGACCTGTCGGTCGGGCACGCGGCGACGCTCGACCACTACAGGACGGCTCATGAGATCAGCGGGCGCGCGGCCAGGAAGGAGGCCTCCACCGAGGACCTCCGGCAGGCCATGGTGCACTACCGCGCGCTGTTCGAGGAGCTCCTCCACGAGACCACCCGAGGACGGTGAGCACGATATGAGCAGCAGCGACGAGCTCAAGGTGCCGTCGCAGCCCGGCAGAACGTACGACCACGCCGGAAACGACACCCCGCATAACACCCCGAACGACCGTGAGCACGACTACAGGGACGGCGAGCGCGACGGCCTCGCAGACGATCTGCGTGACGACCCCAGGGACGACCTCAAGGACGACCCCAAGGACGACGTCGCGCACCGGGAGCCCGTCGAGGACGTGATCGTCAGCGACGAGCCCGTCCGCGACGGCGAGTACGCCCGCGACGGCGACGAGCTGGCCGCGTCCGAGGCCGGGACCGACCGCATCTCCCCGTACGACGACGACCCCCACGACGGCACGGCCATCCCCGGCACCGGCGTCGCGGCGACCCCCGCGGCTCCCGCGGCGACCGGCCGTGACCCGTACGCGGACCAGGCGCCGGCGCACGCGGCCCCCGACGACATCGTCCTGTTCGACCAGGACCCCACCCAGGTGCAGGCCCGCTGGCGCGACCTGCAGGCGTCGTTCGTGGACGACCCCGGTGAGGCGGTGCGGCGCGCGGACGGGCTGGTCGGCGAGGTGGTGGAGTCGCTCACCAGCAGCCTGACGAGCCGTACGGAGGCGCTGCGCGGCCGCTGGAAGGACGCCGGCGAGGCGGAGACCGAGCAGTTGCGGCTGGCGCTGCGCGACTACCGCAACGTCCTGGAGCGCCTGCTGGCGCTCAGCGGCTCGCAGGACCACGGCGCGCCGCACGCTCAGGGGATCTCGCAGGACCACGGCGTCCAGCACGCCCAGGGGATCTCGCAGGACCACGGCGTCCAGCATGCTCAGGGAATGAGGTGACGTGGCATGCTCGCGATCATCGCAGCGATCATCTTTGGTCTAGGGTTCCTGCTCGACCTGGTGGGCGCGTCGATCCCCGGCGGCTTCTCCGGGATGACGTTCGTCCTGCTGGGGCTGACGCTGCTGGCGCTGCACCAGGCGGGCGTCGGCACGGCCGGCATCCGTACGGGCAACGGCGGCTGGCGCAGCAGGGCCCGCCGCTAGAACGAAGTGAAGGGGCCCGGCGAGCCGGGCCCCTTCGCCATACGCGTTGGACGCGGATGTCAGCTTTTGCCGGGAAAGCGCATGATGACCGTGCTGCCCTCGCCGCCGACCTGCAAGGTCAGGTCGGAGGAGAGCAGGCGAGCCACCCACAGCCCCATGCCGCCGACGGAGCCGGGCATCGGCCCCGGTTTCCACGAGCCGTTGTCGTGCACCTCGACGACGAGGTCGCCGTCAGAGGTCCACGTCCGCAGGAACGCGTGGTCGTGCCCGTGGGTGACGGCGTTGGTGGCGACCTCGTTGACGGCGATGACGAAGTCGCCGATGGCGTCCTCCGGCATGCCGGAGGCCCGCGCCTCCTCCTCGGCGTACTGCCGCACGCGCGGCAGGTCCGGCAGGCGGAACCGCAGGCCTTTCACGGGCGCGCCGGGTGGCGGGCCCTTGTGGCCCGACTGAGGCTCCACGTCCTCGTTCACCCGGTGACCGCCCTCGTCAGGAGACCAGCTCGGCACGCAGCTGGTCGAGAACCTTGCGCAGGATGCGTGAGACGTGCATCTGCGAGATGCCGAACTCGGCCGCGATCTCGGCCTGCGTCATGTTGCCGAAGAAGCGCAACAGCAGGATGTGCTTCTCGCGGGAGGGCAGGGCGTCGATGAGCGGCTTGACGGCCTCCCTGTCGACCATGGTGCTCAGCGTGTCGTCGTCCTCGGGGATGACGTCGCCGAGCGAGGCGGCGTCGTCGTCCGTGCCGAGCGGCGCGTCGAGCGAGAGCGTGCTGTACGCGGCCGAGGCGTCGAGCGTCAGCAGGACGTCCTCCTCCGTGATGTTCATCTTGGCGGCGAGCTCCGCAACGGTCGGGGACCTGCCGAGGTCCTGGCTCAGGTCGGCCACGAGCCGGTTGAGCTCCGAGCGGCGCTCCTGGTAGAGGCGGGGCACCCGGATCGCCCAGGTGCGGTCGCGGAAGTGCCGCTTGACCTCGCCGGTCATCGTGACGACCGCGTAGCCCCTGAACGCGTGTCCGAGGGTCGGGTCGAAGCCGTTGACGGCTTTCATCAGGCCAACATACGCGGCCTGGAGGAGATCCTCCAATGGCTCGCCGCGGTAGCGGTAGCGTCGCGCGATCTCCATGGCGAGCGGCCTGTGCATCTCGACGATGCGCTCGCGCAGGCGTTCCCTGTGGCTGTCGGGCGTCTCTTCCCTGACCATTTCGGCCAGGAGTTCTTCCGCGGTCATCTCCTCGAGGACGTATTCCTGCACAGCCATCGCTGCTCCCTATATGGATCGCAGGCGGCCTCGCAAGGAAAAAAGCCCATGCAGAGGCACGCCTCGTCTGTTCTCGAGACAGAAGCCCTCTGCTGGACCTCGGATCCAGTGTCCCCCATCGGGCTGGAAGTATTCCTCGATCGCGTGGTGACAGTAGGGTTGCTTCGTGACAATGCCGGAGAACGGCGGGGAGCCCGTGGCGGCCCTCAGCCTGACGTCGTCGACCGTGGACGGGATCACCGTGGTGCGGGTCGACGGGGTGCTCGACGCCACGACACGCGCCCAGTTCGCCGACTATCTAGCCATGGCGGGCGACGACCTGATCCTCGACCTCGCCGGGGTGACGTTCATGGACTCGCGCGCGCTCGGGCTGATCGTGCATCACTGGCAGACCAGCCTCACGGCGGGCACCAAGTTCGCGCTCATCGGGGTGGAGTACACCAAGTCGAAGGTGATGTGGATCACAGGTCTGGCGCAGCGGCTGCCGATTTACGACACGCTCGCTGACGCGGTCGCCGCGATCAAGTGAGCCGTGTGCAGTGAGCGGCGTCCAGTGGCGGCGTCCAGTGAGCCGCGTCCGGTGAGCCGCGTCCAGTGAGGGTCAGCCGCGTTTCGACGACTTGCGCTGGTGCTCCTCGACCAGGAGCCTGGCCAGGTCGGCCACCTTCACCTGGTGGTGCTGGGAGATGCGGCGCAGCTCCTCGAACGCGGCCTCGGCGCTGCACCCGCTGGTCTGCATGATGATGCCCTTGGCCTGGTCGATCAGCGAGCGTCCTGCCAGGGCCTCCTGCAGCTGGGCGGCGTCGGTGCGCACCTCCTCGAACTCCCACATGTTGGCCATCGCCACGCCGACCTGCTCGGTCAGCATGTCGGCGAGCGACACCGCGCCCTGGGGCGAGAACGCGCCAGGGCGTACCGAGTAGAGGCCGACGACCAGCAGCGCGGGCGGCACCTCGATGGGCACCGTGAGCACGGAGCGCACGCCGGAGCGGGTGGCCAGCGCGTCGTAGCGCGGCCAGCGGGTCTCCTTGAGCACGTCGGTCACGGTGGCGCGGCCGCCGCTCTGCCTGGCCTCGATGGACGGGCCCTCGCCCAGCTCACGTTCGCCCTCGACGAGCAGGATCAGCTCCCTGTGGGAGCCGGAGACCAGCACCCGGTGGTCGCGCCAGTGCTCGGCCGAGGCTCCCGAGCAGCCGGGCACTCCTGCCGCCAGCGCCGCCGTCAGTCCTCTGAGCACGCTCTCCGTCGAGGTGTCCTCGCCCAGGCGGCCCAGTGCGGCGAGGTCGCGCGCGAGTCCGGGGGTGATCATCGCGGTCGATTCCATAGCAACAAGCATCTACCCCTTATGGCTAGCATTATCCCGGGTGGCGTAGCGTTCAGACCATGACCATGCCGGACCTCGAACACGCGCTAGACGCGCTGGCCGGGCGCGTCTCCTCGCTGCGCGAAGCGAGGGCCGCCTACCCCAAGGACCTCGCGCCCACACTCGACGCGGCGCTGGCCGAGCTCGACACGGCCGCGGAACTCCTGGCGGAGGCCCGGGAGGAGCTGCGCAAGGCCCCCAGGCGTCCTGGCGGCAAGAAGGACGGCGGGCAGCGGGAGCTGAAGCTGCTGCGCCAGGTGTTCAGGGCCTTCCCCGTGCCCGTCATCGTGCTCGACGGCGGCGGCGTGGTCAGGCGGATCAACCCCGAGACCTCCCGCATGCTGGGCAGCCCCGACGGCTATCTCGTGGGCCGCTCGTTCCCGCTGCTGGTGGACGTGTCGCGGCGGGCGGCGTTCCGCTCGCATCTGACGGCGGTGCTGCAGACGGGCCAGCCGTCGGCGTTCGAGACGCGCCTCGCGCACCAGGGCCGCACCCACACCGTGCAGCTCGCGCTGACCCGGCTGACCATGCCGGGCGAGCCGCAGCAGATGATCGCGGCGGTGGCGCTGCCGACGGAGGTGCAGCTGCCCGAGCCGGGCGCGCGGCGGCCGGAGCAGGCCGACGGCGCGCTGCTGCTGGCCGCGGCGCGGCGGCAGGACCTGCTGGCCAGGATGGCCAGGCTGCTGCTCGAAGAGGACGCGCTGATGCGTCCTGGCGCGCTGCAGCGGGCCACGCGGCTGCTGGCGGCCGAGTGGGCCGACTGGGTGATCGCCGACCTGATGCGCGACGGCCTGCCGCACCGCGCGGCCGTCATGGCGCCGAAGAACCATCCGCTGGGCGACCTGGTCAGGCAGGTGGAGTCGGCCGATCCGGCGGGCAGCATGGTCGTGATGCAGGTGCTCGACCGCCGCTCCGGCGTGGTGCAGGAGATGGTGGACGACGAGAGCGTGCTCGGGTTCTGCGCGGAGGGGCCACTGCTGACCGTGATGGGCGCGGGCTCGCTGCTGTCGGTGCCGATCGGGCACGGCGACGGCGTGCTGACGCTCGTGCGGGCGCACGACCGGCCGCCGTTCGGCCTGGCCGACCTGGCCGTCATGCAGGAGGTGGGGCTGCAGCTCGGCCTGGCCCTGCGCGCCCAGGTGAGCTTCCAGAGCCGGTCGCGGGCCGCCGACGCGCTGTCGGCCAGCGTGGCCCCGCGCAACCTGCCCGACGTGCCCGGCTACGAGGCGGCGGCGGTCTACCACCCCGGCTCGTCGGTGGGCGCCGAGTTCTACGACGTGTTCCCGGTGTCGGGCGGCTGGGGGTTCGCGCTGGGCGGCGCGGCCGGCAAGAGCGAGGAGGCGGCCTCGGTCAGCGCGATGGTGCGCGGCGGCCTGCGGGTGCTCAGCGCCTGGGAGCCCGATCCCGACCTGGTCATGCGCAAGGTGAACGAGGCGCTGGTCGCGCAGGGCACCGGCATGTTCGTGATGGCGGTGGCGGGCTTCGTGAAGGGCCGCGAGATCCGGCTGTCGTCGGCGGGCCACCATCCCGCCGCCCTGTTGCAGCCCGACGGGGCGGTGCGGTTCGGGGCGGGAGGTGGCGTGCCGCTGGGCATCTCCGCCGAGGCGGAGACCGAGGTCCAGACGCTGACGGTGGCCGTCGGCGAGACGCTGGTGCTCTACTCCGAGGGGCTGGTCTCCTCGCGGAACGAGCGGGGCGAGCCGTACGGCGAGGAGCGGCTGGCCGACGTGCTGGGCCGGTGCGCGGGGCAGGCGCCGTCGACCGTGGTCAAGGCGGTGGAGGCCGACCGGCACGCGTTCTCGGGCGGCCAGGTCTGGGATGAGATCGTGGTTTTCGCCCTGCGCGGTGTCTGATCTGCGGGGGTTTGCGATCGGCGGAAATCTGGGTATCGTCTGAGAAGTAGAACGACGTGCCTAAGACGCAGGCACACCTTTGAGGCTGCTTTTTCCACGCTGAGGTGTGCCATGAATATCGCGATCGTCGCTTCTTCCAACGGTAACCAGCGCCACCGCATTCTCTCCGTCGCACGAGAGCTGGGGCGCGAGCACCACGTCACCATCTACTCCCGACGTGACAACGCCGAAGGCAAGCCCAAGACGCGGGTGGCCCCGGGTGTCACTCTGGAGCACATCGACGTGGGGCCCGCCAAGGAGCTGGCCGCCGACGAGGTGTCCCCTTACCTCAGTGAGGTGGGCGCCCACCTCGGCAAGCGATGGACGCAGGATCGCCCCGACGTGATCCACGCCTACTCGTGGACCGGCGGGCTGGTCGCCGTCGCCGGCGCCGAAGGTCTCGGAGTGCCGGTCACGCAGACGTTCCACCGGGTGGACGCCGGCCACAAGGACCTGGAGCGGGCGCTCGGGCGCCGGGCCAACGCGGTCATCGCGGGCTCGGGCGACGAGGAGTCCGCCCTCATCAGGCTGGGCGTGCCGCGCGGGAACATCGCGGTGGTGCCGTACGGCGTCGACACCGAGCGCTTCCAGCGCCGGGGCGCGGTCGCCACGCGCGGCACCCGCAAGCGCCTGCTGCACGTCGGCCCGCTGTCGATCGACCGCGGCGCCCACACCATCGTCAGGGCGCTGCCCGGCCTCGGCGACGTGGAGCTCGTCATCGCCGGCGGCCCGGAGCCCGAGGAGCTCGACCAGGACCGCGACGCGCGCCGCCTGCGCGCCCTGGCGGAGCAGCTCGGCGTGGCCGACCGGGTGACGCTGCTCGGCCAGGTGAAGCGGACCGCAGTACCGAAGCTGATGCGCAGCGCGGACGCCGTCGTGTCGGTGCCGCGCGAGGCCGTGACCGGGATCGTCGCGCTGGAGGCCATGGCCTGCGGCGTGCCGGTGATCGCCTCGGCCGTCGGCGCGCACCTCGACTCCATCGTGGACGGCGTCACCGGGCTGCTGGTGCCGCCGGACCGTCCCGCCCGCACCGCGCGGCTGGCCCGCGAGCTGCTGTACGACCCCACCCTGCGCACCGCGCTCGGCTACGCGGGCGCCGACCGGGCCCGCTCGCGCTACTCCTGGGAGCGGGTGAGCCAGGAGCTCGTCCGCGTCTACGAGTCCTGCGCCTGATTCCCCATCACGCGACCCCGGCAGGTGGCCTCGGCCACCTGCCGTCTCCCTGTCCGGGGGTCAACCGCCGATGAGATGAGCGGCCTTGAGCGCCAGGTGCACCGCCAGGCGGTCGTCGCCGTCCGACAGGTCGCGATGGGTGAGCCGCTCGGCCTTGGCCAGCCGGTAGTAGAGGGTCTGGCGGTGCACCCCCAGCTCGGCGGCGGTCTTCTGGACGTGGCCGCCCCGGTCGAGATAGACCTCCACCGTCTGGGCCAGCTCCGCGTCCAGCCCCGCCGTCTCCGCCGCCAGCTCGCGCAGGTCGGCCTGGCTGAGCCTGGCCAGCAGACGGTGCACGCCGAGGTCCTCCCAGCGGGCGATCGGGGCGTGGCGCGGGAAGTGCTCGGCGATGCGCAGCGCCTGGCGGGCCTCGCGCCAGCTCAGCCACGCCTCCCCCGGGTCGTCGCGGGGCGCGCCGACGCCGGCCGCGGTGCCGTACGCGCTCTGCACCGTCCGCGCCACCTCCCCCGCCAGGTGCGCGGGGGCGAGCAGGGCGACCGGCGAGCCGGTACGTGCCAGCACGCCGCGCGGCAGCGTCCACAGGGCCGCCACGCGCTCCTGCGACTCGCGTACGGCGATGGCCGCCACCGGCCCGCTCACCTCCAGCGAGACGGACGCGCGCTCCTCGGGATCGGCGGAGAGCAGGGCGCGCAGCCCGTGCCCGAGGTCCTGCCTGCTGCGCGCCTCCTGGGCCAGCGCGGCGGCGGCCCGCGCGACCAGCGGCGCGGCCGAGCGCAGCCGCTCGTCGGTCAGCTCGCCCGAGTCGAGCAGCCACAGGTAGCCGTAGGTGACGTCGGCGTGCCGCAGCGGCCAGCACACCCGGGCCAGGACCTTCAGCTCGGCGTCCGCCGGGATCCTGACCGGCCCGCTCGCGCGGGCGATGCCGTAGCGCTCGAAGTAGTCGCGCACCTCTCCCGTGGCGCGCCTGCGCAGGATCGACTCCTGGCGGACCGTGTCAATGTCGCCGTGCTGGGCGCCATAGGCGAGCAGCCGGAACGAGCGGTCCTCCAGCGTCGCGGACGCGCCCAGCCGGGCGGCGATCTCGTCGACGATCTCTTGCAGGTCAGCCGAGTTGTGCATTTGTACGACAGCCTCCCACACCGGGCGTTACGCGCGTCGATGGCCCCCTCTGAGCTGGCTTTTTACACTTGAAGCATGCTGGGTCAACTGCTGCTCGCCGCTTCGCGGAGCGGGCTCGTCCGCCGTTCCGTGTCAGGCTTCCCGCTCACCAAGAGGGTCGTGGAGCGGTTCGTCGCGGGCGAGAGCGTTGAGCAGGCGCGTGACGCCATCGAACGGCTACGCGACGCCAAGCTCGCCGTGACCGTCGACCACCTGGGCGAGGAGACGCTCGACGCGCGGGCCGCCGAGGCTGTCGCCGACGCGTACATCACGCTGCTGCAGGCCGTCCGGCCGCTCGGGCTCGGCTCGCGGGGTGAGGTGTCGGTCAAGCTGTCGGCGGTCGGGCAGCGGCTCGACGAGTCGATGGCGCTGGAGCACGCCCGCGAGATCTGCGCCGCCGCCGCGGCCAACGACTCCACCGTGACGCTCGACATGGAGGACCACACCACGGTCGACTCCACGCTGACGATCCTGCGCAAGCTGCGCGAGGACTATCCGGGCACCGGGGTGGCGATCCAGGCGTACCTGTTCAGGAGCGAGCAGGACTGCCGGGACCTGGCTTCGGAGGGCTCCCGCGTACGGCTGGTCAAGGGCGCCTACCGCGAGCCCGCCTCCGTCGCCCACCAGGGCAGGACCCCCGTGGACAAGGCGTACGTGCGATGCCTGCGGATCCTCATGGCGGGGAAGGGTTACCCCATGGTGGCGACGCACGACGATCGCATGATCGCGATCACGGAGCTGCTCGCCGACCGGTTCGGGCGGACGATCGGCGACCACGAGTTCCAGATGCTCTACGGAATCAGGACCGACCTGCAGGAGTCCCTGGCGGGAGCGGGTCACACGGTCCGCGTCTACGTCCCCTACGGCGACGACTGGTACGGCTACTTCATGCGCCGCCTGGCCGAGCGCCCCGCCAACGTCGCCTTCTTCCTTCGTGCCCTTGGGGGTAAGTAAATGGATGCCATCAGCAACGTCCCCGTGCCCGCGAACGAGCGCGTCTACGGCTACGCGCCCGGCAGCGCCGAGCGGGCCGCGCTGGAGGACCGCATCAAGGAGCTGGCCGGTTCGCAGGCCGACCTGACCATGACCATCGGCGGCGAGCAGCGCCTCGGCGGCGGCGCGCCCATCGACGTGGTCCAGCCGCACAACCATGGCTCCGTCCTGGGCCGTACCAATGACGCTACGGCCCAGGACGTGAAGGACGCCATCGACGCCGCGCTGGCGGCGGCGCCGTCGTGGCGGGCCCTGTCGTTCGACGAGCGGGCGGCGATCTTCCTGCGGGCGGCCGACCTGCTGTCCGGGCCGTGGCGGGCGACGCTGAACGCGGCGACCGTGCTCGGGCAGTCGAAGTCGGTGCAGCAGGCGGAGATCGACGCGGCCTGCGAGCTGATCGACTTCCTGCGGTTCAACGTCTCGTTCGCCCGGCAGATCTACGCCGACCAGCCGATCTCGTCGCCCGGCGTGTGGAACAGGATGGAGTACCGGCCCCTTGAGGGGTTCGTGCTGGCGATCACGCCGTTCAACTTCACCGCCATCGCCGGAAATCTGCCGACTTCTGCGGCTTTGATGGGCAATGTCGTCGTCTGGAAGCCGTCGCCCACCCAGCAGTTCGCCGCGCACTTCACGATGCGGCTGCTGGAGGCCGCCGGGCTGCCTCCCGGCGTGATCAACCTGATCACCGGCAACGGGCAGGCCGTCTCCGAGGTGGCGCTGACCCACCCCGCGCTGGCCGGCATCCACTTCACCGGCTCCACCGCGACGTTCCAGCACCTGTGGCGCACCGTCGGCGAGAACATCGCCGGCTACCACGGCTACCCGCGCCTCGTCGGCGAGACCGGCGGCAAGGACTTCGTGCTCGCGCACCCCTCCGCCGACCCCGCCGTGCTCTCGACCGCGCTGATCAGGGGCGCCTTCGAGTACCAGGGGCAGAAGTGCTCGGCGGCGTCGCGGGCGTACGTGCCGCGCTCGGTCTGGAACCGCATGCGTGACGACTTCGTCGCCACCGCCGAGTCCCTCACCGTGGGCGACGTGGCGGGCGACCTGTCGACGTTCATGGGCGCGGTCATCGACGCGCGGGCCTTCGCCAAGCACAAGGAGGCCATCGACCGGGCGCGGGCGGCCTCGAACATCGACGTGCTCACCGGCTCGTACGACGACTCCACCGGCTACTTCGTCAAGCCGACCGTCCTGGAATGCGCCGACCCGGCCGACGAGATCTTCGTCAAGGAGTACTTCGGGCCGATCCTCGGCGTGCACGTCTACGACGACGGCGACTACGACAGGGTGCTCGACCAGATGGAGGGCATCGCCCCGTACGCGCTGACCGGGTCGATCGTGGCCGAGGACCGCTACGCGATCGCCGCCGCCTCCGAGCGGCTGCGCTTCGCGGCCGGCAACTTCTACGTCAACGACAAGCCGACCGGCGCCGTCGTGGGCCAGCAGCCGTTCGGCGGCGGGCGGGCCTCCGGCACCAACGACAAGGCGGGCTCGATCTTCAACCTGACGCGGTGGGTGAGCGCCCGCGCGATCAAGGAGACGTTCGTGCCGCCGACCGACCACCGTTACCCGCACATGGGCTGACCTCTCCACAGCCCGTCGCCGCCGAGAGCCTCCCGGTCCTGCCCCGGGGGGCTCTCGGCGTCCTCCGGATGGCCGGATCTGCAAGGAACGTGTCATTGACGCCATCCGTGGGCCGCGACCAGCATGAAGGCATGCAGCGACGAGTCCTCATCGTCGTCTTCCCCGGTTTCCAGCTGCTCGACATGGCCGGGCCGGCCGACGTCTTCGGCACCGCGACCCTGATCCGCCGCGACGCCTATCAGGTCGAGGTGGGGTCGGTCTCCGGCGGCCACGTCACGGCGGGCAACGGGGTGCCGGTCGTGACCAGGCCGCTCGCCGAGGTCACCGAGCCCGTGGACACGCTGCTGGTGGCGGGCGGGCCCTCCGTACCCGAGCGGCTGGCCGACACCGCGCTCGTCGGGCAGATCGCCCGGCTCGCGGGGGGCGCGCGGCGTACGGCGTCGGTGTGCAGCGGCGCGTTCCTGCTCGCCGAGGCCGGGCTGCTCGACCGCCGCCGCGCCACCACGCACTGGCTCGTCGCCGACGACCTGCGCAGCCGCTACTCCGGCGTGGACGTCGACGCCGACCCCCTCTACATCGAGGACGGCGACGTGTGGACGTCGGCCGGCGTGCTGTCCGGCGTGGACCTGGCGCTCGCCCTCGTCGCCCGCGACCACGGCCACGGCCTGGCCAGGAACGTCGCCCGCGGCCTCGTGGTCTATCTGCACAGGCCGGGCGGGCAGAGCCAGTTCAGCACCGCCATGCGGGCGCTGACGCCGCGCAGCGAGCCGCTCAGGGAGCTGCAGGGCTACATCGACGCGAACCCGGCCGCCGACCTCAGCGTGCCCGCGCTCGCCGCGCGGGCCGGCATGAGCCAGCGGCACTTCTCCCGCGTCTTCACCGCCCAGACCGGCATGTCACCCGGCCGGTACGTCGAACGCAGCCGCGCCGACACCCCCAGGCGGCTCCTGGAGGTCACCGGGCTGCCGCTCGACGCGGTGGCCAGGGAGTCGGGGCTCGGCTCGCCGGAGACCCTCTACCGCGTCTTCAGGCGGCACTGGCGGATCTCACCCGGCGACCATCGGCGCCGGTTCCAGTCGAAGGAGAGGTAACTCGTCATGCACGTGGCCATCCCGCTCTATCCCCGCTTCACCGCGCTGGACGTGGCGGGGCCCTACACGGTCCTGTCCATGGTGCCCGGCTGCACCGTCACGCTCGTCGCCGCCGACCGCGGGCCCGTCGCCGACGACTTCGGCACGTTCCTGCTCGCCGCCACCGCCTCGTACGAGGAGGTGCCCGCCCCCGACGTCATCATGGTCCCCGGCGGCACCGGCACCCTGGACGTCCTTTCTGACGAAGCCCTGGTGAACTGGATCAGGCAGGCCCACGAGCACACCCGGTGGACCACGTCGGTGTGCACCGGCTCGCTCCTGCTCGGCGCCGCCGGCCTGTTGGAGGGCCTCCCCGCCACCAGCCACTGGGCCCTCCTCGACCTCCTCAAGCAGTACGGCGCCGAACCCGTCAGCACCCGGGTGGTGCACACGGGCAAGATCGTGACGGCGGCGGGGGTGTCGGCCGGCATCGACATGGCACTCACGCTGGTGGGCAAGGCCGTGGACGAGGAAACCGCGCAAAGCGTCCAGCTGGCCATCGAGTACGACCCCGAGCCCCCGTTCACGGCCGGCAGCCTCCAGACGGCCCCTGAAGGCATCCCCGACCGCGCCCTCCACCTCCTGACCCAAACCCCCTGACACCGCCACAGGCGGCCACCTCGAACCGCCGTCGCGCGAGACGATCACCCTGGGCCGCCGCCGAGCGGTGGGGTTGCCCACAGGGCGGCACCCAGGATCACGCCCTGACCGAGCCTCACCGGGCAGACGCTCAGCCTTCCTGCACCGCCCCGATGGGCAGCACGTCAAAGTGCACGATCACATGCCCCACCGCCGTCTCACCGGACCGTTCGAGCTCCACGGCGGACGGAACGGACCCCGCGCCGCCCGTCGCCCCTCCCGCTTCACCAAGGCTGCCGGGCCTCACCCCGCGGGCCACCGAGTCGCCCGCTCCCCCGGCCTGGGCCGTCTCCGCATCACGTCTGTCATCAGCAGCGACCCGGCCCTCAGCGCCTCCCGGCGCCTGAGCACTCCCCTCAGCGTCGGCGGCAGAGCCCGCCACGTCCTCGGGGCCGACGGATTCGGCTCTGCCGTCGGAGACCGCTCGGTAGCGTTCGAGCACCTCAAGAACCTCGTCCCGCATCCGCCCTGCCTCCTCGGGCGTGAGGCGGAGTGAGCGCCGGGCGAAGCCGCTGACCTGGTACCACTCCGCCGGCGCACGGTCGGCCACCTCGCGCCAGCGCGCCAGCTCGGCGCTGCGCTGGCGGATCAGGTCGTCCAGCAGGAATTCGAGCGCGCCGGCCGCCTCGGGATCGACGGGCTGGTCGCCGTAGGAGTAGCCGCCGGGGGTGATGCGCCAGTACTTCTCCTTGCCGCGTCCCATCCCGGCCACGACCTCGATCATCCCGTGCCGGGCCAGCTCACGCAGGTGGTAGCTGGTGGCGCCGGTGTTCTGGCCGAGGAGGGCGGCGAGGCGGGTGGCGGTGGAGGGGCCGTGTTCGTCGAGGAGCTCGTAGATGCGCAGCCGCAGCGGGTGGGCGAACGACTTGAGCGCGTTCGCGTCCAGCGTACGCGCCGAGTAGCGCTTGCTCGTCATTTGTGCAAACCTATCTTTGCAAAGAATCCTGTGCACACTTTCCCTTACACATTATCGGAGGGCGCCATGGCGGGCCTTGGCCGTTCGTTCGGCTTCCTGTGGGCGTCGACCGCGATGTCCAACCTGGCCGACGGCCTGCTCAAGGTCGGGGCGCCGCTGCTGGCCGTCTCGCTGACCCGCTCCCCCACCCTGGTCTCCCTGGTCGGCGCGGCCGCGACGCTGCCGTGGCTGCTGCTCGCGCTGCACGCGGGCGCCGTCGCCGACCGGGCCGACCGCCGGCGCGTCATGGTCCGGGCCAACCTGGTGCGCGCCGCGATCCTGGCCGGCGTCACCGCGCTGGCCGCGTCCGGGCTGCTCGACCTCTGGCTGCTGCTCGCCGCGGTGCTGCTGGCCGGGGTGAGCGAGGTCTTCGCCGACCTCTCGGCGCAGTCCGTGCTGCCGATGACCGTCTCCGGCCCCGACCTGACCAGGGCCAACGGCCGCGTCTCGACCGCCCAGATGATCGGCAACGACTTCGTCGGCGCCCCGCTGGCGGGCCTGCTCGTGGCCGTCGTCCCCGCCGTCCTGTTCGGCGCCCCGGCCATCCTGTACGCCGCCGCGGGCCTGCTCCTGCTGGGCATGCGCGGCACGTACGCACCGGCCCCGGCCGCCCGCGACCGGCCGATGCGGGCCGACATCGCGCAGGCGCTGCGGTTCTTAGGGTCACATCGGGTGCTGCGCGGCCTGGCGCTCACGGCCGGCGCGTGCAACTTCGCCAACGCCGCCTACTTCGGCGTCTTCGTGCTCTGGGCCGTCGGCGAGGAGTCGGCGATGGGGCTGCGGCCCGCCCAATACGGCCTGATGACCACGGCGTTCGCGGTCGGCGCGGTGGCCGGGTCGCTGCTGGCGGGCCGGGCGGCGGGGCTGTTCGGGGAGTTCCGCACGCTGCTGGGCGCCTGGCTGGTCAGCGCCCTGCTGCTCCTGGTGCCGGTGCTCGTGCCGTCCGCGTGGACGCTCTATCCCACCGCCGTGCTCTGGGGCGTGCTGGGCGCGGCGGGCAACGTCCTGGTGATCTCGGCGCGGCAGCGGCTGATCCCGGCCGAACTCCTCGGCAGGGTCAACTCGGCATACCGGCTCGTCGGCATGGGCGCGATGCCGCTGGGGGCGGCGCTCGGGGGCGTCGTGGCCGAATACGCCGGGCTTCCTGCCGTCCTCACCGGCGCGACTGGAGTATGTTTGTGCGCTGTCGGGCTGTTGTGGCGCGCTTTGTCAGATCAAATTTCTGAGCCTCTGACCAGCGCACCTACACTTTCCGACATATCCGGATCACGTTAGGCACCCAAGAGCCTGTGCCGAGGTGACATGATTATCCCCGAGCTTGAGGGGATGGTATGCGGGAGATCGGCGGACGGTACCTCCTGAACGAGGAGGCCGGTCGTGGGGGTATGGGAGTCGTCTGGAGGGCGTTCGATCAGCTCCTCCACCGTACGGTGGCGCTCAAAGAGCTGACCCTTACCGGCGAGGTCGAGATGGTGCGCCGCAGGGTGCTCCGCGAGGCCAGGATGGCTGCCGGGCTGACGCACCCCAACATCGTCACGGTGCACGACCTGATCGAGGAGAGCGGCAAGCTCTGGATCGTGATGGAATACCTTGACGGGCTCTCATTGCACCAGTTGCTCTCACAGGTGGGCACGCTGCCCGCGCAGTCGGTGGCGGCCATCGGCCAGCACCTGCTCGCGGCGCTGCGCACCGCCCATGAGGCGGGGGTGCTGCATCGAGACGTCAAGCCCGCCAACGTCATGCTGACGGGCGACCGCGTGGTACTCACCGACTTCGGCATAGCCACCGCCGAGGGCGACATCCGCATGACCACCTCGCGGCGGCTGCGCGGCACCCCGGCGTTCATGGCGCCCGAGCGGCTGCACGGAGGGCCGGCCAGCAAGGAAGCCGACATGTGGTCCTTCGGCGCCACCCTCTACAGCGCCATCGAGGGCCAGCCGCCCTACCCTGGCCAGGACGCCGCCACGGTGCTCGGCATGGCCCGCAGCGGCCCCTACCCGCCACCGCGCCGCGCCGGGGTCATGCGCCCCCTGATCGAGGGCCTCCTCCACCACGACCCCATCCGCCGCTTCACCCTTGACCAGACGGCAGGCCTCCTGGCCGGCATGCGCGCCAGCAGCTACCAAGCCGCCATCTGAGACGGAGCCGCCGACGCCTCGGCCCGATTGCCGTGGCCGAGGCGAGGTCAGGTGGGCGAAGAAGCAGCCATGAGCTGCGGGCGTCAGTCCTCCTTGTTGGCGCGGGCCTCGGCTTCTGCGGCGTCCATGGCTTCCGCTTCCTCCGGGGTGGGGGCGGTGCCGCCCAGGTGGGCGGGTTGCCACCAGACGCCGGGCGGCACCTCGGGGTAGGTGCGCTGGGCCTTGTCCACCAGCTCTGACAGGCGGCCGTGCAGGTCGGCGACGTGGTCGTTGACGTTCTCGCCGCGCTTGGGGTACATCGGCTCGCCCACCAGGATGGTCATCGGGACGTGCCGCTGCAGCAGCTTGCGGGGACGGCCCTTGGTCCACAGGCGCTGGCTGCCCCACATCCCGACGGGGATGATCGGGGTGCCGGTGGCCTGGGCCATGCGGATGGCGCCGTTCTTGATCTCTTTGACGGTGAAGGAGCGGCTGATCGTGGCTTCGGCGAACACGCCGACGACTTCGCCGGCCTTGAGCATGCGCAGGGCGGTGGCGTACGAGCCGGCCCCCGCGCCCCGGTCGACCGGGATGTGGTGCATGCCGCGCATCAGCGGCCCGGAGATGCGGTGCTCGAACACGTCCTGCTTGGCCATGAACCGCACCAGCCGCTTCGACGGCAACGCGGCGAACCCGGCGAAGATGAAGTCGAGGTAGCTGATGTGGTTGCTGACCAGCACCGCTCCCCCCGACCGCGGCACGTGCTCGGTCCCCTCCATGTGGAAGCGGATGTCGAGCACGCGAAAGAGGGTCCGCGCGGCGGCGATCACCGGCGGGTACACGATCTCAGCCATGAGCAGACGGTAACCTACTCAGGCGGGTTTGACGGACGTGGGGAGGCTGACCATCCCCCTCACGTTGCCGTGCGCGGTCCTGCGGATACCGCTCTCGTCGATGTCGTAGTCGGGCGTGACGGCGCGGGTGAGCTCCTCCAGCGCTACCCGGGCCTCCAGGCGGGCGAGCGGGGCGCCGAGGCAGAAGTGGCGGCCGGCGCCGAAGCTGATGGCGCGGCGGGTGTCGCGGGTGAGGTCGTAGACGCCGGCGTCGGGGAAGACGCTCTCGTCGCGGTTGGCGGAGCCGATCAGCAGCCACATCCTGGCGTCGGCGGGCACCCGGACGCCGTACCACTCGGTCTCGCGGGTGAGGCGGCGGGCGGTGCCGTGGGCGGGGGCGTCGTAGCGCAGCGTCTCCTCGGTCCACCGGTCGATGGCCCCGCCGAAGGCGGCGGCGCGCTGGCCGGGGTTGCGCCAGGCCCAATACCAGGCGGCGCTCAGCAGGTGGGCGGTGGTCTCGGCGCCGGCGCCGATAAGCAGGAAGAGGAACGCCACGATGTCGTCGTCGGTCAGCTCGTCGTCGGCGACGAGCACGGAGACGAGGTCGTCGCGGGGGGCGGCCCGGCGTTCGGCGATGATCGTACGGTAATAGCCCCCGAGCGAGAGCAGGCCCTTGACGCCCTCCTCGCTCATCGCGCCCGCGGGGCCGGCGTCGAACAGCGCGCCGGAGTCGCGCCGGATGTCCGCGCGGTCCGACGGCGGCACGCCGACCAGCTCGGCGATGACGTCGAGCGGCAGCCTGGCGGCGATGTCGCGGGCGAAGTCGAACGTGCCGTGTTCGAGGGCCCGTTCGATGTGCCCGCGGACGATCTGCCTGATCATGGGTTCGAGCGCGGCGACGCGGCGCGCGGTGAAGCCGCGCGAGACGGTGGCGCGCATGCGGGTGTGCTGGGGCGGGTCCATGGCGACGAACGACAGGTAGCCGCGGACGTGGGGACCCCAGGCGCCGGGGTCGAGCATGGGGCCGTGGTCGCTGGACAGCAGCTCGCTGTCGATCAGCGCGGCGGAGACGTCGGCGTGCCGGGACAGCGCCCAGAAACCGAGGCCGGGGTTGTGGTAGAGCGGTGCTTCCGCGCGCATCCTGGCGTAGACGGGGTAGGGCTCGTCGTTGATGGCCGGATCGTAGGGGCTGTAGACGACATCCACCCGGCCCACGTTATGACGCTTGCGCGGTCGTGAAAACGGGCAGATGTTTTGACCATGAAGAAGCTCATCAACACGGCTGGTTCCGTCGTTGACGACGCGCTGAACGGCATGGTCGCCGCCCACCCCACGCTGCGGGTCCGCGACAAGGTCGTCTACCGCGCGGAGGGGCCGCGGCCCGGCAAGGTGGGCCTGGTGTCGGGCGGCGGTTCGGGGCACGAGCCGCTGCACGCGGGGTTCGTCGGTTACGGCATGCTCGACGCCGCCTGCTGCGGCGAGATCTTCACCGCGCCGGTGCCCGACCCGATCATCGAGGCGACCATGGGCGTGGACGGCGGCGCCGGGGTGCTGCACATCGTCAAGAACTACACCGGCGACGTGCTGAACTTCGAGATGGCGGCCGACGCGGTCGAGGGCGTCGAGGTGGCGAGCGTGCTGGTGAACGACGACGTCGCCGTCGAGGACTCGCTCTACACGGCGGGCCGGCGCGGCACGGGCGCGACGCTGTTCGTGGAGAAGATCGCCGGGGCGCTCGCGGAGGAGGGCGCGCCGCTGGGCGAGGTCGCCGCGGTGGCGACGGAGGTCAACCAGCGCAGCCGCTCGTTCGGCATCGCCCTGACCTCCTGTACGCCGCCCGCCGCCGGCAAGCCCATCTTCGACCTGCCGGAGGCCGAGGTGGAGCTGGGCATCGGCATCCACGGCGAGCCGGGGCGCAGGCGGGTGCCGCTGGCGCCGGCGCGGGAGCTGGCCGACGTGGCGATGGACGCGATCCACGGTGACCTGCCGCTGCGGGGCGACCTGCTGGTCATGGTCAACGGCATGGGCGGGACGCCGCTGTCGGAGCTGTACGTGGTGTTCGCCGAGGTGGCGGCGTACATCAAGGGCAAGGGGGCGCGGGTGACGCGCTCGCTGGTGGGCAATTACGTGACGAGCCTGGACATGCAGGGCTTCTCGGTCAGCATCTGCCTGCTGGACGAGACGCTGGCCCGCCTATGGGACGCACCGGTCGAGACGCCGGGGCTGCGCTGGGGGCGATGATGGACACCGACCTGTTCGTGGCCTGGTTCGAGGAGAGCGCCAGGCTGATCCGCCGCGAACGCGACCGCCTGACCAGGCTGGACGCGGCGATCGGCGATGCCGACCACGGCACCAACCTCGACCGCGGCTTCTCCGAGGTCTGCAAGGCGCTGGCCGACGACCCGCCCGGCTCGGCCGCCGAGGTGCTGACGACGGCGGGCGTGACCCTCATCCGCCGCGTCGGGGGCGCGGCGGGGCCGCTCTACGGGTCGGTGTTCCGGCAGATGGGCAGGGCGCTGCCCGAGTCGCCGGTGACGCTGGCGGGGTTCGCGGCGGCGTTCGAGGAGGGCGTGGTGGCGGTCGAGCGGCTGGGCAAGGCCGCGCTGGGCGACAAGACGATGGTGGACGCCCTCGCGCCCGCCTCCCGCGCCCTGTCTCTGGCCGTACGCGACGGCGTCGGCGTACGGCAGGCCGTCGAGCAGGCGGCGCACGCGGCCAGGGAGGGCGCCAAGTCGACGATCCCGATGCAGGCGAAGAGGGGCCGGGCCAGCTACCTGGGTCCGCGCAGCATCGGCCACGAGGACCCCGGCGCGGCCTCCGCGGCCCTACTGCTGGAGGCGCTGGCGAGCGTGGTGGAATGAACGCCGCAAGCGCCCCCTCACGGCATGGTGCCGGTGAGCGGCGGGGCGCCGGGAGGTGGCGGGGGGCCGGGGAGGCGGTGCGATCGTTGGGCGGCGGGGCTCTGTGATGGTGGGCGTGGTGCTGGTCTCGCACAGCGCCGGGCTGGCGGCCGAGGCGGTGGCGCTGGCCCGGGGCATCGCGGGCCAGGACGTGCCGCTCGCGGCGGCCGGCGGAACGGCCGACGGCGGGCTCGGCACCAGCGTGGACGTCGTCGAGGCGGCGGTGCGCAGCGTCGACAGGGGGCGCGGGGTGCTGCTCATCCCCGACATCGGCAGCTCCGTGCTGACCGCCCGGCTGGTTGCCGAGGAGCACCGGGCGGTGGTGGCCGACGTACCGTTCCTGGAGGGGGCGATCGCGGCGGCGGTCACGGCGGGCGCGGGCTCATCCCTGACCGACGTACTGGCCGCGGCCGAGGAGGCCCGCACCTACCGCAAGTTCTGACGGCGGACGCGGGCTCACCCCCCGCAGCCGACAGGCTCGCCGCAGCCCAGAAGGCCCGCACCTGCCGCACGTTCTGGCAGCGGGCGCGGGCTCACCCCCGATCGAGGAGGCCCGCGCCTGCCTCGGTGTCAGTGGCCCTTGAAGGCCTCCTCCAGCCACCAGGAGCCGCGGTCGCGGGTCACCTTGGCGTGGATCAGGAGCGGGCGGTCACGAGGGCCGGAGAGCCAGGTCGAGACGTCGGCCAGGTCCTCGCGCCGGGTGACGGTCACGGCGGCGAGGCCGTGGCCGCGAGCGATGGCGGCCAGGTCGGCGGGTGGAAAGGTGACCGTGCCGAGCGGGTGGTCGTGCGGGCCGAAGTGGTGGACCTCGGCGCCGTACGCCTCGTCGTCGTACACGACGATCACCATCGGCAGCCCCAGCCGCACCACGGTCTCCAGCTCGGCGACCCCCATGAGGAAGCCGCCGTCGCCGAGCGCGGCGACGGGAAGCCGGTCGGGGCGGGCCAGCGCGGCGCCGACGGCGGTGGCGAGGCCGAGCCCGACCGACTGGAACGCCTGAGTGAAGCAGAACCCGTTCTCATCCGGCACGTCCATGAACATCGACGGATAGCCCATGAAGTTGCCGGAGTCGATGGACACGATGCGCTCGGCGGGCAGCAGGTCGTCCAGGCCGATGGTGAGCGTCCTGGGGTCGATGCGGCCGCCGTCGCCGCCGTCCTCGTACGGCACCGCCCGCCACCGCCCCTCGGCCCGGATCCGGCCGGCCAGCTCAGGCGTACGGTAACCGGCCTTCGCCGGAACGACGCCCGCCAGCACGGCGGCGACCTGGGCCACGTCGCCCACCACGCCGACGTCGGCGGGTACGTGGGTCTTGAGCGCGGCGGGTTCGAGATCGACCTTCGCCACCCGGGTGCCGGGCGAGACGAGGGACCCATGGCGGGTGGTCCACATGTTGAGCGCGCAGCCCCAGCCGACGACGAGGTCGGCGCCGCGGATCAGCTCGGCGGCCAGCGGGGTGGCGAAGCCGCCGGAGACGTCGAGGTTCCACGGGCTGCCCCGGAACAGGCCCCTGGCCACGGCCGAGGTGGCGAGCAGCGCCCCCGTGCGCTCGGCCAGCGCCTCCAGCTCGCGCCTGGCGTGCCGGGCACCGCGCCCCGCGATGAACACCGGCCGCTCGGCCGCCTCCAGCGCCGCGGCCAGCTCGCCCGCCTCGGCCACCGCCGAGGAAGCCTGAGACGCGGCGGCCAGCTCGCCCGCCGCGGCCTCCGCCGAGGAGGCCTGAGACGCGGCGGGCACCTCGACCGCACCCGTGTAAGGGGCGGACTGGACGTCGAGCGGCAGGTTGAGCAGCACCGTACGCCGCTCCCCCGCCGCCACCCGGTACGCCCGCACCGCCTGCGCGACCGCCTCGTCCGCGCTCGTGACGCGCATCGGCACCGCGCCCACCGCCGTGGCGAGCGCCGCCTGGTCGATGTGGAAGTTGGACTGCGCCTCGGTGGCCTCGCCGGCCAGCACGACCATCGGGGTGCGGCTCTTGGCCGCCTCGGTGATGCCGGTGAGCGCGTTGGTGAGCCCCGGCCCCTGGTGCACCGTGACGATGCCGGGCCGGCCGCTCATCCTCGCGTAGGCGTCGGCCATGGTGGCGGCCCCGCCCTCGTGGCGGGCGGCGACGAAGCGCGCGCCGGCCGCCACGAGGGCGTTGGTGACGTGGAAGTTGCCGCTGCCGACCACCCCGAAGACCGTCCCGGCCCCGCAGGCGGCCAGGGCGCGGCCGACGGCCTCGGCGACGATCAACGTTCCACCAGGGCGAGCACGCGGACGGGGCTGCCCGAGCCGCCGACGATGGGCAGCGGCGGCGCGACGACGACGGCGCCGGTGACGGGCAGCCGGTCGATGTTGCGGAGCTGGGTGAGGCCGTATTTCCCGGCGCCCAGAAGGAAGGAGTGGCAGGGGAAGGGCGGGTCGAAGGAGTGGGCGGCGCCCGCGTCGGTGCCGACGGTCTCGACGCCGATGCCCTGGATGGGCGCCTCGGAGGCGAGCCACTGCGCGCACTCGGAGGAGATGCCGGGCGTGTGCGGGCCGTTCTCGTCGGCGTTGAGGAAGGCGGCCTGGTCGGCGGAGCGGGCGTCCCAGCCGGTGCGGTAGAGCAGCCAGCCGCCCTCGGGGAGCGGGCCGTTGGCGCGTTCCCACTCCTTCACGTGGTCGATCTGGAGGAGGAAGTCGGGGTCCTTCGACGCCTCGGCGGCGAAGTCGAGCACGACGGCGGGCGCGATGAGGCTGCGGGCCGGCACCTGGGAGACGTCCTGGCCGTCGCGGGCGGTGACCCAGTGGACGGGGGCGTCGAAGTGGGTGCCCGTGTGCTCGCCTGTGTGGATGTCGTTCCAGTACCACGCCGGGCCGCGGTCGTCGTAGCGGCTGATCTCCTCCAGCTGGAACGGGATCGTGTTGGCGAACGGCTCGGGCAGCTGGAGGATCGGCGTCTCCGCGGTGAGGGGCGCGGTCAGGTCGATCACCTCGATCGCCCCGCTGCGCACGCTGTCCACGAAGCTCTGCAACACCGACATGTCTTCCTCCTTGGTAGGGCTGTGCGCATCCTCCTACGCTCGCCCTACCAGTGCCAACACCCGCGTCACGACTTCGTCCACTCCGCGCAGCCGCCGGTTTGGAAGGCCTTGTCCGTGGGCTGGACGGTGACGGTGGCGGCGCCCGTCGGCATGCCGGCCGCGATCACGTCGCCGCTCGCGCTGCGCAGCCGGGCCCAGTAGCACATGGTGAACCCGGCGGCAGGGCCGGTGGTGCGGTAGGTGCCGGGCTGGATGTCGGTGCCGACGTGGAGGGTACGCAGGGACATGGGGTTGGTGAGGGTCCCGCCGCCCGGCTGCGTCTGACTCGGCACGCTCTGGTCGGGCGGCGTCTGAGCGGGCGGGGTCTGTGCGGGCGGCGTCTGGGCGGGACCGGTGGGAACGGTCTGGGCAGGGCCGGTGGGAACGGTCTGGGCCGGATCAGTGGGGACGGGCTGCACGGGAGCGCTGCTCTCCACCGGAGCCGACGGGCTCGACTCGACCGTCACCGTCACCTTGGGCGCGGGCTCGTCCCCCGACGACGGCGACGTGGACCCGGCCCCGAATCCGACGAACACTCCCAGCAGGAACCCCAGCAGCGCGGCCAGCCCCGAGACGAGCACGATGATCGGCGGGCTGCTCGTCGCGCGCGGATATTGCGGGTAGTCAGGGGGAGGTGGCCCGTACATCACGGACCCAGCGTGCCACCCCTGTCAACCCATCCGGTCAGCACAGGCGGTCAGCGGTGAAGGTAGTCGACGAGCGACGCCTTCTCCGTCTCCAGCTCCTCGATGGCGCTCTTGACGACGTCGCCGATGCTCACGATGCCGATCAGCCGGCCGCCGTCGACGACGGGCATGTGGCGGAAGCGCTGGTTGGTCATCGTACGGCGCAGCGACTCGACGTTCTCGCCGGGCCCCACCGTGGTCACCTCGGTCGTCATGATCGAGGACACCGGGGCGTCGAGGATCGAGGCGCCGCGGTCGTGCAGCCGGCGTACGACGTCGCGCTCGGAGACGATGCCCTCGATGGTGACGCCGTCGGAGGAGACGACCACCGCCCCGATGTTGTGCTCGGCCAGCTCCGCGAGCAGCTCGCGCACGGTGGCGGCCGGTGACACGCAGGTCACGTGGCTGCCCTTGTTCCGAAGGATCGAACCGATGAGCATGTGCATCACCTCTGTCCCTCAGTGTTCCAAGCCCAGGTCCAGAGCAAACAGGCGTGTGGGGACGGAGTCAAGCGGTCCCGTAGGCTGCCTGCGTACGAACTCCGACATGTCACTCAGGGACCGTGAAAATGACCGAGGTGCTCAACACCGGTAGCCATGATCTGCCCGTCACCGACGAGCTGGCCGCGTTCATGCGGACGGGGTGGGCGGGCGAGCGCCGGGCCGGCATCGCGCCCCTGCCGATCGCGCCGTGGGCGGCCAAGCGGCGGGCCGCGCTGGCCCAGCGCTTCCCCGGCGAGCGGCTGGTGATCCCGGCGGGCACGCTGAAGGTGCGCAGCAACGACAGCGACTACCGGTTCCGTCCGCACAGCGCGTACTCGTACCTGACGGGGGCGGGCGAGTCGGACGACGTGCTGGTGATCGAGCCGTCCGGCGAGGCCGTCCTGTACGTCAGGCCGCGCGCCCCGCGCGAGGAGGGCCAGGAGTTCTACCGGGACCGCCGCTACGGCGAGTTCTGGGCGGGCCCGCGCCCCGACCTGGCGGAGGCGGCCGAGCTGTACCAGGTGGAATGCGCCCACATCCGCGACCTCGACCTGAAGGGCCCGGCGCGGGTGCTGCGCGGGGTGGACGCGTCGGTGGACGCCAGGGTCGAGCGAGGCGGCGGCGACGCGGAGCTGGAGTCGTTCCTGTCGGAGATGCGGCTGATCAAGGACGAGTGGGAGGTGGGCGAGCTGCGTTCGGCGGTGGACGCGACCGTGCGCGGCTTCGAGGACGTCGTGCGCGCCCTTCCCCAGGCGATGGGCCACCGGCGCGGCGAGCGGTACCTGGAGGGCGTGTTCGGGCTGCGGGCCCGCCTGGAGGGCAACGCGGTCGGCTACGACAGCATCGTGGCGTCGGGCTCGCACGCCTGCGTGCTGCACTGGATCCGCAACGACGGCCCGCTGCGCCGCGACGACCTGCTGCTGATGGACGCCGGCGTCGAGTCGGACACGCTCTACACGGCCGACGTCACCCGCACGTTCCCGCTGTCGGGCCGGTTCAGCGCGGTGCAGCGGCAGGTGTACGAGCTGGTCTACGAGGCCCAGACGGCGGCCATCGCGACGCTGCGGCCCGGCGCCCGCTTCCGCGACTTCCACCTGGCGGCCATGCGCGTCATCTGCGAAGGGCTGCGCGACTGGGGCCTGCTGAAGGAGCCGGCCGACACGCTGCTGGAGACCGGCCTCTACCGCCGCTACACGCTCTGCAGCAGCGGCCACATGCTGGGCCTCGACGTGCACGACTGCGCGAAGTCGCGGGCCGAGGTCTATCTGGACGGCGTGCTGGAGGAGGGCCAGGTGCTGACCGTCGAGCCCGGCCTGTACCTCCAGCCCGACGACCTGACGCTGCCGGAGGAGCTGCGCGGCATCGGCGTGCGCATCGAGGACGACCTGGTGATCACCGCTGGCGGTGCGGAGCTGCTGTCGGGCGGCCTGCCCCGCCACCCCGACGAGATCGAGTCGTGGATGGGCACGCTTCTGTAGTGGATCGCACACGTTTCGTGCGTGGCTGACAAGTTCGAACCGGGCTCTCATACCTTTTACGCAAATTCTCACCGGAGCATCGACTACTGGACAACCCGTCAGTAGGGTTGCCAATCCGTAGGCGGCGGAGGTGGTGATGGCCTGGTCCGGGTACGTCGGGCGCCGGGCCGGCGCGGCCCTCGGCCAGGTCGGTGAGCTGTTCGTCATCGTGCTGGAGGGCCTGCGCCGCAGCTGGGACGTCAGGCGCTGGTTCTGGGAGTTCGTCGACCAGTGCTGGTTCCTGGCCCGCGTCACCAGCGTCCCCGTGCTGCTGGTCTCCCTGCCGCTCGGCGCCACCGTCGCGTTACAGGTGGGCGAGCTGGCCCGGCAGCTGGGCGCCGGGTCGGCCACCGGCAGCGCGGTCTTCGTCGGCCTCATCCGCGAGGTGGCGCCGCTGGCCAGCGCGCTGCTGATCGCCGGGGCCGGCGGCAGCGCCATGACCTCCGACATCGGGGCCCGCCACATCCGCGACGAGCTGAGCGCGATGGAGGTCATGTCGGTCAACCCCGTCCACCGGCTGGTCACGCCGCGCATGTGGGCGGCCAGCACGATCGCGGTGTGCCTGTGCCCGCTGGTCATCGTGGCGGGCGCGGCCGGCGGCTACTTCTTCAACGTGGTGGTGCAGGGCGTCACGCCGGGCGCGTACTTCGACGGGGCGCTGTCGCTGGTGGTGGCATCCGACCTGTACGTGACGCTGCTCAAGGCGTGGATCTTCGGGTTCATCGCCGCGGGGGTGGCCTGCTACAAGGGCATGACGTGCGCGACCAGCCCGGTCGGGGTGGGGCGGGCGGTCAACCAGTCGACCGTGGTGACGTTCATGCTGGTGTTCACCTTCAACTACGTCATCTCGGCCGTGTACTTCCTGGCCTACCCGCCGAGGTCGCTGTGACGACGGCGTTGCGGGCCGCCGAGCGCTTCGCGTCCCTGTCCGACTGGCCGCTGTTCGTGGGCAAGGTGCTGTTCTACTGCGTCCGCGACGTCGTGCTCCGCCTCAAATACGGCAAGGTCGTGTTACGGCAGGTCAGCGACGTGGTGGTGGGCGTCGGCGCGACGGTCATCGGCGGCGGCATGATCTTCGTGGTGTTCACGATGGCCTTCGTCGTGGGCGCGACCGTGGGGCTGCAGGGCTACCAGGGGTTGCAGGCCATCGGCGCGGAGTCGTTCATGGGCCTGGTGGGCAGCTTCGCCAACGTCCGCGAGATCACCCCGATCATCGCGGCGACGGCGCTGGCGGCGCAGGTCGGCTCGTCGTTCACGGCGGAGCTGGGCGCGATGCGGATCTCCGAGGAGATCGACGCGCTGGAGGTGATGGGCATCAACGCCTTCACCTACCTGATCTGCACCCGCGTCGTGGCCGCGTTGCTGGCGCTGGTGCCGATCTACCTGATCGCGTTGTTCGCCAGCTTCTTCGCCACGCGGCTGATGTGCACGGTGCTGTTCGGGCTGGCGCCGGGCGTCTACGACTACTACTTCTACCTGTATCTGCCGGTCAGCGACATCGTGTTCAGCGTCGCGAAGGTCGCGGTGTTCGCGTTCGCGGTGATCGTCATCCACTGCTTCCACGGGTTCCACGCCACGGGCGGGCCGGTGGGCGTGGGGGTGGCGGCGGGCCGGGCCATCCGCCAGTCGATCGTCACGATCGTGCTGCTCAACCTGTTGCTGTCGTACCTGTTCTGGGGTGGCGGCGGCAACATCCCGCTGACGGGGTGACGCGGTGAACCGCAGCGAGCTCTCCCTCTCCACCCGGCTCTGCATCGCGCTCGCCATGCTCGTGGTGCTGGCGGGAACCGTCCTGTACGCCGTGCGCACCGCCACCGAGGTACCCGGCACCCGCTACGACGCCGTGTTCGGCCGGGCCGGGCAGGGCCTCGACGCCGGCTCCCCCGTGAAGATCCGCGGCATCACCGTGGGCGAGGTGACGGACGTCTCGCTCGACGCCAAGGGCAGGGCGGTGGTCACCATGCACGTCGACGACGCGATCAGGGTGCCGCGCACGGCGACCGCGTCGGTGGAGCCCGCGTCGGTGTTCGGGCCCAAGTTCGTGGACCTGCGGCCGGGGCGGGGCGAGGCGCGCGGGCCGTACCTGGCGGCCGGGGCCGTCATCACCCGTACGGAGGACCCGCTCGATCTGTCCGACACGCTCGGCGACGCCTACCGGGGCCTGAAGGCCGTGAATCCGCGCGAGGTGACGGTCATCGTGCACACCCTGGCCAAGGGCCTGGAGGGGCAGGGGGAGGACCTGCGGGAGCTGATCGGCGACGCCGGCACGGTCATGTCGGTGGCGCACCGGCAGCGCTTCCGCGCCCGGCGCTTCCTGCGCGACGGCGCACTGCTCGGCACCGCCCTGTCCGGCAAGGGCGACGAGCTGGTCGCCATCTCCTCCGACGTCAACGTCATCACCCCCGACCTGCTCAAGCGGGCCGACAAGGTACGGGCTCTGCTGCAGGAGGTCACCTCGGTCTCCGGGCAGGTCACGCACGGCCTGGCCAAGCACAGGGGGAACCTGCGGGCCGGGGTGCACTCGGGCGAGCGGGTGGCCGCGCTCATCTATGCCCAACTCGGCCTCGCGGGCGACGGCGTACGCGGCCTGAACACGCTGGTCGATCTGCTGAACGAGCTGATCGAGGCGCCGGGACCAGGAGGGACCAGGCAGCTGCAGGTGGAGGCGTTCCTGTCGGGCGACGTGTGCGAGCTGGTGGTGGGCATCTGCGGCCCCACCGACGGGAGGCGCTGATGGAGATCGCCCGCCGCCGCTGGACGCTGCTGCGCGCCGCGCTGTTCACCGGCGTGTGCGTGGCGCTGATCGCGGCCATCGGCGTGCAGGTCGCGCGGGTGAGCACCGGCGACGGCTACCGGCTCGTCGCCGTCTTCGACGACGTGTCGGGGCTGGTCGAGGGCGACCAGGTGAAGATCGCCGGAGCGCCCGTCGGCCAGGTGGAGGCGATCAGGGTCGTGGACGGCCGCGCCGAGGTGACGCTGGAGGTGCGGCGGGAGATCACCGTGCCGTCCGACACCGAGGCCGCCGTACGCTGGCGCAACGCCGTCGGCCAGCGCGTGGTCTACCTGCTGCCCGGCACCGCGCCCGGCAGGCTCGCCCCCGGCGCGCGCATCGCCCGCACCTCGTCGGTGGTGGACATCGGCGAGCTGATCAGCGACCTCGGCCCGCTCACCCGCAGCCTCGACCCCGACCAGATCAACCGGCTGCTGACCGCCGCCGCCACGTCGCTCAAGGGCAACGACCGCACGATCCCGCGGCTGCTCGACAACGTCAACGCCATCACCACCACGGTCGAGCAGCGCAGGAAGACCATCGAGCAGCTGCTGAAGGACTACGCCACGGTCAGCGACGTGGTCGCCAGGCGCGACAGGCAGATCGAGCGGCTGGTGGACAACCTGGTGACGCTGTCGGAGTCGTTCGCCGACAACCGCGAGCTGGTGGACGACGCGCTGGTGGAGCTGGCGGCGACCATGCACACCACGAACGAGGTGCTCGGCAAGAACGCCGGCGAGCTGGGCTCCCTGGTCGACAACCTGTCGGGGCTGACCGGCGGCATCAGGCGCAACGTCAGGAGCATCGACCAGGCGGTCGGCACCTTCCCGCCGCTGTTCGAGCGGGCGTACTCGTCGGTCAACCGGGGCCACTACTTCATGACCGCGGTCCCCTGCCTGGCGCTCGGGCCCGCGCCCTGCCCGTACGGCATGCGCACCCCGCCGCCGCTGCGCAACACCCGCGTGCAGAGCGAGAAGGACCTGCGGAAGCTGCTGGTGGGGTCGTGATGGCGCTCAAGTCCTTCAGGGATCGCAACCGGCACGCCGTCGGGCTGGTGTCGCTGGCCACGCTCGCCACGGTGCTGGTGGCCACGTTCCTGGTCGGCAACCTGGGGCTGCTGGAGGGCGGCTACACCATGTCGGGCGTGTTCGCCGACTCGGGCGGGGTGCGCACCGGCAACGACGTACGGGTGGCCGGCGTACGGGTGGGCGAGGTCACCGAGGTGCGCGCCGACTACGCGCAGGGCCACGTGATCGTCACCTGGCGGGTGGACGACGGCGTCCGGCTCGGCCGCGGCACCCGCGCCGACATCGCCCTGTCCAACCTGCTCGGCGGCCGGTACGTCAAGCTGTCGGGAGCCGTCTCGCCCCCGTACATGCACGAGCTGCCAGAGGGGCGGCGGCGCGTCCCGATGACCCGCACCGGCGTCCCCACGCTGGTCAACGACGCCGTCAAGGACGCGACCCGGCTGGTCGAACGCCTCGACACGAAGGCCGTGGACGACCTGCTCACCGAGCTGGGCAAGCTCGACGTCGTCAAGCGCGGCCGCGTCACCCGGCTGCTCGACGACATCGGCGACCTGTCCGACACCGTCAGCAAGAGCGAGCCGCAGCTGCGCCGGCTGCTCGACAACGGCGCCCGCGTCATGGACGTGCTGAAGAAGAAGGACGCCCAGCTCGGCCGGCTCATCGACGCCGTCGAGGTGATGCTGGAGGAGCTGCGCAGGCGCAGGAAGGAGCTGCGCACGCTGCTCGGCGACGGCAGCGACCTGGTACGCAGCACCACCCGCCTGATCAGGGAGCACGAGCGCTCGCTCGTCCAGGTCCTCGACGACAACGCCGCCATCACCACCCGGCTCAGCGCCGGCAACGAGCGGCTGAACACGCTGCTGGCCTGGGCGGGGCCGACGTTCTCCGGGCTGTCCACGATGGGCGGCCAGGGGCCGTGGCTGGAGGCGATCGCGACCGGGCTGGGGCCGATCAACCCGGAAGTGCTGGCGGCCGTCACCAAGGACAGGGCGAAGGACAGGAGGGGCGACCGATGAGGCGGCTCGTCGCGGTGCTTTCGGCCTGGGTGCTCCTCGCGTCGGGGTGCACGGTGGGCGGGGCGGAGCCGTACCGGCTGAGCGCCGTCTTCGCCAAGACGCCCGCCCTGTACGAGGAGGCGCGGGTCAAGGTCATGGGCCTCGACGCCGGCTACGTGGACCGCATCCGCATCGACGGCGACCGCGTACGGGTGGACCTGCGGATCGACCCGCACGTGCCGCTGCCGTCCGGCGTCAAGGCCGTGGTCGCGCCGCAGAACACGCTCGGCGAGCGCAACGTCGTGCTCTACCCGCCGTGGAAGCCGGGCGATCGGCGCATCGCGCCGGGAGCGGTGATCCCGCTGGAGCGCACCGACCTGCCGGTGGAGATCGACGACGCGCTCGACGCGTTCACCAAGCTGACCGAGGCGCTCGACTCCCGCAAGCTGGGCGGCGTCGCGGGCGACCTCGCCGACGGCGTCAGGGGACGCGGGAAGACCATCGGCGACGCCATCAGCAGCACCTCCGAGCTGACCGGCGTGCTCGCCGCGCAGGACCAGCGGCTGGTCGAGCTGGCGGAGGGCCTCAACGAGCTGGCCACCAGCCTCAACGAGCGCGAGCGCCAGGTAAGGGGCGCCATCGACGCCTTCTCCGAGGCGAGCGCGCTGCTGGCCGAGGAGCGGCGGCGGCTGCGCGGGTTCGTCACGTCCATGGCGGGGTTCGTGCGGCGCGGCGACGTGATCATCGAGCAGTACGCGGAACGCCTGCCCCAGGCCACCACGACGCTGGCCGAGCTGGTGCTGACGGTCAGGGCCAACAGCGCCTCCATGGCGCGGGCGGTCAAGGGCGCCGCCGACTTCGCCGACGTGCTGATCGACTCCTGGGACCGCGAACAGCACGTGCTGCAGATCCGCGTCGTGCTCAACGCGATGACCAGGGCGTGGCTGCGGCCGCTGTTCGACTCCCTGAACCTGGGCGAGGTGCCGTGCCTGCCCGCCGGCCTGAGCAACTGCCCCTTCGAACGCAGGGGAGGCGGCCGATGAGGCGCGTCCTGGCCTTGGTCCTCGTGGTCACGGTGACGGCGGCCTGCTCGCTGCGCACGCTCGGCGCCACCACCGGCGACCTCACCCTGTACGCGGTCTTCGACGACGTGCAGAGCTTGGTCTCCGGGCACAGCGTGCAGATCGCCGACGTACGCGTCGGGTCGGTCACCGACGTGCGCCTGGAGGGCTACCGAGCCAAGGTCACCATGTCCGTCCAGTCCGCCCACCGGCTGCCCGCGGGCAGCACCGCGACCGTGGCCAAGACCTCCGTGCTGGGCGAGAACTACGTCCTGCTCACTCCGCCGCCCGGCAAGGACCTGACCACGGGGCCGTACATGAAGGACGGCGCCACCATCTCGGAGACCTCGGTCGAGCCGGACATCGAGCAGGTCACCGCGAGAGCGGGGCCGCTCATCGAGGCGCTCGGCGCGCAGGACGTCAACGCCGTGCTGGACGCCGCGTCCACCGCCTTCGCCGGGCAGGGCGACGAGGTCAACCGGCTGATCAGGCAGACCGCCGAGGTCACCGACGCCTACGCGGCCGCCAGGAAGGACCTCGCCACCTCCATCGACGCCCTGGCGAAGCTCGGCGACGACCTGGCCGAGGGCAGCGGCGAGCTGGACCGGCTGCCCGGCACGCTGGCCGCCGCCACCGACCGGCTCGCCCACGGGCGGGGGCACGTCAAGAAGGCCGTGATCGCCCTGACCAAGCTGGCCGAGCAGGCCAACCTCACCGTCTATCCGCGGCACGCCGCCCGGCTGCGGACGCTGCTGCGCGAGCTGGAGGGCATCTCCACGGCCATGCAGCGCGGCGGGCAGGACCTGAAGGGGCTGGTGGCCAGGCTGCAGAAGTTCATCGACGCGCCGCCCATCACCGTCAACGGGCAGGTGCTCACGTACGTGTGGCTGCGCGGCGTGCTGCTGCCCCAGCCAGGACGGCCCGTACGCGACACCGTGGACGCCGTCCGCCGGCTGCTGGAGCCGCCGCGATGAAGAACCGGGTCGCGCTCAACCTCGGGTTCTTCGTGGCCCTGGGGATCGTCATGACGGTGTGGGCGTTCACCACGATCATCCGGCTGGACGCCGTCGAGCGGCCGTACCGGGTGTCGGCCGAGTTCGCCTCCTCCCCCGGGCTGATCCGCGGGTTCGACGTCGCCTACCTGGGCGTACGGGTCGGGAAGATCGGCGACGTGCGGCTCGCGCCCGGGAAGATCGTGGTCGGGCTGGACATCGACAGGGAGACCAGGCTGCCGAAGGGCGTCACCGCCGAAGTGCGGCGCCGCTCCGCCGTCGGAGAGCCGTACGTCGAGCTGTCGCCGCCCGCCACCGGCGTCACCGGCGCCAGGCTCGCGGCCGGCGACACGATCCCGCTGGCCAGGACCGCCGTGCCGCTCGACTACAAGAAGCTGTTCGAGGGCGTCGGCAAGCTGCTGAACGCGGTGCCGCCCGAGGACGCCGAGACCATCGTGCACGAGCTGGCCGTCGCGCTCGACGGGCGGGCGCCCGCCATCAGGCGCATCATCGACGACGCCCACACCCTGACCGGCACGCTGGCCGACAACGCCGACGTTCTGGACGACCTGTCGGTACAGCTCACCCGGCTCACCCACACGCTGGCCGGCAAGCGGGGCGAGCTGGCCTCCGGCATCACCGACCTGAGCACGGTGACCGCGACGCTGCGGGCCTCCCGCAAGGACCTGAACGCCATCCTCGACCGGGGCCCTGGCGTGTTCGGGCAGCTCGACGCGGCCGTGCGCGCCTCGCGGCCGGGCTTCTCGTGCCTGCTGACCGCCGCCGGGCTGCCGCACCGGCCCGCCTTCTCCGCCGCCACCGAGCGGAACGTGCACCACCTGCTGAGCATTGTGCCGACCGCGCTGAGCCTCGCCGACGACATCAGCGACCGGCGCGGCGACACCGTGTACGGGCGGGCGGAGTTCCTGTTCAGCGTCCCCGGCGGGCCGACGCCGGCCGAGGAGTACGCGGGGCCGCTCGGGCCGCCCACCGTGCCCCGGCTGCGCGCCTGCCCCGACCGTGACCCCGAGCCGCGCCCCGGCCGCTCCGGCGACCGGTACCGCGAAGTCGCCGACCCGGAGCCGTCCGGACGTCCCTCGGCCCTGGACACCCCGAGACCCGATCGGAGCAAGACCCCCGCACGCACCTCGGACCCCGTCGCCGCCCCCACCGGCGGTCCCGGGCCCTCCGACCCCCTGGACAACGCCCCGCTGATCGTCGCGATCATGCTCGCCGTGCTGGCGGGCGGCGGCGTCGTGGGCTGGACCGCCGCGGGCCGCGCCGCCCGCCGCCGATGAGGAGCCCCCATGACCACCCGGCACCCCACCGCCCCCGCCACCCAGGAAGACCCACCCCTCCCCATCTCCGACCCCGCCGCTGAGCCCGCCTCTGAGCGAGTCGCCGAGCCCGCATCTGGGCCCGCCCCGGAGCCCACCTCTGAGCGAGCCGCCGAGCCCGCATCTGGGCCCGCCCCGGAGCCCACCTCTGAGCGAGCCGCCGAGCCCGCATCTGGGCCCGCCCCGGAGCCCACCTCTGAGCGAGCCGCTGAGCCCGCTTCTGGGCCCGCCGCTGAGCCCGCTTCTGGGCCCGCCGCCGAGCCCGCTTCTGGGCCCGCCCCGGAGCCCGCCTCTGGGCGAGCCGCTGAGCCCGCCCCCGCCGCCGAGCCCACCCCCGCCGCCGCCTCTGAGCCCGCCGGCTCGGCCGAGCCGGCCCCTGCTCGTGCCGGCTCCCCCGCCGAACCGGAGGCCGCCGCCGAGGCGGCCCCCTCACCCGAGGCGCCCGCCGCAACCCGGCAGGACGCGCGGTCGAGGGGTGGGTTCACGCGGGCCAAGCTGCTCGGGGCGCTCGGGGCGATGCTGGTGGTCGCCGTCGCGGCCACCGCCGTGCTGCAGTGGGTCTCTGCGACCCGCGCCCAGGAGGCCACCGCCCGGCTGGAGGCCGAGCGGGCGCTGCGGGTGGAGGTGTCGGGCGCGGCGGGCGCGTTCAGCCGGGCCCTGCTCAGCTACGACTACCAGAACCTGCAGACCACCCGTGCCACGCTGGCCGCCCAGGCGACGGGAGACTTCCTGGCGACGTACGACGCGGCGTTCGGCGGCGCGATGGCCCAGGTCATCGTCAAGCTCAAGGCCACCTCCCAGGCGACCGTGCGCGAGGTCTACCTGGCCGGCGTGGACGAGGCCACCGCCCACGCCATCGTGGTCGTCGACCAGCAGGTCAACACCTCGGAGGCGATCCGCTCCGTCAAGGACTCGCACCTCAAGATCAGCCTGGTGAAGGAGAAGGGCATCTGGAGGATCAACGAGGTGACGGTGCTGGGCGCGGCGTCGGAGGACCAGTACGACCTGGACGGCAAGCCCGCCAAGGAGTGATCAGCGGCGCGTGGGCGTGGGGTCGAGGAACACCTGCTCTACCTCGGGGAACCGATCCCGCAACCGCCGATCCACCTCGTCGCAGGCGATCTCCAGACCGGCGGCGCCGGCCTCGTCCCAAAAATCGATCTTGGCGGCGACCAGCACCGCGCCGGGCCCGATCACCATCGTCAGCAGCTCCACCACGTCGGCCACCTCGGGCTGCTCCAGCAGCACGGCCCTGATGCCGGCCTCCATGCCCTCGGGCGCGGCCTGGTCGATGAGCAGCGACAGGTTCGAGCCGATCAGGATGAGCGCCGCCACCAGCAGGAGCAGGCCGATGGTCACGGAGGCGACGCCGTCCCAGAGCGCCGAGCCGGTGAGCTGCGAGGCGAGCAGCCCGCCGGCGGCGATCAGCAGGCCCACGAGCGCGGCGGCGTCCTCGAACAGCACGGCCTTCAGCGCCGTGTCGGACGTCACCCGCACCAGCCGGAGCGGGTTGACGTCGTGCCGCCTGGCCTCGCGGCGCAGCTGCGACAGCGCCTTGAGGAACGAGACGCCCTCGATCACGAACGCGGCGGCCAGCACGACGTAGGACGGGGTGAGGTTCGACAGCTCCTCGCCGTGGCTGATCTCGTGCAGGCCGTGCGTGACGGAGAACCCGGCGCCGCCCACCAGCGTCGCCACCGCCGCCATCATCGCCCAGACGAAGCCCGACTTGCCGTGCCCGAACGGATGCCGCCGGTCGGCCGACCTGCCCGACCTGCGCACGGCCACCAGCAACAGCAGCTCGGTCACGGTGTCGGCGGCCGAGTGTGCCGCCTCCGACAGCATGGCCGCCGAGCCGCCGATGAGCCCGGCGATGAGCTTGGCCAGCGCGATGGCGAGGTTGGCGGCGCCGGCCACGAGCACCGTGCCGAGGCTCTCTCCCGACTTCCCGCCCATAGCGTTCCACCTTACGTGCGCTAGATTGGGGATCATGCGCGAGCCCCGGTGGCTGTCCCCGGCCGAACAGCGTGCGTGGCGCACGCACCTGGCGGTGCACAAGCTGCTCATGCACCGGCTCGATCGCGAGTTGCACGCGCACTCGCTCTCGCTCAACGACTACGAGATCCTCGTCAACCTCTCCGAGAGCCCAGGGCGCCGCATGCGCATGAGCGAGCTGGCCGACGTCACCATCCAGTCGCGCAGCCGGCTGTCGCACCAGATCTCCCGCATGGAGGCCAAGGGGCTGGTGACCAGGGAAGACTGCCGCGACGACCGGCGGGGCACCTACGCCGTGCTGACCGACGAGGGCTGGGAGACGATCCAGCGGGTGGCCCCCTACCACGTGAAGGGCGTGCGCGAGCACTTCGTCGACCGGCTCACCGACGACCAGCTGGAGGCGATCGAGGCGGCGTACGCGCCGATCGTCGAGCACCTGAAGAAGCTGCGCTGACACCCAACCGATATGCGCGAGGAGCCACGCGCCCTCCCGCCGATCGCTAGCATCCGGTCATGCTCAGAAAGCTACTGATCGTGGCGGTCCTCGCGCTGGCGACGGCGTGCTCGTCAGGCGGCGGGGGGCCAGAGCTGCCGGCCGGGCCCGACGTGATGAAGAAGGCCGTCGACGCCATGAAGACCGTCAAGTCGGCCAGCTTCTCCATCGCCACCGAGGGCAAGCCGGACGTGCCGCTGAAGAAGGCCGACGGCCGGCTCACGGCCGAGGGCGACGCCGACGGCACGATCACGCTCGAAGCGCTGGGCAACCTCCTCGAGGTCACCTTCGCCGTCGTGGGCGACACCGTGCACTTCAAGGGCGCCACCGGCGGGTTCCAGAAGATGACGCGGCAGCAGCTGGCGCAGATCTACGACCCTTCGGTCATCCTCGAGCCCACCAAGGGCGTCGCGCAGCTGCTCGCCTCCGGCACCGACCCCAAGGTCGAGGCCGTCGAGAACGGCTCCTACCGGGTCGCCACCACCTTCCCCGCGAACGTCGTGGGCCAGATCGTCCCCGGCGTCACGCAGGGCGTCAACGGCAAGATCTGGATCGACCAGGCCAGCAGCCGGCTCACCAAGGCCAGCCTGCCGTTGCAGGGCGGCACGGTGACGGTGTCGTTCAGCGACTACGACGCGCCGGTCACGATCAAGCCGCCCGCGGAGTGACGCACGTGCGACGGGACGTGAGGCGGGCCCTATGAGGCGGGCTCAATGAGTGGACTCAATGAGGTGGGCTCGATTGAGGCGGGCTCGATGAGGCGCGCCCGCCGGGTGGTGCTCGGCGCGGGCGGCGCGGTGGTGCTGCTTGCGGCGCTGGACGCGTACGTGGTGGTGACCGTCCTGGTCGCCATCGCCGGCGACGTCGGCATCCCGCTCAACCACCTCGAACGCGCCACCCCGATCGTGACGGGCTTCCTGCTGGGGTACGTCGCCGCGATGCCCCTGCTCGGGCGGCTCTCCGACCGCTACGGCCGCCGCCCACTCATCCACGCCTGCCTGGCCGCCTTCGCCCTCGGCTCCGTGCTGACGGCGTTGGCGAGCGGCGAGATCATGGTGGTGACCGGCCGCACGGTGCAAGGCGTGGCAGGCGGCGCCCTGCTGCCCATCACCATGGCCCTGATCGGCGACCTGTGGGACGAACACGAGCGCCCGGTGGCCCTCGGCGCGGTGGGTGCCGCCCAGGAGCTGGGCAGCGCCCTCGGCCCGCTGTACGGCGGCCTCCTGGCCGGCATCCCCAGCACGGTGGTGGCGGGCCTGGAACTGGGCGGCTGGCACGCCATCTTCTGGATCAACGTCCCCCTGGCCGCCCTCGCCGCCCTCGCCATCCACCTCACCCTCCCACCCGGCCCGGCCAGGGCCGTTGAGGCCGGCGCGGATGTGCGCCGAGAAACCGCCGGCCCGATCGTGGCCGCGCACCCCTCTGCCGTATCCGCCGCGCCGCCCGCCGAAGGCGAGGCCACCGGCGGGGCCGTGGACGCCTCCGCGCACGCGCGCCGCCGACCTGGCGAGACCGTCTCCGCAGCCGAAGGCGCCGCACCTGGCGCGGCCGTAGAAGCAGACGCGGACGCGCGCCCCGAGACCGCCGAGGCCCCCGCGTCCGCTGTCGGCGGGCGCCCCGCCACCACCCCCGAGAGCGCCGCAGCCGGTGCGGGCGTTGCGGTTGCCGCGGGTGGGCGGGTGGATCTCGTGGGTGGGGGGTTGTTGGCGTTGGCGTTGGCGCTGCTCGTGATCGGGCTTTACAACCCCGATCCGGCGGCGGCCGTCCTGCCGCCCTGGGGGGTTCCGCTGATCGTGGCGAGCGTCGTGGTCGGCGCCGGGTTCGTGTGGTGGGAGGTGCGGTCGCCCGTACGGTTGATCGATCTCACCGGCGCCCGTAAGGGCCCGCTGCTGGCCACCCTCGCGGTCAGCTTTCTGGCGGGGGCGGCGTTGCTCGTCACCATGGTGTTCGTGCCGATCACCGCCCAGACCCTGCTGGGCACCGACGAGCTGGGCGCGTCGCTGGTGCTGGCGAGGTTCCTGGCGGCGCTGACGGTGGCCGCGTTCCTCGGCGGGCTGCTGGCCCGCCGGCTGGGCGACCGGGCGGTGGCGATGGCGGGCATGATCCCGGCTGCGGCGGGATACGCGCTGATGAGCCGATGGCCGCTCGACCTGGCCGGCGCGGGCCTGACGGTCGATCTCACGCTGGCGCTGGCCGGCCTGGGGCTGGGCTTGGTGATCGCCCCGGTGTCGTCGGCGGTGCTCAGGGTGAGCCGCCCCGACCAGCACGGCGTGGCGTCGGCCGCGGTCGTGGTGGCGCGGATGATGGGCATGCTGGTCGGCATCGCGGCCGTCTCGGCCTGGGGTTTCTACCGGTTCCAGTCGCTGACGGCCCACCTGGACACGCCGCTGCCGTTCGGCGTGGACGCGGCGACGTACCAGCGGCAACTGGCCGACTACACCGAGCTGGTGCAGGCGGCGCTGCACACCGAGTACACCGAGATGTTCCTGGTCACGGCGTTCATCTGCCTGCTGGGGGCGGCGGTCGCCGTCCGCATGCCGGCCCGCCGCTAGGGGCGGCCCCCACGAAGAGGGCCGCCCCCAGGCGGGGGGTCAGGGCGACAGGCGGTGCAGGTCGCGGGGGAACGCGGTGGCCTGCCGGACGTTGGCGGCGCCGGTCAGGCGGGCGGTCCAGCGTTCGAGCCCGAGGGCGAACCCGCCGTGCGGCGGCATCCCGTACCGGAACGCCTGGAGATACCCCTCGTACGGGCCGGTCCCCTCGCCCTGGGCGGCCAGCGCGCGGACGTAGTCGTCGTAGCGGTGCAGCCGCTGCCCGCCCGTCACCAGTTCGAGCCCGCGGAAGAGCAGGTCGAACCCGTTGGAGTAGCCGGGCCGCGCGGGGTCGGGATGGGTGTAGAAGGGCCGCTTGGACATCGGGTAGCCGGTGACGAACAGGAACTCCGACCCGTGCTCCCGCTCGGCCCACTCCGACAGCCACCGTTCCTGCGCGGGCGACAGGTCGGGCTCGGACGAGGACGTGAGCCGCTGCGCCTCGGTGAAGTGCACGGAGGGGATCTCCGCCGGCACCTCGGGCACCCGTACGCCGAGCAGCGAAAGGGCCCGCGGCGCCCGCCGGCGTACGGACTCCAGCATGCCCGCCACCACCTCCCGCAGCACCGCCATCACGTCCCGGTGGTCGCGGACGAAGCCGAGCTCGGCGTCCAGGCTGGTGTACTGGGCGAGGTGCCGTACGGTGTCGTGCGGCTCGGCCCGGAAGACGGGCCCGACCTCGTAGACCCGCTCGAACACTCCGACCATCGCCTGCTTGTAGAACTGCGGCGACTGGGCGAGGTAGGCGGGACGCCCGAAGTAGTCGATGGCGAAGACGTTCGCGCCCGACTCGGTGGCCGAGCCGACGATCTTCGGGGTGTGGATCTCGGTGAACCCGAGCCGGTCGAGCGTCTCCCTGAACCCGGCCACGCCGGCCGCCGCGATCTCCAGCGGCGCCCGCAGCAGCGGGTGCCGCAGCGCGACGGGCGCGTGGTCGAGCACGGTCGGCAGCCCCGCGCCGACCACGGGCCGGTAGAGGTCGAACGGCGGCGCCGTGCCCGGCTCGGCCAGCACCTCGATCGAGGGCGAGACCAGCTCGTGGCCGCTCGGGGCCTGCGGGTTGACGGCCACCGTGCCGGTGACGGCGACCACGCTCTCCTCGGGCGGCAGAACGGCTGCTGAGTCGGTGACCGCCTGGGCGAGCCCGGCGCGGTCGCGTACGACGAGGAAGGAAACGGACTTCAGTTGCCGGCGGCGATGGACCCAGCCGGCGATCGTCACTCGTTGTCCCGCGTGCTCGGCGAGCTCCGCGGAGAGAATACGAGAGATCATCACAACTCCTGCGAGACGTGTATGACCCCTTGGGAGTGCGGGGGAGAAGGGAGCTCCCGGTGCCACCGCACTTTCGCCGCCCCCGCGAAGGGGGCGGCCTCGAAACGACCCGATGACGGGGGTCAGGCCGGCGGGGCATTTCCTCCCCGCGCTCGGGAGTGTCTTCACCGGCGGGTCACGGCGCCGCCTTCGCAGCTGCCGGCGGCTCTCTGAGGCCGTGGTGCCCGCGGTTACTCGTCTCCGTCAACGCGTTGCCGCAGACCTTATCACTTGTCCTTCTTGGCGCGCTTCTCCCTGATCTTCATCGTCACCTCGATCGGCGAGCCCGCGAAGCCGAACTCCTCGCGGATGCGCCGCTCGATGAAGCGCCGGTAGGTGTCCTCCAGCCAGCCGGAGGTGAACAGCACGAACTTGGGCGGCTCGACCGACGCCTGCGTGGCGAAGAGGATCTTCGGCTGCTTGCCGCCGCGCACCGGCGGCGGGGTCTCGTGCACCAGCTCGGTCAGGAACGCGTTGAGCCGGGCCGTGGGCACCCGCGTGGACCAGGAGTCGAGCGCCTTCTCCAGGGCGGGCACGAGCCGGTCGAGGTGGCGCCCGGTCTTGGCGGAGATGTTGACGCGCAGCGCCCACGGGGTGCGGACGAGCTGGCGGTCGATCTCCCTCTCGAGGTAGTAGCGCCGGTCCTCGTCGAGCAGGTCCCACTTGTTGAAGGCGACCACCATGGCCCGGCCCGACTCGATGACCAGGCCGATGATGCGGAGGTCCTGCTCGGTGAGCGGCTGGCTGGCGTCGATGAGCACCACCGCGACCTCGCTGCGCTCAAGGGCGGCGCGGGTGCGCATGGCGGCGTAGAAGTCGGCGCCCTGCAGCTCGCGGTCGCGCCGGCGGATGCCGGCGGTGTCGACGAAGCGCCAGGTGCGCCCGCCCAGCTCGATCAGCTCGTCGACGGGGTCGCGGGTGGTGCCGGCCATCGGGTCGACGAGCACGCGCTCCTCCCCCGCCAGCTTGTTGAGCAGCGAGGACTTGCCGACGTTGGGCTTGCCGAGCAGCGCGACGCGGGCGGGGCCGCGCTCGGCCTCGAACGTGAGGCGCGGCGTCTCGGGCAGCGCGTCGAGCACGACGTCGAGCAGGTCGCCGCTGGAGCGCCCGTGCAGCGCGGAGACGGGGTAGGGCTCGCCGAGCCCCAGCGACCACAGCGCGGCGGCCTCCAGCTCCAGCTGCTGGTTGTCGACCTTGTTGGCGGCCAGCACGACCGGTTTGCCCGACTGGCGCAGCACGGAGCCGACGATCTCGTCGGCGTCGGTGGCGCCCACGGTGGCGTCGACGACGAACACGATCACGTCGGCCAGCTCGACGGCGACCTGGGCCTGCTCGGCGATGCGCAGGTTCATGCCCGTGGCGTCGGGGTCCCAGCCGCCGGTGTCGACGACGGTGAAGCGGCGGCCACGCCAGTTGGCGTCGTAGGTGACGCGGTCGCGGGTCACGCCCGGCACGTCTTCGACGACCGCCTCACGGCGGCCGATGATGCGGTTGACCAGCGTGGACTTGCCGACGTTGGGCCGGCCCACGATGGCGACGACCGGAAGCGGCGTGGCGTCTTCGTGCTCGCCGATCTCAAGCTCGTCGAGGTCGGCCTCGACCCAATCCCCCGTTGTCACGATTTTACGTCCTTTGTGAGTCCCGCACCGGACTTCGGATCAGGTGCGCTCTTTGACCAGTCTCAACACCTCCGCGATGACCTCGTCCAAGGTCAGCGCGGTGGTGTCGAGCTCGATGGCGCCATCCGCCATCGAGAGCGGGTCTGTCTTACGTGTCGAGTCAAGAGTGTCACGCTTGGCCATGGCCGCGCGCTGCGCCTCCAGCGTCGAGCCCGCCACCTCGGCGCTGCGCCGCAGCGCACGGGCTTCGGGGCTGGCCGTCAGGTAAACCTTGACGGTGGCGTCGGGGCAGACGACCGTGCCGATGTCGCGGCCCTCGACCACGATGTCACCGGCGCCGACGATCTCGCGCTGCAGCGCCACCAGGCGGGCACGCACCTCGGGGACGGCCGCCACGGCCGACACCGCGCCGGTCACCTCGGCCTCCCTGATCGGCCCCGCCACGTCGACGCCGTCGACGTGGATGGTGGGACCGTCGGGGTCGGTGCCGGAGCCGACGGCCGGCTCGCCGCAGCGGGCCGCGATCGCGGCCGGATCGGCGAGATCGACGCCCTGGCGCAGCATCCACCAGGTCATCGCGCGGTACATCGCCCCGGTGTCCAGGTAGCGCAGGCCCAGCGCGCGGGCGACCCCGCGCGACACGCTCGACTTACCCGACCCCGAAGGGCCGTCCATCGCGACGACCAGACCGGTCACGGCCTCTCCCTCTTCACGTTTCAGCTTGCCTCGAAGAGGCTACCGCCTCCGGCTCAGTCGGCGATCCAGCTTGCGTGAAAGCCGAGCGGCACGCGGGCGGGCAGCCGCACGGTGGCGAGGGGCTCGCCGGTGAAGTCCTGGGCGGACAGGATCACCAGGTCGCCCGCGCCCCGCTCGGGGTTGTTGACGTAGGAGAGCACGTATCCGTCGTCCTCGCCCTCCCCTGCGGGGACGAAGACCGGCTCGCCCGCGAACGCCTCGCGGCCCAACCGCCGCGTCTCCTGCGTGCCGCGCTCCAGGTCGTGCTTGATCAGCGTGTTGTCGAACGCCGTGTCGGGCATGTCCTCCAGGTCGGTGGCGCCCGGGTAGAACCGCTCCTCCATGTCGAGGGTGGCGGCGGTGTAGCCGTAACGGTACGGCCGGCCGGTACGGCGCTCGTCCATGCGCGGGAACTCCTGCGCCCGGTCGTCGAGCCGGGTCTCGGACACACGCCCTGTGCGCAGGTCGATGCGCCAGCGGTCGAGCGTGGGCGGGCCGCCGAGGTCGAGCCGGGAGTCGAGGAAGCGCTTGGGGTAGCGGAAGACGTCCACGACCACCTCGTCGCCCTCCTCGTACGCGTTGAGCGTGTGGAACACCCAGCACGGCGCCACCTCGAACCAGCGCACCTCACCGGTCGCGCGCGACAGGAGCCCGAGCCGCGCGCCGTGGTCCTCGTTCCAGGCGACGGGCAGCGGCGAGCCCTTCTCGGCGTGCGGCATGCTGAACGTCACCGGCAGGTCGTAGATCACCACGAACCGCTCGGTGAGCGCGAAGTCGTGCATCATCGGCGCGTCGGGGACCGGGATCTTCCTGACCTCCGTCACCACGCCCTTGTCGTCGATGACGATGTGCTGGTGGTGGTCCCAGCCGAAGAAGTACGCCATCGCGTGCAGCTCGCCGGTGAACGGGTCGAGGTGGGCGTGGCCGGTGTAGCCGCCGGGCAGCCCGCCGTCGAAGTCGCACGGCCCGATCGTGTCCAGCTCATAGCTCAGCTCGTACGGCCGAGCGCCCCCTTCCTGCGTCGCGAACGTGCGCCCGGCCAGCCCGATCACGTGGGTGTTGGGCGCGAGGTCGAGGCCGGAGTGCACCGGCCCCGGCCGCGGTTGCTCGCCGAGCCGCCGCGCGACGGGGGCGCTGCGCACCCACCGGTTGCGGTACCACTCGGCGCGGCCGTCGCGCAGCCGCACCCCGTGCACCATGCCCTCGCCGATGAGCAGGTGGGCGGCGCCGGGGTCGTCGAGGCCGAGCGGGTTGGGCCCGTTGCGCAGGAAGCGGCCGTTCAGCTCGGCCGGGATGCGGCCGGTGACCTCAAGGCCGAAGGCGGTGATCTCCTCGGTGGCCGGGGCGAAGCCGCCGGTGAACGGGGTGGTGCCCATCATGCTCTCCCTCTCGTCTTCATGAACGGCGGTCGTGGGCCGGCAGGAACCCGGTGAGCACCGAGGCGCACAGCAGCCGGTAGCGCGGCGACGCGTCGGCCTCCTCGAAATAGCTCATGATCTCCAGGCTCACGGCGCCGTGGACGGCCATCCACAGCAGGTCCGCGATCTCGGCCGCCGCGCCGCCGGTCAGCTCCCCCGCCTCCAGGCACGCGGCCACGGACGCCACGAGCAGGCCGAAGGTGTGCTTGGCCGTCCGCGTCGCCTCTTCCCCCGCTCTGAAGCCCGGCAGGGCGCCCAGGAACATGACGCGGTAGTAGTCGGGCTCGGCCAGCGCGTACGCCCGGTACGCGCCCAGCACGGCCATCAGCCGGTCGAGCGGGCCCTCCTCGTGGGGCACCGCCAGCAGCCGCTGTTCGAGCCGGGCGAAGCCCTCCAGCCAGAGGGCCTCGCTGAGGCCGTCCTTGGCGCCGAAGAGCGTGTAGATGACCTTCGTGGAGCAGCCGGCCTCGGCCGCGATCCGCCGGACGGTCAGCGCCGCCGGCCCTTCGCTGATGAGCAGAAGCTTGGCCGCGTCGAGGACGGCCGCCCTGACGACGCTCTGCCCTTCGCGCTGGGCCTGCTGGTACGGGGTACTCACGGTAACGCCGTTTCTTCTCGGTAACACTGTTACCGATCTTTCTACCCGCCCATGCGCGGCCTGTCAACGACTAAGCGGGGGCGTGCAGGTAAGAGCGAGGGGTGTGGAGAGCGAACCGCGTGTCACGGTCGTGGTGGTCAGCAGGGACAGGGTGCGGACGCTGACCCGTACGCTGCCGCTGCACCCGCGCCCGGTGATCCTGGTGGACAACGGCTCGGGTGACGGCACCGCCGGGTTCGTCCGCCGCCACTTCCCCGACGTCCACGTGGTCGAGGCGGGCAGGAACCTGGGCGCCCCCGGCCGCAACCTCGGCGTCGAGCTGGCCGGGACGCCCTACGTGGCCTTCGCCGACGACGACTCCTGGTGGGCGCCGAAGGCGCTGGAACGGGCGGCCGACGTGCTGGACGCCCATCCCCGCCTCGCCGTGCTGGGTGCGCGCGTGCTGGTCGGTCCCGACGAGCGGCTGGACACGGTGTCGGAACGCATGCGCGACTCGCCGCTCGGCACCGAGCCCGGAATGCCGGGGCCGAGCGTGCTGGGGTTCCTGGCGTGCGGGGTGGTGGTGCGCAGGGACGCGTTCCTGGAGGCGGGCGGGTTCGACGACGTGGTCTTCTTCTTCGGCGAGGAGGAACGGCTGGCGCTGGATCTCGCGGCGCTGGGGTGGGGGCTGGCGTACGTGGACGAGGTCGTGGCCCACCACCACCCCTCGCCCGCCCGCGACCCCGAGGGCCGCCGCGCCCTGGCCGTCAGGAACGCGCTGCTGACGGCCGTGCTGCGGCGCCCCTGGCCGGTGGTGGCGCGGCGGGTGTTCGACGCGCTGCGCGGCGGCCGGGCGGACCGGCGCGGTCTCCGTACGGCGCTGCGCCGGCTCCCCGCGGCCCTTTCAGAACGCCGCCGCCTCCCGCCGGCAGTGGAACGGAACCGACGCATGCTGGAAAGTCGTTACATATCGTGATTGATGGGCATCAGAGGGTCATGACAACAGCACCTAACCCGATCGACCTGCAGAAGCACCTGAGCGGGGTGGACTACCCGGCCAGCAAGCAGGACCTGATCAAGGCCGCTCGCGAGCACAACGCGAGCAACGACATAGTCAAGGCTCTCGAAGCCATGCCCGACCGTGAGTACGACGGCCCGAACGCCGTCAGCCAGGCGATCACCAAGCGCTGATCGCCGGAACGCGCCGGGCGGGCCCCCTCACGGGGACCCGCCCGGCGTACGTCCATGAACGGCCCGCCCGGACAGCGGGCGAGATGGTCTCAGGGGACCTGCCAGCCGCGTTCGTGCAGAGCCTGGGTGAGGGCGGCGGCGGCGCCGGGCTCCACGGACAGCTCCGCGATGCCCAGCGGCAGGCCGGGGGCGTGCTCAAGGCGGACGTCCTCGACGTTGACCCCGACCTCGTCGCACGCCTGGAACAGGCGGGCGAGCTGACCGGGACGATCGCCGATGACCACCTGCACCACGGCGTAGGAGGAGGCGGGCCCGCCGTGCTTGCCGGGGATGCGGTCGTGACCCACCACGCCGCGCTTGAGCAGCTGGGTGATCTCGTTGGTCGCGGTGCCGTCGCCGTCGGCCAGGGCCCGCAGCGCGTTCGCCGCGTCGGCCAGGTCGTTGGCCACCGCCTCCAGCACCTCGGCGACCGGCGTCGCGTTGCCGGACAGGATGCCCAGCCACAGCCCGGGATCGCTGCCCGCGATGCGCGTGACGTCGCGGATGCCCTGACCGGCCAGCCCGAGCGCGACGTCGGTGGCGTCGGCCAGCCGGGCCGCCACCGCCGAGGCCGCCACGTGGGGAGCGTGGGAGACGACCGCGACCGCACGGTCATGGTCGATGGCGCTGACCTCGACCGCGTTGGCCCCGCACAGCTCGATCAGCCGCAGCACCGCCGCCTTCGCCTCGGGATCGGCCTCCTCGGTGGGGCACAGCGCCCACGGCCGGCCCAGGAACAGGTCGTCCCTGGCCGCGCCCGGCCCCGACTTCTCCCGCCCGGCGAGCGGGTGCGAGGCGACGTAGGAGGACAGGTCGCAGCCGAGCTGCATGGCCCGATGGATGGGCTCGCCCTTGACGCTCGCCACGTCGGTGTAGAAGCGGGCCGCGCCGACCCGCTGCAGCTCCAGCAGCTCGGTCGCCACGTGCGCGGGCGGCACCGCGATGACCGCGAGGTCGGCCCGCTCGGCGTCGGCGCCCGGCCGCCACTCCTCGCCGGCGCCGAGCTCCCGTGCCAGTCGTACGGCCCCCTCATCCTGATCGGCGAGCAGCACCCGCACACCCCGCTTGCGCAGGGCCAGCGCCGCGGAGGTGCCGATGAGACCGGTGCCGACGACGAGCACGGTACGAAGATCCATCTCGATGTCCTGATTGGTCGGGCTGAACGGTTGAGAGGTGCCGCGCGGCCGGCATGCCCGCCGCGTCCTGCCTTACGGCGAATCTACTGGGCGATGTCCTGCCGCAGCGCCACCGCACCCCGCAGATAGACGTGCTGCATCTCGGAACGCGGCCGGTCGGTCTCGATGTGGGCCATGAGGCGCACCACCCGCGGCAGCGCGCCGGGAACGTCGATCTCGGTGCAGCAGATCAGCGGCACCTCGTGGAAGCCCAGCTTGCGCGCGGCCAGCGCGGGGAACTCGGCCGTCAGGTCGGGCGTCGCGGTGAACAGCACGCTGATCACGTCGTCGGGAGTCAGGTCGTTACGCTCCATGATCGCGCTGACCAGCTCGGTCGTGCCCGAGATGACCGCGTCACGGTCGTTGGCGTCGACCTGGATCGCCCCACGGATCGCCCGCACCATGTGCTTCGTTCCCTTCCACGGCCATAGAGCCCGTGCGGAGGTACCGCACGGGCTCCTGCGTCCGGCCAGATTACAGCTTCACGGCCGCGTACAGCTCGCCGACTTCCTTCAGCGACAGCGCCCTGACGGTGCCCGGCTTCGTGCGGCCCAGCTTCACCGGCCCGAACTCGATCCTGGCCAGGTCGATCACCCGGTGACCCGCCTCCTCCAGCATCCGCCTGACCACGTGCTTGCGGCCCTCGTGCAGCACCACCTCGACCAGCGCCTGCTGGCCGTGCTCCTGCACGATCGAGAACGCGTCGGCCCTCGCGATGCCGTCCTCCAGCTCGATGCCCTGCTTGAGGCGGCGGCCGAGGTCGCGCGGGATCGGGCCCGGCACCTTGGCCCAGTATTTCTTCTGCACGCCGTAGCTCGGGTGCGTCAGCCTGTTGGCCAGCTCGCCGTCGTTGGTGAGCAGCAGCAGGCCCTCGGTCTCGGTGTCGAGCCGCCCGACGTGGAACAACCTGGGCGCCAGCTCCTCGACGTAGTCGGCCAGGCAAGGACGGCCCTGCGGGTCGTCCATGGTGGACACGACGCCGATCGGCTTGTTGAGCGCGTAGTAGACCAGGTCGGGGGCGGTCGGGATGCGCATGCCGTCGACGTGGATGACCTGCGTCGCCGGGTCGACCTTGGCGCCGAACCTGCGGACGACCTGGCCGTTGACCGTGACCCGGCCCTCGCCGATCATCTCCTCGCAGGCCCTGCGGCTCGCGACGCCCGCCTGGGCGAGCACCTTCTGCAGCCGCACGCCGTCGGGGACCTCGGTGGTGTCGCGCTCGTCGGTGTAGCCCTCGGGGTAGAAGTCGCGGTCGCGAAGCGGCTGCCTGGCCGCCTTGACGCGGTCACGCTGAGGGCTGCCGGGGCCGCCGCCGGAACCACTGCCGCGCCGTCCCCCGCCGACGGTCTGCACGTCGTCCCTGCGCCCGGTACGCGCGCCAGGACGCCCGTTCCGCTCGAACCGCCCCCGCTCAGGACGCTCGCCCCGCTCAGGACGCTCGCCCCGCTCAGGACGACCGCCACGCTCGGGACGGTCACGCCGGTCGGTGCGCTCACCGCGCTCGAAGCGGTCTCCGCGCTCGGGGCGGTCCTGCCGGCCGGAGCGCTGCGGGCGGGCCTGGCGGTCGTCACGCTCGGGACGGTCGCTCCAGTCGCGCCGGGCCGGCCTGTCGTCGCCGTCACTCCGGCCGTAGCGGGCGCGCGTCGAGCTCACGGACCTGGGCGCGGCGTCCTCACGCCGCCCGCTCCGGCCCGCACGGAACGCACTGGCGCCCCGCTCGTCACGCCGCTCGCCCCGCCGATCGTCGCGCCGATCGTCTCGCCGGTCGTCGCGCCGGTCATCCGATCGGTCGGAACGGTAACCGCCCCGGCCCTCGTCACGGAAGCGCTCACCGCGCTCGTAACGGTCGCCGCCCCGGTCGAACCGGTCGCCCCCGCCGAAGCGGTCGCCGCGTCCCCCGGGCCGGTCACCCCGGTCGCTCCGGTCGAAGCGGTCGCCACGCCCTCCGGCGTGGTCGTCCCGGCCGAAGCGCTCCTGCCGGTCACCGCCGCTGTACCGCCCGCGGTCACCACCGCTGTTCCGCCCGCGGTCACCGCCACCGAACCGGCCACGGTCACCACCGCCGAAACGGTCGCGGTCGCCGCCGCTGAAGCGGTCGCGGTCGCCGCCGAATCGCTGCCGGCGGTCGTCGCCGCCGGCGTACCTGTCATCGCGCCTGTCATCGCGCCTGTCGCTGCGCCTGTCGTCGCGCGGGCCCTGCCGGCGGTCGCCGTCGCCGCGGTCGTACCGGGCGCGGGCGCCGCCCCGGTCGGCGCGCAGGGAGTCGCGGGACGGCCGGGCGCGGAAGTCGCCTCCGCCGCGGACGTCGTCGTCGCGCCGGAAGTCGCCCCGGCCACCGTGGGCACCGCGGGAGTCCCCTCCACGCGCGCCGCCGCCACGGGTGTCACCGGAGCGGAAGGCGGGACGCCCGCCACGGCCGGAGCCGCCGGCACGTCCACGACCGCGTCCATCACCGGACGGGGTGCTACGCCTGTTGATCACTTTGTCGTCTCCTCGAGATTTTCCACGTCGTCGGGGAGGAAGGGGGCGAGCTCAGGCAGCTCGCTCAGATCCCGCAGTCCCAGACGTTCAAGGAAGTATGAGCTTGTCCGGTAGAGCACTGCCTGGCTCTCCGGGTCGGTGCCGGCCTCCTCGACCAGCCCCCTGGCGACGAGCGTCCGCATGACGCCGTCGCTGTTGACGCCGCGCACCGCGGCGACGCGGGCACGGCTCACCGGTTGCCGGTAGGCCACGACCGCGAGTGTCTCCAGCGCGGCCTGGGTCAGCCGCGTCTGCTGGCCGTCGCGTACGAACCGCTCGACCAGCGCCGCGCAGTCGGCACGCGTGTAAAAGCGCCAGCCGCCCGCGACGTCCCGCAAATCAAAACCCCGCCCGGCGGCGGTGTATTCCGCCGCCAGCGCGCGCAACGCAGCGGCCACCTGATGCGTCGGCCGCTCCAGCACCTGAGCCAGCGTCACCTCGGCGACGGGCTCATCAACCACCATCAGGATAGCCTCCAGCGCCGCCTCCAGCGACGGCCCCTCCCCGCCACCCCCGCCGGCACCGGTGTTCCCGGGCTCTTCGCCCCCACGAGCGGACGCCGCCACCGCGGGCTTCTCGGCCTCGGTGGCGTCCCGCCACCCGGCCCGCGGAACGCCCCCATCGGCCTCGTCCCGCACCGGGGAACGGGCCTCATCCACAGAAGGGGCCGCCGGCTCAGCCTCCGAAGGCTCGGACGTGTCCGGCGTCTCCGCGACCTCAGCCACTGGGCGCTCAGGCGCGTCCGGTGCCTGAGCGGCCACAACCGCGTCCGGTGCCTGAGCGGCCACAACCGCGTCCGGTGCCTGAGCGGCCGCAACCGCGTCCGGTGCCTGAGCGGCCGCAACCGCGTCGGATGCCTGCGCGGCCTCGTCCGGCGCCTCCGGCTCCTCTGCGGCCGCGTTCGCCTCCGCCTGCTCGGTGTGTGGCGGCGCGTCGTCGACGGGCGCAGGGCCGGCCGGGTCGCCCGGCTCGGTGGCGTCGGTGCCTTCCACCCGAGGGGCGCCCGGCTGGATCAGGGAGCCGGGGAGGGTCATCCAGGCGGGCAGGGGTGGGTCGGAGTCGGGTGAGCGGCGTGGGTTGGGCAGCGGGTTGTCGTCAGTCATCAGTGCGTTTCTCCGCCGGTTCCTCGTAGTCGTCCCCCACCGCGACGTCGCCGTCGTCGGTGCCCGTCCAGGTCACGTGCAGCTCCCCCAGCGGCTCGACCTGGTCGAACGTGACCGCCGACTCGCGGAAGAGCTCGAGCACGGCCAGGAAGCGTGCGATCACCTCGATCGTGCCCTCGCAGTCGGCGGTGAGGGCGCGGAAGGTGGCCCGCCGCATCCGGCGCAGGTGCATGACCAGGATGGCGGCCTGCTCCTTGACGCTGGCGAGCGGCTGGTAGATGTGGCCGACGCTCACGGTGGGCGGCAGCTTGGGGGTGAACGCCTTGGCCGCGATGCGGGCGAGCTGCTCGGGCCCGATGCCGAGGATCAGCTCGGGCAGCAGGTTGGCGAACTGCTCCTCCATCGGCACCGTACGCGGGAAGCGCAGCGCCTCCTCGGCCATCCGCCCGGCGAAGACCTTGGCCACTTCCTTGTAGGCCTTGTACTGCAGCAGCCGCGCGAACAGCAGGTCTCTGGCCTCGAGCAGCGCCAGGTCCTCTTCGTCCTCGACCTCGCCCGACGGCAGCAGCCTGGCCGCCTTGAGGTCGAGCAGGGTCGCCGCGACCAGCAGGAAGTGGCTGGTCTGGTCGAGGTCCCACTCGGGCCCCCGCGACTTGATGTACGCGATGAACTCGTCGGTGACCTTGGAGAGCGAGACCTCGGTGATGTCGAGCTTGTGCTTGGCGATGAGGCCGAGGAGCAGGTCGAAGGGGCCCTCGAAGACGTCCAGATGAACCTGGAAGCCCTGGGTCTCGGTCTGCTCTGCGGTCACCTGGCCATTGTGGCAGGCGCGGGCCAGCGCGAGAGCACCTCGCGGGCCAGCTCACGGTAGGCGTTGGCGCCGAGCGACGACGGGTCGAACGTCGTGATGGGCTCGCCCGCCACGGTGGCGTCGGGGAAGCGCACCGTACGGTTGATCACGGTGTGGAACACCTTGTCGCCGAACGCCTCCACGACCCGGGCCAGCACCTCGCGGCCGTGCAGGGTGCGGGCGTCGTACATGGTGGCGAGCAGGCCCTCGATCTCGAGGTCCTCGTTGAGCCGCTCCTGCACCTTGGAGATGGTGTCCATGAGCAGCGCGACACCGCGCAGCGCGAAGAACTCGCACTCCAGCGGCACCATGACGCCGTGGGCGCAGGTGAGGGCGTTGATGGTGAGCAGGCCGAGCGACGGCTGGCAGTCGATGAGGCAGACGTCGTAGTGGGGCAGCAGCGGCTTGATGACGCGGCCGAGCACCTGCTCGCGGGCGACCTCGGTGACGAGCTGCACTTCGGCGGCGGACAGGTCGATGTTGCTGGGCAGCAGGTCGAGGCCCTCGACGCCGGTCTCGAGCAGGACGTCTTCGGCGGTGACCCCGCGCTCCATCAGCAGGTTGTAGACGGTCAGGTCGAGCTGCAGCGGGTTGATGCCGAGCCCGACGGAGAGCGCGCCCTGCGGGTCGAAGTCGACCAGGAGTACCTTGAGGCCGTATTCGACCAGCGCGGCGCCGAGATTGATGGTGGTCGTGGTCTTGCCGACGCCACCCTTCTGGTTGACCATCGCGACCACGCGCGCCGGGCCGTGCACCGCGGGGGGCACCGGCTCGGGGAACACGGGTCTGGGCCGCTGTGTCGGGCCCAGATTGACGCCGTTGGAGGGCGCGTTGGTCTTGGTGTCGCCCCAGGGGTTGTCGGGGGTCCCCGGGGTCGAACCCTTGGTCGTCACAGTCACCAGCTCGAACCTCCCTGACGATCCCGAACCGGACCGTCCGGACGGACACTATGGCGTCACCACTTAACGCGGCAAGGCGGCACGCCGTGGGCGGCGCACGTCCCAAAAGACTATAGATCACTGCCGGGCGCGTGGATGCGCGGCGGCGTAGACCTCACGGAGCTTGTCGACCGTGACCAGGGTGTAGACCTGCGTGGTCGTCACCGAGGCGTGGCCGAGCAGCTCCTGCACCACCCTAACGTCCGCGCCGCCGTCCAAAAGGTGAGTTGCAAAGGAATGCCGGAGTACGTGGGGGCTTATCCCGTCGAGTCCGGCTCGTTCGGCTGCGGCCTGCAGCACCTCCCACGCGCCCTGCCTGGTCAGCCGCCCGCCGCGGGCGTTGAGGAAGACGGCGGGGGTGCCGCGGCCGTGGGCGAGCAGCCCCGGCCTGGCGCGTACGAGGTAGGCGTCCAGCGCGGCCCGCGCGTAGCGGCCCAGCGGCACGATGCGGGTGCGGCCGCCCTTGCCGCGCAGGCGCACCTGGTCGTCCTCAAGGTCGTCCACGGCCAGCCCGACGGCCTCGGAGATGCGGGCGCCGGTGCCGTAGAGGACTTCGAGCAGGGCCCTGTTGCGCAGCGTGAGCGGCGCGCCGTCGGGGCCGGACGCGGCGATGAGGCGTTCGACCTCGGCGACGCCGATGGCCTTGGGCAGGCGGCGCAGCCGGCGGGGCGGGCGTACCTCGTGGGCGGGGTCGTGGGCCGTCACGCCTTCGCGCAGGGCGAAGCGGTGCAGCCCGCGCACGGCGGAGACGGCGCGGGCCGCGGAGCTGGCCACGAGGGCGGGGTGCTCGCCGTCGCCCTCGCGCAGCGCGGCGAGGAAGGCCTGGACGTCGGCCTCCCCCACCTGGTCGAGCTCCAGGCGCCCGCGCGCCTGGAGGTGGTCGACGTAGCGGCGCAGGTCACGGCGGTAGGACGCGAGCGTGTTGGCAGCCAGACCTCGTTCGACCGCGAGATGGGCGAGGTAGCTGGAGAGCACTGCCTCCACGAACAGGTCCTTCCGTCACGCCTCCGGAGCGTCGGCGGGGCGCAACAGGGCGAACCCCTCAACCGATGCCGCATATGCGGCGAGGATACCGGCCACGGCCGTGGAATTGTGGATCATACCCATGAGGGCCTTCTCCACCGCGTCGGCCAGCGGCACCCATTCGATCGGCATGCCGATCTCCTCGTGCCGCTGGACGAAGTCGTTCTCCTCGTCGGGGATCTTGGTCAGGCCACGGGCGAGGAACACCCTGACCCGCTCGTCGGTCATGCCGGGCGACGAGCGCAGGTCGGCCAGGGTGTACCAGGTCTCGGCGCGGTAGCCGGCCTCCTCGGCGAGCTCGCGCGCGGCGGTCTCGACCAGCGGTTCGCCCGCCACGTCGCGGATCCCGGCGGGCAGCTCCCACATCAGGTGGCGGGTGGGGTGGCGGTATTGCCTGATGAGCAGGACGCGGTCGTGCTCGTCGAGGGCGAGCGCGGCGACGGCTCCTGGATGGACGACGTAGTCGCGCTCGGCGACCTCGTCGCGGGGCATCCTGACCGTGTCGGTGACGACGTCGATGATGTGACCCTTGAAGCGGTGGCGGGATTCGACGACGTCCCACGACTCGGGCGTGTCCGCGATCAGCCGGCCGCCCGCGGCGCCCTGCGGCGACGAGCCGTTGGGGTGGCCGTTCACGGGTGCACCTTGGCGCTGCCGACGCGGCTGTCGGCGTAGACGAGCGCGGCTCCGACGAGGCCCTTGAACATCGGGTTGGCCCTGGTGGGCCGGGAGCGGAACTCGGGGTGCGCCTGGGTGCCGATGAAGAACGGGTGGATCTCGGGGGGCAGCTCGGTGTACTCGACCAGCCGGCCGTCGGGCGACAGGCCGGAGAAGACCAGGCCGACCTGCTCGAGCCGCTCGCGGTAGGCGTTGTTGACCTCGTAGCGGTGGCGGTGGCGCTCGTCGGCCTTGGCCTTGCCGCCGTAGAGGTGCCTGGCCAGCGTGCCCTCGCCGAGCTTGGCGGTGTAGCTGCCGAGCCGCATGGTGCCGCCCATGTCGCGCTCGCCGGCGATGACGTCTTCCTGGTCGGCCATGGTGGAGATGACCGGGTGCTTGGTGTCGGGGTCGAACTCGGAGGAGTTGGCGTCCTCGATGCCGGCCATGTTGCGGGCGGCCTCGATGACCATGCCCTGCATGCCGAGGCAGATGCCGAGCAGCGGGATCTTGTTCTCGCGGGCGTGGCGGATGGCGCCGATCTTGCCCTCGATGCCGCGGACGCCGAAGCCGCCGGGGATCAGCACGCCGTCGACGCCGTCGAGCTCGCGCTCGGCGCCCTCGGGGGTCTCGCAGTCGTCGCTCTTGACCCAGCGGATGTTGACGCGGGCGTCGTTGGCGAAGCCGCCGGCGCGCAGCGCCTCGGTGACCGAGAGGTACGCGTCCGGCAAATCGATATATTTCCCGACGAGGGCGATCGTGACCTCCTTGGCCGGGCGGTGCACCCGGCGCAGGAGCTGCTCCCACTCGGTCCAGTCGACGTCGCGGAAGGGCAGGCCGAGCCGGCGCACGACGTACGCGTCGAGGCCCTCGGCGTGGAGCACCTTCGGGATGTCGTAGATCGAGGCCGCGTCGACCGCGGAGACGACGGCGTCCTCGTCGACGTCGCACATCAGGCTGATCTTGCGCTTGATGGCCGTCTGCACCGGCCGGTCGGAGCGCAGCACGATCGCGTCGGGCTGGATGCCGATGCTGCGCAGCGCGGCCACGCTGTGCTGGGTCGGCTTGGTCTTGAGCTCGCCCGACGGCCCGATGTACGGCAGCAGCGACACGTGCAGGAAGAACACGTTGTCGCGGCCCACCTCGTGCCTGATCTGGCGGACGGCCTCCAGGAACGGCTGGGACTCGATGTCGCCGACCGTGCCGCCCACCTCGGTGATGACCACGTCCACGTCAGGACCGGCCATGCCCCGGATGCGGTCCTTGATCTCGTTGGTGATGTGCGGGATGACCTGCACGGTGTCGCCCAGGTATTCGCCGCGGCGCTCCTTGGCGATGACGTTGGAGTAGACCTGCCCGGTGGTCACGTTGGCCGAGCCGAGCAGGCTGGTGTCGAGGAACCGCTCGTAGTGGCCGACGTCGAGGTCGGTCTCGGCACCGTCGTCGGTGACGAACACCTCGCCGTGCTGGAACGGGTTCATGGTGCCGGGGTCGACGTTGAGGTAAGGGTCGAGCTTCTGCATGGTGACCCTGAGACCGCGCCCCTTGAGAAGGCGACCGAGGCTGGATGCCGTGAGCCCCTTGCCGAGACTGGAGGCGACACCGCCGGTGACGAACAGATGCTTGGTTTGCGATGCGCTGCGCAAAGGGGCTCCCGTGGCTCGAGGTGTGGTCGAAGTGTCCACGGGCTCTCAGGATATCAAACAACGCCCCTCACATGCCCGAACGGCTTGACCTAGCGGTAACTTTGGTCCCTATGTCACTCGTTCGGCGGGCTTTGGGCGCGTTGATTCACCGTACGTACACGGCGATCCGGCATGCCGGGGCGATCACTCCGTCCACTCCCGCGGGCTACCGATTCGGCCGGCTCGGCGACGGTGTCAGCATCGCCTTCCCCCCTGGCGCGATCTTCGGCGAGCGGTGGATGGAGATCGGCGAGCACACGCTCGTGGGCGAGCGGGTGTCGCTGTCGTGCGGCATGATGCCGGGTCACGACCTCGGCGACGGCTCCGTCCTGCGCATCGGCGGCGGCTGCTCGATCGGCAGGGGCTCCCACATCGTCGCGCACCAGTCCATCGACATCGGCGACCACGTCTTCACCGGCCCGTACGTCTACATCACCGACCAGAACCACGTCTACGACGACCCCGAGGTGCCGATCGGCCGGCAGTGGCCGCGCAACAGCCCGGTCTCCATCGGCGCCGGCTCCTGGCTGGGCGCGGGCGCGATCATCCTGCCGGGCACCACGCTGGGCCGCCAGTGCGTGGTGGCGGGCGGCGCGGTGGTGCGCGGCGAGTTCCCCGACCACAGTGTTGTGGCGGGTGTGCCGGCCAGGCGGGTCCGCGGCTACACGCCCGAGATGGGATGGCACGCGCCCGTCACGTTCGACGCGACGACCTGAGCTCCAGGGGATGGACCGAACAAGCTTCTGACCGTTAGCGTCGGTTCATGCGCACCGCGATAAGTGAGCGTTTAGGGATCGAGTTTCCGCTCTTCGCCTTCAGCCACTGCCGCGACGTGGTGGCCGCCGTCACGAACGCGGGCGGGTTCGGGGTGCTGGGCGCGGTCGCGTACTCGCCCGAGCAGCTCGACACCGAGCTGACGTGGCTGGACGAGCGGGTGGGCGGCCGGCCGTACGGGGTGGACGTGCTCGTCCCCGGCAAGATCGACTCATCGGCGCACGACCGGCGCGTGCACCTCATGGACGCCGTCCCCGACCGGCACCGCGACTTCGTCACCCACCTGCTGACCAAGTACGGCGTCAGCGCGCCCGGCCGGCCGATGAGCGCCACCGCCGACGAGATGGGCAGGCGGGTCACCGCGGCCGGCGCGACCGGGCTGATCGACGTGGCGCTGAAGCACCGCATCGGGCTGATCGCCAGCGCCCTGGGCCCGCCGCCGCCCGAGATGGTGACGAAGGCCAGGGAGGCGGGCGTGCCGGTGGCGGCCCTGGTGGGCACCGTCGAGCACGCGCGCAGGCAGGTCGAGGCCGGCGCCGACCTCATCGTGGCGCAGGGCACGGAGGCGGGCGGCCACACCGGCGACGTCTCCACGATGGTGCTGGTGCCGCAGGTCGTGGACGCGGTCGCGCCGGTGCCCGTGCTGGCCGCGGGCGGCATCGCGTCGGGGCGGCAGATGGCGGCGGCCATGGCGCTCGGCGCGGAGGGCGTGTGGTGCGGCTCGCTCTGGCTGACGACCGAGGAGGCGGAGACCTCTCCGGCGGTCAAGCGGAAGCTGCTGGCCGCCTCGTCGCTGGACACCGTACGGTCGCGCTCCCGTACGGGGAAGCCGGCCCGCCAGCTCAAGTCCGCCTGGACCGAGGAGTGGGACTCCGGGCAGGAGAGCCCCGGCCCGCTGGGCATGCCGCTGCAGCTGCTGCTGGCCGAGGGCGCGATGGCGCGGATCGGCGCGGCGGCGGAGAAGGGCGAGCCCGGCGCCGTGGAGCTGGTCAACTACTTCGTCGGGCAGGTGGTCGGCCAGCTCGACCAGGTACGCCCGGCCAGGGAGGTCGTCTACGACCTGGTCAGCGAGTTCGGCGAGGCGGTCGAACGGCTGGGCCGCCTCACGGCGGACTGACGCGGCCGGGCTCACGCCGCCTGGCGGCCTTGACGCGGGCTGACGCGGCGGGGTGGCCGCACGGCTGAGTGACGGCGGGGGCGAGCGCGGCTCCCCCGCCCTTTCCGCCCACCCCAAGGCGTTGCCAAGCCGGCGGCAAGAGGTACCCTGCGCCTGTGGTCGGGACCCCGCCTGAGCTGGAGCGCGGCACCGGCGTCCCCGCGCACGTGCAGATCGAGCGCTGGCTGCTCGACTCGATCGCCGGAGGCGAGCTGGCGCCGGGTGACCGGCTGCCCGGCGAGCGGGAGCTGGCCGGGCGGCTCGGCGTGAGCAGGATGACGCTCAGGCAGGCGCTCGCCACCCTCGAACGCGACGGCGTGCTGCTGCGCGTGCCCGGCAGGTCGGGCGGCGCGTTCGTGGCGGAGCCGCCGCCGGGACCGCGCATCGAGTGCGACCTGACGGGGCTGGCCGGGTTCACCGAGCAGATGCGCCGGGCCCACCTACGGGCCGAGGCGCGCATCCTGCGGGCCGCCACCGTGCCCGCGCCGGCCGCCGCCGCGGTGGCGCTCGGCGTCCCCGGGGGCGAGCCGGTGCACGAGGTGGCGCGGGTGCGCTCGGCGGGCCGCTCCCCCGTCGCGCTGGAGCGCTCCTACTTCCCCGCCCTGCCAGGACTGCTCGACCAGGACCTGACCGGCTCCCTGTACGACCTGCTCGCCGCCCGCTACGACCTGCGCCCTCGCACGGCGGTCGAACATCTCGACCCGGTGGTCGCCGAGCCGGGCGACGCGGCGGAGCTGGGCATCGAGGCGGGCGCGCCGCTCATGCTGATCGAGCGCACCGCCTACGCGGCGGGCGGCGTCCCCGTGGAGTACGCGCTCGACCTGTTCCGCCCCGACCGGGTGCGCATCTCCGTACGCAGCGGCGTCACGGCACCACCGGCCCCTTGACCACGGTGCCGGGCACCCACCGGCCCTCCACCTCGACCTCGACGGGCGCGCCCGGCGCGCTCTCGTCCGCCGGCAGGTAGGCGTAGGCGATGGAGGCGCGGGCGGTGTAGCCGTAGCCGCCGGAGGTGACGCGGGAGACGACGCGGCCGGCGAGGCGTACCGGCTCGTTGCCGAGGGCGACGGCGCGCGGGTCGTCCAGCGTCAGGCAGCGCAGCCGGCGCGCGGGACGGGGGTCGAGCGCGTCCTTGCCGAGGAAGTCCTTGTCGGGTTTGACGCAGAAGCCGAGGCCCGCCTCGTACGGTGTCGTCTCGGGCCCGAGGTCGGCGCCCCACACCCGGTAGCCCTTCTCCAGGCGCAGGCTGTCGATGGCCCGGTAGCCGCCGGCCACCAGCCCGTGCGGCCGTCCCGCCGCCCAGAGCGTCTGCCAGAGCGCGAGCCCGTACTCGCTGGAGCAGTACAGCTCCCAGCCGTGCTCCCCCACGAACGTCACCCGCAGCGCCAGCACCGGCACGTCCCCCACGGTGAGCTCGCGCGCCGTCATGAACGGGTGGTCGGCGGGCTCGGGCGTCAGCCCGGCGAGCACGTCGCGGGCGCGCGGCCCCCACAGCGCGAAGCAGGCGTACTGGCCGGTCACGTCGGCGATCCTGACGTCCGCGCTCGTGCGGGCGGCCTGCTTGCGCAGCCAGCCGAGGTCGTGGGCGCCGAACGCGGTGCCGGTGACGACGAGGAACTCCCGCTCGCCGCGCCGGGTGACGGTGAAGTCGCACTCGATGCCGCCGCGCCGGTTGAGCGCCTGCGTGTACGTGACGGCGCCGACGTCGCGGGCGACCCGGTTGTCGCACACCCATTCCAGCAGCTCGGCGGCGTCGGGCCCGGTCACCTCGATCTTGGCGAACGAGCTCTCGTCGAACAGCCCGGCCGCCGTACGCGTGGCGCGGTGCTCCGCCCCGATCGCCGGCGACCAGGACCGCCCTGCCCACCCGGCGGGCCGCTCGTCCTCGCCAGGCGTCTCGTTGGCGGTGTAGTGGTTGACCCGCTCCCAGCCGGACTTCTCGCCGAAGGCGGCGCCGTGCGCGGCGTGCCAGCCGTAGGCGGGCGAGACCCGCAGCGGCCGGCCCGCCGAGCGCTCGTGCCCGGGGTAGCGGATGTCGTAGTACGTCTCGTAGTTCTCGACCGCCCGCTTGAGCGTGTACGACGGCGAGCTGTAGTGGCGGCCGAAGCGGCGCACGTCCATGTGCCACAGGTCCATGCCGGGCTCGCCCTCGACGATCCACTCGGCCATGACCTTGCCGATGCCGCCCGCGCCCGCGATGCCGTGCGCGCAGAACCCGGCCGCCACGAAGAACCCGCCGACCTCGGTCTCCCCCAGGCAGAACTCGTTGTCGGGGGTGAACGCCTCTGGCCCGTTGATCAGCTTGCGGATGCCGACGTCGGCCATCGCGGGCACGCGGACGCGCGAGTTGTCGGAGATCTCCTCGAACCTGGGCCAGTCCTCGGGCAGCAGGCGGCCGTTGAAGTCGGCGGGGATCGCGTCGTACGCGTCCGGTCCCGCGGTCCAGGGGGCGCAGCGGCGCTCGTAGCCGCCCATGACCAGGCCGCGCACCTCCTGCCGGTAGTAGACGAGCAGGTCGGGGTCGCGCAGCGTGGGCAGGTTCGCGTGGTCGTGGAAGGCGTCGGTCACCACGTACTGGTGCGACATGGGCACGATCGGGACGCGCACCCCTGCCATGCGGCCGATCTCGGCGGCGAACATGCCGCCGCAGTTGACCACGATCTCGCAGGCGATGTCGCCCTGGTCCGTGCGCACGCCGGTGACCCGGCCGCCGGTCACCTCGATGCCGAGCACGCGGGTGCCGGTGCGCAGCTTCGCGCCGCCCGCGCGAGCGCGCTCGGCCAGGGCGTAGCAGAGCTGCGACGGATCGATCTGCCCGTCCGTCGGCAGGTACGCGGCCCCGACGACGCCCTCGGGGTCCATGAGCGGGAACAGCTCGACCGCCTCGGCCACCGAGATCTCCTCCAGCGGCAGCCCGAACGTGCGCGCCCAGCCGATCTGGCGGCGGATCTCCTCCATGCGCTCGGGCGTGGAGGCCAGCTTGATGCCGCCGCACTCGGTCCAGCCGGCGTCGAGCGTGCGGTAGAGCTCGACGGAGTACTGGTTCATCCTGGTCAGCGTGGGGTCGGCGCGCAGCTGGCCGACGAGCCCCGCCGAGTGGAAGGTGGAGCCGCTGGTCAGCGCGTCGCGTTCGAGCAGCACCACATCGCGCTCGCCGAGCTGGGTGAGGTGGTAGGCGACGGACGCGCCGCCCACCCCGCCGCCGATGATCACGATGCGGGCCGAGTCGCTCATGGTCGCGAGGCTAACCCGCGTACCTTTAAAAGGTCTAGACCGTTTAGGGCGGCGGAGCTAGCATCGAGCATGGCCGCGCCCGAGGTGCTCGATCGCATTCCCTTGCTGTCCGGCGTGCCGCGCTCCGTGGAGGAGCTGCCCGGCGGGCTCACCAACCACAACTACAAGGTCACCACCCCGCGTGGCGCGTACGTCGTGCGCGTGCAGGCCAGCGACGGCGCTCTGCTGGCCATCGACAGGGACGCCGAGCACGCCAACTCGCTCGCCGCGGCAGCGGCGGGGGTCGGGGCGCCGGTGCACGACTATCTGCCCGACCTGGGCGTCCTGGTGGTGGGGTACGTCCCCGCGCGCACGTTCACCGAGGCCGACCTGCACGACCCGGCCAACCTGCCCCGCGTGGCCGAGGCGTGCCGACGGCTGCACGCGGGCCCGCGGTTCGTCCGTGACTTCGACATGTTCGACGTGCAGCGGCGCTATCTGGCGATCGTCCGCGAGCGCGGCTTCCGGCTGCCGCCCCGCTATCTCGACTTCATGCCCGTCGTCGCCCGGATCAGGGCCTGCCTGGCGGTCAGGGACGAGGGCACCGTGCCGTGCAACAACGACCTGCTGCCCGGCAACATCCTCGACGACGGCGAACGCCTGTGGCTCATCGACTACGAATACTCCGGCAACAACGACGCCTGCTTCGAGCTGGGCAACGTCTGGAGCGAGTCCGACCTGCCGCCCGGCCACCTGGAGGAGCTGGTCACCGCCTACTACGGCCGCCGCCTGCGCCACAAGATCGCCCGCGCCCGGCTGCTCGGCCTGATGTCCAAGTACGGCTGGACGCTGTGGGCCTCCATCCAGGACGGCGCCAACGACACCATCGACTTCGACTTCTGGTCGTGGGGCATGGAGAAGTACGACCGGGCGCTGACCGAATTCACCGATCGCGCGCTCGGCGACCTCATGGACGAGGCAGCCAGGCCGGACTGAGGGGCAGACTAGGGGGATGCTCGCCGCTCTGACCGGTTTGGGCCTGTCCACGGCCGCCGGCCTCAACGCCTACATCCCCCTCCTGGTCGTGGGCGTGCTCGCCAACGTCACCGACGCCGTACGCCTGCCCGACGGCTACGCCTGGCTGTCGAACTGGGGCGTGCTCGCGATCATCGCCGTGCTCCTGGCCGCCGAACTCGTGCTGGACAAGGTGCCCGCGATCGACAGCGTCAACGACACCATCCAGACGGTGATCCGCCCGGCCTCCGGCGGCGTGGTCTTCTCCGCCACCGCGGCCGCCGCCGAGTTCGAGCGCTCCGCGTGGATGACCGAGAATCCGTGGGCGGGGTGGCTGATCGGCATCGTGGCGGCGCTGGCCGTCCACGCGGTCAAGTCCCTCGTGCGCCCGGTGGTCAACGCGGGCACGGCCGGGTTCGGCGCGCCGGTGCTGAGCACCGCCGAGGACGCCGGATCGATCGGGATGAGCCTGGTCGCGGTGTTCGCGCCCGTGCTGGTGATCGTCGCGCTGCTGGTGCTGGCCGTGCTCGCCTGGCTGCTGATCCGCCGGGTACGCCGGGTCCGCGCCCGCCGGCGAGAGGTTCGCCCGCCTCGACGGGTCTAGAGGCGGGTTCAGAGCCGGCCTCCAGATGGGGCCTCAGAGGCGGCCTTTGGGCGGTTTTTGGGCAGTTTTTGGGCGGCTTCATAAGCGGTGCAGCCAGCCCTCCACGGCGGTCACGAAGTCCTCGGGACGTTCCTCGTGCAGCCGGTGGCTCGCGCCCTCCCAGCACAGCACCGCCGACGCCGGGTCCTTGAGCAGCCCGCTCTCCCACTGCGCGCGCCCCTGATCGGCCCAGATCGACAGCACCGGGCACCGCCTGCGCGCCAGGTAGTCGTCGCTGGCCGGGCGCACCCCGATGGCGTCCCCGGTGACGAACATGGCCTCGAACGCCTCCGCCAGCACGTGCGGCGGCATGCCGTACAGGCGGCGCTTGTGCCAGCGCCTGATGAGGGCGGGGGTGGCGGCGTTGGTGCACCACTCGTCGATGCCCTCGGCGGCCTCGTGCGGCCGCTCGCCGCGCAGGCCCGCGATCATGCGGGGAAACCCGGCGGCGATCTCGGCGCTCATGCCGTAGCCGGGGTCGAGGGTGACGAGTGCCCGTACGCGCTCCGGATGCTCGACGGCCAGGATCGAGACCACCTGGCCGCCCATGGAGTGGCCGACGGCCACGACCTGCGGGATGCCGAGCCGGCCGAGCAGGGCGTCGAGGTCGGCGGCCATCGCGCGCGGCGTGTTGCCGGTCTCGGGGACCGACGAGTAGCCGTGGCCGCGCAGGTCCACCGCGATGACGCGGTGCCGTTCCGCGAGGGCGTCGATGTGCCAGGACCACTGGTGGGAGTCGGTGCCCCAGCCGTGCACGAGCAGCAGCGGCGGCGCGCTCATGGCGTCGCCGTCGTCGGTGTAGAAGAGCCTGACGTCGGGTCCGACCTGCGCGTACGGCACCTAGCCTCCGATCTTCGGCGCCAGCGCGACCTCGCCCGCCGTCCATCCGCCGTCCACGGCAAGCTCGGCGCCGGTGACGTACGAGGCGGCGTCGGACAGCAGGAACGCGATCGCCTCCGCGACCTCCTCCGGCTCGCCCCACCGCCCGGCCGGGGCCAGCGGGAACGTGCCCTCCCCCGACACCGCGCCCAGCGGCAGCGTCATGGGGGTGACGATCATCCCGGGATGGACGGAGTTGACGCGGATGCGGTCCTTGGCGAACTCCACCGCCGCGATCTTGGTGAGCCCGCGTACGCCCCACTTCGACGCCCCGTACCCGCCGGTGCCCGGCAGCGCGAACAGCCCCGCGACCGACGACAGGTTGACGATCGCGCCGCCGCCCGACGCCCGCATGGCGCCCAGCACCGCCTTGAGCCCGAGGAACGTGCCGGTCAGGTTGACCTGGATGACCCGCTCGAAGTCGGCCAGTGACTGCTGTTCGATGAGCTGGGCGGTGGCGATGCCGGCGTTGTTGACCAGGCCGTCGAGCCGCCCGTACGCGTCCACGGTCTCCTCCACCACGGCCGCCCAGGCGTCCTCACTCGTCACGTCGTGGGCGATGAACCTGGCGTCCAGCTCCCCGGCGGTGGCCGCGCCCTCCTCGGCGAGCACGTCGGTGAGCACGAGGCGGGCGCCTGCCGCCGCGCACCTCCGGGCGGTCGCCGCTCCCATGCCCCTCGCCCCGCCGGTGATGATGACGACCTTGCCGTCCAGCACGCCTGCCCCGCCCCTTCGTGAGGGTGATCCCTGCCGCCATGTCAGCACAGCGCCCGCTCCCGATCAAGGGCTTGCTCAGCACGCTCATCGCGCGGCGCGCCCGATCGGCACTATCCTTCAAAGCAGCAGCACCGAGCAGGAGGTGGCGGAGATCAGCGAGTTCCTAGTCGTCGTCCTTGTGGTCCTGGCGTTCCTCCTGCTTCTGGGCGGGCTGGGCATCTGGCTGCTGGTCAAGCTGGGCAAGAAGGCAGCGGTCAAGGCCAGGGAGGCCACCTCCCGCATCACCACCCACGTCAACGCCATGGGCGCCGGCGACGCCGCCGAGGTCGAGCGGCTCCGGCTCGACCTGCGCCGCGAGGTCGCGCTCACCCGGCAGGCCGTCGAGCAGGCCCAGCGTCAGGGCTGGGGGCTCGGTGAGCTGCCCCGGCTGCTCGCCGACCTCACCGCCCAGGCCGACGTGCACGACCAGCAGCTCGGCATGTACGCCCAGCAGCGCCGCCTGTCCCCCTACGTCGACCACGCCACCCTCGACCGGCTGCGCCAGCACCACGCCACGCTGACCGCCATGTGCGCCCGCCTGCGCGCCGACCTGCTGAGCGACCAGGTGCACCACACCGGCGCCGGCATCGCCGACCTCGGCCAGCGCACCGACCTCGAGATCGAGGCCCGCCGCCAGGCGCCCGACCCCCTCGACGAGATCGACGACCTCTACCGCCGCACGATGCAGGAACGCAAAGACCTCCCCTGACATGGCGGGGGCGGCCGCCGACCCGCTGAGTCCCGCCGGATCCCGCGCCCCACGCGGGGAGGACAAGCCGGATCCCGCGCCTCACGCGAGGAGGTCCCGCCGGATCCCGCGCCTCACGCGAGGAGGTCCCGCTGGAACTCGTGTCTCACGCGAGGAGGTCCCGCTGGAACTCGTGTCTCACGCGGGGAGGAGAGTCTTGAGGGTGCGCGCGAACGCCTCGGGATTGTCGAGCATGATGTTGTGCCCCGACTCCGGGATGCCCACCACCCGCACCCCGGCCGCCCGCAGCTCCTCGGCCCCGGCCGGCTCGTCACCCTCGGGGAACAGGAAGGCGCGCGGGATCGTCAGCCCGGCCAGCAGCTCCCGCATCGCCGGTGTGCTGCCCCGGGCCAGGCTGACCGCCGTACGGTGCAGGGCGCGCAGGTCGGCCAGGCGCATCGTGGACCACCAGTGCGGCCCCACCCGGTCGCGCACCTCCTTCCAGCCGCCCGACACGAACTCCTCCTCGCCGTAGGCGGCGATGCCGCTGGTGCCCGGGCGTACGGGCGTCGCCGGGTAGGGGTCGAGGTTGGCGTCCACCAGGACCAGGTCGGCCACCAGGCCGGGGTGGCGGGCGGCCAGCACGATGGCGACGGCCCCGCCCATGCTGTGCGCGATCATCGACGCGCCCTCCACGCCCGCCTTGTGCAACGCCTCCGCGAGGGCGTCGGCGTGGGCCTCCAGCGTGTACGAGAAGTCCTGCGGCCGGTCGCTGATGCCGAACCCGAGCAGGTCGATGAGGAGGGAACGGTGGCGCGGCAGCAGCGGGTGGGCCGCGACCTCCGCGTAGTAGGGGGCCGAGGTGGCGCCGAGGCCGTGAACGTAGACGCGGGCCGGCTCCGCGCCCGGCAGCTCGACCCAGCGGATGCGGGCGCCGCCCGGGTGGACGATGGCATCGTGCATGAAGGCTCTCCTCGTGTATCGGTCTCAATATATATCGATGCCGAGGTATGATCGGAAGCATGCTGGAGCTGGCCATCCTGGGTTTTCTCAGGGATCAGCCGTTGCACGGTTACGACCTGCGTACGCGGGTGGCCGCCCTGATGGGCCACGTACGCCCGGTCGCCGACGGCACCCTCTACCCCGCGATCAAACGCCTGGCCACGGCCGGCTGGCTGCATAGAAAGGACGAGCCAGGCGCCGCCGCAGCCCCCCGCCGCATGCTCTATCTGACCCAGGAAGGCCAGGAAGAGTTCGAACGCCGCCTCCGCGACCCGGCCGACCTCGATATCAGCGACGAAAACCGCTGGTTCACGCTCTTGGCCTTCCTCCGGCACCTGAACAACCCAAAGGACCAGGCGAACGTCCTCAGAAGACGCCTGGCCTTCCTGGAACAACCAACGAGCTTCTTCTACGACGGCCCCCGCCCGATGGCCGCCGAGGAGTTCCCCGACCCCTTCCGCCAGGGCCTCCTCACCATCGCCCACGCCACCACCCAAGCCGAACTGACCTGGCTCCACACCACCCTCGCCACTTTGGACTCCCTCACCAGGCCCTAGGCACGCCCCGCTACGAAGGAAGCGAGCGGAAGTGAGGTTGATCCCCAGGAAACCCGCCACACAAGGGACCCGCCACACAGGAGATCCGCGATAGCGAGACCGCCCCGGGCAGACCCACCACAAAGGAGGCCACCGGCACTGCAGTCGACCCTCAGGCAACCCGCCACGCGGGAGGAACCAGCGATAGCGAGCGACTCCGGGCGCAACCCGCCACAAAGGGGGCCGGCAGTAGCGAAGACGACCTTGAGGCGCCCCGCCACGCAGCGGACCAGCGGTGGAGGGGTCAGTCCTCTGGCTGCGGTCCTGCCGTGGGTAAGCGGGCGGCTGGGAGGTGACTTGCGGGGTGAGGGGTTGGGGGTTGGTTTCGGGGGCCGTGGTCAGGAGGTGGAGCCGCTCTTGCGGGTGACCTCACCCGTTGCGGCGTCGATGGCGACTTCCTGCTTGGTGCCGTTGGCTGTGATCACGTCGGACTCCCAGACGGTCTTGTCCTGCTCGTCGTCCAGGTTCAGCTCGGTGATGCGCCCCTCGGGGACCGCGGCGACGATCTTGTCGGCGGCCTGGGCGTAGTCGAGCTTGGCCGCGGTCAACCGCTCGCGGTGCTTGGCCTTGTCGTCGGCGTCGTCCTCCTCGGTGGTGGGGCCGTTGACGACCTTGCCGCCCTCGACGTCCAGCTGGTGCTCGGTGCCGTCCTCGCCGACGACCTGGACCTCCCAGCGGCGGCCGTTCTCCTCGCTCTCCATGGAGATGACCTTGGAGCCGGGCACCGCCGCGATCGCCGCCTGCCCGGCTTGCTTGAGACCTTCCAGGCTGGCCTGGGCGTCGCCCGGCGCGGGACTGCCGGTCCCCTCACCGGTCTCCGTGCCGGTCGGTGTGCCGGTCGGTGTGCCGGTCGGGCTGTCAGCCGGGCTGTCGGTGGGAACGGCGGTGGGCGTGCCTAGGGTCGGCGAGGAACGTACGGTCAGTCGTTCCGCCTCGCTCGTCACGGCGCCGCAGCCTCCTGCGAGCACCGTGGCACCGACCACGGCACCGATGATCGACTTGTTCATACCCTGAACGCTGCCCCCCAGAAGGTAAAGCATTCCCGCAGGTCACAGGCCACCCCACAGCCGCTCCCTCACCTCACGCGGGCCTACGTGAGCCGCAGACCGAAACGCGGGTCCGCGTGAGCGCAAGCCGACATGCGGGTCCCCGTGAACGCATGAGCGCAAGTCGAGATGCGGGTCGCCACGCCGGGGCCCGCCTCACGGCCTCCTTCGAGCGGGAACCGCCGCGCAGAGACTCCGCCACACGGAACTCCGCCTCACGGAAACACCGCCTCACGGAAACACCGCCTCACGGAAACACCGCCTCACGGGGACGCCGCTGCTTGCGGGCCGCCGCATCCCGGCGGGGTCGCTTCACGTGGTGCGGCTCGCGTGAGGCCGCCCCGTGCAGGGCCGCCTCACGCCTGGTTTTCCTACTGGACGCCTGCTTCGCGCATGTCGCGGAGTTCGCGCTTCAGTTCTTTGATCTCGTCGCGGAGGCGGGCGGCCACCTCGAACTGGAGGTCGGCGGCGGCCTGGTGCATCTGCTCGGTCAGCGACTCGATCAGGGATTCCATCTGGGCGCGTGGCATCTCGCCGGCGATCGCCTTGGCGTGCTGGCCGGCCTGGCGGGCGGCGAAGCCGGGGACCGGGGCCTTGCCTCTGGACTGCTGGCGGCCGCCGCCCATGAGCTGCTGGGTGTCGGCGTCTTCGCGCTGCAGCGAGTCGAGGATGTCGGCGATCTTTTTGCGCAGCGGCTGCGGGTCGATGCCGTTGGCCTCGTTGTAGGCGATCTGCTTGGCGCGGCGCCGGTTGGTCTCGTCGATGGCCCGCTCCATGGAGGGGGTGACCTTGTCGGCGTACATGTGGACCTGGCCCGACACGTTACGGGCGGCCCGGCCGATGGTCTGGATCAGCGACGTCTCCGAGCGCAGGAAGCCCTCCTTGTCGGCGTCGAGGATGGCCACCAGCGACACCTCGGGCAGGTCGAGGCCCTCACGCAGCAGGTTGATGCCGACCAGCACGTCGAACTCGCCGACGCGCAGCTCGCGCAGCAGCTCGATGCGGCGCAGCGTGTCGACCTCGCTGTGCAGGTAGCGGACCCGGATGCCGAGCTCGAGAAGGTAGTCGGTGAGGTCTTCCGCCATCTTCTTGGTCAGCGTGGTGACCAGCACGCGCTCGTCGCGCTCGGCCCGCTCGCGGATCTCGTGGACGAGGTCGTCGATCTGGCCCTTGGTGGGCTTGACCACGATCTCGGGGTCGACCAGGCCGGTCGGGCGGATGACCTGCTCGACCACCTCGCCCTTGACCCGCCCCAGCTCGTAGGGGCCGGGCGTGGCCGACAGGTAGACGGTCTGGCCGATGCGCTCCAGGAACTCCTCCCACTTCAGCGGCCGGTTGTCGAGCGCCGACGGCAGCCGGAACCCGTGGTCGACCAGCGTGCGCTTGCGGGAGGCGTCGCCTTCGTACATGGCGCCGATCTGCGGGACGGTCTGGTGGGACTCGTCGAGGACCAGCAGGAAGTCTTCGGGGAAGTAGTCGAGCAGCGTGTTGGGCGCGCTGCCCGGCTCGCGGCCGTCCATGTGGCGCGAGTAGTTCTCGATGCCGGAGCAGGTGCCGATCTGCCGCATCATCTCGATGTCGTACGTCGTGCGCATCCGCAGCCGCTGCGCCTCCAGCAGCTTGCCCTGCCGCTCGAGCTCGGACAGCCGCTCGGCCAGCTCGGCCTCGATGCCGGCCACGGCCGCCGCCATGCGCTGCTCGCCCGCGACGTAGTGGGAGGCGGGGAAGATGTAGAGCTCTTCGTCCTCGGTGATGACCTCGCCGGTGAGCGGATGCATGGTCGAGAGCTTCTCGATCTCGTCGCCGAACATCTCGATGCGCACGGCCAGCTCTTCGTACTTCGGGATGATCTCGATGGTGTCGCCGCGCACCCGGAACGTGCCGCGGGTGAAGGCCAGGTCGTTGCGGGTGTACTGCATGTCGACCAGGCGGCGCAGGAGCTGGTCGCGGTCGATGTCCATGCCGACGCGCAGGCGGGCCATGCGGTCGACGTATTCCTGCGGCGTGCCCAGGCCGTAGATGCACGACACCGACGCGACCACGATGGTGTCGCGGCGGGTGAGCAGCGAGTTGGTGGCCGAGTGGCGCAGCCGCTCGACCTCGTCGTTGATCGACGAGTCCTTCTCGATATAGGTGTCGCTCTGCGGGACGTACGCCTCAGGCTGGTAGTAGTCGTAGTAGGAGACGAAGTATTCGACCGCGTTGTTGGGCAGCATCTCGCGCAGCTCGTTGGCGAACTGCGCGGCGAGCGTCTTGTTGGGCTGCATGACCAGGGCGGGCCGCTGCAGCCGCTCGATCAGCCACGCGATGGTGGCGGTCTTGCCGGTGCCGGTGGCGCCCAGCAGCACGCTGTCCTTCTCCCCGGCCTTGACGCGGCGCTCCAGCTCGGCGATGGCCGTCGGCTGGTCGCCCGAAGGAGTCATCTCGGTGACGACCTCGAAGGGCGCCACCTTCCGCTGCAAATCAGTGACCGGTCGCATGTTGCCACTGTAGGCGGCCCCACCGACAGAAACGGTCAGGGCGGCCACTCCCCTGAACGGCGGGGCAGGGCATCGCCGCGAAGCCCCGGGGTGGCCGATGAACGCCGCCGGTGATCGCCGATCGTCGCGCTCCCGCTACAGCCAGCAATACCCATATGGCATCACATTGCAAGCGAACCGTAAGCAGTAGCCGATACGGTCGAATCCGCCTGTAGCGGAAAAGGAAGGTTTCATGTCACGACCCAGAGAGGCACTGATCCAGGCAGGACGGGGCGTAGCCCAGGCGGTGGCCCAAGGGGGTGACGTACGCCAGGCCGTCGGCCAGGCCGTGGGGCAGTACACCGGCCAGGCCGGGCCGGGTGGTCAGGGCGGCCAAGGCGGCCAGGGCGGTCAGGGCGGCCAGGGCTTCGCGCTGAACCCGCACGACTTCGCCGCGGCCCGCGACGGCGGCCCCTCGCTCGGGACCGTCATCGAAGCCAGGACGGCTTCGCTCAACGAGGCCGGCGAGATCGTCAACCGCAGCTTCACCGAGGACGGGATGCACGTCATCTCGCCGGTGGTGATCCCCAAGGGCAGCACCGCCAAGGTGATCGTGCCGCTGGGCATCCTCGTGCTGCTCGGCCTCATCGGCGCGCTCGGCAACATCGTCCCGAACGCCGACATGGTCTTCGGCCCCCACTACTGGGTGGTGCTGGTGCTGGCCGCCGCGTTCCTGTGGTGGCGGCGCAGCGTGGTGATGGTGCCCGAGGGCTGCAAGGCGCTCATCACGCAGTTCGGCAAGCTGGTGCACATCGCCGACCCCGGGCGGGTGACGCTGTTCAACCCGTGGAAGCGGGTCAGCTACATCGTCAACACCACGCGCGAGTACCCGTTCAACGCCCCGATCAGCGAGGCGCCCACCCAGCAGGGCGTCAAGGCGAGCGTGGACCTGTTCCTGCAGTTCAGGATCGAGAACCCGGCGGAGTTCATCTTCGTGCTCGGCTCGGTCAGCGGCTTCCAGTCCAAGCTGCAGAACGCCATCAGCGAGGTCACCCGCTCGCTCATCTACGCCCAGCGGGCCGAGGAGATCTACGACCTCGTCGGCGAGAGCACGCTCGGCATGCTGGAGAGCCTCAACCAGCAGTTCCTGCCCGCCGTACGGCTCACCGACGTGAACATCACGCACGCCGAGCCGTCCAGCCAGGAGTACCGCATGGACCTGGCCGCGCCCGAGATGGTGCGCGTCGCCAAGGAGGCCTACACCTACGAGTACGAGCTCCAGCTGCGCAAGGAGCAGAACGAGGGTGATCTGGTCAAGGAGCTGGCCGGGCTGCAGGAGACGCTGAGCGCCATCCAGGCGGAGATCGCCGGTTACCAGGCCCGCATGGACACCGCGCTCGAACGCGCCACCCACCAGGCGACCGCGCAGGCCAGGCAGCGCCTGGTCGAGGCGGAGTCCACGGCCAACGCCAACGCCGCGCTCCTGGAGGCGCAGGCGCTGGACATCAGGGCGCTGTCGGCCGCCGAGGCTCCCGAGATCCTCGACTACCGCTTCCAGCAGGACCTGCTGGCCAAGCTGGAGTCCGTCGCGACCCGGCTGCCGCAGGTGGTGCAGGTGGGCGAAGAGACCGACATCGACTTCCTGGTCCTCGCCCAGCAGCTCGTGGGCGGCAAGGACGCGGCGCTGTTCTCCGCCGAGGACATGGCCGCCATCCGGGGCAGGCTCGACGAGATCGCGGCCCGCGTACGCGACCGTGAGCGGGAGATCTCCGGCCTGCTGCAGAAGACCGCGGCCGGCGTGGAGGAGCCGCCGCACACGCCGGAGCCGGACACCGACCTCGAGAGCACCGTCGAGCGGCTGCTGCCGGGCGGTAAGCACCACGGAGAGCAGCCTGGGAGTGGCATCTGATGAGCAGGGAATTCTCGAAGATCAAGGAGTCGCTGGCCTCCTGGAGTGAGATCCGCCAGCTCCTGCGCGGCGGCGAGCAGGGCCAGCTCGTGCCGGTCGTCATCCCGAAGGACCGGCGCGGCTTCGCGTGGATGACGCTGGTGTTCCTGGCGATCTACTTCGCCGGCATGGCCGTGATGACCGACTTCACGCTCATCGCGGCGTTCGCGGCGCTGGTGTCCCTGCTGCTGGCGCTGCTCACGATGTGGCGCAAGGCCATCATCGAGATCGAGGAGGGCACCACCGGCGTGCGCAGCCGCTGGGGCGCCATCACCGGCACCCTCCCGCCCGGCCGCCACTACCTGTGGCTGCCGTGGGACCGGGTGGACGCCGTGGTGGACACCTCGACGGAGATCCCGTACTCGGCGCCGATCGTGGCCTGCCCCACGGCCGAGAACGTGCCGCTGAAGTCGATCGAGTTCTTCCTCAAGTTCAGGATCGTGGACCCGGTCGCGTTCGTCCGCACGATCGGGGCGGGCAACTTCGACCTCGTGCTGTCCAGCGCCGTCCAGGACGCCATCAGGCAGCGCAGCCGCCGCGTCAACACCGAGCGCGCGTACGACCTGCGCGGCTCCGACGTCGGCGACATGCAGGACGCGCTCAACCGCCAGCTCGGCCGTTACGGCGTGCGCATCACCGGCGCGAACATCCCCGACGTGCAGCTGCCCGACCAGTACCAGCAGCACCTGGCCACCCGCGAGAAGGTCGCCAAGGAGCTGTCGGCCTACGAGCGCGAGTGGGAGCTGACCCGCAAGCGCCGCATCGACACCCTGCTGATGGAGATCGAGCGCTCCAAGAAGACCCGTGACGCCCGCGTGGTCGAGGTCAAGGCCGCCTACAATACCGCGCGCAAGGACGTGGCGCGCATGCTGGAGGAGCAGGAGACCGAGGCGCAGCGCGTGACGTGGGAGATCGAGGCGCGCGGCAGGGCCGAGCTGACCGCCGCCGAGAACGAGGCCAAGGCGCTGCGGCGACTGGCCGAGTCGTACCGGGACAACCGGGCCGTGCTGCAGTACGAGCTGGCCCGCAGGCGCCTCGACGTCGGCGCCAAGCTCGCGGAGAACGCGCCGCAGCCGCTGGTCGTCAGGACCCAGCAGGGCCAGTCGGACTCCGCGCTCAGCACCCTCCTGCTCGCCCAGCTGCTCCCCCGCATCTCGGGGACGGGGGCGGGAAACGTGAACGGCCACTCACCTTCCGCTTAGGAGAACCCCATGGTGTTCCGCAAACTGATGGCCGCGTTCGGCGCGGGCGTCGAGGTCGACACGGTGCTGACCGACACGAGCGTCAAGCCGGGCGGGCCGCTGCGCGGCGTCGTCCACTTCCGTGGCGGCAACTCCGACTACAAGGTCGAGGGCATCCACATCGACCTGACCGCCGTGGTCGAGGTGGAGTCGGGCGACAACGAGTACAAGACGAGCTACAGCTTCCTGCGCCAGCAGGTGGCCGGGACGTTCCAGCTCGCGGCGGGCGCGCAGCACCAGCAGCCGTTCGAGATCGCGATGCCGTGGGAGACGCCGATCAGCGCGATCGCCGGGCATCCGCTGCACGGCATGAAGCTGGGCGTGCAGACGGAGCTGGCGCTCGCGGGCGCGCTCGACAAGGGCGACCTCGACCCGCTGTACGTCGGCCCGCTCCCGGCCCAGGACCACGTGCTCGGGGCACTCGACCGGCTGGGCTTCCAGTTCAAGAAGGCCGACCTGGAACGCGGCACGCTGTACGGCTCGACGATGCCGTTCTTCCAGGAGATCGAGTACTACGCGGGCGGGCAGTGGCGGCGCCACTTCAACGAGCTGGAGCTGACGTTCATCGCCGGGCCGCGGCAGATGGACGTCATCCTGGAGGCCGACAAGCGGGGCGGCTTCCTGACCTCCAGCCATGACGCGTACAACCGGTTCACCGTGCGCTACGACGAGCCGCCGCAGGCGGCGGACGCGGCCCTGCAGCGCGGGCTGGAGCAGATGGCCCGCCGCCGCGGCTGGTTCTAGGCGTTCTGAACCCGGGTCACGGCGAGCAGATGGCCGCTGACCCCCAGCAGTGACGGCTCGCACTCGATCTGCCGGGCGGCGTCGAGCAGCAGCTCGCGCCGCCCGTCGTCGTCCAGCCAGTCGTCCACGTCGCCGTAGAGCCCGAACGCGCCCTCCACGCCGTAGCGGCGCGGCTCGGGCAACCCGGCGGCGGTGAACTCGCCGGGGATGTCGCCGGGGTCGTGCAGATAGCCGCGGAACCCGCCCAAGGGGTTCGTGGAGATCATGACGCCCGTCTCCATCGCGGTGCGAGCGGCCGCGCGCCCCTCCTCCTGGAGGAGGAGCCCGAGGCGCACGCCTTCGTGGAGCGCGGCGTACCGGCTGATGAAGGCTCCGGCCACGATCCCGCCGGGCCGGACGGCGCGGCGGGCCTCGCGCAGCGCGCGCAGCCGGTCGGCGCGCTCGGGCAGGTGGTAGAGCGGGCCGAGCAGCAGCACCGCGTCGGCATCGCCGTCGGGGACCGGCAGGTCGCGAGCGTCGCCGAGGCGGGCGGTCACGCCGGGCAGCTCCGCCGCCTCGCTCACGTGCAGCGGCACCGGGTCGATCACCTCGACCTCGTAGCCCTCGGCGGCCAGCCATTCGGCGTGCACGCCGGTGCCGCCGCCCACGTCGAGCACGCGGGCCGGCGCCGGAGGCAGGGTGCGCAGCAGCACGTCGCGCGTGCGCCAGAACTCCAGCCGGCCGCGACCCTCGCGCAACCGCGTACGCTCACCGCCGCGCTCGTAGTAGGACATCAGAGCGGGATCCGTGATCATGTTCCCGGATCCTACGGGCGCTCTCGCGCCGGAGGCGAGGCGATATCCCCGTGCGGCCAGGGGTTTCCGTCTCCGCGTGACCTGGCAGCCACCAGGTGCGGTCGTTACCATGACGACGGGCACTGACTGATCGTCGGCACGGGCGGGGCGGGGCGCATGGGACGGTTGAAGGCGGCGTTGCGACGGACCGCCCCATGGGCGGCGCGCAACGCCGACGGCGCCATCGCGCTCGCGCTGGCCTTCGTGGTCGGCGTGCTCGGCATCATGCCGCCGGAGATCTTCGGCAGCGAGGGCGACAAGATCCAGACGCAGCTGGTGAACTCGTCGTCCCTGGTCATCATGGCGCTGGTGGCCACCGCGCTGCTGCGCGACCGCGCCCGCCAGGCCCCCGTCGAGCGGACGATCACCTCGGGCGCGCTGGCCGAGCTGCCGATCCGGCTGGCCCGCCTGGAGGAGATCGAGACGCTGGCCCACAGCACCCGCCACGCGCTCGACGCGCTGCAGCTCGTCCGCGTGCTGGGCAGCAGGCAGGAGATCGCCCAGTGCCACGCCGAGGCCAGGCGCGACACCGCGCGCTGGCTGTTCAAGGGCGGCACCGGCACCTACCTGCGGGCCGTGACGCTGCCGCAGTGCGTGGCCGCCGCCCGCAGGGACAAGCGCCACCTCACCGTACGCGTCGAGGTCATCGACCCGTCCGACCTCGAGGTGTGCGAGACGTACGCCCACTACCGCCGCTCGCTGTCCGACACGCCCGACGGCACCGGCGAGACGTGGACGACCGACCGGGTCAGGAAGGAGTCGTACGCGACCGTCCTGGCCGCCTTCTGGCACCGGCAGCGCTACGGCCTGCTCGACATCGGGGTCGGCCTGTCGTCCACGATGACCACGTTCCGCTGGGACCTGTCCTCCAGCCGCCTCATCATGACGGTCGAGGACCCCAACAAGGCCATGACGGCGCTCGCCGACACCTTCTACTACGAGAACTGCGACACCGAGCTGCGGCTGAGCTTCGAGCAGGCGCGGCGGGTGCCGCTGGAGATGTACAGGAAGGTGCCGCTGAGCGACGAGCCCACGATCGAGGAGGTGCAGGAGTTGTTCGAGCGTGTGGGGCTGCCCCTGCCCAAGTCCTACAACGGGCACGACGTCGTCGACATCGCCCGTAAGGCGCTGCGCGCCGTGGACCCGTACGCATGAGCCGCCGGCTCGTCCGCAGGGCGGTGGCCGAGGGGCGCGCCAGGTCGTGGGCCCTGGCGGAGCTGGCGCGGCCCGGCCTGACCGCGGTGCGCCACCCGCTCGGGTTCGTCTGCCTGCCGCTGGAGCGCGACGGCGGCGACGGCGTGTGCCTGCACGTGTGGTCGAAGGCGCTGGCCCACGCCGAGACCACCACCTCGCAGATCCACTGCCACAGCTGGGACCTGGAGAGCCACGTGCTCTACGGCCAGGTCCGCAACGTGCACGCGGTCGTCACCGACGCGGGCGCCGACGCCACCCACCGCGTCTACGAGGTGGTGAGCGGGGCCGACGGCGACCGCATCTCGCCCACCGGCCGCACCGTGCGGCACGCGACGGGGCTGGTGGAGGTCTTCGGGCCGGGCGAGACGTACACGCTGGCCGCCGACCGCTTCCACAGCAGCGTCGTGCCGGAGGACGGCGAGGCGGCCACCATCGCGCTCGGCAGAGGCCGGCCGGGTGGCCGCGACCTGTCGCTCGGCCCGCTCGGCGGCGGCGCGCACCACGTGGCCAGGCAGCCGCTCGACGCCGACGAGACGGCGCTGGCCGTCCGGCTGATCACCGCGCATCTCACCTGAGAGGGCAACGCCGATGGACCTGGATCACGCTCGCACGGTCGCCGTCGAAGCCGCCGAGGCCGCCGGGGCGCTGATCAGGGAGGGCACCAGGCGCGCGCTGCGCGTGCACGCCAAGGGCACGGCCGGCGACATGGTGACCGACCTCGACCTGGCCTCGGAGAAGCTGCTGCTGGAGCGGATCCTGACGGCCTTCCCCTCGCACGCGGTGATCGCCGAGGAGTCGGGGCTGAACGGCTCCGCGGGCGGCGAGTGGACGTGGCTGGTCGATCCGCTCGACGGCACCAACAACGTGGCGATCGGGCTGCCCGCGTACGTGGTGGGCGTGGCGCTGTGCCGGGCCGGGCTGCCGCAGCTCGGCGTGGTGCACGACCCGGTCTCTGGACAGACGTGGTCGGCCGTCAGGGGCGGGGGCGCGCTGGCCTCGTCAGGGGGGCGGCTGTCGGCCCCGTACGCGCCCAGCCCGCACGGCCCGCTGCTGGCCTGGATCCAGGGCTACGGCATCGCCAGGGACGACCCGACCGTGCTCAGGCTGAAGGCGGCGCTCGACCTCAACGCCCGCAGGGTGCTGCAGCTGTGGACGCCGCTGCTGTCGTGGGCGATGCTGGCCCGCGGCGACATCGACGGCATCGTGGGCTACCGCACCGGCGTGGTGGACCTGCCGGCGGGCGCGCTGCTCGCGCAGGAGGCGGGCATCGAGATCAGGGCGCTCGACGGCGGCCCGTACGACGAGTGCGTCAGGGGCGCCGCCGACGTGCGCAGCTACGTGGCGGCCCACCCGCGCGCCCTGCCGGGGCTGCTCGCGCTCCTCCAATGAGGAGAAGTGCGCGCACGCAGTGTGTCGTTCTGCGATGAGTTACGCCGCTCCGCGCGGTCTACTCAAGTGACGCCGGAACCCGGCGCACCGCGGAGAGGAGCCCGACATGATCACCACCACCGAGCTGGCGCAGGTGCTCTTCGTCACCCCCCTGCAGCCCTCCGACGAGCTGTCACCCTCCCAGATCCGCTCGGCCGTGGACGAGCGGCTGTGCGCGTGCGGCGGTGACCCGTCGTGGTGCGCCGCGTACGTGGCGCAGGAGGCCGGCGACCACCCCGAGACGTACGCCCCCCGCATGCGGTGGGCGCTGGCCGCGGTGGCCGGCGCCTACGAGCCCGTCGCCGCCTGAGTAAGCCGCGTGAGTCAGCCGCGTGAGTCAGCCGAACGTGACCAGCGCCCACACCGTCGCCGCCGTGCCCACGACGGCCAGGCCGGCGCCGATGAGCAGGAAGCGCCGCATGGGCACGGCCACGTCGTGGCGGCGGCACGACTCGAACCACAGCAGCGTCGCCAGCGACGCCCACGGCGTGATGACCGGCCCGACGTTGGTGCCGGCCAGCAGCGCCAGCAGGTGGTCCTGCTCGGCGGCCGGGATGACGGTCTCGACCGCCTTGTACGCCGGCAGGTTGTTGATCAGGTTGGACAGCCCGGCCCCGACGGCGGCGGTGCGGTAGGGGTCGCTCTCGGTGCCGATCAGCCAGGTCATCAGCGCCGACAGGCCGTGCCCGCTGAGCGTCGGCACCACCAGGAAGAGCCCGGTCACGAAGATCACGAGCTGCCACGGGATCAGGTGCCAGGTCAGGCGCTCGCGGGCGCGCAGCACGAAGGCGGCCACGACGACGACGGCCGCGGCGCAGGCGGCCACCGCGACGTGCGCGCCGACCAGCAGCAGCACGATGAACAGCAGGCAGCCGGCCGCGGCCGCCCCGAACAGCACCCGGTCGCCGACGGGCTCCAGCACCGGCGGGGTGTAGCGCAGGTCGCGGCGCTCGCCGCGGCGCCAGAAGAACACCCACAGGAACACCATCGTCACCGCGATCGCGGCGATCTGCGGAGCCCACATGCGGGCCGCGAACTCCTGCGTGCTGAGGCCGATCTTGCGCATGCCGAGCAGGTTGGTGAGGTTGGAGACCGGCAGCAGCAGGCTGGCGGTGTTGGCCAGCCAGATCGTGGTCATCGCCAGGGGCAGCGCGGCGATGCGGGCGCGGGGGGCGAGGGCGAGCATGACGGGGGTGAGCAGGACGGCCGTCGTGTCGAGGTTGAGGAAGATCGTGACGAAGGACGCGAAGGCCGTGCAGAGGAAGAAGAGCGCGACGTAGTTGCCGCGGCCCAGCACCGCCATCCGCGCCGCGATCGCGTCGAAGACCTGCGCCTCCTTGGTCAGCTCCGCCACCACGATGATCGCCACCAGGAAGATCAGCAGCGGGCCGATCTCGCTCAGGCTCTCGACGGCCGCGTGCCAGGGCAGCAGCCCGGTGGCCACGAAGACCAGCCCCAGGATCAGCAGGCCGATCCTGATCCAGTCGAGTACGCCAAGACGCCGCAACACCCGACGATGATCGCACACGGACTGCAAATCGCCGATGCCACAGGGGATACTGAGGAAATGGCACGTGACGGCAGGCCGACCGACATCTTCGTCAGCTACTCCCCCGCCGACACGGCCTGGGCGACCTGGATCGCCTGGGAGCTGGAGGCGGCGGGCTACAAGACCATGATCCAGGCGTGGGACTTCGTGCCGGGCACCAACTTCATCGACTTCATGGACCGCGGCGTCAGCGAGGCGCGGCTCGTCGTCGCCGTGCTCTCGCGCAACTACCTCGGCTCCCGCTACGGGCGCATGGAGTGGCAGGCCGCGCTGCGCGCCGACCCCGACAACCCGTCCAACAAGCTCGTCACCATCCGCCTGGAGGACGTGCCGCTCGAAGGGCTGCTGTCCACGATCACCTGGGTCGACCTGCTCGGCGTCACCGACCCTGGCCAGGCCAGGGCGCTGCTGCTCGGCCGGGTCGGAGAGGCGCTGGCCGGCCGCGCCAAGCCCGAGGCCGCGCCCGCCTTCCCCGACGGCACCAGCAGGCCGGTCCCCGTGCCGACGCTGCCGGCGCCCGCCGAGCGGCCGAGGGCCAGGCGCACGCCGGTCACCGCGCCCACGTTCCCGCCGTCCGCCGCGGGCGGGCGGGGGCGCGAGACGATCAGCGTGCTGCACATCGGCGGGCCCCGCTTCGGGCGGGGGCTGCCCGAGCCCGGCGACCCGTTCACGCCCGAGGACATGCAGGCCCGCATCTGGGCCGACCTGACCGCCATGTACGACCGCGGCATGCCACGCCCCGACCTCATGGTCGTCGCGGGCGACCTCACCGAGTCGGGCACGCTCGGCCAGTTCGGCCAGGCCACCAGGTTCGTCACCGACCTGCGGCTGCTGCTCGGGCTCGAGCCGCACCGGCTCGTCCTGCTGCCCGGCCCGCGCGACGTCACCAAGGCCGCCGCCAGCGCCTACTTCATGACCTGCGAGGCCGACGACGTCAGCCCGCAGCCTCCTTACTGGCCCAAGTGGCGGCATTTCGCCACCCTGTTCGGCGAGGTCTACCAGGGGCTCGACGACCGGGTGTTCGACGGCGGGCAGCCGTGGAGCCTGTTCGAGGTGCCCGACCTGCGCGTGGTCGTGGCCGGGCTCAACTCGACGATGGCGATGAGCCACCTGGAGCGCGACGCGTACGCGCTGATCGGGGAGGCGCAGGCGGCGTGGTTCGCCGAGCGGCTGCGGCCGTACGAGGAGCGCGGGTGGCTGCGGCTCGGCGCGATCGGTCACCCGCCGGCCGAGCTGCGCGACGCCGCCACGTACGAACGGCTGCTCGGCCGCCGGCTCAACCTGCTCTTCCACGGCGGCACCGGCACCGCGGCCGAGGGCCGGGTGGCCGCGCCGCGCGCCGGCCGGCACCAGGTGATCGAGATCGGCCCCGACGGGCTGCGCACGTGGCTGCCCGACGAGGGCACGCCCGAGCGGGTCAGGGCCAGGTGGCGGGCCGCGCAGACCACGTTCACCGGGCAGACGCCGCCCGCGCCGCCGCCCGCGCCCGAGCCGGAGCAGCGCGCGCCCAGCCCCGTCGAGCTGCTGCTCGACCGCATCGCCGAGGTGTGCGAGGCCCGCCACGAGCGGGCCAGGATCCGCAGGTTCGACGCCCACCTCGTGGTTACCCACCCCGAGGACGGGTTCGTCCGGCAGACCATGATCGGCGCGTACGCCGGCGAGCCCACCGTGGAGAGCGCCGACGGCTTCGTCCGCACCGCCCACGCCGCCGGGCTCGCGGCCGAGCTGGTCTACCAGGGTCCGCCCGCGCCGCGCGCGGTCCGCGACGAGCTGATGCGCAAGGGCGTGCGGCTGCGCAGCTTCACCGAGTTCCAGGGCCTGCTCGACCTCAGCGGCTACGTCACCGAGCAGACCGCGCGGCTCGCCTCCGACCGCCGCTACCCGCCCGGCCTGTACGTCCCCCAGCGCTACCGCGAGCTCGACCGCCCCGGCAGCGCCGTCAGGGCCGGGCTGACCGACGAGATGATGCGGCTGCTGTCGGCCGACCACGGCCGCTTCCTGCTGCTGCTCGGCGACTTCGGCCACGGCAAGACGTTCGCGCTGCGCGAGCTGGCCCGCCGCATCCCCGCCGAGCTGCCCCACCTGACGCCGATCCTCATCGAGCTGCGCGCGCTCGACAAGGCGCACTCGGTCGACGCGCTGGTGGCGGCGCACCTGGCGAGCCACGGCGAGGAGGTCATCGACCTCAAGGCGTTCCGCTACCTGCTCAGGCAGGGACGCATCGTGCTGCTGTTCGACGGGTTCGACGAGCTGGTGACCAGGCTGACCTACGACCGGGCGGCCGACCACCTGGCCACGCTGCTGTCGGCGGCCGAGGACAAGGCGAAGATCGTGGTGGCCAGCCGCACCCAGCACTTCAAGTCGCACAGCCAGGTGCTGACCTCGCTGGGCGAGATGGTGGGCGTGCTGCCGCAGCGGCGGGTGCTCGGCGTGGAGAACTTCGCGCCCGACCAGATCAGCTCCTACCTCGCCAACAGGTTCGGCGACGACGCCGAGGCCGGGGCACGCATGGCGCTGATGCGGGAGATGGAGGACCTGCTCGCGCTGGCCCAGAACCCGCGCATGCTGAGCTTCATCGCCGACCTCGACGCCGACCGCCTGCGTACGGTCGCCGAGGCCCGCCACACGATCAGCCCCGCCCTGCTGTACGAGGAGATCCTCACCTCCTGGCTGGCCTTCGAGGAGCGGCGGGCCAAGGTGCCGGGCTCGACCGGCGGGCTCAGCGTCGAGGAGCTGTGGCGGGCGGTGACCGCGCTGGCGGTGCGCCTGTGGGAGTCGGGCGACGCGCTGCTCGGCATGGACGAGCTGACCGAGATCGGCGAGACGCTGACCGACCTGGCCGACGGGCAGCTGTCGGCCGCGCACGCCGCGTTCCGCATGGGGTCGGGCAGCCTCCTCGTGCGCACGGAAGAGGGCATGTTCGGGTTCATCCACACCTCGGTGATGGAGTGGCTGATCGCCCGCCGCATCGCCGCCACCATGGACGATCCGGTCCTGCTGTCGCGCCGGCCGCTGTCGGCGCTGACCGTCGAGTTCCTGTGCGACCTCGCCGACGTCCGCGCGCTGCGCACCTGGGTGAACCACCCGCCGGCCGACGACGTCTCCCGCGCCAACGCCGTCAAGATCTCCGCCCGGCTGCGCACGCCCGCCCGCGCCGACCTGCGCGGCGCCAACCTCAAGGGCGAGGACTTGTCGGCCAGGGACCTGCGCGAGGTCGACCTGACCGGCGCCGACCTGTCCGAGGCGACGCTGGTCGGCACCAACCTGTCCAGGGCCGTGCTGAAGGACGCCCGCCTGACCGGCGCCAGGCTCGACGCCGCCCAGCTCACCGGGGCCGACCTGCGCGGCGCCGACCTGTCGGGGGCGCGGCTGGCGCAGGTGGACCTGAGCGACGCGGCCGTCGAGGGCGCCCGCTGGCACCGCGCCACGCTGATCGACGTCACCGGCACGCTGCCGCACCTGCCGGGCGCTGCCGTGGTGCCAGGACAGCCGGTCGAGGTGGAGTTCGCGCCCGCCGGCATCGGCGTCCCGTACGGCTACCACTTCCAGACCAGCCGCCTGCCCGAGCCGATCGCCTACAGCCCCGACGGCGCCACCCTCGCGGTCGGCAACGAGGACGGCGGCGTGCTGCTGTGCGTGGGCGGCGCGCCCGTGCGCACGCTGCAGGGGCACCGGGGCCGCGTCTACGCGGTGGCGTTCGCCGGCGAGCTGATGGCCACCGGCGCGAGCGACGGCGTCGTGCTGCTGTGGGACGCGCTGACCGGCGAGCCGCTGCGCCGCCTGGAGGGCCATCCCGACGGCGTCTGGCCGCTGCGGCTCAGCGCGTCGGGCGACCTGGTGGCGGCGGGCGGCGGCGACGGCGTCGTCCGCGTGTGGGAGAGCGCCACCGGCCGCCTCGTGCACGAGCTGACCGGGCACCGGGCGCCCGTCTACACCGCCTCCTTCGGCCGCTCCGCCCTCGTCACCGGCGACGCGGCCGGCACCGTCCGCGTGTGGGACCTCGGCTCCGGGCAGATGAAGGAGACGCTCGGCGAGCACCGCGGCAGCGTCTTCCGCACCGTGCACAGCCCCGACGGCCGGCTGCTGGCCACCGGCGACGAGGCGGGCACCGTACGCCTGTGGGACACCGCGACCTGGACCCGCCTGCACGAGCTGACCGGCCACACCGGCAGCGTCTACTCGCTGGCGTTCGCGCCCGACGGCTCGCTGCTGGCCAGCGGCGACACCGCCGGCGCCGTCCGCCTGTGGTCGCCGTCGGGCGAGGAGCGCGGCGTGCACACCACCCACGCGACCAGCGTCTACCAGGTCGCCTTCAGCCCCGGCGGGCAGATCCTGGCCAGCGGCGACGCCAACGGCGTCGTACGCCTGCAGCGGCTCGGCGACGGCAACAGGGTCGAGCTGACCGGGCACCGCAGCTCGGTGTGGCCGTTCGTGTTCAGCCCCGACGGCCAGGAGCTCGCCACCAGCAGCAACGACGGCACCGTACGCCTGTGGGACCCGCACAGCGGCCAGTGCCAGCGGGTGCTGCGCGGCCACGGCCGCCGCATCTCCTCGGTCGCCTTCAGCGCCGACGGCTCGCTGCTGGCCACCAGCGGCAACGACGGCACCGTACGCCTGTGGGAGCCCCGCACCGGCCGCCGGCTGCGCGAGTTCACCGGCCACAACGACCGGCTCATCTCGGCCTCCTTCTCCCCCGCCGGGCCGGTGCTGGCCACCGCGAGCAACGACGGCGGCGTGCACTTCTGGAACGCTTCGACCGGCGACTACGAGCGCGAGCTCAACGCCGAGACCGAGCACGTGTGGGCCGAGGCGTTCAGTCCCGCCGGCGACCTGCTGGCCACGGCCAACGACGACGACACCGTCCGCCTGTGGTACCGGCCGACCGGGCGGCTGGCGGGCAACCTGACCGAGCATCGCGGGCGGGTGCGCTCGATCGCGTTCAGTCCCGACGGCGACCACGTGGCCACCGGCTGCGACGACACGCTCGTCAGGGTCTGGCACCTGCCGACCGGCCGCCGGGTGGCCGTCCTGGAGGGGCACAGCGACCGGGTCTACTCCGTCTCCTACTCCCCCGACGGCCGCTTCCTGGTCAGCGCCGGCAACGACGGGCGCGCCCTGGTGTGGGAGCTGCCCCCCGGCCACGCGCCGCGCCTGGTGCACACGCTGCGGCACGAGGGGCGGCTGTGGAGCGCGGCGTTCGGGGCGGCGGGCTCGCTGCTGGCCACCGGCGGCGACGACACGCTCGTCCGCGTCTACGACGCCGCCGGCGGCGACCTGCGCCACACCCTGTCAGGCCACAACCGCCGCGTCTGGTCGGTCGCCTTCAGCCCGGCGCCCGGCTCCGAGCTGCTGGCCAGCGCGGGCGACGACGGCGTGGTGATCCTCTGGGAGGGCGGCGCGCGGCGGGCGACCCTGCTGGGGCTGCCCGAGGGGTGGGCGGCCCTGGCGCCCGACGGCCGCTACAAGCTGCAGGGCGATCCGGGCGGGCAGTTCTGGCACGTGGTCGGGATGTCGCGGTTCGAGCTGGGCGAGCTGGACGCGTACCTGCCGGGGGTGCGGCAGGTGCCGCTCGACGCGCCCTTCTAGAACACCTCGATGCGGTCCATGCCGATCACCGTGCTGCCCGAGACCGGGTTTCCGGAGATCAGCGGCATGATCCGCCGTACCGTCTACGCCGCCCGCTGCTTGTCGGACGAGGTCCAGCCGGCGACAGCGGTCACCTACCTGCGAAGAACCGGGCTAGTGCGCCACGCCGTTTGCCCACTCGGACGCGTGGTCATGGACGAACGCGTCGAAGGAGCGGGGCGGGCGGCCGGTCAGGTCCAGCACCGCGGTGCTGACCAGGTCGTCCCGGCCGGCGCTCAGGCCGGCGTCCACGGCGGCAAGGGCGGCGGCGAATTCGGCCGGCATGCCGGCGGCCCGGTAACCGGCCGCCAGCTCGTCGGTTTCGACGGGCAGCACCTGAATCGGCCTGCCGGTGCGGGCGGTGATGATCGCCGCCGCGTCCCGGTAGCTCAACGCTTTCGGCCCGGTGAGCAGGTAGTCGCGCCGGTCAGCCGGCCCGTGCCTGGGCCACTCACCCCGCTTCTCGCTGGGCCGCTCGCCCTGCCCTCCGCTGGGCCTGTCGCTGGGCCTGTCGCTGGGCCTGTCGCTGGGCCTGTCGCTGGGCCTGTCGCTGGACCCGTCATCGGGGTCGGTCAGCAGGGCGGAGGCGGCGGCCGCGATGTCGCGCGCGTCGATCCAGCCCAGCCGGCCGCCACCGGCCGCGGTGTGGATCTCGCCGTGCCGCCGGAGCCGCTCGCCCAGCGGATGCGGGGGCAGGAAGTTCTGCATGAACCCGGACGCGCGCAGCACGACCCACCCGGGCCGGGTCCGTACCCGTGCGGCCAGCTCAAGCGCGCCGGGGGCGTTCGGCAGCACGATGGCGGAGCCGAGGAGCACCACGCGGCGCACGCCGAGCCGCTCCGCCTCGTCCAGGAACGGCTCAACCAGCGGCATCGGATTCACGGCGTTCGCCGGAGGCACGAGATAAACGCGGTCCATCGCGTGCAGTGCGGCCCGGTGCGTGCCCGGGTCGTTCCAGTCGAACCGGACCGCGTCAGGATCCCCGGCGGAGGGGTTGCGAGCGGCCACCCGGACCGGTACGCCGTTGCCCCGCAGCAGCTTCGCCAGCACACTGCCGGTCTTCCCGGTGCCGCCGGTGACCAGCACGCCGCTCATCGGGCGGCCCCCGAGCGCAGCGAGCCGAGCAACTCGGGCAGCGTCCCGGTCGCCGAGGCGGCGGCCAGCGGGCTCCAGTAATCCCTGTAGTGCGTGATCAGGCCATCTTGGACCGTGATCACGGAGATGTAGTCCATGCGGTAGGGCTCGCCGGTGCGCACGGTGTACCCGTGCGCGGTGAACTCCACCACGATGGTGTCCGGCCGTTGCGTGTGATGCACGGTCACTACAGGTATCTCCCGTACGTCCATCCGTTCCGGATATCCGGCCAGATAGTCACGGACGGCATCCCGCCCCGCCAGCCGCCGCGGCGCGTCCCCCGCAGCGAACGGGAACTCGCTGGTGCCCTGCTCCGCCCACAGATCGGCGATGGCATCCATATCCTTGGCCAGCAGCAGATCCAGCAGTCGGCGGATCGTCTCCTCAGGAGTGCGTGGCATGTTCGTCCTCCGGTGTCCCGTGAAATGTGGTCATGCCAGCCTGGCCACGGATCCGGGCGCCGCGGAACGGACGGGTAAGCCCCGGACCCCTGGTCCGTGGCTAAGGCGGCCGCCACTGTGGCAGCCTGGACGGGTGAGCAGAGCTGAACTGGCCGACTTTCTCCGTCGCCGGCGGGAGGCGCTGCGCCCGGACCAGCTGCCGGCCACGGCCGTCCACCCGCCGGGCCGCCGCGCCCGCCGTACTCCCGGCCTGCGCCGCGAAGAGGTGGCCACGCTGGCCGGGGTCTCCACCAGCTACTACGAACGACTTGAGCAGGCCCGCGCTCCGCATCCGTCCCCGCAGGTCATAGCCGCGCTGGGCACGGCACTGCGGCTCACCGACGCCGAGCGCGAGCACCTGGCGCGGCTGGCCGGGCAGGCCCCGCCCGCCCCGCAGACCGGCCGGGCGCCGGTGCCCGCCTTCGCCCGCGAGCTGCTGGACCGGCTCGGGCCGGTGCCCGCCTACCTCACCGACGAACGCCAGGACATCGTCGCCTGGAACGACGCGGCAGCCGACCTGATCACCGACTTCGGATCGCTGCCCGCCGGGGAACGCAACGCCGTACGGCTGTCCATCCGGCTGGACGGCACCCTCTGCTCGGCCGCCGACGGCGCGCAGGGCGAATACGCCCGGCAGGCCGCCGCCCAGCTGCGCACAGCCAGCGCCCGGTACCCGGCCGAACGCGTACTTGGCGAGCTGGTCAACGAGTTCGCCGCGCACAGCCCCGACTTCGCCGCCGGCTGGCGCAACCACGAGGTACGCCCCATACCGACGCTGCGCAAGCACCTGCACCACCCCGAGCTGGGCGCCCTGGAGCTGGACTGCCAGACTCTGCTGCTGCCCGGCACCGATCTGCGGATGGTGATCTACACCGCGCGACCGGGCAGCCCCAGCGCCGCCGCGCTCGCCCGGCTCGCCGCACGCGACACTGAGATCGATCGGAATCCGGCGTAAGCCTCTCCGTGAGCGGAACCCAACGAAGACTCACTGACCAGCGGACCCACGATCGCAAGCCTCGTCATGGCTGCCATGACGGCCCGGTGGCGATCGCGTGGCAGAGCCGCTCCGCGTCCCACGCTGGTTCTCCCAGGTCGAGCCGGTCCGGCGCCCGGAACCCGTCCAGCGCCAGGTGAACGTGGCGCCGCCACAGGGACGGGGCGGCGTGCCGGGTGGCCTCGGCTACCGTGCTGCTCGCCCACAACAGCAGGAAGAGGTCGGCGCCGGTGACGTCCGGGCGGACGACGCCGGCCGCCTGCGCCCGCCCCAGCACCCGTTGCGCGAGCGCGCAGATCTCGCTGTGCGCGGTCTCGGTGCGGTCGTCGCCGGGGAACCGCCGGGCCAGGAAGTCGGCGAACGCCCGGTCCCCGGCCTGGGCCGTACACAGGACTTCGAGCAGGCTGCGGAAGGCGTGCCACGGATCCTCCAGGCCGAGCGCGGCCTCTATCTCCTCGATCACGTGGCGCAGCTTCGGCTCCAGCACCGCGCACAGCAGGTCGAGGCGGGCCGGGAAGTGCCGGTAGAGGGTGCCGACCACCAGGCCCGCCTCGCGGGCGATGCCGTCGAGGGCGGCCTGCGCGCCCTGCTCGGCGAACGCGCGCCGGGCGCACTCGAGCAGCCGCTCGCGGTTGCGGCGGGCATCCCGGCGAGCGGGCAGCGGGTTCCCCGTGGCAGGCATGAGGTCACCGTAGCAAGGTGCGACAGGTCTCAACTTTGAGGATGCTCTCAACTTCGCTAGAGTGAGCAGCACCGAAAAATGAGAGCATGCTCATTTTCTGCGACAAGGAGAGCGACATGGCCAAACTCGGCGGGAAGGTCGCGGTGATCACCGGCGCGACCTCCGGGCTGGCGCTGGCGACGGCGAAGCTGTTCGTCCAGGAGGGCGCGCACGTGGTCATCACCGGCCGCCGCCAGGACCGGCTGGACGCGGCGGTGGCCGCCATCGGCCATGGCGTGACCGGCGTGCTCGGCGACGTCGGCCAGATCTCCGACGCGGCCCGCCTGGCCGAGGTCGTGGCGGTCGAAGCGGGCCGGGTGGACGTGCTCATCGCCAGCGCCGGCGTCTGGACGTGGAACGAGCACATCGGCGACGTGACCGAGCAGTCGTTCGACGCCGTGTTCGGGGTGAACGTGCGCGGGACGTTCTTCACCGTGCAGAAACTGCTGCCATTGCTGTCCGACGGAGCCTCGATCGTGCTCATCGGGTCGGGCGCCGCGGACAAGGGCGATCCGGGAACGACCGTCTACGCCGCGAGCAAGGCGGCGCTGCGGTCGTTCGCCCGGACCTGGACCACCGACTTGAAGCAGCGCGGAATCCGGGTCAACGTCCTCAGCCCCGCCGCGATCGACACCGCCGCGTTCGCGGACCTCCCGCCGGGGTTCAAGGAGCAGATCGCCTCGCGGGTGCCCGTCGGCCGCCTCGGCGACGAGCACGAGATCGCCACCGCGGCGCTCTTCCTGGCCTCCGCGGACTCGAGCTTCGTCACCGGCATCGACCTGCCCGTCGACGGCGGGATCGGCCAGGTCTGACCACCGGCAAGGCGCCGAAGGTCAAGAGGCGGGGCCAGGGGTGCCGGCACCCACACGACGATCTTCCTGATCGTCAAGGACGGATGTCATGTCGTCAACCCACGGCGGCGCGGCGCAAAAGGTCGTCCCAGACCTCGGCGACGCGGGCGTCGAGCTCCTCGAGTGAGCCGTCGTTGGGGATCACGATGTCGGCCGCGGCCAGGCGTTCGTCCCTGCTCGCCTGGGCGGCGATGCGGGCCTGGGCGTCGGCCTCCGCCATGCCGCGGTGTTCGGCCAGGCGGCGGATGCGCAGCTCGTCGGGGGCGTCGACGACGATCACGACGTCGTACATGGGGGCCAGGTTGTTCTCCACCAGCAGCGGCACGTCGTACACCATGATCGTGTCGTCGCCGGCGCCCCGCTGCAGCTCCGCGACCCGCTCTCCCACCAGCGGGTGCACGATCGCGTTGAGCGCGGCCAGCCTCTCGGAGTCGGTGAAGACGATGGAGCCGAGCTTCTCCCTGTCGAGCGAGCCGTCGGGGCGCAGCACCCCGTCGCCGAACGTCTCCGTCACCCGCGCCAGCCCCGGCGTGCCGGGCTCGACCACCTCACGGGCGATCAGGTCGGCGTCGATCACCATCGCGCCCCTGGCCGAGAGTCGCTTGGACACCTCGCTCTTCCCGGAGCCGATGCCGCCGGTGAGCCCGATCTTCAACACGTCGGAAAGCCTATCGCCCGGATCTCACGCGGCCGGATCCGGGCGTCATGCGCAGCTCACTCCCCGCCCGCCGGCTCCGGCGTCACGCGCAGCACACTTCCCCCCGCCACGTTCCGGCGTCATGCGCAGCACACTTCCCCCCGCCACGTTCCGGCGTCATGCGCAGCTCATTCTCCGCCCGCCGGCTCCGGTGTCATACGGAGGTGGATGAGGGTCAGGTGGTCGTCCATGCGCTCGCGGTGGGTCTCGCGGTAGCCGAGCCGTCGGTAGAGCCGCAGGTTGCCCTCGGACAGGTGACCGGTGAACAGGTCGAACGCCTTCGCCTCCGGCACCTGCTCGTGCAGGGCGCGCAGCAGGGCCGTGCCGATGCCCCTGCCCTGCAGGTCAGGGGCCACGACGAGGCGGCCGACCAGGCAGGTGGCGCCGGAGAGCCGCCCGCGTACGGCGCCGACGATGCGCCCCGACTCGACCGCCTTCAGCACGACCGCGCCCTCGATGACCTTGCGCATCTGCTCCAGCGACTCCACCAGCGGCGGGATGTAGGGGTCGCCGTAGAGCTGCGCCTCGCTGAGGTAGGCCGCCCGCTGCAGGGTCAGGACCTCGCCCGCGTCATCGGGCACCGCCCGCTCGATCACCACCCGCCGCAGCCTACTCCCCGCGCCCGGCCCCCGCCGTCAGCTCGCCGGGACACGACGTGCGCGCCTTGGGCGGCTTTCCGCGTACGAGGAAGTCGTGCACCCGGGCCCGCAGGCAGGCGGCACGCAGCTTCCCGGCTCCCTGCAGCAGATAGGCGTCATGCCCGTCCCCGTGCCACAACACCACCGCACCGGGGATCCGCCGCCCCAGCCGCGCCGCCGGGGCAGGCGGACTGACCACATCCAGCCGCCCCACTCCGACCAGCACCGACGCCCGGTCACCGTCGTCACTCGGCACCACGGAGCTCGCCGGGCCCGGCTCCGGGCGGCCGCTTCCGCCGTCACGAGGCACCGCAGGACCGGTGACGCCGGTCTCCTGGCCGCCGCCGGCCCTGGGCCCGAGGTCGCTGCCGGTCCGCGCCGGCCGGTCACCGGCGTCTCCCGAGGAGGGCCGGCCCTCGCCTCCGGCCGGCGCGGACGTCTCGGCGCCGGTCAGGCGGGACCGGTCGAGTCGCGGGGTGTGGGGCGGCCAGCTCGGACGGGCCCGCAGCCCCAGGCACCTGCCGACCTCGTAGCGGCCGGTCAGCCAGCCCACCCGGGGAGCCACCTCACGCAGCCTGGCCTCCATGCGCAGGAAGGTCCGGTAATCGGGCACGTCGGGCATGAAGTCGTGGCAGTGCATCGCCCGGGAGACCGTGGCGGGCGCGCCGGCCCGGCGTACGTCGGCGAGCGCCAGCAGCGCCCGCGCGTCCCCCTCCTCGGCGGCGGCCAGCGCCCTGGCCAGCTCGGGCCACCGCTTCGGGTCGAGCCCGGCGAGCACGGCCGCGACGACGCGCCGCTCGTCCACCGCCCGCCTGCCGGGAACGACCCCTGACCCTGCCTTGGACGATCGCCCGCCCGCCGAACCGCCGGCGACGACCGACGGTCCTCCGCCGAGCAGCTCGCCGAGCCCGGGGCCCGCCTTGAGCGGCGTCTCGCCGAGCAGAGCGTCCAGCCCGGGACCGTCGGGCGAGCCTGCCATCAGCTCACGAGGGCCGGAGGACGGGCCCGGGTTCGCGGGCAGGAGCAGTTCGCCGGGCGAAGCCGTGCGCTGTGTGCCGCCGCCCGGATCGGCGCCGCCGGCCCCGTGGGCGAGGAGGTCGTCCAGGACCTCGACGGCGTCGCCGTCCAGGGGGCAGGCCAGGTGGTTGACGCACCAGTCGCGGAAGTAGCGCAACCGGCGCTCCGCCGCCCTCGCGTGGGCGATGAGGCGGCGGCCCAGGCCGGGCTGGAAATGGTCGGGGACGCCCTCCAGGTAGATCCGCCCGGCGCGGCCGGGGAACAGCTCGAGGTACGCCTGCCCGTACACCGCCCCGTAGCCGTTGCCGAAGTAGCGCAGCCGGCGCCGGCCGAGTGCGTCGCGCAGGGCGTCGAGGTCGTGTGCCACCTGCCAGGCCGTCAGGCCGTCGTAGGCGGGCCCGGCCGCGATCCGGCAGCTTCTGTCGTAGGCGGCGTTGTGACGGGCGTAGGAGCGCCACGCGGCCTCTCCAGAGGCGATCTGGAGCCGCCGGGGGTCGGGCGGCGGCACCGAGCAGCGCACCATGGCCGCGCTCCCCCTGTCACCGATCCCGCGCGACTCCACCAGCACCACGTCGAACCACCGGGCCAGCTCGCTCACCGTGTCGGGCCTGGCGCGCACGTCCTGGACGGTGGAGCCCGCCCCGGTGTTGACGACCAGCGGGCCGAGGCTGCGTGCGGGGTCGCGGGCGGGCAGCCAGGCGAGGTCGATCTCCGTACGCGTCCCGGATGGCCGCTTCCAGTCCACCGGCACGGACAGCTTCCCGCACCTCAGCCCGTCGCCGCACTCCCGCCACCGCACCCGCCCGAGCGCCGGGCCGTCCGGCTCGCCGGGCCGGCCCGCCCAGAAGCCGCCGCCCCGCTCGTCCACCGGATCCGGCGCGCCGGCCGTGGCGGCGGCCGCCACGGACGCGGACGGTACGGCGGTGACGAGGACGGCGCTGGCGAGGACGGCGCTGGCGAGGACGGCGGCGGTCGTGAGGCCCGCCGCCGCCCTGATGACCGGCTGAACCATGCCCACGCAGATCGCTCCCGAGAGTCGCAGCCACCAAGCGCCGCCCAGTCTCCCAGCGCCCACCGGCGCAGGTCACAGGCTTGCAAAGACCCTCAGGTAAAATCTCCGTCCCGCCGCTGCAGGATGTGGAAAAACTCCCTTATACCGTCCACGAGCGAGGCGGGCGACGCCATGGCGACCATGTGGCTGGGGCTCTCGCCGCGGCCCCAGTAGACGATGTCGTTGCCGCGCTCGGCGATCCGCCGCAGCACCTCGGGCCCGCCGTGGGTGACCCCGGTGGGCACCTCCTTCTGGTCGACGGGCAGCCCGGCCGCCCCCTCGTAGTACGGCCAGGAGGACGACCCGCCGGTGCCGGTCAGCCAGTACAGGCTGGCGTTGGTGAGCAGCAGGTCCCTGTCGACGGGCTCGGCCCTCGACTCCCACCCGTCGAACTCCCTGAACCGCTCCACCAGGTACGCGAGCTGCGCCACCGGCGAGTCCACGAACCCGTACGCCAGGGTCTGCGGCCGGGCGGCCAGGTAGGGCCCGTAGCCGCTGCCGCCCGCCATGCGCCGCCCCATCTCCTCCAGCAGGGCGAGGTCCTCAGGGCCGGCCCCGTCCAGCTCGCCGGGCTCGCCCGTGGGGACGCCGAGCCCGGCCGTGATCACGGCGCCCATCACGTGCTCGCTGTCGAGGGCGGCCAGGCGCGGCGTGACGAGCGCTCCCGCGTCGTTGCCGTGCGCGACGTACCGGTCGTAGCCGAGCCGCCGCATCAGCTCGGCCCACGTGCGCGCCACCCGGTCGATGCTCCACGGCCGCGGGTCGGCGGGCTCGGGGAACGGCGAGAACGCGAACCCGGGCAGCGACGGGGCCACGACGTGGAAGGCGGTCGAGGGGTCGAGCCCGTGGGCGCGCGGGTCGGTGAGCGGGCCGATGACGTCGAGGAACTCGGCGACGGAGTTCGGCCAGCTGTGCGTCATGATCAGCGGCACGGCGCCCGGCTCCGGCGAGCGTACGTGCAGGAAATGCACCCGCTGCCGGTCGATGACGGTGGTGTACTGCGCGAACGCGTTCAGCCTGGCCTCCTGCGCCCGCCAGTCGAACCCGCCGGCCCAGTACGCGGCCAGCTCCCGCAGATGGTCCACGGGCACGCCGCGGTCCCACCCCCCCGGCAGCGCCCCCGCCCACCGGGTCCTGCGCACCCGCTCGCGCAGCTCGTCCAGGTCGGCCTGCGGGATATCGATACGAAAAGCGGTGATCTCTTCCATGCCCGGCACGCTAACGACGAACGCGGCAAGGGTCGTTCCGCATTAGCGCGGCCAGGAAAAGCCCCGCGAGGACATCGCACGACGAGCCGCGACCGAGGCCAGGACCGGCGAAAGACACCACCCGACCGACCGCTGCCGAAGCCGGCGCACACCAAGCGCCCCGGCAACCGGCCACGAGCGGAGGCGCAGCTCGCCGGACCGCCGCCGAAGCCGGCGCACACCAAGCGCCCCGGCAACCGGCCACGAGCGGAGGCGCAGCTCGCCGGACCGCCGCCGAAGCCGGCGCACACCAAGCGCCCCGGCAACCGGCCACGGGCGGGGGCGCCACCCGACGGGCCTGGCCGAGAAGGGCCGGGACACGCGGAAGGCCCCGCACGGAGAACCGTGCGGGGCCTTCCCACTGCTGATGGCCGCCACCTGGCGTGAAGGTCACGCCTCAGGCGGCCGGCGCCCGGTGCGGGGCGTCAGCTCTGGCCGCCCGCGAGCTTCTCGCGGAGCGCGGCGAGCGCCTCGTCAGAGGCGAGCGCGCCGCTGGCCGGAGCCGACGAGGAGCCACCCTGCTGGGGCTGGGTCTCGCCGCTGTAGGACGAGGGAGCGGCCTCGCCGGCCTCCGCCTCGGCCTTGCGGGCCTCCTCGATCTGCTTCCTGTGAGCCTCGAAGCGCTGCTGGGCCTCGGCGTACTGCCGCTCCCACTCCTCACGCTGCTTGTCGAAGCCCTCGAGCCACTCCCCGGTCTCCGGGTCGAAGCCCTCGGGGTAGATGTAGTTGCCCTGATCGTCGTACGTGGCCGCCATGCCGTAGAGGGTCGGGTCGAACTCGACCTCGGTGCCGACACCCTCGTTGGCCTGCTTCAGCGAGAGGCTGATGCGGCGACGGTCGAGGTCGATGTCGATGATCTTCACGAAGATCTCGTCGCCGACCTGGACGACCTGCTCCGGGATCTCCACGTGGCGCTCGGCCAGCTCGGAGATGTGGACCAGGCCCTCGATGCCCTCCTCGACCCGGACGAACGCACCGAACGGCACCAGCTTGGTGACGCGGCCCGGCACGACCTGGCCGATCTGGTGGGTGCGGGCGAACTGCTGCCACGGGTCTTCCTGGGTGGCCTTGAGCGACAGGGAGACGCGCTCGCGCTCCATGTCGACGTCGAGGACCTCGACCGTGACCTCCTGGCCCACCTCGACGACCTCGGACGGGTGGTCGATGTGCTTCCAGGACAGCTCCGACACGTGGACCAGACCGTCGACGCCGCCGAGGTCCACGAACGCACCGAAGTTGACGATCGAGGACACGACGCCCTTGCGGACCTGGCCCTTCTGGAGGGTGTTGAGGAACGTCTGGCGAACCTCGGACTGCGTCTGCTCGAGCCAGGCGCGGCGCGAGAGGACGACGTTGTTGCGGTTCTTGTCGAGCTCGATGATCTTGGCCTCGAGCTCGCGACCGACGTACGGCTGCAGATCGCGGACACGGCGCATCTCGACCAGGGACGCCGGGAGGAAGCCACGCAGGCCGATGTCGAGGATGAGACCACCCTTGACGACCTCGATGACCGTGCCGGTGACGATGCCGTCCTCGTCCTTGATCTTCTCGATCGTGCCCCAGGCGCGCTCGTACTGAGCACGCTTCTTGGACAGGATCAGGCGGCCCTCCTTGTCCTCCTTCTGGAGAACGAGGGCCTCGACGTGTTCGCCGACCTCCACGACGTCAGCGGGATCGACATCGTGCTTGATCGAAAGCTCGCGCGAGGGGATGACACCCTCGGTCTTGTAGCCGATATCGAGAAGAACCTCGTCTCGATCGACCTTGACGACGGTGCCCTCGACGATGTCGCCGTCGTTGAAGTACTTGATGGTCTCGTCGATCGCCGCGAGGAAGGCTTCCTCGGACCCGATGTCGTTGACCGCTACCTGCGGGGTGCTCGAGGTGGCCTCAGTGCTGGACGTCATGTGTGGAATTGCTCCGAACGCGGACAGGATGTCGATGTGGCGGATGCGCGGCAGGCCCTCTTCCGCATCAAGCCGAGGAATTACGACATCGACGTGACCGAGCGCGAGCCCGCTCCGTCTGAGGCGCGCGCGAGCCCACAGCGCAGCGATCAGCATATGAGACCAACGCCACGGGGTCAATCCGGCGGGACGTCAATAGGCGATGACCTGGAGCCCTCGCTTGGCGATGATATTACCTCGAACCTTCTCCGGGATGGAGATGCGGTCGGGGTCGCCGTCGCTGACGTAGCGCTTGCCGGGATGCCGGTCCAGCCAATCGAGCCAGTATTGGGAGCACCACTTGCGGCACTCGCCCTTCTTGCCGTTGCTCTGGATGCGCTGGATCGCCCCGCGGTCGAACTTTTTCGCGTACGGCGAAAGCGAGGGCTCGGCCCCGGCGAGGAACACGCCCGCGAAATCGTAACGCGTGCCGTCCCAGGAGCCGGTCCTGGCGGGCTTCTTCCCCTTGGGCAGGGACCCGTACGGCAAAGCCATGGTCTGGGACGGCGGCGCGCCGAGCTTCTTCAGCAGCCGCTCCAGCCGGACGATCTGCTCCTTGACCTTCTTGCGCTTGAGCGTGCGCAGGTCGGGGTGGCTCCAGGTGTGGTTGGCCACCTCGTAGCCGTGGTCGGTCAGCCACCGCACGGCCGCCGCCTGCGCGTCGTGCTCGCGCAGCCCGAACGGCTCCTTGCTGATCCAGAACGTGGCCACAGGACGGAAGCCCGGGTGCCGGGCGGCGACGTCCTGGATGACGCCCACGGCGGTGTCCGGCAGCGGCCGGCCGTCGGGGCCCAGCCCGAAGTGGCTGGGATGCCCGTCGTCGAACGTCAGCACCACGGGGAACTTGCCGGCCGGCACCCTGATCTCGCCCCTGACGAACTCGGCCGCGGTGATCGGGACGTAGCCGCGCTCGGCCAGCTTCTCCAGCTCCTTCCTGAGCTGGGCGGGCGTGCGGTCGAGCGAGGCGCGCCGCTTGGCGAGGATGCGGTGGTACATCAGCACCGGCACCAGCCCCGCCTCGTTGGCGCGCACCTGCTTGGCGAACTCGGGCGTGGACACCACCCCGGGCGGCTGCCCGACCGGGGTGGGCTCGGACGGCTCGGCGCTGCCCTGGACGGTGGCGCCGGCCTGCGGCCTGGCGTGCGGGCGCGGCTCACCCGGCATGAGGGCGAGCCCGATGACGGCGATCGTGATCACCACCGCGTTCGCGACGACGATGATCCGCGTGAGGGACGCTGATGACCGCACGAAACTCCCGCCCGCTCGGTGATGACGGCTCCACAGATTAATGCAGAACCGCCCACAGCGCGGCTTTCGCGGCTAGTGGCCCGCGTCCTCCCAGGTGCGGCCGACGCCCACCGAGACCTCCAGCGGGACCCGCAGCCGGTAGGCGGCGTTCATCTGGTCGCGCACCAGCTGGGTGAGCTGGTCGAGCTCGCCTGGCGCCACCTCGAACACCAGCTCGTCGTGAACCTGGAGCAGCATCCGCGAGGCCAGCTCCTCCTCGCGGATCGCCTGGCGCACGTTGAGCATGGCGACCTTGATGATGTCGGCGGCCGAGCCCTGGATGGGCGCGTTGAGCGCCATGCGCTCGGCCATCTCGCGGCGCTGGCGGTTGTCGCTGGTGAGGTCGGGCAGGTAGCGCCGGCGGCCCATGATCGTCTCGGTGTAGCCGTCGGTGCGGGCCTGGGCGACGATGGCGTGCAGGAAGTCGCGGACGCCGCCGAACTCCTGGAAGTATTCCTCCTTCAGCGCCCGCGCCTCGGCCACCGGGATGTTGAGCTGCCCGGCGAGCCCGAAGTCGGACAGCCCGTAGGCCAGGCCGTAGTTCATCGCCTTGATGCGGGCCCGCAGCTCGCCGTCGATCTGCTCGGGCGGCAGGTCGAAGACGCGCGCGGCGGTGGCCTGGTGGAAGTCGTGGCCCGACTCGAACGCCTCGATCAGCGACTCGTCGCCCGACAGATGAGCCATGATGCGCAGCTCGATCTGGCTGTAGTCGGCGGTCAGCAGCGTCTCGTAGCCCTCGCCGACCGTGAAGCCCTGCCGGATGCGGCGGCCCTCGGCGGTGCGGATCGGGATGTTCTGGAGGTTGGGCTTCTCCGACGACAGCCGGCCGGTGGCGGCGATGATCTGGTTGAAGGTGGTGTGGATGCGCCCGTCGTCGGCGATCTCCTTGATGAGGCCCTCGACGGTGGTGCGCAGCTTCTGCTGGTCGCGGTGGCGCAGCATGATCGTGGGCAGCTCGTGCTCGGTCTGGGTGGCGAGCCAGGCGAGCTGGTCGGCGTCGGTGCTGTAGCCGGTCTTGATCTTCTTCGTCTTGGGCAGGTTGAGCCGGACGAAGAGGATCTCCTGCAGCTGCTTGGGCGAGCCGAGGTTGAACTGCTCGCCGATCGAGCGGTGGGCCTCCTCGACGGCGTGCTTGACCGCGGCGCCGAACTCGGCCTCAAGGGCGGCGAAGTATTCGCTGTCGACGGCGATGCCGGCCCGCTCCATCTCGGCGAGCACGGTCAGCAGCGGCTGCTCGACGTCGCCGAGCAGCTGGGTGCCGCCGCGGCCGGCCAGGAAGGTCTCGAGGGAGTCGGCCAGCTCGCGCACGGCGCTGGCGCGCAGCGCGAGGTCTTTGGCAGGGGCGTCCTCGTCGTCGCCGAACAGCGCGGCCTGCCCGTTGTCCTCGTGCTCGGCGCGCAGGTCGCGGTGGAGGTAGCGGCGGGCGAGGTCTTCGAGCGCGAACGTGCGCTGGCCCGGCATCGCGAGGTAGGCGGCCAGCGCGGTGTCGCAGCTGAGGCCGCGCAGCTCCATGCCCTGCGCCCACAGGGCCAGGATGGGCCCCTTGGCGTCGTGGACGGCCTTGGGCCTGGTCTCGTCGCCCAGCCAGGCGCGCAGGGCCGCCTCGTCGCCCTCGGTGAGCTTGACGGGGTCGATGTAGGCGGCGGTGCCGTCGGGTGAGGCGACAGCGACGGCGTCGATGCGGCCGGTGCCGCGGCCGTAGGCGCCCTTGAAGGCGAGCCCGGCGCGGCCCTCGGGGAGCGCGGCGAGCCAGCCGGCCACCCGGTCGGGGCCGAGCAGCACGGTCTCGACCTCGAAGCCCTGCTCGGGCTCCTGCTCGCCGGTGCCGAGCACCTTGAACACCCGCTCGCGCAGCTCGCCGCGGATCTGCAGGGTGTCGAACAGCTTGTTGATCTCCTCGCGGTCCCACGCGCCCTGCTCGAGCTCGCCCGGCTCGGCCTCGACGGGGACGTCGCGCAGCAGCTCGGTGAGCCGGCGGTTCATCAGCACCTGGGCGACGTGCTCGCGCAGCTTGTCGCCGACCTTGCCCTTGACCTCGTCGACCCGGTCGACCAGCGCGGTCAGCGAGCCGAACTCGCGCACCCACTTGGCGGCGGTCTTCTCCCCCACGCCGGGGATGCTCAGCAGGTTGTCGCTGGGGTCGCCGCGCAGCGCGGCGAAGTCGGGGTATTGCTGCGGGGTCAGGCCGTATTTCTCCTGGACCGCCTCGGGGGTGAAGCGGGTCATGTCGCTGATGCCGCGCCGGGTCATCAGGACGGTGACGTGCTCGTCGACCAGCTGCAGCGCGTCGCGGTCGCCGGTGACGATCAAAACGTCCATGCCCTGCTCGCGGGCGCGGGTGGCGAGGGTGGCGATGATGTCGTCGGCCTCGAAGCCCGCCTTGGACAGGTGCGGGATGCGCAGCGTGTCGAGCAGCTCGTAGATGAGCTGCATCTGACCGCGGAAGTCCTCGGGCGTCTCGCTCCTGTTGGCCTTGTAGTCGGCGTATTCCTCGTGGCGGAACGTCGGCTCCGACCGGTCGAAGGCCACCGCGACGTGGGTGGGCTGCTCGTCGCGCAGGATGTTGGTCAGCATCGAGGTGAACCCGTAGACCGCCTCGGTGTGCTGACCGTCGGTGGTCATGAGGTTGGCGTCTTTGAGCGCGTAGAACGCGCGATAGGCCAGCGAATGCCCGTCGAGCAGCAGCAGGCACGGGCGGCTGGGGGTCACTTCACTCTTCGGCACACAGGCAGCCTAGTCTGCGTCTCCGACAGAAAACCCGAGCTCGGAAGAGTGGAGGCGTCACTTTGACGCAGACCGACCCTATGGACGTCTCGATATTCGGCGACATGCACGAAGGAACGCTCGCCGACCGGCTGGGCATCGAGTTCCTCGAGGTCTCGCCTGAGCGGGTGGTGGGCCGCATGCCGGTCGAGGGCAACACGCAGCCGTACGGGCTGCTGCACGGCGGAGCCTCGGCGGTGCTGGCCGAGACGCTGGGCTCGGTGGGCGCGGCCGTGCACGCCGGGGCCGGGCGGATCGCCGTGGGCATCGAGATCAACGCCACCCATCACCGCTCGGCCCGCTCTGGCTGGGTGACGGGGGTCGCGACCCGGCTGCACGGAGGCAGGACGCTGGCGACGTACGACATCGAGATCACCGATGAGCAGGGCAGGAGGGTGTGCACCTCGCGGCTCACCTGCATGCTGCGTGACGCCTGACCGTAGTGCCCCTTACGTCACTTCGTCCGACCCTTTGCGCATGCCCCCCGCGGGTCGCTACGGTTGCTTCACCAGAGCCCGCGGGGAAGCCAAGTAGAAAACGTGTCCGGCCCCGCGTATGCGGGGTGCTCCCGTGTACGGCCGGGGATGCCTGACATGGCCCCAACGGCCGCCCCCGCGGGCTCGTCAATCTTCATCTTCCGATCGTTACGAGATCGTTTCCTCAAGATGCCAGGCGTCTACCGCGATTTAGCCCCTGACCTGCCGTGTTGTTTGCTCACATCACTGACACACACATGTCACTAATTGGTGACGAACGATACTGAAACGGGCGTCTCCGCAATAAGCTCCCGCCATTGCATCCCAGTTGTGCCTGCGATGCGCGCGTGTCGAGATGGAGGGGCACAACCCCGCCTTGACCTACTTGAGGGAGCACCATTGCGCAGAGCCGTGATCGCGTTCACGGCCTTTCTGAGTGGACTCATCTTCCTGCTCGCCGGCCCCGCGCACGCGGATCCGACGGACTGCCAGGGATTGAGGGGAACGCTCAAACTCCAAGGCCAGCCAGTGAACGGCGTGAAAATCGCCGTGACCACCGAAAGCGGGCAACCCGTCGAGGAGGTCACCACCAATCCCGAGGGCACGTGGGAAGTTCAGGTCGAGGAGCCGGGTAAATACAAGGTCGCCCTCGACCCCAGCACCCTCCCGCAGAACGCGGAGGTGCGCGGCGGCAACAACACCCGTACGCCGACCGTCTACGAGGGCAACTGCTCGGCCGTCCTGTTCGCGCTCCAGCCCAAGGGCGCGCCCGGCCAGGAGCAGCAGGAGGACGCCGGCGCCGCCGGCACGTTCTGGGCCCAGGCCGCGCAGCTCACCTTCGAGGGCCTCAACCTCGGCCTGATCATCGCCCTGGCGGCGCTCGGCCTGTCGCTGATCTACGGCACCACCGGCCTGACCAACTTCGCCCACGGTGAGCTGGTCACCCTGGGCGCTCTGCTGGCCTACGGCTTCAACGTCGGTTTGGGGCTGCATCTCATACCCGCCGCGCTCATCGCCGTCATCGCCGCGGCGGTCCTCGGCTACTTCCAGGACCGCCTGTTCTGGGGCCAGTTGCGCAGGCGCGGCACCGGCATCATCGCCATGATGATCATCTCGATCGGCGTCGCGCTCTTCATGCGCTACGTCTTCCTGATCTTCTTCGGCGGCCAGACCGAGTCCTTCGCGCAGTACACCGCCCAGCCCGGCATCGAGATCGGGCCCATCTCCGCCGCACCCAAGAACCTGGTCGCGATGGGCATCGAGCTCGTCGTCCTGATCATCGTCGGGTTCGCGCTGCTGCGCACCCGCACCGGCAAGGCGGCCCGCGCCGTGGCCGACAACCCGGCGCTCGCGGCCTCCTCCGGCATCAACGTCGACCGGGTCATCAGGATCATCTGGACCGGCGGCGGCGCCATCGCCGCCCTCGCCGGCATCATGCTCGCGCTCTCCCAGAACCTGAAGTACACGATGGGCCAGGAGATCCTGCTGCTCATCTTCGCGGGTGTGACGCTCGGCGGCCTCGGCACCGCGTTCGGCGCCCTGGTCGGCTCGCTCGTGGTCGGCCTGTTCATCCAGGTCTCCACGCTGTGGGTGCCGCCGGAGCTCAAGAACGTCGGCGCGCTGGCAGTGCTCATCATCGTGCTCCTCGTCCGGCCGCAGGGCATCCTCGGCCGCCGCGAGCGGATCGGCTGATCGGGGGAGGATCAGAATGGACTGGATCACGATTCTCAGCACCACCATCAAGTCCGCGGTCAACGTGGAGACGGTGCTGTACGGCCTCGCCGCCATCGGCCTGAACATCCACTTCGGCTACACCGGCCTGCTCAACTTCGGCCAGGCGGCGTTCATGGGCGTGGCCGGCTACGGCCTGGCCGTCACGGTCACCGTCATGGGCCTGCCGTTCTGGATCGGCATCGGCGTCGGCATCGTCGGGGCGATCATCCTGGCGATCCTGCTCGGCATCCCGACCCTGCAGTTGCGGGCCGACTACCTGGCCATCGTCACCATCGCCGCCGCCGAGATCGTCCGGCTCGTCTTCCGCTCGGTGACGTTCAAGGACGTCTTCGGCGGCTCCGACGGCCAGCGCGGCTTCAGCGACGGCTTCTACGCGCTCAACCCGTACCCCGAGGGTGACTACGGCTTCAACCTCGGGCCCGTGCCGCTGTTCTTCAACAACCGCTCGATGTGGGTGCTGACCGTCGGCTGGCTGCTCATCGTGCTGTGCTGCTTCATCGTCTTCCTGCTGATGAAGAGCCCGTGGGGCCGCGTGCTCAAGGCCATCCGCGAGGACGAGGACGCGGTGCGCAGCCTGGGCAAGAGCGTGTTCTCGTACAAGATGCAGGCGCTCATCCTCGGTGGCGTCATCGGCTCGCTGGGCGGCTTCATCTACGGCCTGGCGTACGGCTCCGTGCAGCCGGACGTGTTCGGCACGGAGACGACGTTCTACCTCTACACGATGATCATCCTGGGCGGCGCGGCGCGCGTGCTCGGCCCGGTCGTCGGCGCGTCGCTGTTCTGGGTGCTGCTCGTCCTGCTGAACGGTGTGCTCAGCGAGGCCGTCGCCGCCGGCTACATCACCATCATCGACACCAACCAGGTCGGTGCCCTGCGCTACGTCCTCGTCGGTCTCGGACTCATCCTGTTGCTCGTCTTCCGGCCACAGGGCATCTTTGGTGACAAGAGGGAGATAGCAATCGATGCACGCTGAGACCCAGACGACGCCAGGCGACCGCAAGGCCGCCGCCCTGGCCGCGTTCAAGGACCTGGCCCGCGATCCCGGCGTGCCCAAGCCGGACCCCATCCTCGTGGTCGACAAGGTGGTGCGCCGCTTCGGCGGTCTCACCGCCGTGGACGTCGAGCACGTCGAGATCCAGCGCGGCTCCATCACCGCGCTGATCGGCCCCAACGGGGCGGGCAAGACGACGTTCTTCAACCAGCTCACCGGCTTCGACACGGCCGACGCGGGCTCGTGGACGTTCAACGGGCGGCCGATGAACGGTGTGCCCGCGCACAAGGTCGCGCGGGCCGGCATGGTGCGCACGTTCCAGCTCACCAAGGCGCTCTCCCGGCTGACCGTCGTGGAGAACATGCGCCTGGGCGCCCAGCACCAGAAGGGCGAGAGCTTCTGGCGCGCCATGATCCCGGCCTTCTGGCGCGGCCAGGAGGAGGAGATCACCGAGCGGGCAGAGGAGCTGCTGGCCCGCTTCAAGCTCGACGCCAAGCGCGACGACTTCGCCGGGTCCCTGTCGGGCGGCCAGCGCAAGCTGCTGGAGATGGCCCGCGCGCTCATGGTCCGGCCGGAGCTGGTCATGCTGGACGAGCCGATGGCCGGCGTGAACCCCGCGCTGACGCAGTCGCTGCTCGGCCACGTCAAGGACCTGCGCGAGCAGGGCATGACGGTGCTGTTCGTCGAGCACGACATGGACATGGTCCGCGACATCAGCGACTGGGTGATCGTCATGGCGCAGGGCGCGGTGATCGCCGAGGGGCCGCCCTCGACGATCATGTCCGACGAGCGCGTGATCGACGCCTACCTGGGCGCCCACCACGACGCGCCGCTCTCGGAAGGCGACCTTGAGACGCAGCTCCACGAGGCCGAGGCGGCTCTGGAGGCCGAGATCGAAGAGGAGACGCAGAAGTGAGCGCCGACGAAGCGCCCCAGGGACAGGCCGAGGAGCAGATCGAGGAGCAGGCCCCGGCGGGCTCCGAGCGGGCCGTCACCGACCGCAGCGACCACCTGGCGGGCGCCGAGGACGCGGTGCTGCGCTGCGACGAGCTCATCGCGGGCTACCTGCCGGGCGTCAACATCCTCAACGGCGCCGACCTGTACGTCCAGCAGGGCGAGCTGATCGGCATCATCGGCCCCAACGGCGCCGGCAAGTCGACGCTGCTGAAGGCCATGTTCGGGCTGGTCAACATCCGCAGCGGCACGGTCCTGCTCAAGGGCGAGGACATCACGAACATGAAGGCCCACTCGCTGGTCTCGCGGGGCGTCGGCTACGTCCCGCAGACCAACAACGTCTTCCCCAGCCTCACCATCGAGGAGAACCTCGAGATGGGCGCCTTCCAGGTGCCGGGGAAGTTCAAGGAGCGCTTCGAGTTCGTGGCCGAGCTGTTCCCCGCGCTCAAGGAGCGGCGCAAGCAGCGCGCCGGCTCCCTGTCGGGCGGTGAGCGGCAGATGGTGGCGATGGCCAGGGCGCTCATGACCGAGCCGTCCGTGCTGCTGCTGGACGAGCCGTCCGCGGGCCTGTCGCCCAAGCTGCAGGACCTGGTCTTCATCCAGGCCCAGCAGATCAACAAGGCGGGCGTGACCGTGATCATGGTGGAGCAGAACGCGCGGCGCTGCCTGCAGATCTGCCACCGCGGCTACGTCCTCGACCAGGGCCGCAACGCCTACACCGGCACCGGGCGGCAGCTCGCCGACGACCCCAAGGTCATCGAGCTGTACCTCGGCACGCTCGCGAAGGCGTAACGGATCACTTTCGAGACGGGGAAGGGACTCCCACGGGAGCCCTTCCCCGTCTTTCAATGTGCCATGTGAACCGTTTAGCGACAGTCGCGCTCGTCCTGCCCCTCGTCCTCGTCGGCTGCCAGGAGTCGGCGTCCTCCTCGGCCAAGTACAGCACCGGCGGTGACCCAACCGACGACCCGTGCGCGCGCGTGGTCTCGGCCATCGGGTACGCCGGCCTCATGCTGGAGCCCAGAGGCCAGGAGGACCGGCAGGACTTCGAGGACGCCGTCATCGGCCGCCTGGCCGAGGCCCACGGCATCACGCGGGAGTTCGCCGACCGGCTGCCCGGCTCGCTGCGGCCGGCCGCCGAGACCGTCGAGCTCACCACGGCCCGCCTGTCCAAAAGCGACGTCCCCAGGGAGCGCCAGGTGGCGCTGCTGAAGCAGTACCGCGCCGCCGCCGACCAGATCGTGGCCGGCTGCACGTGAGCGCACGCGAAAGGGCCCGGCCGTGACGGCCGGGCCCTTCTCTGACGAGTGCCGGGTGGTGCTCAGCCCTCGATGTTGCCGGTGCGGTACTCCAGCGCCTTCACCGGGTACTTGTTGTTGTTGCCGTACTGGTAGATGCCGATCGTGGCGACGGCCGGGTCACCGGCGTCGTTGAACTCGACCGGGCCGCTGACGCCCTCGTAGTCGATGTCCTTGCCGGCCTTCAGCAGGTCCACGCACTCCTTGAAGTTCGTGCACTTCTCGCCGCCCTTGCTGACCTCGGCCAGCTTCGCGGCGATGTCCACGCCCGCGTCGCTCTTGGCGGCCTCGGCGGCCAGCGCGATCAGGTTCGCCGCGTCGTACGACTCGGGGGCGTAGGTGTAGTCCTCGAGCTTCGGGTTGACGGCGAGCAGCTTGTCGCGGAACTCGTCGGGAGCGGCGGCGCCGGGGTAGGTGCCCTTGACGCCGGTCAGCGTGCCCTTGGGCATCTTCTCGTAGTTGGTGTTCGACATGTTGCCGTCCACCATGTACCACTTGTGCTTGCTGGCCGGCATGCCCTGCTTGACCAGCTCCTGGACGACCTTGGCGGTCTCCTCGAACCCGATGAGCACGATGCCCTTGGGGTTCTTGGCCTTGAGCTTGGCGACGTCGGCCGAGAAGTCGGCCGCCTTCGGGTCGTAGTCGACGCGCTCGACGACCTCGCCGCCGCCGTCGGTGACGGTCTTCTGGACCTGGTCGGCCAGGCCGGTGCCGTACGAGTCCTGCATCGCCATGATGCCGACGGTGTCGTTGCCGTCGGAGATGATCAGGTCACCGAGGACGCGGCCCTGCAGCTTGTCCGGCGGAGCCGTACGGAAGTACAGGCCGTTGTCCTGGATGGTGGTGAACTTGTCCGAGGTGTTGGCCGGCGAGAAGTGCACCACGCCCGCACCCGTGATCTTGTCGATGACCGACTCGGACACCGACGAGGACGCGGCGCCGATGATGGCGTCGGCCTTCTGGGCAAGCAGCTTGTCAACCGACTGCGAGGCGATGTTCGTGGTCGTGTCGCCGGAGTCGGTGTCGAACTTGGCGACGGGCTTGCCGAGCACGCCACCCGCCTCGTTGATCTCCTTCACCGCCGCGTCGACACCTGCGAACTCGGGAGGGCCGAGGAACGCCAGCGAACCGGTCTGGGGCAGCAGCGTGCCGAGGGTGAGCGTGCCATCGCCCTTCGCCGCGGGAGCGGAAGAGGCCGGTGCGGCACTCTCGGAAGTCTGCGTGGCGGTGTCACCGCCACCACCGCAGGCTGTCAGGGCCAGGCTGGTGGCAGCCACGACAGCCAGCGCCCGTCCCACGGGAGCAATGCGGATCATGAAGTGTCTCCTTCATTCCAGGCCGGGATCCGTCAGCACCGCCGAGCGTTCCCGATCGAATGCAGGAAACGTACAAAATCGTCGCATGCTCCAACCAGATGCGCCGAGGAACTGTCGGCACTTGGATGCGGAGTCGTAATCACTCCTCAACTTACGGGACCTGCGTAAGGATGCTTAATGTGCATCTGGTGAAGCGCATAACCCCCGCCCTCGTGACGGCGCTCCTCGCGGCGGGCTGCACCGGCGCCGCGCCGGCTTCCCCGCGGCCGGCCGCACCGCCGCCGGGGGTCACGGTCTCGCTGGCCCAATACCGTTCGGACGAGCCGGTGCACGTCCTTCAAGTGGCCGTCCGAAATATTCATGAAACACCGGTTTATTTCGCTGATGTCCAACTTGTCACGGCGTCCTTCAAGACCCTGCCACCGCAGCGCGCCGACGCCACCATCCGCAAGACCGCACGCACCGACCTGCCCCTCACCTACGGCCCCGCCAACTGCCTGCCCACCGGCCTGCCCGAGGTGGCGCCCGCCACCGTCATCGCCCGGGTCAGCACCGGCGACCGGCCGCCGCGCGCCGTCGCCTTCCCCGTGCCGCACCCCGACCCCCTCCTGGCCAGGCTGCTGCGCGACGAATGCTCGGAACACCTCGTCAAGCAGGCCGTGACCATCGAGTTCGGCCCCGAGTGGAAACAGACCGGATCAGGCTCGGACGCGGTCATGCGCGGCGACCTCGTCGTCACCCGGCGCGGACCCGGCGTCGTCCGCCTCACCTCCATGGGCGGCACCACCCACTACATCGTCGAACACGCAGAGCCGCTCGGCACGCTCGACGCGGAGGCGCGGCAGGTACGCCTGCCCGTCCGCCTCACCCCAGGCCGCTGCGACGCCCACGCCTTCGCCGAGGCCAAGAAGGCGTTCCTGTTCCCCGTACGCGTCACCCTCGACGGCGGCGACGAACGCGTCGTCATCGTCGCACCGCCCAAACCCCTGCAGGACAGGCTCATCCAGTACGCCGCCCGCGCCTGCGGGCTGCCCCAGCAGTGAAAACCGGCAGTGAGAACCGACGGTGAGAACCGGCAGCGGAACCGGCACTGAGACCAAGTGAAACCAGCAGTGAAACCAGCAGTGAAACCGCAATGAAAAACCGCCCCTCCCGCGGGCGCGGCGCGGGAGAGGCGGTCAACCGGGGGGTCAGCCCGCGATATTGCCCGTACGGTACTCGATCGCCTTGCTCGGGTACTTGTTGTCGTCCCCGTACTGGTAGACGCCGATCGTGGCCACCTGCGGGTCACCGTTGTCATCGAACTCGACGGGACCGCTGACGCCGTCGTAGTCGATGTCCTTGCCGGCCTTCAGCAGGTCGACGCACTCCTTGAAGCTCTTGCACTTCTCGCCGCCCTTGCTGACCTCGGCCAGCTTCGCGGCGATGGAGCGGCCGCTGTCGTCCTTGGCGGCCTCCGCGGCCAGGGCGATCAGGGTCGCGGCGTCGTACGACTCGGCGGCGTAGGTGAAGTCGTCGAGATCCTTGTTGATCTCCTTGAGCTTGTCCCTGAACGCGTCCGGCGCCTCGGCGCCCGGAATCGTGCCCTTGACGCCCTTCAGGGTGCCCTTCGGCATCTTCTCGTAGTTGGTGTTCGACATGTTGCCGTCCACCATGTACCACTTCACCTTGTCCGCGGTCAGACCCTGCTTGACCAGCTCCGCGACGACCTTGGCGCCCTCCTCGAAGCCGATCAGCACGACCGCCTTCGGGTTCTTCGCCTTGATCTTGGCGACGTCGGCCGAGAAGTCCGCGGCCTTGGGGTCGTAGTCGACCCGCTCCACCACGCTCGCGCCCGCTTCCTCGGCCGTCGTCGTCACCTGGTCGGCCAGGCCCGAGCCGTAGGAGTCCTGCATCGCGAGGATGCCGACCGTGTCGTTGCCGTCGGCCGCGATCAGGTCACCGAGCACCCGGCCCTGCAGCTTGTCCGGCGGCGCCGTACGGAAGTACAGGCCGTCGTCCTTGATCGTGGTGAACTTGTCCGAGGTGTTGGCCGGCGAGAACTGCACCATGCCCGCACCCGTGATCTTGTCGATGATCGACTCCGACACCGACGAGGACGCGGCGCCGATGATGGCGTCCGCCTTCTGCGCGATCAGCTTGTCCACCGACTGCGAGGCGATGTTCGTGGTGGTGTCGCCCGAGTCCGTGTGCACCACGTCGATCGGCTTGCCGAGCACCCCGCCGGCCTCGTTGATCTCCTTCACCGCCGCGTCCACGCCCGCGAACTCGGGCGGGCCGAGGAAGGCCAGCGAACCGGTCTGGGGCAGGACCGTGCCGAGCGTCAGCGTGCCGTCGCCCTTCGCCGCCGGAGCCGAGGAGGCCGCCGAGGTCGCGGGGGCGGCGGACTCCTGCGCGGCCGTGTCGCCGCCGTCACTGCCACACGCCGTCAGTGCCAGGCTCGCCGCGGCCGCGACCGCCAGGACGCGGCCGGCCGGAGCAATGCGGTTCATCAAGATGAGACTCCCCCTATCTCAGCGAAGGGACGATCGCCTTCGCTGGGTTTACCGGGCTCAGCATGCCCGTTGTGGGGTGAAATGGGGAGTTCTTCCGATACTTTTATGCCAATTCGTAATGTCGTAAACACTGATAGTAATGGTTTGTTTCAGGAGAGTTACGGACATGACTCGCTAGGCAGGTCCGAGCGACGATATTTCCGGACGCAGACCAAAAAACACCCCACGAGCCCCTTACATCCCAATTCTCGGGCACCCGCTTCGCCCGGCCGAAACCCACCCGGAAGCACCCCGAAACCCACACGGAACACCCTCGCCGGACACCGGCCGGGACCCTCGCACGCTCCGGCTTCAGGAACGCATGAAACCGGACACGCGAAGGCCCGGGCCCATTGGACGCTCGGGACCAGGAAGCCCCGGCTCAGGAACGCCGGCGCCCGGCCGACGCCCCTCGGGAGTCCCGGCCTCAGGAGCTCCGGCCTCAGGAGCGGTCCGCCGCGTCCGCGATGACGATCTGGGCGACCTCACGCATGCTCAGCCGCCGATCCATCGACGCCTTCTGGATCCACCGGAACGCCTGCGGCTCCGTCCACCCGTGCTGCGCCATCAACTGGCCCTTGGCCCGCTCGACCAGTTTGCGCGTCTCCAGCCGCTCGGACAGGCTCGACACCTCGGCCGCCAGCGCCACCATCTCGTCATGCCTGCTGACCGCCATCTCGATCGCCGGCACCAGATCCGCCTTGGTGAACGGTTTGACCAGATAGGCCATCGCCCCGGCGTCCCTGGCCCGCTCCACCAGATCACGCTGGGAGAACGCGGTCAGGATGAGACAGGGGGCGATGCGCATCTCGGTGATCCGCTCGGCCGCCGAGATGCCGTCGAGCACGGGCATCTTCACGTCGAGGATGACGAGGTCGGGTTTCAGCTCGTCGGCCAGCCGGATCGCCTGCTCACCGTCACCGGCCTCGCCCACGACGACGTAGCCGTCCTCCTGGAGCATCTCCTTGAGGTCGAGGCGGATCAGGGCCTCGTCTTCCGCGATCACTACTCGCCGCTGCGTACTCACGAGCAGAAGAGTACAGACGTCCGGTAGATTAGATCCACGCTGGCGCCCCTCGACCGATCGCATCGGCGGTAAGGTACGTCACGGATCCGGACAAGTCCGGATATACCAGCCGGAATGATGGAATGGCAGACATGGACGCCTCAAAAGCGTCTGCTCGAAAGGGCGTGCGGGTTCGAATCCCGCTTCCGGCACCCCGGCCCTCACAGCCGCCACCGTAGCAGCACCGAAACTGTCGGTGACGTTCGCCACACTGGCCGTGTGCATCCTCGCGAAACCGTTGACCGTGCCCTGCGCCTGTCGGCCCGAGGGCTGCCCGACCGTCAGGTGGCGGAGTCGTGCGGCGTGTCGATCGGAGCCGTCCAGAAGTGGCGCACCGGAGCGCGCCGCGCCCGTTATGACGACTTCCCGAGTGGCCACGGCTGTCCCCGCTGCCATGGCCGCGAGCTCGACGCCCACGCCTACGCCCACCTCCTGGGCCTCTATCTCGGCGACGGGCACATCGTGCGCGTCGGGTCGGTGCACCGGCTCTCGATCTTCTGCGACGACACCTGGCCAGGGCTGATCGAGGAAGCCGCCCGTTCGATGGCGCACACCATGCCGGCCTCCAAGGTAGGTAGGCGACAGCGCCAGGGGTGTACGGAGGTGACCAGCTACTCCCTGCACTGGCCGTGTCTCTTCCCGCAGCACGGCCCGGGCAGGAAGCACGAGCGCGAGATCAGGTTGGCCGGCTGGCAGGAGGAGATCGTGCGGGCGCATCCGGGCCGGTTCGTGCGCGGGCTCATCCACTCCGACGGCTGCCGCGGCCTCAACCGGGTGCGGCGCGAGCTTCCCAGCGGCGTCCGCTGGTACGCCTATCCCCGCTACCACTTCAAGAACGAGTCCGCCGACATCCTGGCCCTCTGCTGCCAGGCACTCGACCTGCTCGGCGTGGCCTGGCGGTTCAACAATCGCAACGAGCTGTCGGTTGCGCGGCGGGAGGCGGTGGAGGTGCTCGATCGGTACGTCGGGCCCAAATACTGATCGTTCCTGTGGGGCTCGTGGGGTGGGAGGCGTCAGGGAGGGAAGGGTGAAGGATGGTGGGGTCGGGACTTTTCGGGATCCCGCCCAGCGGGAATAGCCGTTGCACGATCGATGAAATACGGGGGTGGGGTGGGATGCCGTTGAGCCTGGCGGATCGGGAGGCGTTCCTGGCGGAGCCGCACATCGCGAGCCTGGCCGTGGAGTCGGGTGACGGGCGGGGGCCGCTGACGGTGCCCGTGTGGTACGACTATCTCCCGGGCGGCGAGGTCAGGTTCCTGACCGACGGCGACTCGATCAAGGCCAGGCTGATCGCGAAGGCGGGGCGGTTCTCGCTGCTGGTGCAGCGGTCGAGCCCGACCTACCGGTACGTGTCGGTGGAGGGCCCTGTGGTGCGGTCGGGGCCGACGACGCTGGAGGATCTGACCCGCATCTCGTCCCGTTATCTGCCGCCCGACGCCGTGTCGGGATATGTGCAGGGTTCCGATCTCCATGTGCTGGTGACGTTCAGGATGCGGCCCGAACATTGGCTGTCGGCCGACCTGGGCGCTCTGGGCTGAGCTCAAGAACGGTATTTTTGGCCCGTGACTGCTATCGACCCGACCTCGATCGGTGCCTTCGGCACCGGCCTGGCGACCATCGCCGCTGACGGCACCGTACTCGACACCTGGTTTCCCGCTCCCGAGCTGGGCGACGCGCCGGCCGCGGGGACGCGGCGGCTGTCCGGCGATGAGGCCGGGGAGCTGGCCGAGCTGACCGGCCCCGACGCGGCGCGCGGCGTGGAGGTGGTGGCGGTGCGCACCGGCATCGCCAAGCTCTCCGAGCCGCCGGCCGACGCGCACGACGTCTACCTGCGCCTGCATCTGCTGTCCGCGCGTCTGGTGCGCCCTCATGGGGTGAACCTCGACGGCCTGTTCGGCCTGCTGGCCAACGTGGTGTGGACCAACTTCGGGCCGTGCCCGGTGGCGGACTTCGAGCGGACGCGGCTGCGGTTGCGCGGGCGGGGGCCGGTGACGGTCTACGGCGTGGACAAGTTCCCGCGGATGGTCGACTACGTGCTGCCTTCCGGGGTGCGCATCGCCGACGCCGACCGGGTGCGGCTGGGTGCGCATCTGGCGTCCGGCACGACGGTGATGCACGAGGGCTTCGTGAACTTCAACGCCGGCACGCTGGGCGCGTCGATGATCGAGGGCCGGGTGTCGGCCGGTGTGGTGGTCGGTGACGGCTCCGACGTGGGCGGCGGCGCCTCGATCATGGGGACGCTGTCGGGCGGCGGCAAGCAGGTCATCTCGATCGGTGAGCGCTGCCTGCTGGGCGCGAACGCCGGGCTCGGCATCTCGCTGGGCGACGACTGCGTGGTGGAGGCCGGCCTCTACGTCACGGCGGGCACGCGGGTGACCCTGCCCGACGGCACCGTGGTGAAGGCGGCCGAGCTGTCGGGCTCCAACGGCATCCTGCTGCGGCGTAACTCACAGACGGGCGCGGTGGAGGCGCTGCCGCGCCAGGGCGGCAAGGTCGAGCTCAACGCGGCCCTGCACGCCAACGACTGACACCCCGGCCTATGCCTGGTGGGCCGCCGAACGGGCGGCCCGCCACGATGCGTGACGGCAACGGCCTCAAGACTCCGCCGAGCGGCCGATGACCGGTCGGCTGCGCGCTGACCGGCCAGCGGGGCGCGAAGGCGCCGCCGGACCGCGGTAAGGCTGATCGGGCGGGCGCAAAACCGCCGGCCCAATCGCACGCGGGCCTCTTCGGGCGGGCACGAAGACGCCCGCCGAGCCCCACGCGGGCCTTCGCACCAGCACCCGCCACGGACCCCCGCGTCGGGCACCGGAGGCCCGCTGTAAGCCCCCCCGCCACGGACCCCGCGCGTCGGGCACCGGGGGCCCGCCGTAAGCCCTCGCCACGGACCCCGCGCGTCGGCACCCGGGGCCCGCCGTAACCCCGCCCCGGGCGGCAGGCCCAGAGGCTGGGCGGGGCGGGGTCAGTGGGCGTGGGAGACCGCTGAGCCGATGGTGTGGACGCGCAGGGCGTTGGTGGAGCCGGGGGTGCCGGGAGGCGAGCCGGCCACGATGACGACCTTGTCGCCCTTCTCCAGCCGTCCGAGCGACAGCAGCGACGCCTCCACCTGCCGCACCATGTCGTCGGTGTGGTGCACGAACGGCACGTGGAAGGTCTCCACGCCCCAGGTCAGCGAGAGCTGCCCGCGTACGTGGGGCGCGCTGGTGAAGGCCAGCAGCGGGATGGGCGAGCGGTAGCGGGCCAGGCGGCGCGCGGTCTCGCCGGACATGGTGAAGGCGATGAGCGCCTTGGCGCCGACGATGGCGCCCACCTCGGCGGCGGCCCTGGCGATGGCGCCGCCGGTGGTCTCGGGCATGCGCTCGAGGGTGTGGGTGGCGTGCAGCGAGGACTTCTCGGCGGCGCAGGCGATGCGGTCCATCGTGGAGACGGCTTCGATCGGGTAGTTGCCGACGGAGGTCTCACCGGACAGCATGACCGCGTCGGCACCGTCCATGACGGCGTAGGCGACGTCGGAGGTCTCGGCGCGGGTGGGGCGCGGGGAGTTCATCATGGAGTCGAGCATCTGGGTGGCCACGATGACGGGGTGGGCCTTCTCGCGGCACAGCTCGATGATGCGGCGCTGGACGATCGGCACCTGCTCCAGGGGCAGCTCGACGCCGAGGTCGCCGCGGGCGACCATGATGCCGTCGAAGGCGTCGACGATCTCGGGGAGGCGGTCGACGGCCTGCGGCTTCTCGATCTTGGCGAGCAGCGGCAGGCGTACGGCCTCCTGCTCCATGATGTTGCGCACCACGTCGGCGTCGGACGGGCGGCGGACGAACGACAGGGCGATCATGTCGAAGCCGGTGCGCAGCGCCCAGCGCAGGTCGGCTTCGTCCTTGTCGGTCAGCGCGGGGGCGCTGACGTTGACGCCGGGCAGGTTGAGGCCCTTGTTGTCGGAGATCATGCCGCCGATGACGACCCGGGTGATGACGCGGTCGCCGTCGACGCGGGTGACCTCGAGCACGAGGCGGCCGTCGTCGACGAGGATGGTGTCGCCGGGGCTGACGTCGTTGGGCAGTCCCTTGTAGGTGGTGGAGACCTGTTCGCGGTCTCCTGGGACGTCTTCGCCGGTGATGGTGAAGACGTCGCCGAAGCCGAGCCTGACGGGGCCTTCCTCGAAGGTGCCGACACGGATCTTGGGGCCCTGCAGGTCGGCGAGGACGCCTACACCGCGGCCGAGGTCGGCCGCCACCTCCCTGACCCGGTCGTACACCTCTCTGTGCATGTCATGGTTGCCATGGCTGAGGTTGAACCGTGCTACGTCCATGCCCGCGGCGATGAGCTCGCGGAGGCGTTCCTTGGACGATGTGGCGGGGCCTAGGGTGCAGACGATTTTCGCGCGACGAGTCACGAGTCCTACCTTAATTGGTACAGACCACTTGGCAGTCACTGACGACGGAGAACGTACCCGACGTATGAGAACAGAACGAGAACGGCGACCGCCGGTCGCGCCACGTTCGTGTACTCCTCCGGGTAGATCACGCCTTCGATGTAGTGGTCGATGAAGCCGCTCGCGGGCAGACCTGCCTCGCCCGCGTGGCGACGTGCCCAGTCTTCCACGAGTGTGAGCGGGCATTCGACGCCGGTCACGACGGACTGCACTCCCCAGGCCGCGACGGCGAGGTGGATCAGATCGTGCGGCGCCGGCGCCAGGCGAGGAAGCCGCCTAAGGTCAGGTAGGCGAGAGAAGCGAGATGTACCCCCATCGCGGCGTCGGCGAGGAGGCGGTACATCATGGCTGCGCGGTCGCCGCCTTCCAGGCGTTCACGATGCCGTGACCGTAGAAGCCGTTGTCGTCGGTGTCGCCCTGGCACAGGTGTTTCTCGCTGGTGCCGAAGGCGTTGTAGGTGTACTCGCGCGGGCTGGGGCAGGCCTTGGGGGTGGCGGTCTTGTAGAGCAGGTCCTGGACGGTGTCGGGGGCGAGTTCGAGCCCGCCCTTGCCGGGCTTGCCGAAGCGGCTGATGAGGATGGCGGCGACGCCGGTGGCGTGCGGCGCGGCCATGGAGGTGCCTTCGAGGTACTGGTAGTAGGAGCAGGGGCCGCCGGTGCAGTCGCGTACGACGTCGGCGCCCTTGGGCTTGCCGTCCTTGCCGACGCGGCCCGCGGCGCGCAGCACGTGTTCCGGCGCGGCGGCGAGGATGGACCTGGTGACGTTGACGCCCTGCCCGTCGAGCACGTCGCCGCCGGGGGCAGAGACGTCGGTCTGCTCGACGCCGTAGTCGCTGTAGGCGGCCTTGCGGCCGGAGGGGCCGAGCGCGGAGACGGAGATGACGCCTTTGGACTCGGCCGGCACGTTGATGCAGGAGTTGTCGATCGTGCGTTCCTTCTCGTCGCCCTTGGGGTAACCGGGGCTCTGCTTGTCGATCTTGGGGTTGCCGAGGTCGGTGGAGCCGTTGCCGAGGGCGGAGATGAGGGTGACGCCGCGCTTGCGCGCGTAGTCGAGTGCGCGCTGCATGCCGGTGATGATGGCGCGCTGTTCGAGCTGCTGTTTCTTGGTGTCGGACTTGTTGGCGCGGCAGTTGAACAGCCAGGGGTCGACGTAGTAGCTCATGTTGACGACGTCGACGCCGATGTCGGCGGCGTAGGTGAGGGCGTCGAGGCTGGGCTTGAGGAAGAAGAAGCCGGAGTCCTGGCCTGCCCTGATGTTGACGATCTGGACGCCGGGCGCGACGCCGGCGATGCCGATGCCGTTGATGGGCGAGGCGATGGTGCTGGCGACGTGGGTGCCGTGGCCGTCGTCGTCGGCGTCCACGGGATCCTTGCAGTTCTTGGCCTCGCAGGGGCCGTCGAGGGTCTCGCCGTAGTCGTCCTTGGGGCGGTCGGTGACGAAGTTGCGGCTGAGCTCGCGGTTGAAGTTGGGGGCGATGTCGGGGTGTTTGCCGTCCACGCCGGTGTCGATGACGCCGACGAGGACCTTCTTGCTGCCGGGGACCTTGGCGTTGGCGCGGTCGGCGCCGATCATGCGCATGTCCCACTGGCGGGGGGCGAGCGGTTCGCCGGCCCGCTTGGTGAACGCCTGCTCGTCGGGGAGTGCTCGCGTGACGGGCTTCGATGCCGTACGCCCGATGCTGCGGTCGGGGCTGACCCCGACGACGGCGGGGTCGCCGCCCACGGCCGCCTGGAAGGCGCCGTCGCCCCCGGCGGCGAGGAGGTAGCCGAGCTTGGTGTTGTCGGCGACGGTGGTGCCGCCGGCGCGTTCGACGGCGGCCTTGGCCTCACGCCCGCGGCCGTGCTCGTAGAAGACGAGGTATTCGGGCTGTCCCTGGCCTTGCGGGGTGGGTTTGCGGGCGGCCTCGCCGGGCTGGGGGGCGGTGGCGGAGCAGGCCGCGAGGGTGACCGCGGCGGCCAGCGCCGTCATGCCAGAGGCGAGCCGCCGCATAGTTCCCCCAACGCCTGAATGCCGCAGAATCTGAATGTTCCCGACAGTCAACCAGTGATGCAACCGAGTGGTGAAATTTCGGTTGATGGTGGGCGAAGCGGACCTCTATCCCCCAGCCCGCTTCGCCCCTTCAGGCGCGTGTCAGTCGCGGTGGCTCAGCCGTACGTCAGGAAGCCAGGCCAGCAGCACCGCGGCGGCCAGCATGATCGGCCCGGTCCACGCGAACACCCCGGTGATCGCGTCCGCGAAGGCCAGCTGCGTGGCGTGCCGTACGGCCTCGGGCAGCGCCTGGACGGCGGCGGGGGTGAGCGCGGCCTGCCCCGGCGCGAGGCCGGCGGCGAAGACGCCGCCGAGCGCCGACACGCCCACCGCGCCGCCGACGCCACGGGCGAACGTGACGGCCGAGGTGGCCGCGCCCCGGTCGGCCGCGGGCGTGGTGGTCTGGACGGCGAGCAGCAGGTTCTGCCCCATCACGCCCAGCCCGAGCCCGCACAGCACCATGTACGCCCCCGACGCGACCGCCCCGGTGCCGAGGTCCATGGTGGCGAACAGCAGCCCGGAGATCCCGGCGCAGACGGCCCCGCCCACGATGAGCCACTTGTACCGGCCGAGCCTGGTCACCAGCTGCCCGCCGAGCGTGGAGGCGACGATCATGCCGCCCATGAGCGGGAGCAGCAGCAGCCCCGAGTCGGCCGCCCCGGCGCCGCGCGCGAGCTGCAGGAACATGGGCAGGAAGGTCGCCATGCCGAGCATCGCGGTGGCCATGAGCACGACGGTGACGATGGGCAGGGTGAAGGAGGCCGAGCGGAACAGCCGCAGCGGCAGGATGGGCTCCTCCGCCGCGCGTTCCGCGAGGACGAACAGCACGGCCAGCAGCACCGCGCCGGCGCCGAGCCCGATGATGACGGGCGAGGTCCAGGCGTGCACGGTGCCGCCCCAGGAGGCGAGCAGGGTCAGGCAGGTCAGCAGGCCGGCGATGAGCGCGGCGCCGAGCCAGTCGACGCGGTGCGGCGAGGTGCGGCGGGGCAGCTTGAGCACGGCGAAGGCGACGGCCAGCGCGACGGCGCCGAGCGGCAGGTTGATGTAGAAGATCCAGCGCCAGGAGATGTGCTGGGTGAGGTAGCCGCCGACGAGCGGCCCGGCGATGGAGGCCAGCCCGAAGACGCCGCCGAACAGGCCCTGGAAGCGGGCACGCTCGCGGGGGGTGGCGAGGTCGGCGGCGATGGTCATGGTCAGCACCATGAGGCCGCCCGCGCCGATGCCCTGGAAGGCGCGGAAGGCGATGAGCTGGCCCATCGACTGGGCGACGCCGCACAGGGCCGAGCCGATGACGAACAGGACGATGGCCGCGAGGTAGAGGGTGCGGCGGCCGTACATGTCGCTGAGCTTGCCGAACAGCGGGGTGGCGATGCCGGAGGTCAGGGCGAACGCGGTGACCAGCCAGGACAGGCTCTCAAGCCCGTGCAGCTCCCCCACGATGGTGGGCATGGCGGTGGCCACGACGGTCTGGTCGAGCGCGGCCAGGAACAGGGTGATGATGAGTGACCCCATGCTGACCCAGAGTGTTCGCCTCGGGGTGGACTGCTGGGGGATTGTCGCTACCATGAGTCGACTCCTTGCTTCTTTTTCGCGAGAGGGCAGGAGTGATCCGCGGCGATCGGGGGTGCCACCCCGGTCGCCGCTTGTCTTTCCTCAGGAGAGTCAGAGTCCGTTTTCGAGCAGCGTGAACGCCTCCTCGAGCAGGTCCTCCACCGCGCCGCCGCCGGCCAGCGACTCCTGCACGGCCGAGATGGCCGCGCCGAAGGCGACGATGACGAGCAGCCTGGCGTGCACGGCGCTGGTGACGCCTGGACGGCCGCTGACGGCGCCGAAGAGGCTCTCCATCAGCTTCGTCTCGTCGACGGCCCTGGCCTTGGCGGCCAGCTCGGGGTGACGCCTGCGCAGCTCGGCGAACGGCTTCATGTCGGCCATGATCGGCCGCAGCCGCGCGGCGAGCGTACGCGCCACGACCTTGAGCGACTCGAAGGCGGGCTCGTCCGCGGGCCTTTCCTGCAGCAGCCCGATGAACTCCTCGGGCGTCCACATGGGGCCGGGGGCGAGCGCCTCCTCCTTGGAGGCGAAGTAGTTGAAGAAGGTGCGCGGCGAGATGTCGGCCGCCGCGCTGATCGCCTCCACGGTGGCGGCTTCGAGCCCCTGGTCGAGCGCGATGCGGACGGCGGCCACCCTGATGGCCTGCCGCTTCTCGGCCCGGCGGCGCTCACGCCGCTCCTGCGGACTCTCCATGCCTTGCACTGTACGCACCTTTTGCACACCCTGCAAGGCATGCAGAGTGTGCAAAAAGCAGAGCGCCCGCCACAAGGGCGGGCGCTCCGGAGAACGAGCAGGTCAGACCAGCGGACGCGCGGTCGGCAGGATCGGGTACGGCAGCGCCGTGTCCCCGGTCAGGAACCGGTCGACGCCGGAGGCGGCGGCCCGACCCTCGGCGATGGCCCACACGATGAGCGACTGGCCGCGCCCCATGTCGCCCGCCACGAAGACGCCGTCGACCTTCGACATGTACGTCTTGTCGCGCGCCACGTTGCCCCTGGCGTCGTAGAAGCCGTCACCGGCGACCTCGGCCAGGTCCTGCAGCAGCGAGCCCTTCTCCGGCCCGAGGAAGCCCATGGAGAGCGTGACCAGCTCGGCCGGGATCTCCCGCTCGGTGCCGGGGATCGGCTTGAAGCCGTTCTGCGGCCCCTCGACCTCGACCAGGCGCAGGGCCCGCACGTTGCCGTCGTCGTCGCCGACGAACTCGGTGGTGGAGACCGCGTAGACGCGCGCTCCCCCGCCCTCGGCCAGCTCCTCGTGGGCGCTCTCCATCTTGAACAGCATCGGGTAGGTCGGCCACGGCTGGCCGGCCGGCCGCGTGGCGGGCGGCTGCGGCATGATCTCCAGCTGTGTGACGGACGCGGCGCCCTGCCTGATCGCGGTGCCGATGCAGTCGGCGCCGGTGTCGCCGCCGCCGATCACCACCACGTGCTTGCCCTCGGCCGAGATGGGCGAGGCGGGCAAGTCGCCCTCCTGGACCTTGTTGGACAGCGGCAGGTATTCCATCGCCTGGTAGATGCCCTTGAGCTGGCGCCCGGCCACCGGCAGGTCGCGCCACTGGGTGGCGCCGCCCGACAGCACCACGGCGTCGAACTGCTCGCGCAGCTCGGCGGCGGTGATGTCGACGCCGACGTTGACGGAGGTGCGGAACTCGGTGCCCTCGGCCCGCATCTGCTCGAGCCGGCGCTCGATGTGCCGCTTCTCCATCTTGAACTCGGGGATGCCGTAGCGCAGCAGGCCGCCGATGCGGTCGGCCCGCTCGAACACCACCACGTCATGCCCCGCCCTGGTGAGCTGCTGGGCGGCGGCCAGGCCCGCCGGGCCCGAGCCGACGACCGCGACCTTCTTGCCGGTCTTGACGGCCGGCGGCTGCGGGCGCACCCAGCCCTCGGCGAACGCGCGGTCGATGATCTCGACCTCGACCCGCTTGATCGCCACCGGGTCGGAGTTGATGCCGAGCACGCACGCCGCCTCACACGGAGCCGGGCAGAGCCGGCCGGTGAACTCGGGGAAGTTGTTGGTGGCGTGCAGCCGCTCGATGGCCTCCTGCCAGTCGGTGCGGTAGACCAGGTCGTTCCACTCGGGGATGAGGTTGCCCAGCGGGCAGCCGTTGTGGCAGAACGGGATGCCGCAGTCCATGCAGCGGGCCGCCTGCTTGGTCAGCTTCTCCTGGGAGAAGTCCTGGTAGACCTCGCGCCAGTCGCTGATGCGGACGTCCACGGGACGGCGCGCCGGCAGCTCCCGGTCGTGCGTGAGAAAACCCTTCGGGTCAGCCATGCGGTACGCCTCCCTTAACCCTGAACCGCGGCCGCCATGACGGCCTCGTCGATGTCCCTGCCTTCGATGCGGGCGGCCTCGGCGGCCTCCAGCACCCTCTTGTAGTCGGTCGGCATGATCTTGCCGAACCTGGCCAGCGCCGCGTCCCAGTCGGCCAGCAGCTGCTTGGCGACCGGCGAGCCGGTCTCCGCGAAGTGCTTCTCGACGGTCTCCTTGAGGAACTCGGCGTCCTCCTCGGTGAGCGCCTCGATGGCGACCATCTCGCGGTTGACCCGCTCGGGCTTGAGATCCAGCAGGTACGCGATGCCGCCCGACATGCCGGCCGCGAAGTTGCGCCCGGTCGGGCCGAGCACCACGGCCTTGCCGCCCGTCATGTACTCGCAGCCGTGGTCGCCCACGCCCTCGACGACCGCCGTCGCACCGGAGTTGCGCACGCAGAACCGCTCACCCACGACGCCGCGGATGAACACCTCGCCGGAGGTGGCGCCGTAGAGGGCGACGTTGCCGGCGATGATGTGGCCGTCGAGCGGCGCCCCGTCGTGCGGCCGCACCGTGATGCGCCCGCCCGACAGGCCCTTGCCGACGTAGTCGTTGGCGTCGCCGGTCAGCCGCAGCGTGATCCCGCGCGGCATGAACGCGCCGAACGAGTTGCCCGCCGAGCCGGTGAAGGAGATGTCGATGGTGTTGTCGGGCAATCCCTTGCCGCCGTGCCGCTTGGTCACCTGGTAGCCGAGCATGGTGCCGACCGTACGGTTGACGTTGCGGATGGGCAGCTCGAGCGTCACCGGGGTGCCGTCGTCGATGGCGCCCTCGGCGAGCTGGATGAGCGTGTTGTCGAGCGCGTGCTCCAGCCCGTGGTCCTGCTCGACGAGCCGGCGCAGCGCGGTGCCGGCGGGCAGCTCGGGCCGGTGCAGGATCGGCGACAGGTCGAGGCCGCTGGCCTTCCAGTGCTCCTCGGCCGCCGTCGTGTCGAGCAGCTCGACGTGCCCGATCGCCTCGTCGAGCGAGCGGAAGCCCAGCTCGGCGAGGTATTCGCGGATCTCCTCCGCGATGAACTCGAAGAAGTTGACCACGAACTCCGGCTTGCCGGTGAAGCGCTTGCGCAGCTCGGGGTTCTGCGTGGCGACGCCCACCGGGCAGGTGTCGAGGTGGCAGACCCGCATCATGACGCAGCCGGAGACCACCAGCGGGGCGGTGGCGAAGCCGTACTCCTCCGCGCCGAGCAGCGCGGCGATGACGACGTCGCGGCCCGTCTTGAGCTGGCCGTCCACCTGCACCACGATGCGGTCGCGCAGGTCGTTGAGCAGCAGCGTCTGCTGGGTCTCGGCCAGGCCGAGCTCCCACGGCGCGCCCGCGTGCTTGAGCGAGGTCAGCGGCGAGGCTCCGGTGCCGCCGTCGTGGCCGGAGATGAGCACCACGTCGGCGTGCGCCTTCGACACGCCGGCCGCGACCGTGCCGACCCCGACCTCGGCGACCAGCTTCACGTGGACCCTGGAACGCGGGTTGGAGTTCTTCAGGTCGTGGATGAGCTGGGCGAGGTCCTCGATGGAGTAGATGTCGTGGTGCGGCGGCGGCGAGATGAGGCCGACGCCGGGCGTGGAGTGGCGGGTCTTCGCGATCCACGGGTAGACCTTGTGACCGGGCAGCTGGCCGCCCTCGCCGGGCTTGGCGCCCTGCGCCATCTTGATCTGCAGGTCGTCGGCGTTGACCAGGTATTCGGAGGTGACGCCGAACCGTCCCGATGCCACCTGCTTGATCGCCGACCTGCGGGCCGGGTCGTACAGGCGCTCGGGGTCCTCGCCGCCCTCGCCGGTGTTGGACTTGCCGCCGAGCCGGTTCATCGCGATGGCGAGCGTCTCGTGCGCCTCCATGGAGATGGATCCGTACGACATCGCGCCGGTGGAGAAGCGCTTGACGATGCTCTCGACCGGCTCGACCTCCTCGATGGGGATCGGCGTGCCCTTGCGCAGCTTGAACAGGCCGCGCAGGGTCATCAGCCGCTCCGCCTGGGAGTCCACGAGGTTCGTGTACTCCTTGAAGATCTCGTAGCGGCGGGTCCTGGTGGCGTGTTGCAGCTTGAAGACGGTCTCGGGGTTGAACAGGTGCGGCTCGCCCTCGCGCCGCCACTGGTATTCGCCGCCGACCTGAAGCCTGCGGTGCGGGTTCTCCACCCGCGGGTAGGCGTGGCGGTGGCGCTGCGCGACCTCCTCGGCCAGCACGTCGAAGCCGACGCCGCCGAGACGGGAGGTGGTGCCGGTGAAGCAGGAGTCGATGACCTCCTGGCTCAGGCCGAGTGCCTCGAAGATCTGCGCGCCCGTGTAGGAGGCCACCGTGGAGACGCCCATCTTGGACATGACCTTGATGACGCCCTTGCCGTACGCCTTGATCAAGTTGCGCACGGCCTTGTGCTTGTCGGCCTTGAGCGCACCGCTGTCGACCAGATCCTCGATGGTCTCGATCGCCAGGTAGGGGTTGATCGCGGCGGCGCCGTAGCCGATGAGCAGCGCCATGTGGTGGCACTCGCGGGCCTCGCCGGTCTCGATGACCAGGCCGATCTTGGTGCGGGTCTTCTCCTGGATGAGGTGGTGGTGCACCGCGCCCGTCAGCAGCAGCGACGGGATCGGCGCCCGTTCCTCGGAGGAGCCGCGGTCGCTCAGCACGATGATGCGGGCGCCGTCGGCGATCGCCCTGGACGCCTCGGCCCTGATCTCCTCCAGCCGCCGCAGCAGGGCCTCGCCGCCGCCGGAGACGTCGTACAGGCCGCTGATCACGTAGGGGTGGAAGCCCGGCAGGTCGTGCTCGTCGTTGATGTGGATGATCTTGGCGAGCTCGTCGTTGTCGATCACCGGGTACGGCAGCACGAGCTGCCGGCAGGAGCTGGGCCCCGGGTCGAGCAGGTTGCCCTCGGGCCCGAGCGTGCTGGCCAGGGAGGTGACCAGCTCTTCCCTGATGGCGTCCAGCGGCGGGTTGGTGACCTGCGCGAACAGCTGGGTGAAGTAGTCGAACAGCAGCCGCGGCTTCTCGCTCAGCACGGCCACGGGCGTGTCGGTGCCCATGGAGCCGATCGGCTCCTGGCCGGTGCGCGCCATCGGCGACAGGATGATGCGCAGCTCTTCCTCGGTGTAGCCGAAGGTCTGCTGCCGCTTGACGAGCGCCTCGTGGGTGGGGATCTCGCGCTGGCGGGCGGGCAGCTCCTCGAAGCGGACGAGCCCGGCGTGCAGCCAGTCTTCGTAGGGGAGCTCGGCGGCGAGCTCGGCCTTGATCTCGTCGTCCTCGATGATCTTGCCGCGGGCGGTGTCGATGAGGAACATCCGGCCCGGCTGCAGGCGGCCCTTGCGGACGACGTCCTCCGGCGCGATGTCCAGCACGCCGGCCTCGGAGGCCAGCACGACCAGGCCGTCGGCGGTCACCCAGAAGCGGCCTGGACGCAGGCCGTTGCGGTCGAGCACGGCGCCGGCGACGGTGCCGTCGGTGAAGGTGATCGAGGCGGGGCCGTCCCAGGCCTCCATCATCGTGGAGTGGAACTCGTAGAACGCGCGCCGCGCCGGGTCCATCTCCGTGTGGTTCTCCCACGCCTCCGGGATCATCATGAGCACGGCGTGGGGCAGGCTGCGGCCGCCCATGTGGAGCAGCTCGAGTGCCTCGTCGAAGCTGGCGGTGTCGCTGCCATCCGGGTCACAGATGGGGAAAAGTCGCGAAATATCGCCCGGAATGTGGGCGGAGGCGAGCATCGCCTCGCGCGCCCGCATCCAGTTGCGGTTGCCCTTGACCGTGTTGATCTCGCCGTTGTGGGCGATGTAGCGGTAGGGGTGGGCCAGCGGCCAGCTCGGGAACGTGTTGGTGGAGAAACGCGAGTGGACCAGCGCGATCGCCGTCGCGTAACGCTCGTCGCTCAGGTCGGGGAAGAACGGCTCGACCTGGTCGGGCGTCAGCATGCCCTTGTAGACGATCGTCCGCGAGGACAGCGAGGGGAAGTAGACGTCGGCCTCGTGCTCGGCCCGCTTGCGCAGGCAGAACGCCAGCCGGTCGAGCTCGAGCCCGGCACGGCCGTCCTGGTCGGCGACGAACAGCTGCGCGAAGTGCGGCATCACGGCCCGCGCGCTCGGGCCGGGCAGGTCGCGGTCGACCGGCAGCTCACGCCAGCCGAGCACGCTCAGGCCCTCCTCGGCCGCGATCTCCTCGATCAGGCGGACGGCGACCGCCCTGGCCTCGGAGTCGAACGGCAGGAAGGCGATGCCGGTCGCGTACGAACCGGCCGCGGGCAGCGTGAACGGCACGCTCGCCCGGTAGAACTCATCGGGGATCTGCGTCAGGATCCCGGCTCCGTCGCCGGTGTCCGGCTCGCTACCCTTGGCCCCCCGGTGATCGAGATTGCACAGCGCCGTCAGCGCCTTGACCACAATGCCGTGATCACGCCGACCGGCGACGTCGGCGACCATGGCGACACCGCAGGCATCGTGCTCGTTGGCGGGGTGGTAAAGACCCTGAGGCTCGGGGAACCCGAGGTGGGCAGCAGGCATTGAATCCCTCCCGTCGTCTTCGTCTGTCTGAAACTCCTGCACAGGCGAGGGACGACGTTGGCCCTGCTGCATATCGTGGGTAGAGGTTACCTCACCCTGCCGGAATGGTGCCCGCCGCGTCCGCATTGCGAACCTTGGCAGCCGTCCCGACATCCGAACTCGCTATCCCAAACCCCGGACACCGCCCGCGAAATTCCCGCTCAGCCCCCCGATTTCCGCCACCCGGATCGACTTCCCTTACCCACCCGCGCATCCCCCACCCCCACCCACCGCCCCAAGCCCCCCACCGGCCCCTTCTCCCCCGCTTCCGGCCCCGGCCTCACCCACGCCCGAAACCTGGATACCGGTCACCCACACCCCACCGGCACCACCGTCACAGGTGGAGCACACGTGCCACTGGGGGCCGCCTTGTTCGGAGGCCACCGGTCATCGACCCCTTTCCGACCGGGCGGGCGGCCGTGGGCGGGATCTTGGGGGTGGGGCACCGATAGGGTTCGGTCATGGAGCGTGATGGGGTGGAACGGCTGCTCACCGAGGCCAGGGCCGACAGCAGGCGACTGCGGCACGCCCTGGCCCTGCTGTGCGACGGCCAGTGGTGGACGCTGGCCGGCCTGGTGAGGGAGACCGCGACGTCGCGGCGTACCATCGAGGCCCTGCTCCGCGAGCTCACGCTGGAGCACGACGGTGACCGGATGCGCGTCCCTCTCATCGACACGCCCGCCTACCAGGACCTCATCGCCGTGGCGCCGCCACCGGAGGACCCGGTGGCGCATCTCGTCCCTCACTACGCCCACGTGCTCGACCGCCTCGCCGGCCTCATCGCCAAGGCGCCGCGCGCCCGCCACGTGCTCGACCACGTCTCCGCCACGCCCGAGACCGTGCTGCGGCGGGCGCTGCTGCTCGGCGCCCGCTTCTGGCTGCCCGGCACCCGGTTGCTGTGCGTGGGCGACCACGACCTGACCTCGCTGGCCGTCAAGCTGGTGCATCCGGAGACGGACGTGACGGTGGTCGACGTGGACGAGCGCATCCTGGCCTACATCGACGAGCAGCGCCTCGGCGTCCGTACGCGCTGGGCCGACCTCCGGCTCGGCCTGCCCGCCTCGGCTCGTGACCACGACCTGGCGCTCACCGACCCGCCGTACACGCCGGAGGGCATCGGTCTGTTCGTGGCGCGCGCGGTGGAGGGGCTGCGGGACGAGGGGCGGGTGCTGCTGGCGTACGGGGCGAGCGAGCGTACCCCGATGCTGGCGCTCAAGGTCCAGCAGGAGCTGACCGAGCTCAACCTCGCCTACGAGGCCGTTTACCCCGACTTCAACCGATACTTCGGCGCGGAGGCCATCGGCTCGGCCGCCGACCTCTACCTCCTGCGCCCCACCAGCAAGACCCGCCCCGCCGTGCAGTCGCGCCTGTCCCGCCAGTCCACCGCCATCTACACGCAGGGCCCGCAGTCGATCGAGAGCGCGGGCCCGTCGGTGGCGCCGGCCGAGTCACTCGCCGGTTTCGAGCCCGACCTGCTGGTCGGCGAGTGGCCGAAGGACCTCACCCAGCCCCGTGTCAGGCTCTCGACGTGGCTGGCCAAGCCCCACGCCACCGCGCCGACCCGGGTGGCCGTCTCCGTGCCACCCGGCCTGGAGTCCGCGATCCCGCGCCTGCTGCTGGCCACCCGCGCCGCTCACGTCCGCGTCGTAGGCGCGGCTCTGCCGCCCCTGCCGGAAGTCCTCACCACCGTGTACGACGTCCGCGACGCGACCGAGACCGCCTACGACGCCGTACGCCGCCCCGAGCCCACCGCGGAGGCCGAGGCGGTGCTGCGCAGAATCCTCGACAACGGACACGCCAAGATCGCCAACACGTGGCGGGAGGCACTGATCGCCGTCGCCCGCGCCCAAGGTACGACCCTCACCAAGAACGAAGCCCGCGCCCTGATCCGCGAGGCCGCCGACTGGTCCGACGCCCTGACCCCCCTCGAAACCCCGCTGCACCACCTCTCCGCGCTGCCCTCGGCCGTCACCACCACGGTCACCGCCCTCACCACCACAACCTGACCCGCCCGCCCCCATCGGGTCTGGCCCGGCCCGTGGGGTCTGGCCCGGCAACCATCGCGCCCGGCCCGGCACCCGTCACGCAGCAGACGAGCACCCCGCCACGCCCGGCCTGAGCATCCGGCACCGTCCGCCCCGGATCAACACCAGCCATGCCCTGCCCTCATCGCGCGGCACCGTGACCCGCCTCACCCGCCTCGATTCCGCCTGGCCCGTCCATCTCCCATTGCGCAGCGGGCAGGCGAACCCAAGCCGCGCGTGCGGGCGGACCGGCAGCTCCTACGTCGCCGCCACGATGCGGCTCTGGACCACCCGTCCCAACCCATCCAGAGCGATGAGGGCGGTGACCAGTTCCTGCGCGGACGCCTTGCCGCCCACCCAGCTCACCGTCACGTAATGCCCCATCGCACGAACCTGCGCGCTGCTGCCGGCGACCTCGAAGGGGATGTCCTGCCGTACGAACGCGTCCTTGCGCAGGTCTGTCACCAGCGCGTCGGCCGCCTGCCCGTCGCTCAGGTTGAAGATGATGAACTGACCGGACACCGACCCGCCCTGGTACGTCGCCCGCAACGCCTGCGTGCACCCCTCGGCCGTGGTGCCCGAGAGCAGCTCGGAGCAGTCGGCGAACGTGTCGGCCGCGACCCGGCGCAGGGTGCCCAGGGTCTCGGCGGAGGAGGGAAAGACCTCGTCGGCGGTGAGCGGGGTGGCGTCGTTCTGGCGGCTGTCGATGGCCGCGTAGAAGGCGGAGGTCGCTTCGGTACGCAGGGCGGACGGCCGGGGCGTCTCCCTGCCCAGCCACATCCATCCGCCCACGGCGACGGCCACGACCAGCACAGCGGCCACCAGCGACAGGAACACGCGCCGGGACATCAGGACGACGGCCCCGTGATCGACACGACGCGACGGTAGACCGCCTTCTCGGCCCCGCGCAGGGCGAGGGTGAGCGAGACGTAGTCGTCCTTGGCGGTGGGCTCGGCGCCGTCCACCCGGCCCAGCCACACCAGCCCGACGTAGTGGCCGAGCGCGTAGCCGCCCGCCTCGGAGTAGCCGCCGGGCGGGAAGGCGGCCTTGCCGGAGGTCAGGGGCTGCACCCAGCCGCCCCGGTAGAGCACCTTCAGCTGCTCCACCAGGTCGCCCGCCGACTGGGCGTCCTTGAGGTTGAGCAGCGTGTACTGGCCCACGTAGCGGCCGTCGGAGCTGAGGTAGAGGCCGCGGGCGGTCTGCGTACAGCCCGCTTCGGCGGCCAGTTCGACGAGCTCCGCGCCCTGCAACGCCTGCGAGCAGTCGCGGTCGAGTCTCTTGGCGGCGAGCTTCAGCTTGAGCTTCTTGGAGACGGTCAGCTCCTTCTGGCTGAACACCTCCTTCTCCGTCAACGCCTTCCCGTCCTTCGTACGCTCGGCCACGGGGTCGAACAGCTTGGGCGAGTTCCAGCCGTGGAACACCTTGGGCAGCACCGTGTCCGGTGCGAGCACGGCCGCGGTGGCCTGCCTCTCCGGCGTGTACGTGCCCAGCGACCTGATCACCGTCACGAACCCGACCCCCGCCACGATCACGGCGACCACCGTGGAGATGATCACCAGCAGCCGCTGCCGCTCAGGCCGCATGCCCATGTCGGTGAGGACGGGGAACTGCCAGTCGGAACGCGGCGTCCGCCGCCGCTTCCGCCCCTTCCCGTCATCCTCACCACGGGCCACGCCCTCCGACGCCTCGCCGCCACTCGCCGCACTCCCGGCCGCGGCGCCCCGCCCCCGCCTACCACCTCGGGACAGCCCCTCCAGCGGCAACCCAAGACCACTCTCGTCATCCTGGCCACCGCGCGCCCGCGAACCGAAGTCCACCTCATCCTTGGCCCGCCCGCCATCACCCTTCCCCCGGCCACGGAACCCCAGCCTCCGCCGCTGCCCACCCTCATCATCCGCAGCGCCGGAACCACCCCAGAAGTCCTCATCCTCATCAGCGGGCGCCTCACCGGCCGCAGCCGCCCGCCGCCCCTTGGCAGCTCCCCGACCGCGGCCTTCCTTGGCAGCACCCCGCCCCCGACCACCGTCGACATCAGCCCGGCCATCACCCTCAGCAACAGCGGCATCGCTCCCAGCACCAGCCCGACCAACGGAGTCGCTCCCGCCGGCGGCCCAACCAAGAGGGTCACTCCCAGCGCCAGCCCGACCATGCGGGCCGCTCCCGGCACCAGCCCGACCGAAAGAGTCACTCCCGGCACCAGCCCCGCCCAGGGGGTCGCCTTCGACACCACCCCGGCCCCGGCTTTCGCTGACCGCCGCCGACGGGGCACCGCTGTCCGCGTTCGCACGCCGGCGTCCTCGACCAGCAGCGGCACGCCTACCGTCCTCCGGCCCTGGCGCCGACGAACCACCACCCGCAGACCTGCCGCCCTCATCCGTGGCCGCTCGCCGCCCACGACCGGACGCAGCCCGCCCGTCCTCGTCCGGCCCGGTCGCCGACCATTCCCCGCCGGCCGACGCCGCGGACTGCTCGGCCCGGCGAGCGGCCCTGCGCCCACGACCACTCCAAGAACGCCTGGACGCCTCACCCTCGGCCCGGCCCTCAAGAGCCGACCCCCAGATGTCATCCGCCCCCGCTACCGCCTGGCCGCTCTCCTCACGGGACGCCGCCTTCCTGTCGCTGTCGGCCGCCTCCCAGCCACCACTTCGAGCCCCACCCCCATGCCTACCGGGATCGGTCCCGGCAGCCGACCAGGCATCGCTAGGCGTGCCCGCCCCCGCTATCGGCCACCCAGCGGCATCGGTGCCGCCCGCAGCAGACTGCCCATGGCGACGCGCCCGCCGACCCCCCGAACGCGACCTCCTGCCACCCTCAGCCCCCGCCTCCGGAACCCCCTCACCAACGGAACGACCATCCCCAGCAGCCCGCCCGTCATCAACGAACCAGCTATCGGACACGGGCCGGCCGTCACCCGCCGACCCGACATCACCAGCCCGCCACCCACCGGTACCCGACCGCCCGTCCGCAGCCGACCAACCACCGGTACCCGAGCGCCCATCACTCACAGACCTCACATCACCGGCCCGCCACCCGCCAGTGCCGGCCCCTGTATCAGCAGCGGACCAACCGCCACTGTCACCCGAACCACCACCCGCAGGCCAACCACCGGTGCCCGAGCTGCCATCGCTCGCAGGCCAACCACCAGCGCCCGAACCACCGTCACCTGCGGGCCAACCACCAGTACCCGAACCACCATCGGCCGCAGGCCAACCACCGGTGCCTGAGGTGCCATCGTTCGCAGGCCAACCACCAGTACTGGACCGGGCGTCGTCGGCGGGCCAGCCGCCGGTTCCCGACCGGCCGTCACCGGCGGGCAGGGCATCGCTCAGGGGTTGGGCGTTTTCGGCGGCGCGCCTGCCACGGCCACGGCCTCGGCCCCGGCTGTCGCCGAAGGCCTCCCACCCGTCGCTGCGCTGACCGCTCACCGTACCGGCATCCGACCAAGCGCCAGGGCCGACATCGCCAGCACCTGTCCGAGCGCCGCCGGCACCGGTCCCTACGCCGTCGGCGCCCATCCCAGCACCCCCGGCACCCGTCCCAACGCCGTCGGCGCCCATCCCAGCACCGCCGCCACCCGTCCCGGCACCGCCGCCGCGCGCCTCAGCACCGCGCCCGCCCTCCATTTGAGCGCCACGGCTGCCGCGCCTTCCAGCGCTGCGCCTGCCTCGTGCCCCAGCATCACGGCCGTCGCCCGTCCCGGCGCCCCCGTAGGCATCCCCCTGACCCGCGCCCGCACCGGCGACGTAGTCCGTGCCGACGCCATAACCCCCGAAGCCCCCGGTGCCACCGTCACGGCCGTCGGCGGGAACGCCTGCGCCGGGCCAGACGCCTTCGCCGGGCCCCTGCCCGTACCCCGGCGTGGACTCGGACCCGAATCCGGATCCTGACCCGAACCCAGAACCGGACCCGAACCCAGAACCAGACCCGAACTCGGAACCGGACCCGAACTCAGATCCTGACCCGAACTCCGGGCCGACGCCGGGCTCCGGGCCGGAGCCAGTGGCAGAGCGGCGCGAGTTGGAGCGGTTGCGGCCGCGGCCGGTGCCATCGCCGCCGGAGCGGCCGGAACCAGGGTTTGCGCGTCGGCGGGCCATCACAGCCCCGCCGCCTCGATGACGTTGCCGAGGGCGAAGGTGACCGCTGCCGCCACCGCCCCCACCAGGAGTTGCCGCAGCCCGGAGTACCACCAGCTGCGGGCGGTCACCGCCGACACCAGCGCCCCTGCGGCGAACAGCGCGCAGCAGGACACCACAGCGGAGATCACCAGCTCGCGCGCCCCGAACAGGTACGGCAGCAGCGGCAGCGCCGCCCCCACCGCGAACGACACGAACGACGAGACGGCGGCCACCACCGGCGACGGCAGCTCGTCCGGCACCACGCCGAGCTCGTTACGGGAGTGCACCTCGAGCGCGCGTTCGGGGTTGCGGGAGATCTGGCGGGCGACCTCGGCGGCCAGGGCGGGCGACACGCCCTTGTCGACGAAGGTCTGGGCCAGCTCGGCCTGCTCGTCCTCGGGGTGGTGGGCCAGCTCGCGCCGCTCGACGGCGATCTCGGCCTGGGCCAGCTCGCGCTGGCTGGCGACGGAGACGTATTCGCCGCCCGCCATGGACAGGGCTCCGGCGGCCAGCCCGGCGACGCCGCCGAGCGCGACCACCCTGGGGTTGGTGCTGCCGCCGGCCACACCTGCGATGAGCGCGAAGTTCGACACCAGGCCGTCCATCGCGCCGAACACCGAGGGCCGTAGCCAGCCTCCGGTGACGTCGCGATGGTGGTGGTGGACCTCCGCGCGATCGCTCATCGGGGGTTCTTCTCCTTCGTCACGGTCTCGGCCTCCACGGGCCCCGCCTGCTCGCCCTCCTCCTGAGCCGCCGCAGAAACGACATCGTCGCCCTGCGCCGACGACCCGGACGCGGCCGGGTCAGCGCCGACCGAGGCGGAGGCGCCGGACGCGCCAGCGGCGGAGGAGCCAGGAGCATCGGAAACGGACGTGTCAGAGGCGGAGGCGTCAGAGCCCGACGCGTCGGAAGCGGAGGCTTCGGCGCCCGGCTTGTCGGTGCCGGACGGTTTGTCGCCGTCAGCCTCATCGGCCGAGGAGGCTCCGGACGGTGGCTCGCCGGACGAGCCCTCGGTGGTCGTGGACGAAGAGTCGGTGGTCGTGGACGAGGACTCGCCCGTGCCGGGGTCGGCCTGGCCGGCGCCGTGGGCCGGGTCGGGCTCGTCGGGGCCGGACTCGGGCAGCGCCACGATCTCCTCGCCCGTCTTGTTACGGGTGGCGAAGAAGTAGACCAGCGCGAGCACGAACAGCACGATCGAGGTCCACTGGTTGATGCGCAGCCCGAGGAACTCGACCGCGTGATCGACCCCGCCGACCGGGTCGATGCGCAGCCCCTCGATCCAGAAGCGGCCGAGCGTGTAGCCGGCGACGTAGAGGGCGAACAGCCTGCCGTGGTGCAGCGCGAAGCGGCGCCCCGCGAAGATGAGCAGGAAACCCAGCGCGACGTCCCACAGCGACTCGTACAGGAAGGTCGGGTGGTAGAGCACGCCGGGCTCGCCGCCGTGCTCGACGTCGATCTCGAGCCCCCACGGCAGGGTGGTCGGCGAGCCGTAGAGCTCCTGGTTGAACCAGTTGCCCCAGCGGCCGATGCCCTGCGCGAAGGCGATGCCGGGCGCGACCGTGTCGGCGACGGCGCTCATGGACAGGCCGCGTTTGCGTACGGCCAGCCAGACGCCGAGCGCGCCCAGCGAGACGGCGCCCCAGATGCCGAGGCCGCCCTCCCATATGAACAGGGCCTGGTAGGGCTCCTTGATCGCGCGGCTGCCGAAATAGGTCTGCCAGTCGGTGATGACGTGGTAGAGCCGGCCACCGATCAGGCCGAAGATGACCGCGGGAACCGCGATGTCCACGATCGTCCCCGCCTGGCCGCCGCGGGCGCGCCAGCGGCGCTCGCTCAGCCAGACGGCGACGATGACGCCGAGCACGATGCATAGCGCATAAGCCCGGATCGGGATGATTCCGAGATACCAGACCCCTTCTGAAGGGCTGGGAATCGAGGCTAGGGGCATGTCAAGCGAGGGTAGCGGAAGCGGGCCTACTTGGCCGCCTCGGTAATCTCATCACGCAGCTGCGACGGGCTGAACAGTACCTGATTGTCTATTTCTGTTCCGTTCAGTTTCACTGTCGGCGTGTGATCGAGCTTCTGCTCTTCGCTGACCTTCTTGCTGTACGCCAACTGCGCGTCGGCGTTCTTGTTGCTGGTCACGCACTGGTCGAAGCCGGGCGTGTCGACGCCGGCGTCCTTGCCCCACTGCTTGAGCTGGTCGGGCAGGAAGCCCTCCTCGGTCTCCGGAGGCTGGTTCTTGAAGAGCAGGTCGTGGAAGGCCATCCACTGCTTGCCGTCGGCGACGCAGCGGGACGCGCTGCCGGCGCGTACGGAGTTGGCCCGCGTCGGGTCCTGCGAGAAGATCGTGATCGGGTGATAGACGACCTTGGCCTTGCCCTCGGCGGCGAGGTTCTTGAAGGTCTGGCCGCTGACGCGCTCGAGCTCCTTGCAGGCCGGGCACTGGAAGTCCTCGTAGATGTCGACGACCGGCCCTGTGACGCCGTTCTGGGCCATCACCGCGGTGCCGTCGGACTGCACGGTGATCGGCGCGAGGGCGCCGAGGGCCTCCTCGGAGCGCGAGGTGCTCGCGGCGTACCACGCACCGAGGCCGACGGCCGCCACGGCGACCACGCCCGCGGTGGTGTACGTCACGATGCGGCGGCGCTTGTCGCGGGCCCGCTGGGCGGCCTGCTGCGCCTTGATCTTGTCGCGCGCGGACTGTGACTTGGTCTTGGTGCGCTCGCCCTTGCTCATCCTTCGTCCTCCCCCTCATCAACACCATTGTCGCCCCCGAGACCGAGAGCTCCGTCGAGCGCGAAACGGCCCGGCGGGAAGCGCACGGCCCACGCGCCGAGCAGCACGAGGCCGAAGTCGCGCAGGATGTCGAGCAGGTAGGTCGGCTCCTGTCCGGCACCCAGCTGGCCGCCGCCGCCGAAGCAGCCGCAGTCGATCCGCAGGCCGTTCGCCCACGCCCAGGCGATGCCGAAGACGAACGCGAACATGAGCAGTGCGGCGATCACCGCGGCCGCCCTGGTCAGCAGACCGACGACCAGCAGCACGCCGACCACGATCTCCAGGATGGGCAGTGCGTAGCCCACCGCGACGGCGATCGATTCCGGCAGCAGCTGGTACGCCTTGACCGCGACCACGGAGTCGGCCGGGTTGCCGATCTTGAGCGCGCCCGCCGCGATCAGCACCCCGCCCAGAACCAGCCGGGCGACGGTCGTCACCCAGGGTATCGCCGTTCTCGCCATCAGTGACGATTGTGACGCGGCCACTAGTGTTCTCCTCTTTCTCTGCGCCGGAAAGCGCACAGTACCCGCGACTATCCGATCACGTCCGGGATAAGCGTCAGCTAAGCGCGTATCCTGCCGCTGAACTGGGAGGTTCGCCGCAACCCACCCTCAACCGGGCAAAGATCGATCCCCCGTCCGGAACGTCAGGAACGCGCGCGCAACGCACCCTCCTGGGGCGAGGGCAGGGCGAGCCCTGCCGGCCATGCACCGAAGGACGACGGCAAGGCGCGCAGGGCGTCAGCACGTGCGAGGTGGCGGCCGAGCCTCGCCCGGGGGGCGGGAGGCAGGCCAACAGCGCACCCCACCGCGAGCGGCACGAGCCCGACCGGTGCCTCCGCACCTCGCAACCGGTGGGGGCGGGCCCTCGCACGTCAAAGGTGGTGGCCGTGGCCGCACGTCCGATGCGGCGTGCCAAGCCGATGGTACGCGTGCCGGCGCGGGTGGCGGAGCCAGGTCGGCCGCGCGCAGCCCAGAGCCGGGTGGCGGAGCGATCGGCCCGGCGCGGCCCCGTACAGGCCGCGCCGAGGCGTCAGCGGCGGACGCCCTTCGCCATGTCGCGGGCCAGGGTGGCGATCGACTCGCGGCCGGCCGCCTCGTCGGGGGCGTCGAGGATGCGGCGGATGAAGGCCGAGCCCACGATCACGCCGTCGGCGTAGCCGGCCACCTCGGCCGCCTGGGCGCCGGTGCCGACGCCGAGGCCCACGCAGACGGGCAGCTCGGTGTGGGCGCGGGTGCGCTCGACCAGGCCCTGGGCTGCGACGTTGACGGTCTCCCTCGCGCCCGTGACGCCCATGAGCGAGGCGGCGTAGACGAACCCGGTGCAGCAGTCGACGACGGCCTTGATGCGCTGCTCGGTGGAACTGGGCGCGACGAGGAACACCGTGTCGATGCCGGCCGCGGCGGAGGCCGCGCGCCAGGGCTCGGACTCCTCGGGCGTCAGGTCGGGCGTGATGGTGCCGACGCCGCCGGCGTTGGCGAGGTCGCGGGCGAACCGGTCGGCGCCGTATTTGTCGATCGGGTTCCAGTAGGTCATGACGAGCGTCGCGGCGCCGGTGGCGGCCACGCCTTCGACGGTGCGCATGACGTCGGCGATGCGGGTGCCGTTGACGAGCGAGCGGTGCACCGCGTCCTGGATGGTCGGCCCGTCCATGAGCGGGTCGGAGTAGGGCAGGCCGATCTCGATGACGTCGCAGCCGGCCTCCACCAGGGCCGCGGCGGCGGCGACGGCGCCGTCTTTCGACGGGAAGCCCGCGGGCAGGTAGCCGACGAGCGCGGCCCGGTTGTCCGCCTTCGCCTTGGCGAAGACCGTCTGAAGAGTCGTCATGTCTGTCCGTTCCGAAGGTCGAATCCCACCATGATGCCCTGCTCGGCGCCCGGCCCGAAGCCTTCGGGCGTCAGCGGGCCGGCGGTGTCACAGGTTGAAGTACTTCATGGCCGTGCCCATGTCCTTGTCGCCGCGCCCGGAGAGGTTGACCAGGATGATCGCCTCGGGGCCGAGCTCGCGGCCCAGCTCGAGCGCGCCGGCGAGCGCGTGGGAGGACTCGATGGCGGGGATGATGCCCTCGGTCCTGGCCAGCAGCGAGAACGCGGCCATCGCCTGGTCGTCGGTGACGCCGTGGTAGGTGGCGCGGCCGGTGTCCTTGAGCCAGGCGTGCTCGGGGCCGACGCCGGGGTAGTCGAGGCCGGCGGAGATCGAGTGGGACTCGATGGTCTGGCCCTCGTCGTCCTGCAGGACGTAGGTGCGCGAGCCGTGCAGCACGCCGACCGAGCCGGCGGTGAGGGTGAGCGCGTGCTCGCCGCTCTCCAGGCCGTGGCCTGCGGCTTCGTAGCCGTGCAGCTGGACGCCCTCGTCGCCGATGAAGGCGTGGAAGGCGCCGATGGCGTTGCTGCCGCCGCCGACGGCGGCGCAGACCGCGTCGGGCAGCCGGCCGGTCAGCTCGAGCATCTGGCGGCGGGCCTCGACGCCGATGATGCGCGCGAAGTCGCGCACGATCTCGGGGAACGGGTGCGGGCCCGCGACGGTGCCGAACAGGTAGTGGGTGGTGTCGACGTTGGTCACCCAGTCGCGGAACGCCTCGTTGATGGCGTCCTTGAGTGTCTGGGAGCCGTTGGTGACGGGCACCACGGTCGCGCCGAGCAGCTTCATCCTGGCGACGTTGAGCGCCTGGCGCTCGCAGTCGACGGCGCCCATGTAGATGACGCACTCGAGGCCGAGCAGCGCGGCGGCGGTGGCGGTGGCCACGCCGTGCTGGCCGGCGCCGGTCTCGGCGATGACCCGCTTCTTGCCCAGCCGCTTGGTCAGCAGCGCCTGGCCCAGCACGTTGTTGATCTTGTGGGCGCCGGTGTGGGTGAGGTCTTCGCGCTTGAGTATGACGCGCGCGCCGCCGGCCTGCTCGCTGAAGCGCGGCACGTCGGTCAGCGTGGTGGGACGGCCGGCGTAGGTGCGCAGCAGGTGGTCGAACTCCTTGATGAACTGCGCGTCGTTCTTGGCCTTCTCGTAGACCGCGGCCACCTCGTCGAGCGCCGGGATGAGCGCCTCGGGCACGTATCGGCCACCGAAGATGCCGAACTTGCCGTGCACGTCGGGGTCGTCGCCGTGCGCGCCGTTGCCCGCCAGGTCGGCGGCGGTCAGGATGGTGCCTTCGTTTGCCACTGCTATCCCTCTGCTGAGTGGTCGGGGCGCGTCGACGGATGAGCACCGGCGGTCACCAGCGCCTCCACTGCCTTGCGCGGATCCTTGCCGGTGACCAGGCTCTCGCCCACCAGCACGGCGTCGGCGCCGGCCCTGGCGTAGGCGAGCAGGTCGTGCGGGCCGCGCACGCCCGACTCCGCGATCTTGATGACATTATCCGGGATCTTGGGCACGATCTTCGCGAAGACGTCGCGGTCGACCTCGAGTGTCTTGAGATTTCTCGCGTTGACCCCGATGACCCGCGCGCCGGCCGCGACGGCCCGCTCGAGCTCCTCTTCTGTGTGCACCTCGACCAGCGGGGTCAGCCCGATGGACTCGGCGCGCTCGATGAGCGAGACCAGCGCCTCCTGCTCCAGGCAGACGACCATGAGCAGGGCCAGGTCGGCGCCGTGGGCGCGGGCCTCCCAGAGCTGGTAGGAGGTGAGGATGAAGTCTTTACGCAGGATCGGGATGTCGACCCGGGCGCGGACGGCGGCGAGGTCGTCGAGGCTGCCGCCGAACTTGCGGCGCTCGGTGAGCACGCTGATGACGTGGGCGCCGCCCGCTTCGTAGTCGGCCGCCAGCGCGGCGGGGTCGGCGATCGCGGCGAGCGCGCCCTTCGACGGGCTGGAGCGCTTGACCTCGGCGATCACCGAGATGCGGTCGCCCCCGAGCGCGGCCATGGCGTCTCTGGGCGGCTGCGCCCGCTCGGCTCGCTGCTTGAGCTCGTCAATCGAGACGGCCTGCTGACGTGCGGCGAGGTCGGCGCGCACCCCGTCGAGGATGTCGTCGAGGACACTCGGCCCTTCCGTCCGCTCACTCACGCGCTGAGGTCCCTCCGGTCGGCTTCTGGGGGTGTGGCGGAGAGTTCGCGTCGGCGTCCGCTCTCTGCCTTGTCCTGCGATGGTATCGGCCTCAGCGAGGCGCCCTCACCACCGGTCCCCGCCTATGGGGCGAGGAACGCCCCGAAAGGCAGATTACGGACTACCCAGTAGACCATGACGACCACGATGAACGCCCACAGCCACGCCGGGTGGGGCACGGCGGTGCTCATGGACCTGCCCCGCCACGCGCGCACGACCCAGCGCCCCCACCAGAACAGCAGGATCGGCAGCATGACCACCAGCAGGGGGTTGAGGCCGAGCGCCGCCACGGGGTCGAGGTGGGCCAGCGCGTGCATGGTGCGCAGCGTGCCGCAACCCGGGCAGTAGAGGCCGGTGACCCACAGGAACGGGCAGGTCGGGTAGTGGCCTGGCTCGTTGGGGTCGACCACGGCGGCGACCACGAAGGCCGAGCAGGTGACGGCCGCGACGCCGAGCGGCGGGAGCAGGACCTTCAGGCGCCGCGTGCCGGTCCGCTCGGTTGTCGCGTGGCTCATGTCCTCAGTATCCGCCTTTCCTGGATGCTCAGTAGTCGTACGTGGCGGTGGCCGCGGTGCTCAGCCCGATGAGCGAGAGCAGCATGCCGCCGAAGATGATCCAGCCCAGCACCCAGAGCACGACGGTGATGTAGGAGGTGACCAGGCCGCCGACGGCCATGCCCGAGCCCTCTTCGCCGGTGCGCTTGATCCGGTTGAGCGCGATGTGGCCGAGGATCACGCCGGGGATGCTGGTGAGCCCGCAGAAGACCAGGCCGATGATGCCGAGGACGAGCGAGGCGACCGCCATGCCGTTGGTGGAGCGGGGCTGCTGGGGCGCGCCGTAGTAGCCCTGTTGCTGCTGGTCGTAGCCGTAGCCCTGCTGCTGGGAGTAGCCGCCGCTGGGGGGCATCTGGCCGTAGCCGAGGTCCTGCGGGTAGCTGGGTGGCTGCTGACCGTAGCCGCCGCCGCTCTGCGGCTGCTGACCGTAGCCGCCGCCGCTCTGCGGCTGCTGGCCATAGCCGCCCCCGCTCTGCGGCTGCTGACCGTAGCCTCCGCCGCCGCTGGGAGGCTGCTGGTTGTACCCGCCACCTCCGCTCGGGGGCTGCTGGCCGTAGCCGCCGCTCTGGGCCTGCTGACCATAGCCTCCGTCGTAGCCCGGCTGCTGCTGGCCGTAGCCGGGCTGCTGCCCGTAGCCGCCGCCCGGTGGTTGCGCGCCGTAGCCGCCGCTACCGCTCTGATCCCCGTAGCTCATGAGCTGGCTCCTCAATCATTCGTGGCGAGTTGATACGGCAGCTTAGTGAGGAATTCTTTGCCAAGAAGACAAGGACTCAGAACAGTGGAGGTTTCGACATCGGGCCGTGTTCAGCGGCCTTCTGTGGGGTCGTCGCCCCTGTCGAGCGCCTCCCAGAGCGCCCTGTCGTCGGTGACCTGCGCCTTCGCCTCGCCGGGCGTGTCCTGGGCCCGGTCGTAGCGGGCGGACATGCCCGCCCACCGGGCGCCGCGCACGATCGCGGTGACGCCGCCGGCGAGCATCAGCAGCGCGCCCGCCGCCGCGACGGCGGGCCACAGCGGCGCGGTCTCCCACGGCACGTCGGTGGCGCCGCGCAGCGCGTTCTGCTCGGCGAGCCAGCCGGTGACATTGGACGCGCCGAGCGCCGTCCAGGTCGCCGCCGCGGCGCCCGCGCCGCACAGGGCGAGCACGGCGCCGACGACGCGGCGGCCGGTGCCCTTGCTGGCGAGCACGGCCACCACCCCGGCGAGCCCGGCCAGCGCCACGGGGGTGAGGACGGGGCTGAGGTCGCCGCCGGTGGGCGCGGCCACGCCGCTCTGGAGCACCCGCGCCCAGTCCTGCCCGGCCGCGACGAGCACCAGCAGGCAGCCGAGCGCGGTCGCGGCGACCCAGATCCACAGCTCCCGCTTGTCGCTGCGCATGGTGTCAGCCGATCACGATCTCGAACTGGTCGGCGTCGAAGCAGGTGCGGTCGCCGGTGTGACAGGCCGCGCCGACCTGGTCGACCTTGACCAGCAGGGTGTCGCCGTCGCAGTCGAGCGCCACGGACTTGACGTGCTGGACGTTGCCCGAGGTGCCGCCCTTGACCCACAGCTCCTGGCGGCTGCGCGACCAGTAGGTGGCCCTGCCGGTGGTGAGCGTCCGATGCAGGGCCTCGTCGTTCATCCAGGCCAGCATGAGCACCTCGCCGGTGTCGTACTGCTGGGTGATCGCGGGCACCAGGCCGTCGGGGTTGCGCTTCAACCGCGCGGCGATCTTCGGGTCGAGGGACATGCTGCCATTCAACCAGGCCACCGCCGCGCCCCCGCCGTCAGGCGAGCGCCTCGGGGAGGGTGTCGTAGATGGGGAAGAGCGGTGCGAGGTTCGTCCTGCGGAGCCTGCGCAGCACCTGGCCGTCGGGGGCGACGAGCGCCATCGTACGGTCGCGCTCGCGCAGCGAGGCGAGCAGCCGCACCAGCACGCCGAGGCCGGTGGTGTCGATGAAAGTCAGCGCTGTCAGATCCACGACGAGTTTGGAGTCGTGAGCGGCGACCGCTTCGTCCAGACATTTCCGCACTTGGGAGACATTGTCGACGTCCATCTCCCCCGCCAGTCTCACCACCACCGAACTCCCATGATGGTGTCGCGACATCTCCAGCACATCCACGCCCATGCTCCTCATAACCCCTCCCGTGGGCGGCTCCGCCGAAAACGTACACCGGACCGGACCGGATCACCGTGCGTTTTGCTGAGAATGCGGTACGTGATCACATCCGGGCGAGTACTTTCTGACTCGACCGCGTGCTAGGGGAGGGCAGGATCGTGGTGCACGTCGCGGGCTCCGTCCTGGATCCGGATCTGGGCGATCATGTCTGCCTGCCGTTCGACGGCGAGCGGGAGCGGATGACGCTCACGCGGGCGTTCACGGTGAACGGCCTGCGCCGCCGTACCAAAGTGGTGATCATCACCCACACCGACACCCCCGAGCGCACGCGCGGGTGGCTGGCGCCGCTGGTGCCGGGGTTCGCCGACGCCGAGCAGGCCGGCCAGATCAAGATCCTGGCCTGCGCCGACACCCACTTCACCGACGGCTTCCTCGACCCCGCGCGGCTGCACGCCGAGCTGGCCGACGCCCGCGACCAGGCGCGCAGGGACGGCAGGCACGGCGTGTACGCGCTGGTCGACGCCTCCTGGGGGCTGGGCGACGTGCCGGGGCACGAGGCGTTCGAGGCGGCCGTCAACGAGCTGTTCGGCGAGGGCTGGCTGGCGGCGGTCTGCCAGTACGACCGCGGCGTCTTCCCCCGCGACGCCCTCGACCGCGCCGCCGCCGTGCACCCGATCTCCCCCGAGCAGGCGCTGCTGCGCTTCGCGCACGCCGAGTCGGGGCTGCGGGTGTGGGGCGACGTCGACCTGACCAACAGGCCCGCGTTCGCCTCCCTGCTCGAGCGGCTGGAGAAGGAGCCGGGCGAGGTGGTGATCGACGCGGCCGGGCTCGAGTTCATCGACGCGGGCTCGGCCCAGCTGCTGACGATGACGGCGATGGCCAGGCCGCGCGGCACGACGACGGTGCTGTGCCGCGACCCGATGGCCCGGGTGCTGCGGCTGATCGGGGCGGACGAGTACATCGCCGTACGACGGGCGGACGATGTGTAGACGGGTGCTCTGCACCGCTTTCGCCCGCGGCCGCATCACGCTCCTGCGCAGGACCGTCACCGAGCACGCCAGGGCCGAGGGGCTGACCGGCCGCGGCCTGGAGGACTTCGTGCTGGCGGCCAACGAGATCGTCACGAACGCGGTCCTGCACGGCGGCGGTCACGGCCGGCTGCGGCTGTGGTCGCACGCCGGCCGGCTGTGGTGCGAGGTCAGCGACGAGGGCCCGGGGCTGCCCGCCGGGTGGATGGGCGACGGGCGCCCGCCCGAGGGGCTCGACTTCCGCGGGCGGGGGCTGTGGCTGACCGGCATGCTGTGCGACCAGGTGATGGTCGTGTCGGGGCCGGCCGGCACGACGGTGATGTTCTCAGCGCTGCTGAGCGACGCGCCGAACCGCGAGCCGGCCGCCGCCCTCCTCTGACCGCCCTCCTCTGACGCCCTCCTCAGACCGCCCTCATAGGAGCGCCCTCCTATGAGCGGGCCGCCGACACCCAGGAGGCGTGCAGGTCGGCGTACACGCCGGGCGCGCCGACCAGCTCGGCGTGCGGGCCGCGCTGCACCAGGCGGCCCGCGTCGAAGACCAGCACCTCGTCGGCGTTCTCCGCGGTGGACAGCCGGTGGGCGATGGAGATCGCGGTGCGTCCCCTGGTGACGCCTTCTAGCGCGCGGGCCAGGCGTACCTCGGTGGCCGGGTCGACGGCGGAGGTGGCCTCGTCCAGCAGGAGCAGGTCGGGGTCGGCGAGGTAGGCGCGGGCCAGCGCGACGAGCTGCCGCTCCCCCGCCGACAGTGACTCGCCGCGCTGCCCGACCGGCGTGGCCAGGCCCGCGGGCAGGCCCTCCAGCCAGTCGGCCAGGCCCAGCTCGGTCAGCGCCAGCTCGATCTCCTCGGTGGTGGCCGACGGCTTGCCGTAGCGGATGTTGTCCTCCAGCGTGCCGTCGAACAGGAAGCCGTCCTGCGGCACCATGACGATGCGCTCGCGCAGCGAGGAGAAGCGCACGTTCCGCAGGTCGTGGCCGTCCACGGTGACGCGGCCCGCCGCCGGGTCCATGAGCCTGGTCAGGAGCTTGGCGAACGTCGTCTTGCCCGAGCCGGTCTCCCCCACCACGGCCACCCGCGAGCGCGGCGGGATGGCGAGCGTGATCTCGCGCAGCACGGGCGCGCCGCCGGGGTAGGAGAAGTGCACCTCCTCGAAGGCCACCTCGATGGGGCCGCGCGGCAGCACCACGCCCTGCTCGCCCGGGTCGGCGACGTCGGGCGGGGTGTCGAGCACGCCGAGGATGCGGCGCCAGCCCGCGACCGCGTTCTGGGCCTCGTTCAGCACCTCGGTGGCGGTCTGCAGCGGCGAGACGAACAGCGTCACGAGGAACAGGAACGCCACCAGCTCGCCCTGCGTGATGCCGCCCGACAGGCCGAGCTGCACGCCGAGCAGCACGATGCCGGCGATGGCGACCGCGGCCACGATCTCGGTCAGCGGGAAGACGAACCCGACGATGGTCTGCGCCCGAACCTGGGCCTTCCTGTTGGCGTCCACGGCCCGGTCGACGCGCTCGGCGGTGCGCCGCTCGGAGGCGTAGGCCCTGATGACGGCGGCGCCGACCACCGACTCGCTGACCGCGGCCAGCATGTCGCCGGTGCGCTCGCGCACGGTCGTGTACGCCCGCGACAGCAGCCGCTGGAAGCGCGGCAGGGCGATCATCAGCGGGATGAAGCAGACCCACACCAGCAGCGTGAGCTGCCAGGAGTAGACGAACATCAGCACCGTGGCCACGAAGAGCTGGCCGAACGACACGATGATCATCAACCCGCCCCACTGCATGAACGTGCTGATCTGGTCGATGTCGTTGGTGACGCGGGAGACCAGGGCGCCGCGGCGCTCGGTGTTCTGGGTGAGCACCGACAGGTCGTGCACGTGGCGGAAGCCGCTGACGCGCAGGGTGGCGAGCGAGGACTCGGTGGCCTTGTAGAGGCGGACGTTCATGACGTACCCGGCAAGGGCCGTCAGCACCACCGCGGCGGCGCAGATCACCACGGCCTTGGTGATGTACGAGACGTCGGGAGTGCCGTTCTTGAGCCCGGTGTCGATGGTCTGCTGCACCGCGACCGGCACGATGACCTTGCCCAGGGTGGCGATCACGGCCAGCGCCAGCGTGCCGAGCAGGCCCTTGCGGAACTCGGGCGTCAGCGACAGGCCCTGGCGGATCGTGGCCAGCGCGGAGCGCTCGGCGTTGCCGTGGATGCTCTGCGCGGTCATGCGCTGACCCCTTCTTCCTCGATGTCTATGTCCGCGTCGATGTCCGACAGCTCGATCGCGGTGCGCTCGGCCTCCTCGCGCTCGTAGGCGGTCACCAGGTTGCGGTAGCCGTCGCAGCGCTTGAGCAGCTCGTCGTGGGTGCCGCGGTCGACGACGCGGCCGTGGTCGAGGTAGACGACCTCGTCGGCCAGGGCGATGGTGGCCATCCGGTAGGCGACGACCACGACGGTGGACGCCTCGGCGGCGTCCCGCAGGCCGTACAGGATCTTGCCCTCGACCTGCGGGTCCACGCTGGAGGTGGCGTCGTCGAGGATGAGCAGTCGAGGGCGGCGGGCCACCGCGCGGGCCAGGGCCAGGCGCTGGCGCTGGCCGCCGGACAGCGAGGCGCCGCGCTCGCCGACGCGGGTGGCGAGGCCGTCGGGCAGCCGGCCGACGAAGCCGTCGGCCTGGGCCAGGCGCAGGGCGGCCCAGACGTCGTCGTCGGAGACCTCGACACCGAGGGCGACGTTGCCGCGTACCGTGTCGTCGAACAGGAACGTCTGCTGCGGCACCAGCGCCACGGAGGCGGCCACGGCGCCGTAGGGCAGCTCGCGCAGGTCCACGCCGTCGAGCAGCACCCGCCCCGAGTCGGGGTCCACCAGCCGCACCAGGAGCTGCACGAGCGTGGACTTGCCCGACCCGGTGGGGCCGACCAGCGCGACGGTGCGCCCGGCGGGGACGTCGAAGGTGACGTCGTGCAGCACCTGGGCCTCGCCGTAGGCGTAGGAGACCCCGCTGACGCTCAGCTCGGCGGGGGCGTCGGAGGCCGTGGCGGCGGCGGTGCCGTACTCCATGGAGCCGTCGGCGTCGAGCACGGCCTGCACCCGCTGCCAGCCGACGACGCTGCGCGGCAGCTCGGCCAGCACCCAGCCGAGCGCCCTGATGGGGAAGGCCAGCAGCGTGAACAGGTAGGCCACCTCCACCAGGCCGCCGGGGTCGATCGCGCCCGCGGACAGCCGGGCCGCGCCGACGGCCAGCACGGCGAGCACGCCGAGCGTGGGCAGCGCCTCCAGCATGGGGTCGAACAGGCCGCGTACGCGGCCGACGGCGATGTTGGCGTCGCGCAGCTCGTGGGCGCGCCGCCGGAACCGGTCGGTCTCCAGCTCCTCCCTGCCGAGCGTCTTGACGACGAGCGCGCCGTCGAAGCTCTCGTGCGCGATCTCGCTGACCTCGGCGCGCAGCTGCTGCGCGCGGGTCGCCAGGGGGCTGAGCCTGCGCTGGTAGAGCAGGTTGAGCACGGCGATGGCCGGGAAGATGAGGAAGCCCACGAGCGCCAGCACCGGGTCGGTCACCACCATCGCGACCGCCGCGGTGACCAGCATGACGATCACGCCGACGGCCATGGGCAGCGGCGCGAGCGGCGCCCAGGCGGCCTCGGCGTCGGCGCTGGCGTTCGACAGCAGCTGCCCGGTGGGGTGCCGGTGGTGCCAGGCCAGCGGCAGCCGCAGGTACTGCTTGGTGACGTCGCGGCGGGAGCGGGCCTGCATGCGGTACTGCAGGACGCCGGCCAGGATGCGGCGCCCCGCCACGCCGATCGCCTTGAGCAGCGCGGCGCCGACGATGAGCAACACGCCGGTCCACATCGCGCCCGCGGCGACCTCGCCGTCGGCGAACGCGGCCAGCACCACGTTCTGGGACGCCCACCCGAGGGCGGAGGCGGAGGCGACCGTCATGCCGCCGTAGACGGCGCTGGCCAGCACCGCAAGGGTGAAAACCAGCTTCTCGGTGCGAACGGCCACCCCAAGGACGCGGAGTCCTTGACGCATCACGGCCGAGGTGACCTTGCTCGCCACTCGGTGGGTTTCCTCTCATGTCTGTTGTTTGTACGTATGTCACTATCACGCCCGATCAGTCGGTTATTCCCAGCGGTAGGCTGATCACGTGACTCACGCTCGTGGCGAACGCACCGCGCTCTGCGATCTGCTCGACCGGCTCGGCCCCGAAGCGCCGACCCTGTGCACGGGCTGGACCACCTACGACCTGGCCGCGCACCTCGCGCTGCGCGAACGCAGGCCCGACGCCATGGGCGGCATCGCGCTCAAGCCGCTCGCCGGCTACACCGCCTCGGTGCAGCGGCGGCTGAAGGACCGCCACCCCTACCCCGAGCTGGTCGGCCTGGTCCGCAAGCCGGGCGGCGTCTACGGCCTGCTGCCCGCGCTCGACGAGGCGGTCAACACGCTGGAGATGTTCGTCCACCACGAGGACGTGCGCCGCGCCCAGCCGGGCTGGGAGCCGCGCGAGCTGCCCGAGGACCTCGAGCGGCTCATCTGGAAGCGGGTCTCCACCGGCGCCCGGCTGATGCTGCGCAAGTCGCCCGTGGGCGTGGTGCTGCACCGGCTCGGCGGCGGCGTGGTGCTCGGCGGCCCCAAGGGACACGCCCGGGTCGAGGTCACCGGCAGGGCGGCGGAGCTGCTGATGTTCTGCTTCGGGCGGCAGGAACACGCCCGGGTGGAGCTCACCGGGGATCCGGCCGCGGTGGCCGCGCTGCGCGAGGCCACCCTGGGCGTCTGACCTTCCCGGGTCAGGGCGGCCGAGGGTTTCGGATGCGCGGAAAAACCGGCGGGGCAGGCGCTCGCGCGCCGTCCGCTGCCCTTACCATGGCATAGGAAAGAAGCCCCCCGGTTAGGATCATGTACATCTTCAGAGATGCCTAAGGATCGCCCAGACTCGGGTATATACGGCTGGGAACGAACTGCAGGAGGCCCCCCATGCAGGTCAAGAAGGTGATCACCTACGTGGCTGTCGCGTTCGTGGTCTTCTACCTGTTCACCCGGCCGGCCCAAGCCGCCGCCGCGGTCAACGGTGTGTTCGACGGAATCGTCCACGGAGCCAATCAGCTGGCGGTGTTCTTCTCGAGTGTGCTGACCTGACGGGTGGTTCTGTCTGCGTGAGGTGCTTCCCCGCGCTGCCCAATCGTGTTACGCAGACAGGATGACAGATCGCCTCACCGGCACCAGACTTCATCAGCTCGACGCCGCCGCCAGGCGCGTCCTCGAACGAGCCGAGCTCGAGGGCATCGAGCTGATCCGTTTCCTGTACGCCGACCACGCAGGCGTGATCCGCGGCAAGGCGGCGGCACGGTCCCGGCTGGCCGAGCGGCTCAGCTCGGGCATCGGCCACACGGTGGCCATGATGGCGATGAACATGCTCGACCAGTTGCAGGAGGTCGAGCACATGGGCCCGGTGGGTGAGGTGCGCATCGTGCCCGACGCCACCACGTACGTCCCGCTGCCGTACGCGCCCGGCGCCGCGGCGATGCTGTCGGACCTGCGCATGCCCGACGGCTCCCCGTGGGCGGCCTGCCCCCGCACGTTCCTGAAGGACGCCGTCGCGGAGCTGCGCGCCGAGGGCTACACGCTGGAGGCGGCCTTCGAGCCGGAGTTCACGCTCGGCCGCCGGCTGCCCGACCCGTCGGGCGGGCCCGACCGGCTGGTGCCGATCGACGACTCGCTCTGCTACGCGGCGATCGGCTTCGACACCGCCCACGACTACGCGATCAAGCTGGTACGCGCGCTGGAGACACAGGGGCTGCGCGTCGAGCACTACCATCCCGAGCTCGGCCCCGGCCAGCAGGAGCTGTCGATCCGCCACGCGCCCGCGCTGCGCGCCGCCGACAACCACGTCCTCTACCGCGAGACCGTGCGCGGCGTGGCGCTGCGCATGCAGATGTGGGCCTCGCTGGCCCCCAAACCGCTGGCCGACCAGGCCGGCAACGGCGCCCACCTGCACCTGTCGCTGTGGAGCGACACGCGCAACGTCTTCGCCTCCGACAACGAGGTGCGTGACGGCTTCATCGGCGGCCTGCTCGCCCACCTGCCCGCCCTGACGGCGCTGACCTGCGGCAGCGTCAACGGCTTCCGCCGGCTGGCGCCGCGCATGTGGGCGAGCGCGTACGCGGTGTACGGCCCCGACAACCGCGAGGCCGCCGTGCGCGTCTGCTCCCCGCTGGGCGAGAGCGGCGAGCCCAACCTGGAGCTGAAGCCGTCCGACTCGGCGGCCAACCCCTACCTGTCGCTCGGCGCGGTCATCCACGCCGGCCTCGACGGCATCAGGCGCAAGCTCGACCCGGGCGAGGCGGTGGAGGTCGACCCCGACACCCGGCCTGGCCGCTATCCGCGCCTGCCGTCCTCACTGGACGAGGCGCTGGACGCGCTGGAGGCCGACGAGGTGCTCATGGAGGCGCTCGGACCGCTGCGGCGCAGCGCGTATCTGGCCGTCAAGCGGTCCGAGGCCGCGGCGTTCGCCGGCAAGGACACCTCCTACGAGCTCTTCCACCACCTGCGGGTGTTCTGAGCCCGCTCAGCGGACGGGGTGGCCCGCGTTCCTGAGCGTCTCCTTGACCTCGGAGATCTTCAGCGTGCCGAAGTGGAACACGCTGGCCGCCAGCACCGCGTCGGCGCCCGCCGCCACGGCCGGAGGGAAGTCCTCCAGGCGGCCGGCACCGCCGCTGGCGATCACCGGTACCCGTACGGCCGCCCTGACCGCGTGCAGCATCTCCAGGTCGTAGCCGTCGAGCGTGCCGTCGCCGTCCATGGAGTTGAGCAGGATCTCGCCGGCGCCCAGCTCCTCGCCCCTGGCCGCCCACTCCACCGCGTCGATGCCGGTGCCGCGCCGCCCGCCGTGGGTGGTCACCTCGAAGCCGCTGGCCGTCCCCGGCGCCCGCCTGGCGTCCACGGACAGCACGACGCACTGCGCGCCGAACCGCCTGGACGCCTCGGTGAGCAGCTCGGGCCTGGCGATGGCGGCCGTGTTGAGCGACACCTTGTCGGCGCCCGCCCGCAGCAGCCGGTCGACGTCGTCGGCCGACCGCACGCCGCCACCCACGGTCAGCGGGATGAAGACCTGCTCGGCCGTCCTGCGCACGACGTCGAGCATGGTCTCGCGCTCCCCTGAGGAGGCGGTGATGTCGAGGAAGGTCAGCTCGTCGGCGCCCTCCTCGTCGTAGCGCCTGGCCAGCTCGACGGGGTCGCCCGCGTCGCGCAGGTTCTCGAAGTTGACGCCCTTGACCACGCGCCCGGCGTCCACGTCGAGACAGGGGATGACTCTTACCGCCACGGTCATGTTCGCAGTGCCTCGATCTCGATCTCTACCAGCATTCTCGGGTCGACCAGCCCGGCCACCCGTACGCCGGTGCACGCGGGGCGCACCTTGGCGAAGACCGCGTGGATCGCCTTGCCCACGGGGTCGAAGTGACGTTGCTCCACCACGTAGTAGCGGACCATGACGACGTCCTCACGCGTCAGGCCGCCCATCAGGACGGCTTCGAGCGCGATCTCGATCGCGGTCAGGGCCTGCCGATGCGGGTCTCCGACGTGGCGTACCTCTCCGTCGACCGTGGCCGTGCAGCCGGACACGATCACTCGCCCGCCCGCCACCACCGCGCGGGCGTAACCGTACTTCTCCTCCCAGATGCCGCCCGAGAACACCCGGTAACCGGTGCTCTCCATGCCGATGCTGCTGATGCTCATCTCGCCCCCTCCCGGCACAGCTACACGCGTACCGCGGCTAGCGCGTCTTCCAGGGTGAACGCGTGAGCGTACAGGGCCCTGCCCACGATGGCGCCCTCCAGTCCGTCGGGGACGAGGGACGCGAGAGAGACCAGGTCATCCAGGCTGGAAACGCCGCCGCTGGCCACCACGGGCTTGTCGGTGCGGGCCAGGATGCGGCGGTAGAGGTCGAGGTTGGGGCCCTGGAGCATGCCGTCCTTGGTGACGTCGGTGACGACGTAGCGGGGGCAGCCGTCGGCCTCGAGCCGGTCGAGCACCTCCCACAGGTCGCCGCCGTCCTCGGTCCAGCCGCGGGCGGCCAGCGTGGTGCCGCGCACGTCGAGGCCGACCGCGATGCGGTCACCGTGCTCGGCGATGATCTTGCTGCACCAGGACGGGTTCTCCAGCGCGGCGGTGCCGATGTTGACCCGCCTGCAGCCGGTGGCCAGGGCCGCGGCCAGGGAGTCGTCGTCGCGGATGCCGCCGGACAGTTCCACGTTGACGTCGAGCCTGCCGATCACCTCGGTGATCAGCTCCCGGTTGCTCCCGCGGCCGAACGCGGCGTCGAGGTCCACGAGATGGACCCACTCCGCGCCCGCCTCCTGCCAGGCCAGCGCGGCGGCCAGTGGCGCGCCGTAGCCGGTCTCGGTGCCGGCCTCGCCCTGCACCAGGCGTACGGCCTGGCCGTCGGCGACGTCGACGGCGGGCAGCAATGTGAGAGACATTCAGGTCCTCCGGTCGAAAGCGAGAGTCACGACTACGGGCACGAACAGCACCGACAGCACCAGGACCGCGAAGCTGATCGGGAACGACCCCCACACCAGCCACGCGATCGCCTGGACGAGCAGGAAGCCGAGCGCCACCACGGCGTTCTGGGCACGGTGGCGGCGGGCGAGCAGGCCGCCCTGCCGGTAGAAGCGCACCGGCCGTGCCATCGGACGGGGCGTCAGGCGGGTCAGCAGGGCGCGGCGCCTGACCGCGCGGGCCTGCCGCTCCTCGTTGGCCCGGATCGCGCGCGCCCGCTCGGCCTCCCGCTCCGCCCTGCGGCGCGCACGCTCCTTGCTCACGTCAGCGCCTTCAGCCAGTTTCGCAGCAGGGCGGCTCCGGCGTCGCCGGACTTCTCCGGATGGAACTGGGTGGCCATGAGCGGGCCGTTCTCCACGGCGGCGACGAACGGCACGCCGTGCTCGGCCCAGGTGACGACCGGCTCGGCGAACCCGTCGCCGGGCCGCAGCACCCAGTCGCGCACGCCGTAGGAGTGCACGAAGTAGAAACGGGTGTCGGCGTCGAGCCCCTCGAACAGCACGCTGCCGGCGGGCGCCTTGACCGTGTTCCAGCCCATGTGCGGGAGCACGGGCGCCTCCAGCCGCTCGACCGTGCCCGGCCACTCGCCGCAGCCCTCGGTCTCGACGCCGTGCTCGACGCCGCGCGCGAACAGGATCTGCATGCCGACGCAGATGCCCAGCACCGGCCGGCCGCCCGACAGGCGGCGGCCGATGATCTGCTCGCCGCGCACCGACGTGAGGCCCGCCATGCAGGCCGCGAACGCGCCCACGCCCGGCACCACCAGGCCGTCGCACTCCTGCGCGGCCCGCACGTCGGACGTCACCGTCACCTCGGCGCCCGCCCTGGCCAGGGCACGCTCGGCCGAGCGCAGGTTGCCCGAGCCGTAGTCGAGCACCACGACGTTCTTCTTCACCACCACAACACCCCCGCCGTGATCGCCATCACCGCGCCGACCGCGCAGATCGCCGCGCCGATCTTCAGCCCCTGTTTGGCCAGGGAGAACACACCGCCGCCCAGGAACAGCCCGATGAACACCATCACCCCGGCGAGCAGGTTGTCGGTCATAGCACGCCCTTGGTGCTCGGCACCCCGCTGGCCCGCGGGTCGAGCTCGGACGCCTCGCGCAGCGCCCTGGCCAGCGCCTTGAACTGGGCCTCGACGATGTGGTGCGCGTTGCGGCCGTAGGGCACGTGGACGTGCAGGCAGATGGCCGCCTGCGCGACGAACGACTCCAGGATGTGGCGGGTCATCGTCGTGTCATATTCGGGGCCGATCATCGGCGCCATGCCCTCGGGCTCGGTGTGCACGAGGTAGGGGCGGCCCGACAGGTCGACGGTGACCTGGGCGAGCGACTCGTCCAGCGGGCACGATGCGCTGCCGAACCGCCGGATGCCGGACTTGTCGCCCAGCGCCTCGCGGAACGCGGCGCCCAGCGCCAGCGCGGTGTCCTCGATCGTGTGGTGGGAGTCGATGTGGAGGTCGCCCTCGGTCTTGACCGTCAGGTCGAACAGTCCGTGCTTGCCGAGCTGCGCCAGCATGTGGTCGTAGAAGCCGACCCCGGTGGCCACCTCGACCCGGCCGGTGCCGTCGAGGCCGACCTCCACCAGGACCGAGGTCTCCTTCGTGACACGCTCGACGCGACCTACGCGGCTCACATTGCTCCTTCCAGGGCGGCGCGGAAGGCCGCCATCTCCTCGCCCGTGCCGATCGACACACGCAGCCACTCGGGCGGGCCCACCTCGCGGATGAGCACGCCGCGCTCCAGCATCCCCTCCCACACCCCGCGCCGGTCGGGGAAGCGCCCGAACAGCACGAAGTTGGCGTCGGAGTCGGCCACCTGAAGGCCCTTGCCGCGCAGCCAGGCCACCGTGTCGTCACGCTCGCGGCGCAGCGCGTCGACCGTGCCGAGCAGCTCGCCGCGGTGGCGCAGCGCCACCCGCGCCGCCGCCTGGGTGAGCGTGGACAGGTGGTACGGCAGCCGCACCAGCAGCAGCGCCTCGACCACCGCCGGGTGCGCCGCCAGGTAGCCGACGCGGGTCCCGGCCATCGCGAACGCCTTCGACATCGTCCTGGTGACGATCAGCCTCGGGTGGGCGGGCAGCAGGGTCAGCGCCGACGGCGTGCCCTCACGGGCGAACTCGGCGTAGGCCTCGTCGACCACCACCATGCCGGGAGCCGCCGACAGCACAGCCTCGATGGTCTCCAGCGGCTGCGCCGTGCCCGTCGGGTTGTTGGGCGAGGTCAGGAACACCACGTCGGGGCGGTGCTCCTCGATCGCGGCGACCGCCTTGCCGGGGTCGATCGAGAAGTCCTCCTCGCGCGTCGCCCTGATCCACTCGGTGCTGGTGCCGCCGGTGATGATCGGGTGCATGGAGTAGGAGGGCTCGAACCCGATGGCGGTGCGGCCGTGGCCGCCGAATGCCTGGAGGATCTGCTGGAGCACCTCGTTGGAGCCGTTGGCGGCCCACACCTGCGCGGGCGTCAGGCCGTGACCGAGGTAGGCGGCCAGGCCGGCGCGCAGCTCGGTCGCGTCTCTGTCGGGGTAGCGGTTGAGCTCGCCGGCCCGCTCGCCGATCTCCCTGGCCAGGTCGGCGACCAGCGCGGGCGAGGGCGGGTAGGGGTTCTCGTTGGTGTTGAGGCGTACGGGGACGTCGATCTGCGGCGCGCCGTAGGGCGTCTTGCCGCGCAGATCGTCGCGGATGGGCAGGTCGTCGAGGTTCACGCGGTCTCCGTCGGCACTCGCCAGTCGAATCGGGCGCGGATCGCGGCGCCGTGTGCGGGCAGGTCTTCGGCGTCGGCCAGCACCGACACGTGGGCCGCCGCCCCGGCGAGCGCCTCGCGGGTGTAGTCGACGACGTGGATGCCGCGCAGGAACGACTGCACCGACAGGCCACTGGAGTGGCAGGCGCAACCGCCGGTGGGCAGCACGTGGTTGGACCCGGCGAGGTAGTCGCCGAGCGAGACCGGCGAGTAGGGGCCCACGAAGATCGCGCCGGCGTTGCGCACCCGGGCCGCCACGGCCGCCGCGTCGGCGGTCTGGATCTCCAGGTGCTCGGCGGCGTAGGCGTCGACGACCTTGAGACCGTCGTCGATCGAGCTCACCAGCACGATGCCGGACTGCCGCCCGCTCAGCGCCTCGGTGATGCGCTCGGAGTGGCGGGTGGCCGAGACCTGGCCGGGCAGCTCCTTCTCGACCGCGTCGGCCAGCTCGGGGCTGGTGGTGACCAGCACGGCGGCGGCGATCGTGTCGTGCTCGGCCTGGCTGATCAGGTCGGCGGCGACGTGGACGGGGTCGGCGCTCTCGTCGGCGAGGATCGCGATCTCGGTGGGGCCGGCCTCGGAGTCGATGCCGATGCGGCCCTTGAGCAGCCGCTTGGCCGCGGCCACCCAGATGTTGCCGGGACCCGTGACCATGGTCGCGGGCTCGCACTCCTCGGTGCCGTAGGCGAACATCGCCACCGCCTGCGCCCCGCCCACGGAGTAGACCTCGTCCACGCCGAGCAGCGCGCACGCGGCCAGGATGGTGGGGTGCGGCAGGCCGCCGAACTCCTTCTGCGCGGGGCTCGTCACCGCCAGGGAGCCGACGCCCGCCTCCTGGGCGGGCACGACGTTCATCACGACGCTCGACGGATAGACCGCGCGGCCGCCGGGGACGTAGAGGCCCACCCGATCGACGGGCACCCACCGCTCGGAGACCGTGCCGCCGGGCACGACCTGGGTGGTGGCGTCGGTGCGCCGCTGGTCGCGGTGGACCAGCCTGGCCCGCCTGATCGACTCCTCCAGCGCGGCGCGCACGCGGGGGTCGAGCCCGGCCAGCGCGTCGCGCAGGGCCTCGGCGGGGACGCGGGCGGAGGCGATCTCGACACCGTCGAACCTGGCGGTCAGCTCCCGTACGGCTGCCGCCCCGCGATGGCGCACCTCGTCGCAGATGGGCCGCACCTTCTCCAGGGCGGCCTCGACGTCGAGCTCGGCGCGGGGCAGCACGTCGCGCAGGTTCGCCGGCAGGGAACCGCGCATGTCGATACGGGAAATCACCCCAACAGTCTACGGAGTCCGGGCTCCGATTCAGGCGGTGTCCACCATGCGGACAGGCTGCTCGCCCGAGTGACGCCCGCTGGAAGAGCCGACGGCCGCGGGGGCGGCGCTCGCCGACGCACGCCCCTCGCGGCCGTCATGACCCCGGACCGGGCCTGCCGGGGCCGGCGCCGTGGCCGTCACGGGGGTACGGCCACGGCCGGGGAAAGCCAGGGGAAACTCCACTGCCCCGCAGGCGCGCCCTCTAACGCACTTCTTCAAGAAAAACTTTGGGGCACCACAAGGTGACGTTGCGTGATTTTTGCCCACGAAATCCCGCTGCCGCGCGGCGCGGGGCCGGGAGCGGGCCGCCGGCGGCGGCGTCCGACATTATCTGTCCATTATGTCCGGACCTTTACCCTTACCGGCATGGGACAGTGGCACGGGCCCGACGGCCTGCTCGTCGAGGCGATCATCTTGGACGATCGCCCGCTCCTGCGTGTCTCCCACCGCGTCAACGGCCGCACCTACCTGCGCGGATACTGCGCCACCGTCGCCGAGCTCGGCGAGCACGGCGTGGACCTCGCCGAGCTCGTGGAGCGCACGGAAGACAGGCCGCTTGACCATCTGTAGACCCCTGCCCGCCACTGTCGATCAAGCGGGCGGGGTACGGCATGCACCATGGTCCGGCTGCCGGTCTACACGCCCATGCTGGCCCAGGCCGGCACCCTGACCTCCGTCCAGGGCCCCGGCTGGGCCGTGGAGATGAAATGGGACGGCGTGCGCGCCCTCGCCTACGTCGAGGACGGCGCCGTCCGCCTGATGTCGCGCAACGCCAAGGACATCACCCCCGCCTACCCCGAGCTCCAGCTCATGGCCGGCGCCACCGGCGGCCACGACGCGGTCATCGACGGGGAGATCGTCGCCTTCGACGACGCGGGGCGGCCCAGCTTCGAGGCCCTGCAGCCCCGCATGCACCAGCGCAACCCGGCCGCCGTGGCCGCGCTGACCAGGGCGGTGCCGGTGACGTACATGGCCTTCGACATCCTGCACCTCGACGACGCCGCCACCGTCGCGCGGCCCTACACCGAGCGGCGCGAGCTGCTGGAGAGCACGCTCACGCCCGGCTACCGGTGGCAGGTGCCCGTCTGGTTCCCCGACCACGCCCAGCGCGCCTTCGAGTCCTCGCAGCAGCTCGGGCTCGAAGGGGTCGTGTGCAAGCGGCTCGCCTCGCCGTACCGGCCGGGGCGGCGCAGCGGCGAATGGACGAAGGTCAAGAACGTCAGCACCGCCGAGGTGGTCATCGGCGGGTGGAAGCCGGGCAGCGGGCGGCGCTCGGGCACGATCGGGTCGCTGCTGCTCGGCGCGTACGACGACGCGGGCCGGCTGCGGTTCGTCGGCCACGTCGGCACCGGCTTCACCGAGCAGGTGCTGCGCGACCTGCGCGACCGGCTGGCCCCGCTGGAGCTGCCCGGCCCCCCGTTCGGCGACGAGGTGCCGCGCGAGCACGCCCGCGACGCCCACTGGGTACGCCCGGAGCTGGTCGGCGAGGTCCAGTACGCCGAGGTCACCGGTGACGGCCGGCTGCGCCACCCCTCGTGGCGCGGGCTGCGCCCAGACCGCGAGCCGGCCGAGGCCCGCACCTCCGGACTGCTCCCCCACCAGGGCGACGCCGCCGCGGGCTGATGCCCGACACGCCACCCCTGGCCACACATCGTCCCCTTATGGTGACTTAGAGTGACCAAAAGGTATGTCGAATGGTTCGGGGGACATAGTGCGCAGAACTTTCGTCACCACGCTGGCCGGGCTCACCGGATTCACCGGGCTCGCCGCCCCGCCCGCCACGGCCGACCAGCCGCCCCTCTTCTCCGCGAAAACCGAACACCAGGCCCCGCCGCCCGTCTGGGGCGCCGCGTCCTCGCCGCTCATGCGTCCACGACAGGCCGTCAAATACTGGACCGCCGCCAAACAGGCCGAGGCCAGAGCCGCCGACCTGCCGAAGAGCCCCAAGGGAGCCGCGCGCACCGCCGCGCCCCTCAGCGTCCCGGCCGCCAAGCGCCTCACCCCCGGCGGCGACGTCAACGGCTACGCCCGCGTCCGCAGGCCGTACACCGCCGTCCCCTACAGCCGCATCAGCGGCCGGCTCTTCTTCGTCAACGCGGGAGGGCAGCCCGACTCCTGCACCGCCTCCGTCGTACGCTCCGCCAGCGAGCTCCTCATCGCCACCGCCGCCCACTGCGTCTACAGCGTCGCGGAAGGCACCGCCACCGGGCAGTGGCACCGCAACTTCCTGTTCATCCCCGCCTACGACGGGCGCGCCGCCGGCCTGCGGGGGCGCGAGCCGTACGGGCGGTGGGGCGGCCGGCGCGCCTGGAAACCCGACGGTTACACCGGCCTGCACGGCGGCGACTGGAACTCCAGCTACGACATCGCCCTCATCGAGGTCGGCAGGCGCGAGCGCACCCTCCAGGACGCCGTCGGCGCCTTCACCCCCATGCTCAACCAGGGCGGCAGGCACACCATCGCCACCACCGGTTATCCCGGGCTGCTCGGCAGGGAGCCGTACGACGGGCGCGACCAGCTCTGGTGCCTCGGCAGGACCCGGCAGTCCGCCGGCGTCGCCCGGACGGAGACCATGCTCGCCGCCAACGCCACCGGCCGGACCGCAGGAAGCGGACGCATGGAGACGCACAACTGCCACCTCCACAAGGGCCACTCCGGCGGCCCCTGGTTCCTCAAGAACACCGGCGACCTCGTCGGCGTGCTCTCGGCCGGCAAGGAAGACGGCGAGGCCGACGGCAACTCCGTCGCCACCGCGCTCAACCTCGAAGGCTACGGCGCCATCGTCGGCAAGGCCGACCCCAAGGGCGTCTACGACGCGCTGTCGGTCAGGCTGGGCCGCCCCGCCAGGCCCGGGAGGCCCGTCAGGCGCGGCCGCACCACGACCGTCACCGCCACCGTCACCATGCGCGGGCTCATGGCCGCCATGCGGGTGCCCGTCACGATCGCCGCGCCGCGCGGCGCCGCGCTGGCCGCCGTGCACGGCGTCGCCTGCGCGCCCACCCGCCGCCAGGCCACCTGCCTCATCCCGGCCGTCCGTCCCGGGCGGCCGGTCAGGATCAAGGCACGCGTGCACGTCGCCGCCGACGCGCCGCGCCGCCTCGCGCTCGCCGCCCGCGTCACCTCGACCAGGCTGGACCCGACGCAGCGCGACAACACCGACGTGCTGCGGCTGTTCACCCACGGCTGACCTCGGCGACGGGCTCCTTCAGCGTGCGGGCCAGCAGCCAGGCCAGCACCGGGAAGACGATCAGGCAGGCCAGCGCCGTCCGCAGCGACGACGCCTCCGCCATCGCGCCCACCAGCGGGCTCGCCAGCCCGCCCACGCTCACCGCCAGGCCCAGCGTCACCCCGCCCGCCGTGCCCACCCGGCTCGGCAGCAGGTCCTGGCCCAGCGTGACGTGCAGGGAGAACGGGGCGTACAGGGCGATCGAGGAGGCCGCCACGAAGACGTACGCGGCCGGGCCGGGCACCAGCACCGCGCCCGCGACCGCCGGCACGGCCAGCGCGTACGCCAGCCGCATCGTCCGCACCCGCCCCCACCGCGCCGCCAGCCTGCCGCCCAGCACCGTGCCCACCGCGCCGCCCGCGAACAGCACGAACAGCGCCACCGCCCCCGCCGCTCCCCCGCCCATCAGCAGGGCCACGAACGCGCTCAGCCCGACGTACACCACCGAGCGGAAGACGATCACCAGCGTCAGCCTGGCGAACGCCGGCCAGTCGTCGCGCCCCCGCACCGCCGCCGCCGCTCCCGGCGTCCGCGCGCCGCCCGACAGCGAACGCACCGCGGGCAACGTCACCAGCGCGCCCAGCACGGCCGGCACCACCAGGAAAGGCGAGGCGCCCAGGCCGCCCGCCGCCAGCAGCGGCGTCACCAGCACCGGCGCCGAGGCGAAGCCCAGCGTCCCGCCGAGGGAGAACCAGCTCATCCGCACGTGGCCGCCCTCGCTCGCGATCCGCGCCAGGCGGGCCGCCTCCGGGTGGTACGCGGCCACGCCGAGTCCGGACAGTGCCACGGCCAGCCAGGTCAGCGCGTACGAGTCGGACAAACCGCCCGCCGCCACCCCCACCCCCGACACGACCATGCTCACGGGGATCAGCCACGGCATCCGCCACCGGTCCGTCAGCACCCCGAACAGCGGCTGCACGATCGACGAAAGCAGCGTGGCGGCCAGCACGATGCCGGACACCGCGACGTACCCGTAACCGCGCCCGGCCACCAGGAACGGCACGAGCGCCGGGACCGCGCCCTGGTAGAAGTCCACGCAGCCATGGCCGGCGGCGAGCATGGGGATCCGCTTCACGTCCTCGATGATTCCTGCGGACGCCGCTGGCACGCTTCCGATAAAATGCCAAATCATGTCGGAAATCCGCCACCTGCCCGAGGCCCCCACCGGACGCCGTCCCCTGACCTCGGGCGGCGGCATCGACGCCCACCGGCACGACACCCACCAGATCGTGTACGCCTGCCGCGGCGTCCTGTCCGTCACCACCGACGCCGGCACCTGGGTCGCCCCCGCCAACCGGGCCATCTGGGTGCCCGCGGGAACCGTGCACGAGCACCGCGCCCACGGCGACACCGACCTGCGCCTCGTCGGCCTCACCGGCAACCCGCTGCGCCTGGCCAGGCCCGCCGTGCTCGCCGTCGGGCCCCTCCTCCGCGAGCTGATCATCGCCTACACCGGCGAGCCTCCCTCGCCCGAGCCCGAGCGCGACCGGCTCCTCGCCGTCCTCCTCGACCAGCTCCGGCGCGCCCCCGAGCAGCCCCTGCACCTGCCCACCGCGCGCGACCCCCGGCTGGCCGCCGTCTGCGCCGCCCTGCACCGCGACCCCGCCGACACCAGCACCCTCGCCAGGCTCGCCGCCCGCGCCGGCACCAGCGAGCGCACGCTCGCCCGCCTGTGCCGGGCCGAGCTCGGCATGAGCTTTCCCCAGTGGCGCACCCAGCTCCGGCTGCACCACGCGCTCCTGCTGCTGGCCGACGGGGTGCCGGTGACGGCGGTCGCGCACCGGTGCGGGTGGGGGTCGGCGAGCGCGTTCATCGACGTGTTCAGGAAGGCGTTCGGGTACACCCCCGGCCGGGCCTTTACATTGTAGATTCGCTACACTGGGGTGTCGTGAGCAAACCCAAAGGTAAGGGCGGCACTCCGGCCACCATGGCGCTGACCAGGGCCAAGGCCGAGTTCACTCTCCACCCCTACGACCACGACCCCGACGCCCAGGCCTACGGCGAGGAGGCCGCCGACGCGCTCGGCGTCCCCTACGAGCGGATCTTCAAGACGCTGGTCGCCGAGGTCGAGGGCGGGCTGGCCGTGGCCGTCGTGCCCGTCGCGGGCAAGCTCGACCTCAAGGCGCTGGCCGGCGCGCTCGGCGGCAAGCGGGCCGCGATGGCCGAGGCCGCCAAGGTCGAGCGCGTCACGGGTTACGTCGTCGGCGGCATCAGCCCGCTGGGCCAGCGCAAACAGCTCCCCACGGTGGTCGACTCCTCAGCCCTCGACTTCGAGACGATCTACTTCTCCGCCGGCAAACGCGGCCTCCAGATCGAGACCGCTCCCGCCAACCTCATCACCCTCACCCGCGCCGTGACGGCCCCCATCGGCAAACCCGCCTAGGGTGAGAGCACGTCACCCGGGCCGATGAGCGTGCGGCGGCCCGCCGTTCCCTCCGGGACGATCACGCCCTGGATGATGAGCGCCGTCCTGACCGTCGGGGCGTGACCGTCCAGACGGCTGAGAACGATTTGAGCCCTCCCCCGACCCCCGCGGTTGAACGCGACCGGCGGAGCCGTCCTGCCGGGCCGGCTGGGGACGGGCGGGCTGACGAGCCGGCGGGCGCGCGGGAGCCTGCGCCCTCCCAGCCGGCTGGGGGCGGGCCGGCTGGGAGCGGGCCGGCTGGGAGCGGGCCGGCGGGCGTGCGGGAGCCGGGGCCTGCGCCCTCTCAGGGGCCTGCGGCCGTTCCGGAGCCGGTGCCCTTCCCGGAGATACCTCTGGCGGGGTGTGGGTGGCCGGGCGGTGGCGGTCGCGTGGGGGCCAGTCGAAGGTGAGCTCCGTGCGGCCCTGCCTTGGGGAGATCACTTCGTCCTGGCCCATCAGCCACTCGAACAGGCGGCGGTGGCGGCGCAGGAACGGGTGGGTGCGGCGATCCCTGCGTTCCTCGTCGGCCAGGGCCTGCTCCAGGCCCGGCGTGTGGCCGCCGCCGAAGCGGGACATGTCGGGTTTGGGGAAGCCGCGCGGCTCCGTACGGCGCAATGCCCGCCGCATCGACTCCACCCAGATCGGCCCCGGCAGCGACGCCCCCTGCACCGCCCCATAGTGCCGGTCACCGATCTGCACGCCCCGCAGCGGGAACTTGTACGACCCCCTGATGTCCCCCACGCTGACCGCCGCCGCCAGGTCGGGCGTGTGCCCGGCGAACCACGCGGAGGTGTAGCCGTTGTTGGTGCCGGTCTTGCCCGCGGCCGGCCGCCCGATGCTCTGCCCCTGCATGGTGCCCTTGTCGAAGACGCCGGTCAGCACATGGTTGACGGCGTCGGCGACGCGCTGCTCGATGGCCTGCTCGCACGAGGGCGGCACGTGCGTACGCCGCCCGTCCCTGCCGGTGATCTCCACGATGGCGAGCGGCCGGCAGTAGAGCCCGCGCGCCGCGAAGGCCGCGAACGAGGCCGCCACCGTCACCGGGTCCATCTCGTTGATGCCGAGCGTGAACGTCGGCACCTCCCGCAGCGGCGCCCCGTCGGCCCTGACGACGCCGAGCTTCTTCGCGGTCTTGACGACGTTGCAGAGCCCGACCTTGCGCTCCAGCATCATGTAGAAGATGTTGACCGACTTCCAGGTGCCGGTCTCGATGCTGTGCGGCCCGCCGTCGCCCTCGCCGCTGGCGTTGGTGATGCGCGTGCCGGGGTCGTTGACGGAGCGGCCGTCACAGTTCCGGTAGCCCTGCGACGGCGACAGGGCGCCAGGGGTCTGGAAGCCGTCGCCGAAGCGCCAGCCCTGCTGCAGGGCGGTGGCCAGGGTGAACACCTTGAACGTCGAGCCCGCCTGGAAGCCCTGCCCGCCCCCGTGGGCGACGTCGGCCGGCAGGTTGAAGGTGGTCCTGGGGCCGTTCTTGCGGTCGCCCGGGTTGCGGCCGAAGCGCTTGCTCGCGGCCATCGCCCTGATGCGGCCGGTCCCCGGCTCGACCATGGCCTCGGCGGCCACCTCGGTGTCCTCGGGCGCGACGTGCCGGCGGATGGCCTGCTCGGCGGCGCGCTGGGCGACGGGGTCGAGGCTGGTCCTGATCACCATGCCGCCCTTGGCCATGCGGCGGCGCCGCTCGGCGGCGGTGTTGCCGAAGACGGGGTTGGTGAGCAGCTCCTGCTGGACGTACAGGCAGTAGAAGGGGTACTCGGACTGGGCGCAGCCGCCTGGCTCGGGCCGCAGCCGCAGCCCGAGCGGCGAGCTCTTGGCCTGCGCCGCCTCCTGCTGGCTGATCAGCTTGAGCCCCGCCATGCGGTCGAGCACGAGGTCGCGCCGCCCCTTGAGCCGCTCGCGGTGCGCGCTCCCGAGCGAGGGATCGGTCGAGTACGGCATGCGCACCGCCCCCGCCAGCGTGGCCGCCTGGGTGAGCGTGAGCCGGGCGGCGGAGGTGGAGAAGAAGCGCCTGGCCGCCGCCTGCACGCCGTGGGCGCCCGCCCCGAAGTAGGCGATGTTGAGATAGCGCTCCAGGATCTCGTCCTTGCGGTACTTGCGCTCCAGCGCGAGCGCCAGCCGCAGCTCGTTGATCTTGCGGGCCAGGTTGGGCGCGCGGGCCTTGTCGCGCTCGGCGTCGGTGCGCGCGCTCTCCACCAGGATGTTCTTGACGAGCTGCTGGGTCAGGGACGAGCCGCCCTGCCGGATGCCGCCCGCCTGGGTGTTGGTGAGCAGCGCCCGCAGCGTGCCCCTGACGTCGAGGCCGCCGTGCTCGTAGAAGCGGGCGTCCTCGATCGCCACGATGGCCTGGCGCATCACGGGCGCGACCGAGCCGAGCCGCACGGTCGTCCTGTTGGCCTCGTAGAACTGCGCGAACGGCCGGCCGTTCCTGTCGAGCAGCCTGGTCACCTGGGCGAGCTGCTCCTCGCGCGGGGCGGGCGGCAGGTCCACGAAGGTGTTGACGGCGTTCTTCGCGGCGAGGCCGCCCCCGCTCACCACCGGGACGGCCAGCGCGGCCGCCAGCAGCCCGCCCAGCGCCCCCGCCAGGCCGAGAGCCCCGATGGATCTGAGTACGCTCACGTCAGATGTGTACGACGTCCCGATCAGCGGCAAACGCCCGGCTGCGAGCTCTTTACCGTTGCCTGCGGATGTTCAGACCGAGGGACCTGAACTGCTCGAACGGCCGGTGGTAGCCGCGTTCGATGTGGTGCACGCCGCGCAGCGTGGAGGGCCCGTCGGCGACGGCGGCGGCCAGCACGGCCGAGAAGCCGGCCCTGATGTCGGGCAGCGTCACGTCGGCGCCCCTGAGCTTGGACACGCCGCGCACGACCGCCGAGTGGCGGGCGTTGGTGTCGTGGTAGCGGCAGGCCGGGCCGCCGAGGCACTGGTCGAACACCTCGATCTCGCAGCCCATCTTCTGCAGCGCGGGCACGTACACCAGGCGGTTCTCGAAGACCGTCTCGTGCAGCACGGACATGCCCTGGCTCTGGGTGAACAGCACCATGAGCGGCGTCTGCCAGTCGGTCATGAAGCCGGGGTGGGTGTCGGTCTGCACGGCCGCCGAGCGCAGGCCCTCGGGCGGCGCGGTGGCGCACAGGTACTCGTCGTTGATGTCGAACCTGGCGCCCATCCTGGCCAGCGTGGTGATGGCGGTGACCAGGCGATCCTGGGGGCAGCCGTGCACGCGTACCTCGCCCTGGGTGATCAGCCCCGCCGCGAGGTAGGAGAACGCCTCGATGCGGTCGCCGGTCAGCCAGGTGGAGGCGCCGCGCAGGCGTTCGACGCCCTCGATGACGATCCTGCGGTCGGGCGACAGCTCGATCCGCGCCCCCATCCGCTGCAGGAACAGCGCCAGCTCCACCACCTCCGGCTCGGTGGCGGCGTTCTTCAGCACGGTCTTGCCGTCGGCCAGCACCGCCGACATCAGCACGGTCTCGGTGGCGCCCACGCTCGGGTACGGCAGCTCGATGCGGGTGCCGTGCAGCCGGCCCGCCTTGGCGTAGATGCCGGCGTCCTGCACCTCCACTTCGGCGCCCATGGCGCGCAGCGCGTCCACGTGGAAGTTGACCGGCCGCCGCCCGATGGGGTCGCCGCCGACCAGCGGCACAAATGCCTCACCCGCCAGGTGCAGCAGGGGGCCGAGCATGAGGATGGGGATGCGGTTCAGGCCGGTGAACGCGTCGGGCACCCGGGGCTCGATCGCCGCGCCCCGCTCGATCCTGATCTCCGTACGGGAGATCTCGACGTCGATGCCCAGGGCGCGCAGCATGGCGGCGGTGATCTCGACCTCGCCGACCTCGGGGGCGTTGTGGATGCTGCTCTCGCCGTCGCCGAGCATGGCGGCGACCATGTGCTTGGACACGCCGTTCTTGGAACCGCGTACTTCGACGTCACCCCGGAGCGGGCCGGAGGGTTCTATCTGCCAGACCTCTTCTGCAATCACGAAGTGAGCCTAACCGGGAGATACCATCAAGCTGATTCGGACGTACATGTGAGGGGGAGTCGCGTGGCGAGGGAAGTACGCGCATTCGCGGTAACTGTCCTCACTCTCGCCACTCTCGGAGCCGCCGCCGGCCTGCTCTGGTCAGGGCTGACGCCCCGGGCCCCCTACCAGGTCGCCGGGCAGGGCGAGCCGGTGCTCGCCGACCCCACCACGCAGGCGCTGATCGCGGCCGACGGCTGGTTCGCGGTGATCACCGGCGGGCTCGGGCTGGTGTGCGGCGGCGTCGCCTGGTTCATCGCGCGGCGGTGGATGCTGCCGGTGCTGCTCGGGCTCTGCGCGGGCGGGGTGCTGGCGGCGTTCCTGACGCTCTGGATCGGGTCCTCCGTCACGATCGGGGCGGTCACGGTGGAGGCCGCCGTGGCGGCGAACGCCGCGCCCGGGGTGTCGATCGTCCCCGGCGCGCTGGAGCTGACCGCCAAGGGCGTGCTGGTGTGCTGGCCGCTGCTCGCCGTGGGGTTCTTCGCGCTGCTCGAAGGCATGCACGGCTACCGCGAGTCGCCGCTGCGGCAGCCGTACGGGATCGAGCCCGGCGGGATCGAGCCGGGCGGCCCGCACACCGGCGTCTGGCGCTAGAGCGCGGGCCGCCGCCTGCCGTGGCCCGTGGCGAGCTCGAACGCCCGCGCCACCCGCAGCACCCTGGCGTCCTCGAACGGCCGCCCGATGATCTGCACGCCCACCGGCAGCCCCTCGGGGGTGAACCCGGCGGGCACCGACGCGGCCGGCGCGTGCAGCACGCTGACCCAGTACGCCGAGCGCATCCACGACAGGTAGTCGGGCAGCTTGTGACCGTTGATCTCGCTGACGTGCGGATGCTCGACGGGGAACGGCGGCACCTGGCTGACCGGCGCGATCAGCACGTCGTAGGTGTCGAAGAAGGCGGCCATGCGCTGGTAGAGGCGGCTGCGCGCGATCTCGGCCCCGGCCAGGTCGGCGCCGGTGACCTTGCGGCCCTGCTCGACGTTCCAGGCGGTGTTGGGGCCGAGGCCGCTCTTGTCGCCGTGGGCCAGCAGGTAGAACCAGGCGCGGTAGGTCCTGAACGCGTCGTCGGCGCCCTCCAGGTCGAGCTCGACCTGCTCGACGCGGGCGCCGAGCCCCTCGAACACGGCGGGCGCCGTCGCGGTGACCGCCGCCGTGCGCGGATCGACCGGCAGCCCGCCCAGGTCGGGGCTCCACGCCACCCGCAGCCCGGCCACGCCCTGCTCCGGCTCGGGCGCGAACACCTCCTTGATCGCGTACGGCGAGCGCCGGTCGAACCCGGCGACGGCCCCGAGCATGAGCGTGACGTCCTCGACCGTGCGCGCCATCGGCCCCGGCACCGACAGCGTGTACCAGGCGGCCGTGTCGGACGGCGCGGGCACGCGCCCCGGCGTCGGCCGCAGCCCGACGACGTTGCAGAACGAGGCCGGGTTGCGCAGGGAGCCGCCCATGTCGGAGCCGTCGGCCAGCGCGACCATGCCGGTGGCCAGCGCGACCGCCGCTCCCCCGCTGCTGCCTCCGGCCGACTTCGACAGGTCGTAGGGGTTCCTGGTGGCGCCGAACACCTCGTTGACCGTGTGGGAGCCGGTGCCGAACTCGGGGGTGTTGGTCTTGCCCACGGTGATCGCGCCGGCCGCGCGCAGCCGGCGCACCATCAGGTCGTCCTGCTCGGGCACGTGCTCGGCGAACAGCGGCGAGCCGTACGTCGTGCGGATGCCGGCGGTGTCGTGCAGGTCCTTGTGCGCGACCGGCACCCCGTGCAGCGGCCCGGTCGGCTCGCCGGCCGCGAGTGCCCGGTCGGCCGCCTCGGCGGCTTCGAGCGCGTGGCCGGCGGCGAGGGTGACGACGGCGTTGACGGCGGGGTTGACCTTGTCGATGCGGTCGAGATGGGCGCGCAGGACCTCCACGGCGCTCACCTGCCTGGTCTTGATCAGTCGGGCCAGCTCGGTCGCGGTCAGGTAGTGCAGTTCGCTCACGTGGTGATCCTCCCCCACGCGTGGCGGGCGGGCGACGGCGAGGGTTGCCGAAGGCCGCTCACGCGTTGAGGCAGGCCGGGCCGAGGAGCTGTTTGAGCTCGCCCATGAGCGCCGGCGACGGCGTGACCCGCAGCCGGTCGTCCACCCGCAGCACCGTCGTCCTGGGTCCGTTGCGCACCTGGAGGTGCACCTCGGACGTGCCGGGGTGGGTGGTGAGTATCTCTTTCAGCCGGCCCACGACGGGCGGCGTGCAGCGCGTCAGCGGCAGGCTGACCAGCACGGGACCGCCCGTCTCCTGGGTGAGGTCGGGCGCGGTCACCTCCATGGCGATGATCTTGGCGACGTCCTCCCGCTTGTCGATGCGGCCCTTGACGAACACGATCGCGTCCTCGGCCAGGATCGTCGAGCACAGCTGGTAGGCCGACGGGAAGATCATCACCTCGATCGAGCCCGCGAGGTCCTCCAGCTGGGTCAGCACCCAGGTGTCGCCCTTCTTGGTGATCTTGCGCTGCACCCCGCTGAGGATGCCGCCCACCGTCACCACCTGCCCGTCGGGGCGGCTGTCGTCCTGCACGGCCGCGATCGAGCAGTCGGCCCCCGCCGCCAGGACGTGCTCGACGCCGAACAGCGGATGGTCGGAGACGTAGAGGCCGAGCATCTCCCGCTCGAACTGCAGCAGCGTGGTCTTGTCCCACTCCCCCGGCGGGATCTGCACGTCGAACGTCTGGTCCTCGCCCCCGTCGAGCACCCCGAACAGCGAGTCCTGGCCGATGGCCTCGTTCTTCTTGATGTCGATGATCGCGTCGACGGCCTGCTCGTGCACCATGACCAGGCCCTTGCGCCGATGCCCGAGCGAGTCGAACGCGCCCGCCTTGACCAGCGACTCGATCACCCGCTTGTTGCACACCACGGCGGGCACCTTGCGCAGGAAGTCGGAGAAGCCGGTGAAGCGGCCCTTTCTCCTGCGCGCGGCGATGATGCCGTCGACCACGTTCGCGCCGACGTTGCGGACGGCCGACAGGCCGAAGCGGATGTCGGTGCCGCGCGGCGTGAAGTCGAAGTCGGAGTCGTTGACGTCGGGCGGCAGGACCTTGATGCCCATGCGGCGGCACTCGTGGAGATAGAGGGCCGACTTGTCCTTGTCGTCCTTGACCGAGGTCAGCAGCGCCGCCATGTAGGCCGCCGGGTGGTTGGCCTTGAGGTAGGCCGTCCAGTAGGCGATGAGGCCGTAGGCGGCCGTGTGGGCCTTGTTGAAGGCGTAGTCGGAGAACGGCAGCAGGATGTCCCACAGCGCCTTGACGGCCCCGCCGGAGAAGCCGTTGTCCTTCATGCCCTGCTCGAAGGAGGCGTACTGCTGGTCGAGCTCCGCCTTCTTCTTCTTGCCCATCGCGCGGCGCAGCAGGTCGGCGGCGCCCAGGGAGTAGCCGGCCACCCGCTGGGCGATGGCCATGACCTGCTCCTGGTAGATGATCAGGCCGTAGGTCGTGTCGAGGATGTCCTCGAGCGGCTTCTCCAGCTCGGGGTGGATGGGCGTGATCTCCTGCTGGCCGTTCTTGCGCAGCGCGTAGTTGGTGTGGGAGTTGGCGCCCATCGGGCCGGGGCGGTAGAGGGCGAGCGCGGCGGAGATGTCCTCGAAGGTGTCGGGACGCATGAGGCGCAGCAGCGAGCGCATGCCGCCGCCGTCGAGCTGGAAGACGCCCAGCGTGTCGCCCTTGGCCAGCAGCTCGTAGGTCTTGCGGTCGTCGAGCGGCAGCGCCGTCAGGTCGACCTTCTCGCCCGTCGTGGACTCGATCAGCTTGAGGCAGTCGTCCATGATGGTGAGGTTGCGCAGGCCCAGGAAGTCCATCTTGAGCAGGCCGAGCGTCTCACACGTCGGATAGTCGAACTGCGTGATGATCGCGCCGTCGGAGTCGCGGCGCATGATCGGGACGTGGTCGGTCAGCACCTCGCGCGACATGATCACGCCGGCCGCGTGCACGCCGGTCTGCCTGATCAGGCCCTCAAGGCCCCTGCCGAGGTCCATCGTGGCCTTGACGTCGGGGTCCTCGTCGTAGAGGCGGCGCAGCTCGCCCGCCTCGGCGTAGCGCGGGTGGTCGGGGTCGAAGATGCCGGCCAGCGGGATGTCCTTGCCCATGACCGCGGGCGGGAACGCCTTGGAGACCCGGTCGCCGAGCGCGTAGGGGTAGCCCAGCACCCGCCCCGCGTCTTTGATGGCGGCCTTGGCCTTGATGGTGCCGAACGTGGCGATCATGGCCACCTTGTCGGCGCCCCACCGCTCGGTGACGTAGCGGATGACGTCGCCCCGCCGGCGTTCGTCGAAGTCGATGTCGACGTCGGGCATCGACACGCGCTCGGGGTTGAGGAACCGCTCGAAGATCAGGCCGTGCGGGATCGGGTCGAGGTCGGTGATGCCCATCGCGTACGCCACCAGCGACCCCGCCGCCGAGCCGCGCCCGGGCCCGACCGGGATGCCCTGCCGCTTGGCCCACATGATGAAGTCGGCCACCACGAGGAAGTAGCTCGGGAAGCCCATCTGCTCGATGACGCCGATCTCGTACTCGGCCTGCCTGCGGTGCTGCTCGTCGTAGCCCTCGGGCCAGCGGCGGGCCATGCCCTCCCAGACGGTCCTGCGGAAGAACTCGCTCTCGGTCATGCCGTCGGGGACGGGGAACGTCGGCATGAGGTTCTTGTGCTCGAAGAACCCGCTTGGATCGACCTTCTCGGCCACCAGCAGCGTGTTACGGCAGCCCTCCGCCCACAGCTCGGAGGAGTCGACCGCGCGCATCTCGCCGGCGCTCTTGAGGTAATAGCCGGTGCCGTCGAAGCGGAAGCGGTCGGGGTCGGACAGCTGCCTGCCGGTCTGGACGCAGAGCAGCGCGTCGTGGGAGGCGGCGTCGGACTCGTGGGTGTAGTGGGAGTCGTTGGTGACCAGCGGCGGGATGCCGAGCTGCCGGCTGATGCGGGTCAGGCCGTCGCGGACGCGGCGCTCGATGTCGAGGCCGTGGTCCATGATCTCCAGAAAGAAGTTGTCCTTGCCGAAGATGTCCTGATATTTCGCGGCGGCCTTGAGCGCCTCGTCGTCCTGGCCGAGCCGCAGCCTGGTCTGCACCTCGCCCGAGGGACAGCCGGTGGTGGCCATGAGGCCCTCGGCGTGCTCGGCGATCAGCTCGGCGTCCATGCGGGGCCACTTGCGCACGAAGCCCTCGGTGTAGGAGCGCGAGGACAGCCGCATGAGGTTGTGCAGGCCGGTCTTGTCGCGGGCCCAGATCGTCATGTGGGTGTAGTGGCCGCCCGCCGAGACGTCGTCCTTGCGCTGGTGCGGCTCACCCCACAGCACCGGCCGCTTGGTGTGGCGCGACTCGGGCGCCACATAGGCCTCGATGCCGATGACCGGCTTGACCCCGGCCGCCGTGGCCTGCTTGTAGAAGTCGTAGGCGCCGTGCATGTTGCCGTGGTCGGTGATGGCGATCGCCGGCATGCCCAGCTCGCCGACCAGCTCGAACATCTGCTTGAGCCGCGCCGCTCCGTCCAGCATCGAGTATTCGGTGTGGACGTGCAGGTGAACGAACGAGTCACTGGACGACATGAAACCGCGCCTCCCAGTCGGCTGAACGGACGTGCGGATCCGACTTTAATCCGCGCCACCGACAGGTCCTGCGGCCTCGGGAACGGCGTGCCGGGAGCCGCCCGCACCCGCCGCACCCGATACCCTCGGAAGTCACTTTAAGTAGTCGAGGAGTGACGCGGTGCGCACGGAGACGGACGAGGGATACCGAAAGGCGCTGGGCAACCGGCAGGTCCAGATGATCGCCATCGGCGGGGCGATCGGCGTCGGCCTGTTCCTGGGCGCGGGCGGCCGCCTGGCCGCCGCAGGGCCCGGCCTCGTGCTCTCCTACGCCGCCGCCGGCCTGGCCGCCTTCTTCGTCATGCGGGCCCTCGGCGAGCTGGTGCTCTACCGCCCGGTCTCCGGCTCCTTCGTCGAGTACGCCGGCGAGTTCATCGGCCCATGGGCCGCGTTCGCCAGCGGCTGGATGTACTGGATCAACTGGGCCTTCACCGGCATCGCCGAGCTGACGGCGATCGCCGCGTACATCCACTACTGGGCGCCCGCCTGGCCACAGTGGCTGACGGCGCTGATCGCGCTCGGCATCGTCATGACCGTCAACCTGCTGTCGGTGCGGTTGTTCGGCGAGCTGGAGTTCTGGTTCGCGCTGCTCAAGGTGCTGGCCATCACGGCCTTCCTGGTCGTGGGGCTGGTGCTGGTGGTGTTCGCGGTGGGCGACGCGGGGCCGCACAACCTGGTCGCGCACGGCGGGTTCTTCCCGACCGGGTTCCCGCTGGTGCTGATGAGCCTGCAGTCGGTCGTGTTCGCGTACGCCTCGATCGAGCTGGTCGGCATCGCCGCCGGCGAGACGGCCAGGCCGCACGAGATCATGCCCCGCGCGATCAACGGCGTCGTGTGGCGCATCGCGATCTTCTACGTCGGCTCGGTCGCGCTGCTCTGCATGGTCCTGCCGTGGACCGCCTACAGCGCGGGCACCTCCCCCTTCGTGACCGTCTTCGCCGGCCTCGGCGTGCCCTGGGCGGCCGACGCGATGAACCTCGTCGTGATCACCGCCGCCCTGTCGTCCTGCAACTCCGGCCTGTACGCCACCGGCCGCATCCTGCGCTCGATGGCCATGAAGGAGGAGGCGCCCGGCTTCACCGGCGTGCTCAGCTCCCGCCACGTGCCGATGGGCGGCATCGTGTTCACCGCGTCGATGCTGCTGGCCGGGGTGGCGCTGTTCTACTTCCTGCCCGAGCGGGCCTTCAACATCGCCACCGCCTGCGCCTCGCTCGGCGTCATCACCACGTGGGGCGTGCTGGTGTGGTGCCAGATCCGCCTGCGCCGCTCCGGCCACCGCTCCACCTTCCCGATGCCCGGCTCCCCCTACACCAACTGGCTGACGCTCGGATTCCTCGCGCTGGTGGTGCTGCTGATGCCGTTCGCCGACGAGGACCAGCTCGTCGCCTTCTTCCTCATCCCGGTGCTCGCCGTCGGCATCGCCTTCGGCTGGCGGATGGTACGCCGCCGTCGCGACGCCGTGCCCAGGGCCTGACCGCCCGGGCCATACCCGGCCCGGTGATCGGCTGGGTAGTCTCGATGGCGCAGTCGTGAGGAGTCGCCGCTCGGGGAGGTCGTGCTGGACGAGGCTGAACGCGGCACCAGGGGGTCGCTCATCAGGGCCGGAGCGGCGGTCGCGATCGGCGTGGCGCTCGCGCTGGCCTGCCTGCCCCTGGGGGTCTATCCGAAGCTCGCCTGCGCGGTGCTCGACGCGGGCTGCCCGCCCGGCTCGCCCGCGGGCGACCTGCCTCGGGTGACCCGCCTGACCGCCTTACAGGCCGCCCAGAGCGGCGCCTACGTGGCGCTGGGCGACTCCTACTCCTCCGGCGAGGGGGTCTACGACCTCGACAGGGAGCCGGTCAACGAGGGCGCCGACCGCTGCCACCGGGCCACCGGCTCGTACGTGCCGCTCGTCGCCAAGACCTACCGCTTCGGCGGCGGCACCGCCTTCTACGCCTGCAGCGGCGCCACCACCCGCCAGCTCCTCGCCGGGCAGCACGGCCAGCCGCCCCAGATCAGCCGGGTCGGGCCGGGCGCCAGCCTGGTCACGCTCAGCATCGGCGGCAACGACGCCGGGTTCACCAAGGTGCTGACCGGCTGCATCGTGAAGCTGCCGTGGTCGTCGGCCTGCGTCGACCAGGAGACCGCGGTCAACCGGCGCATCGACGAGCTGCGTACGAGCGTGCTGCGGGTGCTCAGGGAGCTGCGCGTGCGGGCCCCGCAGGCGCGGGTGATCGTGCTCGGCTACCCGCGGCCGTTCCCCCAGGACCCGGTGGACACCGTCGACAACCTGAGCGCGGCCGACCAGCGGTGGCTCAACGGCGTGACGCGGCGCCTCAACGACACGGTCGGGTCCGTGGTGAAGGACTTCGACCGGACGATCGCCGCGTTCGGCGCCCCCGGCAGCGCCGAGTACGTCGACGCCTACGAGGCGTTCAGCGGGCACGAGGTCGGGCAGCCCGCGCCGTACCTGAACGGGCTCGCCATGGAGGTGGGCGAGCTGCGCGTCAACGCCCGCAGCTACCACCCGACGGGCGACGGCTACCGTCGCTTCGCCGAGCTGATCATCAAACAGATCGCCGACGGCCCCGGCCGCCCGCTGAACAACCTCCAGCTCTCCCAGCCCACCCCCGGCTGACCCACCAGGGTCACCGTGTCGGTCGGGGGGCGGTCAGGGGGCGGTCAGGGGGGCGGTGCGGCGCTCCGCGAGGTGGAGGCCGGCCTCGATGACGGCGTTCATGATCGGGGCGAGGCCGGGTTCGCCGAGTGACGGGGCGCGCTTGGCCATTCTGGCGACCAGGGCGCGTTCGCGGTCCATGTCGCGTCCTGCGAAGCCGCCCACCGGCTTGATGCGCTGCACGGTGCCCGCCAGCTCCACCCGGCGTTCGAGCAGCGCGGCCAGGGCGGCGTCCACCCGGTCGATAGCGGCGCGGCACTCGGGCAGCGTGGCGGGCGACTCGGGGCGCAGCAGCCCGCCGGCGACGGTGACGGCCTCCTCCGCGAGCGCGCGACCCTCGGGGCCGGCCACCAGCCCGTCCGCCCCTGCGGCGACGGCCGCGGCGGCGAGCTCCGGGTCGCCGGTGACGTCCACGAGCACGGGACGCCCTGACGCGGTCCGCGCGGCGCGTACGAGGCCGAGATCGGGCCGCCCGCCCTCGCACAGGATCACCCGCCCGTCGCCCTCGACGGCGCAGTAGTCGGCCAGCCCCAGCCACTCCTCGAGTGACGCCCCCGGCCGCCGCTCCACGACGACCGGCAGCCCCGTGCCGGCCGCCGCCCGGACAAGGGGGATGTCCCGCGTCCACGCCGCCCCCACGACGACCGCATCGGCGTGCGCGGCGATCGCCGGCAGGTCCGCCGCGGTGGCCGGCTCAACGAGCGTGACCCCCGGAGTCAGCCCGGCGGACCGCCCGTCAGGCCCCGCTGCGGGCGAAACCCGGAGCAGTGCCGAGGTCGCCTCGTGGGTTTGTCGTCCGCGCAGGCTGACGCGGGTGGCGATGATCGCGGGGCGCCCTTCACCCACAGGCAGGCCGCCCAGCGTGAGCGCCTGCCGCTCCAAAGTCGATGACATCCCGACTCCTCATTCGGCCGGCCCCTGGAGCCGGCGGGGGAACGAAAAAAGGCAGAGACGACGGTCTCTGCCTCGTGCCGACTCCAGGTGGTCGCTAGCTGACGACCGGCTCTCCCGGAGCCGGCTCGGTAAACGCGTAGCGACGACAAGTCATATCTGAACCTTACACCCCTGCCTCCACCTGCTGGGCGGCACTTCTCACAGGACGGACTGGCCTTCGAGCGAGTCGCCGATGATCCCTGCCTATGGGAGTATTTCTTGGCCTAGAGGAGGGTTTGAGGCCGTTGATGTCGGATCGCAAGCAGGAGGGACGCCGCATCGCCGGCCGCTACCAGCTGCAGGAACCCATCGGCAGGGGCGGGATGGGCATCGTCTGGCGTGCCTACGACGAGCTCTTGGACCGCACGGTGGCGGTCAAGGAGGTCAGGTACGCCGCCGCCCTGGGCGAGGAGGTGCAGCTGCTGAACCGGCGCACGATGCGCGAGGCGAGGGCGGCGGCGAGGTTCGAGCATCCCAACGTGATCGTCGTGCACGACGTGATCGAGGAGGACGACCGGCCCTGGATCGTCATGCAGCTGGTCCAGTCGCGCTCGCTGGGCGCGGTGATCAAGCAGGACGGTCCCTTGCCGCCCAAGCGCGTGGCGGAGATCGGGCTGGCCGTGCTCGACGCGTTGCACCGCGCCCATGAGGCGGGGGTGCTGCATCGGGACGTCAAGCCCGAGAACGTGTTGCTGGCCGACGACGGCAGGGTGGTGCTGACCGACTTCGGCATCGCCACGCTGGAGACCGAGACGCAGCTCACGGTGACGGGCCTGGCGGGCACGCCGGCGTTCATCGCGCCAGAGCGGCTCAAGGGCCTGCCCGCGCGGCGCGAGTCGGACCTGTGGTCGCTGGGCGCCACCCTCTACACGGCGGTCGAGGGCCGCTCGCCGCACGAGCGCGGCATGGCGCTGGCGACCATGCACGCCGTGCTGACGGACGAGCCCGACCCCGCGACGCACGTGGGGCCGCTGACCGACGTGATCATGGGGTTGCTGGTCAAGGAGCCGGTGCAGCGGCTGACGTACGAGGAGACGCAGCGCATGCTGCGGGCGGCCATCGCGGGCTTCTCGCAGCCGAGCGCGCCGCCCACCGCCCAGTTCCCCGCGGCGCAGTTCCCGCCCGAGCAGGAGCTGCGGGTGCCGGAGCCGGCCAAGCGTCCTGCCCAGAGCCAGGCGCAGGGTCAGGCGCAGGGTCATGCGCAGGGTCATGCGCCTTCGAAGCCGAAGCGGCCCGGCCCCGCCAAGGCGCGGCGGCCGTACGCGCCGGTGGAGGACGACACCCCCACCGACCCGAACCTCGCGAGCGCCCGCTCGCAGGCCGCGCCCGCCGCTGAGAACGTTCCCGAGACCGGTGTGCGCCTGTCACAGGCGCCGACCGTGGAGCCGCAGCAACCGCCGTCGGGGCCGACCGGCGAGTCGACGTTGAGCGCGTCCAAGGGCGAGCCGCGGCGCATGATCACGGTCGTCGCGGCGGCCGTGGCCGTGCTGCTGGTCGCCGGCGTGGGCGGCTATCTCGGCCTGCGTTCCGCGCCCGAGGACTCGGATGGCGAGGGCGCCCAGGCGGCGGTCGCCAGCACGGTCCCGACCGGGCCCAGCGAGTCCGCTCCGCAGACTCCCCCGGCGTCCCCGTCGGCCACTCCCTCCGACGAGGAGGAGGACCCGTCCCCGAGCCAGTCCCCGACCCAGGCGGAGAGCCCCACGGCCGAGCCCGAGGAGACCAAGGAGGCCAAACCCGCGCTGCCGTCCGGCTGGAAGATGCACACGGACAAGAAGCTCGGCTTCTCCATCGGCCTGCCCAAGGGCTGGGACGAGTGGCAGCGTTCTGGGATCGTCGGCAGCGGCGTCGAGTACAAGGGCCCCGGCGGGGCGCCCAACGCGCACGTCCGCATCGAGCGGGCCTCCAAGCTGGGCAAGGACCCGCTGAAGGGCTGGAAGAAGCTGGAGTCGCGGCTGAAGAACCGCTTCGGCGGCTACAAGAAGCTCAGCATCAAGGAGGTCAAGTACGGCAAGGCGGCGGCCGACTGGGACTTCATCTGGCCCACGCAGACGGGCAAGTCCCGCATCCGCTACCGGGGGTTCATCGCCGACGACGGCAAGGCGTACGCGATCTACTGGCACACCCTGAACAGCCACTGGGAGGACGACCTCCGCTTCTTCGAAGGCTTCTGCGCGACGTTCTCGCCGACGAAGTAGGCTGCGCGGCGTGCACGTCAGCAATCGTTACCGCCTCGTCGAGCCCATCGGCGAGGGCGGCATGGGGGTGGTCTGGCGGGCCTACGACGAGTTGCTCGACCGTACGGTCGCGATCAAGGAGGTCCGCTACACCGGGGTCGGCGACGCCAAGCGGGCCGAGCTCAACCGCCGCACCATCCGCGAGGCCAGGGCGGCCGGGCGGCTCGACCATCCGTCGGTGGTCGTCATCCACGACGTCGTCGAGGAGGACGGCCGGCCGTGGATCGTCATGCAGCTCGTCCGCTCCCGCTCGCTGGCCAGGGTGATCTCCGAGGACGGCCCGCTGCGTCCCGCGCAGGCGGCGGTGATCGGCGGCCGGGTGCTCGACGCGCTGCGGGCCGCCCACGCGACCGGGGTGCTGCACCGCGACGTCAAGCCCGAGAACGTGCTGCTCGCCGACGACGGGCGGGTGGTGCTCACCGACTTCGGCATCGCCTCCATGGAGGCCGAGGCCGGGCTGACCGCGACGGGCGGGCTGGTCGGCACGCCCGCGTACATGCCGCCCGAGCGGCTCAACGGCGAGCCCGCGCGGCCCGAGTCCGACCTGTGGTCGCTGGGCGCGACGCTGTACACGGCCGTCGAGGGGCGGCCGCCGTTCAAGCGCGACTCGTGGGCGGCGACCGTGGCGGCGGTGCTGCGCGACGACCCCGAGCCGCCGGCGCGGGCCGGGGCGCTCGGGCCGATCGTCATGGGGCTGCTGCGGCGCGAGCCGGGCGCGCGGCTGCCCGCCGCCGAGGCCGCCCGCCTCCTGTACGACCTCGCCGCCACCGCCCCGCCCCGCCCCACGACCACCACGGACGCGCCCTGGCACGCCACCCCACCCGCCGACGGCTCCGGGCACACCACGCCACCACCCCACGCCACCTGGCAACCCACGCCGCCCCCCGAAGGCCCAGCACACGCCACCCCACCACCCCACGCCTCCTGGCAGGGGACGCCGCCGGGCGGCGGGTCCTACCCGGGCGGGCAGCCGACCGGGGATCGGCGGCCCGCCGGGCAGGGCCAGGCGACGATGGACCGGCCGCGGGGCGGGCGGCGCAAGACGTTGTGGGTGGGCCTGCCCGCGGCGGTGCTCGTGGTGGCGGTGCTGGGCGCCGGCGGCGTGCTGCTGTCCGACCGCTGGACGGGCACGACCGCCGGGCAGAGCCCCTCGCCCACGGCGGACACCCCGACGGGCGAGCCCACGACGGGACCACAGGAGCCGACGCAGCAGCCGACGGAGGAGCCGTCCGAGGAGCCCACGGACTACCCGACGGACGACCCGGCGGAGGAGCCCACCGACGAGCCCACCGACGAGCCCACCGACGAGCCTGAGATCCCGGAAGGCTGGCGGCCCTACCGGAACGCCGACGGCCGCTTCCAGCTCGCCTTGCCCGCCGGGTGGCAGGTGAAGAAGACCGACGGCCGCGACAGCGTGTCGGTCACCGGTCCGGGCACTCCCGGCAAGCTGCTGGTGGAGTGGACGGTCCCCGACATCACCTGGACGGACCCGGAACGGCACTGGCTCCGCCTGGAGGCGGAGATCAAGAAGAAGGGCGAGTTCCAGAGCTACCGGCGGATCGGCATCGAGTCCACCGAGTTCCTGGGCCGCCCGGCCGCCGACTGGGAGTTCACCAGGGTCCGCGACGGCGTGACGATCCACGTGCTCAACCGCGGCCTGCGCACCGCCGACGGCCGCCCGTTCGCCGTCTACTGGGAGACCACGCACGCGCGCTGGGCCGAGGACCGCCACTACTTCTACGACTTCCTCGAGACGTTCCGGCCCCTGTAAGTAGGACGCTGGGAGTAAGACCTGTGAGTGAAACGCTGTGAGCAGGACGACCGAGGAGCGGGCGACGTTCTGGCGGCACCCGGCGGTGCCGGAGACCGACCTGCTGAAGGCCCGCTACGTCACCCACCGCTTCTCCCGGCACGTCCACGACGGTTACGCCATCGGGCTGATCGTCTCGGGGGTGGAGGAGTTCGACTACCGGGGCACGCTGCTCCGGGCGGGCGCGGGCGAGGTGGTGCTGGTCAACCCGGAGTCGGTGCACACCGGGCACGCGGGGGTGCCGGGCGGCTGGGCGTACCGGATGCTTTATCCGTCGATCGAGGCGGTGGCCGCGATCGCGCGTGAGCTGGGCGGGCCCGGCGGGACGCCGCACTTCCCGCGCCAGGTGGTGCGCGACGCCGACGTGGCGGTGCTGCTGCGGCGGGCGCACCAGGCGGCCGAGCGGGGCGACGCGCTGGCCGCGTCGACGCTGAGCCGCACGCTGTTCGCCCGGCTGCTGACGCGGCACTCCGCGCCGAAGCCGCCCGCCGCGCTGCCCGGCGAGGGCAGGATGGCCGTGCGCGCGGCGCTCGACCTGCTGCACGAGAGCCTGCTCGATCCGCCGACGCTCGACGGGCTGGCGGAGGCGGTGGGGGCGCGGCCGTTCCCGCTGCTGCGGGCGTTCAAGGCGGCGACGGGCCTGCCGCCGCACGCCTACCTGATCTCCCTGCGCGTCGCCAAGGCGCGGCACCTGCTCCTGAGCGGCATGCCGCCGGCGCAGGTGGCGGCCGAGTCGGGGTTCACCGATCAGGCGCATCTCAGCCGGCATTTCAAGCGCGTCGTGGGTGTGCCGCCGGCGGCGTACCAGCGGGCCGCAGGATCGTACAAGAACCGACATTCCCGCATCTCATAACCTCGGGAGGCATGGAACCGACAACTCACCGTTCCGCGGCAGTGCGGGACGGTCTGGGCGTGGGCCTGGCCGTGGGGCTGTCCGGGCTCGCCTTCGGCGCCGCGGCGATCACCGCGGGCCTGTCCGTGGCGCAGGCGTGCGTGCTGAGCCTGCTGGCGTTCACGGGCGCCTCGCAGTTCGCGCTGACGGGCGCGGTGGGCGCGGGCGGCGATCTGCTGGCCGCCAGCCTGGGCGCGCTGCTGCTGGGCGGCCGCAACACCCTGTACGGCCTGCGCCTGGCCGACCTCCTCCAGGTACGCGGCCCCCGCAAGCTGCTGGCCGCCCAGGGCGTCATCGACGAGACGACGGCCGTGGCGATGGCCCAGCCCGACCCTCGCTCCTCGCGTACGGCCTTCGTCACCACCTTCGCCACCCTCTACCTCACCTGGAACCTGACCACGCTGGCGGGCGCGTACGGCACCTCCTTCCTCGGCGACCCCGCCGTCCTCGGCCTCGACGTCGTGGGCCCGGTGGCGTTCCTGGCGATCCTGTGGCCCCGGCTGGCGGGCAGCGCCGAGCTGCGCGGGCTGGCCGCGGTGGCGGCGGTGATCGCCCTGTGCGCGACGCCGTTCTTCCCGCCCGGCGTGCCGGTGCTGCTGTCGGCCGTGGCGGTCCTGGTGGTGATGGTGCGATGACGTTGTGGTGGGCGATCGCCCTGGTGTGCGCGGGCTGTTACGCGCTGAAGCTCGCGGGCCTCGCCGCGCCGCGCGCGGTGCTGGACCATCCGAAGGTGCGCAGGTTCGCGGAGCTGGTGCCGGTGGCGCTGCTGGCGGCGCTGATCGCGGTGCAGGTGTTCACGCAGGAGGGCGGGCTGACCTTCGACGCGGCCCGTACGGCGGGACTCGGCGCGGGAATCGTCGCCCTCCTGCTCCGCGCCCCTTTTCTGGTCGTTCTGGCGGCAGCGGCGGCAATGACGGCGCTTGTCCGGTTTCTTCTGGGGTAGTCGCCGGTGCATGTCCGAATCCGCGGTGATGGTCGGTGGGCGTTACCGGCTCCTCAGGACGATCGGCAAGGGCGGCATGGGCACGGTGTGGCACGCACACGACGAGGTGCTCGGCCGTGACGTGGCGGTCAAGGAGGTGCCTCCGCCTCCTGAGCTGACGGGCGCCGAGCGCGAGGATTTCGCTGTGCGCACATTCAGGGAGGCCAGGGCGGCGGGCCGGGTGGCGCACCCGGGCGTGGCCACGGTCTACGACGTGCTGGAGGAACGCGGGCACCCCTGGATCGTCATGCAGCTCGTACGATCGCGCACGCTCGGCGAGCTGCTGCGCGACGAGGGCCCCATGACGCCCCTGCGGGCCGCGGACATCGGGCTGCAACTGCTGGAGGCGCTGCGCGCCGCGCACGCGGCCGGGGTGCTGCACCGCGACGTCAAACCGGACAACGTGCTGCTCACCGAGGACGGCAGGGCCGTGCTCACCGACTTCGGCATCGCCACCACGGAGGACGAGGCGCCGGTCACGCGTACGGGCGTCCTGGTCGGCACCCCGGCCTTCGTCGCCCCTGAACGCGCCGCGGGCGGCCGGGCGCGGCCCGCGTCCGACCTGTGGGCGCTGGGCGTGACGCTGTACCTCGCGGTCGAGGGCCACTCCCCCTTCCAGCGGGACAACGCGCTGGCCACGCTGGGCGCGGTGATGCACGCCGAGCCGGCGCCGCTGGCCAGGGCGGGGGTGCTGGCTCCCGTCCTGCACGGGCTGCTGCGCAAGGACCCGGCGGAGCGGATGACGCTGGAGGAGACCGAGCGGCGGCTGGCCGGCATCCTGGCGGGCGGCTCGCCCGAGCAGACCGGGCCCGTCCCGCTGCCCGCGCGTACCGGGCCCGTCGTGGTGCCGCGCCGGCGGTCACGGGTGCTGCCGGTGGCCGCCATCGCGGGCGGCGCGCTGCTCGTCGGCATCGTCACGGGCGGGGCGGCCTGGTGGTCGAAGCAGGGCCGTGAGCAGCCGCGCGGCGGGCGGCCCGTACCGGCGGTGGCGACCACCTCCGCGCCGGCCGACCGCGACACGACGACCAAACCGCCACCGGCGGGCGAGTCGCCCCGCAGCGACACCGAGGTGGTCACTCCCCGCAGCACCCCGCCACCCGCCCGCACCCAGCCGAGAACCCCGGACACCGGCGAACGCACCCAGAACCGCCGCCCCCGCCCCGACGACACCCCGGCCAGGACGCGGGACGAGACCCCCCGGAAGGACGAGACCCCCCGGCAGGATGAGACTGCCCGGAAGGACGAGACCGCCCGGAAGGACGAGACGGACCGCCCGCAGCGGCAGAGCGAGTCCCCCTCGGAGGAGACCCCCGGCCAGATCGAAGGCTCGGACGGCGGCTGAGCCCGCGCAAGGGGCCGCCGCAAGCGTGATCGGCCCAGGGGCCGCAGGGCACGAACCGCGCCCCGCGCGAGGGCCGCTGGACGCGAGCCTCAGGCCGACGGCCCGCCGACTCCGGTCAGGACTCGGCGCGGACCAGGTCGAGGGCCTTCTGCAGGTCCTGCGGGTAGTCCGTGCTGAACGACATCCACGCACCGGTCGACGGGTGCTCGAAGCCGAGCGCGACCGCGTGCAGCCACTGCCGGGTGACGCCCAGGCGGGTCGCCAGCGTGGGGTCGGCGCCGTACAGCAGGTCACCGACGCACGGGTGGCGCAGCGCCGACATGTGCACCCGGATCTGGTGCGTACGCCCCGTCTCGAGCTTGATGTCCAGCAGGGAAGCGGCGCGGAACGCCTCGACCGTGTCGTAGTGGGTCACCGACGGCTTGCCACCGGCGACGACGGCCCAGCGGCCGTCGCCCGACGGGTGCCGGTCGATGGGCGCGTCCACGGTCCCCCTGAACGGGTCGGGGTGCCCCTGCACGAGCGCGTGGTAGCGCTTGTCGACCGTGCGCTCCTTGAAGGCCCGCTTGAGGAACGAGTAGGCGTGCTCGCTCTTGGCCACGACCATCGCGCCCGTGGTGTTGGCGTCGAGCCGGTGCACGATGCCCTGGCGCTCGGCGGCCCCGCTGGTGGCGATGGTGTGACCGGCGCCGAGCAGCCCGCCGATCACGGTGGGCCCGGTCCAGCCGACGGTGGGGTGCGCGGCCACGCCGATGGGCTTGTTGACCACGATGACGTCGTCGTCCTCGTACACGATCGTCATGCCCGGCACCGGCTCGGCGACCGGCATGGGCGTGGTGACCGGCGGCGGCATCGTGACGTCGAGCCACGCGCCGGCGTGCACGCGGTCTGACTTGGCCGGCACGCGGCCGTCCACCAGCACCTCGCCCGCGCCGATCAGCTCGGCCGCGCGCGTGCGGGAGAACCCGAACAGGCGCGAGAGCGCGGCGTCGAGCCGCTCGCCCTCCAGCCCGTCGGGCACGGGCAGGCTGCGCTGCTCACTCATCCTTGGCCGCCTCCTTCGGCCCGTCGATCTCCTTCGACCCGTCGATCTGTACGTTGCGCCAGGCCAGGATCACGGCCAGGATGCCGCCGCAGACGATGGCGGAGTCGGCGATGTTGAAGACGGGGAAGTAGTCGATGACCGGGAAGTTGCCCGGCAGCACCTCGATGAAGTCGACCACGTGGCCCTGGAGCTGGGTGGAGCGCCCGAACCCCGAGGGGTAGCGCAGCAGCCGGTCGGTGAGGTTGCCGACGGCGCCGCCGAGCAGCAGGCCGAGCGCGATCGCCCACGAGAGGCTGCCGAGCTTGCGCGCCGTGCGGATGATGGCGACGACCACGCCGGCGGCGATGAAGGTGAAGACGAAGGTCATTCCGGTGCCGATGCTGAAGGCGGCACCGGAGTTGAAGATGACCCTGAACTGGAGCACGCCGGGGATCACGACCAGGGGCGCCTCACCCTCAAGGGTGCGCAGCACCAGCGTCTTGGTGGCGAGGTCGGCCGCGTAGATCACGGCTCCCAGCGCAACGAGGACGGCGAACAGGCGCCCGCGTGGCCGGCCGGCGGTGCCCCCCTGTCCTACCGGCGCTCCTCCTTCTGCTTGCAGGCCACGCACAGCGTCGCCCTCGGGAACGCCTGGAGGCGTTCCTTGCCGATCGGCTTGTGGCACGATTCGCACACTCCATAGGTCCCTGCGTCGATCCTGGCGATCGCACGTTCGTTCTGCGCGACCAGATCGCGCGCATTCAGGGTAAGGGCGATCTCGCGTTCGCGCTCGTACGTCTTCGCGCCGGCGTCCGCCTGGTCGTCGCCCGCGCCCTGTGTGACGTCCCCAGAGGCTATCTCCGACTCGTGGCGCAGGATGTCCGCCTCGAGCTCGTCGATCTCCTGCTGGAGCCTGCCGCGTACCTCGGCCAGCTCCTCATCCGACCACATCGACGGTGTAGCGGTCTGCGTGACTGCCGCCATGGCTGCCTCCATGCTGATCAAGGCCGTGAATGGTGCGGGCAGCTTAGGATCCTGATAACGGAACGGCAAACGACCCGCCGGACGGTTTACCTAGCCCGTACTATCCCGCCTCGCGCATTCAACTCCTCCACACCGGCGTCCATTCCCACATCTTTGCGCCCTTTACGACCCACGTACCGCTGGGCGGCGATGAACCTCCTGACCCGGAAACCTGGAAGCCTTGACCTCGACTCTGCGTTATGGTTTAAGCCTGCAAGGCGTTGATGGGGCCCGCTGTGAGGGATATCACCCCGGAGCCGCCGGAAGAACGGCTCGTCAGAGCTCATTAGACCCGGCAGCAGTCAAACGAAGAGGGCCTCGCCCGCGGGCGGGGTCAAGAAGGGTGGTACCGCGGGGCCGCGAGGCTTCGTCCCTTCACGCCAGAGCCCAACCGGCCGATTCACGCGTGGAGGTCACGCCCGAGATGTCTTCCCCAACGTTCCGCTCTCTTCCCGCGCAGGTCGACCTGCCCGCGCTCGAGCGCGAGGTCCTGGACCGCTGGCGGGACGGGAAGATCTTCGAGCGTTCCGTAGAACAGAACGCCGGCAACCCGTCGTGGGTCTTCTACGAGGGCCCTCCCACCGCCAACGGCCTGCCCGGCGTGCACCACGTCGAGGCCCGCGTGTTCAAGGACCTGTTCCCGCGCTACAAGTCGATGCGCGGTTTCAGCGTTCCGCGTAAGGCCGGCTGGGACTGCCACGGGCTGCCCGTCGAGGTCGGCGTCGAGCGCGAGCTGGGCCTGTCCGGCAAGAAGGACATCGAGACCTACGGCATCGCCGAGTTCAACGCCAAGTGCCGCGAGTCGGTGCTGCGCCACGTCGACGCGTTCGAGCAGATGACCGAGCGCATGGGCTACTGGATCGACCTGTCCCAGGCCTACCGCACGATGGACCCGTCCTACATCGAGTCCGTGTGGTGGTCGCTGAAGGTCGTCTTCGACAAGGGCCTGCTGTTCCGCGACTTCCGCATCACCCCCTACTGCCCGCGTTGCGGCACCGGGCTGTCCGACCACGAGCTGGGCCAGCCGGGCGGCTACGAGACCGTCTCCAGCCCGTCGGTCTACGTCCGCATGCCCGTCACCTCGGGCCCGCTGGCCGAGGCCGGCGCCTCGCTGCTGGTCTGGACGACCACGCCGTGGACGCTGGTCTCCAACACCGCGGTCGCCGTCCACCCCGACGTCACCTACGTCGCCGCCCGCACCGCCGACGGCGAGGTGCTGGTCGTGGCCGAGCCGCTGCTGTCGGTGCTCGGCGAGGGCGTCACCGAGGTCTCCCGCCACACCGGCCGCGAGCTGGAGCACACCACCTACAACCGGCCGTTCGACCTGGTCGACATCCCCGGCGCCCACTACGTCGTGCTCGGCGACTACGTCACCGTCGAAGACGGCACCGGCCTGGTCCACCAGGCGCCCGCCTTCGGCGCGGACGACATGGCCGTCATCAAGCGCTACGACATGCCCGTCGTCAACCCGATCGGCCCCGACGGCCGCTTCCTCGACGACGTCCCCATGGTGGGCGGCCGCTTCTTCAAGGACGCCGACGAGGAGCTGACCGAGGACCTTCAGCGGCGCGGGCTGCTGTTCCGCGGCGGCCACTTCGAGCACAGCTACCCCCACTGCTGGCGCTGCCACACCCCGCTGCTCTACTACGCGCTCCCGTCCTGGTACATCCGCACCACCGCCGTCAAGGACCAGATGCTGGCCGAGAACGCCGGCACCAACTGGTACCCCGACACCATCAAGTGGGGCCGCTTCGGCGAGTGGCTGCGCAACAACGTCGACTGGTCGCTGTCGCGCTCCCGCTACTGGGGCACGCCGCTGCCGCTGTGGGTGTGCACGCAGGACGAGTCCCACGTCACGTGCGTGGGGTCGCTGGAGGAGCTGGGCGCGCTAGCCGGCCAGGACATCTCCGCCCTCGACCCCCACCGCCCCTACGTCGACGACGTCACCTTCGACTGCCCGTCGTGCGGGGCGCTCGCCCGCCGCGTGCCCGACGTCATCGACGCCTGGTACGACTCCGGCTCCATGCCGTTCGCCCAGTGGGGCGAGCGCGGCAAGCCCGAGGGCGTCTACCCGGCGCAGTTCATCTGCGAGGCCACCGACCAGACGCGCGGCTGGTTCTACTCGCTGATGGCCGTCGGCACGCTCGTCTTCGGCCAGTCCTCCTACGAGAACGTGCTCTGCCTCGGCCTCATCCTCGCCGAGGACGGCCGCAAGATGAGCAAGCACCTCGGCAACATCCTCGAGCCGATCCCGCTGATGGACCAGCACGGAGCCGACGCGCTGCGCTGGTTCATGGCCTGCTCCGGCTCGCCGTGGGCGGCCCGCAGGGTGGGGCACGGCACTCTTGAGGAGATCGTCCGCAAGGTGCTGCTGACGCTGTGGAACACGGCGTCCTTCTTCACCCTCTACGCCAACGCCGAGTCCTGGTCGCCGTCCCGGCTCTCCCAGGCCGTCCCGCCGGCCGAGCGCCCGCTGCTCGACCGCTGGGCGCTGGCCGAGCTGCACCGCACGGTCGCCGAGGTCACCGCGGCGCTCGACGACTACGACACCCAGCGCGCCGGCCGCCGCCTGGCCGACTTCCTCGACGACCTGTCCAACTGGTACGTCCGCCGCTCGCGCCGCCGCTTCTGGCAGGGCTCGGAAGAGGCGTTCGCGACCCTGTACGAGTGCCTGGAGACGGTGATCAGGCTGATGGCGCCCATCACGCCGTTCATCACCGACCACCTCTGGGACGTCCTGCGCGCCGACGACGCCCCGTCCTCGGTGCACCTGACCTCCTGGCCGCGGGCCAGGGAAGACCTCATCGACCCGGTGCTGTCCGACCAGATGGCGCTCGTACGCCGCCTGGTCGAGCTGGGCCGCTCGGCCCGTGCCTCCTCCGGGGTCAAGACCCGCCAGCCGCTGCGGCGGGCCCTGGTGGGGGCGCACGACTGGCCGTCGCTGCCCGGTGAGCTGCGCGGGCTGGTCGCCGACGAGCTCAACGTCCAGGCTCTGGAGGACATGTCGGGCTTCAGCGCCGACCTCGTGTCCTACACGGTCAAGCCCAACTTCCGGGCGCTGGGCAAGCGGTTCGGGCCGCAGACCAAACTGGTGGCCGCCGCCCTGGCCGCCGCCGACGCCACCCGCGTGGCCCGCGCGCTGCGCTCGGGCTCCACCGTCATGGTGGAGGCCGAGGAGGTGGGCGAGGTCATGCTCGGCCCCGACGAGGTGATCGTCACCGAGCAGCCCCGCTCCGGCTGGGCCGTCGAGACCGGCGCCATCGGCACCGGCACCGGCGAGACGGTGGCGCTCGACCTGGAGCTGACCGACGAGCTGCGCCGCGCGGGCCTGCTGCGCGAGGTCATCCGCCTGGTCCAGGACGCCCGCAAGTCGACCGGCCTGTCCATCACCGACCGCATCGACCTGTGGTGGACGACGACGTCGCCCGAGCTGGCGACGGCGCTGCGCGCGCAGGGCCAGGTGGTGACCGAGGAAGTCCTCGCCACCTCCCTCACGGAAGGCACCACCGCCGACCTGCCGACCCACACGGACGAGGACCTCGGCCTCACCTTCCAGCTCCGCCGCGCCTGAACGCCGCGGTAAGACGGCCCCTGGCGACCACCGCCAGGGGCCGTCTCATGGGCCCTTCGGCCAGAGCAACACCCCTCAGACAGAACCGCCCCGAGCGAACCCCACCGAAGAGACCCCACGCGCCAAGCCACGTCTTCACAACATCACGCAGCAGGAGGACGGCACCGTGCCGCCGCTGCCCGGCCGAGCGCACCCCCACACCGCTCAACCGGAAGCAGCACGCGCCACGGCGCTCGTCCTGGATCACGGCGCTCAGGAGTACCCGGCCCGCACGTCTTGTTCGGCGGCGAGCGACTCAACCGCCTTCCGCAGAAGCCAGTGAGACGGCTGCCCGCCCACCGACGAGCAACCCGCCTACCTCCCGCAGAAGTCAGCGACGCACCCACCTTGCCCAGCGGTGAGCAGGCCGACCGCCTCCTCCAAGAGTCAGCGGCACGACTGTCCTGCGGCGGTGAGGAGGAGCTGGTTGTTCAGCTGACCCTTTGGCGGTCGTGTTGGCAGACTGGGCAGCTCGTCAGGCCGGCGGCCTCCGCGGCGGCGAGGGTCATCGTCTCCACGCCGTCGCCCGCTCCGCGAACCAGGGGGCAGGAGGTGCCGTGGTAGCGGCGGGTGCCGGTGATGACCTTGACCGTTTGCGGCCCTCGTGCCTTGCCGTTTCCGTGGTCCTTGGACCCCGCCGGCTCGTCGCCGGGCTGGGAGCTGGACGATCCGGCCTTGGAGCCCGTGTCCTTGGCGTCTGTCGTCCTGGAGTCTGCGGGCCCCGCATCGGTGGTCCTGGAAGCGGTGCCGCCGTTGGACGAGCCGCTTCCCTCAGCTCGGGGTCCTTGCCCCTGGGAAGCGCCGCCCTTGGCCGCCGGAGCCCCGCTGCCGGTGCTCCCTGAGGATCCGGAGCCGGGTCCTGAGGAGCCGGGACGCTGGTCTGTGCCGCTGCCGGAAGCCCCGGGCTGTCCCTTGGCCGCGCCGCCGGAAGCCCCGGCCTGCCCCTTGGGAGCGTCATCGGTAGGAGCGGGCTGTCCCTTGGGAGTGGTGCCTGAGGTGGCTCCCTGCGGGCCGGTCCCGCCACCGCCCTGCGGCCCTGAGGCGCCCTTGCCCGCTTGCGGCCCTGTGCCGCCCCCGGCGCCCTGTGGTCTGGTGCCGGAGCCGTTGGTGGTGGTGCTCTTGGGGTCGTCCGTCGCCGTGGACGGAGTTGCGTTGCTGGAGCCTGAGCCGCCGGACGGCGGACGCTCGGCTCCGCTCTTGCCCGGTGTGGCTCCGGGCTTGGCGACGGGAGTCCTGGACGACGCGCCCGGAGGCAGCGGGCCCCCGGGCTTGGCCGTCGCCTCGGCCGAGGAGGCGGGCCGCTCGTGCAGAATGACGGTCTCCCCCGGCGCGGGCTCATCGCCGGCGGGACGCTTGCCCGGCTTGCTCCCGGCCCCTGAGGGACGCTCCGGCGCACCGGACGTGGGCCCCGCGGGCTTGGGTGCCCCAGGGCGCTGTGGCATGCCCGACGCCGTCACGCGTGGCTGCGGTGCCGTGGCGGGCCCGGCGGCGTCATCGTCAGCCTCACCCGCACCGGACGCCGGCCCGGCCTTGCCGCCACCCGACCCGGCCTGCTCACCGCCGGGCTTGCCCCCCTGCCCGGGCTTCCCGGACGAAGAGCCCCCGGCCGCGCCCGGCTTTCCTGAAGCGGAACCACTGGCGTTCCGCGTCATCTCTGACGCGGACCCACCGGCCGTGCCGGGCTTGGCGCCGGTGCGGCTCTGGTCGGTGCCGGTGGTGCCTGGACGGGGTGGGGTGGAGCCATGTGCGGGCTTGGCAGGGGTGGGGACGTCGGGGGACGTCTCGTCGTCGGAGGCGCCGGTCGTGTCGCCGGAAGCACCGGCTGCGGTCGTGCCCTTCGCGGGCGTGCCCGGCTTGGCCTTCGCGGGTCCTGACGTCGGCGCTCCGGGCTTGCCGGAGGCGGAGTCGGCTCTGCGCGCGAAAGGCGGCGGCCGGAAGTAGGAGGTCTCTGCGTCCGCCTGCTCGTCGTCCGAGCCACCACCGGTGTCGGCGCCGGTGTCGGTGCCGGTCTCGGGGGCGGCGGAAGGTGAGCCCGTTGCCTGGTCGGCCGGGGCGGCCGAGGGACGGCCGAACCACCCGGCGGCGCCTTCCTCGTGGGCGGCGGCAGGCTCCGGGCTGGGGGTGGAAGCCTTCGTGTCGGGCTTCGGCGGGGTGACCGGCGGACGAAGGTCGCGGGTCTCCGCGGAGTTGTCAGATCGGCTCTTGGCAGGAGCGGTGCTGGGGTGGGCCGCAGGCTCGGGGTCGGCGGCAGGCGGCAGCTGCCGTCCGCCGAGCGCGGCGTCGGGCAGGCACGTCGTGCAGGGCGTGAAGCCCTCCTCGCGTGCCTCCTCGTACGTCAGTTCCTCGTGATCCCGTCCGGCCAGCTGCCTGCACCCGGGGACGTGGTAGCGCTTGCGTCCCGGGATCACCAGCACGATCGCATCCGGCGCGATGCCGGCGGCCGCGGGGCGGCGCGGAACGGGGGCCGGAACGGTCGCCGTGCGCTGCTGCGGTGCCTGCGGATGCGGTCGGGACTGCGGGGGCGGCTGCTGAGCCATGGGGCCGGTCTGGGTGTACGGCTGCGCGGGCGGCATGAGCCCCTTCGGGGGGGTGGCCGGCGCAGCGGCCTGCCCACCTCCGGGAAAAAGCTCGTTCCGTCGCAGAAACGCCCCGATCACCAGGAACAGCGCGGACAGCACGCTGACCACGATGGACCACATGATCAGGAACGGCTTCGCCAGTACGAAGCCCGCGATCAGCAGCACCACTGCCGCGAGCACCAAACCAGCACTGATAAGGATCACAGGGGGCTCTTTCGAGTGGCAGGTCCTAGTGACCCGTTACTTTACCGCCGGTCGTTGTGGGGACCGTCACCGCCGGGGAAAGCGCCCTGCGGAGCGTCGCCGCCGAACGGGCCGGGGCCTCCGGGGAGAGGCTGCTGGCCGCCCTGGGGCACGGCGTGCGACATGGCGGGTGCCTGGCCCTGCGGACCACCGGACAGCACGGGGAACCCGCCGCTGCCTTCGGCGGAGACGTTGAGCTCGGCGAGCTGGTTCTCCAGGTAGAGCTTGAGCCTGCTGCGGTATTCGCGCTCGAAGCTGCGCAGCTCCTCGACCTTGCGCTCGAGCTCGTCGCGGGTCTGCACGAGCGAGCCCATCGCCTGGCGGTGGCGCTCCTGGGCGTCGCGCTCGAGCGTCTCGGCGCGGGCCCTGGCGTCGCCGATGACCTGCTCGGCCTGGCGGCGCGCCTTGGTGAGGATCTCGTCGGCCTCGCGCCTGGCGCGGGTCACCGTCTCGTCCGCCTCCCGGCGGGCGTCGGCGATCGCCTGGTCGGCGGTCTGCTGGGCGAGGGCGAGCACGCGGGCCGCGGTGTCCATGTTGTCCTCGGCGGGAGGCATGCTCATGGCCACGGGAACCTGCGGCTGCTGCTGCACCGGCGGCGGCTCGGGGGCCCGCATGGGCTCCGGCTGCGGCGGCTGCATCATCTCGGGCTTGGGCTGCTCCTGGACCGGCGCCGAGGCCATGGGCATGTTCATGCCGCCAGGCACCTTCCCGCGCAGGCACTCGGCCAGCTTCGCGCGGAGCTCCTCGTTCTCTTGGATCAGGCGGTCGAGCTCAGCCTCCACCTCGTCGAGGAAGGCATCGACCTCCTCCTCGTCGTAGCCCGGCCGGAGCCGGGTGGTACTGAACTGCTTGTTCCGCACATCAGCGGGCGTCAGCGGCATTTTTTGGTCTCCTTGGCGCGCTTGGAGTCTGTCCGGAGGACGGTAACCCGAATCACTTCAGCGCGGACACGAGTTGGATCACGACCGGCGGCCCCACGGGCCCCGCTCATCGTGGGCCGAGGGCCCCGGCGATCTGAATCAAGATCAGAACCACGATGAACAGGACAGTGAAGCTTAGGTCAAAGGCCACCGTACCCAACCGGAGCGGAGGAATGAAACGGCGGAGGAACTTGAGGGGTGGGTCAGTTGCGGTGTACGTGGCCTCCGCCACGACGAGCACCACTCCGGAGGGACGCCACTGCCGGGCGAACGCCTGCACCGTCTCAAAGATCATCCTGCCGATGAGCAGCACCAAATAGAGAGACAGGACTACGACCAAGATCCCACTCACGATCTCCACGGCCCGGCCGCGCCTCCACTTCTGATGTGCCTCCAGGTCTTGGGGTAGACCTGGTTGGGTCCGATAGGCATACAGAGACTCTAACTCTGATTGAAGAACCCGCGTTCCGCGATTCGAGCCTTGTCCTCGGCGGTCACCTCGACATTGGCAGGGGACAACAGGAACACCTTGTTGGTAACACGTTCAATGCTGCCATGTAGGCCAAAGACGAGACCTGCCGCGAAATCAACCAGCCGCTTGGCGTCGCTGTCGACCATCTCGGTCAGGTTCATGATGACGGGGGTGCCGTCACGGAAGTGCTCGCCGATCGTACGCGCCTCATTGTAGGTGCGGGGGTGCAGGGTGGTGATGCGGGCCAGATCGGTCGTGCGGCGCTCCACGATGGTGGTCGTGGGCCTGGGTGCAGGGACGCCCGCCTCGGGCTCGTCGTCGCGGTCCTGGACCGCCACGGGACGCTCCTCGCCGGGCCGCTGCACCTCGTCGTCGTAGGCGTAGTCGTCGGTGTAGGTCTCGTACCTCTCGTAGCGGTCGTCCTCCACGAGACCGAGGTAGACCGCCATCTTGCGCATCGCGCCGGCCATCGCTACGTCGTCCTCCTGCTCATGGTCGCACTCGCTCGGGCCCGTCGCCGTGCCCTGAGGCGGTAGGCGTACCCCCTGGAGCTCACCGCTGACTCGACCTCTACTTGATCATGGGCCTGAAGACCCACTTGAGGGGACATTACCTGACGAAGGGCTTGCGACGACCGAGCAACGCCGTACCGACCCGCACGTGTGTCGCGCCGTACGCGATCGCCTCGGCGAGGTCGGCGCTCATGCCCGCCGAGACCATGGTCGCGCGGGGGTGCTGCTCCTGCAGCGCCACCGCGAGGTCGCGGAGCCTGGCGAAGGCCTTGGCGGGCTCTTCGTCCAGCGGCGCCACGGCCATGACGCCGCCCAGCCGCACCCCGCCGGCCAGCGCCACCTCGTCGGCGAGCGCGAGCAGGTCGGCGGGCCTGGCGCCGCCCCTGCCCGGGTCGTCGTCGAGCGCCACCTGCAGCAGGCAGGTGATCTCGCGGCCCTGGCGGACGGCCTCCTTGCTGATCGCCTCCACCAGCCTGAGCCGGTCGACGGAGTGGATCACGTCGGCGTAGCCGACCACGGAGCGGACCTTGTTGGTCTGCAGCTGGCCGACGAAGTGCCAGGTCAGCGGCAGCCCTGCGAGCTCGCGGGCCTTCGGGGCGGCCTCCTGGTCGCGGTTCTCGCCGACGTCGCGCACGCCCAGCTCGGCCAGGATGCGGACGTCGCCGGCGGGCCTGGTCTTGGTGACGGCGATCAGCGTGACCTCGCTGCGGTCGCGGCCCACGGCGTGGCACGCCGCGGTGATGCGCTCGTCGACCTCGGCGAGACCGGCCGCGATCTCGTCCCTTCTCACGTGCCTCTCCCTCTTCGCTTTCACCAGGTGACCGGCTTTTGGCGCGTTCCCGCCACCGTACGCACGACGGCGCCGCTCCCGGATCCCTGCGGGGAGCGGCGTCAGGCGGGACAACGTGGCTACCGGCTATTTGAGGAAGTCGGGAACGTCGAGTTCCTCTTCCTGCTCCTCGAAGATCACCCGGGGACGTTTGGGGGGCTCCGACATGCGGGAGGTGATGGGCGTGGGCGGGTTGGCGGGCTCGGGCGTGGGCCGGGGGATCGAGACGGGGCCGGACGGCCCGTCGGCGGACTCTCCCAGCTCGGACCTGTCGTCGCGATCGCCTGAACCCGAACGCTCGGGCCCCTGGTCGTGCACCGGCTCGACCGGCCGCACCGGCTCCGGCCTCGACTCGGCGCGCGGCTCAGGACGGAACTCCGAGCGCGGCTCGGGCCGGAACTCCGAGCGCGGCTCGGGCCGGAACTCCGAGCGCGGCTCGGGCCGGGATTCGACGCGCGGCTCGACGCGGGGCTCGGGACGCGGCTCAGGTCTCGCCTCGGCGCGCGGCTCGGGCCTGATCTCGGGACGCGGCTCGGGCCGGAAGTCCGTACGGGGCTCAGGACGCACCTCAGCGCGCGGCTCAGCCCGCAACGGCGGCGGGTCGGACTTGATGCTCGGGGAGGCCACGTTCGGCCGCGCAGGCGACGACACGGGCGGCGCGGGAGGCGCGGCGGGACGGCCCGCCGGCCGGGGCGCCTGCTTCTCCGTCGGGCCCGGCACGTCGTCGAAGCCGGCCGCGATCACGGTGACCCGCACCTCGTCGCCGAGCGCGTCGTCGATGACCGTGCCGAAGATGATGTTGGCGTCGGGCGCCGCGGCCATCGACACGAGCTGGGCGGCCTCGTTGATCTCGAACAGGCCGAGGTCGGAGCCGCCCGCGATGGACAGCAGCACGCCGTGCGCGCCGTCGATGCTGGCCTCGAGCAGCGGGCTGGAGACGGCCATCTCGGCGGCGGCCACCGAGCGGTCGTCGCCGCGGGCGTGGCCGATGCCCATGAGGGCCGAGCCGGCGCCCGACATGACCGACTTGACGTCGGCGAAGTCGAGGTTGATCAGACCGGGCGTGGTGATCAGGTCGGTGATGCCCTGGACACCGGAGAGCAGCACCTGGTCCGCCGCCTTGAAGGCGTCGAGGACGCTGACCTGCCGGTCGGAGATCGACAGCAACCGGTCGTTGGGGATCACGATGAGCGTGTCGACCTCGTCACGCAGCGTCTCGATGCCCGCTTCGGCCTGCGATGCCCTGCGTCGTCCCTCAAAGCTGAACGGACGGGTCACGACGCCGATGGTGAGCGCGCCGAGCGACCTCGCGATGTTGGCCACGACGGGCGCGCCGCCCGTGCCGGTGCCGCCACCCTCGCCCGCCGTCACGAAGACCATGTCGGCCCCCTTGAGGACCTCCTCGATCTCCTCACGGTGGTCCTCGGCCGCCTTGCGGCCGACATCGGGGTTGGCGCCGGCGCCGAGCCCGCGCGTGAGCTCACGGCCCACGTCGAGTTTCACATCGGCGTCACTCATCAGCAGCGCCTGGGCGTCGGTGTTTATCGCGATGAACTCGACGCCCTTGAGTCCCTCCTCGATCATCCGGTTGACGGCGTTGACTCCGCCGCCGCCGATGCCGACGACCTTGATGACCGCGAGGTAGTTCTGCGGTGCTGCCACGACGAGGGGCCTTTCCGCTCGTTGACTTGCCATTTCGGTGCGGATTGTCTCCGCTTTTTGTCAGTTCGGGTAACTCTCAACCTCAGGTTGAGATTTAGATTTATGTCAACCTGAGGATTGATACGGACAGTAGGAGTTACGCTCCGGGCCGGTCAACTAACCGCGCCGCAAGCACGTCCGGCGTGTCGCGCGCTGTCCGTTTCGCTCCGCAGTCACGCCTGGTGGCGAGCCTCCTATGCCGAAAGTCCGGCTTACAGGCTCTCATGTCGCGGGCCCCACCCGGCACAGGCTCGGCGATGCCGTTGCCACGGACTTGCCGGGCCCTGACGATCACGATCACTTCAGCGTCACCACGTCCGGGGAGCTGACGTCGTAGAAGGTGGCGGATCGTTCCTTTTTGAGAAGCGAGGCCAGGATGCGGCCCTTCTCCTCGGGACGGTCGGGCCCGCCCCAGAGCACCGTACGCCCGTCGGACAGCGCCAGCGTGACGCCCTCGGCCGTGCCCGCGCGCACCTGCCTGACCTTGCCCGCGACCTCGGGCGGCACCGCGCGCACGACCTTGAGCGCCGCCGTCATGACCGGATCGCCGGGAACGGGACGGTCGACCTTGAGCACCGGCAGCAGGGGCGGTACGGCCGACTCGACCTCGATCACCACGCCCTGCCCGTCGACGATCGCCACCTTGCCGCCGGTCTCGATCGCCGCGACCGGCTCACGCTCGACCACCTCGATCTTGAGCGTGCCCGGCCAGACCCGGTCGACCTTGGCGGAGGCGAGCTGCCTGATGCCGAGGACGCGGCCCTCGACGTCGGCGAGGTTCACGGTGGCCAGGGGATGCAGGTCGGGCACGCCCGCCTGCTGCTTGATGCGCTCGCTCGGCACTGTGAGATTTCCCACGATCTCGATCGAGCGCACCCCCAGCACCGGCGAGAAGAACACCAGCCACGCGGCCGTGCCCACCACTCCCGCCGTCAGCAGCACCAGGAACGCCGTGCGCGCCTTCATCGCCCTCCCACGTACATGCGGCTCATGTCGGCACCGAACCTACGCCGACGGCGGCGTGCGGCCCGCGCGCCACGCCCAAAGCGCGGACGCTCAGGACAGGCGGGCGACGATCTGCGGCCCCAGCTCGGTGACGTCGCCCGCGCCCATCGTCAGCACGATGTCGCCGGGCCGCGCCCGCTCGGCCACCAGCCCGGGCACGGCCGACCTGTCGGGCGCGTACGCCACCCGCCCGGCCGGCAGCGGCACCCGCTCCGCCACCATGGCGCCGGACACCCCGGGCTCAGGGTCCTCCCTGGCGCCGTAGACGTCGAGCACGATGGCCTCGTCGGCCAGGCCCAGCGCGGCGCCGAACTCGTCGGCGAAGAACCGGGTGCGCGAGTAGAGGTGGGGCTGGAAGATCGCGATGACCCGGCCGGTGCCGGAGTAGGAGGCCACCACGTCGCGCGCGGCCCGCAGGTCGGCGGCCAGCTCGGTCGGGTGGTGGGCGTAGCTGTCGAAGACCGCGACGCCGCCCGCCTCGCCCTTGGCCTCGAAGCGCCGCTTGGCCCCCGTGAAGGCGCCCAGGCCCTCTCTGATCTCCTCGAACGGCAGCCCCAGCTCGTCGGCCACGGCGATCACCGCGGTGGCGTTGAGCGCGTTGTGGGCCCCGGGAACGGCCAGCCTGACCTCTCCCCTGCCCTCGATGGAGAACACGGTGCCGAAACCGTCGGGCCTGACCTCGCCCACGCGGTAGTCGTCGCCGCGCAGCCCGTACGTCTTGACCCGCAGCCCACGCTCGGCGGCCCGGCGCGTCAGCTCGGCCGCCCCCGGGTCGTCGGCGCACAGGATGAGCAGCGAGCCGACCCGGTCGGCGAAGCGCGCGAAGCTGTCGTGCACCGCCCGCGGGTCGCCGTAGTTGTCGAGGTGGTCGGCCTCGACATTGGTGACCACGGCGATGTCGGGGGCGAGCATGAGGAAGGAGCCGTCGCTCTCGTCCGCCTCGGCCACGAACACCCCGCCCTGGCCGTCGTCGGCGCCGAGGCCGGTGGTGACGAGCTGGCCGCCCACGCAGTAGGACGGGTCGGCGCCGCACTTCTGCAGCGCCACCGTGAGCATGGAGGTGGTGGTGGTCTTGCCGTGGGTGCCGGCGATGGCGACCGCGGTGCGCCCGGCCATGACGGAGGCCAGCGCGGCGGCCCGCGGGATGATGCGCAGCCCCTGCTTGAGCGCCTCGCCCAGCTCGGGGTTGGAGTCGCGGATGGCGGTGGAGACGACCACGGTGTCGACGTCTCTGATGTGGGAGGCGGCGTGGCCGATGTGGACGGTGGCGCCCAGCTCGCGCAGCTCGGTGATCAGCTCGGAGCTGCGCGCGTCGCTGCCGGTCACGCGTACGCCGCGCTTGAGCAGGATGCGGGCGATGCCCGACATGCCGGCGCCGCCGATGCCGATGAAGTGCACGCGCCCCAACTCTTCGACGGCGACGGGATCGACCAGCTTCACGAGACTCATCCGGCTATCTCCAACACTTTCCTGGCAAGCATGATATCGGCGTCCTTGCTCCCGAGCCTGGAGGCGTTCTCCGACATGATGGCGACCCGCTCGGGGTCGTGGAGCATGGGCAGCACGTGGTTGATGATCCATTCGGCGGACAGCTCGGCGTCGTCGACCACCAGGCCGCCGCCGCCCGCCACGATCCGCTCGGCGTTGATGCGCTGCTCGCCGTTGCCGTGCGGCAGCGGCACGTAGGCGGCGGGCAGCCCCACCGCGGTCAGCTCGGCGCACGTGAGCGCGCCGCTGCGGCACAGGGCGACGTCGGCGGCGGCGTAGGCGAGGTCCATGCGGTCGACGTAGGGCAGCAGGACGTATTGCGGGTCGCCGGGCGGCGGCTCGTGCTCGACCGTGTTCTTCGGGCCCAGCACATGGAGCACCTGCACCCCCGCCCTGCGCAGCGCGGGGGCGGCGGCCAGCGCCGCCTGATTGATCGAGCGCGCGCCCTGCGAGCCGCCGAACACCAGCAGCGTCGGCCGGTCGTTCTCCAGCCCGAACCACGAGCGCGCCTTGTCACCCATGGACAGCCGGTCGAGCGAGACGATGTCGCGGCGCAGCGGGGTGCCGACGTATTCGGCCTTGGGCAGCAGCTGGGCGTCGGGGAAGCCGGTGAAGACGTGTTCGGTCAGCCGGGCGCCCAGGCGGTTGGCCAGCCCTGGACGCGGATTGGCCTCGTGGACGACGATCGGCAGGCCGCGCCGCTTGGCCGCCAGGTAGGCGGGCGTGGCGACGTAGCCGCCGAAGCCCACCAGGACGTCGGCCCGCACCCGGTCGAGGATGCTCGCCGTGGCGTTGATCGCCCCCGCGAGCCGGCCCGGCACCGTGAGCAGGCTCGGGGTGATCGTCCTTGGCAGGGGCACGGCGGGCACCAGCTCCAGCTCGTATCCCCGGGCAGGCACGAGCCGCGTCTCCAAGCCGCGCTCCGTGCCCACGCAGGTGATGCCGACGCTCGCGTCAAGATGGCGCAGCGCGTCCGCAAGGGCGAGCGCGGGCTCGATGTGCCCGGCCGTCCCCCCACCGGCGAGGACCACCCTCATCTCGGTCACTCCCTAACGTGTCGCTCGGCCTCTGGTCGTACGCCGCAGGCCCAGCCAGCTTAGGGCCCGGGCGGCGGGTCCGGGGCCACGTGCCGCCAAGGCCTCGCGCGCGCCGGGCTCGCGCCGCGCGAACGACAGCAGCATGCCGAGCGCGGCGAGGGTGGGCAGCAGGGACGAGCCGCCGTACGAGACCAGCGGCAAGGGGATGCCGGTGATCGGCAGCACGCCCAGCACGGCCCCCATGTTGACGGTCGCCTGGCCCACCACCCAGGCCACCATGGCGGCCGCGGCGAGCCTGGTGAAGGCGTCGTTGACGCGCACGGCCACGCGCAGCCCCGCGTAGCCGAGCAGGCCGAACAGCGCGACCACGATCAGCGTCCCCATCAGCCCCAGCTCCTCGCCGAGGATGGCGAAGATGAAGTCGCTCTCGCCGTGGGGCAGCCAGCTCCACTTCTGCCTGCTCTCGCCCAGGCCGACGCCGAACCAGCCGCCGGAGCCCATCGCGATCTGCCCCTGCACGGCCTGGTAGCCGGCGCCCTGCGCGTCGGCCCACGGGTCGAGGAAGGCGCCGATGCGCGCCATCCGGTACGGCTCCACCTTGATCATGATGACAGCGGCCAGGACCGCGAGCGCCATGATGCCGCCGAACAGCTTGATCGGCGCCCCCACCACCCACAGCAGCGCCAGGAAGATCATGAACAGCACGAGCGTGGTGCCGAGGTCGCTGCCCAGCATGACCATGACGGCCAGGATCGCGGTGCCCGGCATGAGCGGGATCAGCATCTGCCGCCACTCGATCCTGCCCTGCCTGGCCCGCCTGGCCAGCAGGTCGGCGCCCCATAGCGCGAGACCGAGCTTGGCCGGTTCCGACGGCTGCACGGTCAGCGGGCCGATGTAGATCCAGCGCTGCGCGCCCAGCTCGGACGAGCCGATGAACAGCACCATGACCAGCGCGATGATCGACAGCGCCATCAGCGGGTAGCCGGCCCAGCGGAAGAACTTCACCGGCAGCCGCGAGCACGCGTACATCAGCGGCACGCCGATCGCGGCCGACAGCGACTGCTTGATGAACCACGAGAACGGGCTGCCGGTCTTGTTCAGCGCCTCGATGCTGGAGGCCGACAGCACCATCATCAGGCCCAGCGCGAGCAGCAGCGCGCTGCACATGATGATCAGGTAGTAGGTGGTCAGCGGCTTGTCGAGCAGCTCCTTGAGCGCGACGAGCTGCTCGCGCAGGAACTTCTGCGGGCTCTCCTGGGCGCGGGCCGGCGGCCGCACCCGCTCCTCAGCGCTCGTGCTCACGTCGTGCCCTCAGCTCGCGTACGGCACGCGCGAAGGCCTCCCCCCGCGCCGGATAGTTCGCGAACATGTCGAAGGAAGCCCCCGCCGGGGAGAGCAGCACGGTGTCGCCTGGCGAGGCCAGCCGGGCCGCTTCGGTGACGACTTTGTCCATCGCACCAGTGTCCCGATCCGCGATGTCCACGAGGGGGACATTCGGCGCGTGTCGCGCGATGGCTTCGGCGATCCTGGCGCGGTCGGCGCCGATCAGCACCGCGGCGCGCAGCCTCGGGGCGGCCTGGCGTACGAGGTCGTCCACGTCGGCACCCTTGAGCAGGCCGCCCGCCACCCACACCACCGACGGGTAGGAGGCCAGCGCCGCCGCCGCGGCGTGCGGGTTGGTCGCCTTGGAATCGTCGACGTAGTCGACCTCGCCGATCCTGTCCACGTGGGCGAGCCGGTGCGGGTCGGGGACGAAGTCGCGCAGCCCCTGGCGTACGGCCTCGGACGGCACGCCGAGCGAGCGGGCCAGGGCGGCGGCGGCCAGCGCGTTGGCCACGTTGTGCGGCGCGAACGGCTTGACGTCGTCGAGCGTGGCCAGCTCCTCGGCCGCCTCCACGGGGTCGGCCACGAACGCGCGGTCCACCAGCAGGTCCTCGACCACGCCGATCTCGCCCCGCTTGGGCACCCGCAGGGTGAAACCGACCGCGCCGGGATAGGGCGCGGCCAGCCGGGTGGCCTCGGGGTCGTCGGCGTTGAAGATCACCGTGCCGGCCCGCTCGAACAGGCGGCCCTTGGCGGCGGCGTACTCCTCCATGGAGCCGTGCCAGTCGAGGTGGTCGGGCGCCACGTTGAGCACCGCCGCGGCGTGCGGGGCCAGCGTGGAGGACCAGTGGAGCTGGAAGCTGGACAGCTCGACGGCCAGCGCGTCGTACGGCTCGCCCACCGCGCGCACCACGGGCACGCCCACGTTCCCCACGGCCAGCGCCTTGCGGCCGGCCGCCAGCAGGATCGAGGTGAGCATGCGCACGGCGGTGGTCTTGCCGTTGGTGCCGGTCAGCGCCAGCCACGGCGCCGCCTGTCCGGGACGCAGCCGCCAGGCCAGCTCGACCTCGCCCACGACCTCGACCCCCGCCTTCAGCGCGGCGGCGATGAGCGGGTGGTGCGGCGGCCAGCCGGTGGTGACCAGCCGGGTCACGCCGTCGGGCAGCGCCATCTCGCCGAACCTGGTCTCGACGCCGACCCCGGCCAGTTCGGCGGCGGCGGCGAGCTGCCGCTCGCCCTCGGTCGCCTCGACCACCACGACCCGCTCGCCCCGCGCGGCCAGCACCTCGGCCACGGCGGTGCCGGACACGCCGAGCCCGGCCACACACGTGAGCGTCATGGCCGCGGCATCCACTCGACGTAGAACAGGCCGAGGCCGAGCGCCGCGCACAGCATCGCGATCAGCCAGAAGCGGACCACGATCGTGGTCTCCGCCCAGCCCTTGAGCTCGAAGTGGTGCTGCAACGGCGCCATCCTGAACACCCGTTTCCTGGTCATCTTGAAGAACCCGACCTGGATGATGACCGACAGGGTGATGATCACACACAGACCGGCCAGGATGATGAGCAGCAGCTGCGTACGCGTGGCGATGGCGAGGCCGGCCAGCACGCCGCCCAGCGCCAGCGAGCCGGTGTCGCCCATGAAGATGCGGGCCGGCGGGGCGTTCCACCACAGGAACCCGATCAGCGCCCCCAGCACGGCGGCGGCCACCACGGCGAGGTCGAGCGGATCTCGCACCCAGTAGCAGTTGGGGCCGAGCTGGTCGATGCAGTTGTTGCGCAGCTGCCAGTTGCCGATCAGCACGTACGCCGCCAGCACCGTGCCGGTCGCACCGCTGGCCAGGCCGTCGAGGCCGTCGGTGAGGTTCACCGCGTTGGAGAACCCGACGATCATGATGAGCACCCAGATGGTGAACCCGACGATGCCGATCGAGGGGCCGATGTCGCGCAGGAACGACACCCGGGTCTCGGCGGGGGTGATGCCGTAGACGTTGGGCTGGCGTACGACGAGGACGGCGAAGACCGCGCCCACGACGAGCTGGCCGAGCGCCTTCGCGCCGCTGCGCAGGCCCAGGCTGCGCTGCTTGTAGATCTTGATGAAGTCGTCGAGGAAGCCGACCGCGCCGAGTCCCGTCATCAGGAACAGCACCAGCATGCCCGACACGGTGATGGGGGTCAGGGTGGCCAGGTGGGAGGCGCCGTAGGCGAGCAGGGCGGCCAGGACGAACACCGTGCCGCCCATGGTGGGGGTGCCCCGCTTGCCGAGGTGGGCCTGCACGCCCTCCTCGCGGACCTGCTGGCCGATGCCGCGCCGCGAGAACAGCCGGATCGCCAGCGGGGTGCCCAGCATCGAGAGGATGAGGCCAACCGCGCCGGCGATGATGATGTTGGTCACTGGGGGGCACCTCCGAGCACGAGCTCGGCCGTCCGCTCGAGGCCCATCGCCCTGGGGCCCTTGATCAGCACCGCGTCACCAGGCCGCAGCCACGCGGCGAGCTGCTGCGCCGCCGCCTCGGCGTCGGCCACGTGCACGACCGTCGTCGGCTGCCCGTACCCACCGGGCGGCCCGAGCGGCGGCCCCCCGGGCGGCCCCTGCCACCCCGGCACGCCCTGCCCGTGGGGACCGGGCACAGGAGACACGGGAACGGCCCCAGGAACCTGCGGCCCGGGCCCGGCCACTTGCGGGGCCTGCGGGCCGGAGGCGGGAACGCCAGGGCCCTGGGGGCCGGGGACGGGAGCGCCCGGGGCCTGGGGGCCCGGGGCGGGGGTGCCGGGGAGTGTGGCGGGGGGCTGGAAGGTGTTCTGGGATTCCATGGCCGCGGCCGTTTCCATGGCGGCGGCGCGCGCCCCCTGGAGGACGGGCTCGGCATCGGGGCCGGCCACGATGAGCCCGGCCAGACCGGCGGCGCCGGCCATGCGGCCCAGCTCGGTGTTGAGCGCCCCGCTCTCCTCCCCCAGCTCGCGCAGCGCCGCGATGACGGCGAAGCGCCGCCGCCCGCGTCCGATGACGTCGAAGGTCTGGAAGGCGGCCCGCATCGAGTCGGGGTTGGCGTTGTAGGCGTCGTTGACCACGGTCACCCCGTCGGGCCGGTCGGTGACCTCCATCCGCCACCGGCTGCGCGGCGTGGCCGCCGACAGCTCCTCGGCGATCGTGGCGACCGGCAGCCCCAGCTCGTAGGCAGCGGCGGCGGCGGCCAGCGCGTTCTCGACGGCGTGCGCCCCGATCAGCTTGAGCGCCACGTGCGCCGACCCCGACGGGGTGCGCAGCGTGAACGAGGCCCGCCCGCGCGCGTCGACCACGACGCCCTCGGCCCTGACCGAGGCGGACTCGCTCTGCCCGAAGTAGGTGACCCGCGCCTCGGTGCGCGAGGCCATGCCGCGCACGAGCGGGTCGTCGGCGTTGAGCACCGCGACGCCGTCGCGCGGCAGCGCCTCGACCAGCTCGCCCTTGGCCTTGGCGATGGCCTCCTTGCCGCCGAACACGCCGAGGTGGGCGGTGCCGACGTTGAGCACGACGCCGATCTTGGGGGGCGCGATGCGGGTGAGGTCCTTGATGTGGCCGATGTTGCGGGCGGCCAGCTCGAGCACCATGAAGCGGGTGTCGAGGCCGGCCCGCAGCACGGTCAGCGGGTGGCCGAGCTCGTTGTTGAAGCTGCCGACGGGCGCGATGGTGGCGCCGATCCGCCCGGTGAGACGGGCCAGCAGGTCTTTGGTGCCGGTCTTGCCGGCCGACCCGGTCACGCCGATGACGGTGACCTCGGGCAGCGTGCGCGCCTGGGCGGCGGCCAGCTCGGCGAGCGCGGCGGCGACGTCGGGGACGATCACCGCGGGCGCGTCGACGGGGCGGCTCGCGAGCACGGCGACGGCGCCGTCGCGTACGGCCTGGGCGGCGAAGTCGTGACCGTCGACCCGCGCGCCCTTGATGGCGACGAAGAGGGATCCCGGTTCTACGGCCCGCGAGTCGATCACGACGGGCCCGCGCACCACCGCGCGGGGATCGGCCATGCCCGACAGGGCGCCCGAGGTCATCTCGGCGATCCTGGCCAGAGGCAACGGGATCATTAGTGCTTCCTGCTTTCCTTGCGTGCGTCGATCGCTTCGGCGACCACTTCGCGGTCGTCGAAGGGGATCACCTCGCCTGAAACGTACTGGCCCTGTTCGTGACCCTTGCCCGCTACGACGATCACGTCGCCGCGCCCGGCCCGGGCGATCGCCAGGCCGATGGCGGCCGCGCGGTCGGGCTCAATGATCACATGAGCGCGGTCGTGCTGCGGAACGCGGAGCGCCCCTTCCATCATCGCCGCGAGGATGGCCAGCGGATCCTCGGACCGCGGATTGTCGTTCGTGAAGATGGCCACATCAGCCAGTTGTGCAGCGATTTCCCCCATGATGGGGCGTTTACCGCTGTCGCGGTCGCCGCCGCAGCCGAGCACGATCGTCAGCCGCCCCTCCGTGACCGACCGCAGCGAGCGCAGCACCGACTCGACGGCGCCCGGCTTGTGCGAATAGTCCACGACGGCCTGGAACTCGTCGTCCGCGGCCGTGACGCGCTGCATGCGGCCGGGCACCCCGGCGAGCGTGCCGAGGCCCTCCACGGCCGCCTGGAGCGGCACGCCGGCCTCGACGAGCGTCACCACCGCGCCGAGCGCGTTGGCCACGTTGTACGGCCCGGGCAGCGCCACGCTCGCGTCGGCCTCGACCCCTCCGGGACCGACCACGCGGAACGTGCTGCCGTCGGCGCCGAGCCTGGTCTCCACCGCCCGCCAGTCGGCCTCGGGATCGCCCAGCGCCGAGAACGTCGTCATCGGCACCTTCGCCAGGCCCAGCAGCTCGCGCCCGTAGCGGTCGTCGAGGTTGGTCACCCCGACGCGGCTCAGCTCGGGCTGGAACAGCTTGACCTTGGTCATGAAGTAGTCCTCGAAGTCCTTGTGGAAGTCGAGGTGGTCCTGCGACAGGTTGGTGAACAGCGCGACGTCGTAGTAGACGCCGTCGACCCGGCCGAGCGCGAGCGCGTGGCTGGAGACCTCCATGGCCGCCGCGGTGACGCCCAGCTCGCGCATGAGCCCGAACAGGCCGTGCAGCTCCGTCGCCTCCGGCGTGGTGAGCCTGGGCTGGAAGCGCTGCTCGCCGGCGTGGATCTCGACGCCGCCCACCAGGCCGGTACGGTGACCCGCGGCCCGCAGGCCCGCCTCGATCATGAACGTGGTGGTGGACTTGCCGCTCGTGCCGGTCACACCGAGCACCTGGATGTCGTGGGCCGGCTGGCCGTAGATCCAGGACGCGATCTGCCCGAGCAGGGCGCGCGGGTCGGGCACGATGAGCACGGGCAGCCCGGTGGCCACCGCCGCGTCGCGCCCGGCGCGGTCGGTGAGCACGGCGACGGCTCCGCTCGCCATCGCGTCCGCGGCGAACGCGGCGCCGTGGGCCCGGTTGCCCGGCAGGGCGACGTAGAGGTCGCCGCGCCGGACTTCACGGGAGTCGATGGTGACGCCGGTCAGCGCGGCGTGCGGTGAGCGCGAGGTGCCCGAATCGGCATCGAGCATGGTCGCGAGCCCGCTCAGCGGGCGGGGCGGGCTGGTCGTGGGACGCATAGACGACGGGGGACGCACGGCGAGAGCGTACCTTCCCTGGTCACTGTCCCGCGCGGTTCCGCACCGGCGGGGCGGCGGAGCCTGTGGGAGGAATCTTCTTGCTCTTGATGGCGAACGTCATCACATCCTTGAAGACGGGGGCCGCGAGCTGCCCGCCGAAGTGGCCGTTCTTCGGGTTCTGCAGCACCGACAGCACCACCAGGCGGGGGTCGTCGGCCGGCGCGAACCCGGCGAACGAGGCCGTGTAACCGTCGTAACGGCCGAGTTCGGCATCGTAGCGGTTGGCGGTGCCCGTCTTGCCCGCCACCCGATATCCGTCGATGGCGGCCAGCTGGCCGGTGCCCTCCTCGCCCACTGCGCTCTCCAGCATGGTCGCGATCTCCTTGGCAGTCGTCTCACTCACCACCCTGGTCTGCTTACCTGCGGGAGCGGGGACGAACCTGCCGGACGCGTCGGTCGTGCCTGCCACGATCTGCGGATCCATCTTGACGCCGCCGTTGGCGATGGTCTGGTAGACGCTGGCCATCTGCAGCGCGGTCACCGAGACGCCCTGCCCGTAGGCGACCGTGCAGTTCTGGCTGCCCGACCACTTCTTGTAGTCGGGCAGCAGACCGGCCTCGGCGCCGGGGACTCCGCCGCCCGGCCTGGTGCCGAACCCGAACGCCTTGAGCATGGCGTGCAGCCGCTCGCTGCCGACCTTGCGCGCGGCCATGACCGTGGCCACGTTGCTCGACTGCGCCATCGCCTGGCGGAACGTCATCGACTCCACCTTGTGGCTGTGGGCGTCGCGCAACACCTGGTCGGCGCACTTGATGCGGTCGGGCACCTGGTAGACCGTGTCGGGCGTGACCGCCTTGGCCTCCAGCGCCGCGGCGGCCGTGATCACCTTGTTGGTGCTGCCCGGCTCGAACACGACGGCGGCGGCCTTGTTCACGAAGCTCTCCGCGGGGGCCTTGCGCCAGTTGTTCAGGTCGAGCTCGGGCGCGTTGGCCATGGCGACGATCTGGGCGGTCCGCACGTCCATGACGATGACGGTGCCGCTGTCGGCGCCCGACTTCTTCACCTGCTCGGCGATGGACTTCTGGGCGGCCCACTGGATGTCGCGGTCGATGGTGAGCCGGACGTTCCTGCCGTCCACGGGCGCCGTCTGCTGGCTGGCGGTCATCGGGATCTGCTGGCCGTCGCGGCCGGTCTCGACGCGCTGCTCGCCGTCGCGGCCCGCCAGCAGCTTGTTCTGGGTACGTTCGACGCCGCCGAGCCCGGTGCCGTCGTCGCCGACGAACCCGATGAGGCTGCCCGCGAGGTCGCCCGCCGGGTAGAGCCTGCGGTAGGTCTTCTTCGCCGAGAGCGCCGGGATGCGGGCCTGCATCAGCCGGGTGGCGACGACCGGGTCGACGTCTCTGGCCAGCAGCTGGTAGTGGGTGCCCGTCCTGGCGAGCTTGGCGGCGATGTCCTGCTCGCTCTTGCCGAGCTGCTGGGCCAGGATCGCGGCCGCCTTCGCCCTGATGGCCTCGGGCACCTTGGTCGGGTCGATCGACACCTCGCGGGCCTCGACCGTGACGGCCAGGTTGTGGCCGTTGACGTCGGTGATCGCGCCGCGCTTGGCCGGGATCGTCACGGTGTGCAGGCGCTGCTTGGCCGCCGCGGCCTCGTACACCTTGGAGTCGAGGCCCTGCAGCTGGATGAGCCGGCCCGCGAAGATGGACAGCACGAACGTCATGCCGATCAAGCCGATGTTGATGCGCCTGCGCGGGTTGCCCAGCCGCAGCACGAGCGGCGGGCGCGGCGGCGGGCGCCGCGGTCCCCTGGGCGGCGGCACGTCGGCACCGCCCCGCGAGCCACCTGCGGCGCCGCTGCGGGAACCGGGGTGCGGGCCGCGCCGGGCCGTGGCGCCGTCGCGCCCCCGCGCCGCCTCGGGCCGCGCACCCGCCGCCGGCCTGGGGCTCCCCGACGGGGTACGCCGCAACGCGTCCTGGCCCCGCCCCCGGGAGTCCTCATCGGCGGTACGCCGCGTCTTGCCCCCGGCCTGCCCGGCCCCTCTGGCGCCGGCGCCGGGACCCGGCCTGCCCGCCGAACCGCCCGCACGACCACCTGGGCCGCCTGGGCCGCCTGGGCCGCCGGACGAACCGCCCGCACGCCCCCGATCGTCGTCACGCCCCTGCACGCGCCCACGCAGCCGATCGGCATCGTCACGGGGACCGCGCCCACGCGGCCGGTCATCGTCATCACGGGAGCTCCGGCCACGCGGCCGGTCGTCATCGCGGGGACCGCGCCCACGCGGCCGATCGTCGTCGTCGCGGGGGTTGCGGCCACGCGGCCGGTCGTCGTCGCGGCCCTGGGCCCCCCGTGACCGAGGGCGCTCGTCGTCGTGCGGACGGCGGCGGCCGCCCGCGTCCTCGTCGTCGCGGGGACGCCTGCGGGCGCCGGGACGGTCGCCGTCGCGGGCGGAGTCACGGGCAGAGTCACGGGCAGCGCCGTGGGCCGAGTCGTCGGCCGGGTCGGGGCGGCGGCGGTTGCGGCCGTCGTCCGGGCCGAAGGTCTCGCGGCCGAACGGCAGGTCGAGCGGGTCGTCGCGATCGCGCGGCCGGCGCGGCGGGTTCTCCTGCGACGGCGGACGCCCCTCGCCTGAGGAGCCCCCGCGCCCCGGGTCGCGCCCGGAATCACCGCGCGACGCGCCGCCCTGACGTGCCGTCCTCCCGGGCCCGCCCGGCGTACGACGAGCGGCGCCTGGCCCTCCCTGAGAGCCGGCGCCGCCTGCGCCGCGGCCGGGACCCTGCCCCCTGCCGCCTGTTTCCCTCACCGCTGCGGATCCGCCTGGCTCGCCTGGTCACCGGCGCTGCTGTAGGCGTTGACCTCGTCCCAGTCGGTGTGCTGGCCCTGCATCTCGGCCAGCTTGGCGATGTTCCCCGGCTGGGTCTTGAGCTGGTATTCCTGGTCGATCTTCTCGTTCTCGCGCTTGGCCACCGCGATCTCCTCGCGCAGCTTGGCGTCGGTGATCGTGTCCTGGGCGAGCATGGTGTTGAGCAGCAGCAGGCTCACCAGGCCGCCACAGAGCAGGCCGACGACGAGCAGCACGAACGGCGTGCGCTGCCGCCGCGCGGGCCCACGGCCGCCCGCGGGGCGTGCCGCCGGCGCCTTGACGCGCGCGCGGCCCTTGGCCGCCTCGGGACGCTCGGTGCCGGGCGCCTTCCCGGGAGCCGCGGTCTTGCCCCGCGAAGGAGCGGCGGTCGTGCCCCGCTCGGGAGCCGCGGCCTTGCCGCGTGCGGGCGCGGTCTTGCCCCGCTCGGGAGCCGGCGCCTTGCCACGCACGGGAGCGGGCGTGCCTCGCTCGGGAGCCGGCGCCTTGCCACGCACGGGAGCGGGCGTGCCCCGCTCGGCGGTCGCGCTCTTGCCGCGCGCGGGAGCCGCCCCTCGTGCGGGGGCCGGCTTGCCGCGCTCGGGCGCGGGCGCCTTGCCGCGGGCGGCGCCGGGCGCGCCGGCGCGCCCGTCGAGGAGGGCGCGTTCGGCGGCGGCCTCCGCGCGTGCCCGCTCGGCGGCCGAGCCCTTGCCCCCGGCCTCGGGCCGCGTGTCGATACGGGGCCGCGGCTTGGGCTGCTGCGACACGGCCGACCTGCGGGTGCCCGTCTTGGGCACCGCGCGGCGGACGGGAGCCCCCCGGCCGGTCTCCTGCTCAGTCGTCAACACGGATCCTCTCTGCCGCCCGTAGCCGGGCCGAGGCCGCCCGCGGGTTGCGGGCGAGCTCTTCTTCGCTCGGGAGCTCTGCTCCCCTCGTCAGCAGGCGGAACCTCGGCTGGTGAGCCGGCAGCGGGACGGGCAGCCCGGGAGGGCTGGTGTCCCTGGTTCGCGCCGTGAGGGCCTGCTTGGTGAGCCGGTCCTCGAGTGAGTGGTAGGAGAGCACGACGACTCGCCCACCCAGCGCCAGTGCGTCGAGTGCCGCGGGCAGCGCCGCCTCCAGGGCGGACAGCTCCGCGTTCACCTCGATGCGCAGCGCCTGGAAAGTCCTCTTGGCGGGGTTTCCCCCGGTGCGCCGGGTCGCGGCGGGGATGGCCTCGCGAACGATCTCCGCGAGCCGCTTCGTCGAGGTTATTGCCTCTTTGGCACGTTCTCTGATGATCAGGCCCGCGACACGCTGAGCGAATCTCTCCTCGCCGTAGTCGCGCAGGATGCGGGTCAGCTCGGCGGCGGAGTAGGTGTTGACCACTTCGTCCGCCGTCAGCTCCTGCGAGGTGTCCATGCGCATGTCGAGCGGCGCGTCGTAGGAGTAGGCGAACCCGCGCTCGGCCTCGTCGAGCTGCGGCGAGGAGACCCCGAGGTCGAACAGCGCCGCGTCGATCGTGCTGCGCCCGGCGCGCGCGAGCACGTCGGGCAGGTCTGCGGACGAGGCGTGGACCAGGGTGATGCGGTCGGCGTAGGGGCTCAGCCTGCGGGTGGAGTGTTCGATCGCGAAGGGGTCGCGGTCGATGCCGATGAGGTGCAGCGCGGGATGTGCGGCGAGCAGCGCCTCGGAGTGGCCGCCGAGGCCGAGGTTGGCGTCGACGACGACGGGGGCGGGGCCGGACAGCGCGGGGCCGAGCAGCTCCAGTGTGCGCTCGAGCATCACCGGAACGTGACCGCCCTTGGCGACGCTGTCGTCCATCTCCAACCCCCCTCTCGCGTCCCTGCTCGCGGATGACGCGTTCATCGGTCGATCGCCGGTCCTTCCTGGGTCCCCACCCGGCGCCGCCCGGCCAGGTCCCCATCCGCACCCTCTTCGTGGACGCCCGCCATCTGACACCGGGGAAGGTGCATCAGCTGGCGGACAGTGGTTGCGGGTGGAGACCTCGCCGAACGACATCACCGACGGATCGACCGTGGTTCCTACAAGATCCCTGGCAGCACCTCCTCCGACAGTTCGGCGAACGCCTGCTCCTGTGCGCTGAGATAGGTGTCCCAGGCCTGCGCGTCCCAGATCTCCAGCCGGGTGTTGGCCCCGATGACGACGCAGTCACGTTCCAGGCCCGCGTACGCGCGAAGGCCCTGCGGGATCGTGATGCGTCCTTGTTTGTCTGGTTTCTCGTCGGACGCACTGGCGAAGAAGACGCGGCTGTAGTCACGTACCGCCTTGGCGGTGACCGGGGCGGTGCTGAGAGCCTCGGTAATGCGCTGGAACTCCTCCACGGGAAAGACGTAGAGGCATCGCTCCTGGCCTTTGGTGATCACAAGACCCTCCGCCAGCTCCTCACGGTACTTAGCCGGCAGGAACAGCCGTCCCTTGTCGTCCAGACGCGGTTGATGGGTGCCGAGGAACACCGGCCCCACCTCCCGTGCCTCGTGAAGCGCTCAGCGCTGGTGCACCGGGCCCTCCACTGCGCACCACCATACTCCACTTCTCCCCACCGTCAACTGATTCGAACCGTCTTCATCATCGGTTTCCCTTGCGTTACCGCAGGTCAGAGGCATGGCCTGGGGTGGGGGGCGGTGGGGTGGCGGCGACCGCCATGGGCGTGTCGGGGCTTTGAAACGCCGTTCAAATAGGGCCTTCGCGGGGGCGGCGAAGCTCGGGGTGGAGGAAAGTGGGGCGCTTCGCGGGGCACATGGCGGTGCGCTGTGTCACGGGATTCGCACGACCATGCCACAAGAACCGGAACATCACCGGTGTTCCCTGAATATCCACAAATGTCGCTACAGAACCCGCAGCGTCGTAGGGTCGTACAGACAATGGAAAAGGAATGGCATGGCTCCCGCAAAGGCACCGTACCGGGACAGCCGTCGCACTTCTCATGGAGGCCTGGTGGCAGTAACCCATGACGTCCCTCCCCAGCTCGACGAGCTGGTCACCACCGCCCACCGGATCCGGCAGGCCATCGAATCGGTGATCGAGGGCAAGAGCGACGCCGTCCGCCTCACCCTTACCGTCCTGCTCGCCGAAGGCCACCTCCTCATCGAGGACGTGCCGGGAGTCGGCAAGACGATGCTCGCCAAGGCGCTCGCGCGCTCCATCGACTGTCCGGTACGCCGCGTGCAGTTCACCCCCGACCTGCTGCCCAGCGACATCACCGGGGTCAGCGCGTACAACCAGCAGACGCGGGAGTTCGAGTTCAAGCCCGGTCCCGTCTTCGCCAACATCGTCGTCGGCGACGAGATCAACCGTGCCTCGCCCAAGACGCAGTCCGCGCTGCTGGAGTGCATGGAGGAGCAGCAGGTGACGGTGGACGGGCGGACGTACCAGCTCGACGCGCCGTTCATGGTGATCGCCACCCAGAACCCCATCGAGATGGAGGGCACCTATCCCCTGCCCGAGGCGCAGCGCGACCGCTTCACCGCGCGCGTGGCGATGGGCTACCCCGAGCCGACCGCCGAGCTGGAGATGCTCGACGTGCACGGCGGCACCTCACCGCTCGACAAGCTGGAGCCGGTCGCGACCACCGCCGAGGTGCGCGCCCTCATCGAGGCCGTACGCGGCGTCTACGTCTCCCAGCCGGTCAAGAAGTACGCCATCGACCTCGTCGTGGCCACCCGCCATTCCCCCGACCTGCGACTGGGCGCCTCCCCGAGGTCCACGCTGCAGCTCGTACGCGCCGCCAGGGCGCACGCCGCGCTGTCAGGCCGCGACTACGTCATCCCCGACGACCTGCAGGACCTCGCCATCCCCGTGCTGGCGCACCGCCTGCTGCCCAGCATCGAGGCCCAGGGCCAGCGCCGCCTGCCCGAGCAGGTCGTGACCGACCTCGTCAGGCGGGTCCCGGTGCCGGAGACGCGGGGGGCCTGATGGCCGACATCCAGGACCCGCGCCCGCCGGAAGAGGCGCGGTGAGGGCCGGGCTGCGGGCGCTGACCTCCCGGGGCAGATCGTTCCTGGCGTCCGGGATCGCGGCGCTGGTCATGGCCGTCCTCCTGGGCGAGAACGACCTGTTCAGGATCGGCGTCCTGATCACGGCGCTGCCGCTGCTGGCCGCGATGGTGGTGGCGCGGACGCGCTACCGGCTGAGCTGCGCCAGGCGGCTGGACCCGGCGCGGGCCGAGGTGGGCGGCGAGGCCACCGTGACCCTGCGCCTCGAGAACGTCACCCGCCTGCCCACCGGCCTGCTGCTCATCGAGGACACGGTGCCGTACGCGCTGGGCGTGCGGCCCAGGTTCGTGCTGGACAGGGTCGAGGCCAGGGGCGTGCGGGAGATCGACTACCGGGTGCGCTCCGACCTGCGCGGGCGCTACACGATCGGGCCGCTGTCGATCCGCATCGCCGACCCGTTCGGGCTGGTCGAGCTGGCCCGGTCGTTCACGATCAGCGACACGCTCGTGGTGACGCCGCAGGTGGTGGCGCTGCCGCACGTACGGCTGTCAGGTGAGTGGACGGGCGGCGGCGACAGCCGTACGCGGAGTGTGGCGGCGGCCGGCGACGACGACGTGGCGCCGCGCGAATACCGGCAGGGCGACGACCTGCGGCGGGTGCACTGGCGCTCGACGGCCCGTCACGGCGAGCTGATGGTGCGCCGCGAGGAGCAGCAGTGGCAGAGCCGCGGCGCGCTCCTGCTCGACACCCGCAGGCACGCGCACCGCGGCGAGGGCCCGCGCTCGTCGTTCGAGGTGGCCGTCTCGGCGGCGGCCTCGATCGGCGTGCACCTCGCCCGCGAGGGCCTCGGCCTGCGGCTGGTCACCGACCAGGGCGCCGAGCACCTCACCGACCAGGGCCTGAGCCACTCCCTGCTGGACACCCTCGCCGTGATCAGGCACAGCCCGGCCCGCTCCCTGGAGATGGGCGTCTCGGCGCTGCGCCAGGGCGGCGGCGACGGGCTGATCGTCGCCGTGCTCGGCGCGATGGAGCCCGAGGAGGCCAGGGAGCTGGGCAGGCTGCGGCACAGCGGCATCACCGCGGTGGCGGTGCTGCTGGACGTCAGCTCGTGGGAGGGCGGCGACGGCACCGCCGCCGAGAACCAGCGGGCCGTCGAGACGGTGCTCGCCGGGTACGGCTGGCGCATCGTCACCCTGCCCGCGGGCACTTCCATCGCCACCGTCTGGCCGGACGCCGCGGGACGCGGCAGATACGTGCTCGATCCCGCGGGAGGGGCGGCATGAGACTGACGATCGCCTCGGGGGTGGCCGCGTTCACCGCGGCCGTCCTCCTCTACCCCCTCTTCGCGGGCGGCGCCTGGTTCTGGACCTCGCTCGGCGCGGTGCTGGCCGTGGTCGCGGCGGGCCTGCTGAGCAGCCGCCTGTCGCTGCCGGCGTGGGCGGCGCCGCTGGTCGGGCTGGCGGCCACGGGGATCTTCCTGACCGTCTCCTTCGCCTCGGAGGAGGCGTGGGCGCTCATCGTGCCGACGAAGGACTCGGTGGCGGAGCTGGTCAGGCTGCTCGGCGTCGGGTGGGCCGACATCCAGCGGTTCGCGGCGCCCGTGCCGGACACCGACGGCATCACGCTGCTGACGTCGGGCGGCGTGGCGCTCATCGCGATCGCCGTGGACTTCCTCGCCGCGCGGCTGCGCCGGGCGGCGCTGGCCGGGCTGCCGCTGCTGGCGCTGGCCACGGTGCCGGCGACGATCCTGACAGACCCGATCAGCTGGCCGGCGTTCATCATCGCCGCGCTCGGGTTCGTGGGGCTGCTCATCTCCGACGGGCGCGAGCGGATCGGCCACTGGGGCCGGGCGGTGCTGGTACGCCGGACCCGCGTGGTGAACCCGTCCCAGGGGACGCCGCCGCGCGACACCGCCGACACCAGCGGGCTGCGGCTGTCGGGCAAGCGCATCGGGTTCGCGGCGATCGTGCTGGCCGTGCTGCTGCCGGCGGCGCTGCCCGCGATGGAGCCGGTGTCGTTCTTCACCTTCGGCGTCGGCGGGCGCGGCTCGGGGCCCGGGAACTCGATCAGCATCCCCAACCCCATCGCCAACCTCAAGGGGCAACTGCAGCTGCCGGACCGGCGGGTGGTGCTGACCTACACCAACAACGACGACCAGCCCCGCTATCTGCGCATCTACGCGCTCGACACGTTCGACGGGCAGCAGTTCGGCATGACCCAGCCGAAGGGCGCGCCGCAGAACAGGACCGAGAACGGCCCGCTGCCCGCCCCGCCGGGGCTGGGCCGCGATCCCAAGATCAACAACGTGGTCACGAACGTCAGGATCAGCGACGAGATCGCGCGGCTGCAGTTCCTGCCGCTGCCGTACCCGCCGCGGCAGATCAAGGTGGACGGTGACTGGCGGGCCGACGTGGACACGCTCATGGTCTTCTCCACCCGCGAGGAGGCCGCCGGCATCGAGTACGACGTCAGCACCAGCGAGCCCCAGCCCACCGCCGACCTGCTGGACGCGACCGACAACACTCCGCCCCAGGTGGACGACCGCTTCCTCGCCCTGCCCGAGAACCTGCCGCCCGGCATCCTGGAGCTCGCCGAGAAGGAGACCGCCGAGGCGAACACCAGGTACGAGGCCGCGGTGATGCTGCAGGAGTTCTTCACCACCGACGGCGGCTTCACCTACAACCTGGAGACGCAGGGCCACAGCAACTCGGCGCTCAGCGACTTCCTGCTGCGCTCGCGCGCGGGCTACTGCGAGCAGTTCGCCGCGTCGATGGCGGTGCTGGCCCGGCTGATCGGCATCCCGTCGCGGGTCGCGATCGGCTACACCGGCGGCACCAAGGTCGGCGACCACTGGGAGGTCGGCACGAACGACTCCCACTCCTGGCCCGAGCTGTACTTCGAGGGCGTGGGCTGGCTGCCGTTCGAGCCGACGCCATCCGGCGCCGCGGGCCAGGGCAGCGCCCGGGTGCCCGAATACTCCCGGCCGCGGCCCGAGCCGGCCGCCACCACCAGCGAGCCGTCGCCCGGCGCCACCAGCTCCGAGGCGGACGCCCCGCAGGACCCGCAGGCCCGGCGCAACATCCGCGAGCTGGACCGCGAGGGCACCGTCGCGACCGGCACGCTGCCGCCCGACGACTCGATGCCGCTGGCCGGCAAGATCGGCATCGGGGCGGGCGCGCTGCTGCTCGTCCTGCTGATCCCGGCGGGTCTGCGGCTGGTCTCGCGCAACCGGCGGGTACGCCGCCTCACCTGGAAGGTCTCCCAGCCCTCCGACGAGCTGACCGCCAGGATGGCCGTGGGCCGCGGCCAGACCACCGTCGCGGCCGTGTGGGCGGAGCTGGACGACGTCCTGTACGACTACGGCATGGCCCGCCTGCCCAGCGAGACCCCGCGGGCGCTGGCCCGGCGGCTCACCCAGCAGTACGAGTTCGACGCCGAGTCCGCCGCTGCCATGACGGCCATCGCGGGCAACGTGGAGCGGGTGCTGTTCGCCCGGGAGCCGGGCAGGATCGCGCCCATGGGCAAGGACCTGCGCAAGGTGCGCCTGGCGCTGGCGGCCACCGTGTCACGCGGGCGGCGGCTGCGCGCCGTCCTGATGCCGCCGTCCACGTTGCGGCGCATCCGGATGCTGGGCGAACGCCTGCTCGACGGCTTCGACCTGCTGGAGACGATCAGACTGCGCCGCACCTCCCAAAAGGGCGCCTGACTTCGAAACAGCGACCGCCCGGCCCCGTACGGGGCCGGGCGGTCGCGTCACTTGGGGCGCTGAAGACGGCATCGGCCGGGTCCGCGAGGGCCGGGCGCGTCATGTCGCGACTGCTGAGGCGCTGAACTCACCCCCCTGGAACGCACCGGTCGGGTGGTCGCGGCTCGTGTGGCGGCCACGGCGCCCGGCGGGCGGCGGGCGGCCGGGGGGGTGGGCATGCGAGCGGCCGCCCCGTGCCGGGGGCGGCCGCGTCAGCTAGCCTCGCGGGTCAGCGCTCGTCGTGGCGACGGCGCCAGCGCTCTTCCATGCGCTCCATGAAGCTGCCCCGGTTGCCCCGGCGGGCCTGCTTGCCCGGAGGAGTGGCCGTGCCTGCGGCGGGGGCGGAGTCTCCGAACCCGTTCATCTTTTTCCAGCTGGACAGGCCCCACAGACACGCGGCGAGCATGACCACGAAACCGCCGACGCCGAGCGGGATCAGGGCGGTGCCACTGACGACGACGCCGACCATCATGACGACGACGCCGAGGGCAAAGCCGATGGAGGCTTTGACCAGGCGACGCTTGTAATGGCTGCGCGGGTCGCTGATCCTTACGGTGTTGGCCCACTTCGGGTCCTCGGCGTAGAGGGCCTGCTCGATCTGGTCGAGCAAGCGCTGCTCGTGCTCAGAGAGCGGCACGGCGCCTCCCAAGGACGGCCCCAGGACGGGGAAGACGGCAACGGACGACACGGGGTGTCCGAACCTCGCGGTCGGTTATCCCCAGAATACGAGGCTGTAGGCGTAGGCGAAAGCAAACGTCCAACGCAGACCAAACCGGAGGTGACGTCATGGCTCCATTGTGGCCCATCTCGCCTCCCTCTCCCCAAAATCCTGACACGGACGCCCCCAGCAAGTCCTGACATCGAACGTCATGTCTCTATTTCATCAAGCTTGCCACGTACCAGCGACGCAGGGAGCACCGCATCGGGACCGAATCTGTGGATCGCGCGATCCATGGCCTGCTCCGCCTCGCGCCACCCGGTCTCCTTCTCGCCGAGACTGAGCTGCCGGGTGGCCTCGCCGGCCGGTCGGAGGTTCTCCATCCGGACCCCCACCAGGCGCAGCCGCACCCGCTGGAGCCCGGCCGCATCGAACAGCTCGCAGGCTGTGGCGTAAATCACCTGAGCCACGTCGGTCGGCTCACGCAGCGTGCGCGACCGGCTGATCGTGGTGAAATCGGCTCGGCGTAGCTTCACACTTACAGTTCTTCCCACGTGACCGGCCTTACGCATGCGAGCGGCGACCCGCTCCGACAGCCGCAGCAGCTCACGCTTGATCACGTCGGGATCGTCGACGTCGGCGGCGAACGTCTCCTCGTTGCCGATGCTCTTGTCGGGGACATGGGCGGTCACAGGACGCTCGTCGCGCCCCCAGGCCAGCGCCGCCAGATGGCCGCCCACCGCCTGCCCCAGCTCGCGCTGGAGGGTGGTGGGCGGGACCCTCGCGAGGTCGCCGACCGTGCGGATGCCGAGGCGTACCAGGGACTGCTCGGTGCGCTCGCCGACGCCCCACAGGGCCGAGACGGGCAGCGGGTGGAGGAAGTCGACCACCTCGTCGGCGGGCACCACCAGCAGCCCGTCGGGCTTGCACTGCTTGGAGGCGAGTTTTGCGATGAATTTGCTGCTCGCCACGCCCACGGAGCACGTGATGCCGTAGCGCTCCGACACCTGCTCCCTGATCATGGCGGCCACCGTCGCGGGCGGGCCGAGCCGCCGCCTCGCACCCCCCACGTCGAGGAACGCCTCGTCGGACGCGATGGGCTCGACCAGCGGGGTGATGGCGTGGAAGATCTCCATGACGCCCTTGGAGACCTCGGAGTATTTGCCGTGACTCGGCGGGATGATCGTGGCCTGCGGGCAGAGCCGGCGCGCCCGGCTCATCGGCATCGCCGAGTGCACGCCGAACGCCCTGGCCTCGTAGGTGGCGCTGAGCACGACGCCGCGCCCGGCCGGTGAGCCCACGATCATCGGACGCCCCTTCAGCTCGGGCCGCTCGAGCAGCTCGACGCTGGCGTAGAAGGCGTCCATGTCGACGTGGAGGATCGGGCAGCCGCTGTCATCGACCCCGGTCCGCGGAGCGGGGCCGATGCCGGTGATCTGCTTGCGAGACACGCCGCCGATTCTATCCGAACAGGCGTTCTACACCGAGGGGAGCGGTCATCGATTCTTCCCTTCCGCGGGCTCAGGTCCGGTGGGCGAGCACGTGCAGCTGCGTCGCGACGTCGCGCAGCACGGGATGGGTGGCGGCGGCCTGCTCCAGCGCGACCAGCGCCTCGGCGGCGCCCGGCTCACCGTCGAGCAGCCGGCTCGGCACCAGGTCGGCGAAGACGCGCACGCCGTGGATGGAGCCGATCGTGAACCCGGTGGCGCCCAGCAGCTCGGCCAGCGTCTCGGCGGAGAAGCGGCGCGGCGTCGGGTCGCGGTCGCCCCAGGTGCCGCCCGGGTCGCTCAGCACGGCCCTGGCCTCGTCGAACTGCCCGGTCAGCGCCCGGTGGATGGCGCTGGCTACCGGGTTGGCGGCCAGCACGCTGACCGTGCCGCCCCTGCGCAGCAGCCCGGCAACGGCGGTGAGCGCGCTGATCGGGTCTTCGACGTATTCGAGCACGCTGTGGCACAGGACCAGGTCGGCGGCGTCGCGGCTGAGCAGCTCGCCCAGGTCGGCGGCGTCGCCCTGGAGGCCGCGCACGCTCACGCCGCGCTCCTTGGCGCGGCGCTCCAGCGCGGCCAGCGAGTCGGGGCTCGGGTCGACGACGGTGACGGAGTGGCCGAGCTCGGCCAGCGGCACGGCGAACCCGCCGGTGCCGCCGCCGGCGTCGACGATGTCGAGCGACGTCCGCCCGGTGGCCGCCGTGCGCTCGGCCAGCATGGATCGCAACGCGTCCCAGACGACGGCGGTGCGCACCGCCGGGGTCCTCGTGGTGACGCCTTCTGCACGCAACCTCGGCTCGCCTCCCTCTCCGCCGCGACCGGCGCCCCACGGGCGGCGCCCGGGTCGACCGGGCAGGCCGCCGCGAGACGCGGCTCGCGCGTCTCGCGAAACGTGCACTTCGCGGACGGCATTCTCCATGGACGGGCCCCAGCCTACGCCGTACGCGGGAGCACCCGCTCCCCCGCTGAAGGACCCATTACGGAAAGCCGGCGCGTCACCGTCTGAGCGGCGCTCAGCCCTGCGGGCGGCGGCCGGGCCACCCGTGGGTCACGGTGAGCCGCGCCCGTGGCCGTCAGCCGGCTCTGCGGCGGCCGCCAGGCCCTTGGGAGCGCGCAACCGCCACGCCTCCGCCAGCAGCTCGCCCAGCTCGCCGGGATCGACCGCCGCCAGCCGCACGAGCACGATCGCGTGCCCGTCGTAGTGAGGCGTGGTGGTGAACGTGGCGGGCTCAGCGGTCAGGAGCTCGTGCTTGTGCTCCTCGGACGGCACCGGGAGCACCAGCAGGTCGCCCTCCTCCCGCATCCGGGCGAACCACTTGCCGCGCACGTAGAAGGCGGGCGTGCCGTACATGGCGCGCTCCGCGGTCTCGGGCAGCGCGAGCGCCAGCCCGCGTACGTCGTCCTCTGTCACCATGCGGTCACCCTAGCCAGCGGCACCGACGAAAACCCGGTCGCTCACCTGCGAGAACGGGAAAAGGGCGCGTCGCGGCTGGTGACGCGCCCCTTATCCGTACGGACCGGCGTGGTTGGAAACGTACCCCGAACGTGGCCCTCCGGTCCCCCGAAACGGGGTACCTAATGGGTGTCTAAAGGGTGAGGCTTGGCTTGAGTTGCTTGAAGCGCGCCAGCAGCCCGTTGATGAACTGCGGCGACTCGTCGGTGGACAGCTCCCCCGCCAGGTGCACCCACTCGCTGATGACCACGCCCTCGGGCACGCCGGGCATCCACAACAGCTCGTACGTGCCGCCGCGCAGCAGATTACGGTCGACGGCCGGCATCCGGTCGAGTGTCCAGCCCTCGGCGTACGTCGTGATGAGTTCGTCGATGCGCGCGTGGTGCCTCGCGACCCCCTCGACGAGGGTCGAGGTGTATTCGTTGACCGGCGGCTCCTGCCGCTCCACGCGCTCGGCGAGGATCTTCAGCGGATCCTCGTCGCGCAGCTCGGCCTCAAAGAGGATGTCGAGCGCTCTCCTGCGTGCTTTGCCGCGTGCCGACACCTCAGGCCCGGCCGAGGTATTCGCCGCTGCGGGTGTCGACCTTGACCTTCTCGCCGGTGGTGATGAACAGCGGCACCTTGATCTCGGCGCCGGTCTCCAGCGTGGCCGGCTTGGTGCCGCCGGTGGAGCGGTCGCCCTGCAGGCCGGGCTCGGTGTTGGAGATGGTCAGCTCGACGGCGGCGGGCAGGTCGACGTAGAGCGCGGAGCCCTCGTTGAACGCGACCGTGGCCAGAGTGTTCTCCAGCATGTAGTTGGCCGCGGTGCCGACGGTGCCGGCCGGCACGTTGACCATGTCGTAGGTCTCGGTGTCCATGAACACGAAGTCGTCGCCGTCCTTGTACGAGTACTGCATCTCGCGCTTGTCGACGTTGGCCACCTCGACCTTCACCCCGGCGTTGAAGGTCTTGTCGACGACCTTGCCGGAGAGGACGTTCTTGAGCTTGGTGCGCACGAACGCGCCGCCCTTGCCCGGCTTGACGTGCTGGAACTCGACAACGCTCCAGAGCTCACCGCCCTCGAGCTTCAGCACCATGCCGTTCTTGAGGTCGTTGGTCGTCGCCACTCGTTCTTCTCCCGCGTGCGGCCGCTCTAAAGGACGAGCAGCTCCTTGGTCGTCTTGGTGAAGAGTTCCGGCCCGCCCTCACGTGTCACGAGCGTGTCCTCGATGCGAACCCCGCCCCGGTCCGGGAGGTAGACCCCCGGCTCGACGGTGATCGGAACTCGATCCTCTAGTCTACCGGTCCTCGACGGGCCGAGGAACGGCTCCTCATGGATCTCCAGGCCGACACCGTGTCCGAGACCGTGCCTGAAGTGCTCGCCGTGGCCCGCCAGCGCCACGATCGACCTGGCCGCGGAGTCGACCTCCCTGGCCCCGGCGCCCGGGGTCAGGGCATGCCGTCCGGCGCGCTGGGCCTCGGCGACGAGGTCGTACAGCTCGCGCTGCCAGGCGGCGGGCGGGCCCAGGCTGACGGTGCGGGTCATGTCGGCGTGGTAGCCCTGGTAGCGGGCGCCGAAGTCGATGGTGACCAGGTCTCCGGCGCGCAGCTCGCGGCCGGTGGGGCTGTGGTGCGGCACCGCGCCGTTCTCCCCCGCCGCCACGATCGTGTCGAACGCGGGCTTGTCGGCGCCCAGCTCGGCCATCCGCTGCTCCAGCAGGCGGGCCAGCTCGCGCTCGGTCATGCCGGGGGCGATGCGCGGCGCGACGTCCGCGAACGCCTGGTCGGTGAGCGCGCAGGCGGTGCGGATGAGGTCGAGCTCCTGCTCGTCCTTGACCGCGCGCAGCCGCTCCACGACCGGCCCGAGCGGCACGAGACCCTCGCCCAACCGCAGGTATGTGGCCACGCTCATGCACCCCGCCTCGATGCCCACCCCTCTGGTGCCCTCCTGCGCGCCGGGGCTGGGTGTGAGCAGCCGCGCCGCGACGTCGGCCGCCTCCACCACGGGCAGGTCGAGCGCCCTGGCCGCGCCGATGTAACGGTTGTCGGTGGCCAGCACCGCGCCGCCGTCGGCGCCCACCAGGACGGCGGCGTTGGAGCTGGCCAGGCCGGTCAGATAGCGGACGTTGACCGGCGAGGTGACGAGCAGCGCGTGGACCTCGTGGCCGGCCAGCGACTCGGCCAGCCGCGCCCGCCGCGCCGCGTAGTCGAAGGTCATTCCGCCAATCTACGCCCCCCGGGCGACAAGGACACCGTCCGCACACGCTCACCCCGCCTGTCCCGGGCGGGCTCCCGGGCGGGCTCCCAGGCGGGCTCCCAGGCTGGGTCAGTGGCCGGGCAGGCGCCAGTCGCGCATGAACTCGGCAGCCGGGCCGGAGGACCGCATGTCGCCCTTCTCCTGGGCCCGCAGCAGGTCGCGGTAGACGCCTGCCACGTGGTTGAGCGTCGAGTCCAGGTGGCCTTCGCCGAGCTTCCTCGCGGCCTTCCTGAGCTTCTCGCGGGCCTTGCCGGAGACGCGGGGGTCGATGCCGCCCGTCGCCTCCTGCGCCATCAGGGCCTGGTCGAAGCGCTGGAGCCAGGTGCCGTACCCGCCGGCCGGCTCGGACCTGCCGCCGAGGGTGGCCTTGGGGGTCACGGCCTCGTTCAGCGAGGTGATGTCGTCCTCGCCGATCGTGGCCACGGTCTCCGGCGTGGGGTCGGGGCTGGGCGGCGGTGAGCTGGGCTCCACCTCCTGCAGCGTGTCGGTCGGGACGACGGTGGGGGTGGGCTCCGCGACCGGCTGCTCCTCGCGCTGTCCCGCGATCGAGACCATGACCACGGTCACGGCCGCGATGACGGCGACGGCGATGCCGATCTGCAGGATCAGCTTGCGGTTACGGGCTCCCGACGGCGGCTCGGGCTCCAGGTCGGCGGCCTGGAAGACGGCGGTGTCACCGGCCCGCGGCGGAACGGCGTAGACCTCGGTGGCGCCGGCCCCCTGCCCGAGCCCGGCCCCGCGCAGCGAGGCCCCGGTCTGCGGCATCCCCCCGGGCCCAGGACCGGGACCGGCCTGGGGCGGGGCGCCGCCGTGCGGAAAGGCACCGGTCTGCGGCGGGACGCCGCCGTGCGGAAAGGCACCGGTCTGGGGCGGGACGCCGCCGTCGGGGAAGGCGCCGTCGGGGAAGGCACCGGTCTGGGGCGGCGCGGCGGGCTTGGGGCGGGCGATGGCGGCGAGCGTACGCCTGATGGACTCGCCACTGCCCGGCCGCCTGGCCGGGTCGTCGGCGAGCATGGCGAGCACCAGCCGGTCCAGCTCGGCGGGCACTTCGGCCCTGATGCCGCCGGGCGGCGCCACCTGACCCCTGGGCGCGTCGTCGTCGAAGGGCGGGCGCCCGCACAGCAGCTCGTAGCAGACGCAGCCCAGCGCGTAGATGTCGCCCGGCGCCTCGGCGGGCTCGCCGGGGACCCGCTCGGGGGCGGCGTAGCGGCCGCTGCCGCGTACGGGCTCGCGCCCGTCCATCCCGAACCCGACGACCTTGAGCACGCCGCTGGCGGCCATCCTGAAGGCGTCGGGATCGACCTGCCCGTGCACGACGCCGGCCCGGTGCGCGGCGTCGAGGCCGGCGGCGGCCTGCCCGATCAGGTCGCACACCTCGACGATGGTCAGGCTGCCGCGCGCGGCCAGCTCCTCGCCCAGGCTGAGCCCGGTCAGGTGCTCCATGACGAGGAACGGCGCCCCGTCGTGCTCTCCGACGTCCAGGACCATGGCGACGTTGGGGTGGATGACCTTGGCGACGGCCTGGGCGTGCTGCCTGAGCACCTCACGGGTGGCCGGGCCGGCCGCTCTGGCGCCGAGCACCTTGACGGCCACGACCCAGTCGGCCCGCGTGTCGTACCCCCGCCACACCTCGCCCATCGGGCCGCTGCCGATGCGCTCGTCGAGCCGGTACCGGCCGGCGATCAAGGAGGGCGCGCGCTCCGCGTCGGACATATCCCCGCCAAATACTTAGAAATCAGGATTATCAGGATTTCCGACTTACCATAGGCCCCCGCGGCCCCCGACGCCCCGCGTACACGCTGCCAGGCCGCGTACGGGCAGGAAAAAGGGGGGCGGTGCACCCGCCCCCCTTTTTCACGGACTCAGGCCGTCGCGGGCTCCGCCACGCGGGCCACGCGCGGCTGGTCGAGCGGCTGCGGCGGCGCGTTGAACACGGCCGTGTCGAGGCGGCCCTCCGAGCGCGCCACCAGCACCGGGACGACCATCTGCCCGGTCACGTTGGTCGCGGTGCGGATCATGTCCAGGATCGGGTCGATGGCCAGCAGCAGGCCGACGCCCTCGAGCGGCAGGCCCAGCGTGCTGAGCGTGAGCGTCAGCATGACGGTCGCGCCGGTCAGGCCCGCCGTGGCGGCCGAGCCGACCACCGAGACGAACGCGATGAGCAGGTAGTCGCCCACCCCGAGCTGGATGCCGAACACCTGGGCCACGAAGATCGCGGCGAGCGCCGGGTAGACCGAGGCGCAGCCGTCCATCTTGGTGGTCGCGCCGAACGGCACGGCGAACGAGGCGTAGTCGGCGTCCACGCCGTTGCGCTCGACCGAGACCCGCTGCGTCAGCGGCAGCGTGCCGACCGAGGAGCGGGAGACGAACGCCAGCTCGATCGCGGGCCAGGCGTTGCGGAAGAACCGGACGGGGCTCACCTTGCCCCAGAAGGCCAGCAGCGCCGGGTAGACGGCGAGCAGCACGATGAAGCAGCCGATGTAGACGCCGGCGCTGAACTTGGCGAGCGGCGCGAGCAGGTCCCACCCGTACGTGGAGACGGCCTTGCCGATCAGGCCGGCGGTGCCGATGGGGGCGAGCCTGATGACCCACCACAGCGCCTTCTGCACCAGCTCCAGGACGGAACGGGCGAGGTTCAGGAACGGCTCGGCCTTGTCGCCGGCGGCCAGGGCGGCCGCGCCGAGCACGACGCCGAGGAAGACGATCTGGAGGACCTCCACCTCGGTGAAGGCGGTGACGATGTTCGTGGGCAGGATGCCGGTGACGAAGTCGAGCCAGGTGCCGGCGTGCTCGGGCGCCTTGGCCGCGCCGGTGTCGAGGGTGACGCCCTGGCCGGGGTTGATGAGCAGGCCGAGCCCGATCGCCAGCGCCACCGAGACGGCCGCGGTGATGAGGAACCAGACCAGCGTCTTGGTGGCGAGCCTGGCGGCGCCGTTGACGTTGCGCAGGTTGGCCACGCTGACCAGGACCGCGGTGAAGACGAGTGGCGGTACGGCGAGCTTGAGCAGCTGGACGAAGATCGAGCCGACCTTGGTGAGTGTCTCGGTGAGCCAGGCGACGTCCCAGATCTTGGCGACGAAGCCGAGGGCGATGCCGACGGCGAGGCCCAGCAGCAACTGCAGGGAGAAGGTGAATCTCTTCACGGGGGGATGCCTTCGCATGCGGGCATGCCAGAGGCATGCCGGGGTGAGGGAGTTGACGACAGGGACGAGAGCGGCGTCAGCTACAGAGCGATCCGTGCAGCCTGCACAGATCGATGTGCAGCCGCTCGATGAGCCACACGATCACCACGGAAAACCTCACAGCCCGGCATAACCATCAGGAAATGTGGCAAATTCCCTGATGAAGTGTGATCTACGACACAATCTCCTTGATCTGCTCGATGAGCCTGACCCGGTCCTCGTGCGTCTTGGCGATCGGCGCCACATTCAGGGTGGTCACCCCCGACTCCTTCAGCGCCCGCACCCGGTCGCGCACGAAGCCCTCGCTGCCGATGAGCGACGTCTTCTCCAGCAGCTCGGCCGGGACCAGCGCGGCGGCCTCGTCCTTCTTGCCCTCCAGGTAGAGGTCCTGGATCTGCTCGGCCTCCTTCTCGTAGCCGTAGCGCCTGGCCAGGTCGTTGTAGAAGTTGCGGCCCTTGGCGCCCATGCCGCCGATGTAGAGGGCGGCCATCGGCCGGCCGAACTCGCGCAGCCCCGCCACGTCGTCGCCGATCGCCAGCGTGGCGTGCGCGACGACGTCGAGCTCGCCCAGCTCGGGGTCGCGCTTCGCCTTCCCCGCGGCCAGCGAGGCGCCCCAGACGTCGGCGGCCTTCTCCGGCAGGTAGAAGATCGGCTCCCAGCCCTCGGCCAGCTCGGCGGTCAGCTCGACGTTCTTGGGGCCGATGGCGGCGATCATGATGGGGATGCGGGGGCGTACGGGGTGGTTGATCAGCTTCAGCGGCTTGCCCAGACCGGTGCCCTGGTCGGGCGGGAGCGGCACGGTGTAGTGGCGGCCGTCGTACTGGACGCGCTCGCGCCGCCAGACCTGCCGGCAGATCTCGATGACCTCCCGCGTACGCCCGAGCGGCGCGGTGTACGGCACCCCGTGGAAGCCCTCGATCACCTGCGGCCCCGACGCGCCGAGCCCCAGCGTGAACCGCCCGTCGGAGACGTAGTCGAGCCCGGCGGCCGTCATGGCGAGCAGCGTCGGCGTGCGCGAGTAGATCGGCAGGATGCCGGAGGCGATCTGCAGCCGTTCGGTCCTGGCCGCGATGTAGCCCATCTGGCTGACGGCGTCGAAGGAGTAGGCCTCGGCCACGAACACGATGTCCAGCCCGGCCTTCTCGTAGTCGGCCAGCTCGGCCACCGACTCCTTGAAGCCGCCCGCGTAGTTGAGTGCCATACCGATGCGCATTCAGGGCTCCCACTGACCGAATGATGTTCTGTTGAGACGGCACCATGCTATCGCGCCGGTGCGCCGGGCAGGAGCGGCTAGCCTGGATCAGGTGCTGAAGCGGGTCGTCATCGTCGTCTCCGTCGTGGTTTCCGCGGCCCTGGCGGGCCATCGGCTGATCCCGGCGCTGGGTGGGTTCACCCCCGTCCTGGAGAGCCTGCTGCCGTGGATGGGCCTCGCGGTGCCGCTGCTGCTGGCCTTCGCCGCCGTCGCCCGCTCGACCGGCGCGGTGGCCGCCGCGCTGCTGCCCGGCCTGATCTGGGCCGCCATGTTCGGCTCCACGCTGCTGCGCACCCCGCCTGGCGGTCCGAGCGACCTGGCCGTGGGCACCGTCAACGTGGGGGTGACCAACAACGCGTCGGGCGAGGCCGTACGCGCCATCGCCAAGGACCTCGACCTGCTGGCCGCACAGGAGCTGACCAGGGGCGGCCCGGCGGCCAAGCAGCTCAACAAGATGTTCAAACACCACTACGCGGTCAGCACGGTCGGGCTGTGGAGCCGCTACCCGCTCAGCGAGACCAAGCCGCTCGACGTCGGCATGGGCTGGCCGCGCGCCCTGCGGGCGGTCGTCACCACCCCCAAGGGCAAGGTCACCGTCTACGTCATGCACCTCGCCTCGGCCAGGCCGGGACACACCACCTCGCGCGACGTCTCGCTGGCCAGGGCGCGCGAGCTCGTCGACGCCGACCCGAGCAAGCGCATCCTGCTGCTCGGCGACCTCAACACCGCCACCACCGACCGCGGCATGAGCGGCCTGACGCCGCCGCTGACCGACGCGCAGAGCGAGGCGGGCGACGGGTTCGGGTTCACCTGGCCGGCCGAGTTCCCGATCACCAGGCCCGACCACATCCTCCACCGCGGCATGACGGCGACCGAGGCGGGCGTGGCGCCCGCCACGGGCAGCGACCACCGCGCCGCGATCGCCTCCCTGCGCTTCTAGGAGCGGGGCAGCAGCCGGTCGAGGTCGGCGGGCGTGTCGATGTCGGACGGGTCGCCGTGCCCGTCGCACGGCACCTCGGTGACCAGCTCGGGATGAGCCTTCAGGTACGCCCGCGCCCCCACGTCGCCCACGGCCAGCTCCGCCACCCCGGCGAAGTGCGTACGGGCGATCAGCACCGGGTTGCGGCGCCGCCCGCCGTACGTGGCGACCGCCAGCCCCGCCCCCGAGCCGATCAGCGCGCGCACCGCGCCGGGCCCGATCAGCGGCTGGTCCACCAGCGCCACCACCACCGCCTCCGCCTGCGCGGGCAGCGCGGCCAGCCCGGCGCGCAGCGAGGAGCCCATGCCGCTCGCCCAGTCGGGGTTGCGCACGGTCACCGCGCCCCGCACCTGCACCGTGGCCGCGCCCAGCACGACCACGACGGGATGGCAGCCGCCCTCGGCCAGCAGCCGCACGCCGCGATCGACGAGCCGCTCACCGGCGTACTCGACCAGCGCCTTCGGCCGCCCGAGCCGCGACCCCTCGCCCGCGGCCAGCAGCAGCCCGGCCACCCGCGCGTCCCTCACGGCGTCTCGTGGTGGATGCGGCCCTCCGTGGTGGTCAGCGGCCGGCCGGAGCCGCCCCAGCGCAGCTGGATCAGCTCGGCGGCGATCGACACCGCGGTCTCCTCGGGGGTGCGGGCGCCGAGGTCGAGCCCGATGGGCGAACGCAGCCTGGCCAGCTCGTCCTCGGTGAGCCCCGACTCGCGCAGCCGCGCCATGCGGTCGTCGTGGGTGCGGCGCGAGCCCATGGCGCCGATGTAGCCCGCGTTCGTGCGCAGCGCCACCTCCAGCAGCGGCACGTCGAACTTGGGGTCGTGGGTCAGCACGCAGATCACCGTACGCTCGTCCACCTGCACCGAGGCGAGGTAGTCGTGCGGCCACTTGACCACGACCTCGTCGGCGTCGGGGAAGCGCTTGGCGGTGGCGAAGACCGGCCGGGCGTCGCACACGGTGACGTGGTAGCCGAGGAACTTGCCCACCCTGGCGACGGCGGCGGCGAAGTCGATCGCCCCGAACACGAGCATCCGCGGCGGCGGCGCGAACGACTGCACGAACACCGCGAGGTCGTCCAGCCGCCGCTCCCCCTGACCGCCGTAGTGCCGCAGGCCGGTCAGGCCCTGGGCGAGCATGCCGCGGGCGTCGTCGTCCACGGCCGCGTCGAGGCGCTCCAGGCCGAGGCTGCCGGTGGCGTGGTCGGGCCAGATGATCCGGCGGGCGCCGACCTGGCCAGGCCCCGAGACGATGGTGGCCACGGCGACCGGGCGGTGCTCCTCCACCGCCGCCGCGATCTCGCCCAGCTCGGGGAAGGTCTCGATCGAGACCGGCTCGACGAGGATGTCGATGATGCCGCCGCAGGTGAGGCCGACGGCGAAGGCGTCGTCGTCGCTGACGCCGTACCGCTGCAGCAGGGGCGCGTCGGCCTCGGCGGCCAGCTCGAAGACCGCGCCCTCCACGCAGCCGCCCGAGACGCTGCCGACCACCTCGTCGCCGCGCACCGCCATGGCCGCGCCGGGCTGCCGTGGTGCGCTGCTCCAGGTGCCCACCACGGTGGCCAGTCCGAACTTGAGCCCCGACCGCCACCACTTCATGATCTCCGGCAGCACGTCACGCATGGGCGAGCCTTTCGCTGAGTCGCTCGTACGCGGCCAGGCTGTGCCCGGCCACCAGGTCGTCGAGGTGGGGCAGTGCGGCCCGCATGCCGCCCGTGAGCGGCTGGTAGTCGTCGTACCCCTTGTGCGGATTGACCCAGATCACCCGGCGCGCCTGCCGGGCGAGCCGGCCCATCTGGGTGCCCAGCAACGCGGGGTCGCCACGCTCCCACCCGTCGGAGGCGATCACCGCGATCGCGCCCCTGGCGCTGTAACGGCCGAGGAACTCCTTCAGTTCCGCACCGAGCCGGGTGCCGCCGCTCCAGTCGGGGATCACCTTGGACACCTCGTTGAGCGCCGTCCCGGGGTCTCGGTGGCGCAGCTCGGCGGTGATCGGGGTGAGCCTGGTGCCGACCGAGAAGACCCTGGTGGCCCTCGGCTCGGTCCTGACCAGCGCGTGGGCGAAGCGCAGCAGCGTCTCGGCGTACGGGGCCATCGAGCCGCTGACGTCCACGAACAGCACGACCTGGCGCGGCCTGGTGCTGTGCCTGCGGCGGCGGAGCCTGGCCACGTCGCCCTTCCTGAGCGCGTCGCGGACGGTGCGGCGCTGGTCGAGGCTCCCCCTGCGGGCGGGCTCGAACCGGCGCGAGCGGCGCCTGGCCCGGCCGTGGCTCAGCAGGGCGAGCATGCGGTGCACCTCGGCCCGCTCTGCCTCGCTCAGCCGGGCCACGTCGCGGTGCCGCAGCACCTCGGCCCTGCTGGCGGCGGCGGGCGCGGTGGTGCCGTCGTCCTCGCCGTCGCCGCCCTCGTCGCCATCGTGCTCGGCCAGGTGGCGGGTGACGGTCGCGGTCGCCGTACGGGTGAGCGCGGCCTTGTGGCCCCCGAAGTACGCGGCGAAGCAGCGGTCGTAGCGGGGCAGGTCGTCGGGCCCCGCGCACAACGTCAGCCGCCCGGCCCAGTAGACCTCGGCGGGGTCGGTCACGTCGAGGTGGCCGAGGGCTCCGAGCAGGTTCTGGGTGCGTTCGTGGTCGGCCGCGACGCCCGCGGCGCGCAGCGTCCTGGCGAACCCCGTCATGGTGGCGACCAGCTCACTCATGGCCCGGCAGCACCTTGTCCAGCAGCCCGTTGCCCAGCACCGCCGCGACGTCCTCCCGGTATTTCAGCGCCGCGCCCAGCGTGGCGGCGGCCCGTCCGGGGTCGAGCTCCTCGGCGCCGAGCGTCAGCAGCGCCTCGGTCCAGTCGAGCGTCTCGGCCACGCCCGGCGGTTTGACCAGGTCCGCCTGCCGCAGCCGGCCGGCCGCGCGGGCGACCTGCGCGGCCAGCGTCTCGGTGCAGGCGGGCAGGCGGCGCCGCAGGATCGCGACCTCGCGCTCGAAGCCGGGATGTTCGAGCCAGTGGTAGAGGCAGCGCCGCTTGAGCGCGTCGTGCACCTCGCGCGTCCTGTTGGAGGTCACCACGACCACCGGCGGGGTGGCGGCCTTCACCGTGCCCAGCTCGGGGATCGAGATCGTGAAGTCGGAGAGCACCTCGAGCAGGAACGCCTCGAACTCGTCGTCGGCCCGGTCGATCTCGTCCACCAGCAGCACGCTCGGCTGCGTCTCGATGGCCTTCAGCAGCGGCCTGGCGATGAGGAAGCGCCGGTCGTAGATCTCGCCCTCCAGCCGGCCCACGTCGGCGATGCCGGCGGCCTCGGCGGCCTTGAGGTGGAGGAGCTGGCGGGCGAAGTCCCAGTCGTACAGCGCCTGGGCGGCGTCCAGCCCCTCGTAGCACTGCAGCCTGATGAGCGGCGCGTCCAGCAGCGCGGCCAGCGTCTTGGCCAGCTCGGTCTTGCCGACCCCCGCCTCGCCTTCGAGGAACAGCGGCCGGCCCATGCGCAGGGCCAGGAAGGCGGCCGTGGCCAGCCCTTCGTCGGCCAGGTAAGAGTGCCGGTCGAGGAGCTCGATCAGCTCGTCGGGCGACTCGATGTCCGTTGCCCTGATTGTCCGCCGCAGCACGCCTTCAGGCTACGTCGCCACCGCGCTCCAGGCGATGGCCGGCGCGGATCATTGCGACTCGCGCGCCTCGCCACGCTCTTTGATCAGGGCCTCCAGCTCGGCGGTGGCCTGGCGGGCACGCGCCTTCTCGGAGCCCTGGATGCCCATCGCCCCGATCGTGCGCCCGTCGGAGAAGTCGATGCGCGGCCAGGGGTCGCCCACAAGCAGCGTCACCTCCAGGACCTCGGGCCAGGTGTAGCGGTGGGTGCGGACGGCGTTGACGATCGTGACGCCCTCGTCGTCGGCCTCGACCCTGACCCGGCCGAGCAGGTGCAGCACGTACGCCACCGCGCACCCGAACGCCACGATCGCCACCCGGTCGGCGATCTGGAACGGCGGCGCGATGAGCACCGCCATCACCACCGCCCCCACCACGATCAGCGCGGCGAAGCCGTAGGCGACGACGCGGGCCCGGCGCGGACGCCAGGTGACGGGCAGGGGCGGAGGGGATACGGGCTCTGACACGAAGGGAAACCTATCGCAGCCCGGCCTCGGAGACGCGGAGCCGGCGCAGCAGCAGGGCGGTCTCGAGGGCGGCGACGGCCGACTCGTACCCCTTGTCCTCTTTACTGCCGGGCAGGCCGGAGCGGTCGATCGCCTGCTCCATCGACTCGCAGGTGAGCACGCCGTTGCCGATCGGCGTCGCCTCATCCAGCGAGATCCGCGTCAGTCCGGACGTCACCGAGTCGCAGACGTAGTCGAAATGGGCGGTCTCCCCGCGGATGACCGCGCCCAGGGCCACCACCGCGTCGCACTGCCGCGCCAGCGCCTGGGCGACCACCGGGATCTCCAGCGACCCCGGCACCCGTACCACGGTCGCGCCGGCGCCGCTGTCGTCGCACGCCCGCAGCGCCCGCGCCACGAGCTGGTCGGTGATCGCGGCGTGCCAGCTCGCCGCCACCACGCCGACCGTCAGCCCCGCCGCGTCCGGCGCGCTCGCGACCGGCCGTCCTTCCCCGCTCATGACGCCTCCGAGATGTCGTGGCCGAGCCGTTCGCGCTTGGCCGTGAGATAACGCTCGTTGTACGGGTTCATCGCCACCGGCATCGGCTCCCTGCCGACGACCTTGATGCCGTAGCCGTCCATGCCCTTGAGCTTCGCCGGATTGTTGGTGAGCAGCCGGACGGACTTGACCCCGAGGTCGGCCAGGATCTGGCCGGCGTTGGAGAACTCCCGCGCGTCGACCGGCAGCCCCAGCTCGACGTTGGCGTCGACGGTGTCGCTGCCGTTGTCCTGCAGGCTGTACGCCTTGAGCTTGGCCAGCAGCCCGATCCCCCTGCCTTCGTGCCCGCGCAGGTAGATGACCACACCGCGGCCCTCGCGGGCGATGGCCGCCATGGCGTTGTCGAGCTGCACGCCGCAGTCGCAGCGCAGCGAGCCGAACACGTCGCCCGTCAGGCACTCGGAGTGGGCCCTGACCAGGATGTTCTCGCCGCCGGTCAGGTCGCCGTAGACGAGCGCGACGTGCTCGCCGCCGTCGAGGGCGCTGGCGTAGCCGTAGGCCCGCCACATCCCGTACGCGTTGGGCAGCCGCGTCTCGGCGACCCTGGTGACCATGCTCTCGGCCCGCCGCCGATGATCGACGAGCTGCTCGATGGAGACCAGCGCGAGGTCGTGCTCGTCGGCGAAGCGGCGCAGCTCGGGCAGCCTGGCCATGGTGCCGTCGTCGTTGACCACCTCGGCCAGCGCCCCGGCCGGCGACAGCCCGGCCAGCCTGGCGAGGTCGACCGCCGCCTCGGTGTGGCCGCGCCTGGCCAGCACCCCGCCCTCGTGGTAGCGCAGCGGGAAGACGTGGCCGGGCCGCACGAGCTCGTCCGGCTCGGTGGCCGAGTCGGCGAGCGTGCGGATGGTCCTGGCCCGGTCGGCCGCCGAGATGCCGGTGGTGACGCCGTCGCGGGCGTCCACGGTGATCGTGTACGCCGTGCGCATGCGCTCCTTGTTGTGGAAGACCATGAGCGGCAGGCCCAGCCTGTCGAGCTCCTTGCCCTCCATGGCCACGCAGATCATGCCGCTGGTGTGCCTGATCGTGAACGTGCACAGCTCGGGCGTGGCCTTCGAGGCGGCGAAGATGAGGTCGCCCTCGTTCTCGCGGCTCTCGTCGTCCACGACGACCACCGGCTTGCCGTTGCGGATGTCGTCGATCGCGCGCTCGATCGGGTCGAGCTTGATGTCACTCATCGGGCCACTCCCTCGGGGGCCGCTCCCCCGGTCACCGGCACGCTCAGCGGCGCGGATCGAGACTCCCGCAGCCACTTGACGAACCCGACCACCACCAGAACGAAGAACACGCCGTAGACGGCGCCCGAGACCACCAGCCCCGAGCTGAACGCCAGCGGCACCCCGACCAGGTCGACCGCCAGCCACACGATCCAGAAGTCCACCAGTGCCCGGCCCTGCGCCCAGGTCGCGAGCGCGCTGCCGACGAAGATGTAGGCGTCGGCGGCCACCAGGACCGCGCCCTCCGGCAGCGGCACGTGCGCGCCCCACGACAGGCCCGTCACCCAGAACACCACCGCGACCGCGATGGTGCCCACCACCGCGATGACGACCAGCAGCAGCCGCTCCCACCATGCGCCCTGCCTGATCGCCAGCCGCCTGCCGTCCTGGGTGCCGCGCCGCCAGGCGTACCACCCGTAGATCGCCAGGCCGGCGAACAGCACCTGCTTCAGCGCGTTGCCGGTGACGTGGGCGCTGATCGAGGCGATCAGCAGCAGCACCGCCCCGGCGAACTGCACCGGCCACGTCCACATCGACTTGCGCATCGCCAGCACGACCGTGGCCAGGGCTGCGATGTTGCCCACCAGGTCGGTCCACAACACATGCGTGCCGAATATCTCGAATCCGGCCTCGGCCCAGCTCACTTGCCCACCAGCCTCTCCACATACTTCGCGATCACGTCGACCTCGATGTTCACCACGTCACCCACCTGGCGCTCGCCCATGGTCGTCAGCTTGAGCGTGGTCGGGATCAGGCTCACGCCGAAGCTTTCGTCGTCAACCGTGGTGACCGTCAGGCTGATTCCGTCGATCGCGATCGAGCCCTTCTCCGCGACGTACGGGCTGAGCGCGGGCGGCAGCGTGAAGCGCAGGTCGTCCCAGCTCTCGCCGGGCTCGCGGGACAGCAGCACGGCGGTGCCGTCCACGTGGCCCTGCACGATGTGGCCGCCGAGGCGCTGGTCGGCGCGTACGGCGCGTTCGAGGTTCACCGCCGAGCCCTCTTTCAGGCCGCCCAGGGAGCTGCGGTCGAGCGACTCCCTGATCACGTCCACGGTGAACACGTCGTCCTTGACCTCGACCACGGTCAGGCAGACGCCGTTGACCGCGATGGAGTCGCCGTGCCCCGCGTCGGAGGTGACCAGCGGGCCGCGCACCGACAGCAGCGCGCCGCCGCCCGCCTGGTCGATGGCCGTCACTTCGCCCTTTTCCTCGATGATTCCGGTGAACATCTAGCGCTCCTCGCCTGGTTGCCGGTGGGTGGGGACGGGCCTGGCGATCAGCCGCACGTCCGGCCCGATTACGGAAATTTCGTCAAATGTCAGGCGGTGGAGCTCGCCGATCGTGCCCACCCCCGCCGTGCCCAGCGCGGCCCTTCCCGAGCCGAGCAGCGCGGGCGCCACGTACGCCACCACGCGGTCCACCAGCCCCTCGCGGACGAACGACCCGGCCAGCGCGGGACCGCCCTCCAGGAACACGCTCACCACCTGCCGCGCGGCCAGCTCCTTGAGCAGGGCCCGCAGGTCGAGCCCCGCGTCGTGGCGGGGCAGGCGCAGCAGGTCGGCCTTGAGGCCGGTGTCCACGTCGTCGGCCACCGCGATCAGCGTGGGGGCCCGGTCGTCGAGGACCCGCGCCGACGCGGGCGTGCGCGCGTCCGGATCCACGACCACCCGGAGCGGCCCCTTCTGGACACCGCTCGGGCCGGCCGCACCGCTAGGACCTGCCGCGCCGCTCGAACCTGCCGCGCCGCTCGAACCTGCCGCGCCGGCCGGGCGGGGCGGGCGGGCCGTCAGCTGGGGGTCGTCGGCCAGCACCGTGCCGATGCCGGCCATGACCGCGTCGGAGGCGGCCCGCAGGCGGTGCACGTCGGCCCGCGCCTCGGGCGAGGTGATCCATTGGCTGGTGCCGTCCTCGGCGGCCGACCTGCCGTCCAGCGTGGCGGCGAACTTCCACGTGACGTGGGAACGCCCGAGCCGGACGAAGGTCAGCCACTCCTCGTTGGCCCGCTCGGCGGCCTCGGCCAGCACCCCTGAGGTGACGGCCACGCCGTGGGCGCGCAGCCGCGCGGCACCGCCTGCGGCCTTGGGGTTGGGGTCGGGGACCGCGATCACGACGCGGGCCACGCCCGCCTCCAGCAGCGCCAGGCTGCACGGCCCGGTGCGGCCGGTGTGGTCGCAGGGCTCCAGCGTCACGTACGCGGTGCCGCCCCGCGCTCGCTCTCCCGCCTGCGCCAGGGCGACGACCTCGGCGTGCGGGCCGCCCGCGTACGCATGGAAGCCCTCGCCGGCGACCTGCCCCGCGGCGTCGAGCACGACGCAGCCGACGACGGGGTTGGGGGTGGTGCTGCCGTGTCCACGACCGGCCAGTTCGACGGCGCGCGCCATGTGCGCGGCGTCTTGCTCGGGTATCTCCACCCGGGTCTCCTACTCGCCAGTAGCTCCAAGCCACGGCGGGCCCCGGGGGATCTTTCGCCGAGACGCATGCCATACGTCACGGCAGGCGCCCGGCTGGGACACCGGACACCTCGCGCGCTTCCTCCCATCCGGACTTTAACCGTCGGTCCCGGAATTTCACCGGGTCAACCGGCCGATGGCATCGGCCGGGTCGCGGACTGTCACCGCCGGTTCGGACTTTCACCGACCCCGGAGCACGCTAGCTCTCTTTCGCCACCAGTCTGCCACGTCCTTCGCAAAGCACGCGACCGCCCCTCATCTTTTGAGCAAGCGCTCGTTCAGGCGGCCATCATGCGGCGGGCCCTGCGCGCCGCCGGGCTGTGCAGGACGTGCCCCGGGACCAGGCCGATCCCGGTGTGCAGGGTACGCAGCGTCGCCGTCGCCCACAGGTCGCCGACCGGCGTGGCGGGCAGCCCGTACAGGCGCCTGGCCCAGCGCGGCAGGGTGGCGAACGACAGCAGGGTCAGCGCGGGCAGCGCCGGCTTGAGCGGCGTGAGCAGCAGCGGGAGCGGGGCGTTCAGCGACATGCGCAGCGGATGGGACGCCTCGGGCACGAACCGCAGCCGCGGGCGCTCGGCCTCGATGTAGTCGCGCAGCTCCGCCACCGACCCCGGCACCTCGTCCCCGGCCAGCCCCACCACCTCGGCGGCGCGCCGCCACTCCGCCACGAACGCGTCCGCGTCCTCGTCCGACAGCCGCACCCCCGCCCTGCGGGCCACCGACAGGTACGAGTCGACCTCGCCCACGTGCACCCAGCGCAGCGCGTCGGGCTCGTCGAGGCGGTAGGTCTCGCCGGTGTCCGGGTCGTGGGCGGTCAGGCTGGCGTGGATCTTCCGCACCCGGCGACCGGCCCGCTCGACCTCCGCGTGCGTCCCGTACGTACGCACGCGGACGAACTCGGTCGTCCTGACGAACCGGGACCAGGCCTCGTTCGGGTCCATGAGCGCGGAGTTCTGCAGCACCCCGCGCATCGCCCTGGGATGCAGCCCCTGCATGAGCAGCGCCCGGATCCCGCCCACGAGCAGGATCGGCTCCCCCATCACCCGCCACGTCACCGAGCGGGGCCCGAAGATCCCATAGTCGCTCATAAGTGAAGAATTACCCAGGTGACAGACATTTCATGTCACTTCACGATGAACGACCACAGGCCCGACCCCACCGCACGGCCGAGGCGGGGTCGCCGCGGATGGCGGCGGGAATCGCCCCCGCGGTCTCCGGGGCTGCGCCCCCTCAGGAGCCCTTGCGGTCAGCGAGGTCGGCCGCGCTCCTCGAAGACCGCACGACCGGCGCAAGAAGAAGCGGGTTCAGGAGGTGGCGCGGTCGGCGGCGGCGCGGAGCTCGTCGATGGCGGCCACCGGGTCGGAGGCACCGTAGACGGCGCTGCCCGCCACGAACACGTCGGCGCCCGCCTCGGCGCACCGGCCGATGGTGTCGGCGTCGACACCGCCGTCGACCTGCAGCCAGACCCGGCCGCCGTACCGGGTGACCAGCTCACGGGCCCGCCGCACCTTCGGCAGCACCACGTCGAGGAACTTCTGCCCGCCGAACCCCGGCTCGACGGTCATCAGCAGCAGCATGTCGATCTCGGCGAGCAGGTCTTCGTACGGCTCGACGGGCGTCGCCGGGTTGAGCGCCAGCCCCGCGCGGGCCCCCAGGGACCGGATCTCCCTGAAGGTCCGGATGGGCGCCTTGGCCGCCTCGGCGTGGATGGTCACGCTGCCCGCCCCCGCCTCGGCGTACTGCGGCGCCCAGCGGTCGGGATCGGCGATCATGAGGTGACAGTCGAGCGGTGTGTCGGTCGCCTTGCGCAGCGCCTCGACCACGGGCAGCCCAAGGGTCAGGTTGGGCACGAAGTGGTAGTCCATCACGTCGACGTGCAGCCAGTCGGCGTTGGGGACGGCGGCGGCCTCATCGGCGAGCCTGGCGAAGTCTGCGGCGAGGATGCTGGGCGAGATCTGTACGGCCATGATGCCCCAAGTCTAGTGACCCCGCCCGTGCCCACCGCCCCCGCCGCTCCGGGCCCCCGCGCTCACGGCGGGCTCGGCGGTGGCCGCCGGCTCCATCAGCCCCAGCCGGATGAACAGCACCGGCGCCCCGAGCTGCACCCACAGCGCCAGCACGGCGAACGCCACGAAGGTGGAGGCCCCGCTCTCGGGCAGCACTTCGCGTTCGGCGTACCAGATGGCGACCGCCACCACCGTGCCCAGCACCCACCGTGCGGCCCGCAGTCCGAGCGGCCCGCCCGCATCGAACCACCCGATCCGGTACATCACCGACGTGCCCGCCAGCGTCCCCAGCAGCACCCCTGACATCACGACGACGGTGTCCAGGCTCTCGGGATCGACCATCCCGGCCGCGCTCCAGCCCGCGGGCACGGCCCAGTCCCCGTACGGCGCACTGGCCAGCGCCGCCACCCCCAGCAGCACCCCCGACGCCGCCACGGAGGCGCACAGCTGCACGCACAGTGCCTGCCGCCGCCACCAGAGCGTCGCCGGCCGCTCCACCCGCAGCACGACCACCAGCACCACGACCCCGAGCGCCACCCCCACCACGACGTCGGAGATGAAGTGGACCCCCAGATAGACCCGGCTCAAGCACACGAGCGCCATGGTCACCACCGCCACCCACCACGCCCACGGCCGCCCGACCGCCACCGCCAGCCGCCCCATCCCCGCGGTGCCGACCTGAGCATGCCCAGAAGGCAACCCGAAGCTCTCCTCAACGGAGAACGCCCGGATTCCGGGGTCGATCCAGTAAGGCCGCGGCTGATGCAACGCCAGCTTCCCGATGGCGTTGGTCCCCGCAGCCACCATCACCGTGAACCCGAGCCGCAACGCCAGCGCCGGATTGACACACCAGTACAGAACCGGCAGGACGAGCAGGAAGAACGTGTTGGTGCCGAACACCGACACCAGCTCCATCACCGGCCTGACGACATCCGGCCAGCCCTGAAGCCAGGCGATCGGCCCGAGCTCCGCCCTATGAAGATCGTCCAGAAAGTCCACGCCGCCGATCGGACCACACCTCCACCCCCCACCGCCACACAACTCCCCCACACCCCCCGAATCCGCCCGCCCCACCCCCTGCCCCGCCCTCACCCAGCAACACGTGGCAGACGTTCAAACGCGGACGAACGCGCAGGTCCGAGCGACCGTCCAGGCCCAGCGGCCGCCCAAGGCCAGGCGAACCCACACACCCGAGCGGACCACACGCCCGAGCGTGCGTTCAGTCCGAGCAGCCGCGCCGGCCCAGGCGGGCGTTCAGGACGGCCGGGGCTTTCTGCGGAGCAGGGCCAGGAACATGGCGTCGGTGCCGTGTCTGTGGGGCCAGAACTGGGCGTGCGGGCCGTCGCCGAGGCCCTCGACCTCGGGCAGGTAGTCGCGGGCGTCGAGTTGCTCGACGTCGTCGCGGCGCGCCAGCAGGTCGCCGACCACGACGCGGGTCTCGGCGAGGTGCGGCGAGCACGTCACGTACGCCACCACACCACCGGGACGCACGGCGTCGAGCGCGGTGCCGAGCAGGCGCCGCTGGAGCTTGCCCAGCTCGGCGACGCCGGCGGCGTCGCGCCGCCACCGTGCCTCGGGACGCCGCCGCAACGCCCCGAGCCCCGTGCACGGCGCGTCGAGCATCACCCTGTCGAACGCGCCGGGCCGCCACGCGGGTTCGGTGCCGTCGGCGGTGATCACCGAGGCGTCCTTGGTGGTCTCCCAGACCAGCCGCGCCCGGTGCTGCTGTACGTCGGCGGCCAGCACCCGAGCCCCACCGGGAAAGGCCGCCCCTCCCCGTGACGAGGTGAGCGGCTCTCCGGACGAGGACGCGCCCGGTGCGCGCGCTTCCTCGGCGAGGCCGGCCAGGTCGCCGTGGACGGCGATGGCGTCGAGCAGGCCCGCCTTGCCGCCCGGGCCGGCGCACATGTCGAGCCACAGCTCGTCCCCGTCGCCCTCGACGGGCACCCGGGTCAGGGCCAGGGCGACGAGCTGGCTGGCTTCGTCCTGGACGGCGGCGCGCGTCTCGGCGACCGCGTCGATGCCGCCGGGGTCGCCTTCGCGCAGGTAGGCCGCATACGGCGAGTAGCGGCCCGGCAGGGCGCCCACGTCTTCGAGCTCCTCGGCCGACGAACGCCCCGGCCTGGCGACCAGGGTCACCAGCGGGCGAGCGTTGTCGGCGTCGAGCAGGTCGGGCATCTCGTCGGGTGCGCCGAGGGCGTCGCGGAAGGCGGAGACGATCCACCGGGGGTGGCCGTAGGCGATGGCGAGATGGCCCACCGGGTCGTCGGCCGGGTCGGGCGCGACGATGGGCAGCCATTCGTCGAGCGTCCTGGAGCCGATCTTGCGCAGCACCGCGTTGACGAACTTGGCCGCACCGGCGCCGATGCGCAGACGTACGAGGTCGACGGTGGTGCCGACGGCGGCGTGCGGCGGCACGCGCATGCGCAGGAGCTGGTGGGCGCCGATGCGCAGGGCGTCGCGTACGTCGGGATCGGGCGCCCGGTCGCTGCACATCTCGATGATCGCGTCGTAGGTGCCGAGCCCGCGCAGCGTGCCGTAGGCCAGCTCGGTGGCGAGTGCGGCGTCGCGCCCCTTGATGCCCCGGTCGCGCAGCAGGCGTGGCAGCAGCAGGTTGGCGTACGCGTCGCGCTCGTCCACCGCGCGTACGACGTCGTAGGCGGCGTTACGGGCGGGATCACGCGTCGGCCGGCGTGGCCCGCGCGCCCGGTTACCGCCGCCGGACCCCTGATGCCCCCTGGCCTTCATGCCCACGAACCCTCACTCACGCCCGGCACAGCACCCCGTAGAAACCCTGTCGACAACCCCGTCGGAAACAACGCGTCCGGCCACCGCCCGCACCCCAGCGACGGCGCCCCACACGGACGGCCGAAGGGCCGCGAGACCCGCCGGCCCAGGCCGAAGGGCCGTGGGAAGCGCCGGTCCAGGCCGCTGTCACTGAAAGGTCTCCTTGCCCTCGAGGCGCACCCCGCGGGCCCACTCCCCCGCCCCCATCAGCCGCTTGCCCTGCGGCTGCACCTCGCTCAGCTCGACCGCGCCGGTGGCGGTGCCGACGAGCACGCGCGCCTTGGTGGCGGCCAGCTCACCGGGGGCGAGTTTCTCGCCGGGCGCCGGGCGCACGGGGCCGAGCTTGATCCGCTGGCCGCGGAACTCGGTCCACGCGCCCGGGTTGGGCGTGCAGGCGCGGATCAGCCGGTCGACGTGCATGGCGGGCTTGGCCCAGTCGACGCGGGCGTCGGTCACGGTGATCTTGGGGGCGACGGTCACGCCGTCGGCGGGCTGGGGGCGCGGCTCGAGCGTACCGTCCTCGATGCCGTCGAGGGTGGCGGCGAGCAGCCCCGCCCCGGAGACCGACAGCCGCTCCAGCAGCGCGCCGCTGGTGTCGGTGGTGCGGATCTCCTCGGTGACGACGCCGTAGACGGGCCCGGCGTCGAGCTCCTTGACGATCTGGAACGTGCTGGCCCCGCCGATCTCGTCGCCGTGCAGGATCGCGTGCTGGACGGGCGCCGCGCCGCGCCAGGCGGGCAGGATCGAGAAGTGCAGGTTGACCCAGCCGTGCTTCGGCACGTCGAGGGCGCTCTGCGGCAGCAGCGCGCCGTAGGCGACGACGGGACAGCAGTCGGGCTCGTACGAGCGCAACTGGTCGAGGAAGGCGGGGTCGCCGGCCTTCTGCGGGCGCAGCACCTCGATGCCGGCCTCCTCCGCGAGCTCGGCGACCGGGGAGGGGTGGACCTTGCGCCCCCGGCCGGACTGCGCGTCGGGACGGGTGACGACCGCGACGACGTCGTGCCGTGGCGAGTCGATCAGGGTGCGCAGGGACGGCAGTGCCGTCTCGGGTGTGCCCGCGAAGACCAGACGCATGCTGTCAGAGTGCCTTTCCGCCGGTGGCGTGGGGCGAGAACCTGACCACCGGTGCGGCCAGCCCGCTCCACTCGGCCTCGCGCACGGCCTTCATCGCGAGCTTGCGCTGCTTGGGGTCCATGCGGTCGATGAACAGGATGCCGTCGAGATGGTCGGTCTCGTGCTGGAAGCAGCGCGCCATCATGTCGGTGCCCTCGAGCGTGACGGGCTCGCCGTGCATGTCGAAGCCCTTGGCCACGGCGCGCACCGCGCGCGGGGTGGGGAACGACAGGCCGGGGAAGGACAGGCAGCCCTCCTCGCCCTCTTCGTCGAGGTCGGACGACAGGTCGAGGTCGGGGTTGATGAGGTGGCCGAGCTGCTCGTCCACGTAGTAGGTGAACACCCGCAGGCCCACGCCGATCTGAGGGGCGGCGAGACCGGCGCCCGGGGCGTCCATCATCGTGTCGGTCAGGTCTTTGACCAGCTTGCGCAGCTCCTTGTCGAAGTCGACGACCGGGGCCGCCGGGGTGCGCAGCACCGGATCTCCGAACAGCCGGATGGGCTGGATCGCCAAGGGGGTCACTCCGTTCTCATGCGTGGATCAGCCCAGTTTAGTGCAGGTGCGGGCGTCACCGGGGGCCGTGCGTCCTGGCGTGCTCCAGCGTCCTGGCCTTCAGCGCGGCCTTGCGCGCCGCCTTGACCACGGCGGGGTCGTCGTGGGCGGCGGCGAGCATGTCGAGCACGGCGACGGTGTCGGGGTGGCCGACAGCGGGCATCTCGCCGATCAGCTTGATGAGGTCTTCGCCGGGCTCCGGCGGGTCGAGGCGGCCGGCGGCGGGGCTGGACAGGTGCATGAGGGCCGCCAGGGAGTCGACGGCGATCCAGGTGTGGTCCTCAGAGCTGAGCGCGGGCGCGGGCAGGTCGCGGATGTGCAGCCAGGAGGCGGCGTAGCGGCGCGTGAGCGGGTGGTCGAGCGCCTGCCTGACAGGCGCCTCCGCCTCGGGCCCCAGCTCCTCCATGATGGCCCCGACGGCGCCGCGCTGCCCTGCGGTGCCGGACGCGGCGATCTCGATGAGGTCGCGGGCCGCGGACTCGGGCGAGCGGCGCTCCAGCCACCCGGCCACCGCGCTCTGGGTGGCGCTGCCCTTGACCAGCGCCTCGACGAGCTCGGCGGCCGACAGGTCGGCGAACACCTCGACCTCGGCGGTGGTCGGCGCGTCGTGGCCCTCGCGCAGCAGGTCACGGCGGATGGCCCACACCCCGAGCGGGGTCAGCGCGGTGCGCCCCGCGGGCGTCTGCTCGACCAGCCCGCAGTACGCCAGCAGCGAAAGCGCCTCCAGCAGCTCGGCCGGCAGCGCGGCGGCGATCTTGCGCATCTCGGCGGGGCCGGGCGCGCAGGCGACCTCGTGCGACTGCAGGATGCCGCGAGCCAGGTTGGCGGTGGCGACGCCCGAGCGTACGGAGTAGATCGTGGCGAGCATCTCGGCCAGATGGCCGTCGACCACGGCGGAACCGGTCAGGCCGTCGTCGGCGCGGTCGAGGACGTCCATGACCACGCCGTCCCAGAACTCCAGCGTGGCCTCGACCGTCAGCTGCATCGACAGCGGGCCGCGGGTGGCCTGGCCGCCGAGGATCTGCAGCAGGCCGGTGTTGACGGCGACGACCCAGATGAGGCGCAGGCGCGTGAGCGGGACGCCGAGGTGGGCGGCGGCCGCGGCGGCGTCGGCCGCGCTCAGGTGGCCGTCGGCGCCGACCTTGCGGGTGTCCGTCCAGGTGGTCAGCCGGATGGCGTCGGCCACCAGCGGCACCGTGGGCACCGCCGCGGCCAGCTCGGCGTCCGGCGCCGGCAGGACCGGCGGGAACGTCAGGGCCTCGCGCTCCTCCGGGGTCTCCTCAGGGGGCCGTGGAGGCACGGCGGCCTGCTCATCGATCAGCTTGCGCAGCTCGGCGAGGTCGAAGACGTTGTTTGCCACCCACGAAACTTACTGCACACCGGTCACATGAGCGTACTCAACGGATGGCTCGGGACCGGGCCTTGAACGCGGCCTTGCGCGCCGCCTTGGCGACCGTGCCGTCGGGGATGGAGCGTCCGAGCAGCTCCAGCACTTCGACCACGTCGGGGTGGTCGACCCGCCACATCTCCTCGATCAGATGGGCGGGCGGGCCCGAGGCGGCCATGTTCTCGGCGAAGATCTCCGGATCGGCCTCGGCGGCCGGCATGGCGAGGGCCAGCATGTCGACGCTGACCCACAGCAGCTCGTCCTGCGTGAGGGGCGGCGCGGAGAGCTTACGGGCCGCCAGCCAGTGGATGGCGTGCGGGCGCAGCTCCTGGTGCTCCAGGTAGCCGCGGACGGCGGGCTCGGCCTCGGGGCCGAGCCGGTCGACGATGGTGATGGCGATGCCGCGCGCCACGGCGGGCGCGCCCGACGCGGCGGCCAGCAGCTCGCCGGCGGCCTCGACCGGCACCCGCCCCGCCAGCCAGCGGTCGATGTCGGCCTCGGCCAGCTCGGTGGGCACGCCTTCGAGCAGCCCTTCGATGAGCCCGAGTGCGTCGGCCTCGGCCAGGTCGGGAGCCTCGGGCGCCTCGACGCCGACCGAAAGGTAGTGCTCGCGCAGCACCCAGACGGCCACCGGGGTCAGCTCGGCGGTGTCGCCGGTGACGCGCAGCAGGCCCGTCCACTCCAGCCGGTCGAGCACGGCGGGCAGGTCGATCGCGCGGTCGCCGGCGATCTCGTCGAGGTAGTCGCCGATCACCGTGACGGGCACCCGGGTCTGCAGCCGGTAGAGCATGTCGAACAGGTCGTAGAGGCCCTCGTCGAGCTCGGGAGAGCCGGTGACGGCGCCGCCTGTGTCGTGGTCGAGCAGGTCGGCGACGCGCCGGGCCCACGCGGCCAGCGGGTCGCCGTCGCCGGTCAGCGGCTGCTCGGCCAGCATGGGGACGGCGGGCAGCGCGGCCCGCAGCTCCTCGGGCTCGGCGAGGCGGACGGCGGGCAGCGGCGTGCAGGCCGGGCAGTCGCAGGGCGCCTCGCCGAGGTCGGGCAGCTCGCCGGACGGGATGGCGATCGACTGTTCGAGCGACTCTGGGCCGATGGAGCTGAACAGGCTCTTGGCCATGCCGAAGTTCGCCGGATCGGCGAGCGCCTCCGGCATGCGGGGCTCGATGTCGTCGAGCCTGGAACGCATGGCCGCCGCCGTCTCGGCGCTCACCTGACCGGCCTCGCTGAGGTAGTCGACGAGCGTGCGGGCGGCGGCGACGGTCTCGGGCGCGCTCTCGGGCGGAGCGATGACCTTGCGGGGATAGATGGACAGCAGCAGCTCGTCGAAGGTCTCGGGAGTGAAGTCGCGAAGTTCGTTGACGTTGAGGTAGTCGCTGGCGTAGTCGCAGAGCAGGCGGACCTCGTCCGCGTCCACTTCGACGTCCCGCGTGCGCCCCCAAGCACGCAGGTCGTCGATGGCCTGGTTCACCCATTCGATCGACACATGGGCACGCTAACGGCTGGCCAACGGATGAGCGAATCGGGGAAACGGGCTAAATCAGGTCGAGGGGGTCGACACTCACCCTGACGACATCCGGCGTCTTGCGCGCCGCGCGTACGCCACTGGCGCCCTTGAGCGCGGCCGACAGCGCCGCGCCGCCCGCCCTGGGCACCCTGATCATGGCGCGTTCCTGCCCGTCGTCATCGACCGGTACGGGGCCGAGCACCTGGGCGTCGGAGGGCAGGCGGGCCTCGTCGATCATCTGCCTGACCGCGCTGGCCGGGCCGGTGAGCGTGGCCATCCGTACCGCCGGCGGGAACCCCAGCTCGGCCCGGTCGGCCAGCTCGCGCTCGGCGTGGGTGACCGGGTCCCAGCGCAGCAGCGCCTGCACGGCCGGCAGCGCCGCGTCGCCCAGCACCACCAGCTCGGCCCCGGGACGCAGCAGCGCGGCGGCGTTCATCCAGCGGCGCACGGTCTCCTCCCCCGCCCGCAGGTCGGCCCGCCCGAGCAGGGCCCAGCCGTCCAGCAGCACCGCGGCCGTGTAGCCCCCCTCCGCCACCGGCTCCGCCCCGGGGGTGGCGACGACCAGGGCGCGGGCGGCGGGCACCGTGGCCAGCACCCCGTCCCTGCCCGACGTGCGCACCTGCACGGAGGGGAACGCCCTGCCCAGCTCCTCCGCGGTCCGCCTGGCGCCGGTGACCACCGCGCGCAGCCTGGGGCTGCCGCAGGACGGGCAGCGCCAGTCGGCGTCGACCCGGCCGCACCACCGGCAGTAGGGCGCCGCGTGCCCGCCGCGCAGCGCGAGCGGCCCGTGGCAGCGCGGCCCCCCGGCCGCCTCACCCGCCTGCCGAGCGGTCTCCTGCAAGGTGGTGCCGAGCTGCGGCGCGGCCTGCTGCGCCGGGAACGTGCCCTGCCCGTGCGGCGGGACGTCCTGGGTGCTCCTGGTAGGCGGCAGGACGCAGCGGGCCGGGGCACGGCAGTGGCGGCAGGCCAGCGCGGGCAGGTAGCCGCGCCTCGGCACCTGCACCAGCACGGGGCCGCCGTCCAGGCCGTGGCGCAGGGCCCGCCAGGCGATGCTGGGCAGCCGGGCCTGCCGGGCGGCCTGGTCCTTGGCCAGCTCGGCGTCCTCGCCCGCCGGGCGTACGCGCGGGGCGAGGCTCCTGATCGTCGTACGGGCCGCCACGATCGGCCTGGCCCAGCCGCTCGCGACGAGCTGGGTGGCCTCGGCGGTACGCGCGTAGCCGCCGATCAGCAGGCCCGCGTTCGCCCGGTGGGCGCGCAGCCCGAGCACCTCGCGGGCGTGCGGGTAGGGGGCGAGCCGCTCGGCGTGCAGGTCGTCGCCGTCGTCCCAGATCGCCACCAGGCCCAGCTCGGCGACCGGCGCGAACATGGCCGCCCTGGTGCCCACCACCGCGCGTACCTCGCCCCTGAGCAGCCGCAGCCACCTGCGGTAGCGCTCGGCGGGGCCGAGGTCCGCGGTGAGCGCCACGTGAGCGCCGGGGCCGAGCAGGCGCAGGAACGCGGCGTCGGCCAGCGCGACGTCCTTGCCGTCGGGGACCACGACGACCGCTCCCCTGCCGCCGTCGAGGGTGGCCCGCACGGCTTCGGCGATCGGCTCCGCCCAGCCGGTGGCGCCGGGCAGCGCCGACCACACGGCCCGCGGTGCGCGGCCGTCACGCAGGGCGGCGAGGAAGGAGGGGCCTGCCGGGTACGCGTCCCAGGCGCTCGGGGAGGGCGCCTGCGGGCGCTCCTGCGGCGGGACGGGCTTGGGCTCCTCGCCTTCGGCCCTGGCGTGCCGGGGCGGGACGGCCAGGCGCAGCACGTCGGTCAGGGTGCCCGCGTACCGGTCGGCCACGGCTCTGGCCAGGCCGGCGATCTCGGGGGTGAGGACGCGCTCGGGCGACACGACGCGTTCGAGGGGGGTGAGCCGGCCCTCGTGGTCGCTCTTGGGGACACGCTCAAGGAGGAAGCCGTCGATGAGCTTGCCCGCGAACCGCACCCGCACGCGCACGCCGGGCTCCGCGGTCTCGTGCAGCTTGGCCGGGACGAGGTAGTCGAAGGGCCGGTCGAGGTGCGGCAGCGGGCTGTCGACGACCACCCTGGCCACGGGATTCTCGGGGGCGGGGAGCACCGCTCCCCTGGTGTCCTTCTCGGACGCCGGGGGCCGCACGGCTTCGAGCGGCAGGAGGGCGTCGTCGGAGGAGTCGGTCACGAACAACGTCTACCAGACCCCCGGCCATGACCACCCCACCGGAACGCCGGCCCGTCGCGGCACACCGGAGACGCACGCGGGGACTTCGCCACGACGACGTGTGCCCGGCCGTGCGCGGACCGCCTCGCTGTTCGGCGGCACGGAAAACACCGAGCGGTGCCGCCCGACGTGAGAGAGGCGGGCGGCACCGATCGGCTCGCAGCGAACGGCCGGCGGCGTGGCGCCGGCCGGTGACGGGTCAGAGACCGGCGGCGGTCCTCAGGGCCTCGGCGCGGTCGGTGGACTCCCAGGAGAAGCCCTCGCGGCCGAAGTGCCCGTAGGCGGCGGTCTCGGAGTAGATCGGGCGCAGCAGGTCGAGGTCGCGAATGATCGCGGCAGGACGCAGGTCGAAGACCTGCAGCACGGCCTCCTGGATCTTCTCCACCGCCAGCTTCTCGGTGCCGAAGCACTCGACGAACAGGCCGACCGGCTGAGCCTTGCCGATCGCGTACGCCACCTGCACCTCGCACCGGTCGGCCAGCCCGGCGGCCACGACGTTCTTGGCCACCCACCGCATGGCGTAGGCGGCGGAACGGTCGACCTTGGACGGGTCCTTGCCGGAGAACGCACCGCCACCGTGGCGGGCCATGCCGCCGTAGGTGTCGATGATGATCTTCCGGCCCGTGAGCCCGGCGTCGCCCATCGGGCCGCCGATCTCGAAGCGGCCGGTCGGGTTGACCAGCAGGCGGTAGCCCTCGGTGTCGAGCTCGAGGTCGGCGAGCACGGGGTCGACCACGTGCTCCTTGATGTCGGGGGTCAGCATCTCCTTGAGGTCGATCTCCGCCGCGTGCTGCGTGGAGACGACCACGGTGTCGAGACGGACCGGCGTGTCGCCGTCGTACTCGATCGTGACCTGCGTCTTGCCGTCGGGGCGCAGGTAGGGCACCGTGCCCGACTTGCGCACCTCGGACAGGCGCTGGGCCAGCCGGTGGGCCAGCGTGATCGGCAGCGGCATCAGCTCGGGCGTCTCGCGGCAGGCGAAGCCGAACATGAGGCCCTGGTCACCGGCGCCCTGGCGGTCGAGCTCGTCGCCGTCACCGACCACCCGGTGCTCGTAGGCGTCGTCGACGCCCTGGGCGATGTCGGGCGACTGCGCGCCGATGGACACCGACACGCCGCACGAGGCGCCGTCGAAGCCCTTGTGGGAGGCGTCGTAGCCGATCTCCAGGATCTTCTCCCGGATGACGCCGGGGATGTCGACGTAGGTCTCAGTCGTGACCTCGCCTGCGACGTGGACCTGGCCGGTAGTGATCATCGTCTCGACCGCGACCCGGCTCTTGGGGTCGTCTTTGAGCATGGCGTCGAGAATCGCGTCACTGATCTGGTCGGCGATCTTGTCCGGGTGGCCCTCGGTGACCGACTCGGAGGTGAACAGGCGACGTGACAACTCAGTGGCTCCTCATGCAGCGGCTGCTGACGGATTTGAGGCCCGGGACCAATGGGCATGGCCGGGCCTCGCCGAAGTCTAGCCCTACCTGGTGCCCTGCGGCGAAACCGTCCATGATCTGTCTCCCATCACAGTTCGGGTAAAGGGTCGGGCGGCAGCGTCTCCGGCGCGAAGATCTCCGCGTCCGCAGCCGCGATCACCGCCGCGTACTCCTCATCAAACTCGAACACCATCGAGCCGAGCTCGAGAGCGTTGCCCGGCAGGATGGGGCCGAGCCTCGTGTGCCGCGGAAACTCCGCGAACACCGACACGGGACGGTCGGTCCTCAGCGTCCTCGTCGCCAGCACGGAGATGGCCGCACGCGTGACCACGATCAGAAAGTTCCCCGTCCCCGCCGGCCCCGAGGAGAAGGCGGGGAAGAGGTAATGAATCTCCCCTTGGTCACCCAGCAGCGTCCTACAACGATCTCTAACAGCGGAACCCACCGGCATTCCATCCCCCTTTGCCCCAAGTATCCGCAGGCGTGCGGGGGTGTTGCAACAGGTGATCGAGTAGTGGGATCTGCACACTTTGTACGCCCTATAACCCTCGCATCCCATTACCCCAGCGGTCTCCACCGCCCCTCGATCCTCACCAGACCCAGGAGGCCGAGGGCGGGTGGCGGCCCGGTCAGGTCAGGTCAGGTCAGGTCAGGTCTGCGAGAGCGTGCCACGCCCACATCCAGCCCAGCGGCCGCAGGCGGTGCAGCACAGGCAAGAGGGCGATCACCGGCCCCGGAAGGGCGAGGGCCGGTGGGTTCAGGAGGGGCCGGGTCGACCGCCGACCCGTAGGGCGGGAGAGGCCAGGGGCGACCGCCGGCCCGCACGGGTCAGGAGAGGCGGGTGGCGACCAGGTCCCAGACGGTGTCGGCGAGGTCTTCCTTGGGGCCGAACGGCACTTCGACCGGCTCTCCGCCGGCCACCAGCACCGTGGCCGCGTTGTCGGCCGTGCCGAAGGCCAGCCCCTCGCCGACCTGGTTGACGACCAGCAGATCGCAGCCCTTGCGGGCCAGTTTGGCCTGCCCGTTGGCGAGCACGTCGTGGGTCTCGGCGGCGAATCCGACGATCACCTGGGGCCCGGCACGGTGACCGGCCGCTTTTTCCTGCCCCGCGCCGATCCCGGGCGTGTCGCCCCTGACCAGCTCAGCCAGCTCGGAGGGCGCGCCATCCGAGGGCCGCACCGCTTCACGCACCGCACCCCCACCGGACGCCTCGGACGCGACAGACGAGCCGCACTCAGCAGGCGTCCCGGACGCGGCAGACGAGCCACCCTCGGCAGGCGTCCCGGACGCGGCAGACGAGCCACCCCCAGCGGGCGTCCCGGACGCGGCAGACGAGCCGCCCCCAGCAGGCGTCCCGGTCGCGGCGGGCGTCCCGGTCGCGGTGGGCGGGCCTGATCTGCTCTGGCGGCGGCGGTCGCCCAGCTCCGCGAGGATGTCGGGGTTCTTGACGAGGTGGATGGCCTCGGGTTCGCCGTCCGTTTTCTTGATCTTGGTGTCGTGGCGCGCGGCGGGCCGGAAGTCGGCGACCGCGGCGGCCATCACGACCACGTCGGCGTCGGCGGACGCGGAAAGCACCGCGTCGCGCAGCTCGGCCGCCGACTCCACGCGTACGACGGCGGCCCCTGCGGGGTCGGGCAGCGAGACGTTGGCCGCCACGAGCGTCACCTCGGCCCCCCGAGCGACGGCGGTGCGGGCCAGCGCGTAGCCCTGCAGCCCCGACGAGCGGTTGCCGATGTAGCGGACCGGGTCGATGGCCTCGCGGGTGCCGCCGGCGGAGACGACGACCTTGCGCCCTGCGAGGTCGCGCGGCCGCCCCCTGGCGACCCGCAGGCAGACCTGGAAGATTTCGTCGGGATCGGGCAGCCGTCCGGGACCGGTGTCGGCACCGGTGAGCCGCCCGGAGGCAGGGTCGATCACGACGGCGCCCCGTGAGCGCAAGGTGGCGACGTTGGCGCGGGTGGCGGGGTGCTGCCACATCTCGGTGTGCATCGCGGGCGCGAACACGACCGGGCAGGTGGCCGTCAGCAGCGTGTTGGTGAGGAGGTCGCCGGCCAGCCCGTGGGCGGCCTTGGCGAGCACGTCGGCGGTGGCGGGCGCGACCACGACGAGGTCGGCGCCCTTGCCGATGCGTACGTGGGGCACCTCGTGGACGTCGTCCCACACCTCGGCAGAGACCGGGTTGCCCGACAGGGCGGCCCAGGTGGGCGCGCCCACGAACTTCAGCGCCTCGCGGGTCGGCACGACCCGCACCTCGTGCCCCGACTCGGTGAACAGGCGCAGCAGCTCACACGCCTTGTAAGCGGCGATGCCGCCGCTGACGCCCAGGACGACCTTCATCGAAGGGGTCAGACCGCGCCTTCGATGGGCTCGGCGTTGAGCAGGCCCTCGGAGACCTCACGCAGCGCGATGGACAGCGGCTTTTCCTGGGCGTGCGTCTCGACCAGGGGACCCACGTATTCCAGCAGGCCCTCGCCGAGCTGGGAGTAGTAGGCGTTGATCTGGCGAGCGCGCTTGGCGCCCATGATCACCAGGGAGTATTTGCTGTCGACGATGTCGAGCAGCGCGTCGATCGGCGGGTTGGTGATGCCCTCCGCGGCCGGGGTGGTGCCTGCCACGATTGTCAGACCTCTCGGTTGGTGGTTGTCGTGACCCCCTGAGGGTCAGTCATCAAGGCTATCAGCCGATGGCACACGTCTTGGACGTTCGTGTTGACGAGCGTGACGTCGAACTCGTCCTCGGCGGCCATCTCGATGCGCCCGGCCTCCAGCCGGCGGGCGATGACCTCTTCTGGCTCGGTGCCGCGCCCGCGCAGCCGCTTCTCCAGCTCCTCCCACGAGGGCGGGGCCAGGAAGATCAGCAGCGCCTCCGGCATGCTCCTGCGCACCTGCCTGGCGCCTTCAAGGTCGATCTCGAGCAGGGTGGGCACGCCCTCGGCGAGCTTCTTCAGCACCGGCTCGCGCGGGGTGCCGTAGCTGTTGCCGGCGAACTCCGCCCACTCCAGCAGCTCGCCCGCCTCGACCAGCCGGTCGAACTCGGCGCCGTCGACGAAGAAGTAGTGGACCCCGTGCACTTCGCCGGGCCGGGGCCTCCTGGTGGTCACCGAGACCGACAGCCACACCTCGGGGTGTGCCCGCCGGAGCTCGGCGACTACCGTGGACTTGCCGACGCCCGACGGCCCTGAAAGGACCGTCAGCCGCCGCTCGCTCAAGGGCAGGAAACCGACCTCCGCTCCTGGCCCGACCGCCTCGTGGGCACTGACATCGCCGGACCAGGACCTCTCGGTCACTTCCTACCCCCCGTTGAACCCGCGTTTCCGTGTGGAACAGAGATTAGCTCTCGTTGCCACCGAACTCGCGCTCGAGGGAGGCCCTCTGGTTCGCGCCGAGGCCCCGCACGCGGCGGGACTCGGCGATGGCAAGCCGCTCCATGAGCTGCTTGGCGCGGACCTTGCCCACGCCGGGGAGCGATTCCAACAAAGCCGAGACCTTCATCTTGCCGATGACGTCGTCGGTCTGCCCATCCTTGAGCACCTCAGCCAGAGAAACCGCGCCATGCTTGAGCCGGTTCTTGACCTCGGCACGCTCTTTACGGGCCTTGGCAGCCTTCTCCAGGGCTGCGGCGCGCTGCTCAGGGGTCAGGGGAGGAAGAGCCACGCCGGGTCACCTCGAATTTCTGTCGATGTACTCGGACGGGATGGGAAACTAGCTGGTCATCGCCCCCTAAGCAACGTCAAGAGCGGTTTCTCTCGCGACAAAATCCACTTCATCACTCTCCGTGATTGTAAAATCACCTTGCGCTGATCAAATCGCCCTCACATCCGCCTACACGCGTCGGCCCGCGCCGGTGTCGCGAAACGCAACGGTGATCGATCCCGAGCCACCCTCCGATGTCCGAAACCCCTGCCACACCTGGGCCGAAACCATTCCGGCGATCTTGCACGCGGCTCGCAACGGATGCCTTATGATCTTGTGAGCGGGACACTCCCGCGCCCTCGGCGCACTGTGCTCACAGTCCGTCACCCTGCCCTGTGCGGCGACGCCGCGTCGTCGGAGCGTTGCCCGGCCTGACGACGCGCGTCAGGACGCGCGGCGCAGCGAGGCGGCGATCGCGGCGGCCGCCGCTCCCGGGTCGGGCGAGCCCGTGATGGGCCGGCCGATCACGAGCAGGTCCGCGCCGTCGGCGAGCGCCTGCTCCGGGGTGGCCACGCGCTTCTGGTCCTGGGTGTCGGCGCCCGTGGGCCGCACGCCGGGCGTGATGAGCGTGATGCCGTCGCCGACCTCGGCGCGTACGCTCGCGACCTCGTTGGGCGAGCACACCAGCGCGGTGGCGCCCGCCTCGACCGACAGCGCTGCCAACCGGCGTACGGCGTCGTCGGCCGGACCGGCGATCCCGATGCGCTCGAGATCGGCCTCGGTCAGCGAGGTGAGCACGGTGACGGCGGCGATCTGGGTGTGCGGCGCGGACTCGACGGCCGCCCTGATCATCGCGGGCCCGCCGGCGGCGTGCACGGTGAGGATGGAGGGCCGCAGCCGCGCCACGGCCTTGGCGGCACCGGCGACGGTGTTGGGGATGTCGTGCAGCTTGAGGTCGAGGAAGACGCGTACGCCGCTGGCGCCGCGCACGGAGGCGATGACGTCGGGCCCGTAGCGCATGTAGAGCTCGAGGCCGACCTTGACGGTGCTGACGTGGGGGGTGACCAGGGCGGCCCACCGCGCGGCGGTCTCCAGGTCGGATGCGTCGAGAGCGACGGCGATGGGTGCGGGGGTCAAGGGCGTCAAGACGTGCTCTCCAGGCGCTCGGGAGTCAAGGCGTGCTCTCCTCGGTGTCTACCAACAGGTGCCGGGGTGCGCTCCCCGGCGGGCGGTGGGCCAGGCCGACGGCGTCGGCCAGCCGCTGGAAGCCGCGAGCTCTCAGGAGGTCCTCAAGCTCGCGTTCGATGCGCAGGCAGGCGTAGGGGTCGTGGAAGAGCGCCGTGCCCACTCCGACGACGCAGGCGCCCGCCAGGACCAGCTGGAAGGCGTCCCTGCCGGTCATCACGCCGCCGATGCCGATCAGCGGCACGCCGGGCAGCGCCGCGTGGACCTGCCAGACGCACCGTACGGCCAGCGGCAGGATGGCCGGACCGGACAGCCCGCCGGTGACGGCGGCGAGCGAGGGACGCAGGGCCTCGGTGTCGATGGCCATGCCCAGCGGGTTGTTGATCATGGACAGCGCGTCGGCCCCTGCGTCCACGCAGGCGCGGGCGACGGAGACGATGTCGGCCACGTCGGGGGCGAGCTTGGCGACGACGGGCACGTCGTAGCGCATGATCGAGCGTACGGAGGCGATGACCTCGGCGGCGGCGCTGCCCTCGCGGGCGAAGACGCGCCCGCGGTCCTCCATGTTGGGGCAGGAGAGGTTGACCTCCAGCGCGGTCACGCCGGGCGCGTCGGCGAGCCTGCGGGCCAGCTCGGAGTATTCGGCGACGGTGCCGCCGCCGATGGAGACGATGGTCTTGATGCCGCGCTGGGCCAGCCAGGGCAGCTCGCGTTCGAGGAACGCGTCGATGCCGGGGCCCTGCAGCCCGACGGCGTTGAGCATGCCGGAGGGCGTCTCGGCCATGCGCGGCGTGGGACGGCCCGCGCGGGGCGCCATGGTGATGGAGCGGGTGGTCAGGGCGCCGAGCCGGTGCAGGTCGAAGAACTGCGCCAGCTCGCGCCCGGAGGAGGCGCAGCCGGCGGCCGTGGTGATGGGGTTCGCCAGCTCCACGTGCGCCAGAAAAGTCCGCATATCAACTGACATGTCGTGCACCGCCCCCGGGGGCGCCCAGCGCGTCGAACGGGATCGTTCCCACGTCCTCGAAGCGCACCCGCTCCCCCCGGAACACCGGCCCCTCGGCGCACGCCCTGACCATCCTGGTCGAGCCGTCGTCGCCGATGACGGGCAGCACGCACGTCATGCACACCCCGATGCCGCAGGCCATCGCCTCCTCGACGGCCACCTGCACCGGGATGTCGAACTCCATCGCCACCGCCGTCACCGCCCGCAGCGTCTCCATGGGCGCGCAGGCGTAGACGACGTCGGCCCGCGTGTCGGCGATCACCGACGGCAGCGCGTCGGTGACCTTGCCGCGCAGCCCGAGCGAGCCGTCCTCGGTCGTCAGCGTGGTCGTCTCGGCCATCCTGCGGGCCCGCATCGCCCCGAACACCCGCTCGGCCCCCGCTCCCCCCAGCACGAAGTCGACCCGGCAGCCGCGCGCCAGCAGCGCGTCGGCCAGCGGGAACAGCACGGCCGAGCCGTATTCGGCGCCGACCAGCACGCAGTGGACCGGGTCGCGGGGCAGGGGGAACGGCCGCCCGAGCGGCCCGACCAGGTCGAGCGTGTCACGGGCGCGCCGCTCCGCGAGCCAGGCCGTGCCGGGACCGCGCGTGGTGAAGACCAGCTCGACCGTGCCGCCGTAGTCGGACTTCACGTCGTGGATGGACAGCGCGCGGCGCGTCACCATCGAGGTGTACGCCCCGCCGACCGCCACGGAGACGAAGTGGCCGGGGCGGTAACGCTCGGCGATGCCGGGCGCCACCACCGTCAGCGCATGGTAGGCGTCGACCCGGCGCGTCGTCAGCACCGTGCCCGTCACCTGCACCGGTGTACCGGCCAGTCGTCTTCACCTCCCGTGGCGGGGTCAGCCCCTGATTGCCTGCGCGTGCTCCTGCAGGGACCGTACGCCCACATCGCCGCGTACGATCGCCTGGATGCCCGCCGCCGCGGCGGCCAGCCCTGACACCGTGGTGATGCACGGGATGCCGCGCAGCACGGCGGCCGTGCGGATCTCATAGCCGTCGAGCCGCGGCCCCGACTGCCCCGGGCTGCCGAAGGGCGTGTTGACGATCAGATCGACCTCGCCGTCGAGAATGGCCTGCACACTCGTGGGCTCACCTCCGGGACCCGCTCCCTCGCTGTGCTTCCGCACGATCTTGGCATGGACGCCGTTGCGGCGCAGCACCTCGGCGGTCCCCTCGGTGGCGAGGATCTCGAATCCGAGATCCGCCAGCGCCTTCACAGGGAAGATCATCGCACGCTTGTCCCTGTTGGCCACGGATACGAACGCGCGTCCCTTGGTCGGAAGCTCACCGTAGGCCCCGGCCTGCGACTTGGCGAAGGCGATGCCGAAGAACTCGTCGATGCCCATGACCTCGCCGGTCGAGCGCATCTCGGGCCCGAGGACGATGTCCACGCCCCTGAACCGGTTGAACGGCAGCACCGCCTCCTTGACCGCGATCGAGGAGTCGAGCGGCAGCGTGCCGCCGTCGCCCGTGGCGGGCAGCATGCCCTCGGCGCGCAGCCCGGCGATCGACGCGCCGAGCATCACCCGGGCCGCCGCCTTGGCCAGCGGCGTGGCGGTGGCCTTGGACACGAACGGCACCGTACGGCTGGCGCGCGGGTTGGCCTCCAGGACGTACAGGACGCCGGCGGACATGGCGTACTGGACGTTGAGCAGCCCACGCACGCCGACCCCCTGGGCGATGGCCCTGGTGGCCTCCCTGATGGCGGTGATGTCGGCGCTGCCCAGCGTGATGGGCGGCAGCGCGCACGCCGAGTCGCCGGAGTGGATGCCGGCCTCCTCGATGTGCTCCATGACGCCGCCGAGGAACAGCTCCTCGCCGTCGTAGAGCGCGTCCACGTCGATCTCGATGGCCTCGTCCAGGAACTTGTCGATGAGCACCGGGTGGCCGGCGCCCTCGGGCTGCTCCTGGGCCGCCATGTAGCCGGTGAGCGTCTCCTCGTCGTAGACGATGGCCATGCCGGCTCCGCCGAGCACGTAGGAGGGCCGCACGAGCACGGGGTAGCCGATCTCGCCGGCGATCTCGCGCGCCTCGGCGACGGTCAGCGCGGTGCCGTGCTTCGGCGCGGGCAGCCCGGCCTCGGCCAGCACCCGCCCGAACGCGCCGCGCTCCTCGGCGAGGTGGATCGACTCGGGCGAGGTGCCGACGACAGGCACGCCGGCGTCCTTGAGCGCCTGGGCCAGGCCGAGCGGCGTCTGCCCGCCGAGCTGCACGATGACGCCCGCGACCGGGCCGGTCTGCTGCTCGGCGTGGACGACCTCCAGGACGTCCTCCAGGGTGAGCGGCTCGAAGTAGAGCCGGTCGGAGGTGTCGTAGTCGGTCGAGACGGTCTCGGGGTTGCAGTTGACCATGACGGTCTCGAACCCGGCCTTGGACAGCTCGAAGGAGGCGTGCACGCACGCGTAGTCGAACTCGATGCCCTGGCCGATGCGGTTGGGCCCGGACCCGAGGATGATCACCTTGCGGCGCTCGCCGTAGGGGACCTCGCTCTCCTCGTCGTAGGTCGAGTAGAGGTAGGGCGTCTTGGCGGCGAACTCGGCGGCGCAGGTGTCGACGGTGTTGTAGACCGGCCGCAGCCCGAGCGCGTGGCGCAGGTCGCGGACCCGCGCCTCGTCGATGCCGCGGATCTCGCCGATCTGCACGTCGCTGAACCCGTGGCGCTTGGCCCGCTCGAGCACCTCGGCGGTCAGCTCGGGCGCCTGGGCGACGGCCTCTGACTCCTCGTGCAGCAGGAAGAGCTGGTCGATGAACCAGGGGTCGACGCTGGTGGCCTCGTACAGCTCATCGGGCGTGGCGCCGGCCCTGATGGCCTGCTGCATCGTGCGCAGGCGGCCGTCGTGGGGCGTGCGGCAGGCGGCCAGCAGCTCGTCCTTGGCCGCCACGTCGCCGGCCCAGGTGAAGGAGGAGTCCTTCTTCTCCAGCGAGCGCAGCGCCTTCTGCAGCGCCTCGGGGAAGGAGCGGCCGATGGCCATGGCCTCGCCGACCGACTTCATGTGCGTGGTGAGCGTCGGGTCGGCGCCGCGGAACTTCTCGAACGCGAAGCGCGGCACCTTCACCACGATGTAGTCGAGCGTCGGCTCGAAGGAGGCCGGGGTCTCCTTGGTGATGTCGTTGGGGATCTCGTCGAGCGTGTAGCCGATGGCCAGCTTCGCGGCGATCTTGGCGATCGGGAAGCCGGTGGCCTTGGAGGCCAGCGCCGACGAGCGCGACACCCGCGGGTTCATCTCGATGACGATCATGCGCCCGGTCCGCGGATCGACCGCGAACTGGATGTTGCAGCCGCCGGTGTCGACGCCGACCTCGCGGATGACCGCGATGGCGACGTCGCGCATGTTCTGGTATTCGCGGTCGGTCAGGGTCAGCGCGGGCGCGACGGTGACGCTGTCGCCGGTGTGGACGCCCATCGGGTCGATGTTCTCGATGGAGCAGACGATGACGACGTTGTCGGCCTTGTCGCGCATGACCTCCAGCTCGTACTCCTTCCAGCCGAGGATCGACTCCTCCAGGAGCACCTCGGTGGTCGGGGACGCGTCGAGCCCGGCGCCGGCGATGCGCCGCAGGCCGTCCGCGTCGTAGGCGAAGCCGGAGCCGGCGCCGCCCATCGTGAACGAGGGCCGCACGACGACCGGGTAGCCCAGCTCGGCGGCCGCGGCCAGGCACTCGTCCATGGTGTGGCAGATGGCCGACCTGGCCGACTCGGCGTTGAGGCCGTGCTCGCGGGCGACCTTGGCGACGATCTCCTTGAACCGCTCGCGGTTCTCGCCGGCCTGGATGGCGTCGAAGTCGGCGCCGATCAGCTCGACCTCGTACTTCTCCAGCACGCCCGACTCGTGCAGCGCGACGGCCGTGTTGAGCGCGGTCTGGCCGCCCAGCGTGGGCAGCAGCGCGTCGGGCCGCTCCTTGGCGATGATCTTCTCGACGAACTCGGGGGTGATCGGCTCGACGTACGTGGCGTCGGCGAACTCCGGGTCCGTCATGATCGTCGCGGGGTTGCTGTTGACCAGGATGACGCGGAACCCCTCGGCCCGCAGCACCCGGCACGCCTGGGTGCCTGAGTAGTCGAACTCGCACGCCTGGCCGATCACGATCGGCCCAGAGCCGATCACCAGGACCGACCTGATGTCCTCACGCTTGGGCACGGCTCATGACCTCGCAGAATTCGTCGAAAAGATAGGCAGCGTCGTGCGGGCCCGCGGCGGCCTCTGGGTGGTATTGGACGCTGAAGGCGCGCCCGTCGATGAGGCGCAGCCCCTCCACGCAGCGGTCGTTGAGGTTGACGTGGGTCACCTCGGCCGGCCCGAACGGGGTCTCGAACGGCCCGTCGAGCGGCGCCTCGACCGCGAACCCGTGGTTGTGGGCGGAGATCTCCACCTTGCCGGTGCGCACGTCCTGGACCGGCTGGTTGACGCCGCGGTGGCCGTAACGCAGCTTGTACGTCGGCAGCCCCAGCGCCCGCCCGAACAGCTGGTTGCCGAAGCAGATGCCGAAGAACGGCACCCGGGCCTCCAGCACCTTGCGCAGCGCGCTGACGTCGGCCGTGGCGGGGTCGCCTGGGCCGTTGGAGAAGAACACGCCGTCGGGCTTCACCGCCATGATCTGCTCGAACGTGGCGTCGGCCGGCAGCACGTGCACCTCGCAGCCGCGCTCGGCCATGCGCTGCGGGGTCATGCCCTTGATGCCGAGGTCCACGGCCGCGACCGTGAAGCGCCTGGTCCCGAAGGCCGGCACGACGTAGGTCTCGCCGGTGGCGACCTCGCGCGCCAGGTCGGCGCCCTCCATGCCGGGCGACTGCCTGACCCGCTCGACCAGCTCCTCGACCGGCGCGTCGGGGGCGCTGAAGATGCCGGCCCGCATGGCGCCGCGCTCGCGCAGGTGGCGGGTGAGCGCGCGGGTGCCGGAGATCGCGATCCCGACCACGCCCTGCTCCTTGAGGTAGTCGTCGAGCGAGCGGGTGGCCCGCCAGCTGGAGACGACCCTGGACGGCTCGCGCACGACGTAGCCGGCCACCCAGACGCGGCCCGACTCGGGGTCGTCGTCGTTGACGCCGGTGTTGCCGATGTGGGGCGCCGTCATGGCGACGATCTGCCGGTGGTAGGACGGGTCGGTCAGGGTCTCCTGGTAGCCGGTCATGCCGGTGTTGAAGACCATCTCACCGAACGTCTCGCCTTCGGCGCCGTACGGAGATCCGTGGAAGACGCGGCCGTCTTCCAGGATGAGCACCGCTGTGTTCAAACCAGCTTCCCTTCGAGTACGGTCGGCCTGCCGCGCAGGAACGTGGCCACTACCCGGCCGGGCAGCGTCATCCCCTCGTAGGGGGTGTTCCGGCTCTTGGACGCGAAGGCGGACGGGTCGACCTCGGTGCGTACGGACGGGTCGTACAGAGTGATGTTGGCCGGCTCGCCCACGGCGAGCGGCCTGCCCTGACCGGCGAGGCGGCCGATGCGGGCGGGCACGACGGACATGCGCTCGGCGACGGCCGCCCAGTCGAGCAGCCCCGTGTCGACCATGGCGGCCTGCACGACGCTGAGCGCGGTCTCCAGGCCGACCATGCCCATGGCCGCCGCGCTCCACTCGGTCTCCTTGTCCTCGACCGGGTGGGGCGCGTGGTCGGTGGCCACGATGTCGATCGTGCCGTCGGCCAGCGCCGCGCGCAGCGCCTCGACGTCGGCGCGGGTGCGCAGCGGCGGGTTGACCTTGTAGATGGGGTTGTAGGCGCCGACCGGCGACTCCTCCACGAGGTCGTCGGTCAGCAGCAGGTGGTGGGGGGTGACCTCGGCGGTGACGTTCCAGCCCTTGGACTTGGCCCAGCGCAGGATCTCGACGGAGCCGGCGGTGGAGACGTGGCAGACGTGCAGCCGGGAGCCGACGTGGGCGGCCAGCAGGCAGTCGCGGGCGATGATCGCCTCTTCCGCGACGGCGGGCCAGCCGGTCAGGCCGAGCCGGCCGGAGACGACGCCCTCGTTCATCTGGGCGCCGGCGGTCAGCCTGGGCTCTTGCGCGTGCTGGGCGACGACGCCGTCGAACGCCTTGACGTATTCGAGGGCGCGGCGCATGAGCACGGCGTCGTCCACGCAGCGGCCGTCGTCGGAGAAGACCCGCACGCGGGCGGCGGAGTCGGCCATCGCGCCCAGCTCGGCGAGCTGCCTGCCCTCCAGGCCGACGGTGACGGCGCCGACGGGGTGCACGTCGCAGTGGCCGAACTCGCGGCCGAGCCGCCACACCTGCTCGACCACGCCGGCGGTGTCGGCGACCGGCGAGGTGTTGGCCATGGCGTGCACGGCGGTGTAGCCGCCGCGGGCAGCCGACTGGGTGCCGGTCTGGACGGTCTCGGCGTCCTCGCGGCCCGGCTCGCGCAGGTGGGTGTGCAGGTCGACGAGGCCGGGCAGCACGACGGCGCCGGCGCCGTCGACGACCTCGTCCCCTTCGAGCCCGGTGCCGATCTCCGCGATCACGCCGTCGGCGATGCGGAGGTCCACGGGCTCGCCGCCCAGGATCCTGACGTTTCGAATGATCATGCGGTCTCTCCCCCGAGCAGCAGGTACAGGACGGCCATGCGGATGGTCACGCCGTTGGCGACCTGTTCGACGATCGTGGAGCGCGCCGAGTCGGCCACCTCGGCGGCGATCTCCATGCCCCGGTTCATCGGGCCGGGGTGCATGACGATGGCGTCGTCCGGCATCTTGGCGAAGCGGTCGCGGTCGAGGCCGTAGCGGCGGGAGTATTCGCGCTCGCTCGGGAAGTACGCGGCGTTCATCCGCTCCTTCTGCACCCGCAGCATCATCACCACGTCGGACTTGGGCAGCACCGCGTCGAGGTCGTAGGAGACCTCGCACGGCCAGCTGCCGACCGAGACGGGCAGCAGCGTGGGCGGGGCGACGAGGGTGACCTCGGCGCCGAGGGTGTCGAGCAGCAGCACGTTGGAGCGGGCGACCCGGCTGTGCAGCACGTCGCCGACGATGGTGACCTTGCGGCCCTCGAGATTGCCGAGGCGGCGGCGCATGGAGAAGGCGTCGAGCAGCGCCTGGGTGGGGTGCTCGTGGGTGCCGTCGCCGGCGTTGACGACGCTGCCGTGCACCCAGTTGGCCAGGCGGTGCGGCGCGCCGGACGCGCTGTGGCGGATGACGACCGCGTCGGCGCCCATGGCCTCGAGGGTGAGCGCGGTGTCCTTGAGCGACTCGCCCTTGGACACGCTGGAGCCCTTGGCCGAGAAGTTGATCACGTCGGCCGACAGCCGCTTGGCGGCCGCCTCGAAGGAGATCCTGGTGCGGGTGGAGTCCTCGAAGAACAGGTTGACGACCGTGCGCCCGCGCAGCGTGGGCAGCTTCTTGATGGAACGTTCCGAGACGCTCGCCAGCTCCTCGGCGGTGTCGAGGATGAGCAGCGCGTCGTCCTTGGCCAGGTCTCCGGCGGAGATGAGGTGCCGCTTCACCGGGCGCCCTCCTTCATGAGCAGGACGGCGTCGCGGCCGTCGGTCTCCTGCAGGTAGACCTTCACCTTCTCGCTCTTGGCGGTGGGCAGGTTCTTGCCGACGTAGTCGGCGCGGATGGGCAGCTCGCGGTGACCGCGGTCGACCAGCGTGGCGAGCTGCACGGCCGTGGGGCGGCCGATGTCGTTGAGCGCGTCGAGCGCGGCGCGCACGGTGCGGCCGGAGTAGAGGACGTCGTCCACGAGCACGACGACCTTGCCGTCGATGCCGCCGGAGGGGACCTCGGTGTGGCCGAGCGGGCGCACGGGGCCGCGGCGCAGGTCGTCGCGGTACATCGTGATGTCGATCGAGCCGACGGGGATCTTCAGCCCCTCGAACTGCTCGATGCGCTCGCCGAGCCGGCGCGCCAGCGTGGCGCCGCGGGTGGGGATGCCGAGCAGGACGACGTCGCCGCCGCCTTTGGTGCGTTCGAGGATCTCGTGCGCGATCCGGGTCAGCGCCCGGTGGATGTCGGGGGCTTCGAGAACCGCCCGGGAGTCCTTCTGGGCGGGCTCCCTGGTATCGGGTTCTGCGGACATGGCGAAGCTCACCACCTTTCCCGCCTCACGGGACGGGTCTTAAAAGGGTGTTGGTCGGGACACACAGTACCAGGGGCTACCAGCCACAACACGAGGCCCCTCCCGGCGGCGCGATCTCCCTGATCAGGTAATTTCCCGGCCCGCGCCCGTGTCGGAGCGGCCCGCGCGGGGCACGTGACCCGGGCGCGGCGGCGGGCCGGCGGGCGTGAGTACCGCCGCCGGGAGGGGGATAGAGCAGAGATGACCTTTCATGTGGACAGCGAGGTCGGCCGGCTGCGGCAGGTCCTGCTGCACAAGCCGGACCTGGCGCTGAAACGGCTGACCCCCACGAGCAAGGACGCCTTCCTCTTCGACGACGTGCTGTGGGTGCAGCGGGCGATCGAGGAGCACGAGGAGTTCCAGCAGGTGCTCACCAGCCGCGGCATCCGCGTCCACCTGCTTTCCGACCTGCTCCAGGAGACCGTCGAGATCCCCGAGGCGCGCAAGCACATCCTCGACGCCGTCGTGGACGAGCGCTGGCTCGGCCCGGTCGCGATCGACGACGTGCGCAACACCCTCGACGGCATGGACTCGGCGACCCTGCAGATGTATCTGACCGGCGGCATCACCAAGCGGGAGCTGGTCGCGCTGGGCTGCGACCCCAAGGCGCTGACCTTCCACACCACGGCCGACGACGGGTTCGTGCTGCCGCCGCTGCCCAACCATTTGTTCACCCGCGACACGTCCTGCTGGATCTACGACGGCGTGTCGATCAACGCGATGAAGAAGAAGGCCCGCATGCGGGAGACGGTCAACATGGAGGCCGTCTACATGTACCACCCCACGTTCGCGGACGGCTTCAACCGGCCGGGTCAGGGCGGCTACCACTGCTGGATGCCGGGCAGGGCCGCCGCGCCCGCCACCATCGAGGGCGGCGACGTGCTGGTCATCGGGCGCGACGCGGTGCTGATCGGGATGAGCGAGCGCACCCAGCCGCAGGCGGTCGAGATGCTGGCGCAGCGGCTGTTCAGGGCCGGCTCGGCGAGCCGCATCGTGGCGCTCGACATGCCGAAGGCGCGCGCGTTCATGCATCTCGACACCGTGATGACGATGCTGGACGTGGGGGTGTTCACCAAGTACGCGGGCCTCGGCATGCTGCCGGCGTACACGATCGAGCCCGGGGAGACGTCCAAGGAGCTCAAGGTCACCGACCACCCCCCTGAGGACATGCACAAGGCGATCGCGCACGCGCTCGACCTGCCGGACATCACGGTCCTGACGGCCACCCAGGACGTCTACGCCGCCGAGCGGGAGCAGTGGGACGACGGCTGCAACGGGCTCGCGCTGGAGCCCGGCGTGGTCGTGGCCTACGAGCGCAACGCCACCACCAACAACTACCTGCGGGACAACGGCATCGAGGTGATCACGATCAGGGGCAGCGAGCTCGGCAGGGGGCGCGGGGGGCCGCGGTGCATGAGCTGCCCGCTCGAACGTGACGCCGTCTAGGGGGGAACACCGACCGATGGGCGACGATCTGCGCAACCGCAGCTTCCTCAAGGAGCTGGACTTCACGCCCGGCGAGTTCGGCCGGCTGGCGGAGCTGGCGGCCGGACTCAAGGCCGCCAGACGCGCCGGCGCCGAGCGGCCGCGGCTCACCGGCCGCGCCGTCGCGCTGGTCTTCGGCAAGACCTCGACGCGGACGCGCTGCGCGTTCGAGGTGGCGGCCCGCGAGCAGGGGGCGCACACGACGTACCTCGGTCCGGGGGACTCGCAGCTCGGGCACAAGGAGTCGGTCGCCGACACCGCGCGGGTGCTGGGCCGCATGTACGACGGCATCCTCTACCGCGGCGGCGACCACGCCGACGTCGAGGAGCTGGCGGCGCTGGCCGGGGTGCCGGTCTGGAACGGGCTGAGCGACTCCTGGCACCCGACGCAGACGCTGGCCGACGTGCTGACGATGAGCGAGCACGCCGGCCGGCCGCTGAACGAGGTGGCCCTCGCCTACCTGGGCGACGGGCGCAACAACATGAGCCACTCGCTGCTGGTGACGGGCGCGATGGCGGGCATGGACGTCCGCGTCGTCGCGCCCAAGGCGCTGTGGCCCGACGCCGGGCTCGCGGTGGGCCCCGCCGAGGAGATGGCCGCCGCGACCGGGGCCAGGATCACCGTCACCGACGACGTGAACGAGGGCGTCAGGGGCGCGGACTTCCTCTACACCGACGTGTGGGTGTCGCTGGGCGAGCCCGCCGAGGTGTGGGACGAGCGGATCAAGCTGCTGCTGCCGTACCAGGTGAACGACGCGGTGGTGCGGGCGACGGGCAACCCGGCGGTGCGGTTCATGCATTGCCTGCCGGCCTTCCACGACCGGCGGACGAAGGTCGGCGCCGAGATCTTCGACCGCACTGGGCTCGACGCGCTGGAGGTGACCGGCGCCGTCTTCGAATCGCCCCGCTCGATCGTCTTCGACCAGGCCGAGAACCGGCTGCACGCGGCCAAGGCCGTCATGGTCGCGACGCTGGGAGGCTGCTGAGGTGCGGGTCATCGTGGCGCTCGGCGGCAACGCGGTGCTGCGGCGCGGCGAGCGTCCCGACGCCGCCACGCAGGTGGCCAACGTGCGCGATGCGGTCAGGACGCTGGCGGGCCTGGCAGGACGGCACGAGCTGGTCATCACCCACGGCAACGGGCCCCAGGTCGGGATGCTGGCCATGCAGAGCGCCGCCGACCCGGGCCTGAGCGGCCCCTACCCGTTCGACGCGCTCGGCGCGCAGACTCAGGGCCTGCTCGGCTACTGGATGCAGCAGGCGCTGCAGAACGCGCTGCCCGGCCGCCAGGTGCTGGCCATGGTGACGCAGACGCTGGTCTCGGCCGTCGATCCGGCGTTCGGGGCGCCCGCCAAGTTCGTCGGGCAGGTCTACGACCGGGAGGAGGCCGAGAAGCTGGCCGCCGAGCACGGCTGGACCGTCAAGCAGGACGGCTCCCACTGGCGCCGCGTCGTGCCCTCCCCCGCCCCGCAGCGCGTCGTGGAGACCCGGCTGATCCGCCGGATGATGGGCGAGGGCGTGATCGTGGTGTGCGCGGGCGGCGGCGGCATCCCCGTCGTCCGCGACGAGCGCGGCCGGCTGACCGGCGTCGAGGCGGTCGTCGACAAGGACCTGACGACCGCGCTGCTGGCCGAGGCGCTCGACTGCGACGCCTTCCTCAGCCTGACCGACGTGCCGCACGTCATGCGCGGCTTCGGCACGCCGCAGGAGCGCGCGATCGGCCACACCACGCCGCACGAGCTGCGCGCGCTCGACTTCCCCGCCGGGTCGATGGGGCCGAAGGTGGAGGCGGTCTGCCGCTTCGTCGAGACGACCGGCGACATGGCCGCCATCGGCCGCCTTGACCAGGCCGAGAGCATACTCGGCGGCACGGCGGGAACGATCGTGACGCCCAACGGCAGGTGGCCGCTGACGAGCACGCTGTAGGGGGTGTCCGTGACACTGGCCCGACGGCTCTTGCGTACCAAGCCGACCGGCCGCATCGTGGCCGAGGGCGGGCACGGTGAGGGCGGCGAGCTGCGCCGCACGATGTCGCTGTGGCAGCTGACGCTGTTCAGCGTGGGCGCCACGCTGGGCACGGGGATCTTCGTGATCCTCGGGCAGGCGGTGCCCAAGGCGGGGCCCGCGGTCGTGCTGGCGTTCGTGCTGGCGGCGGTCACGGCGCTGTTCTCGGCGCTGTCGTACGCCGAGCTCGCCGGGACGATCCCGGTGTCCGGCTCGTCCTACTCCTACGCGTACGCGACGCTGGGCGAGCTGGTGGCCTGGATCTGCGGCTGGTGCCTGATGCTCGAGTACGCCGTTTCCGTGGCGGCCGTGGCGGTCGGCTGGGGCGAATACGTCAACGCGTTCCTGCGCTCGCTGTTCGGCTTCACGCTGCCCGACGCGATCACCCGCTCCCCCGGCCAGGACGGCGGCGTGGTCAACGTCACCGCCATCGTCATCGTGCTGCTGGCCACCTGGCTGCTGCTCTACGGCGCGTCCGAGAGCGCCACGGCCAACGCCGTCTTCGTGCTCGTCAAGGTCGCGGTGCTGGCCTTCTTCTGCGTGGTGGCGTTCACCGCCTTCGAATCCGGCAACCTCGCGCCGTTCGCGCCCATGGGGGTGGCCGGCATCACGGCGGCGGCCTCGCAGGTGTTCTTCTCCTACATCGGCTTCGACGCCGCCTCCACCGCCGGTGAGGAGGCCAGGAACCCCAAGCGCGACCTGCCGCTGGCGATCCTGCTGTCACTGCTCATCGTGACCGTCGTCTACGTCGCGGTGGCCCTGGCCGCGATCGGGGCCATGCCGTGGCAGGACTTCGACCCCGACAGCACCGAGGCGAGCCTTTCGTACATCGCCGACCTGGCGATCGGCGCCACCTGGCCGGGGCTGATCGTCTCCTTCGGCGCGGTCATCGCGATCGCCAGCGTCGTGCTGACCGTCATCTACGGCCAGACCCGCATCCTGTTCGCGATGTCGCGCGACGGCCTCATCCCGCGTGTCTTCCAGCGGGTGAACCCCCGCCGCCAGGTGCCGGTGCTCAACACGCTGATCGTGGCCGCGTTCATCTCCGTGCTGGCCGGGCTGGTGCCGCTCGGGCAGCTCGCCGAGGCGACCAGCATCGGCACGCTGTTCGCGTTCGCCATCGTCAACGTCGGCGTGCTCGTGCTCCGCTACCGCAGCCCCGAGCTGCCGCGCAGCTTCCGCACGCCGCTTTTTCCCGCCACGCCGGTGCTCGGCGCGATCCTGTGCGTCGTGGTCATGGCCGGTCTCGCCGGGGTGACGTGGCTGGCCTTCGGGCTGTGGATGCTCGTCGGCCTGGTCTGCTACTTCCTGTACGGCTATGGCCATTCGCGGCTGAATGCCGAGGTGCGCTGATTGACATCCTCCCCACGGCTGAAGCCGGGGGGTTCCGACCCTCGCGGGCCGGGTTTCCTGCTTCACCGCCGGTCGCCCGCCGGGCCTGGGCCCTTGAGGTCTTACACCGGCTCCACAGGCGTTTCACCTCTCCGCCGGCCCGGCGGCGAGGACGTTGATCGCGGCGTCGACGTCCCGGTCATGGGTCGCGCCGCAGACGCGCTGGGCTCTGGCCAGCCCGCTGCGGTTCGATACAGCGCGGCACCGTGCCGCGTCTCCTTCCCAGGGCTCAAGCCCGGGACATCCACGCTCAAGGAGTTTCGATGAAGCTCGACGACGTGCTGGCCGGATACGTGCCGGGGCCGCGGGGACACGACGGGCTGACGCTGGCCGTCCTGCTCGCCTCCCAGGCGGGGGCCCGGCTGTCGGTCGCGTACGTGCGGCCGCCCGCCGTCTCCACCCCGGGGCCCGCGCGGGCCGAGGAGAGCGCCTGGCGGGCGTACCTGCGCGAGCAGGCCGACACCGCGCTCGCCCAGGCCCGCGAGCTGGCCGGCGACGAGGCCGATTACGTCGTCACCGCCCATCGCGGCAGCGGGCGCGGCCTGGTGGAGCTCGCCCGCAAGCGGGGCGCCGACGTCGTGGTGATCGGCCCCGCGCCGGGCGGCGGCAGGGGCCGCATCGCCTTGGGCAGCACCGCCGACCAGCTGCTGCACTCCTCCTCCGTTCCCGTCCTGCTCGCGCCGCGCGGCTTCGGCGAGGGGCCGCCCGCCGCCTTCGACCGCATCACGCTCGCCTACCGGCGCGGCCCCGGATGCGACCAGGCCGTCAAGGTCGCCGCCGCGACGGCGGCCACGCTGGGCGTGCCGCTGCGCCTGGTCACGCTGGTGCTCAGCAGCGGCAGGCGGGCGCGGATCGAGGAGGAGATGCTCGTACGCCTGCGCGACCAGGCCGCGGCGGACCTGCGCACGGCGGCACGCGGGCACCGGCGCTCGCAGGCACCCGTGGAGGTCGAGGTGCTGGAGGGCCGCAACGTGGCGCAGGCGCTCGGGGCGACCTCGTGGCTGCCCGGCGAGATGATCATATGCGCTTCCAGCGACACCGGGCCGCTCAGAAGGGTCTTCCTCGGGGACACCTCCATCAAGATCATCAAGGCCGCGACCTGCCCCGTCATGATCCTGACCAGGCAGCCCTGAACAGGTGACGATTCCTCGTCAAACTCTGACGAAGTAGTGTTGCCAGCGCGACAAGAGGGGCGAATGTGGCGATCCCTACCGGACCGGATTCGGCATCTTTTTTCCAATCAGCTTGACCTCAGGCGTCCACCCCTTTACCGTCACTGTGCGTAACCACACCGCGCGGCGTTCTGGGGTAAACCCAGGGCCATGGCTACCGATGGTGCCGAGCCTGGCACCAGACCCCCCGGTGGCCCGGGCATACGCCGCAAGGGAGCACAATCTACTGAGAGCGATACATACGAGAGCCGGGGGGCCACACCATGCCGTCTGAGTACGCAAAGTCGCTGGGTGCACGACTCCGCGCCATCCGCACCCAGCAGGGCCTGTCCCTGCATGGAGTCGAAGAGAAGTCGCGTGGCCGGTGGAAAGCCGTCGTCGTGGGGTCGTACGAGCGTGGCGACCGCGCCGTGACTGTGCAGAAGCTTGCCGAGCTTGCCGACTTCTACGGGGTGCCCGTCTCCGAGCTGCTGCCGGGCGGAGCCGCCCCCAGCCCGCTCGGGCCGACGCCCAAGCTTGTGATCGACCTGGAGCGCCTCGCCACGCTGCCGAAGGAGAAGGCCGGCGCACTCGCCCGGTACGCCGCCACCATCCAGAGCCAGCGCGGTGACTACAACGGCAAGGTGCTGTCGATCCGCCAGGAGGACCTGCGCTCCCTGGCGGTCATCTACGACAAGTCGCCCAGCGAGCTGACCGAGGAGCTGATCAGCTGGGGCGTCCTCGACGCCGAGGCCCGCCGGGCCGTGGAGTCGTTCTAACCACCCGTCGTTCCTGGCCGACGCCGGATCAGGCCCTCTCCCACCCTGCGCGGTAGGAGACGGCCGCCCCGGCCCCCACCGGCCCGGAACCACGGTGGCACATTTGCGAGGTCACCCGCTCACCTGAAGGCTCGCCGAACGTTCTTCGGCGAGCCTTCAGCACATCTACCTGCCTCCCTCTTGACCCAGACCCCCACTCAAACGCCCCCAGAACGGTCATGAAAGCCACGCAGAGCCCAGAGTGACCGGTCACCCAGCCCCCACGCCCAAACCCCCGCAGAACGCAACGGAGCACCGCCCAGCCCCACATCTGACGCGCCGGCAAGAGGACCGCCGAACGGGCAACTCTCCGGGAGCAAGCGGGCCGCAGGGGCAAGCGGGGCGCAGGGCCCCCGGGGTTACGTCCCGGTGACATGGAAGGGAAGCACCCCGCACAGAGGCCGACCGAACTTCGGCCGACCAGACAGAGCCGCGTCCGAGGAGGGCCCGCGCGCCGTGGTGGGGGACAGTCAGCTTGCCATGGCGCGGCGGCTCGCCGGCCGGCAGAAGGGACGTGGCCGCTGCGGGGAGAGGGCGTCAGGTTGCCGTGGCGGGTTTGCCTGCCGTTGCGGGTGAGGGCAGCGGGAGCGGGACAGAGCGCGTTTGCCGCAACCGTTCGCCCGCGATCGTGGCGTCGGTCCTTGCGGCGGGGAAGCGGAACCTCGTGTCAATACCGCGGTGAGAGGTGCGGGGGCGGGTGAGGACGCGTTTCGGCCGTGACCGTGGTGTCAGTCCCTGCGGTGGGCAGGCGGCGTGTCGCGTCGGTTGCCAGGGGGCTGGGGGTGACTGGGGGTCAGCCTGCCAGTGGGACGTCCACTGGCAGTTGTGGCTGGCCCGGGACGCCGAGGAGGTCTTCGATGGTGGAGACGAAGGTCTCGGCCTCGGCGAGGATCTCGTCGGCGTCGGCCTGGCTGACCCGCCGCACCATGCCCGCCTCGGCGGCGGCCCGCTTGGCGGCGGTCATCGAGAAGTAGGCGGCCCACTCGGCCAGCGCGGGCTCGGCCTCGGGCAGTTGCTCCCACGCGCTGCGCAGGCGTCGCCTGCGGCCCTCCGTGGGCCTGGGGCGGGCGGCCAGCAGGGCCGCGGCCGCGCGCAGGGCCGCCAGGTGGGCGGCGACGTAGCGGGATGCGGGGGTGCGAGCGCCGCTCGCCTCCGCCAGGCAGGAACGAGAATCGGTCAGGTGTGCCCGAACCGCAGGCGACAGCCGGGGCCCGGGCGTTTCTCTAGGCCGTGGTGCCATCTTGCGCGCCTCCTTTGGAGTCGTGGGCGGCGCCGGCGTCTCCGCCGGTGGTGACAACAATCGCAGACGCCACCGACATTTCCGCCGGGCCGGCCGGACGAGGAGCTTCCCCTCTCCCCGTCCGGCCAGGACACGCCCACTCGTCTCCGCCGACGACGAGGACGTGCCCTTCGCCCGAGGAGCCTGGCCGCGGGGCTCGCTTGGGGAAGCGATGGCCCGCGACCAGGTCCTGGTGACGTTGAGCCGCGAGCCTCACCGTCACTAGATCGAACATAATTTCGATCACGCCCAGTTGTCAACTGGTTCGCGAACAAAGGTTCGATGACCTTGAAGCGAAGGTGTAGCCCTTGGCGGAAGGCGCAGGAAGGCACAGGAAGGCGCAGGAAGCAGGGTGTGCGGCACAGCGAACCGCCGCCGCGACTCAGGTCGCGGCGGCGGCGGCATAACGGTGTGACGGGCCGCCGTGGACGGCCCTCATGACGGGATCGGACTGTCCGGAGGCAACTCTCAGGACGGGTCAAGCCAGCCCTGGAAACGCCCCGGTGCGGGGCCGGACGGCCCTGAGGTCGCCTGGAGACCGTCCCAGGGCGGTGTCAGCCGGCCCGGAGAGCGGTCCTCACTCGACTGAGATCGCCCCCGACGGGCAGAGGGTCACAGCGCGGCGCACGGCGTCCTCCAGCTCCTGGGGCGGCACGTCCTGCAACAGCACCACCGTGCCTTCGTCCTCGCTCTGGTCGAAGATCTTGGGCACCGTCAGCGCGCACATGCCCGCCCCGATGCACACCGATTCGTCTGCCTTGATTTTCATGGTGACCTACCAAGTGACAGGGAGGCGGTGCACCCCGTAGATCGACATTTTCGAGCGCATCGGCACCTCCTCGGGTGTTACCGCCAAGCGTAGGCCAGGCAGGCGCTCCAGCAGTGCCGGGTACGCGATGCGCATCTCGGCGCGGGCGAGCTGCTGGCCGAGGCACTGGTGGATGCCGTGGCCGAAGGTGAGGTGCCCGCCGGCGGGACGGGTGATGTCGAGGTGGTCGCCGCCGGGGAAGCGCTCGGGGTCGCGGTTGGCGGCGGGCAGGTGGAGGGTGACGGTCTCACCCGCCTTGATCGTGACGCCGTCGATCTCGACGTCCTGCCTGGCCACCCGGGTGGGCCCGAGGTGGATGATCGTGAGGTGCCGCAGCAGCTCCTCGACGGCGTTGTCCACCAGGGAGGGGTCGTCGCGCAGCGCGGCGAGCTGGTCGGGGCTGGTCAGCAGCGCGTACGTGCCGAGCCCCAGCATGTTGGCGGTCGTCTCGTGCCCGGCGATCAGCAGCAGCACCCCGACCCCGGTGAGCTCGTCGTCGTTCAGCTCACCGCCCTCCAGGAGCCCGCTGAGCAGGTCGTCGGCCGGCCGCTCGCGCTTCTGCTGGATGAGCCCGTGCAGGTACGCCCAGACCCGTCCCAGTGCGGCCATCGCGTCGTCCGCCGACGCCTCGATGTCGAAGAGCTTCTTCGACTCCGTCTGGAACATCTCCCTGTCGTCGTACGGCACCCCGAGCAGCTCGCAGATGACCAGCGAGGGGATCGGCAGCGCGAACTCCTCCACCAGGTCCACCGGCCCGCCCTTGGCCTCCATGGCGTCGATGCAGTCGCGGGTGATCTCGGCGATGCGCGGTTCGAGGGTCTTCATCCGCCGCACGGTGAACTGCCCGGTCAGCAGCTTGCGATAGCGGGTGTGCTCGGGGGCGTCCATGCGCAGGAAGAACCCGGGCGGCAGCTTGAAGCCGCGTTCGGCGAGCTCGGCCCGGGTGGAGGCGATGGGCGGGTGGTGCCCTTCGGGGTTGTTGCTGAGGTGGGGGTGGGCGAGCACCGCGCGAGCGGCGGCGTACCCGGTGACGAGCCACCCTAGATGCCCGTCGGCGTATCTCATGCGGTGGATCGCCCCGTCCCGTCGCAGGCCGGTGACCTCGTCCGGCGGGTCGAGCGGGCGCTGGCGAGCGGTGACCAGGGTGACTTCGGACATGTTCGGCTCCTTTCCTCGCTACGTCTCCAGAAAACCTCACAGGTTGAAAAATTGCAACGAGTGTAAAAAATAACCGAGTGCACTATAGTGCCGCCATGGCTGAGGGACTGCGAGAGCGCAAGAAGCAGCGCACGCGCCAGGCGCTGATTCAGGCGGCGATGCGCCTGTTCGAGGAGAAGGGCTTCGAGGAGACGACGCTCGCGGAGATCGCCGCGGAGGCCGACGTGTCCACGCGCACGTTCTTCAGCTACTTCGCCGGCAAAGAGGACGTGCTCTTCTACGACGCCGGCGCCCGCCTCGAAAGGGCGCTGGCACGGCTGTCGGCCAGACGGCCCGGCGACACGGTGGCCGACCTGCTGCTGCAGCTCATCGACGACAGCATCGGGCAGGCCATCGCGGGCGCCGGCACGTTCGACGCCGCCGCTGTGCGCGTGCGGCTCGTGCTGACCGTGCCGTCCCTTCAGGCGCGGGCGCTGCACGTGCTGCTGGACAGCCAGCTCACGCTGGCCAAGGCGCTGCACGAGGCGTTCCGCGACCGGCTCACCCTCTCCGAGGCGGGCGCGACGGTCGGCGCGTTGATCGGCGCGATCATGGTGGCGGTGATGACGGACGTCGACGAGGACCGGTCCGTGGAGGAGATCATGGCCACCGTACGCCGGGCGGGCGAGATCGCGCTGGCCGGGCTGCGCGCGCTCGGCTAGCACCGGCATCCGGTGAGAGGCTGTCTCCAAGAACCCCGAACGAGCGGAGAGGAGCGCGCATGGCGCGCATCGGGCGACCGGCCGGGCTCGTGCTGCTGGCCCTGGGCCCCGTGCTGGCGGCGGCGTACGCGGGCGCCGGCCACCTGGGCGTCCGCGCGGCGGTGCGGGCGCAGATCGCCGACCCCAAGTGGGAGGGCGGCACGATCGACGACTCGGGCATGACGTCCACGGGCACGGACGCCTGGCAGATGATCCTGCTCACGGCGCTGCTCGCCGGGCTGGTGGCGCTCGCCTACCTGGTCATCGGCCTGCTGCTGCGCCGCCCGCGCAGGGGCCGCACGGCGCTGCTGGTGGTCTCGGGCGTGCTGGTCCTGCCGTACACGCTGGTCTTCGCCGTCGCGCTGATCAACCCGGCCAGGGCGCTGGCGGGCCTGACCGGGCAGTCCGGATTCGTGGCGGGCCTGCCCGGCTGGCAGTCGTACGCGGCGTACCTCATCCTGATCGGCGGGCTGGCGCAGGCCGCCGGCATGGTGATGGCCGCCGCCGACGGCAGGCGCGCGGCGGCGGCCGGGAAGGGCCAGGAGAGCCCGCAGAGCTCAGCGGCCGAGGCGCGGAGCTAGCCGCGGAACCTGCCCCTGACGTGCACCGGCATGCCCTTGCCGAGCAGGCCGGGCAGCTCCTCCGCGACGTTCATCGGCATGCGGACGCAGCCGTGCGAGGCGGGATGGAGGGGCACCGACAGCGCGCCGTGGAAGGCGATGCCGCCGTTGAAGAAGATGGGGTTGTAGAGCTGGCCGAGGTAGGACTTGTGCCACCCGCTCACCCGCCACGTCGTCCGGTAGTCGCCGGTGGGGGTGCTGGCCGAGCCGCAGAAGCGCTGCTTCCTGCCCTGCCAGGTGGTGGTCTCGCAATAGGGGATGTTGCTGCCCGACGACACGTGGGTGATCAGCTTCACCTTGCCGCGCACGTACAGGACCATGACCTGCTTGGTGAGGTCGACCTCCGCGCGGGTGGGCCGGCCGTTGCGGGCCAGCACCCGCGGCGCCTTCGGCGTCTCCAGCGCCTGCCAGGTGCGGCGGGCGATGGTGCTGGTCGGCTTGATGCCGTTGACCTTCTGGAACGCCCACACGGCGGCCAGCGTGGTGCCGCCGTAGCGGCCGTCGGCCTTGCCAGGCCGGTAGCCGAGCTCGGTCAGCCGCTTCTGCAGCCACTTGACCGCCGATCCCTTGGCGCCCAGCCGTAACGTCTTTCGGGGCGCCTCGGCCGCGGGCTCGGGCTCGGCGGAAGGGGCGCTCTTCGCCGCCGCGGGAGGCGCGACGGAGGCGGCGGAGCCGCTCGGGGGCGGGGCGGCCGTACGCGACGCGATCTGCGTTCCGCACCCCGAGACGACGACGGCGCCGGCCGTCAGGAGGGCAGCCACCCCGGGCAGCCGTGGAAACCCCACAGGTACCACCTCTCACATTCCGTACATAACTGATCACGGGACCCTACACCAGGACCCTTGTGGGAGTAATCGGGCGGCCAATCTGTTTAGAGTGTCCCCATGCCTGAGAAGTTGCCGTCGAACGCCGTCGTCGTCGAGTCCGCGCTGCGCGAACGCGGAGCAGACGGCGAGATCGTGGTCCTGCCGGAGAAGGCCCCCACCGCCGCGGCGGCCGCGGCCCAGCTGGGTTGCGACGTGGGCGCCATCGCCAACAGCCTGATCTTCGACGCCGACGGCGCGCCGCTGCTCGTCCTGACCAGCGGCGCCCACCGCGTGGACGTCGAGCTGATTGCCCGTACGGCGGGCGCCGAGCGGGTACGCCGGGCCACGCCGGAGTTCGTCAGGGCGGCGACCGGCCAGCCCATCGGCGGGGTGGCCCCGGTCGGGCATCCCGCTCCGGTGCGGACGCTGGTGGACAACTGGCTGAGCAAGCACGAGGTGGTGTGGGCGGCCGGCGGCCACCCGCACACGGTCTTTCCGACGACGTTCGACGAGCTGGTGCGGATCACCGGGGGTACGCCGGTGGACGTCGAGTAGTGTGCGACGGGTGATCGAGTTTCGCGGAGCCGGTCCGGCCCAGTTCACCGAACGGCTGGACACGGTGATCGACATTTACACGGCGGCCATGAACCCGCCTCTCGACCAGATCACCGGCCGCCAGACCATCATGCGCAATCACGCGACATATCCCCATTTTCAGTGTTATTTCGCGGAATTGCGTGATTCATCCCCAGATTTGGCAGCTCCGGAACCCCGGATCGTGGGCTTCGCCTACGGTTTCAGGGGTGCGCCGGGCCAGTGGTGGCACGACGTCGTCGTCCGCGGCCTGGCCGACCGCATCGGCCAGGAGGCCGCGCACGCCTGGATGGGCCACGCCTTCGAGCTGGCCGAGATCCACGTGCACCCCGACTACCAGAGCAAGGGCATCGGCCGCCAGATGATCAGGACGCTGTGCGCCGGGCGTCGCGAGCGTACGGCCATCCTGTCGACCCACGACCAGCCCACGGCGGCCCGCCACCTTTACGCCGGCATGGGCTTCATGGACCTGCTCACCAGGTTCGTCTTCCCCGGCGGCCACGAGGAATACGCGATCGCGGGCCGCCGCCTCCCCCTGACCTGAGCAGCCGGGCGAGCTGAAGACGGCGTGACCCCAGGTTTACCGGCGATGACGCACGGGCACCATTCATGACAGAAAGTAGCCGACCCTTTACCCACCGTCTAGTGTCCCCTGCCCGTCACCCGCCCGGTCCCCCTGCGGGCGGGTGGCGGGCCATTTCTACGCGGGCCATTTCTACGCGGGCCATTTCTACGCGGCGCAGGCTCTACGCGGCGCAGGCCCTACGCGGCGCAGGTTCTACGCGGGCAGGCTCGCGAGCTCCAGCCGCTGGAACACCTCACGCGACGCGCTCGACCGGTTGAACGTGATGAAGTGGATGCCGGGCGCGCCCTCGTCGAGCAGCCGCTGGCACAGCTCCACCCCGTGGTCGATGCCCAGCCGCCGCACCGCCGCCGGGTCGTCCTTGACCGCCTCGAAGCGGGCCGCCACGTCGGGCGGGAACGGCGCCCCCGACAACTGCTCGGAGCGGGCGATGGTGCTCATCTGGGTGACCGGCATGATGCACGGGATGATCGGCGTGTCACATCCCCTGGCCGCCACCCGGTCGCGCAGCCGCAGGTAGTCGTCGGCCTGGAAGAACATCTGCGTGATCGCGTAGTCGGCGCCCGCCTGGCACTTACGGACGAAGTATTCGGTGTCGGACTCGATGGACGGCGAGCGCGGATGCTTGTAGGGGAAGGCCGCCACGCCCACGCAGAAGTCGCCGGACTGCCGGATCAGCCGCACGAGGTCCTCGGCGTAGACGACGCCCTCGGGGTGGGGCACCCAGTCGGCGGTGGGGTCGCCGGGCGGGTCACCGCGTACGGCGAGGATGTTGCGCACGCCGGCGTCGGCGAAGCGGCCGACGAGGTGGCGCAGCTCGCGCACGGAGTGATTGACGGCCGTGAAGTGGGCGACCGGGGTGAGGGTGGTGTCGTGGGCGATGCGCTCGACGATGTCGACCGTGCGGTCGCGGGTGGAGCCGCCCGCGCCGTAGGTCACCGAGACGAACGTGGGCCGCAGCGACTCGAGCTCCCTGATCGCGCGCCACAGCTGCCGCTCGCCCTCGTCGGTCTTGGGCGGGAAGAACTCGAACGAGAACGACCGGGCACCGGAGGCCAGCATGTCGCGGACCGTGGGGACGCGATCGGGCCGGATGGAGGGTCGACCAAGAGCCATGCCGACAAGGCTACCCCGACAACCTCCGCGCGCACCGGCCAGAGCGGCACCTGGAGATCGAAGCCGAGATCGAAGCCCGCTCCCCCGGCCACTAGTCTCAAGGCATGACCACTGACGCCGCCGGCATGGAGATCCTGCGCGCCCAGGTGGAGCGCGCGCTCGCCGAGTTCGTCCAACGGAAGCTCCCCGCCGGGGGCGAGCCCGAGTTCGCGCCGTTGCGCACGGCCGCCGACGCGTTGCTGTCGGGAGGCAAGCGGCTGCGGCCCGCGTTCTGCTACTGGGGGTGGCGGGGCGCAGGGGGCACCGACGTGCCCGCCGTCTTCACCGCCGCCGCCTCCCTTGAGCTGCTGCAGGCCAGCGCGCTGGTGCACGACGACGTGATGGACAAGAGCGACCTGCGCAGGGGCATGCCGTCGGCGCACCGCCGCTTCCAGGCGATGCACGAGGAGGCGGGCTGGCACGGCTCGTCCGGGCAGTTCGGCGAGGGCGCGGCGATCCTGCTGGGCAACCTGCTGCTGCTCTGGTCGGGCGAGATGTGGCGGACGTCCGGGCTGCCGCGCGAGGCGCTGGACGCGGCCCGGCCCGTCCACGACCACATGCGCAGCGAGCTGATGTGCGGCCAATACCTCGACCTGCTGGAGCAGGCCACCGGGGAGAACACGTTCGACTCGGCGCTGCGCGTGGCGCTGTTCAAGAGCGGCAGATATTCGGTGGAGCAACCGCTGCGGCTCGGCCTGGTGCTCGCCGCCCGCGAGGAGGCGCCGTGGATGGACGAGCTGTGCACCGGCTACGGCCAGCGCGTCGGCATCGCCTTCCAGCTGCGCGACGACATCCTGGGCGTCTTCGGCGACCCGGCGCGGACGGGCAAGCCGGCCGGTGACGACCTGCGCGAGGGCAAGCGCACGATGCTCGTGGCCCGCACCCTCGCCGCCGCCTCCCCCGCCGCCGCGGCCACCGTACGCCGGCTGCTCGGCGACCCCGGCCTGGACGAGGAGGGTGTGGCGGAGCTGCGCGGCATCATCGAGGGCACCGGGGCGCTGCAGGAGTGCGAGGACCTCATCTCCGGCTATCTCGGCCAGGCGCTGGCCACGCTCGACGCGGCGCCGGTCACGCCTGAGGCGCGCGAGGCGCTGACCGAGCTGGCGATCGCGGCGACGTCCCGCAAGACCTGACCCCGCCGGGTCCGCGGATAAGCCGAGCCCGCGGATAAGCCGAGTCCGCGGATAAGGAGGCGCCCGCGCGGGGAAGCGCGGGCGCCTCGCAGGCTCAGCGGGCCGGCCCCGCGGCCAGCCGCTTGGCGAACTCGGCGGCGGCCGCGCCCGGGTCGTCGGCGTCGGTGATCGCGCGGACGACCACCACGCGGCTCACGCCGTACGCCATCACCTCGTCGAGGTTGCCCAGGTCGATGCCGCCGATGCCGAACCACGGCCGCGAGGTGCCGAGCGCCGCCGCGTGCCGCAGCAGCGGCGGCCCAGGCGCCGGGCGGCCCGGCTTGGTCGGCGTCGGCCAGATCGGGCCGCAGCAGAAGTAGTCGACGCCCTCCTCCACGGCCGCGGCGGACGCCTCGGCTGCGGAGTGGGTGGACCGTCCGATGACGACGTCGTCGCCGAGTATCTCTCGCGCGACAGTCAAGGGAAGGTCGTCCTGCCCCAGGTGGAGCACGTCGGGCCGGGCGGCGTAAGCGATGTCCGCCCGGTCGTTGACAGCGAGCAGTTTTCCGTGCCGGTCACAGGCGTCGCGGAAGACGTCGAGGAGGGCGAGTTCTTCGCGTGCCTCCAGGCCCTTCTCCCGCAGCTGGATGATGTCCACACCGCCGGCCAGCACCGCGTCGAGGAACTCCGCCAGATCGCCGCGGTCGCGGCGGCCGTCTGTGCAGAGATAGAGGCGGGCTTCAGAAAGCGAGGGCTTGGGCACGCCGCTTGACCTCTGTGTGACGGCCCGCCCTGATCGCCTCGATGGGCGAGCCTGGCAGTGACTCGTCGGGGGTGAAGAGCCAGCGCAGCGCCTCGACGTCGTCGTAGCCGGCGTCCTGGAGCACGGTGAGCGTGCCTGGCAGGCCCTTCATCACGTCCTTTCCGTCGAGGAACACCGCGGGCACCTGTGGCCCGCCGCTGCCACGGCGCACGCCGAGCAGCTTGTGGTCCTTCAGGAGTTGCTTGGCCCGCCCGATCGAGAGATCGAGGCGTGAGGCCACTTCGGGGAGGGTGAGCCACTCGTCGACGAGCTGGTCGGTCTCCCGGTCGATCTGTGCAACAGAAAGCGTCACGAAACCACAACTACCACATGCCGTCCTTGCTCAAACAACACAATCTCGTAGGGCCACTTGTGGATCTACCAGGCGTTCCGTGTCCAGCCGGTGACCCGCCTCGATGATGCGCCGGCCCTGCACGAGATCGCGCGGCCGGTCCACGGCCAGCACCGCGGCAAGCCTATCGTCCGCCGTGAGCCAGACGGCCGCCCACTTGCCCTCGGGCTCGCCCCGGTGCACGATCCGCTCGCCCGACGCGTGGTGGCCGGCGTATTGGAGCATGTGGCCGAACTGCTCCGACCAGAAGTACGGCACCGGGTCGTAGACCGCCTCCTCCCCCATCAGCGTCGCGGCGGCGACCTCGGGGGCGTTGATCGCGGTGTCCCAGTGCTCGACCCTGAGGCGGGCGCCCCAGCGGCGCGACCACCAGGCGGCGCAGTCGCCCACCGCGACCACGCCGGGCAGCGAGGTGCGCAGGTGCTCGTCGGTGACGACGCCGTTGTGCAGGTCGATGTCGGCGTCGGCCAGCCACTCGACGGCCGGGCGCACGCCGATGCCGGTGACGACGACGTGGGACTCGACGAACTCGCCGCCCACCAGGCGGACGCCGCCCTCGTCGACCGACTCGACCATGGTGCCGAGGCGCAGGTCGATGCCGTCGTACCAGGGGATCGTGCGGGCGCCGAGCTCCGTGCCAATCGCGCTGGCGAGCGGGGCCTGGGCGGCCTCGATGACCGTCACCGCGCAGCCCGCGCGGCGGGCCGCCGTCGCCACCTCGGCGCCGATCCAGCCCGCGCCGATGACCGTGACCCGCGCGCCCGGGACGAGCATCACGCGCAGCTCGTGGGCGTCGTCGAGGGTGCGCAGGACGTGCTGAGGGCCGTCGCCCGGCAGCCTGATCGGGTCGGCGCCGGTCGCGATGACCAGGCCGTCGTAGTCGAGCTCGCCCTCGGTGGTCTCCACGACGCCCGCGCGCAGCGACTTCGCCGCGACCCCTGGACGGAAGTCGACCTGGAGCCGCTCGAGGTCGGTGTCGATGAAGCTGGTGTCGGCGTCGCCCTTGAGCACCGCCTTCGACAGCGGCGGGCGGTCGTAGGGGCGATGGCGCTCCTGGCCCAGCAGCGTCAGGCGACCGGCATAGCCGCGCCCGCGCAGGGCCTCCACCGTGCGCACTCCCGACAGTCCCGCTCCCACCACCACGACATGCTCCACGGTCATGACCATAACGGGGGCGGTGCGTGGACCCGGCACCGAGGCCGTAGGCTGTGGACGGAAGGACGCGCGGGAGTCCGGCCGTGACCGGGCTGAGAGGAAGGCTGCAGCGGGCCTTCGACCGCAAGACACCTGATCCGGATCATGCCGGCGAAGGGAGCGGATCATGGATGTGATCGTGGGCGGCGGGGTCGTCGGGCTGTCCGTGGCCTGGCGGCTGGCGCGCGAGGGGCGGCCGGTCACCGTCGTCGACCCGGCACCCGCCTCCGGGGCCTCCCACGCGGCCGCCGGGATGCTGGCGCCGGTCAGCGAGGTCACCTACACCGAGGCGCCGCTGCTGCGGCTGGGCGTCGCGGCCCTGCGCCGCTGGCCCGCCTTCGCCAGCGCCCTGGCCGAGGACGCCGCCCTTCCACCCGCTGGGCCCGAAGAGGTGGGCGGGCTGGATCTGCGGGCCGAGGGGACGCTGGACGTGGCGTTCGGGGCCGATGACATGGCGGCGCTCGATGAGCTGGCCGCGTTCATGGAGAAGCTGGACCTGCCGGTCGAGCGGCTGACCGGGCGCGAGTGCCGGCGGCTTGAGCCGATGCTGGCCCCGTCGGTGCGCGGCGGGCTGCTGGCGCCGGGCGACGCGTGGGTGAACCCGCGCCGGGTGACGGCGGCGCTGCTGGCCGCCCTGGAGCGGCGCGGCGTCAATGTCGTGCGGGCCCGCGTGAGCGAGCTGGTCCGCACGGACGGCGCCGTCACCGGTGTCCGCCTCGCCGAGCCGCCCGCCGTACCCGATGAAGGCCGCGGTTCCGCACCCCTCGCCGCCACGGGCGGACGAGCCGGAGGTGAGGTGCTGGCGGCCGGGCGGGTGGTGCTGGCGGCCGGGGCGTGGAGCGGTGAGCTGGCGGAGGTGCCGGTGCGGCCGGTCAAGGGCCAGATCATGCGCCTGCGCTCGCCGCAGCCGCTGCTCACCCGCTGCGTACGCGGCACCGTCCACGGCTCGCCGGTCTACCTCGTCCCCCGGGGCGACGGCGAGCTGGTGGTCGGCGCCACCCAGGAGGAGCTGGGCTACGACACGAGGGTGACCGCGGGCGGCCTGTACGAGCTGCTGCGCGACGCCAGGGAGCTGGTGCCCGGCGTCACCGAGCTGGAGGTCGCCGACGTGGTGGCGGGGCTGCGTCCCGGCACGCCCGACAACCTGCCGGTGATCGGTCCCGGCAGGACGCCGGGGCTGACGTACGCGACGGGACACCACCGGGGCGGGGTGCTGATGGCCCCGCTGACGGCGGCCATCCTGATGGGCGAGGAGAGCGAGCTGGCGGCCCTGTGCTCGCCGGGGAGGTTTCAGGAAATTTCATGATTATTACCATCAACGGGTCCGCGCACGAGCTGGCCGACGGCACCACCGTGGCGCAGGCCGTGCGTACGCTGACGACGGCCACCACCGGAGTGGCCGTGGCCGTGAACGACGAGGTGGTCACCCGCGGCGCCTGGGAGACGACGGCGCTCAGCGACCGTGACCGCGTGGAGGTGCTGACGGCGGTGCAAGGTGGATGAGCTGATCATCGCCGGCGAGAAGTTCTCCTCCCGGCTCATCATGGGCACCGGCGGCGCCCCTTCGCTGGAGGTGCTGGACCAGGCGCTGGCGGCGTCCGGCACCGAGCTGACCACGGTGGCGATGCGGCGGCTCGACCCCGCGGCCCGGGGTTCGGTGCTCGACGTGCTGCGTGCGCGCGGCATCAAGGTGCTGCCCAACACGGCGGGCTGCTTCACCGCGGGCGACGCCGTGCTGACGGCCCGGCTGGCCAGGGAGGCCCTGGGCACGAACTGGGTCAAGCTCGAAGTGATCGCCGACGAGCGCACGCTGCTGCCCGACCCGATCGAGACGTTCGACGCGGCGGAGCGGCTGGTGGCCGACGGGTTCGTGGTGCTGCCGTACATCGGGGACGACCCGGCGCTGGCCCGGCGGCTGGAGCAGGCCGGGTGCGCGGCCGTGATGCCGCTCGGCGCGCCGATCGGCTCGGGGCTCGGCATCCGCAACCCGCACAACATCGAGCTGATCGTGGAGGCCGCGTCCGTCCCGGTGATCCTCGACGCGGGCATCGGTACGGCGAGTGACGCCGCGCTGGCGATGGAGCTGGGCTGCGACGCCGTGCTGCTGGCCACGGCCGTGACGCGGGCGCAGCGGCCCGACCTGATGGCGGCGGCCATGAAGGGCGCGGTGGTGGCCGGGCGGCTGGCGGCACAGGCGGGCCGCATCCCGCGCCGCCGCTACGCCGAGGCCTCCTCACCGATGACCCCCTGAGCCGCCCGCCCGGCCTCGTGAACGGACGCCGACGAAGCCTCCACCGGAGAGTGGGCGTCTGAGCCGTGACCAGAACCGGGCGGCGGAGGCCCGGCCCCTGGTCCCGACCGGCGGGAGCGGCATCGACGGCACCATGCGCCCCGGCGACACGCCGGGGCCACTGCCGCATCGCCGTGACACACGGGACGAGAACGTCTCCGCATCGGTTTCGGGCGCTAGGGCCATGCCGGTGGCAAAACGCCCGTAAACTCAGCGGGGTGGACACGACGACTGCGGACCCCCTGGTCGGGCGGCTCCTCGATGGGCGTTACCGCATCGAGGGCCGGATCGCCCGGGGCGGTATGGCGACCGTCTACCTCGCGCTGGACGTCCGGCTCGACCGGACCGTCGCGCTGAAGGTCATGCACCGCTCGCTCGCCGAGGACCCGGCGTTCGTCAGGAGGTTCATCGGCGAGGCGAAGTCGGTCGCCAGCCTGTCGCACCCCAACGTGGTGCACGTCTTCGACCAGGGCACCGACAACGACGTCGTCTACCTGTCGATGGAATACGTCCCTGGCCGCACCCTGCGCGACATCCTGCGCGAGCGCGGCCGGCTGCCGGCCCGTGAGGCGCTGGAGATCCTCATCCCGGTGCTGGCCGCCCTGGGCGCGGCCCACCAGGCCGGCATGGTGCACCGCGACGTCAAGCCGGAGAATGTCCTGATGACCGACGACGGCCGGGTCAAGGTCGTCGACTTCGGCCTGGCCAGGGCGATCGAGGCGACCAACCAGACCCGCACCGGCGTGCTGATCGGCACGATCGGCTACATGGCGCCCGAGCAGGTGATGACCGGCGCCGCCGACGTGCGCAGCGACGTCTACGCCGCCGGCATCATGCTGTTCGAGCTGGTGACCGGCCAGCAGCCCTACGACGGCGAGACCCCGATGTCGGTGGCCTACCGCCACGTCCACGACACCGTGCCCGCGCCGTCCTCGGTCTATCCCGACGTGCCGCCGCTGATCGACACGCTGGTGGCGAGCGCGACCGCCCGCGAGCCGCACGACCGTCCCGCCGACGCGACCGCGATGCTGGTGGCCGCGGTGGAGGCCCACCGCGTGCTGCCGCGCATGACCAACCCGCCGGGCACGGGCCCGGTGATGGGCACGGCGGTCTATAACGCGCAGCCGGCGTCAGGGCCCATCCCGTTCGCCGCGTCGGCCCCGTCGGTGCCGCAGGCGGCGCCGGCCCACACGATGATCCAGCCGCGGACCGAGCTGCCGGCGAAGCGCCGGCTCCGGCCGAGCTGGTTCCTGGCGGTCCTGGCCGTGGTGATGGTCGTCGCGGTGGGCCTGACCGGGTGGTACTTCTCGCTGCCCGAGCAGGTGAAGGTGCCCGACCTGGTCGGCAAGGACCTGGCGCTGGCCGAGAAGGACCTCGTCGGCGCCGGGCTGAAGGTGCGCAAGGGCGAGAGCCAGTACGACGAGAAGATGGCCGAGGGCCTGGTGCTGAGCAGCGACCCGGTGGCCGACACCGAGCTCGACAAGGGCTCGACGGTCACGCTGACGCTCTCGCTCGGCCCCGAGCGCATCGTGGTGCCCAACGTCACCGGCATGAACGGCAACGACGCCCGCGCCGCCATCGCCAGGGCCGGGCTGACCGTCGGCAGCGTCAAGCGGCAGCCCAACCAGCAGGTCGAGCGCGACAAGGTGATCCGCACCTCGCCGCAGGTGGGCGAGAAGATCAAGAAGAGCGCGAAGGTCAACATCTTCGTCAGCGCCGGGCTCACCATGCCCGACGTCAACGGCATGCCGAAGGACGAGGCGGCCGGCTTCCTCAGCTCGCAGGGCTTCCAGGTGCAGGTCAACGAGGTCGACGACGACGCCGAGCCGTGCACGGTCATCGCCCAGACCCCGAAGGCCAAGTCCGAGGTCGACAAGGGCGCGCCCGCGATGATCACGGTGGCGCGCTGCCAGACGCCGTTCCTCGACTGGTTCAGGGGCGACAACGAGGCGCGCGACGACCAGCAGTTCTCGATGGTGCCCGGGGTGATCGGCAAGAACGTCAACGACGCCAAGTCGGAGCTGGAGGCGCTGGGGTTCCGGGTGCGGGTGCAGCGGCTGGGCAACGGCGGCGTGGTGCAGTTCCAGCGGCCGCTGCCCAACAGCGAGCGCCCGCCGGGCAGCACGGTCATCCTCTGGCAGTGACCGCCGATCCCCCCGGCGGGGATCGGCGCTCAGCGCACATGAGCGGGCCACGAAGGGCCCTGAGGGGTCAGACCAGGTGGCCGTGCAGGCGGACGCGGGCCAGGCCGCCGTCCGGGTAGATGTCCACGCGCACGTGCGTGACGGGTGTGTCGGCGCCGAGGCGGAAGCGGTGCGGCGTGTCGGGCTGCAGGCGCGTCCTCGGCAGCAGCTCCACCTCGCGGTCGCCGTCGAGCCCGGTGAGCGCGACCGCGCCGGGCGCGTTGAACAGCAGGTTGGTGGTGTCGATCTCGGCGAGCCTGACGACGCCGCGCCCGGCCAGCCTGATGACGATCCAGTCGTTGCCGCCGTCGCGGCGCCGCGCGGTCTCCCAGCCCTCCGCCTGGTGGCGGGCCAGGCCGGGGGCGATGACGTTGTTGGGCGCGGAGTAGAACTCGTCGGAGCACGCGGTGACCAGGCCGCCGTTGGCCAGCGCCGCCAGGTCGATGCCGAGGCCGTCGTGGAGGGACAGGTCAGGACGTACCTCGCCGTGCACGCGCAGCCGGGCGACGCCGCCGTCGGGGTGGATGTTCAGCCGTACGTGGGTGTAGCGGGCGTCGTCGGTCACCGGGAAGAGGTGCTCGGCGTCGCCCTTGAGGTCGGACAGCGGCACGATCTCGGTCCAGGGCGCGGCGAGCACCTCGGCCGGCGACGGATGCCCCGCCACCGACGTGGCCTCGACGGACGCCCGGGGCGGATAGTTGCCCTTGAACCAGGCCGTGTCGATCACCACGCCGCGGATCACGCCGGGCAGCCCGAGGCGTACCAGCGCCCAGTCGTGGCCGGGCTCGCGGCGGCGGCGGGTCTCCCAGCCGTCGTACACCTGCCCCTTGTTCCCGAACGTCTCCGGCATGAAGCCGGGGCGTCCTGGCTTGATCAGGCTCTCCTTCTCGGCGAACGACTCGTCGCTCGCGGCCACCACCGAGCCGCCGTACGTGCGCAGGGCCAGGTCGGGCAGGCGGGTGAAGCCGTCCATCTATCGCGCTCCCAGCAGGAATCGTCCGTGCGGCGCGCCGTCCACCGGCCGGCCGCGCAGCCAGGTGGTCAGGACGGCGCCCTTGAGTGTGCGGCCGTGGTAGGGGGTGACGGGGTTCTTGTGGTGCAGGCGGGCGGCGTCGATCAGGGTGTCGGCCTCGGGGTCGAACGCCACGAGGTCGGCGTCGTGCCCGGCCGCGATCGCGCCCTTGCCGGGCAGCGCGGCCAGCTCGGCGGGGGCGGCCGACATCCAGCGGATCACGTCCGAGAGCGTGTGGCCCCTGCGCGCGGCCTCGGTCCAGACGGCGGCCAGCCCGAGCTGCAGGGAGGCGATGCCGCCCCACGCGGCGGCGAAGTCGGGCACCTTGAGGTCGGCGGTGGACGGCGAGTGGTCGGACACCACGCAGCTCAGCACGCCCCTGGCCAGGCCGTCCCAGAGCAGGTCGCGGTTGTGCCCGGAGCGGATGGGCGGGCAGCACTTGTACGCCGTCTCCCCCTCGGGCACCTGCTCGGCCGCCAGCGTCAGGTAGTGGGGGCAGGTCTCCGCCGAGACCGGGACCCCCTCGGCCCTGGCCGCCTCCAGCACGTCGAGGCATTCGGCGCTGGAGACGTGCAGGACGTGCACCCGGCAGCCGGTCTCGGCGGCCAGCCGCACGACGCGCTCGACGGCGCTGCGCTCGGCCGCGCCGGGCCGGGAGTCGAGGAACGCGCGGTAGCCGGGCCCGTCGGGCTCGCCCAGCAGCGCGGGGTCCTCGGCGTGCACCACCATCAGCCCGCCGAACCCGGCGACCTCCGTCAGCGCCGCGCGCAGCTCGCCCGCGCCCAGCGGCGGGAACTCGTCGACCCCCGACGGCGACAGGAAGCACTTGAACCCGCGCACCCCGCGCTCGTGCAGCGGCCGCAGGTCCTTGAGGTTGCCCGGCACGGCGCCGCCCCAGAACGCGGTGTCCACGTGGCACTGCCCCTCGGCGGCCCGCAGCTTGACCTCCAGCGCCTCGGTGCTGACCGTGGGCGGCAGGCTGTTGAGCGGCATGTCCACGATCGTGGTGACGCCTCCCGCGGCGGCGGCCCTGGTGGCCGAGTCGAAGCCCTCCCAGTGGGTGCGGCCCGGCTCGTTGACGTGGACGTGGCTGTCGACCAGGCCGGGCAGCAGCGCCAGGTCGCGCAGGTCGACGTCCTCGGCGGCCTCCAGCGGCGCGGTGTAGTCGTGCAGGGCGGCGATCCGCTCGCCGCGCACGGCGACGGCCGCGGCCCGCTCGCCCTCGGGCGTGACGGTCCTGCGGGATCGGACGACCAGGTCGAACGGTGTCATTCGCCCTCCGGGAACCGCTCGGCGGCGATCCTGGCCGCGAGGCGTTCGAGCAGCGGGCCCGCCTCGGCCATGCAGCGGCCGGTGTCGGGCTCGAGGTCGGTCAGCGCGTACGCGGCCTCGATGCCCGCGCTCTTGAGGTCGGCCTCGGAGAGCGTGGTGCGCCCGCAGACGGCCACCACTGGCACCCCCGCCCGCGCGGCCGCCCGCGCGACGCCCGCCGGGGCCTTGCCGCGCAGGGTCTGCTCGTCCAGCGAGCCCTCCCCCGTGATCACCAGGCGAGCGCCCTCGACGTGCCCGGCGAACCCGAGCAGGTCGAGCAGGTAGTCGATGCCCGGCCGCAGCTCGGCGTGCAGGAAGGCGAGCGCCGCGAACCCGACCCCGCCGGCCGCGCCCGCCCCCGGCGCGCCCGCGACGCCCATCGCGCGCGGGACGTCGTCGTGCTCGACCGCGCCCATCAGGCCGTGGGTGGCGGTGGCGACGGCGGCCAGGCGGGCCAGCCCCGCCTCCAGGGTCGCGACGTCGCCGGGCGTGGCGCCCTTCTGGGGGCCGTAGACGGCGGCGGCGCCGTGCGGGCCGAGCAGCGGGTTGTCCACGTCGCTCGCGACCACGAACTCCACGCCGGAGACGTCGAGGAAGCCGGACATGTCGATGCGGTCGAGCCGCTTGAGCGCGGCGCCGCCGGGCGGCAGGTCATCGCCCGCAGCGTCGATGAGGCGGGCGCCGAGTGCCTGGGCCAGTCCGGCGCCGCCGTCGGTGCAGGCGCTGCCGCCGAGGCCGAGCACGACGCGCTTGGCGCCGCGGCGTACGGCGTCGGCGATCAGCTCGCCGGTGCCGCGGCTGGTGGCGGTCAGCGGTTCGAGGCCGCCCGGCAGGCGGCGCAGCCCGGACGCCTCGGCCAGCTCGACCACGGCGGTGCCGGTGGGCCGCCAGGCGTACGAGGCGGGCACCCGCTGCCCCGTCGGGCCCGTGACCTCGATCGTGATCCGGCTGTAGCCGCCGGCCACGGCGGCGTCCACGGTGCCGTCGCCGCCGTCGGCGACCGGCAGCTCGACCGTCGGCACGCCCAGCCCCGCCGAGACGTGAGAGGCGACCTCGGCGGCCGTCAGTGACCCCTTGAACTTGTCGGGGGCTACTAGAACGTGCTGAACCACTACGAACTCCCGCCTGATGATGAACAATGTGCTGACACGCCTTCCTGCCCGGTGCGAGCGGGCAGGAAGGCGTGACTCATCATCACATCCCGCCCTGCCCGCCTCACGCGCCGGGGGAAGCCGGTTCCATCAGGGCCTGCCGCCCGTGCCCAGGCACGCCGGCCGGGCGGGCGGGAGCCGTCCGTCAGGAGAGGGTGCCGTCCGTCAGGAGAGGGTGCGGATGAACTCCTCCAGGGAGTAGCGGCCGTCCTGGTCGTAGTCGGCCTCCTGGCTCATCGCCCCGAGCGCCTCCGCGGGCAGGTCGGGGAAGTGCCGCTTCAGCTCGGCCTCGGTGATGTAGCCGTCGCCGTCGGTGTCGATGGCCGCGAAGGTGCTTTTGAGCTGCGCCAGCCGCTCGTCTGGGGATTCCGCCGACACGGGACCGCCTTTCCTGTTCGTCCGGATATCTCCACACTAGTCCCCGTGCACCCGCCGGGCGGCGGTGACACCGCGCTCCCCGGCCAGCCGCAGCAGCCGCCGGTGCGCATCGGCGCCCGCCCGTCCCGCCGCGTCCTGCGCCACCGTGCGCAGCTCGCCGCCGGCGACCACAGTACGCCCGCCCACCAGCACCAGCTCCACCGGCGGCGGAGGCCCGAAGACGAGCGCGCAGACCGGGTCGGTGACGGCGGCGTGGAACGGCCCGCCGGCCCGCCACAGCACCACGTCGGCCAGCTTGCCCGGCTCCAGCGTGCCCAGCTCGTCCTGCCTGCCGAGGTTGCGCGCGCCGCCCAGCGTGGCCAGCTCCAGCGCCTGCCGCGCGGTCAGGGCCTGCGGCCCGTAGCGGGCCCGCTGGAACAGCAGCGCCTGGCGCATCTCCCCGGCCATCGGGGTCAGCTCGGACGAGGCGCTGCCGTCCACGCCGAGTCCGACGTTCGCGCCCTGCCGGAGCATCTCGGAGACGCGCGCGACGCCCGCGCCGAGCCGCCCGTTGGACGAGGGGCAGTGGGCCGTCCCGGTACGGGTGGCGGCGAGCTTGGCGATGTCGGTGTCGCTCAGGTGCACGGCGTGCGCGAGCCACACGTCGGGCCCGAGCCAGCCCAGCTTCTCCATGTAGTCGACGGGCCGCAGCCCGAACTGCTCCAGGCAGTGCTCGTCCTCGTCGAGGGTCTCGGCGAGGTGGGTGTGCAGGCGTACTCCTTTGTCCCTGGCCAGCGCGGCGGACTCGGTCATCAGCGCGCCGCTGGCGGAGAACGGCGAGCACGGCGCGACCGCCACCCGCAGCATGGAGGAGCGCGACGGGTCGTGGTAGGCGTCAACGGCCTCGGCGGTGGCGGCCAGGATGTCGTCCAGCTCCTCGACCACGACGTCCGGCGGCAGCCCGCCCTGCGAGCGTCCCCGGTCCATGGAGCCGCGCGCCGGGTGGAAGCGCAGCCCGATCGCGCGGGCGGCCTCGATCTCGGCGGCGAGCAGGTCGCCCCTGCCCTTGGGGAAGATGTAGTGGTGGTCGCTGGAGGTGGTGCAGCCCGACAGCGCCAGCCAGCCGAGCGCGGCGGTGGCGGCGCCCTCGACGACCTCGGCGTCCATCGCGGCCCACACCTCATAGAGCGCCACGAGCCACTCGAACAGGGTGGCGTCCTGCGCCAGGCCCTGCGAGGCCCACTGGTAGAGGTGGTGGTGGGTGTTGACCAGGCCGGGGGTGGCCAGGCAGCCCGCGCCGTCGACGCGCTCGGCGCCGGGCACGTCGGGGGCCTGACCGGGGCCCAGCTCGGTGATCGTGTCGCCGTCGATCCTGAGGAAGCCCGACGGGATCTCGGGGCCGGAGACGGGGGCGATGTGGACGTTCTCGATGATCAGCGTCACGGCGCCGCCTTGCGCTCGGCGGCCAGGCGTACCGCGTCGAGGATCTTCTCGTAGCCCGTGCACCGGCACAGGTTGCCCGCCAGCGCCTCCCTGATCTCCGCGTCGGACGGGCGCCGGACACGTTCGAGCAGGTCGTGGGCCTGGACGATGAGCCCGGGCGTGCAGAAGCCGCACTGCACCGCCCCGCTCTCCGCGAACGCCTCCTGCACCGGGTCGAGCCGGTCGCCGTCGGCCAGGCCCTCCACCGTACGGACCTGCCGCCCCTCCGCCTGACCGGCCGCGACCAGGCAGGAGCAGACCGGCACGCCGTCGAGGTAGACCGTGCAGGAGCCGCACTCGCCCTGCTCGCAGGCGTTCTTGGAGCCGGGCAGGCCGAGGCGCTCGCGCAGCACGTACAGCAGGCTCTCGCCCTCCCAGACGTCCTCGGCGATCTCCTCGCGGCCGTTGACGGTGAACGTGACGCGCATCACGCGGCCCTCTTTCCCAGATGGTCGGTCCACGCCCAGGCGAGCGTGCGGCGGGCCAGCACGCCGATGGCGTGCACCCGGTAGGCGGCGGCGCCGCGGACGTCGTCGATCGGGGCGGCGGCCCGCGCGCACAGCTCGCCGAACCGCCTGGCCAGCGCCGGATCGAGCGGCGACTCCCAGTCCAGCTCGGCGGCCAGCAGCTCCTCGGCCTCCAGCGCCCGGCGCGGGGTGGGCGCGGCCGAGCCGAGCCCGGTACCGACCCGCCGCTCCCCCGGGTGCAGCGCGATCGCGAACGAGCACACCGCGATCACCATCGCGTTGCGGGTGCCGACCTTGGAGAAGTACTGGGGTCCCGTGGCGGGCGGCACGTGCACGGCCCTGATCAGCTCGTCCTGCTCCAGCGCGCTGCGCTTGACGCCCAGGTAGAACTCGGTGGCCGGGATCATCCGCACGCCGCGGTCGCGCGACTCCACCTCGACCACCGCGCCCGCGGACAGCAGCGGCGGATGGCTGTCGCCCGCCGGCGAGGCCGCGCCCAGGTTCCCGCCGACCGAGCCGCGGTTGCGGATCTGCGGCGAGCCCACCGTGCGCGCGGCCTGCGCGAGCCCCGGCAGCACGTCGCCGAGCCGGTCGACGACCACCGCGTACGGCACCCCGGCCCCCAGCCGGCACATGCCCCCGGTCATCGACCAGTCCCGCAGCTCGGCCACGCCGGTGAGGTCGAGCAGCGCGGGCGGCCTGCGCACGCCGAAGTTGATCTCCACCATCACGTCGGTGCCGCCCTGGATGGGCACCGCGTCGGGCCGGTCCGCCTTGGCGGCCAGCGCCTCCTCCCACGTCGTGGGGCGCAAGAAGTCCATCGGTGTCTACTCCCAGGCGAATCCGGCGTCGGGTGCGTCCGCACGCAGCACACTGCCCTCGATGAGTCCGTAAGGACGGTCGGCGGCGTGGAAGACCTCGTTGTCGTTGTCCAGGCCGAACGGCGACAGGTCCACCGCGAAGTGGTGCTTGTTGGGCAGGGCCAGGCGGACCTCGCAGATCCCCTCGCAGGTGGTGATCGCGCGCTCGCCCATGGCGTACAGGGTCTGCTGCAGCGAGCGGCTGTGGGTGTGCGCGAAGGCGTCCAGCAGGGCCTGCCTGACCTGGCCGTACGACGTCGCGTACGAGGGGGTGTCGCCGTCGTGCCGCCACCGGGCGGTGACGGCGGTGGCGAGGACGCGGTCGGTGGTCGGCGGCAGCGTGGTGTACTCGTCGACGGCGTAGCCGTGGAACTCCGAGCCGGTCGTGTTGAGCACCACCAGGTCCTTCAGGCCCGACACGACCGTGGTGCGGCCGTCCTCGTCGTGGTGGACCAGGCAGGTGCGCACCTCGGTGCCGTCGCGGACGAACGAGTGGGGGCCCTGCCGCCGCCAGGCGTACTCCTCGATCTCCACCCTGGCGTGCCTGACGGCCGGCTGGGACGCCACGAAGTGCCTGGCCAGCCGCTGCGCGAACGCCTCGATCTGGCCCACCCCGTGCTTCCTGGCGAAGGCGTAGACGGTGTTCTTCTGCGTGTCGGTGGGCAGCACGGCGGCGTTGTCGCCGGTCAGGTGCACGGCCTCCATGTCACCCGACAGGGACATGCTGACGTTGACGTCCTTGAGGTGGTGGACGGGGCCGTCCCTCACCACGTGGACGAGCCTCGTCTCCGCCTTTCCGTAGCGGTTGGCGCCAAGCTTGACGGCCATCTAACTCCCTCGGTACGTGCTGTAGGCATACGGGCTGAGCAGCAGCGGCACGTGGTGGTGCGCGGCCGGGTCCTTGACGGTGAAGGTGACGACGACCTCGGGGTAGAACGTGTCCTCCAGGTACGACCCGGTGTCGAAGACGATCCGGTGCACCCCGGCGCCCGGGTTCCAGCCCTTGATGCGGCCGTCGTCGTCGGTGCGGCCCTCGGCCAGCACCCGGCCGTCCTGTTCGAGACGTACGCGCAGGCCCGCGGCGGGCCGGCCGGTGACCGCGTCGAGCACATGGGTGGACAGGCTCATGCCCCCTCCTTCATCAGCTTGGCCAGCCGCAGCCGGGCGATCGCGGCCAGCTCGGCGCGGACGACCTCGCGCTCGCGTTCCTCGTCGTTGGCCAGCCGCTCCTCCAGCCTGGCCAGCAGCTGCGCGCCGGTCAGGCCGGTGGCGCAGACCAGGTAGACGTGGCCGAAGCGGCGCTCGTAGGCGCGGTTGGCGTCGGCCAGCGCCGCGCGCATGGCGTCGGGAACGCCCGACTGCTCCTGCCGCGACCAGGACGCCTCCCTCCCCTCCCCCTTCGGCCGCTCGCCGATGCGGGGGTGGGCGCTCAGCGCCCGCAGCACCTCGTCCCAGCCGAGGTCCCGCACGGCCGTGCTCGCGGTGTCCAGCAGCTCGTCGAGGTCCCCGTACGGCCTGCGCCCCGCCACCTCGCCGGCGAAGACCGGGGAGGCGCAGCAGGTGAGCAGGTCGGCCACGGCCTCGGCCCTGGGCCGGGCGTTGAAGCTCGCGAGTCGGTCGGCCATAGCAGAAGTACACACAGCGGTTCCGTGCCCGGTCCATCCGCCAGAACTCCCAACTCACGGCCACGAACCCGGGCACTTTTCGTGTCATGCTCCAATCGCGCGGAGCGCGGTCGTGCGCGGCGGCGCTGATCTGCGGAAGTGTCGGCCGGCGGCCCTAAACTGGGTGCCATCATGACCCCAACATCCCTGATCGGCGGGCACGTGTCCGTCACCGGCGGCCTGGCCAAAGGCGGGCTGTCCTACATGGCCGAGATCGGCGCCGAGATGATCCAGGTGTTCGTCACCAACCCGCGTGGCTGGGCGCTCACCGAGGGCAAGCCCGACCAGGACGCGGCGCTCGCCGCCTCCGGCGTGCCCACGTTCATCCACCTGCCCTATCTCGTCAACTTCGGCTCGCCCAGCCCCGAGACGCTGGCCAACTCCGTCGCGATCGTGCGCCACACGTTGCGGCGCGGGGTCGAGACCGGCGCGCGCGGCGTGGTCGTGCACACCGGCTCGGCGGTCACGCAGTCGCGCGACGACGCGATGCGCCAGCTCCATGAGCATCTTCTGCCGCTGCTCGACGAGATCCCCGAGGGCGGGCCCGACCTGCTGCTCGAGCCGATGGCCGGCCAGGGCGCCATGTTGTGCGCCACGGTCCAGGACCTCGAGCCCTATCTCGCCACCCTCGACTGGCATCCCCGGGCCGGAATCTGCCTCGACACCTGCCACGCCTTCGCCGCCGGACACGACCTCGCCGCCGAGGGCGGGGTGCAGGAGACGTTCGACGCGCTCCACGCGATCGCGCCCGGCCGGCTCAAGCTCGTCCACGCCAACGACTCGAAGGACGTGTGCGGCTCGAAGAAGGACCGCCACGAGAACATCGGCGCCGGCCACATCGGCACCCAGCCCTTCGCCGACCTGATGCGCCACCCGGCGGTCGCCGGCGTCCCGATCTGCATCGAGACTCCAGGCAAGGCCCCGAAACACGCCGAGGACATCGCCCTGCTGAAGAAACTCCGCGACGGCTGACCTCTTCTGCCGGAGCTCGGAGGGCACGAGCGGCCGGAGGGCGCGACGCCGCAGAAGAGGCCGCCCGTCGCCCGGGTCGGCCGCTGTCCGGCGTGCGGCGGTGGGAAGGCCCGGGAGTGTGAGGGGCCGTCTCAGGGTGTGGGGTGGTGTAACGGGATGAGGCGCCCGGGAGAGCGGTGGCCGTGACAGGGGCGCCCGTTCGCGCGATGCGGCCGCCCCCGCGTGCCGGATCGCGGGGCCCAGAATCGCGGCCACGCGGGCGCCCCTTCACGGATCGGCGTGTCGGGCCCTACCCCCCGGTCAAGGGCCCGGCCGCCGCGGCGACCTGCGCGTCGCCGGTGAAGCCGGCGCATCGAGCCTGTCGTGAGCCCCCCGGCTCGTCCCTCCCGATGCGCCGGGATGGCTTCCGATGCCGAAACACTACGGTTGCGATCTTGTGGGGGATACCCTGTTCACGTACAGCTCGTTGAGCGGTCTGTAGTCATCGCCATACGGAGAGTGGCCAGACGACCAGCGGTCATCCGGGCGCGACGAACGGTAGCAAGGGGGGCCCGCAAGTCACCCGGGGAGATGCATCCTGACAATCGCCCAGCCCGCCCCCCGCGCGGCCGACCCATGGTGACCAGGGAAATCATTACCATCACCGCGCAGGCTTCGCACGCCGCAACGCCCACGGGACACGATGCGGGCACCCCCGGCTTCACGCCCGCCCGCTCCCCCGAAACGACCGCCCCCATCACACCCCACCGGCGATCACGCCCACCGCGACCGCTCCGCCCGCCGCGTCGACGGGCCCCTTACGGCAGCGAGCCGCGGTGGTGGCGGACGAGCTGGTCGCGAACCTGGCGGCTGTGACGTCTGCTGACCTGGAGGGTCTCGGTGCCCACGGTGAGCGTCACCCGGCCGCCCTCGAAGCGCAGCTCGCTGACGTGCCGCCCCGAGACGAGCGTGCTGCGGTGGATGCGGATGAACCCGGCGTCCGACCAGCGCCGCTCCAGAGCGGCCAGCGACATGCGGACGAGGTAGCTGCCGTCGACGGTGTGCAGGCGTACGTAGTCGCCCTTGGCCTCGGCGAACCAGACCGCCTGCTGCGGCACGAACCGGGTGCGCCCGCCCAGCTCGACCGGGATCACGTCGTCCTGCCCCGGCTCGGGCGCGGGACAGGTGGCCGCCTCCAGCCGCCGCACGGCCTCGGACAGGCGCTCGGCCCTGACCGGTTTGAGGAGGTAGTCGACGGCCTCCAGCTCGAACGCCTGCACCGCGCACTCCTCGTGGGCGGTGACGAAGACCAGCCGGGGCGGGCTGGGGAAGCCGCCGACCAGCCGGGCGAGGTCGAGCCCGTCGAGGCCGGGCATCCGGATGTCGAGGAACACCCCGTCGAGCCGCTCACCGCCGCCGATCATCTGCACCATGTCCTGCAACGCCGTGACGCCGTCGGCCGCCGTCGTGACGTGCTCGATGCGGTCGTCCTGGCGCAACAGGTAGGCGAGCTCCTCCAGAGCAGGCACTTCATCGTCGACGGCCAGCACTCTCAGCATGTCCACCACGCTGTCGTATGAAAGCAGAGGTCACAAGAGACACGTCAGCATAGCGTAATCATTCGACCACAGAAAGAGACTTGGGGACCCGCAGCCGCACCTTCGTGCCCGCTCCCAGCGCGGTCTCGACGACCAGCCCGTAGCCGTCGCCGTAGATCTGCCGCATGCGCAGGTCCACGTTGGCCAGCCCGATGCCGCTGCCCTCGCGGGCCGGGTCCTCGTCCAGCATGCGGCGGGCGCACTCGGGGTCCATGCCGGCGCCGTCGTCCTCGACCGTGATGTGCGCCTCGGGGCCGGCGTCGCGCACCACCACCCGCACCTCGCCGGGGCCGCCGCGGCCGCGCATGCCGTGCTTGATGGCGTTCTCGACCAGCGGCTGCAGGCACAGGAACGGCACCGGCACCGGCAGCACCTCGGGCGCGACCTGCATGCTGAAGCGCAGCTTGTCGCCGAAGCGGGCGCGCTCCAGCAGCAGGTAGCGGTCGACGCAGGTCAGCTCGTCGGCCAGGGTGGTGAAGTCGTGGGCGCGGCGCAGCGCGTAACGGGAGAAGTCGGCGAAGTCGAGCAGCAGCTCGCGGGCCCGCCGCGGGTTCGTCCGCACGAACGAGGCGATCGTGGTGAGCGCGTTGTAGACGAAGTGCGGCGAGATCTGGGCGCGCAGGGCCCGCATCTCGGCCTCCATCGCGCGCTGCCGTGAGGCGGCCAGCTCGGCGAGCTCCAGCTGGCCGGACACCCACCCGGCGACCTCGGTGACGGTACGCACGAGCGCCGCGCTGACCTCGTCGTCGAAGGCGGCCAGCGTGCCGACGACCGTGCCGTCCACGGTCAGCGGCACCACGACCGCCGCGTACGGCTCGTCGGGGAAGACCTGGGCCCGTCCGGCGGCCAGCGCGGCCGTGGCGTGGCCGAGCACGCGGCCGGCGCCCGGCCCTTCGACGGCCAGCACGGCGTCCGCCGAGGTGAGGGCGACGGCCCTGGTGCCGAGGAGGGTGTGCAGGTGGCGTACGGCCTTGCCGGCGGAGTCGCGGTCGAGCCCCGCGCGCAGGGCGGGGGCGGCCATCGCGGCGACGTGCAGCGTGGCGAACGTCGCCGCGTCCGTCCTGCGCGGCGGCGCCTGGCGGCGGCGGGCGAACGCGTGGCCCAGGAGGAAGGACAGGCAGGCCAGCGCCACGCACCCGGTGGTCAGCATGCGGGAAACCGTAGCCGCAAACGCACGGTGCACGGGGGCGAACGGAGGGTGAAGTCAGTCGGGGCCTTCGCCGGGTTCTTCCTGATAGGAGTAGCGCTGCTCACGCCACGGGTCGGCGACGTTGTGGTAGCCGCGCTCCTCCCAGAATCCGCGGCGGTCCTCCAGCAGGTATTCGATGCCGCGCACCCATTTGACGCTCTTCCACGCGTACAGGTGGGGCACCACGATGCGTACGGGGAAGCCGCGGTCGGCGCTGAGCGGCTTCTCCTCGAACTCCAGGGCGAACAGCGTGCCCGGCGCGGCGAAGTCGGACATGCGCAGGTTGGCGCTGTAGCCGTACTCGGCCCAGATCATCACGTGGCGGACGCCGGGGTCGGGCGGGGCGGCCGCCATGATCGTGGCCGGGGTGACGCCGCGCCATTCGTTGGCCATGAGCGAGAACTTGGTGACGCAGTGGAAGTCCTCGACCCGCGTGTCACGGGGCAGCCGCTCGAACTCCGGCCAGGTGAAGCAGTGCTCCTCGCCCGACGCGGTCGCGCCGAACACCCGGAAGTCCCAGCTCTCCGGTTTGAACGCGGGCACGCGGCCGTAGTGGATCACGGGCCTGCCGCGTGGGACGTACTGGCCTGGAGGCAGGCGCGACTCCTCCACGAACACTCCCTTCACCGCTCTCGCGTCTCGTGGCCATCCTGCCATCGGCCGTCGCGTGCCTCGGCAGCGGGTGCGGTGCGCTATCGTTTAGGGCTATGCGCGCAGCGTTCCTGTTTTGGTATGGCGACGGACCCGAGTCCGTTCGCCATCTGACGCTGCACTAGCAGACAGGCGAACGAAAGGCCCCGGGTCCTCAAGGACCCGGGGCCTTTCGTGTTTTCCGGAGAAGGAGAGCGGCAACATGGTGATCGTGATGGGCCCTGAGGCCACCGCGGACGATCTCGCGGCGATCGTGTCGGTCGTCGAGGCGGCCGGGGTGGAGGCGTTCGTCAGCAAGGGCGTGCGCAGGACGATCGTCGGCCTGGTGGGCGACGTGACGCAGCTCGACGCCGCCGCCCTGCGCGGCATGGGCGGGGTGCGGGACGTCATGCGGGTCTCGACGCCGTACAAGCTGGTCAGCAGGGAGAATCATCCGGAACGTTCCACCGTGCACGTGGGCGGCGTGCCCATCGGCCCCGACACCGTGACGCTGATCGCGGGGCCGTGCGCGGTGGAGACGCACCGGCAGACGCTCGACGCGGCGCGGATGGCGCAGGCGGCCGGCGCGGTGCTGCTGCGCGGCGGCGCGTTCAAGCCGCGCACCTCCCCGTACGCCTTCCAGGGCCTCGGCGAGAAGGGCCTGCGCATCCTGGCGGACGTGCGGGAGGAGACGGGGCTGCCGATCGTCACGGAGGTCGTGGACGTCCGCGACGTCGAGCTGGTGGCCTCCTACGCCGACATGCTGCAGGTCGGCACCCGCAACATGCAGAACTTCGCGCTGCTGCAGGCGGTCGGCGCCACCGGGCGGCCGGTGATGCTCAAGCGTGGCATGACGGCCACCATCGAGGAGTGGCTGATGGCCGCCGAGTACATCGCGCAGCGCGGCAACCTCGACATCGTGCTGTGCGAGCGGGGCGTCAGGACGTTCGAGACGGCCACCCGCAACACGCTCGACGTCTCGGCGGTGCCGGTGGCGCAGCGGCTGTCGCACCTGCCGGTCATCGTCGACCCGTCGCACTCGGGCGGGCGGCGCGACCTGGTGCTGCCGCTGACCAGGGCGGCCGTCGCCGTGGGCGCGGACGGCGTGATCATCGACGTGCATCCGCAGCCCGAGCAGGCGCTCTGCGACGGCCCGCAGGCGCTCGTGGACACCGACCTGGGCGAGCTCGCGCAGATCATGACGGACTTCCCGCCGCTGCTCGGCAGGACGGCCGCCGCCACCGCCACCCCGGTCACCGCCTGACGTTCACCGCCTGACGGTCACCGCCTGACGGTCACTGGCGCCACCTCCGCCCAGCCATCGCCTGACGCCAGGCAGGGCAACGGCCACCGCCTGACGCCTCGCCGAAGCGATCCCCGGCCCCGCCGCCGCGGGGTCCGGGGAGCGGCTCACAGGCATGTGCTCCTGAATCTCAGAGCGTGTACTCCTGGATGGAGTCGGCGAGCTGGACGCACAGCTCCTCGGCGTCGAGCCGCTTCTCGATCTGCTTGAGGTCCTCGATCTTGGCCCGCGTCTCGGCCCGCTTGGGCGCGAGCAGCGAGCAGCAGTCCTCGTCGGGCAGCTCGGAGATCTCGAGCGTGCCGATGCGCCGGGCCTCGGCCATGATCTCCGTCTTGTCCCACCCGACGAGGGGCCGCAGGATCGGCAGGTCGACGGCGTTGTCCTGGGCGGTGATGTTGGCCAGCGTCTGGGACGACACCTGGCCGAGCGCGTCGCCGGTGATCAGCGCGGAGGCGCGGATGCGGTGGGCGACCTCTTCGGCGGTCTTGAGCATGAGCCGCCGCTGCGCGATCACGGCCAGGCGGTCCTGGCCGGAGGTGCGGATCGACTGCTGCGCCTTGCCGAACGGCACCACCCACAGGCGCGACTTGCCCTGGAACCGGTCGAGCTTCTTGACCAGCGCGTACGCCTTGTAGATCGACTCGGAGGTGGTGAAGGGGATGCCGGAGAAGTGCAGGAAGTCGACGTGGAGCCCGCGCCGCATCATGCGGTAGGCGGCCACCGGCGAGTCGATGCCGCCCGACATGAGCACGAGCGCCCGCCCGCTGCTGCCGACGGGCAGGCCGCCCTGGCCGGGGATGCCGCCGGTGAAGACGAACACCTCGTCCCTGTCGACCTCGATGAAGATGGTCAGCTCGGGGTTCTTGAGGTCGACGGGCAGGTTGTACTCGTCGTTGATGGCGCCGCCGACGAACCGGTCGAGCTCGTTGGAGCTGAGCGGGAAGCGCTTGTCGCGGCGGCGGGAGCGGACCGCGAAGGGGGCGCCGCGCTTGGCCGCCTCGCTCTCGCCGGCCAGCTCGAGACCGGCCTTGAGCACGGTGTCGGGGTCTTTGGCGACCCGCCAGGCGCGGTGGATCCAGACCAGTCCTGGCACGTCGGCGACCCGCTCCGCGACGGCGTCGGCCTGCTCGGCGGTGGCGCCCTTGGGCAGGAAGATCGCGACCACGCCGTGCCGCCTGCGGACGTCGACCTGGATGCCGACGCTCTGGAGCGCGTCACGGATGTTGCCGATGAGGCGGCGTTCGAACAGCTCGCGATTCTTGCCCTTGAGGACGATCTCGCCCAGCTTGAGCAGAACGCACGGCTCGCCCAGGGCGGACATCGTCATGGTGGAACCTCCGGGGAAGATGGGGAACGCGGCCGTTGATGGCAACGTCGCGACCCATCGAGTTTAGTCCGCGCCGCGCCCTCCTCACCGTCCTCACTCCGCCCTCACTCTGCCCTCACTCTGCCCTCACTCTGCGCGGCACACGCACCCCGGAGAGTTATGAGGATGTCTCATGTTTCCGACAGTGCGATTTGACAGATAGTTGCAATATCCATGCGAATGGGACATCCGGGATGGCAAAATCCGGGAACCCCTAAATCGCAAGGACCGATAGATGACCTCCGCTGTGGATCACTTCACCTACGGACTGCTCACACCGCTGCTCGCCTACGTCATGTCCTGCATGGGCTCGATGCTCGGGCTGCGGCTGACCGCGCAGGCGCACGCTTCGCGCGGCGGAGCACGCGTGCGCTGGCTGCTGGGCGCGGCCGTCTCCATCGGCGGCACGGGTATCTGGGTCATGCACTTCATCGCCATGATGGGCTTCCAGGTGGAGGGCACCCAGATCAAGTACGACGTCTGGCTGACCGCGGCCTCCGCCCTGGTCGCCATCGTGGTCGTCGGCACCGGCCTGTTCCTCGTCTCCTACGGCGGCGGCCGGTGGCCTGCGCTGCTGGGCGGCGGCCTGCTCACGGGGCTCGGCGTGGCCTCCATGCACTACCTCGGCATGTACGCGATGAAGATGTCCGCCCACGTCTCCTACGACCGCGTGCTCGTCGGCGTCTCCGTCGCGATCGCGGTGGTGGCGGCCACGGTCGCGCTCTGGTTCACCACCCGGGTCAGGAAGCCCATCTGGATCACCGGCGCCGCGCTCGTCATGGGCCTCGCGGTGGCCGGCATGCACTACACCGGCATGTACGCCATGCACGTCACGGTCGACCCGGTGATCGGCGACGTCGCCGGCGCCGACGCGCTGGACTTCCTCGTCCCGCTCATGACCGTCATCAGCCTGATCACCCTGACCATGCTCCTCATGGTGATCCTGTCCCCGTCGGAGGAGGAGCTCACCGAGGACGCCGAGCTGCTCGCCAAGCTGGAGCTGCGCCGGCGCAACTCCGAGCAACAGCAGCAGCTGGCCGCCTACCCGGCGCCGCTGGCCGCTCCCGTGCCCGGCCGGCCGCAGCCGATGCAGGGCCGACAGCAGCCGATGCAGCCGATGCCGCCCACGCAGCCGGCCCAACCGCAGCCGGTCCAGCCGCAGCCGGCCCCGTCGCCCCGCCAGCAGCCCGCGCGATCCAGGGGCAGGCGCCGCTAGGAAGAAACGCAGGAGGCGTGAGCAGGCGCGGCTGAAGGCCGTGCCTGCTGATACTTGCGCGAAGAGCTGAGCCCCACTCATACTCCCCTCATCGATGCGGTAAGGGGATGGGTGGGGCATGTCGCCGATCGAGCATTTCTCGCACGGGCTGCTGACGCCCCTGCTCGCGTACGCCGTCTCCAGCGTGGGCTCGATGCTGGGGCTGCTGCTGACCGCGCGGGCCCGGCTCACCGGCGGCCGTGAGGCCAAGTACTGGCTGGCCGGCGCGGCCGTCGCGATCGGCGGCACCGGCATCTGGACCATGCACTTCGTCGCCATGCTGGGCTTCTCCGTGCCCGGCTCGGTGATCCGCTACGACGTGCCGCTCACCGTGGCGTCGGCGCTGCTCGCGATCGTCGTCGTGGGCGCCGGCCTGTTCCTCGCCTCGCACGGCGGCGAGCGGCCGAGCCGCCTGATCGCGGGCGGCGTGCTGACCGGCGCAGGCGTGGCCGGCATGCACTACCTGGGCATGGCCGCGATGAACATGTCAGGCCACGTCTCCTACGACCCGCCCGTCGTCGCGCTGTCGGTGCTCATCGCGGTGGCAGCGGCGACGGCCGCGCTGTGGTTCGCGCTGCGGGTGACCGGCGCGCTGAAGATCGGCGGTGCCGCGCTCGTCATGGGCATCGCGGTGGCCGGCATGCACTACACCGGCATGGCGTCGATGTCGGTGCGGACCCACTCGGACATGGTGCCGGTGGCCGGCGCTCAGGGCATCGACTTCCTGCTGCCGCTCATCGTCGGCATCAGCCTGGTCACGGTGGGGCTCCTGCTCGCCGTCGTCCTGTCGCCGTCGGAGAAGGAGCTGCGCAGCGAGGCGGAGTTCAAGGAGCGGCTGCGCCGCGGAAACGCCGAGGGCGCGCCGGAGGTGGATCTCTTCGGCACGCCCCGCGGTTGAGCTATGTCATGGGTACGGCTTGCGGCGCACAGGTGGGCCGCCGACGTGACGCGGCGCAAGCCGTACCCCGAGGGGGTTGTAGCGGATAACCCCGCTGCTCTCGACGGTACGGCCGCCCGCTTGCAACCGGCTTACAGTCAGCCGAAGAACACCTCGGCCTCGGAGTAGCGCTCGACCGGCACCGTCTTCAGCTCGGCCGTGGCCTCGTCGAGCCCGACGCGGACGATGTCGGTGCCGCGCAGCGCGACCATCTTGCCGAAGTCGCCCTCGTGGGCCGCGTCGATGGCCTGCAGCCCGAACCTGGTGGCCAGCACCCGGTCGTAGGCCGTCGGGGTGCCGCCGCGCTGGATGTGGCCGAGCACGGTGGTGCGGGCCTCCTTGCCGGTGCGCTTCTCGATCTCCTTGGCCAGCACCTCGCCGATGCCGCCCAGCCGGACGTGCCCGAACGCGTCGAGCGTGCCCGCCTGCAGCTCCATCTGCCCCTCGACGGGGTGTGCGCCCTCGGCGACCACGATGATCGGCGAGTAGCGGGTGCGGAAGCGGGACTCGACGTATTCGCAGACCCGGTCGATGTCGAACGGCTTCTCCGGGATGAGGATGACGTTGGCGCCGCCCGCCATGCCCGCGTGCAGCGCGATCCAGCCGGCGTGGCGGCCCATGACCTCGCAGATGAGCGCCCTGTGGTGGGACTCGGCGGTGGTGTGCAGCCGGTCGATGGCCTCCGTCGCGATGTTGACGGCGGTGTCGAAGCCGAAGGTGTAGTCGGTGCCGGACAGGTCGTTGTCGATGGTCTTGGGCACGCCCACCACGTGGACGTCACGGTCGTAGAGCTGCTTGGCGACGCCAAGGGTGTCCTCGCCGCCGATGGCGATCAGCGCGTCGACGCCGGTCGCGGCGAGATTCTCCTTGATCCGGTCGACACCGCCCTCGATCTTGATCGGATTGGTGCGGGAAGAGCCCAGAATGGTGCCGCCGCGCGGCAGGATGCCGCGTACGGCTTGAATGTCGAGTGGCATCGTGTCGCCTTCCAGGGGGCCGCGCCAGCCGTCACGGAAGCCGACGAACTCGTGCCCGTAGACGCTCACCCCCTTACGCACCACTGCCCTGATGACGGCGTTGAGCCCGGGGCAGTCGCCGCCTCCGGTGAGCACTCCAATACGCATGGCGGGTTCCTCCCGATAGGGGTCACGAACCAGACCTGATGTCAGACTCGCATTGTGCCCGGCATCACACGCAGTGGTCTAGACCAAACGCGAGGCTGCGGAATTAAACCTGGGCGCCCGGTCGTGTCGTGATCGTTAGAGGAGGAATGTCCGTGACCGTGTTGGCCATCGACGCCGGGACGACGGGGGTGACGGCGCTCGTCGTCACGGAGGACGGAAGCGTCGCGAGCAAGGGGTACGAGGAGTTCGCCCAGCACTTCCCCGAGCCGGGCCAGGTCGAGCACAACCCCGAGGACATCTGGCAGGCCACGCTGTCGGCCTGCGCCGCCGCGCTGCGCGGCACCTCGCTGCGGCCGTCCTGCGTCGGCATCACCAACCAGCGTGAGACCGCCGTGCTGTGGGACCGCCACACGCTGGCCGCGCCGCGCCGCGCCATCGTCTGGCAGGACCGCCGCACCGCGGGGCTGTGCGGGCGGCTGCGCGACGCCGGGCACGAGCCGCGGGTGAGCGAGCTGACCGGGTTGCGGCTCGACCCCTACTTCACCGCCACCAAGCTCACCTGGCTGGCCGAGCACGACCCCGGGGTGTGGGCGGGCGTCACGTCGGGGGCCGTCGCCGTGGGGACGGTGGACTCGTACCTCATCGCCCGGCTGACGGCGGGCGCGCGGCACGTCACCGACCCGTCCAACGCCTCGCGCACCCTCCTGTACGGGCTCGCGTCCGGCGGGTGGGAGCCGGAGCTGTGCGAGCTGTTCGGCGTGCCCGAGCCGGCGCTGCCGGAGATCGTGCCCAACTTCGGGCCGCTCGGCCGGACCGACCCGTCCTCCTTCCTCGGGCTCGACCTGCCGATCAGCGGGGTCGCCGGTGACCAGCAGGCGGCGCTGTTCGGGCAGACGTGCTTCGACGTGGGCGACGTGAAGTGCACCTACGGCACCGGCTCGTTCGTGCTGGCGAACCTCGGCGAGAAGATCGCCAGGCCGGAGAACGGGCTGCTGACCACGGTGGCCTGGCAGACGCCCGCCGGTGAGCGCACGTTCGCGCTGGAGGGGTCGATCTTCGTCACCGGCGCGGCGGTGCAGTGGCTGCGCGACGGGCTGGGGCTGATCGGGTCGGCGCCGGAGTCGGAGGCGCTGGCGCGTACGGTGGCCGACAGCGGCGGGGTGGTGTTCGTGCCCGCGCTGACCGGGCTCGGCGCGCCGCACTGGGAGCCCGAGGCGCGCGGGCTGATCACCGGCATCACGCGCGGCACGACCCGGGCGCACCTGGTCAGGGCGACGCTGGAGGCCATCGCGTTCGAGGTGCGCGACGTGGTCGAGTCGATGACGGCCGGGTCGGTGCAGGTGCTCAAGGCCGACGGCGGGGCCAGCGCCAACGACCTGCTCATGCAGGTCCAGGCCGACCAGCTCGGCACCGCCGTCGAGCGCCCCGCGATCCAGGAGACCACGGCGCTGGGCGCGGCCTTCCTGGCCGGCCTGGGGGCGGGCGTGTGGGGCTCGCAGGCCGAGCTGCGCGAGACCTGGCGCCTCGACCGCCGCTTCGAGCCCGGCGAGCGCGACGATGCCGCCTACGCCCGCTGGCAGGCCGCGGTGACCCTGACCCGCACCGCCGCCCACCCCACCTGACCCACCCCCTCCGAGCACCCGGCAGAGATGGGGCTGGGGCTCGCGGGGCAGCCTGCGCAGGCGTGGCCCACCCCACCCCCTGACAAAGAGCCCTGCCGGGGCCCGGGGGGCGCGCTCGCGGGATCAGGTCATGCCGACGGGCCACCCGGGGGTGTGGGATCAGGGTTTGGCGGCGGGGCCCTGGGCGAAGCGGGTGAGGAGGTTCAAGGTGGCGCGGCGGGTGAAGGCGGCGGCGGAGTCGGTGACGCCGTGGCCGCAGCGCTTGCCGCGCAGCCCGCACACCCACCGCATCGTGCCCGAGGCGAACACCCCGGCCCCGCTCGGCGCCGTGTAGTAGGTGCTGTGCGTGACGCTGCGCCGCCCGCCGCACGAGAACGGCGACTCGGCCAGCACCTGCACCCCGTCGGGCGAGCCGCGCGACACCCGGTCGGTCTCCACGCCGACGAGCCCGGGGAAGCTGCGCCCCTTGGTCCCGGCGAAGATCCAGTGGTCGGGCCTGCTGACCCGGTAGACGCCCTCGGCGGGGAAGCAGTCGTACATCTGCCCCACCAGCGCGCTCTCCGGCCGGGTGTCGCGCCAGAGCCGGCAGTCGCGCTCCTTGTCACAGGCGACCGTCCTGCCGTGCACGGCGATGCGCCAGTAGACGGCGTTCGCGCCGAGGAAGGCGAGGTTGGTGCCGCTGTCCCTGGCCCGGGTGACGACCTGGCGCATGCCGGGCGACCAGTACTCGTCGTGGCCGAGCGAGATCACCGCGCGGGCGCCGTCGAGCGCGCCGGGGACGAGGTCGAGGTTCGTCAGGTACGCCAGCGGCACGCCGCTCTGCTCGGCCACCGCCAGCGCCTCACTCTCGAAGTCGAGGAAGAGGCGGGCGCCACTGTGGTCGTACGGCCGGTCGAAGGTGACGGCGCGGGAGCGGTCCGCGTACCCGCCGGGGCCCTGGTAGAGGCTGCGCCCGCCCCACAGGTTGTACGCCTGCCAGGTGGTGACCGCGTTCACCAGGACGACGCGGCCGGCGGTGGAGGCCGAGCGCACGGTGACGGGCACGTAGCGCTGGGCGCCGGTGGAGGCGTCGAGCCTGATGAGGTACGAGCCTTCGGGCCAGCCGCCGGTGTCCACGGTCAGCGACGGCGTCCAGTGGGCGGCGGTGACGGTGCCGTCCACGACCTTGGCGGGCGTCTGGCGCACCCCCTTGACCGGGTCGGACTCCCACACCTTCGCCGGGTTGGCTCCCATGCGGAAGGCGCGGGCGGTGAAGCGCGGCGCGGTCGTGGAGACGTGCAGCCGCAGCCGCTCGCCGGGCAGCACGCTCACCCGGTCGGCGTACCCCTCGATCTCGTGCTCGGCGCCCTGCTTGTGGATCCGCCAGGACTCCTGCACGTCCGCCCCCACGATCGGAGCGGGCGGCGCGACGGGTCGCGGCGCGGCCGGAGGAGGCTCGCCGCAGCCGGCGGCGAGCAGGAGGACGACGAGGAGCACCTTGCGCACGCGCCCATGGTCGGCGTGGCGTGCCTCCTCCGGCCGCGACTTGGCGAAGTCCTTACATGACCAGGACGCAGGCCGGGCTGTCCACCTCGTACGCCACCCCGTCCGGCGCGGGCACCCCGTCGCGCAGGGTGAAGCGAGTGACCGTGTTCGCGTACTGGTTGGCCACGTACATGTGCTCGCCGTCGATGGCGAAGTGCCGGGGCCAGTCGCCGCCGGTCGGCACCTCGGCCACGTGGGACAGGTCGCCGGCGCGCAGCACCGAGACGGTGTTGGGGCCGCGGTTGGCGACGTAGACGAAGTCGCCGTCGAGCTGGAGGTGGGAGGGCGCGTTGGCCCCCTCCTGCCGGGAGGCGGGCACGCTGGTGCGGCGCTCGCCGTCGATGAGCGTGACGGTGCCGTCGAGCTCGCCCGCGACGTAGAGGCGGTCGCCGGCGAACGCGAAGTGGCGCGGGCCCGTGCCGGGGCTCAGCGTGATCGGCTCCAGCCGGGTGCCGTCGGGGCGGTAGCGGCGGATCTCGTCGGTGCCGAGGTCGGAGACGTGCAGCAGGCCGTCGTGGAAGACGCACTGGTGGGCGTGCGGGCCCTCCTGGCGCTCCGCGTGGGGCCCCGAGCCCTCGTTGCGCAGCACGAGCGGCTCGCCCGTGAAGGCGCCGCGCTCGTCCAGGTGGTACACGACCGCCGTGCCGTCGCCGTAGTTGGCGGCCGCGAGCAGCGTGCCGGTGGGGTCGACGGCGACGTGGCAGGGGCTGTGGCCCTCGCTCGGGCGCTCGTCGAAGGGAGTCAGCTCGCTGGTGACCTCGAAGGCGGTGAGCCAGCCGCGTTCGAGCTCGCCCGCGGCGTACAGCACCGGGAGCGTGGGGTGGGCGGCGAGGAAGGACGGCGCCGTCACCCGCGCGAGGCCGTGCTCCTTTCCGTCATCGATCGTGACGATGCCCGGGCCGTATCCGCCTATGCGCAGGTGCTTCACAGCGGGGATCCTCCTATGGTTGACTGAAGCAATGAGTTCGTTGACAGAAGCAAGGGTTACTGAGATCAGGGCCTTCAACCGGTTCTATACGAAGATGATCGGCGTGCTCCAGGCGGGTATGCACGACTCGCCGTACTCACTGACCGAGGCACGCGTGCTGTTCGAGCTGGCGCAGACCGACCGGGTCGAGACCGGGGAGCTGCGCGGCCTGCTCGGCCTCGACGCCGGCTACCTCAGCCGCATCCTGACCCGCTTCGAGAACGACGGGCTCGTGGAGCGCGAGCGCTCGGCCTCCGACGCGCGCAAGCAGCTCGTCCGGCTCACCCCCGGCGGGGCCGAGGTCTTCGCGGCGCTCGACCGGCGCTCGGGCGAGGAGATCGCGCAGCTGCTCGGCGAGCTGGCCGAGGAGGACCAGGCGCGGCTGGTCGGCGGCATGGCGGCGATCAGGCAGGTGCTCGACGGGGCGCGCGAGCCCCGCTCGTACGTGATCAGGCCCCCGCGCACCGGCGACCTCGGCTGGGTCGCCTACCGGCACGGCGTGCTCTACAGCGCCGAGTACGGCTGGGGCACCGCGTTCGAGCAGCTCGTCGCCGGCATCGTGGCCGGTTTCGACCCCGCCCGCGACGCCGGGTGGATCGCCGAGGTGAACGGCGAGCGGGCCGGCTGCGTCTTCTGCATGCGGCAGGACGACGAGACGGCGAAGCTGCGGCTGCTGCTGGTCGAGCCGTCCGCGCGCGGCCTCGGCATCGGGCGGCGGCTGGTCGAGGAGTGCGTACGGCACGCCCGCGACGAGGGCTGCCGGCGCGTCACGCTGTGGACCCGCGACTGCCTGACCAGCGCGCGGCGCATCTACCGGGCGGCCGGGTTCGAGCTGGAGTCGGCGGAGAAGGGCTCGGAGAACGGGGTCGAGCTGGTCGAGGAGATGTGGTCCCTCGACCTCGCCTGAGCGCTCAGGGACGGAAGGGGCCCGTCACCTCGAAGGTGTGGCCCTCGGTGCGGCCGCGCCTGGCCGAGAAGTAGAGGCGCTCTCCGCTGGGCGAGAACGCGAGCCCGGTCAGCTCGGCCCCGTGGTGGCCCTCCAGGCGCAGGAACGGGGTGACCGCCCGGTCGGGCGCGATCACGTCGATCTCGGCGCGCTCTCTGGCGACGTAGAGGTCACCGGAGGGCGCGGCGGTGATGGCCCGCACGCCCTCGCACAGCCGGTCGAGCGTGGCGGTCTGCGCGTCGTACGCCCACAGCCCGGTGTCGCCCTTCGTCGTGAAATAACACACCCCGCCGGCGTAGTGGCAGCCGTCGCCGCCGTCGAAGTGGCGGGCGCCCTCGACCTGGTGGCGGGCCTCCTTGAGCAGCGCGGCCGGCGACGGCACCGCCTGCCAGCGGCCCGACGAGCACAGCACCTCGAGCGTGCCCTCCGTCAGGTCGCCCCAGTCGCCCGGCCTGAACCGGTAGAAGCAGCCGTCGGGCTCGTCCTCGGTCATGTAGATGACCCGCCGCTCCGGGTCGCAGGCGGCGGCCTCGTGCTTGAAGCGGCCCATCGCCAGCCGGGGACGCGCGGCGCGGGCGCCGTAGGGGTCGCACTCGAAGACGCGGCCGCGGTGGCCGAGCTCGCACGACAGCCACGTGTGCCACGGCGTGGCGCCGCCCGCGCAGTTGAGGTCGGTGCCCGACAGGATGCGATAGGCGTCGCCGATGCTGCCATCGGCCCTGAACCGCAGCGCCGACGCGCCGCCGAGCAGGGGCAGCTCGGAGTTGGAGACGTAGATCCAGCCGGCGCCGTCGGGGAAACAGGCGCCGCCGTCGGGGGCTGCGTGCCAGGTCAGGCCGGCGACCTTGTGACCGCTGCGGGCCACCACCCGGCCGGCGAACCCAGGGGGCAGCGCCAGGCCGTCGGGGCCCGGAAGTCCGAGCGGACCGTACGGGCTGATGCCGCCCGGCAAGAGCGGGCCCGTGCGGAGGAGAGTCTTGTGCGACATCGTGGGGCCTCCCTCTAGGTGCCACGCTAGTCGACCGCACCGACATGAATGACAGGGACTCGCGAAACCAAACTCTCCGCAAACCTCGCCACCGCCCCCGGCACGGACGGCCCCGGGCACACGAAAGCCCGGGCCGTACGCCCGGGCTCTCCTTCGTCGCGCACCCTCGGATCAGCGCTGTGCCTGGAACATCCAGTGCTGCTTGTCGACCTCCTGCGCCACGGCGATGAGCAGGTCCTGGCTGACCGGGTCGGCCTCCTCGGTGGCCGCGATGCGCTCGTACATGCGCTTGCTGATGCCGCCCAGGATGTCGGTCATGGTCGCCACGACCTTGCCGTCCTCCTGCCAGCCGCCGTCCGGCTGCTGGAGCTTGGTCTCGCGGGAGACGGTCGCGGCGCGGCCGTCCGGGTTGGCGCCCAGGGCCACCACGCGCTCGGCGATGGTGTCCATGTGGGTCCTGGCGAGGTCGGTGACCTCGTCGAGCTGCAGATGGATGGGGCGGAAGTGGGAGCCGATGAGGTTCCAGTGGGACTGCTTGGCGACCAGGGACAGATCGATGAGATCGACCAGGGCGCCCTGGAGGGCCTCGACGACGGTGTTCTTGGCGTCGCCCGAGAGTGGTCCGGTGATTGTAGCCATGCGTACTTTCCTCCCCGCCGGTCGGCTTTTACACATTTAGAACGGTTTTCGGCCTGCGGTTCTTCCGCCACACGAGCACGTTGACACTGTAACAATGACAGTGTCATTGTGGAGGTATGAGCGAGACCTGGACGATCGGCGAGCTGGCCGAGCACGCGGCCCGCGCGCTGCGCGACGGCGCGGCGGCCGCCGGTCACTCCGCGAACGGACGGGTCCGTGATGTGCCAGGGGAGCGGCTGATCAGGTGGTACACGACGATCGGGCTGCTCGACCCGCCGCTCACCCGGCGCGGCAGGATCGCCCGCTACGGCCGCCGCCACCTCCTGCAGCTCGTGGCGGTCAAGCGCATGCAGGCCGCCGGCCACTCGATCGCCGAGATCCAGACCGCCCTGACCGGCGCCACCGACCACACCCTGGAGCAGGCGTCCGGCCTGAACGGGTCGCTCCCCCGCCCCGGCCCCGCCCCGGCCGCCGCAGGGGGCGGGGAGCGGGCGCGCTTCTGGGCTGAGCGGCCGGGTAGCCCACCGGAGGTGTCCGCCGCCGGCGCTGCTGAGCCTGGGCCGGCGGCCGGGGTCGTCACGGGGGTCAGGCTGGGCGATGGGGTGCGGTTGGTGCTCGACGGAAGACGGGCGCTGTCGGATGAGGACGTTCAGGCGGTGCTGGCGGCGGCCGGGCCGCTGCTCGCGGTGCTCGAAGAGAGGAAGCTGACATGAAGATCACTTCGCTGGAGCCCGCGCGGTGCCTGCCGGTGCCGGACGCCGGGTTCGGCGCGCTGCTGACCGAGCGCGGCAACCTGCCGCTGGAGAGCGTGGACGTGACCGCCGCCATCTCGGGCCTGATCGCCGGGGTCGAGGTCACGCAGGGGTTCACCAACCCGTACGACGTGACGCTGGAGGCCACCTACGTCTTCCCGCTGCCTGACAGGGCGGCGGTGACCGGCTTCCGCATGGAGGCCGACGACCGGGTCGTCGAGGGCGTGCTCAAGGAGCGCGGCCAGGCCAGGGCCGACTACGACCGGGCGCTGCGCGAGGGCAGGCGGGCGGCGATCGCCGAGGAGGACCGGCCCGACGTGTTCACGATCAGGGTGGGCAACATCCTGCCCGGCGAGCGCGTCTCGGTGCGCCTGAGCATGAGCCAGCCGCTGCCGTACGAGGACGGCGCCGCCACGTTCAGGTTCCCGCTGGTCGTGGCGCCGCGCTACATCCCCGGCCGCCCGATCGACGGCCCGCCGGCCGGAGACGGCGTGGCGCCCGACACCGACGCCGTGCCCGACGCCTCCAGGATCAGCCCGCCGGTGCTGCTGCCCGGCTTCCCCAACCCCGTACGCCTGTCGCTGACGGCCACCGTGGACGCGGCCGGGCTGGAGCTGCGCGAGCTCGCCTCCAGCCTGCACGTGGTCGAGGAGGAGGGCGGCACGGTACGCCTGCGCCCCGGCGAGCGGCTGGACCGCGACTTCGTGCTGCGGCTGACGTTCGCCGCTTCCACAGCTCTCCAGTTGGACGGGCCGGCGGGCGGGCAGGCGGACGGGCAGGCGGGCGGCAAGGGCACGTTCGCGCTGACCGTGCTGCCGCCGCCGCTGGAGGGCGCCCGCACGCCGCGCGACCTGGTGCTGCTGCTCGACCGCTCGGGCAGCATGGGCGGCTGGAAGATGGTCTGCGCCCGCCGGGCCGCCGCGCGCATCGTCGACACGCTGACCTCGCACGACAGGTTCGCGGTGCTGACGTTCGACTCGGTGGTGGAGGAGGCGTTCGAGGGGCTGGCAGAGGCGTCCGACCGCAACCGCTACCGCGCGGTCGAGCACCTCGCGAGGGTCGACGCCCGGGGCGGCACCGAGCTGCTGGAGCCGCTGCGCCGGGCCGTCGCGCTGCTCGACGGCCGCACGGAGGGCCGCGAGCGGGTCGTCGTGCTCGTCACCGACGGCCAGGTCGGCAACGAGGACCAGATCCTGGAGCAGGCGGGCGGCGCGCTGTCGGCCATGCGGGTGCACGCGGTGGGCATCGACAGGGCGGTGAACGCCGGGTTCCTCGGCCGTCTCGCGGGGCTCGGCGCGGGCCGGTGCGAGCTGGTCGAGTCGGAGGACCGGCTGGACGCGGCCATGGAGCACATCCACCGCAGGATCGGCGCTCCCCTGGTCACCGACCTGGCGCTCAAGGGCCTGGAGGTCGAGCCGGAGACCGTCACCCACCTGGGGTCGATCTTCCCGGGGGTGCCGCTGCGCGCGTACGGGCGCTGTCGCGAGGGCTCGTCGGTGACCGTGCGGGGGCTGACCGCGCGGGGGCCGTGGGAGGAGCGCGTGGACGGCGTCACGGTGGACAATCCGGCCATCACGGCCGTGTGGGCCCGCGCTCACCTGCGCGAGCTGGAGGACCGGTACGCCATGGGCGAGCACGACCTGGAGGAGCGCATCGTGCGCACCTCGCTGGAGTACGGCGTGCTCTGCCGGTTCACCGCGTACGTGGCGGTGGACACCCGGCAGGTCGCCGGCGAGGGGCCGCAGCATCGCGTCATCCAGCCGGTCGAGCCGCCGAGCGGGTGGGAGCCGCCGCAGTCGCCCGGGATGGGCGCCTTCGGGGCGAACGTCATGCTGGCCGCCGCGCCGGCGAGCCCGGCCAGGATGCGGACGCCGCAGCCCGGGCTGAGCAGCGCGGGCGGGATGGAGATGGAGCGGGGCTTCCTCACCGGAGGGCCGCAGGACGGCGGCGCCCTGCCTCCCTCGCCGGCGCCCATGCCGATGACTCCCGGCGGGCCGCGCCGGGGTCGCGGCCGGGCGGCCGGCGGGCGTCTGGAGTCGGTACGCCCCCAGCTCGTGGCCGAGCTCGACCGCCTCAGGGCCCTGCCCGCACCCGACCTGCTCTACCTGGCCGACCTGGGCACCCGGCTGGCGGCGCTGGCGGCGTACCTCGGGGGGAACGAGCAACTGGAACGCCTGGCGGCCGAGCTGGCGGCGGCCGAGCGTCCTGGCGCGGACGCCCACGCCCTGCACGCCCGCGCCGTCGAGGTCCTCACGGCCCTGACCGGCCCCACTCCCCCGCCACCGGCGGGAGACCCACGCTCGGCGGGCGACCCGAGACCGGCGGGCGACCCAGGAACTCCGGGCGCCCCCGGCGACGGAGGCAGGCGCGGCCCCTTCTGGAAGCGCACCTGACGGACGCCGCGGCCCATGCCCGTCGCGACGGGCATGGGCCGCGGCTGCGTACGCTGAACGGGTGACGACACTTGTCCTGGACGGAGGGCTGGCGACCCAGCTCGAGAGCCTCGGCGCCGACCTGCGCGACGAGTTGTGGTCGGCGCGGCTGCTGCTGGAGGAGCCCGAGCTGATCAGGCGCGCGCACGCGTGCTACTTCGCGGCCGGCGCCGACGTGGCGACCACGGCCAGCTACCAGGCGACGCTGCCGGGGTTCGAGCGGCGCGGGCTCGGCGCCGGCGAGGCGGAGCGGCTGCTGCGGCTGTCGGTGAAGCTCGCGGCGCAGGCCCGCGACGAGCACGGGCGCGGCCTGGTGGCGGCCTCGGTGGGCCCGTACGGCGCCTATCTGGCCAACGGCGCCGAGTACACCGGCGACTACGACCTCGACGAGGACGGCCTGTACGCCTGGCACCGCCCCCGCTGGGAGATCCTCGCGGCGGCCGGGGCCGACCTGCTGGCCTGCGAGACCATCCCCTCCTATCCGGAGGCGCGGGCGCTGGCCCGGCTGCTGGCAGGCACGCCCGAGGTGAAGGCGTGGGTGGCCTTCTCGTGCCGCGACGGCGAGCGGCTGAGCGACGGCACGCCCATCGCGCAGGCGGCGGCCGTGTTCGGCGGCAACCCGCAGGTGGTGGCCGTGGGGGCGAACTGCACGGCGCCGCGCCACATCCCCGGCCTGATCGGCTGCCTGTCGGGCGGGCTGCCCGTGGTCGTCTACCCGAACTCGGGCGAGACGTGGGACGCCGGGCTGCGCCGCTGGACGGGCCTGGCGGACCCGGTGGAGTTCGGCCAGGCGGCCAAGGAGTGGCAACAGGCGGGCGCGTCGTTGATCGGCGGCTGCTGCCGCACGACGCCGGAGTACGTCAGGCAGATCCGCGCCCACCTGTCCTGAGCCACGATCCTTACGGGTCAGGCGACGGCCGGGGCGGTGCGGCGGCGGCGCAGGAGCACGTTGTCGAGGGCGAACGCTCCCCCGCCGGTGAAGCCGACCGCCAGGCTGGCCGCGGCCAGCGCCAGCACGAACTCGTAGCCGCCCTCACCGGCCAGCCCGTTGGAGCCGTGCACGAAGACGATGGCGCCGAGCATGTCGAGGGCCAGCAGCGACCCGGCGACGGGCAGCGCGACGCCGAGGATCAGCGCCAGCCCGCCGAGCACCTCCAGCGCGGCCACGGCGGGCGCGGCGACGCCGGCCAGCGGGATGCCCACCGACTCGAAGAACTTGGTCGTGCCCTCGATGCCCATGGTCGCGAACTTCTGATAGCCGTGCACCAGGAAGATCACCCCGACGGCGACCCTGGCGAGCAGCAGGACGACGGGGCGCCCCTGATCCACCATGCGTGCTCCTTCATGTTCAGATTTGAACGACAACTCTAGCAGTGATGGTTCAAATTCGAACGACAGTACACTGAGTCGGTGACGGACCCCCGATGGCTGGACTCGACCGAGATGGCCGCATGGCGCGCCTTCCTGGCCACCTCCCACCTGCTTGAGCGGCGCATCGAAGAACAGCTCAAAGCCTCCGCCGGGCTCACCCACCCGCAGTACGAGATCCTGGTGCGGCTCTCCGCCGCCCCCGGCCGCAGGCTGCGCATGACCGAGCTGGCCAGGGGGGTGGTGGTGTCGAAGAGCGCGCTGACGTACCAGGTGACCCAGCTGGAGAAGGCGGGGCTGGTCGAGCGGGAGACGTGCCCGTCGGACGACCGGGGTGTGCTGGCCGTGCTGACCGAGGCGGGCGTGCGCTGCCTGGAGCGGGTGGCGCCCGGTCACCTGGAGGTGGTGCGGGCGTACCTCATCGACCGGCTCAGCAGGGAGGAGCTGCAGGCGATGACGAGCGCCATGCGCAGGGCGGAGGAGGCCTTACGCTCCTCCGCGTGAGCGGCCCCCCTAGCTTTCGCCCACAGCTCTGGCCCGCAACTCTGCCCCGCAGCTCTGGCCTTCAGCTCTTGGCGGCCGCCGCGCGGGCCGCGCGCTCCATCTCGACGCGGGCGCTCGCGGCGTACTTGTCGACGTATTCCTGGCCCGACAGCTCCATGAGCGCGTACATGATCTCGTCGGTGACCGCGCGCAGCACCAGCCGGTCGTCCTCCATGCCGTAGTAGCGGGAGAAGTCGAGCGGCTTGCCGAACTTCACGCCGGGACGGATGCCCAGCTTGGGCAGCGGGCGCCCGGGTGGCATCATCTCGTAGGTGTTGATCATCGCCCACGGGATCACCGGCACCCGCGACTCGAGCGCGAGCCGCGCCACACCGGTCTTGCCCTTGTAGAGGCGGCCGTCGGGCGAGCGGGTGCCCTCGGGGTAGATGCCGAGGATGTTGCCCTCGCGCAGGATGCGCAGCCCGGTGCGCAGCGCGGCCTCACTGGCCTTGCCGCCCGAGCGGTCGATGGGCACGGTGCCGACGCCGCTGAAGAACAGCCGGGTGAAGAAGCCCTTGACGCCGCGGCCGGTGAAGTAGTCGGCCTTGCCGAGTGAGATGACCTTGCGGCGGATCTGCAGCGGGCCGAAGAAGTGGTCGGCGAAGGACAGGTGGTTGCCGGCGAGGATCGCGGGCCCCTGCTTGGGCACGTTTTCCGCGCCCTCGGTCCAGGGCCGGAACACGAGGTGGAGAAACGGCCCCAAGATGGCCTTGACCACCCAGTAGAACACCTGGCACCTCTTCCCTGCTCACGTCGTCGAGATCGGCAGAGTCATCTTCCCACCTCGCGGGCCCTGCTCCTACCTCACCTCTCGCACAATTACCCAAGAACGTGCGACGATCGGGCCGTTCCGACAGAAATTGCCGGAATGAAACAGCACGGAGGAGCTGTTATGCCGCTCATGCCAGGCGCGGAGCCCTACCACCATGATGCAGGCCCGGTGGGCGTGCTGTTGTGCCACGGGTTCACCGGCACGCCGCAGTCGCTGCGGCCGTGGGCCGAATACCTGGCCGGCCACGGGCTCAGCGTTTCGCTGCCCCGCCAGCCCGGTCACGGCACCAGGTGGCAGGAGATGAACCGCACCCGCTGGGAGGACTGGTACGCCGAGGTGGAGAAGGCGTTCGCCGATCTCCAGGGCCGCTGCGCGGAGGTGTTCGTGGCGGGGCTGTCACTGGGTGGCTGCCTCGCGCTGCGACTCGCCGAGGTGCACGGCGCGGCGATCAGGGGCGTGATGGTCGTCAACCCCTCGATCGCGCTCGACGTGCCGCTGCTGAGGCTGGCTCCGCTGCTCAAGTGGTTCGTCGCGTCCGTGCCAGGCGTCGCCAACGACGTCAAGAAGCCCGGCGTGACGGAGCTGGCCTACACGCGCACCCCGGTCAAGGCGGCGGCCTCGCTGCCGGGCCTGTGGTCGCTGGTGCAGGCCGACCTGGCGAAGGTGACACAACCGCTGCTGGTCTTCCACAGCACGGAGGACCACGTGGTGAAGCCGACGAGTGTCGCGATCATCCGCGCGAAGGTCCCGCAGGCCACGATCGAGGAGCTTACCGATAGCTACCATGTTGCGACGCTGGACAACGATGCCGACAGGATCTTTGCCGGGAGCCTCGACTTCATCCGGACACATGCCTCGGTACCCTTGCAGAGGGACTGATCGCACCCAGGGGGAAGTCGCGATCGCTGCGGAGAGGCCCATCTAGGTGACGCCCCAGAGTGACGAGGACGAGGTCTGGCGGCAGATCGTCGCGTCCTTCAACGACACAGCCGAGCGCGATTCGGCCGACCAGCCATGGCCGGACAGCGAAAACCTCCCCGCCGAGCCGACCCGCCGGGTGGTCAAGCCGCCCGAGGGCGAGCCGGGCGAGGACGACGACCTGCCGCGCGACGGCGCCGACGACAGCACGGGCGAGGGCTCCGAGGACGAGGAGGCGGAGGAGGGCCACTTCGTGCCTCCGCCGCCGCCTCCGCTGCCCAAGCTCGACCTGGTGACCAAGCTGGCGTGGGTCGCCCTGTTCGGCGGTCCCGCCTATCTCCTGGTGGCGGCCATGGCGAGCTGGCACATGGAGGGGTGGGCGCTGTTCACGGCGGTGGCGGCGTTCATCGGCGGGTTCGTGGCGCTGGTCGTGCGCATGGGCGACGGCCCGCCCAACGACTCGGGCTGGGACGACGGCGCCGTCCTGTGAGCGCTGAAGGGGTGCGGGCCCGGGGCTAGGACTTCTGGGTGCTGGTCCTGGGCACGAAGGACTCCACCACGTCGGTGTACTGGTCGTCGGGGTCGACCGCGTGGCCGACCGCCCACACCGTGCCCTTGCCCGCGAGGTAGGTGACGGCCTGCAGGCGTACGCTGTCGCGGTCTTTCTGGGTGGCGCCGCGGATGATCGTGCAGGAGCCCTTCTCGCAGCGCAGCATGAACGGCACGGCGGCGTGGGCCGGGTCGTAGCCGGTCATCCAGTAGCGGCCCTTGCCGTCGCCGGTGACGCCGTAGAGCCTGGCCTCCGACGTGCCGGGCAGCCGCAGGCGGCTCCAGCGCTTGCCGTTCCAGACCAGCGCGAGCGGCGAGATGTCGCCGGGGCCGCGGTAGACGCCGCCCACGGCCACCGCCCGCTTGGAGCTGTCGACCTGGATGTCGCGCAGGTAGCCGCCGGGGACGGAGGGCAGCGTCATCGACTTCCACGAGCCGCCCGAGTAGTGGACGACCAGCGGTCTGGTGCCGGTGTCGCCGACCGCGAACCCGCCGGAGACCGCGTAGAGGGCGCCCTTCTCCTTGGTCTGCTGCACGCTCCAGGTGTTGCCCTGGCCGGTGAGGATGAGCCCGTTCTTCTCGCGGCTGCCGACGGCCACGACGCGGCCCGGCTTGGCGTCGATGCCGCCGAGCCAGTCGCCGGCGCGCAGCCCTGGGGGCCTGACCCGGTCGAACCCGGCCGTGTCGCCGTGGGCGAGGTAGGGCAGGCCGTCGTGCCCGTCGCCGACCGCCCAGACGTCGGAGGCCGACGCGGCGGCCAGGCTGCGCAGGCTGCCCGCGGCCGTGGCGTCGCGGATGCCGATCTCGGCCCACCTGCTGCCGTTCCAGTGGCGGATGGTGCCGCGGTTCTTCCAGACGTCCCAGATCTCCTGCTGGCCCACCGCCCAGACGTTGTCGGCGGTGATCGCGAGCACGTCGGACAGCGAGCCGTCGGCCTGGAGGCGCACGCTGGTCGACTGCTGCCACGCTTCGGCGGCGGGCCGGGGATCGGCATGCGCGGCGGGCGTGACCTGCGTCAAGGCCACGGACGTCGCCAAGATCAGAGAGAGCGCACGCCGCTGAGAGCGACGGGTCATGAGGGAAATGCTACGGGTTCACGCGCCTATCTTGCCCGTTAGTGCCCAACTCTCAACTCCGCCACGACCGGGAAATGGTCACTCGCGCCCGCCTGATCGGTGCCGTTGAGCGGCACTCCGCACGACACGACGGCGATCTCGCGGGCGGCGAACACCGCGTCGATGCGCCGGCGCGGGCGCGGTGACCTGAACGTCGGGCCGCCGCCCGCCGGCGCCTCGGCGTGGCAGTCGGCCAGCCGCGCCGCCAGGTGGCGCCAGGCCGGCTGGTGGTCCTGCTCGTTGAGATCGCCGCCGAGCACGATGGAGGCGTCGTACCGGGCGGCGGCGTCCTCCATGAGAGCGATGATCTCCTCGACGTGGTACGCCCGCGCCGCCTCGTCCAGGTCGAGATGGAACGACCCCGCCACCAGCCGGCCCTCGTCCCCGATCGGCTCCACGACGGCCAGGGCGAGGGCGCGGCGCTCCAGCCGCCGGAAGGGGCGCAGCGCGTGGTGCTCGGCGTGCAGCACGCGCATGCCAGGCCCGGTGAGCACGGCGACGCCGCCCACCCTGCCGTGGGTGGCGACGGCGAGCCCCGCCGAGGCGGCCAGCGCGCCCCTTCTGGCCCGCCATCGCACGAACTTCGGCACCTCCTGCACGCACAGCACGTCGGCGCGCAGCGCGACGACGACCGGCGCGAGCGCGGCGAGCCCGGCCCGCATCCCGTGCAGGTTGTACGTCCCGACCCGGACGTGCACAGGAAGCGTCACAAGTCGCCGCCGGGCCCTGGCATCACGGATCGCCGGGCCCCGCCGACCGGCCAGGCGGCCACGAGTCGCCGGGCCCCGGCACCGGCTGGGGAGGTCGTCACCGGCCGCAGGGGCTAGCGGCGGCGGGCGAGGTCGGCGGCGCCCACGACGCCGGCCGAGGCGCCCAGCTCGGCCAGGCGGATCTCGGCCAGAGGGCGGTGTCCGCGGCCGGTGAGCCGTTCGGCGAACGCCTCCCTGGCGCGGTCGATGAACAGGTCGGCGGCGCGGGACACGCCGCCGCCGACGATGAAGCAGCCGGGGTCGAGGATGGAGGCGAGGTCGGCCATGCCCTGCCCGAGCCAGTCGGCCAGGTTGGCGAAGGCGGCCAGGGAGACCTCGTCGCCGAGCCTGGCGGCCTCGGTGACCTCTTCGCCCTCGATCTTGCCGCCGGCCAGCCCGAGCAACGTGGCGGCCCGCTCCGGCTGCGCGTCGGCCAGCTCTCTGGCCTCCTTGACCAGGGCCTGGCCGCTGGCGTACTGCTCCCAGCAGCCGATGTTGCCGCAGCCGCACTCGCGCCCGCCCGGCTGCACCTGCATGTGGCCCAGCTCGGCGCCCATGCCCCAGCGGCCGCGGTAGAGGGCGCCGTCGAAGACGAGCCCGCCGCCGATGCCGGTGCCGAGGGTCAGGCAGACGACGTGGGACTGCCCCCTGCCCGCGCCGAACCTGGTCTCGCCCCAGGCCATGGCGTTGGCGTCGTTCTCGATGACGACCGGCAGGCCGACGAGGCCGCTGATCTTCTTCTGCAGCGGCTCCTCGCGCCAGGCGAGATTGGGCGCGAAGCGGATGACGGACCGGCTCTCGTCGACGAAGCCGGCCGCGCCGACCCCGACCGCCTCGACGTCCCGGCCCTCGGACAGCTCGCGAACGACGTCGGCCACCGTCTCGGCCACCTTGTCGGGGCGGTCGGCGGCGGTGGGCCTCAGCGTGTGGTCGACGATCTCGCCGTTGTCGTCGACCACACCGGCGGCCACCTTCGTCCCGCCGATGTCGACACCGATCGTGAGCATTGCCGCGTGTCTCCCTATCCCAGATCTATGTGTTGAACGTTGTCGCGACTGTCGCGACTGTCGCGATGGTCACGGTCCTCGCGCTGCGTGTCGCGCCGGTCACGGGGCCCGCGGGGGGCGGGCTTGCTCAGCGCGTCGAGCGCGCCTCGGAAGGCGGCGAACAGCTCACCGCCGGCGGCCACCAGGTGGCCGGTCACGTCGCCGCCCGACTCGCGCTGCGCCGCGATCGCCCGGCACACCGGGCAGGCCCGGCAGATGTACTCGTCGTGGGACTCGGAGACGGCCTCCTCCCACACGTCGCGCTCCCTGCGGGAGCGACCGCCGACCGCGCCGGACAGCGAGCCGGTGAAGGAGTCGAACACGCTCTTGCCGACCTGGCGGGTGGCCCGGCCCTGAAGCGACTCGAACAGCTTGCGCGCCTCGTCGGCCACCGTGCCGATCGGGTCCCTGTCGGCCTGGCCAGGGGTCTCCCGCCCGGTCTCCCTATGGGTGTCCCTATGGGCGTCTCTGCCGTTCCTGTCACTGTTGTCGCTCATCCTGGTCCTCCAAGCTCGTGGGGTCGCTCATCCATTCAACTCATCAGGTCGCGGATTCGCTCCCTCGGCGGACCACGTGACGCGAAGCACACCGTCGCGCAGCGCCGCTCCGCTGATCTCCCTGCGGGCCAGCGCCGCGGGAAGGGCCAGGATCCTGCGGTACGGGCCCGCCGTGACGATCAGCTCGTCACCCTTGCGGGCCAGGTCGACGTTCTCCCGGTCGGCGCCGGGCAGGGCCAGCTCCAGCTCGTCGGCGCTCATGCGCAGCGGCGGGCGTACGGAGTGGGCGGCGAACGGGTCGGCGTCGCCGTACATCGCGGCGCCCACCTCGGCCAGCGCGTCCTTGCCGACGGGCTCGGCGGGCAGGTAGGGCACGACGTGGACGGGCAGCGGCGCGAACGACTGCTCGGCCTCGGCCAGCAGCCTCGACTGCGCCTCCACCCATCCGTTGCGCCACGCGTCGGCGCCGTCGCCGCCGGGGAAGACCCGGTTGGCGATGACGGCGTCGACGCGGTAGCCGTACAGGCTGAGTGAGGTCAGGGTGCGCCTGGCCTCGGCCAGCACCACCGACTCGGGGGTGAGCACGAGCCGCACGGAGGCGTGGTCGCCGGTGAGCAGCTCGCGCACCTCCATCAGGCCGCGGTGGAAGCGCTCGCCCGCGTTCATGACGTCGTCGCCGGGCGCGCTGACGCGGGCCACGCCGCGGACGAACGGCGAGACCAGCTTCAGCACCCGGCGCCCGACCGGCATGAGCCGGTTGACGTGCCAGTCGAGCGCCTCGGGCAGCGCCAGCAGCCGCAGCGTCTCCGCGGTGGGGGCGCAGTCGACGACGATGACGTCCCAGCAGCCGTCGCGGGCGTGGCGGCGCAGCTCCAGCAGGGCGATCAGCTCTTCCGCGCCCGGCAGGACGGTGATCTCCTCGGAGGTGATCTCGTCGAGGCCCAGCTCGGCCAGCACGCCCCGCGCGTAGTCGCGCAGCTCGCCCCAGTGGCGTTCCATCGACTTCTGCGTGTCCACCTGGTGCAGGTGCAGGCCGGGCGCGATCTCGCCGGGCTCGGCGGCGAGCGCGTCGGCCAGCGAGTGGGCCGTGTCGGTGGACACGATCAGCGTCTTCAGCCCGCGGCGGGCGGCCAGCGTGGCCGTCGCGGCAGCGGCCGTCGTCTTGCCCACCCCGCCCTTGCCGGTGAAGAGCAGAACCCGCGGGTGCACCTCAGCGGCCTTCGACGCGCTTCTTGAGGCCCTTGAGCGCGGTGTCCACGATGACCTTCTCGGCCTTGCGCCTGATCATGCCGATCATGGGGACGCTGAGGTCGACCGTCAGCTCGTACGTCACGTCGGTGCGACTGCCCGAGTCGGAGAGCCGGTAACTTCCGCGCAGGTCGGAGACCATCTTGCCGGGCTCGACGACCTGCCAGCTCACGCCCTCGTCGCCCTGCCAGGTGTAGCCGAGCGTGTAGGTGTCGCTGATCGGCCCGGCGTCGAGAGTGAACCGCACGGTGCTCGGCCGGCCGGCGTCGTCGCTGGTCAGGACCTCGGCGCTCTTGACCTGGCCGGCCCATTGGGGGTAGCTGGGGAAGTCGGCGATGACCGCCATGACGTCGGCGCGCCCGGCGCCGATCGTGGTGCTCGAAGTGGTCCGATCAGCCATGGCGACCACGTTAGTGCACAAACCGCCGGTGGCGGCGTAAGGGCCCAGATCACCATTCGAGGACGTACGGGACGCCCCTGCTGCGGAAGTGGCCCACGTTCACGCACTCGGTGCGGCCCACGCGGGCGCGCGCGTGGAGGGGATTGTGCACGTGGCCGAACAGGGCGTAGCGGGGCTGGGTGCGCCTGATCGCCTCCAGCGTGGCCTCGCTGCCGCGCTCGAACCGCCTGGCCACCACGTCGTAGAGCAGCTCGGGCAGGGCGGGCGGGATGTGGCAGCACAGGACGTCGACCTCGCCGACGGCCTCGACCTTGGCGGCGTACTCCTCGTCGCTGATCTCGTGCGGCGTGCGGTATGGCGTCTTCAGCCCGCCGCCGACGAACCCGAACCGCAGCCCGCCGATCTCCGCCACCTGCCCGTCGAGCACCTGGTGGCCCGGCCTGACGTAGTCGGACCACAGGCGCGGCAGGTCGACGTTGCCGTAGGTGAGGTAGGCGGGGGTGGGCATGGCGGCGAACAGGGCGGCGTACTGGGCGCGGACGTTGCGCTCGATGTGCTCGCGCGGGTCGCCGTCGAGCGTCGCCCACAGGCGCGCCGACATGGCCCTGGCCTCGTCGAAGCGCTTGGCCGTGCGCAGCGCGATGAACTGGGTGGCGTTGTCGGCGCCGAACAGGTCGGCGAAGATGCCCTGGGCGTGGTCGTCGTAGTCGACGAACAGGATGAGGTCGCCGAGGCAGATCAGCGCGTCGGCGCCGTCACCCGCCTTGGCGAGCGCGTCCGCCCTGCCGTGGACGTCGCTGACGACGTGGACCCTCATGGGGCAGATCCTATGCGCGGCCGCCGCCGCACCGCAGGACGGCCTTCGGCTTGCTAGCGTGTGAAACGCCCTTCATAACGCCTCAATGACGGAGCTACCGGCGCGTAACTTCAGGCGGTAACGTCCAGGCGGAGTCCGAAGAGGAGTTGAGTTCGTGCGCGAGTACAGCGTCCCCGTCCTGGTCGATGTGCCTGCCTCCGCCGGCCTGGCCGACACCGTCTTCCGGCGCGCGGAGCAGGAGCCGGGCGTCGTGGTGATGCGGCGCAAGGCCGAGTCGGGCTGGCCGGTGGTGACCGCGGCCGAGTTCCGCGACCAGGTGGTCGAGGTGGCCAAGGGCCTGATCGCGGCCGGCGTCGAGCACGGCGACCGGGTCGCGCTCATGTCGCGCACCCGCTACGAGTGGACGCTCGTCGACTACGCCATCTGGACGATCGGCGCCGTCACCGTGCCGGTCTACGAGACCTCCTCCGTCGAGCAGATCAGGTGGATCATCGCCGACAGCGCGGCCAAGGCGGCGTTCGTCGAGCTCGACGCGCACGAGCAGGCCGTCAAGGAGGCCGCGCCCGAGCTCAAGGCGCTGTGGCGGGTGGACGGCACGCTGGAGACCGGCGGCGTCACCGAGGCCGACGTCGAGGCGCGCAGGAAGCAGGTCACCTCCGCCGACCTCGCCACCGTCGTCTACACCTCGGGCACCACCGGGCGGCCCAAGGGCTGCCGCATCACGCACGACAACCTGCTGTTCACCGCACTCAACGTGCTGCGCGGCCCGCTCGAGCCGATGTTCGCCCGCAAGGAGCCGGCCGCGCTGCTGTTCCTGCCGCTGGCGCACATCTTCGCCCGGATGATCCAGGTGGTGCTCATCGAGGCGGGCGCGATCATGGCGCACACGCCCAACATGAAGAACGTCGCCCCCGACCTGCAGGACTTCCAGCCGACGTTCCTGCTGGGCGTGCCGCGCGTGTTCGAGAAGGTCTACAACGCCGCCGAGCAGAAGGCGATCTCCGGCGGCAAGGGCAAGATCTTCGCCCGCGCGGCCGACGTCGCGGTGGCCTGGAGCAAGGCGGAGAGCTCGGGCGGCGCGCCGCTCGGGCTGCGGCTGCAGCGGGCGGTGTTCGACAAGCTGGTCTACGCGAAGCTGCGCGCGGCCACCGGCGGGCGGCTGTCCGCCGCGGTCAGCGGCGGCTCCGCGCTCGGCGACCGGCTCGGCCACTTCTTCCGCGGCGTCGGCATCGAGGTCTTCGAGGGGTACGGCCTCACCGAGACCTCCGCGCCCGTCTCGGTCAACATGCCGGGCGGCAACAAGATCGGCACGGTCGGCAAGCCGCTGCCCGGCGTCACGCTGCGCATCGACGACAACGGCGAGATCCTCGCCAAGGGCCGCAACGTCTTCCACGGCTACTGGAAGAACGAGGAGGCCACCGCCGAGGTGATCGACGCCGACGGCTGGTTCCACACCGGCGACGTGGGCGAGCTCGACGCCGACGGCTACCTGCGCATCACCGGGCGGATGAAGGAGATCCTGGTGACGGCGGCCGGCAAGAACGTCGCGCCTGGCCCCCTTGAGGACGCGCTGCGTGCCCACCCGCTGGTCTCCCAGGCCATGATCATCGGCGACGGGCGGCCGTTCGTCGCCGCCCTGATCACCCTCGACCCCGAGGCCCTGCCGGAAGGCGCCACCGTCGCCGCCCTCAAGTCCGACCCCGAGGTGCTGGCGCAGATCCAGGGGGCGGTCGACCGGGCCAACGCGATGGTGTCGAAGGCCGAGCAGATCAAGAAGTTCGTCATCCTCGACGCGGACATCACCGAGGAGAGCGGCCACCTCACGCCGACCCTCAAGGTCAAGCGGAACCTGGTGATGCGCGACTTCGCCGGCGAGATCGAAGCGCTCTACGACTCCCGATCGTAGATACGTCAGCCGAGTGCCTCGCCGACGCCTTCAACGTCGCCGGTGCCGCCCTCGATGGCGACCTCCTCCGCCGTGCCGGTGGCGGGGTCGTGGACGGTCACGGTCAGCGGCGGGGTGTCCCTGGGGCGGCCGAAGACCAGCTTGGAGCCGTAGAAGGCGACCGGCCAGTTGCCGCCGGGCAGCGTCGGGACGACCTGGTCGCGTACGCCCTCCTCGTCGTCCGGCACCAGCACCACCGCCGAGTCGCCCCACGCCACCGCCAGGCGGCCGTCCGGTGAGACCGCCAGCGCCGACAGGGAACCGGCGCAGGCCTGGCAGGAGACGGTCCTGACCGGGCCGGAGGTGCCGTTGACCTGGAGGGTGCCGCAGCGGGGCGCGGTGACCGCCCATCGGTCGCCGGGCAGGTGCGCCACGGCCGCCCCGTAGGCGCACTCCTCCGATGCTCCGTCGAACTTGAGTGCCTGGTAACGCTCCGCCCGTACCTCGTCGATCAGGGTGACGGAGCCCGCGTGGCCCGCTCCCCCGCGCCCGAGCTGCTGGCCCGTGCCGTCCTTGCGCTCGTCGGGGGCGCCGACGAGCAGGCGCAGCCGCCCGTCCGGCAGGGGGCCGAGCGCCAGGGAGTGGCCGAAACGGTCGCCCATTTCGCTGTTGCCCGGTACGCCCTCGGTCTCCTGGCTGATGCGGCGGGCGTCGGCCCCCTCGGGGAAGACGTACACGGCTCCCGCCGCGCGGGCGCCCCGCTCCTCCTCTAGGGGCGCTCCGACGGCGATGGTGCCGCCGTACGCGGCGACCGAGCTGCCGAACCTGGCGTTCTCCTGGGGTTCGGGGGCGACGAGCTTGCGGTGGGGGCGGGTGCCGCCGCCGTACAGGACGTAGACCGCGCCGGCGCCGCCCTTCCCGTCCACCTTCGTGTACGGCGCTCCGACGACGAGGTCGGCGCAGCCGTCGGCGTCCACCCGTGTCAGGGCCACCGACGACCCGACGGCGTCGGCGGCCTCGTCCTGGATGGTCAGAGGCACGAGCCTGCCGGCGGTCAGCAGGGAGACCTGGCCGCCCGACAGCATCCTGTTCCCCACGGCGACGTCGTCCCGGCCGTCGCCGTCGAAGTCCCGCGGCCCGGCCTTCGTGCAGTCGGGGGCGGCGGCGCGCTGCGACGGCCCGGACGTGGCCGCGCCCTTCGACGGCTTGGGCGTGGCCGCCGGCTCCGGCCCTCCTGAGGCGCATCCGGCCGCGCCCGCGAGCACCGCCACAGCCGTCAGAACCACGGGCACAGGTCGCCAGAACATAGGCGAATTATTCCGGACACGACCTGCTAGGGCGCAGGTTGTCATGAAAACGGGCGTTGACAGTCCGAAAAGGGGCCTTTTCGATGAAGGAAAGTGCGCAAAGTCGGGGGAATTCCGGCAAGGAGGCACCCACATGGACCAACCATCGCCGATCTCCCGCCGCAACCTCATCTTAGGAGCCGCCGCCTTCGGCGTCCCCGCCGTCCTGGCCGGCTGCGGCTCGGACGCCCCGTCACCGACAGGTCAGGGCGGCGGCGGACTGGGCACGGTCACCATCGGCTCGAACGCCTCCGACGAGATCCCCAAGAAGACGCTGGACACCGTGGTCAAGGGCTTCACCCAGGCCACGACCAGGATCAACACCGTCGACCACAACACCTTCCAGGAGAACATCAACCGCTACCTGCGCGGCACCCCCGAGGACGTGTTCACCTGGTTCGCCGGGTACCGGATGCAGTTCTTCGCCGAGCAGGGCCTCGCGGTGGACATCTCGGACGTGTGGCAGGAGATCGGCGGCGACTACACGCAGGCGTTCAAGGACCAGTCGACGGGCGTGGACGGCAAGCAGTACTTCGTCCCGTTCACCTACTATCCGTGGGCGGTGTTCTATCGCAAGAGCCTGTGGCAGGAGCGGGGCTACGAGCCGCCCGCGACGCTGGACGAGTTCACCGCGCTGGCCAGGAAGATGAAGGCGGACGGCATCGTGCCCATCGCGTTCGCCGACAAGGACGGCTGGCCCGCGATGGGCACGTTCGACATCCTCAACATGCGGATCAACGGCTACGACTTCCACATCTCCCTCATGGCGGGCAAGGAGTCGTGGACCGACCCCCGGGTCAGGCAGGTGTTCGACACCTGGCGGGGGCTGATGGAGTTCCACCAGCCGGCCGCGCTGGGCCGTACGTGGCAGGAGGCCGGGCAGTCGCTGGCACAGAAGAAGACCGGGATGTACCTGCTCGGGATGTTCGTCGCCCAGCAGTTCCCCGAGGCCGACCGGGACGACCTGGACTTCTTCACCTTCCCCGAGATCAACCCGGCGTACGGCACCGACTCGATCGACGCCCCCATCGACGGCTACATGATCTCCGCCAAGGCCAAGAACGTGGCGGGCGCGAAGGCCCTGATCAAGCACTTCGCGCAGGCGTCCTCCCAGAACGTCGCCACGAAGCTGGATCCCGGCACGCTGGCCGCCAGCTCCAAGGCCGACACCTCCGGCTACAGCGCGCTGCAGAAGCGCGGCGCCGAGCTGGTGTCGAAGGCCACGCACATCGCGCAGTTCCTCGACCGCGACACCCGGCCCGACTTCGCCTCGACCGTGATGATCCCGTCGTTGCAGACGTTCGTCGGCGAACCCAACGAGATCGACCCCTTGCTGGCCGCCATCGAGAAGCAGAAGGCGAACATCTTCCGCTGATGGCCACCAAGACCCGTCGCTACTCCGCCCGCGACGTGACCATCCTGGTCATCGGGCTGGGGGTGGCCATCGTCGTCAACGTGGGCCTCGTCTGGGGGCCCACGCTGGCCTCCGTCTGGCTCTCCGGCACGAGCTGGAACGGCATCGGGCCCATCGAGTGGGTGGGCGGGGAGAACTATCACGACCTGGCGGCGGAGTATCCGCCGTTCTGGTCGGCGGTCCGCAACAACGTGCTGTGGCTGGGCTTCCTGGGGCTGGTGGCGACGCCGTTCGGGCTGTTCTGCGCGGTGCTGCTGGACCGGCGGCTGCGGCTGTCGCGCTTCTACCAGAGCGCCCTCTACATGCCGGTCGTGCTCTCGCTGGCGGTGGTGGGGTTCATCGCGCAGCTCGTCTACTCCTCCGACTACGGCGTGCTGAACGCGGTGACCGGGCTGAGCGTGGACTGGCTGGGCGACCGCGCGGTCAACATCTGGGTCGTCATGGTGGCGGCGGCGTGGCGGCACGTCGGCTACGTCATGATCATCTATCTGGCCGGGCTCAAGGCGGTCGATCCCGCGCTGAAGGAGGCCGCGGCCATCGACGGGGCGAACGAGCGGCAGGCGTTCTTCCGGGTGGTGTTCCCCACGCTGCGCCCGGTCAACGTGATCGTGCTGGTGATCACGGTCATCGAGGCGCTGCGGGCCTTCGACATCGTCTACGCCATCAACAAGGGCAGGAACGGGCTGGAGCTGCTGTCGGTGCTGGTCACCGAGAACATCGTGGGCGAGGCCAGCAGGATCGGGTTCGGCTCGGCGATCGCGGTGATCCTGCTGGTGATCTCGCTGGGGTTCATCGTCACGTACCTGTCGCAGCTGTTCAGGGAGGAGCGATGAGGTGGCGGCCGCTGCGGGTGCTGCTGCACGCCTTCCTCGCCCTGGTGGCCCTGGGGTGGCTGCTGCCGCTGGTGCTCGCCGTGTACGCCTCGCTGCGGCCGTACGAGGAGACCGCCCGCCTCGGCTACTTCTCGCTGCCGGAGAGCCTGACGCTCACCTACTACGCGGAGGCGTGGACGCAGGCCGAGCTGCCCCGCTACTACCTCAACACGCTCTACATCGTGGTGCCCGGCGTGCTGGTGACGCTGCTGATGGCCTCGTTCACGGCGTTCGCGATCGCCCGGCTGCGCATCCCGGGGCGCAGGACGCTGCTGATCGTCTTCACCGCGGGCAACCTGCTGCCGCCGCAGGTGCTCATCACCCCGCTCTACACCCTCTACACGCTGGTCCCGCTGCCCGCGTGGCTGTCGGACTCGCAGTCGCTCTACGACTCCCACCTGGGGCTGATCCTCATCCACGTGGCGTTCCAGTTCGGCTTCTGCGTCTTCGTGCTGGCCAACTTCATGCGCACGATCCCCGAGGAGATCTCCGAGGCGGCGCTGGTGGACGGCGCCGGGGTGTGGCGGCGCTACTGGACGCTGACGCTGCCGCTGTGCCGGCCCGCGCTGGCGGCGCTCGGCACGCTGCAGTTCACCTGGATGTACAACGACTTCCTGTGGGCGCTGGTGCTGATGTCGTCGGGCGACAAGCTGCCGGTCACCTCGGCGCTGAACAACCTGCGCGGCCAGTTCTTCACCGACTACAACCTGCTGGCCGCCGGGTCGATGCTGGTGGCGCTGCCGACGCTGATCGTCTTCCAGCTCCTGCACAAGCAGTTCGTGGCCGGGCTCACGCTGGGCTCGACGAAGGGGTGAGAGTCACAGCAGGGCGCGGAAGCGGGCGGCGACCTCGTCCCAGGTCCACTCGCCGGTGATCCAGTCGCGGCCGGCCGCGCCCATCTTGCGGGCCTTCTGGGCGTCGGTGAGCAGCTCGACGACGGCCTGCGCGATCTCGCGCGGGTCCTCGCCGTCGACGACCAGGCCGGTCTCGCCGGATCGTACGGCGTCGGGGGCCCCTCCCGACCGGCCGGCCACCACCGGCAGGCCGGTCGCGGACGCCTCCAGGAACACGATGCCGAGGCCCTCCACGTCCACGCCTCGTAGCCGGGTGCGGCACGGCATCGCGAAGACGTCCGCCGCCGCGTAGTAGCCGGGCAGGTCGGCGGCGGGGACCGTGCCGGTGAACCTGATCGACTCGTGCCCGCCCGCCAGCCGTTCCAGCCGCCGCCGGTACGGACCGCCGCCCACCAGCAGCAGCACCGCGTCCGGCACCGAGCGCAGCACCTGCGGCCAGGCGGCGATGAGCCGGTCCTGGCCCTTGCGCGGCACCAGCCGCGACACGCACACCACCACGGGCCGCTCCCCGAGGCCCAGCCGGGCCCTGACCGGCGCGCCCGCCCCGGGCTGGAACTGCTCGGCGTCCACGCCGGGCGCGAGCCTGACGAGCTTGCCCGGCGGGATGACGGGGGCCAGCCTGGCGCGGGTGTACTCCCCCAGGTACGTCACCACGTCCGCGTGCCCGCCGATCCTGCGCAGCACCGAGCGGAAGCCCGGCGCGCTCGCCCACGACGCCTCGTGGCCGTGGGTGAGCATCACCACCCGCTCGGCGCCCGCCCCGCGCAGCCGCGGGGCGAGCAGGCCGAGCGGCGCCGCCGCCCCGAACACCACGGTCCGCACGCCGTGCGCGGCCACCAGCCCGGCCGCCGTGCGCGCGACAGCCGGGACAGGCAGCATGAGCCGGGTGGGGTGCCGCACGACGCGGAACGGCTGGCGCCGGTCGAACTCGGCGCTGCCCGGCCAGGCGGGGGCGTAGACCGTCACGCCTGGCGTGCGCAGCGCGAGCCCGTGCACGAACGACTGGATCCCGCCCGTGCGGGGCGGGAAGTCGTTCGTGACGAAGAGCACGGCGGAAGGTGTCACGGGATGGGCACGCCGTTCAGCCGGGCCCATGTGCGGGCCATGGCGATGCGCTCGGGACTTGACGGATGGGAGGCATAGAGCACATATTCCACCGCATTTGGCGTCAAGTCGGAAATGTTGGTTGTTGCCAGGCGTTTTTGCATGGCGATGAACGTGGCCGGATCCCGCGTCAGGTCCAGCGCGTGCACGTCGGCCCTGGCCTCGATGTGCCGGCTGATCAGGTTCTGGGCCGGGCCCAGCAGGAACCCGCCGATCGTCATCAGCCCCAGCAGCGCGCCGACCGCCCGCGGATCGGTGATCGAGGTGACCTTCGTCCGCCGCCGCAGCGGGTCGAACACCAGGTAGAGCAGGATCGCGCCGAACGCCGAGCCGAGCGCGCCGATGAGCGTGCCGTGCAGGACGTCGTCGTACTTGGCGTGGCCCAGCTCGTGCGCCACGACCAGCTCCACCTCGCGCTGCGGGGCCCGCAGCAGCGTGTCGTAGACGACGATGCGGCGGGTCGCGCCGAAGCCCGACACGTACGCGTTGAGCGCCGTCGTCCTGCGTGAGGCGTCGGCCACCAGCACGTCCTCCACCGGCACGCCGTCGCGCGCGGCCAGGTCGAGCAGGTTCGTCCGCAGCGCGCCCTGCTGCATGGGGGTGAACTCGTTGAACAGCGGCTCGAACACCACCGGGTAGACGAACGAGGCCGCCACCGTGAACGCGAACGCCCCCAGCGCCGCCGGGATCCACCAGCGCCGCACGTGGCGGGCCAGCGCTACCAGGACCAGCAGCATGAGGCTGAGCAGGACCGTCTCCACGCCCAGGTTCTTCAGCCGGTCCGCCGTCCAGCCGGCCCAGTCCTGGGTGGACAGGCCGTACTCGCGCAAGATCGTCTCGAACCACATGCCGAGCGGCCACCTGAGCGCCTCGACGATCGCGGTGATCACCACGGTGCCGATGATCACCCGCAGCCACCACGGGCCCTTCAGCACGCCCAGCACCTTCGCCCCGAACGGGGTCGCCACCAGCAGGCCGGCGAAGATGAGGGTGAGCGCGAGCGAGAGATAGCTCGGCAGGCTCGTCGCCGCGTCGAACGCCTCTCCCCTGGCGATCTGGGCGGCGGTGAAGTCGCGCGCCGGGTCGGGCGGGCCGCCCGTCAGGACGTGCCACGGCGTGGTGAACGCGGCCACGGCGAGGATCACGATGCCCAGCAGCGCCAGCGCCACGCCCGCCTGACGGCGCAGCGCCGGCGTGGTCACCCCCCGCTCGTCCATCCCCGCACCCTTCCCCCCGCCCCCGGCGCCCGCAGCGCCCGCGCCATCCGGCCCGCCGCCCCGGTCCTGTCCGCGCTCCTCACCGCCGCCCCCGGCGCCCGCGCCGTCCGGCCCGCCGCTGCGGGCCTTGCCCTCGTTCGGCCCGCTGTTCGCCGGATCGCTCGCGGCTGGTTCCGTGGCCGGTGAGCTCGGGGCGCCCACCGCTGTCAGGGCGCCCTCCGCTTCTCGGGTCTCCTCCTCCGGGGCGTGGTTCGTCTCCCGGTCGTCCGGGTCTTGTCGTTCGCTCATCTGCCTCCCCTTCATACGAGCTGATCCCGCACGTACGCGCGCCACCGCGCGGTCAGCGTCGCGACGGAGAGCCCGAGCGCGGCGAGCGCCCGATCGGCCCCGTCCACGCGGGCCGCACGGTAGAGCCTCACCAGGGTCCCCTCACCGAACCGGTCAGCGAGGAAGCGACACGCCAGCCACGCCTCCTGGTACGCCCGCGCGAGCCCGGCCGGGTCACCCCCGTCCGCCGCGAAAGCCGCAGGTCCGGGCAGAACGGTCGGGAGGCGCCCGGCGCGCACCTCGGCGGCCAGCTCGGCGGCGGCCGTCGCCACGGGCAGTCCGGCGTCGCGGTAGGCGACGTAGTCGGCGAAACCCTCGTACAGCCAGACGGGCAGATTGTCGGTGCCGGCGACGACGTGGGTGAGCTCGTGGGCGAGGACGACGTCCCTGCCGACGGGGTTGAGGGTGGCGAACGCCTCGGGGACGACGATCACCCGCGCGCCGTCGGCCACCGCCGCGAGCCCGTCCACCCCGCCCACCCGGGCCAGGCGCGCGGCCTCACGGGCGCCGGCCGGGACGACGATCAGGGGGCGTACGGAGCGGGCGAGCACCGCCGACACCCTCCGGCCCGCCGTATCGGCCCTGCGCGCCAGCTCGTCGAGCCCCGCGGCGTCGTGGCCCACGACCGTGGACCACCGGCCGCGGCGTACGACGTGGAGCCCCGGCCACAGGTCGCGCGCCTGCGCAGGCAGGACGGGCGCGTCAGGCAGCGGAGCGGCGGCCGAGACGGCGAGGAGCACCAGCCCGGTCACCGCGGCTCGTCGGCTCACCTGCTCGGACACAGTGCCCGATCGTATGCGCTGCCTTGCGGGTCAAGGGTCGGGAACGCGAGAGCCCCCGTACGCACCCCACGAGTCGAAGCTCGGGAACGCGAGAGCCCCGTCCGGATCGGGGAGGATCCGGACGGGGCTTCTTCACACGCCGGGACGGACGGCGCCGACGAAGGACGACCTTCGCCATCCGCTCAGCTTGTCGATGCGTACCCGTTCACCTGTCCGCGGTGAATGGATCATCTTGCCCTTGCCGACGTACATGCCCACATGGCCGAGCCCGTTGAAGAACATCAGGTCACCTGGCTTGAGATGGCGCCAGGAGACCTTCTTCCTCGTGCGGGCGAACTGGCTGTTCGTCACGCGCGGGAGTTTGACGCCGGCCTTCTTCCAGGCGAACTGGACGAGGCCTGAGCAGTCAAACGAACCAGGTCCTGTGCCCCCGTAACGGTACGGGTCACCGATCTGCTTCTTGGCCACGGCGACGGCCTTGCCGGCCCTCGCCTTCTGCCGGGCGGCTTTGGCGGCCTTCTTACGGGCCTTCGCCGACGCCGTGGTGCGGGCGGTGGTCGCCGCCTTCACCGTCGTGCCGGCCGCCGCACTGGTCTCGCGGGTCGTCGCCGCCTGAGCTGCCGGAGCATGGAGGACCATACCTCCGGCCGTCACGGTCATCGTGAGTGCGACACCACTCAGGGCAAGGCGGGACAGGCGGGGGTTCTGCAGGGAGTTAGACAGGATTTCTCCTTGTGTCTTCCACGAACGCCTACCGGGTTAGCTGACGGATTCGGGCGTGGAAGTCGCCCTACGGCGCGATGGGCGCGCCGATTCACCCCTGATCCCTTGGGGAACGTGGGATCGCTGGGTCCCCGGCTCCGTGCCTCCTGGCTGCACGGATTCGGCAGGTCGGCACCCCGATCAGAAGTGCGATGGGGATATCAGGGCCGACCGGCGGATTTTTGTCTGTCTCACATCGGGAGGGACCGATGCCGGTTCGCGGCGACATGGCTTGTTCACCGCGACGACGCCAGAAGCTACGCCGAAGGGTCAAGAATCTGCAAAGCGTGAATGGCCCTGTAAAGATCGGATAGCGGGATTTGTCAGACTTGAAACCCCTGCTGGAACCCCAGGTCTTGTGACCAAAATGTGACCTCACTCACACTTGCTTTCCCGGGCTTTTGTCAGGTCCCAGCAGTCACATGAGTCACAGCAGTCACAAACGCGAACACCCTTCTCGCCCCCGCTGGCCGGCCGGACGCGAGGGACGCTCACCCCGAAAAATCCACCCTTTGTACGACTCGCCCTAGTAGTGACCGATCAGGAGGTCACGCCCGTCGAAGCACGCCGATCAAGGACCTTGGCAACTATCGATCTTCGTAGATGAGCTGCGACATGGATCACAGCCGAGCGGCCACCGCTTGCGCAGAGTGCTGATGCTGAACGCGACCGCGATGAGGGGCGTGCGGAACGGCGAGCGCCAGGAGCCGACGCCAGGCCGGAACCCCCGCTGTCACGCAGTAAGCCCCGGCGGCCGGATCGCCCGGAGCCGGAAGCTGGATGCCGGGGGCCGGGGGCCAGGAGCCGGATGGCCGGCTACGGGCGGATGGCGCCGACGAGGTTGCGGCCGTAGGCGGAGAGTTTGACGACCTTGACGACGTCGCCGGTCTGCGGCGCGTGGACGATCTGCCCGTTGCCCGCATAAATGCTGACGTGTCCCAGGCCCTCGGAGAAGATGAGGTCGCCGGGCTGCAGCGCGTCCAGGGAGACCCGCCGGCTCTGGCCCCAGGCCCACTGCTGCCACGTCGTCCGGGGCAGCGAGACCCCGGCGGCCCGCCAGGCCGCCTGCGTGAGCCCCGAGCAGTCGTACCCGCCGGGCCCGGTGCCGCCGAACACGTACGGCTTGCCGACCTGCGCGTACGCGAACCGCAGCACCGAGGCCGCGCTCCCCGACGCCGGCCCGGTGTACTTGATGCCGGTGCTGTTGGGGTTGCCCGGGTTGTACGCCCCCAGCTTCTTCAGCAGCTTCTTCTGCTGCGCGACCAGCTTGAGGATCTCCGAGCGTTCCTTCTGTACGGCGTCGCGTTCCTTGTCGGCGGCCTTGAGCGCCTTCTGCGCCTTGTCCCGCTCGATCTTCAGCCCCCGGTTCTCCCGGTCGAAGGCGGCGAGCTTCTGCAGGCGTTCCTGGGAGAGCTGCCCGGCCACGGCGAGCCCGGACAGGCGGCCCTGGGGGTCGTTCGAGCCGAAGATGCCGGGCCATGAGGTGATGTCCTCGCCCAGCTTGTAGCTGTCGACGGCCATGCCGGCCACCTGGGCGCGCAGGTCGGCGACGGTGGCCAGCTTGCGCTTGTAGCTCGTGTCGAGCGAGGAGTAGGTGCCCTTGGCCTTCTTGTAGCGCTCGGTGGCGGTGTTGTACCGGTCGACGACCTTGTCCGCCTTGTCGTTGAGCTTCTCCAGTTTGGCCTTCGCCTGGGCCAGCGTGGGCTGGGGATCAGCGAGAGCCGCTCCCATCGGAGTCAGCATCAGTCCGAACGCGAGACCCGCGGCCATCGGCACCCGGCCAAACCTCACTGTATCGCCCTCCCCAGGATTTACATCTGGGGCGAAATAGTACAGAAGTGGCGGGTGAGCTAGTGCTAAACCTACCAATTCGTAACTTAGGCGCGACTCAGTCGGCGCAGCAGCAAACCAGACGGAACGGGTCTGGCTCCCATCCGGCGTACGGACTCGGCCACCTCGCGGTCGGACGAGACGACGGCGATGGCCCGGCCCGGCGGCTCGGCGCGGACGAGCTGGCGGATCAGGTCGTCGGCGATCTCCCCCGGCGCGCTGAACAGCACCCGCACCCCCCGCGGCGCCACCACCTGCACCGGCGCGTTGAGCTCCGCCCCGTCGAAGACCACCGTCACCTCGACGCGGGTCTGGGCGACGAGGCCGCCGAGCCCGTTCATGAGGCGGGTGCGCTGGTCGGCGAGGGTGAGCGTGCCGTAGCCGGTCTTGGTGACGTTGTAGCCGTCGATGATGAGGTGCACCTGCGGCAGCGCGAGGAGCTGGTCGAGCAGCTGCGGGTCGTCGTCGGCCAGCGCGCGGGCGGGCACGCCGCGGACGTTGGGGCGCTCGCCGGTGACCGCCGCGACCGAGTCGGCGGGCCGGCTGATCGTGGTCGGCAGCGCCAGCTCCCGGCGCAGCCCGGCGGAGGCGTCCTGGAGGGCGTCGAGCAGCACGCGGATGCGGGCGTCCTCGATGCTCCTTCCCTCGCGGGCGGCCCGGCGCGAGGCTTCGAGCTGCTTCTCCACGTCGGCGAGGCGCTCGCGCAGCCGCCGCAGCTCGGCCTCGGCGCCGCTGCCCGCGTGGGAGGCGGCGGTCCTGGCCTCCTCGGCGGCGTGCTCCATCTCCTCGGCCCGCCGCACCGCCGCTTTGGCCCGCTCGCGGGCGTCGTGGAGCTTGCGGCGCAGGTCGGAGTTCTCCGCGCGGGCCGCCTTGAGCTGCTCGCGCAGCCGGTCGGCCTCCTCCTTGGCGGCGGTCTTCTGGGCGGCGAGCTGCTCGCGCAGGCGGGCGACCGCCTCCTCGCGCTCGGAGCCCTCCGCCGCCACGGCCGAACGTTCGAGGTCGGCTCGGGCGGTTTCGATCATTTCCGCCCAACCCGGCGGCCGGGTCAGATAGGCTGCCGCCGCCACCAGCACGGGATCGGCCGCCGGTGGCACGTTGCCCTCGGCCAGTGCGGAGACCAGCTCGGGCCAGCCCGCGGCGACGGACTCGGCGACCAGCTCGCGGAACTTCTTGTCGTTCTCGAGCTGCGCCGCGATGGGCGCGCCGCCGAGTTTGGCGCGTTTGCGGGGGTCGAATTTGGCGATGCCGCGCAGGGGTGGCGGGATCGTCGCGGTCGGCACCGTGCCGAGGACCTGCGACGCCAGATCGACGACGTTGAGCCGCACCTGCTCGGGAAGCGGGCGAGACAGGCCTTCACCCGCTGAACTCATCCCACTTGTCCCTTCGTGACATGCCCTTTCAGACAAGGGTACGGCTGTTGCGTACCTGACCGTAACGGCCACCCGCTTGTGGACAAGCGCTTGCTAGGCGGTATACGACTGTCGCAGGACTCGTCTCCCCCCGGGAGGTCCACCGTGGCCGAGCAGCTTCGTACGTCCACCCGCGACCTGGCCGAACTGCGGGAACGCGCCACCGCCTGGCTCCGTGCCAAGGTCGGCGCGAGCGCGTCGGTGTCGGAGATGTCCAGGCCTGCGGAGAACGGGCTGTCCAGCGAGACCCTGTTCTTCTCCGCCACCTGGGACGGCCGCTCCACCCGCTGCGTGGCCCGCCTGGCACCTGCGCAGGAGGCCGTTCCCGTCTTCCCCTCCTACGATCTGCGCACGCAGTTCGAGCTGATGCGCCTGGCCAGGGAAAAAGCTGGGATCCCAGCGCCGAGGGCCCTCTGGTTCGAGCCCGACCCGGCGCCGCTGGGCACGCCGTTCCTGGTCATGGAGCGGGTGGACGGTGAGGTGCCGCCGGACGTGATGCCGTACACGTTCGGGGGATGGCTCTACGACGCCTCCCCCGCCGACCGGCGGCGGCTGCAGGACGCGAGCGTCGGGATCCTCGCGGCGCTGCACCGTACGGCGTTCACGCCGGCCGAGCTGGCCCCGCTCGGACCCGCCGGGCTGCGCGCGCACGTCGCGGCGCAACGGGCCTACTACGAGTGGGCGCACGGCACGTACCGCATCCCGCTGCTGGAGCGCGCGTTCGACTGCCTGGAGGCGCACTGGCCGAAGGAGCCCGGCCCCGACGTGCTGAGCTGGGGCGACGCCAGGATCGGCAACATCATCTACCGGGACTTCATGCCCGCCGCGGTGCTCGACTGGGAGATGGCCGCCGTGGGACCGCCCGAGCTGGACGTGTCCTGGATGATCTTCCTGCACCGCTTCTTCCAGGACCTCACCGTGGGCGGTGGCCTGCCCGGCATGCCGGGCTTCATGCGCAGCGCCGACGTCTGCCGCACCTACCGCGAGCTGACCGGGTACGAGCCCCGCGACCTGGACTTCTACGAGCTGTACGCCGCCCTGCGGCACGGCGTCGTGATGGCCAGGGTCTGGCGGCGGCGCATCCACTTCGGCGAGCAGGCCATGCCCGACGACCCGGACGACCTGGTGCTGCACCGCGCCACCATCGAGCGGTTGCTGGCGAGCTACGAGGTGGCGTCGTAGACCAGCAGCGCCACCTGCACCCGGTTGTTGAGGTCGAGCTTGGTGAGGATGCGCGAGACGTGCGCCTTGACCGTGGGCACGCTCATGAACAGCTCGCGCCCGATCTCCGCGTTGGACTTGCCCTGCCCGACGGCCATCGCCACCTCGCGCTCGCGCTCGCTGAGGCGGGCGAGCAGCTTCCTGGCCCGCTGGGTGCGGTCGCCGGCCCCGCCGTCGGCCCCTCTGTCGGCCACATGGCTGATGAGCTGGCGCGTCACCGCGGGCGACAGGATCGGCTCGCCCGCCGCGACCTTCCTGATGGCCGCCACCAGGTCGACCGGCGCGATGTCCTTCAGCAGGAACCCGGCCGCCCCGGCCCGCAGCGCGCGCAGCACTTGCGCGTCGGCGTGGAACGTGGTCAGCACCACCACCTCGGGCGGCGCGGACGTGCGGCGCAGCGCCTCGGTGGCGGTCAGCCCGTCGACGCCGGGCATGCGGATGTCCATCAGCACCACCCGCGGCCGGTGCTCGGCGACCAGCGGCGGCACCTCGGCGCCGTCGGCGGCCTCACCGACGATCTCGATGTCGCCGGCGCCGCCGAGGATCATCGACAGCCCGGCCCGCACCATCGGGTCGTCGTCGACGATGAGCACCCTGATCGGGCCGTCCTGGTCGGCTGTGGTCATGGAACGTCCTCCCGCGTCGTCTCCAGCGGCCACGGCAGCCAGGCGCGTACCACGAACTCCCCCTCCGGCGTCGCGCCGTGCTCCAGCCGGCCGCCCGCCAGCTCGGCCCGCTCGGTCAGCCCGATGAGCCCGGCGCCCGCGCCGGGCAGACGGGCCCCGGACGGGCGGACCGGGCGTGCCCCGAGCGGGTTGCGCACCTCGACCGACAGCTCCTCGCCGCGCTCGCCCGCGACGACGACGCTCACCGGGACGTCGCCCGCGTGCTTGCGCGCGTTGGTCAGCGCCTCCTGGACGATGCGGTAGAGGTTACGGCCCTGCCCGTCGGGCACGTCGCCGGCCCGCAGGTCGAGCCGGACGTCCATGCCCGCCTGCCGGCACTCCTCCACCAGCGCGGGCAGGTCGGCCAGCGTGGGCTGCGGCCGGTCGGGCACGACGTCGGCCTCGGGGCCCGCGTGCCGCAGCACGCCGATCACCTCGCGCAGGTCCTGCAGCGCCTGGTGGGCGCTGGTCCTGATGGCACCCGCCACCCTGGCGATCTCCGCGGGCGGCGCGTCGGGACGGAACTCCAGCGCGCCCGCGTGCAGGCTGAGAATCGAGATGCGGTGGGCCAGCACGTCGTGCATCTCCCTGGCGATGCGCTCGCGTTCGAGCTGCTTGGCCTGCTCGGCGGCGCTGTCGGCGCGCTGCCTGAGCGACCAGACGAGCTGCCGCCGCGCCCTGACCACGATGCCCCACGCGAACACCATGAGCACGACCGTCACGCCCAGCGCCACCGCCCATGCCCGCTCGTCGTCGTCCTCCGGGCGCAGGGCCACGAAGGGGACGAGGGTGAGGAAGTTGAGCAGCGCGACCGGCCCCGAGATCTTCAGCGGCCGGTGCACCGCCACCGTGAACAGCGCCACCACGCACGCCCCGCCCACCAGCTCCAGATAGGACGACAGCAGCGCGGTGGTCACCGACAGCGCCACCGGCCACCGGCGCCGCAGCCACACCGCCACGCACGCCAGCGCCCCCGTCACCTGCTCCAGCGCCATCAGCGGGTCGGGCTCGGGCTTCTTGTCCAGCTCGACGAGCGACAGGTAGGTGATGAGGCAGGCGGCCAGGAACATCAGCGTGTCGACGATCCAGTCGCGGGTGGAGCGGCGCACGCGCCCGCCCTCACGGGCGTCGCCCAGCAGCACCGACGGCAGCGCCCACCGGTATTCGTGGGCGGGCACGCCGTCTCCCCGCAGTTCCGTCACGTTCATCGAGGTTAGGCCCTACGCGAGGTACGGCGACAGCGACCAAAGTCGATGCCGTGCGAGACCTAGGGCCGATGTGCCCGGCGCACCGGCCTGGCCAGGCTTGGCGGCATGCAAGCGGTGCTGACGGTGTCGGGCTGGCTGCTGCTCCTGCAGGGAGTGGCCGGGCTGGGCGACGCCCTGTGGAACTGGTGGGAATGGGCGCACGGGCTGCTCGTGGTCAACGTGGTGCCCGCGCTGAAGGGATATGAGGTGTTCGGGTCCATCGTGATCGGCGTGCTCGGCTTCGCGCTGCTGTCCGTGGCCGGGTCGCTGCGGCGGGAGGGGGAGGCATGAGCGCGACCGGGCTGCGTCCGCCGCGCCACCGGGCCGATCCCCGGGCGGTGGCGTGGTGGACGGCGCGGTGGCTCATGCTCATGGTCCCTCTGGCCGGGGCCGCCGTCGTCGCTTACCTGCTGTTCACCGTGCGGCCCGGCTGGCTGGGGGTGCTGGTGGCGGTGTTCGCGGCAGGGTGCCTGGTGCTCGCCGTGGTGGCGCCCCGGATGTCCTACCGGGTCGAGCGGTGGGAGGTCACCGACGACGCCGTCTACACCCGCCGGGGGCTGCTCACGCACACGTGGAAGGTGGCGCCGATGTCGCGGATCCAGCGGGTCGACACCGCGCGGGGGCCGGTGCAGCGGCTGTTCGGGCTGGCCGACGTCACGGTGACCACGGCGTCGTCGGCGGGCGCGATCACCATCGCCGGGCTCGGCCACGAGCTGGCCGCCGACCTCGCCGCCCACCTGACCACCCGCACCCAGGCCACCCCGGGAGACGCCACGTGAACACGCGCGAGCCGGACACCGGCATTCCCGGCCCCGTCCCGGGGCCTGAGCCGGGGGCGGCGACGGGGGCCGACATGGGGACGGACGTGGGGACGGACGTGGGGACGGACGTGGGGACGGACGTGGGGACGGACGTGGGGACGGACGTGGGGACGGACGTGGGGACGGACGTGGGGACGGACGTGGGGACGAAGGTGCGGCCGGAAATCGGGCCGGAAACCGGCATGGCGTGGCGGGGGGTGGCGCGGCGGAGTCCGTGGGTGACCGGGGTCAGGTCGCTGGCGGTCGCGGCGGGGGCCGTGCTGGGCCTCGTCCGATTCCTCGCCGGCCGTGACTGGCCGGTCGGGGGCATCGTGGCGGCGTGCGCCGGGGCCGTGGTGCTCGTCGTGGCGGGCACGGTCGCGTACGACGGGATCAGGGTGCGTGCCATCCGCTGGCGCCTGACCCCCGAACGGCTGGAGCTGCGCTCCGGCATCATCACCCGGCAGCACCGCTCGGTCCCGCGCGACCGCGTACGCAGCGTGGACCTGCGCGCCGACCCCGTGCACCGGATGTTCGGGCTGGCCGTGGTCAAGGTCGGCACCGGCGAGCACGCGGGCGACGCTCCCGAGCTGACACTCGACCCGCTGACCAGGCACGACGCCGAGGCGCTGCGCCGCACGCTGCTGCGCCAGGGCGCCCCGGCCGGTGAGGGGCCGCTGGCGGAGCTGCGGTGGTCGTGGATCAGGTACGCGCCGCTGTCGGTGTGGACGTTCACCGGCGCGGCGGTGGTGCTGGGCGCGGTCTACAAGGTGTCCGAGTCGTTCGGCATGAAGAGGTTCACCACGCGGCTGGCGTCCGAGCTGTGGGCGTGGATCGCGGCGCAGCCACTGCTCGCCGTCCCGCCGCTGCTCGCGCTCAACGTGGCGGTGGGGGCGGCGGGGGCGATGCTGCTGTTCGCCGAGTCGTGGGGGCGTTACCGGCTCGACCGTGAGCCGGGCCGCCTCCGGCTGCGCCGCGGCCTGCTCACCACCCGCTCCCTGACGATGCAGGAACGCCGGCTGCGCGGCGTCGAGCTCAGCGAGCCGCTCCTGCTCCGCCTGGCCGGAGCCGCCCGCGTCAGGACGATCGCCACGGGACTGAGCAGGTCCGACGACAAGGACACCGAGGACGCCGCCGCCCTCACCCCGCCGCTCCCCCGCCCCGACGCCCTCCGCATCGCCACCGCGGTCACCACGGCGGTCACCACGGCGGCCACCACGGCGGCCACCACCGCGGTCACCACCGCTGCCACCACTGCGGTCACCACCGCGGGGTCTTCCTTGGAAGAGGCCATGGTGGCCCTGACGCGGCACCCGGCCGCCGCCCGGCGCAGGCGGGTGATGCGCGCGCTGGCGGCGACCGGCGTCGCGGCCGGGCTGTCGGCGGCCGTGGCGGCGGGAGCCGTGCCGTGGGCCGAGGGTGCGAGCTGGACCGTGGCGGCGGCCGTGGGGACGCTGGTCGTGCTGGCGTACGGGCTCTGGCTGGCCGTGGTGGGGGCGGCGAATCTCGGGCACGCGCTCAGCCCCGAGCACCTGGTCACGAGGAGAGGCGCGGTGGTGCGGCGTACGGTGGCGCTCGATCGCCGGGGTGTCGCGGGCTGGACGTTCACCGAGACGTTCTTCCAGCGCCGCTCCGGCCTGGTGACGGTCTCGGCCACGACAGCGGCGGGGCGCGGCCATTACGAGGTGGTGGACGTCGGCCGCTCCGACGGCCTCGACCTGGCCGCCGCCACCGTCCCCGGCCTGCTCGACCCGTTCCTCGTCCGCTTCCCAGTCCGTTTCCCAGTCCACCTCCCAGTCCGCGGCTGCTCACGGAGGTGACCCAGGAGGCACTGGAAAGCAGGCGAGCCGCGCGATCCCCCGGGGTTTGCCCATGCCCCTGTACTGGGCAAACCCCATCGCGCGGCTCAAGCGCCTACGTTGATAACGGTATTTGTCCGACTTGCAACCGGGTTGCAGCCGCATTAACCGTTGACGGGGATGTCCTGTCAGGTGATGATCCGCCCGTGACGACTGGCGGACCGGCGCTCGCGTGTCGCGCCCTCACCTGCCGTGCCGGCGGCCGTACGATCATCGCCGGCCTCACGCTCGAGCTGTTCCCCGCCGAGCGTGTCGCGCTCATGGGCCCTTCCGGATCGGGCAAGACGACGCTGCTGACCACGCTGGCCGGGCTGCTCCCGCCGGTGGCGGGCCGGGTCCTGGTGCGCGGGGTGCCGCTGGACGAGCAACCGGCGCTGCGGGCCGAGCTGGCGCTGGTGTTCCAGTCGTACGGGCTGCTGAGCCTGCTCACGGCGGCCGAGAACGTCGAGGTCGCGCTGCGCGCCGCGGGCCGCCCGCCGGCGGAGGCGATGCGGCTGGCGGAGCAGGCGCTGGAGCGCGTGAAGGTCGCCAAGTTCGCCGGCCACCTGGTGGAGGAGCTGTCCGGCGGGCAGCAGCAGCGGGTGGCGGTGGCCAGGGCGCTGGCCCTGTGCCCCCGGGTCCTGCTGGCCGACGAACCGACGGCCGAACAGGACGCCGACCACCGCGCGATCGTCCTGGACGAGCTACTGGCAGCGGCGGACGAGGGCACCACCCTGGTGATCGCCACCCACGACCCGGAGGTCGCCGACCGCTGCGACCGCGTCATCGACCTCCGCGCCCCCACCCACCCCGCCAGGACCACCTCATGACCTCCCCCGCCCTCCGCCGCACACCGCCAGGCCCCGCCCGCCGTCGCACCGCTGCCCCACGGCCGCACCGCACCATCGCCCCACACCGCCGTCACGCCACCGCCCCGCACCCCATCACGCCATCACCCGCTACGGAGAGGCACGGGGATGAGTCTCGTCAGGTGTGACGGGATCGTGCAGATCTACAAGGCGCGCGACGTCGAGGTGGTCGCGTTGCGGGACGTGGATCTCGTCATCGATGAGGGGGAGACGGTCGCGCTGCTGGGGCCGTCGGGGGCGGGGAAGTCGACGTTGCTGTGGTTGCTCGCGGGGTTGGTGCGGCCGAGCGCGGGGCGGTTGTGGTTCAACGGCACGGACATGGGGCGGCTCGACCAGCGCAAACTGGACCGGTTGCGGGCGTCCAGGATCGGCATGGTGTTGCAGAACCCGGCGCGTAACCTCATCGGCTACCTCAGCGCCGCCCAGAACGTCGCCTTCGCCCAGCGGGCGGTCAGGAGGGACCGGCGCAGGGCCGCCGAGCTGCTGCGCAGGGTGGGGCTCGGCGAGGCGGGCGACCGGCCGGCGGGGCGCATGTCGGGCGGTGAGCAGCAGCGGCTGGCGGTGGCGGTCGCGCTGGCGAACCGGCCCAGGCTGCTGCTCGCCGACGAGCCGACCAGCCAGCTCGACGAGGAGTCGGGGGCGCGGGTGGTCGAGCTGATCAAGCGGGCGGCCGCGGCCGACGGCACGACGGCGGTGGTGGTCACGCACGACACGGCGGTCAGCGCGGCGCTGAGCCGTACGGTGACGATCAGGGACGGCCGGGTCGGCGCCGAGGGCAGGCGCGGCGAGGACTTCGTGGTGGTGGGCAGGGAGGGCGGCGTGCAGGTGCCGCCCGAGTACCACCGTCTGCTGCCCCCTGGCTCGATGGCGAGGATCGAGGAGCTGCCGGACGGCATCGCGCTCAGGAGGGCGGAGCCGTGATCCTGCGTGGCCTCTGGGAACGCCGTACGCTCTCGCTCGTCGTGCTGCTCATCGCGCTCGTCCCGATCGCGTCGGCGGCCGTCGGCCCCGTCTACTCGGCCGCCGCCCGCACCGCCATCGCCAGGAACGCGCTGGAGACGGCCCCGGTGGAGGGCCGCGGCTGGCGGTACACGACGAGGTTCGGCGGCATCGAGGAGAAGCTGGCGGCGTTCACGGCGGGCGCCCGCTTCACCACCCCGCCGGTCCTGGGCATGGAGACGTCCAGCGGCAGGGTGAACGACGAGAGCGTCTACACGCTGCTCTGGCAGGACGGCCAGTGCGAGCACCTGACCCTGGCGAAGGGCCGCTGCCCGAGCGCGGCCAGGGAGGTGATGGCGAGCGCGGCGTCCGGGTTCAAGGTGGGCCAGCGGGTGCGGCTCACCTCGATCGTCGAGATGGAGCCTGGCGCGGCGACGCGGCGGGTGCCCGCGCCGCTGACCGTCGTGGGGATCTACCGTCCAGGCTCGCCGTCGGACCCGTTCTGGTTCGGCCGCACGCTGTTCTCCCCCTCGCGCGCGCCGGGTGAGGGCAGGACGGACGCGCTGTTCACGGTGCCGGAGACGCGGCTCGGCACGTACGCGATCGGCGGCGGCACCGACGCCTCCGGTCGCCCGAACGGCTGGACCGACTACGGCATCGTCTACGTGGACCCGTCGCGCGTCGAGGGGGCCGACGTCCCGAAGCTGGCCGCGATCCAGGCGAGCGCGGAGCGGGCGGGCAGGCAGAGCGAGGCCATCGTGTACTCGCGCGTCGCCGACACGCTCAGACGCCTGACCGCCGACACCGGCTCGCTGGGCGTCCCGACGCTGCTGGTGGTGGCCCAGCTCGTCGGTCTCGGCTGGATGCTGCTCTTCCAGACCGTGGGCGACCTGGTACGGGCGAGGAGCGCGGAGCTGGCGCTGGCCCGGCTGCGCGGCCACGGGCGGGCGCGGGTGTGGCGCTACGCGCTGACCGAGCCGGTCCTGCTGCTGGCCGCCGCCGTGCCGCTGGGCCTGCTGCTGGGCAGGGTGGCGGCCGACGCGATGGCGAAGGTGCTGCTGCCGCCCGGCATCCCGGTCACGTTCCCGGTGGAGGCGGTGGCGGCCGGGGTGGCGGCCATGCTGGGCGGAGTACTGGCGGCGGCGCTGGCGGCCTGGCGTACGGCGACCCGCCCGGTCACCGAGGAGTGGCGGCGCACGCCGCGCAGGTCGGCGCGGGGCTGGGTGCTGGACGCTGTGGTGCTCGCGGTGACCGCGGTCGGCCTGGTTGAGCTGCTGGCCACCGGCGTGATCACGGACGTGACGGGGCAGAGCTCGGGCGCACTGGCGGTGCCAGGACTGATCGCGCTCGGCACGGCGCTGCTGGCGAGCCGGGCGGTGCCGGTGCTGGCCGGGCGGCTGTTCGGGGTGACCAGGCGGCGCGGCGGTCTGGGGCCGTTCCTCGCGCTGCGGCAGGTCGCGCGCGGCCCGGTGACGGCGGGCAGCGTGATCGTGCTGGGCACGGCGTTCGGGCTGGCGACGTTCGCGGTGTCGGCGTGGAGCGCCACGTCGGGCGACTACGCGGAGACGGCGAGGTTCCACAACGGCGCGCCCACGGCCATCACGGTACGCCCGGTCGAGCCGAGCCGCCTGCTGGCCGCCGTGGACGCCGCCGACCCGTCGGGCACCCTGGCCGCGCCGGTGGTCAGGATGCCGGGTCCGCCGCAGCTCATCGCGACCGACCCGGCCAGGCTGGCCGCCGTCGGTCACTGGCGTCCCGAGCTGGCGGGCGGCAGGTCGCTGGCGTCCGCGGTGTCGGGGCTGACCGGGCCCGGCACGCCGCGCGTGTGGCTGAAGGGCGAGCGCTTCCGTGTCGCGGTCACCCACGACCTGCCGCCGGAGGGCTGGACGATCCGGCTGACGGCGCTGCTGCGCGTACCCGACCGGCTGAGCCCCACGCTGATCCCGCTCGGCGAGCTGCGCGGACGCTCCGGCGTGCACGCCTGGAACCTGCCGCCGAGCTGCCGGAACGCCGCCTGCGAGCTGCGCGCCTTCCAGGGCGAGCCGGTGCCGCCCGCCGAGTACACCGAGTCGGCGTTCGTGCGGGTGCGGGTCACCGCCATGTCCGTACGCGACGACGGCCGCTGGACCGCGCTCGACCTGCCGCCCTGGCGGGTGGACGAGAACCCGCGCGAGCGCGGCGGCACGTTCGGCATCACCCCGGTCGGCAACCAGACGCTGCGCCCCGACACCTACCGGGCCGAGCCGGCCGCCCTCGCGGTCGCGGACCTGGGCAGGCGGGCGCTGCCAGGGCTGGACAACGCCTACGCCTCCCCCGTGCACGCCGTCGCCACCTCCGCCGCCGCGCCGGGGCTGACGGAGGCGGGCGCGGTGGTGGACCTGGAGCAGGCCGACAGGATGGCGTACGGCGTGCACGAGCAGGCCCAGTTCCAGGTGTGGACGCGGACGTCCGACGTGGCCGCGCTGGAGCGGGCGCTGGCCGAGCAGGGGCTGTCGGTGGTGAGCCGGCGGCACGCGGGCGAGCTGGCCGCCTCGTTCGCGGCGCGCGGTCCCGGGCTGGCGCTGTTGCTGCTGCTGGTGTCGGCGCTGGCCGCGGCGGCGCTCGCGCTGGGACGTACGGTGCTGGCGCTGCGCACGGCGGCCCGGCGGCGCGGCTACGAGCTGGCCGCGCTGGAGGCGTCCGGCGCCAAGATGGGGGCGCTGCGGGTGTCGCTGCTGCTCGAACAGCTCATCACGGTCATGGCGGGGACGCTGTCGGGGGTGCTGGCCGGGCTCGTCGCGGCGCAGGCGGCGCTGCGGCGCATCCCGCAGTTCACCGAGCCGCCGGTCACGCCGCCGCTGCCGCACGAGATCGCGGCGGCGCCCGTCGCGCTCGTCGTGGGCGCCGCCCTGCTCGTGACGCTGCTGGCCGCGGCGACGGTGTCGGAGCTGCTGCTGCGCGGCATCCGCGTCGAACGCCTCCGCGACGCCCCCGCCTGAGCGCGCGGCCGGATGGGCGGCCGGATGGGCGGCCGTACGGGCGCCCGGCACGCACGATCGGGCCGGTGGCGTCAGCCGCCGTCCAGGACGTTCAGGTAGGCCTTGGCCAGGGTGAGGGCGCCCTCGAACGCCTCCTTCTCCGGCATCAGCACGACATTGGACGCGTTCTTCTCCGCGTTCTCGGGTCGCTGATGTCCGGTGTAGTCGACCTCGATCACCACGGCGCCCTTGCGGATGACGTACGAGCCGCTGCCGGCCGACACATCGCCGACCCGCGACTGGACGTACTGCCGGTGGGCCTGGTCGCCCAGCCCCTTCACGTCGGTCAGCTCGCCCCAGGTGATGCCGCCGAGCGAGGACTCGGCGCTGCCCGCGGACCGGCCCCTGTCCGTCGCGTAGAACTCCTTGGCGGCCGGCTCGTCCACGGCCCCCGCCCGGTTGGTGAACCGGTGCACGGTGATGAGCGCGCTGCGGACCTTCTTCCTGCCCTCGCCGTCCGGCAGGTCCAGGTTGAGCCAGCGGCACTCGGTACGGTCGTCGTCGCCGATCCTGTTGCCGCGCGCCCGGGTGGTGGCGTCGGGCACCAGCTTGACTGCGGTGCCGCTGACGGCCCCGCAGTCGGCGGGGAAGGAGGCCAGCACGGTCGGCGACGGCGTCGGCGTGGAGCTCGGCGAGCGGGAGGGCGGCGCGGTGGGCGTGGCCGACGGCTCGGCCTGGGCCAGCACGTCGGGGTGCTTGCGCTGCCACTCGGCGACGCCCTTGGCGAAGTGCACGACCAGGCCGCTCACCTCGCGGATCGCGTTCTCCTCCGTGACGGCCTGGGCGGACTCGTTCGTCAGGATCTGGGCGTCTTTACGCTGCTGGCCCGCCTGGTACTTGACCTCGATCGTCATGTCGCCGACCCGCGCGTACGCGGTGCCGTACGCGTACCAGAGCATCTTGCCCGAACGGCGCCACGTGTACTGGGCGAAGGCGCTGTCGCCGACGTTCGGGATGTCCTTGACCGGGGAGATGTACTCCTTCTCGTCCTCGTCGAGGGTCGGCTTCGCGGTCTCGCGGTACTTGCCGCTGCTGTAGTCGGCCTCGTACGAGTTCTGCGCCATCGCGCGGCCCGTCTTCACGCCGTCGGGCTTGTGCTGGTCGACCTTGACGTCGATCTCCCTGCTGCGCCAGAACTCACCGAACGAGATGCGGCGGTTCGTCCAGTTGCAGCCGAAGTTGACCGTGTAGTCGTTGTCACGGGACCGCTTGTCCACGGTCGCGTCGGGCACCAGCCGGTCGGCCTCGTCCTTGGGCAGCATCGAGCACACGTCCACGCCCACGGCCGCCGCGGACGGGCTGCCGGAGGCGGACGACGTCCCTGCCACCGGGGGCGTGCCACCGCCGCCTTCGTCGTCCTTGTTGCCATACAGGAGGAACAGGCCCACCCCGGTCGCGGCCACCAGCACCACGAGCGCCGCGGCGAGCGTGGGCATCAGCCACGACGGCCGCTGGGGGCCCTGCGGCGAGGGCATCGGGGGAAGGGTGGGAGGCAACGTCGGCGGCAACGCCTGGTCCGGCATGCGCGGCGGCATCGACGACGGCATGGCGGGCGGCAGGGTAGGCGGCAGATACGGCGCCCCACTCGGCGGCCCGCTCGGCGGCCCGCCTTGAGGCCCGCTCGGAGGCCCGCCTTGAGGCCCGCTCGGAGGCCCGCCTTGGGGACCGCTCGGGGGCCAGCTCGGAGAGCCGCCCTGAGGTTCGTTCGGAGGCCAGCCCGAAGGCCCACCCTGAGGGCCGCTGGGAGGCCCGCCTTGGGGACCGTGCGGCGGCCAGCTCGGAGAGCCGCCTTGAGGGCCATTCGGGGGGCCGGCCTGGGGATCACTGGGTGGCCCGCTTCGGGGGCCGCTGGGGAAACCACCGTAAGGCCCGTCCTGCGGCCAGCCCTGCGGCCCGTTCTGAGACCAGTCTTGCGGCCCGTTATGAGGTCCGTTCGGGGGACCTTGGGGGCCGTGTGGGGGCCGGGTTGGAGAGCCGGCCTGAGGGCCGTTCGGGGGGCCGGCCTGCGCGCCAGGCGGAGGGCCACCGTAGGGGGTGTTCGGAGGCGGGCCTTGGTTCGCGCCTGGAGGGCCGGCCTGCGGGTCCTGGGGCGGGGGGCCGTCCGGGGGCTGGTGGGGAGGCTGGGATCGCCTGCCGGGGTCCTGATAGGGGTTCGGCGGCCCGTACTCACTACCGGGATTCACTGCGACTCCTGAGGTTGCCCTGGCTTGCGGGGAAACATGCTAGTCACACCCCTTGCGGGGTGCTTGCGGCGCGATAGGCCTCTCACTCCGGCAGCGCCGCGACGACCAGGCGGGCGGCGGCGATCGCGGTCTTCTGATCGTTGGGCTTGTCGGTCGGGACGTCCTCACGATGCCAGATGACTTCGCCCAGCAGGTTACTGGTACGGAAAAGCAACCGGCTGTCCGCGATGCCCGATTCATTGGAGTTGATATACAGTCGCAAGCCGTTCTGGACGATCGCCCGCTCCCCCACACCGGCGACCTCGTTGACTCCTCCCCACATCTGGCGCTGGCTGGTGCCCTCGGCGGCGGCCCGCGTACGCTCCTCGCTGGCCATGCGGCGCTCGGCCACCTGGGGCCCGCTGAGGTCCTCGGTGGGCCGCTCGGCCCAGACCCGCACGATGAGCTTGCCGCGGGTGGAGTCGTTGAGCCACTCGCACTCGCCCGGCTTGGGGGACGAACGCCGGGGCGCGCCCTTGATGAGCTTGGCGGCCTGGTCGTCGGTGAGCAAGCGGCAGGGCTCGGGCGCGGTGGCGTAGCGACCGGGCGGGGCGGTGGACGTGCCGAGCGCGTTGACGGCGACCCAGCCGCCCGCGCCCAGCACCGCGACGGCGGCGAGCACGACGGGCAGCAGCCACCGGCGGCGCGCCTTGGCGGGCCCGGGCCCAGTGCCGGTGCCCCTTCCGGCGCCGGGGAGATTGCCGGTGCCGGTGAAGGTGCCCGTGGAGATGCCGACCACCTTGTGCAGCGCATGACGCACCTGGGCCGCCGTGGGGCGTACCGCGGGGTCCTTGGCGAGCATGGCCATCAGCAGGTCGCCCAGGTGGCGGCCGGCACGTGCGGGGTAGGGCGGCTCGTGCAGCAGCACCGCCGCGGCGATCGCGGCGGGCAGCCCGCGCTCGAACGGCGCGCGCCCCTCGACCGCGGTGTACAGGCTGGCGCCGAGCGACCACAGGTCGGACGCGGGCCCGGAGGGCTGCTGGTTGAGCCGCTCGGGAGCCATGTAGCCGGGCGAGCCCGCGCTGCCGAACCGGTCGCCCACCCCGCTGATGGGCGCCGCGATGCCGAAGTCGGTGAGCATCGCCGAGCCGTCGCCGTCGAGCAGGATGTTGGCCGGCTTGACGTCCTGGTGCAGCATGCCGTGGGCGTGCGCGACCTCCAGCGCCGACAGCACGCGCAGGCCGATCGCGGCGACGTACTCGGGGGGCAGCGGCCCGCTCTGCTTGATCACCTTGTCGAGCGAGCGGCCGGTGACCAGGTCCATGATGATCCACGGCTGGGCGCCCTCGATGACGACGTCGTGGACCAGCACGATGGCCGGGTCGCGCAGGCGTCCGGCCGACCGCGCCTCGTGGATGGCGCGGTCGATGAACTCGGCGTGCTCCTGCGGGCTCAGCCGTTCCGGCACGCGTACCTGCTTGACGGCGACCTGCCGGTCGAGCACCTCGTCGATGGCCCGCCACACCGTGCCGGCGCCGCCCTGCCCGAGCCGCTCGATCAGCCGGTAGCGGCTCGCCAGGAGGTAGAGGTCACCCGCCATCGCGCAACGTCCGCTCGCTCGCCTGCGCGGCTCTCAGCGCCGACTGCATGATCTGGTCGTCGGTCGGCCGGTCGCTGAGCGTGGTGTACGAGGCGCTCACGACGAGGTTGGCCAGCCGGTAGAAGACGTAGGCGGAGTGCATACGGCCGTCGGGGCCCCGCAGCTCGAAGCCGAACGCCTCCTCGCCGACTCCCTTGACGTCGTGCACCGGGGTGCGGGTGGCCCGCTGGTTGCCCGCCACGCCGATCTCCGGCCAGGTCCAGCTGATCGTGTCGTTCCTGCCCCAGGTGCGCTTCTGGCTCTGGAACAGCTTGCGCGCCGACACCTCGGTCATCGACCACGGATCGACGGTGTCGGAGTCCTTCTGCACCTGCAGGCTCACGCCGGTCTTCGCCGCCGAGAGCGGGTAGCCGCACTCCGGGCCCGCGTCGTCGGAGTCGGGCTGCGCCTTGGGCGGGTTGGCGGTCTTCAGGATGCCGCCGAGGTCCTGCGCGCCGATCAGCGTGCAGACGTCCATGGGGGTGGTGAACGCCGAGGCGGCGGCGCCGTCGCGGTCGCGCAGCAGCAGGAACCCGGTCGTGGCCGCGGCGGCCAGCGCCACCACGACGACGGCGGCGACCAGCACGCCGAGCTTGCCGCGCCCTCCGGACCCGCTGGGCGCGGTCGCCATCTCGCCGGCCGGCAGCTTGGGCGCGGGCAGGCCCGCGGCGACCTGCCTGAGCGCGTCCACGACCAGCCGCGGGTCGGGGCGGGCGCCGGGATGCTGGGCCATCATGGCGGCCACCACGGGCCCGAGCGGGCCCGGCGCGACCGGGACCGGCTGGGTGAGCGTGGCGCGGACGCGGTCGGCCATCGACCCCGAGTAGGCCGGCGCGCCGGTAAGCGCGACGTAGAGGGTGGCGCCGAGTGACCACAGGTCGCTGGCGGGGCCGCCGGGGTGGCCCTCGAGCCGCTCAGGCGCGATGAACCCGGGCGAGCCGATCATCAGGCCCTGCTCGGTGAGCGTGGCCTGGCCCTCCTGCCTGGCGATGCCGAAGTCGGTCAGCACCACCCGGCCGCTCTCGGTCAGGAACACGTTGCCCGGCTTGACGTCGCGGTGCTGCAGGCCCTGGGCGTGGGCGACCATCAGCGCCTCGAGCACGTCGGCGCCCACCCTGGCCGCGTAGTCGGGGGGCATGGGGCCGAAGTCGCGTACGGTGTCGCCCAGCGTGCGGCCCCGCAGCAGCTCCATGACCAGCCACGGCCTGTCCTGCTCGACCACCACGTCGTGCAGGGCCACGATGCCGGGGTGGCGCAGCCGCGCGGTGGCCTGCGCCTCGCGCACCGCCCGCGTCACCGCTTCGGAGCGCTCTTTGTCCGGCATGCCCTCGGGCAGCGTGAGCTCCTTGACCGCGACATCGCGCTCAAGCATCTCGTCCCTGGCCAGCCACACCTTCCCCATGCCACCGGCGCCCAGCGGGCGCAGCAGGGAGTAGCGGCCGGCAAGTCTTCCCGCGGACATAAAGGGAAGGGTAACTAAGGATCAAGGGGGGTGCTTACTCGTTCCTGTCGGTCCGTCCTTCTATGGTCTTGGTTCGTGGACCCGGTTCAAGGCACTCTCGACGAGCTCGGCACGCCGCTGAGCGATGTCACGTTCGTCGTGTTCGACCTCGAGACGACCGGCGGCGCGCCCGCCGAGGACGCGATCACCGAGATCGGCGCGGTCAAGGTGCGGGCCGGTGAGGTGCTCGGCGAGTTCTCCACCTTGGTCGATCCCGGGGGGCCGATCCCGCCGTTCATCTCCGTGCTGACGGGCATCACCGACGCCATGGTCATGGCCGCGCCCACGATCGAGTCGGTGCTGCCGAGCTTCCTCGAGTTCATCCGCGGCGCCACCCTGGTGGCGCACAACGCCGGGTTCGACACCCGCTTCATCAAGGCGGCCTGCGCCGCGCTCGGCTATCCGCCGCCCGCCAACCCGGTGGTCGACACCGTCGATCTGGCCAGGCGGGTGCTGACCCGCGACGAGACGCCCAACGCCAAGCTGGCCACACTGGCCAGGTTCTTCCGCAGCCCCGTCGAGCCGTGCCACCGCGCGCTGCAGGACGCCAGGGCCACCGTCGACGTGCTCCACGGGCTGATCGAGCGGGCCGGGTCCTTCCAGGTCCACACGCTGGAAGAGCTCAAGTCGTTCGTCCGCGCCCCCACGCCAGAGCAGCAGCGCAAGCGCCATCTCGCCGACTCCGTGCCCCACGCGCCCGGCGTCTACCTGTTCGAGGACGAGCGCGGCGAGGTCCTCTACATCGGCAAGAGCACCAACCTGCGCAACCGCGTACGCTCCTACTTCACCGCGGGCGAGACCCGGCCGCGCATCCGCGAGATGATCGGCATCGCCGAGCGGGTGCGCCACATCGTCTGCGCCACCGCGCTGGAGGCCGAGGTCAGGGAGCTGCGCCTGATCGGCGGCGCCAAGCCGCGCTACAACCGCCGCTCCCGCTTCCCCGAGAAGATGGTGTGGCTGAAGCTGACGCGCGAGGTGTTCCCCCGCCTGTCGATCGTGCGCGAGGTCAAAGACGACGACGCCACCTACCTCGGCCCCTTCACCAGCACCCGGCTGGCCGACGACGCCCGCATCGCGCTGCACGAGGCCGTCCCGCTGCGCCAGTGCACGCAGCCGGTGACGCTGCGCACCCGGCGCTCGGCGTGCGTGCTGCACGAGATGGGCCGCTGCGGGGCGCCGTGCGAGGGGCGCGAGAGCCCGGAGGAATACGCCGTCCACGTCGAGACCGCGCGCCGCGCCATGACGCTCGACGCCGGCACCGTCTTCAGCGCCGTGGCCGCCCGCATGGAGCGGCTGTCGGTCGAGCAGCGCTACGAGGAGGCCTCGGTCGACCGCGACCGGCTGGCCTCCTTCGTCCGTACGGCGGCCCGCATGCAGCGGCTGAGCGCCATCACCCGCATCCCCGAGCTGGTGGCCGCCAGCCCCGCCTTCGGGGGCGGCTGGGACATCCACGTCGTCCGCTACGGCCGCCTGGCCGCCGCCGGGGTCATGCCCAAGGGCGCCCACCCGACCCCTTTCGTGGCCTCGCTCAAGGCCGCCGCCGAGGCGGTGCTGCCCGGTCCCGGGCCGGTCCCCGCGGCCAGCGCCGAGGAGACCGAGTGCATCCTGCGCTGGCTGGAGTCACCTGGGGTGCGGCTGGTGGAGGTCGACGGCGAGTGGAGCCTGCCGGCGCGGGGTGCGGCCCGGCACAAGGCGCGCATCGAGCTGGCGTACCGGCATCTCGATCAGCGGCGTCCTCGGGAGGGGCGACCTTTGAGGTGAAACGATAGAGTTGATGCATGGTCACGGCTATCGTCCACATCAATGCAGAGGTAGACCGGATCCCGGAGGTCGCCCAGACGATCGCCGAGATTCAAGGAGTCAGCGAGGTCTACTCCATCACCGGCGAATACGACCTGCTGGCCATGGTCAGGGTCGCCGCCTACGAGGAGATCGCCGAGGTCGTCCCGGGGCGGATCAACAAGGTGGCGGGCGTGCTCCACACGGAGACCCACATCGCCTTCCGCGCCTACTCCCGCCACGACCTCGACGCCGCCTTCTCCATCGGCTTCCCCGAAGCCGACTGACTTCCCCGGCCCCCGCCCAAGGCTCAGCACCCCGGCGCGCCCAGGCGAACGCGGTTTCAGGATCCGCGCCCAGGCCCCGCGCCCCAGCCGCACGCCTCAGGGACGCCGTCCCCGGGCCGCCGGCCACCTTCCGTGGCTCCCTGAGCCTTTCGCCGGGCATCCTGCGCCCTCGCCGCTCAGACACCTGACGCCGCCGGACCGCCTCACGCTGCCCCGACGAGGCCCCGCGCTCAGGATCGTGGATGTCCGGGGACGCCGAAGGGCCCGGTCGAGCTGGTGCTCGGCCGGGCCCTTCGGTTGTGTGGCGTCAGGGATCAGCGGGTGATGCTGTGCTGCTCGTCGCTCGCACCGGCGCCGACGGCGGCGTGTTCTTCCTCGTGCTCGCCGTGCTCGTCGTGCTCGCCGTGGCCGTGGTGCCCGTGCGGGTCCTCCAGCGGGATCTTCTCTCCGCCGTAGGCACGCGACATCCGGCCGCGGAGCTTGCCGAGCGGCCCGCGCATCCCCTTCGGCGGGATGCCCGAGGTGTCCTCGTCCACTGGAAGCATCGGCACGGTCGCCTTGCCGCGCATGTGCGCTTCCATGTCCTCGGACGGCGGCGTGTGGATCTCGATGAACTCACCGTGCGGCAGCCGCTTGATCACGCCGGACTCCACACCGTGCGAGATGATCGCCTGGTCAGCGCGCTGCAGGCCGAGGCACATGCGGTACGTGATCAGGTAGGCGAGCGCCGGGGCGACGAAGATCAGCACTCGACCGGCGTAGGTCGTCACGTTGAGGCTGATGTGGAAGTTCGCCGCGATCTCGTCGTTGGCGCCGAGCAGCCACAGCACCCCGTAGAAGGTGATCGCCGAGATGCCGATCGAGGTGCGGTGGGGGTTGTTGCGCGGACGGTCGACGACGTGGTGCTCACGGTTGTCGCCGGTGACCCAGCGTTCGAGGAACGGGTAGAGCGCCAGGCCGGTCATGATGATGCCCATCGGCACCAGCGCCGGGATGATGACGCTCAGCGGCAGCGTGCCGGCGTGCGAGGTGCCGAAGAGGTTGATCTCCCACGGCGGCATGATGCGCAGCGCGCCTTCGAGGAAGCCCATGTAGAAGTCGGGCTGCGAACCCGCCGAGACGTCGGCCGGCGTGTAGGGACCGAACAGCCAGATCGGGTTGATCTGGGTGAAGGTCGCCAGACCGGTGATGACGCCCAGCGTGAACAGGAAGTACGCGCCCGCCTTCGCCATGAAGGCCGGGTAGAACGGCGCGCCGACGACGTTCTTGTTCGTCCGGCCCTTGCCCGGCATCTGGGTGTGCTTCTGCACCCACATGAGGACCATGTGGGCGGAGACCAGCGCCAGGATGATGCCCGGGATGAGCAGGATGTGCAGCGAGTAGAACCGGGAGATGACATCCTCACCCGGATATTCGCCGCCGAACAGGAAGAACGTGATGTACGTGCCGACCAGCGGCAGCGAGATCGCCACGCCCTCGGTGATCCGCAGACCGGCGCCGGAGAGCAGGTCGTCGGGGAGGGAGTAGCCGGTCAGACCCTCGGCCAGCGCCAGCGTCAGCAGCAGCACGCCGATGATCCAGTTGATCTCGCGCGGCTTGCGGTAGGCGCCGGTGAAGAACACGCGCAGCGCGTGGACCATCATGCCGGCCACGAAGAGCAGGGCCGCCCAGTGGTGCATCTGCCGCATGAGCAGACCACCGCGGACGTCGAAGCTGATCTCCAGCGACGACGCGTAGGCCTCGGACATCATGACGCCCTTGAGCGGCGCGTACGAGCCGTCATAGGCGATCTCCATCATGCTGGGCTTGAACCAGAGCGTCAGGAACGTCCCGGTCAGCAGCAGCACGACGAAGGAGTAGAGCGCGATCTCACCCAGGAGGAACGACCAGTGGTCCGGGAAGATCTTGCGCATGTTGCGCTTGAGGAAGCTGGCACCGCCAAGGCGCTCGTCGAGCCAGTTCGACGGGCCGGCGATGGCCTTGGGCGGGGCCTTCAGCTCGGTGCTCATGCCTGGCCTCCCTTCGACCTGGCCTCGGCCTCCGCGTCACCGCGTTCCCAGTAGCTGGGCCCGGGGGGCACCGGGAAATCGCCCTTGGCGATGAGGTAGCCCTCGGCGTCGACGGTGATGGGCAGCTGCGGCAGCGGCCGGGCAGCCGGGCCGAAGATGACCTTCGCGCCGTCGGCGGCGTCGAACGTCGACTGGTGGCACGGGCAGAGGATGTGGTGGGTGTTCTGCTCGTACAGGGCCGCGGGGCAGCCCACGTGGGTGCAGATCTTGGAGTACGCGACGATGCCGTCGTGCGTCCAGTTTCTGTTGGTGCCGCCCTTGATCTCCTCAGGGCGGAACTTGATCAGGATCAGCGTGGCCTTGGCCAGGGCGTTGAGGTCGTGCTCGTAACCCTCGGGCACGACCGACAGGATGCCGCCGGGCGAGTTGAAGTCGGCCGCCCTGATGGGCTGGCCGGTGCCCTCGACGACGAGCCTGAGCGGCTTGCCCTCCTTGGTGGTCCCGCCCCAGACCGTGTGCCGCAGCGTCTTGTTGAACTTGGCGCCCGGCATCTTGCTGTTGTCGAGGTCGCGCAGCAGGACCAGGGGGACCAGGCCCAGCGGCGCGGCGGCCAGCAGCAGGGTGCGGCGCAGCAGCTTGCGCTTGACGAAGCCGCTCTCGTTGGCGCCCTGCACGAAGGTGTCGCTCACGACCTCGCGGTCGTCCTCCTCGGAGGCCATCGTGTGGCGCTCCTGGACCAGCGAGTATTTCGGCATGATCTGGCGGACCCAGATCACGATGCCGACCGCCAGGCCGAGGATCGCGACGGTGAGCGAGGTGCCCAGCGCGAAGGTGGAGGTGCCCGTGGCCTCGGGACTGCCGACCTGGAACACCACGTAGGAGATGATGAACGCGATGGCGGCCAGGAAGGTGATCGTGAAGCAGAGCGCCACGATCTTCTCGGCCTTGCGGGCCTTGGCCTCGTCCTGCAGCGTCACGCCGGGGACGTCGCGCTCGACCTCTTCGGTCTCCGCCGTGCCGAGCATCGAGGTGCCCGGTGCGGGGGTGCCGATGACGCGCTTGGGGACGCGCTCGTCCGGCTGCTCGATCTCGTGCTCGTTGTCTGTCATGGCTTCTGTCGCTTCTTCGCGGTGATCCAGATGGCGGCGAGTGCGAGGGCGCTCAGGCCCACGATCCACGCCACGAGACCTTCGGTGACCGGGCCGATGCGGCCGAGGCCGAAGCCGCCCGGGTCCCGCTGCTCGCGGACCTGGGTGATGTACGCGATCATGCTCCGCTTCTCCTCGGGCGTGATCGTCGTGTCGTTGAAGACCGGCATCGCCTGCGGGCCGGTGACCATCGCCTCGTAGATCTGCGTGGGCGTCGCCTCGTTCAGGTTGGGCGCGTACTTGCCCTGCGTCAGCGCGCCGCCCGCGCCTGCCCAGTTGTGGCACTGGATGCAGTTGGCGCGGAACAGCTCGCCACCCTTGCCGGCGTCACCGAGTTTGGGGTCGACCTGCTCGTGCCCCGGCACCTGCGGGCCGCCGCCGAGCGACTGCACGTAGGCGGCGATCTGGCGGGTCGTGGTCTCGTTGACCCAGGGCGCGAGCGGCTTGCGCGGCGCCTGCGGGCCAGGAGCGCCCGCCGGCATGCGCCCGGTGCTCATCTGGAAGTCGACGGCCGCGGCGCCGACGCCGATGAGCGTGGGCGCCGTGCCGGTGCCCTGCGCGTTCATGCCGTGGCAGCTGGAGCAGTGCTGGACGAACAGGCTCTTGCCCTCGGCCACGTCATCGACCTTGCCTGCCGCCAATGCCGCGTCGGCAGGCTTACCCGCCTGGACAAAGGCGGCGTATACCATCCCGACCAGCGCCAACGCCAAAATCAGGACGGCGTATCTCGCGAGGGGATGCCGCCGCCAAGCGGTGATCCTAGTCACAGAGATCCCGTTCCTTAACGAATGATGTAGATGGTCGCGAAAAGACCGATCCAGACGACGTCTACGAAGTGCCAGTAGTAGGACACGACGATCGCGCTGGTGGCCTGCTCATGCGTGAAGCGCTTCGCGGCGTACGTGCGTCCCAGCATGAACAGGAACGCGATCAGGCCACCGGTCACGTGCAGGCCGTGGAAGCCCGTCGTCAGGTAGAACACCGAAGTGTAAGCGTTAGCGGACAGGGTCGCGCCCTCTGACGCCAGCTCAATGTACTCGTACAGCTGCCCGGCCACGAAGATCGCGCCCATGAGGAAGCTGACGATGTACCAGAAGCGGAGCTTTCCGACCTGCCCCTTCTCTGCGGCCCACACGCCCAGCTGGCACGTCACACTCGACAGAACCAGGATGATCGTGTTGACCGTCGCGAACGGGATGTTCAGGTGAGCGGCCTCTGCTGCGTGCGCGCCAGCAGGAAGCAGCGCCGGGCCCCACTCGAGGCCCTTGCCGACGCTCACCGACCGGATGGTGAAGTACATCGCGAACAGCGCCGCGAAGAACATGAGCTCAGAGGACAGCCACACGATCGTGCCCACGCTGACCAAGTTGGGTCTGCGGTACGACTGTGCTGTCGTCGTCGAAGTTATTGCGGATGCTGTCGCCACGGGCAGCATTATTGCGGCTCCGGTGGTCGGTCCGGCGCACGACCCCCCGTTAGCAGGTACGAACCACCGACCAACCTGGGATAATTGCCATAAAACGCCCACCAGGCATGGTGGCCTGGGTACGCATGCCCACGCACCGGTACGATCCCAGGTGACCATACCTCTTCGACTGATAGTGAGCGCGACCGATGTCCAGTGGGAGCACCGACGAGAAGATGAAAGTCCTCGTCTACAGCGACGACGCCGCCACCAGGGCCGAGGTGATCCAGGCCATCGGCAGGCGCCCCGCGGCCGACCTACCCCTCGTGGAGATCGTGGAGTGCGCCACCGAGCCCAAGGTGCACCAGTGGCTCGGCTCCGGTGAGATCGACGTCGCCGTCCTCGACGGCGAGACCCAGCCGGCCGGCGGCATGGGCGTCTCGCGCCAGGCCAAGGACGAGGTCTACGACTGCCCGCCCATCTGCCTGATCATCGCCAGGCGCGACGACAGGTGGCTGGCCGACTGGTCGAAGGCCGACGCCGTGGTGGCCCAGCCTCTCGAGCCCCTGGTGCTCGCCGACACCGTGGCCGACCTCATGCGCCGCCGCTCCGCCACCCGTCTCAACGCTAAGTAGGTGCCCATGGACTCCCGGACGACCTGGCCCACCCTGCTCAACGCCCTCCTGTCAGGAGAGCACCTCACCTCTGACGAGTCGGCCTGGGCGATGCGGGAGATCATGTCCGGCGCCGCGACGCCGTCCCAGATCGCCGGTTTCGTGATCGCGCTGCGCGCCAAGGGCGAGACCGTGGCCGAGGTCGTGGGCCTGGCCCGCACGATGCTCGACCTCGCCACTCCGCTCCGCGTCGAGGGCCCGGTGGTCGACATCGTGGGCACCGGCGGCGACCGCGCCCACACCGTCAACGTCTCGACGATGGCCGCCATCGTGGCCGCCGCCGCGGGCGCCAGGGTGGTCAAGCACGGCAACCGCGCCGCGTCGTCCTCGTGCGGCGCCGCCGACGTCCTGGAGCACCTCGGCATCAGGCTCGACCTCAGGCCCGAGCAGACGGCGCGGGTGGCGAGCGAGGCGGGCATCGCGTTCTGCTTCGCGCCCGTCTACCACCCCGCGCTGCGCTTCGCCGGGCCGACGCGCAAGGAGATCGGCGTTCCGACGATCTTCAACTTCCTCGGTCCGCTGACCAACCCGGCCCGCCCCTCGGCGCAGGCCATCGGCGTCTACGACGCCGGCATGCTGCCGGTGCTGGCCGGTGTGTTCGCCGAGCGGGGCGTGTCCGCCCTGGTCTTCCGCGGCGACGACGGCCTCGACGAGCTGACCATCGCGGCCACCTCCACCGTCTGGGTGGTCAAGGACGGCACGGCCACGCAGACCACGTTCGACCCTGCGGTGCTCGGCATCCCGCGCGCCGACGTGGGCGCGCTGCGCGGCGGCGACGTCGGCTTCAACGCCCAGGCCGTGCACGACCTCGTACAGGGCAAGACCGGGCCGGTGCGCGACGCGGTGCTGCTCAACGCGGCGGCCGCGCTGGTGGCGCTCGACGGGCCGGGCGACGACCTCGACTCCGCCATGATCGACGGCTACGCCCGCGCGGTCCAGGCGATCGACTCCGGCGCCGCCGCGGCCACCCTCGACCGCTGGATCGAGGTCAGCAGCGCCTTCCCGCGCTCCTGAGCAGCCCCTGAGCACGAGTAACGGCGCCGCCCTCACTCGGAGTGGCGGCGCCGTTCCCGTGCTCTGAGCGGCGCTCTCAGGGCAGCGTGACGGTGGGGCCCGCCTTGAGCGAGCTCCACTTGAGCCACTGCTTCCAGTCCTCCTGCCAGTGCCCCCAGCCGTTCGTGGGCTCCAGCTTGCGGGGCGAGCCGGTGATGATGATCGGGTCGCCGATCAGCGTGTTCTTCAGGAACCAGATCGCGTTGGCCGGGCTGACGTTCACGCAGCCGTGGCTGACGTTGGCGTGGCCCTGCGAGCCGACCGACCAGGGCGCGCTGTGCACGTACTCGCCGCTGTTGGAGATGCGGACGGTGTTGTAGACGGTCAGCCGGTAGTAGCCGGGCGAGCCGGGCCCGATGCCGGGCGAGGTCATGATCGTGACGGGCTCACGCGACATGGCCAGGTGGATGCCGGAGGTCGTGTGGTACTTCCACTGGCCGCCCTGGCCGGCGCTCATGGGCATCGTCCTGACCTTCTTGCCGTCCCGCCTGACCACCAGCACGTGCTCGTTGACGCTGCCCTTGGTGATCTGCTGGCGGCCGATCCTGAAGTCGAGCCGTACGTCGCGCTTGCCGTACATGCCGGGCCCGCCGCGCACCCCCGCCAGCTTGGCCTCCACCCGCACCTTGGTCCTGGCCGGCCAGTACTTCTTCGGCCGGAAGTCCACGTGCTGGTCGTCGAACCAGTGCCAGGCCCCCTCCACCGGCTTGGAGCTGCGCACGGTGAGGTTGCGCTCGACGGCGACCCGGTCGGCGATGGGCTGGTCGAAGGCGATCATGACGGGCATGCCGACCCCGACGGTCAGTCCTGTGTCGTCCTTGTTCGGGGTGATCCGCTCGATGTCGAACGTCTTGGTGCCCTTGGCCGTGGAGAAGGCGCTGGTGGTCCTGCTCTCCTTGCCCGTGGCGTCCAGGGAGACCGCGGTCACCGTGTACGACGCGCTCGGCTTGGCGGTGCCGAGGCTGCGCCAGCGCGTACGGTCGGCGCTCAGCACGCCCTTGAGCGGCCCCGCCTTGCCTCCGTCCACCTTGACGCTCTTCAGCGTGCCGCCGTTGGCGGCGACGACCACGGGCCGGTCGGTGGGGACGTTCGCGGCCTTGTCCGCCGGAGAGACCCCCACGGGGGCGCTCTGCGCGCCGCCCGCCATCGCGACGCCCTCCTTGGGGGCGCCGGCCGGCTCACTCGCCGAGCACCCGGCCGAGCACGCCGCCAGCAGGGCCATGGCCAGCAGGCCGCATCCATACGTACTGCGCCCCACGAGTACTCCCTCGCCCACTATCGAACCGCTTCTGCCTCCTTTATTACCCTGAGTGATCGAATCACCACATCCGTACACCGGTAAAGAACACCAAAAAACGGGCGTCCTCCCCCAAGGGAGGACGCCCGTTCCCAGACGTACGGCCTAGTGCGAGAAGTGGCCCCGGTAGTACTGGAACACGAACCCGATCATGGCCATGATGACCAGGAAGAGCCCGATCAGGAACATCCAGAAGCCGATCACGAACCCGGCGAAGGCGAACGCCGCCGCCAGGCACAGGAACAACGGCCACCAGCTGCTCGGGCTGAAGAAGCCGATTTCGCCGGCGCCCTCGCTGATGTCGGCCTGCTTGTCGTCCTCCGGCTGCGCGCCGATGCGGCGCGAGGTGAACATCAGGTAGTAGCCCACCATGAAGGCGAACCCGACCGAGATGGCCATCGCGGTGGTGCCGACCGGCTCACCCTGCCCGGTGGCCGCCTTGGTCCAGAACCAGTACGCGATGTCGACGCCGGCGAAGAAGATCCCGCACAGCAGGAACAGCCAACCCTGGACCTTCATCAGGCCTCAACCTCCCCGGCGGACTTGCTGGACGCGTGCGGGTAGTGCAGGTCGAACGCGGGACGCTCGGACCGGATGCGCGGCAGCGAGGTGAAGTTGTGCCGCGGCGGCGGGCAGGAGGTCGCCCATTCGAGCGAGCCGCCGTAGCCCCAGGGGTCGTCGACGGTGACCTTGGGCGCGCTGCGCCAGGTCTTCCAGACGTTGTAGAAGAACGGCAGCGTCGAGGCGCCGAGCACGAACGCGCCCACCGACGAGAGCATGTTGAGGTCGGTGAAGCCGTCGGCCGCGCTGTAGTCGGCGTAGCGGCGCGGGAAGCCGAGCATGCCGAGCCAGTGCTGGACGAGGAACGTCGCGTGGAAGCCGATGAACAGCAGCCAGAAGTGCAGCTTGCCGAGCTTGTCGTCGAGCATCTTGCCGGTGAACTTGGGCCACCAGAAGTAGAACCCGGCGAACATCGCGAACACGACGGTGCCGAAGACCACGTAGTGGAAGTGGGCGACGACGAAGTAGGTGTCGCTGATGTGGAAGTCGAGCGGCGGCGAGGCCAGGATGACGCCGGTCAGGCCGCCGAGCAGGAACGTGATGAGGAAGCCGACCGAGAACAGCATCGGCGACTCGAACGTCAGGTGCCCGCGCCACATCGTGCCGATCCAGTTGAAGAACTTCACACCGGTGGGCACCGCGATGAGGAACGTCATGAACGAGAAGAACGGCAGCAACACCTGCCCGGTCGGGAACATGTGGTGCGCCCAGACCGTGATGGACAGACCGGCGATCGAGATCGTCGCGGCCACGAGGCTGATGTAACCGAAGATCGGCTTGCGGCTGAAGACCGGCAGGACCTCCGTCACGATGCCGAAGAACGGCAGCGCGATGATGTAGACCTCGGGATGTCCGAAGAACCAGAACAGGTGCTGCCAGAGCAGCGCGCCGCCGTTCTCGGAGTCGAAGATGTGGGTGCCGAGCTTGCGGTCGGACTCCAGCGCCAGCAGCGCGGCGGCCAGCACCGGGAACGCCATCAGCACGAGCATGCTGGTGAGCAGGACGTTCCAGGTGAAGATCGGCATGCGGAACATGGTCATGCCGGGCGCGCGCATGCAGATGATCGTGGTGATGAAGTTGACCGCGCCGAGGATGGTGCCCAGACCCGACAGGGCCAGGCCCATGATCCACAGGTCACCGCCGATGCCCGGCGAGTTGATCGCGTTGGACAGCGGCGTGTAGGCGAACCAGCCGAACGAGGCGGCGCCGCCCGGGGTGAAGAAGCCGGAGACCGCGATGAGGCTGCCGAACAGGTAGAGCCAGTAGCTCACCATGTTGAGGCGCGGGAACGCCACGTCGGGGGCGCCGATCTGCAGCGGCATCAGCTCGTTGGCGAAGCCGGCGAACAGCGGCGTCGCGAACATCAGCAGCATGATCGTGCCGTGCATGGTGAACAGCTGGTTGAACTGCTCGTTGCTGGTGAACTGCAGGCCGGGCTGCGCCAGCTCGGCCCGCATGACCAGGGCCATCACGCCGCCGATGAGGAAGAAGGCGAACGACGTGATCAAGTACATGTGCCCGATGATCTTGTGATCGGTCGAGGACATCCACTTGGCGATGATCTGGCCCTTGGTGGTGGGCCGGACCCGCGGCGTCGTCGTCAGGGGTGGTTCTTGGATGGCGGTCACTGGGCACTCCCAGCCTGGTGGGTCGCGATGTACTGGTCGAACTCAGCCTGCGGCACGAGCTTCACCGAGAAGAGCATCCGGCTGTGGTCGACACCGCAGAGCTCGGCGCAGCGGCCGGCGAAGGTGCCGGTCCTGTCGAGCGTGGTGATCTCGAACTTGCGGCCGGGGTTGTCCTCGGGGATGCCGGGGATGACGTCACGCTTGAAGAGGAACTCCGGCACCCAGAACGAGTGGATGACGTCGTCGGTCGACAGGTCGAACTCGACCTTCGTCTTCGTCGGCAGGACCAGCTGGGGGCCCTGGTTGTAGTCGCTGACCGGCACGCCCGCGACCGGCTCGATCGTCTTGCCGTTGACGGTCGTGGTGAAGCGCCAGCTCCACTGGAACGCCTCGACCTTGACCTTGACCGGCGCGTCGCCGCTCACCTTGGTGAGCGTCTCGCTGTCGCGCGCGGTGAAGAAGAAGAACACCGAGACCATGACCAGCGGGATCACGGTGTAAAGGATCTCGATGGGCAGGTTGTAGCGCACCTGCGGCGGAAGCTCGGCCTTGGCCCTGCGCTTGCGGTGGAACATCGAGGCCCACAAGATCAGGACGATGACCACTGCGCCCGTGGCGAGTGCGGCGATCCAGGCCCCGTTCCACAGGCTCTGAACGACGCCGCCCTGCTCGGTGACGTGTTCGGGAAGAAGGCCGCGAGACCAGGAGGCCTCGGGGACGTCATTAGCACACGCCGTAGCAGTGGCCAGCAGCAACGCCAAAGCGGCGGCGCGCGGCACCCTGCGCCGGGCCAACGAACGCCGCGTCGTACGGCGAGTCGGACTCACGGATCGCCTACCCCACAGATGAAGCCCAAGAGTCTTTCCCTTGGGCGCTCGTATTTCCAGATGCACAGCTGATTGCAGACACATTAGCGTGCAGGTGCCTTGCCCCACCGCGCGACCCCTCCATGGCGCCGGAAGTGGGACGATGAGTCTCGTGGCGTATTTCGACGCGGCTTCAACCGAGCCGCTGCACCCCCAGGCGCGCGAGGCGCTGCTGGCGGCCGTCGACGCCGGCTGGGCCGACCCCGCGAGACTCTACGGCGCTGCCCGCCGCGCGCACCTGCTGCTGGAGCAGGCCCGCACAGAGGTGGCCGAGCTGCTCGGCGCGCGGCCCGACGAGGTGTCGTTCACCTCATCCGGCACGCAGGCCGTGCATCTCGGCGTCCTCGGCACCCTACACGGCAGGCGCAGGGCCGGGAGCCACATGGTCACGAGCGCGGTCGAGCATTCGAGCGTGCTGCACGCCGGCGAGGTGCACGAACGCGCGGGCGGCACGGTCGAGACGGTGGGCGTGAGCCTGACCGGCCGGGTCGACGCCGGCGCGTTCGCCGCGGCCGTGGCGCGTCCTGGCACGGCGCTGGCCTGCCTGCAGACGGCCAACCACGAGGTCGGCACGCTGCAGCCGGTCGCCGAGGCGGCCGAGGCGTGCCGCGAGCACGGCGTGCCGCTGCTGGTGGACGCGGCGCAGACGGCCGGCCGGCTGCCCGTCCCGCAGGGCTGGTCGGTGCTGACGGCCAGCGCCCACAAGTGGGGCGGCCCCGCCGGGGTGGGCGTGCTGGCGGTGCGCAAGGGCACCAGGTTCCGCTCCCACCTGCCCGACGACGAGCGCGAGCGGCGGCGGGTGCCGGGGTTCGAGAACGTGCCCGCGGCGGTCGCGGCGGCGGCGGCGCTGCGCGCCTCGCTCGACGAGGCGGAGCGTGAGCAGGCGCGGCTCTCCGCGCTGGTCGACCGGATCAGGGAGACCGTCCCGAAGATCGTGCCCGACGTCGAGGTCATCGGCGAGCCGGTCGAGCGGGCGCCGCACATCGTGACCTTCTCGTGCCTCTACGTCGACGGCGAGGCGCTGCTGACCGAGCTCGACAAGGCCGGATTCGCCGTATCGTCCGGGAGTTCGTGCACCGCTAGTACGCTTCGTCCATCGCACGTTCTTGAAGCGATGGGCGTGCTGACGCATGGGAATGTCCGGGTGTCGCTGCCCAGGGGCACATCAGCGGCCGAGGTCGACGAGTTCCTCGCCGTGCTGCCCGAGCTGGTGCGCCGCATCCGCCAGGACGCAGGAGTCGCATGACCGAGGTTACCCAGCCGGCTTTGACGATCGACGCGCTCGGGAAGAAGTGCCCGATCCCGATCATCATGCTCGCCGAGCAGATCAACTACGTCCCGCTCAACGCGGTGGTGGCGGTGCTGGCCGACGATCCCGCGGCGTACACGGACGTGCCGGCGTGGTGCAGGCTGAAGTCGCATCGCCACGTGGGCTCGTACGAGCTGCCGGACGGGGGCTGGGCGATCCACGTCCGGCGCAATTACTAGAGCATGCCCGATTTGTCCCGATATGTCGGGTAGGAGACTTCCGAAGGAAGCCGCCGACATCCAGGGGAAGCCATGAGCAGCGCACAGCCGCAAGAATGCGCACGCGACGTCATGAGCACGGGCGCCGAGTGCATCAGCGCGCAAGAGACCCTCGACCGCGCCGCGCAGATGATGCGCGAGCACGAGGTGGGGGCACTGCCCGTATGCGGGCCCGACGACCAGGTGACGGGCATCATCACCGACCGCGACATCGTGGTCAAATGCGTCGCGGCCGGCCACGACCCGGCCGAGACCACGGCGGGCGAGCTAGCCACCGGGCTGGTGTGGGTGCCGCCGGACGCCTCGGTGGAAGAGGCGCTCGCCCGCATGGAGGAGCACCAGATCAAGCGGCTGCCGGTGATGGACGGCGGCCGGCTGGTCGGCATGATCAGCGAGGCGGACCTGGCCGCGCACCTGAGCGACGACAAGCTCGCCGAGTTCGTCCACCGCGTCTACGCCCCGCGCTGACCGCGCGGAAAAGAGCCGGACCGCCGTCGAGCGGCCCGGCTCACGGCATGCGGGTCAGGGCCGGACCGCCGTCGAGCGTTCCTGCTCACCTGTGTCCGGGTCGGGGCCGGACCGCCACTGAGCGGCCCGGCTCACCTGCGTGCGGGTCAGGGGTGGTAGCAGCGCACGTGCTGGGCGATCTCGGCGGCCGCGTCGGCGCCGTACGCGGCCGCGAACCGCTCGAGGAAGACCTGCTGGCCCAGCTCGTACTCCTGACCGCCCACGCGCTCCAGCACGTGGGTGGCGGTGAGGTTGCCGATCTGCCCGCACCGCTCCAGCGACAGGTCCCAGGCCAGGCCGGCCAGGAAACCGGCGCGGAAGGCGTCGCCGACGCCCGTGGGGTCGGCCTTGCCGCGCTCGGGAGCGGGGGCGACCTGGATGGCCGGCTCGCCCTTGCGGTCGATGACGGCGCCCTTGGGGCCGAGCGTGGTGATGCGCACGCCCACGCGGTCGAGGACCTCGGCGTCGGACCAGCCGGTCTTCTGCTCGATGAGCCCCTTCTCGTAGTCGTTGGAGAACAGGTAGGCGGCGCCGTCGACGAGCTGGCGGATCTGCTCGTCCTCCATGCGGGCGAGCTGCTGGGAGATGTCGGCGGCGAACGGGATGCCGCGCTGGCGGCACTCCTCGGTGTGGCGCAGCATCGCGTCGGGATCGTTGGGGCTGATCAGCACCAGGTCGAGCCCGTCCACGCGGTCGGAGACCGGCTTGAGCTCGATCAGCCTGGCCTCGGCCATGGCCCCCGTGTAGAAGGAGGCGATCTGGTTGTGGTGCTCGTCGGTGGTGCACAGGAAGCGCGCGGTGTGCTGGGTCTCGGAGACGTGCACGGAGTCGCAGTCGACGCCGTGGCGCTCCAGCCAGGAGCGGTAGTCGGCGAAGTCGTTGCCCACGGCGCCCACGAGGATCGGCCGCAGGCCGAGACAGGCCATTCCGAAGGCGATGTTCGCCGCGCAACCGCCGCGACGGATCTGCAGGTCATCGACCAGGAAGGAGAGCGACACCCGGTCGAGCTGCTCGGCGATGAGCTGCTCGCCGAAACTGCCGGGGAAGGTCATCAGGTGGTCTGTCGCGATGGAGCCGGTTACGGCGATGCGCACGGGATTCTTCTTCCTCGTTGTCAGCAGGCCAAAGAGCCCCACGAGAATACGCGAAGGTCCCGCCCGCTCAAAGGCGGACGGGACCTGGCGGCCTTTATGGCGCGACCCGTTTAGTTGAACGAGTCACCGCAGGCGCACGAGCCCGTGGCGTTGGGGTTGTCGATGGTGAAGCCCTGCTTCTCGATGGTGTCGACGAAGTCGATGGAGGCGCCCATCAGGTAGGGGGCGCTCATCCGGTCGGTGACCACACTGACACCGCCGAAGTCGGACACGACGTCGCCGTCCATCGAACGGTCGTCGAAGAAGAGCTGGTAGCGCAGGCCGGAACAGCCTCCCGGCTGCACGGCGACCCGCAGCTGCAGACCCTCTTCGCCCTGCTGCTCGAGCAGGCTCTTGACCTTGGCGGCGGCCGCGTCAGTCAGGATCAGGCCCTGTGCCGTGGTCTCGCTGCTCTCAACCGTCATCTGCTGACTCCCTAACCCGGCTGTCTGTTTTCGACGTCCTACTGATGACGCTACCAACACCTGGGGGTGTCCACACATTCCCGGGTGTCGGACGCCCCGGAATAAACCGTTTCGGGGGTGTGTCATCATGAGTATCGTCAAACCGACGATAAGGGGGTAAGGCGATGGCCACCCAGACTGGACTGCCGCTCTTCGTCCTCGGCAGGGGCGCCGATCCGCACAGCGAGAAGGGGGTCGACTGTCCCGGCGAGCTGCCGCCCGCCTCCGACCCCGGGCTGGTGGAGCGCGCCCGCAAGGCCAAGGAGGCGCTCGGCGACCGCCTGTTCGTGCTCGGCCACCACTACCAGCGCGACGAGGTCATCCAGTTCGCCGACGTGACGGGTGACTCGTTCAAGCTGGCCCAGCAGGCGGCGGCGCGTCCCGAGGCGGAGTTCATCGTCTTCTGCGGCGTGCACTTCATGGCCGAGTCGGCCGACATCCTGACCGGCGACGCCCAGAAGGTGATCCTGCCGGACCTCGCGGCGGGCTGCTCCATGGCTGACATGGCGACCTACGACCAGGTCGAGGAGTGCTGGGAGGCGCTTGAGGACGCCGGGCTGGCGGAGTCGGTGGTGCCGGTCACGTACATGAACTCAAGCGCCGACATCAAGGCGTTCTGCGGGCGCAACGGCGGCGCGGTGTGCACCTCCTCCAACGCCAGGCGCGCCCTGGACTGGGCGTTCGAGCAGGGCGAGAAGGTGCTGTTCCTGCCCGACCAGCACCTGGGCCGCAACACGGCGGTGCTGGAGATGGGCATGACGCTCGAGGACTGCGTGGTGTGGAACCCGCACCGCCCCAACGGCGGCCTGACCCAGGAGGAGCTGGAGCGGGCGAAGATGATCCTGTGGCGCGGCCACTGCTCGGTGCACGGCCGCTTCACCGCCGAGTCCGTGGACGACGTACGCGCCCGCATCCCCGGCGTCAACGTGCTCGTGCACCCCGAGTGCCGCCACGAGGTCGTGCTCAAGGCCGACCACATCGGCTCCACCGAGCACATCATCAAGACGCTGCAGGCCGCGCCCTCCGGGTCGAGCTGGGCCGTCGGCACCGAGCTGAACCTGGTCAAGCGGCTCGCCCAGATGTTCCCCGACAAGAACATCTCGTTCCTCGACAGGACCGTCTGCTACTGCTCCACGATGAACCGCATCGACCTGCCGCACCTGGTGTGGGCGCTGGAGTCGCTGGTGCTCGGCGAGGTCGTCAACCAGATCACCGTGGACGACGACACCACCCACTGGGCCAAGGTCGCGCTCGACCGCATGCTGGCGCTGCCGTAACGCCCGGTCTACGCGAAGTCGTAGCCCACTTCCACGAAGACCGTGACCGGCCGCATGCCGGGGCTGACCGAGGCCCCGGCCTCGGCCACCATCGCCGCCGCGCGCATCGGCTGCGGCGGCGCCTCTCGCAGCTCGCTCACCGACACCACCCGGCCGAGCGGCCGGCCGGCCAGCGCGGCATATTGGGCGGCCTTGGCGGCGGCGTCCCTGAACGCGCGCTCCCTGGCCTCGGCCAGCGCCGCGGCCGGGTCGGACAGCTCGAACGCCACGCCGTTCAGCCTCGCCTCCTCGCCCACCCCCGCCACGGTGTCGATGACGTGGTCGGCCCTGCCCGCATATGGGCCGACGTCGCGGACGACGGCCTCGACGCCCTGCGCCGCCCGGTAGGCCGCGACCTTGGGATAGGCCTCGTACTCGGGGCCCAGGGACAGCTCGACCGTCGTCACGTCGCGGGCGGCCACGCCCGCGCGTCCCAGCGCCTCGGCGAGCCGGGCGGCGGCGGCTCGGGCGGCTTCGAACGCGTCTGCGGCGGAGGACCTGCGGACCTCGACGCCCGCGTAGAGCCGCAGGGTGTCGGGCGCGGCCAGGACCGAGCCCTCGCCGACCACGGTGATGTCCACGGTGATGTCCACGGGCGCCCCCTCGCGGTTGGGTCCAGGCCCCGATCCTAGGCCCCGATCGTAGGTCGCGCCCCGCCTCATGCGGTGGGCCTGGAGAAGCGGAAACCCATCGTGTCGAACTCGGCCTTGTCCCTGGCCGTCGCCAGCACCCGGCCCGCCCGGCCCCGCATGTCCACGACGACCGCCTCGTACCCGCCGTCCTTGGCCCGCCACACCGCGAGGTGGTCGTCGTCCCACCAGCCGATGAGCCGTTCCGCGGCGACCGGGACCGTCACCGCGCCGGTGGCGCCGCCACTCGTCGAGTGCGCGCACAGCGCGGTGCCGGCGGCCGTGCAGTGCGCCAGGAACCGGCCGCCCGACGGCGAGACGTCGTCGCCCTCCACCCACACCGGGGTTCCGACGTCCTTGAGCGTGCGCTGGACCTTGCCGTCGAGGCCGTAGAACGTCATCGCGCCGCCCGTCCAGGTGCCCACCGCGCGGCCGCCGGCGTCCCAGAAGAAGCGCCACTCCCCCGCGCCCTGCTCGCCGACCTGGAAGACCTCGCCCCTGCCCGTGGCGACGTCGATGACGCCGAAGCCGTACGCCTGCGCGGCGCCGCCCTCGCCCTTGTAGAGGGTGACCAGCGCCCGCTCGCCGTCCGGCGACCAGCGGGGCGTGGCCGGGTAGACCGGCTTCGGGCTGAGCTTGACCACGCGTCTCGCGCCGGTGGCGTGGTCGACGATGGAGACGGTGGCGAACAGGTCGGTGCTGTAGTCCACGTCGGTGGCCAGGGCGAGGTTCGTCCTGGGGTCCAGGGCGTACTCGAAGTAGCGGGTCTCGCGGGCGAACTCGCCGGTGTCGTGCTTCCTGACGTAGAGGCGCTCGCCGCCGTCCAGGGTGTAGGAGGCGAGCTTGAGCGGGTCGCCGTCGCGCTCGCTGATCCGCACGGACGTGCCGGGCAGCGTGTACGACCGCGTGGCGGGCGTCGCCGGGGCCGTGAGGGCGGCGGCCGACGGCGTGGAGGTGACGGTACGCGGCGGCGGGCCGCTCAGCCGTACGGCGACCAGCGTGCCCGTGGCGGCCAGCGCCAGCACCCCGGCCGCCGCCGCCCACCCGATCCGCCGTCCGCGCGCGGGGTTCCTGGAGGCGGTGCTGCCCTCCTGGAGGAGGTCAGGGGTCTGCGGCCGGGCGTGGCCGAGCAGGCGCATGAGGGCCTCGGCGGCCGACGGCCTGGTGTCCGGGTCCTTGGCCAGGCAGTCGGCGACCAGCGCGCGCAGGGCCGGGTCGTCGATGCAGGTGACGTCGGGCTCGGCGTGCAGGATGCGGTGCACCACGGCCGCCACGCCGTCCTGGCCGAACGGCGGCCGTCCCGACGCGGCGAACAGCAGCGTGCCTGCCCAGGCGAACATGTCCGACTTCGGGCCCGGCCCCTCCTCGTCGAGCTGCTCGGGCGCCATGTACGACGGCGTGCCCACCACCGTCCCGGTGAGCGTCGAGGCCAGGTCGAGCGCCTTGGCGATGCCGAAGTCGATGACGCGGGGCCCGTCGGGGGCGAGCACCACGTTCGACGGCTTGAAGTCGCGGTGCACGATGCCGGCCTGGTGGATGGCGACCAGCGCGGTGACGGTGCCGACCGCCAGCCGGTGCAGCGCGGCGCCGGTGCGGGGGCCCTGCTCGCGTACGACGTCGGACAGGGTGTGGCCGTCGATGTACTCGCTCACGATGTACGGCCGCCCGCCCGCCAGCCCGGTCTCGATGACCTGCGCGGTGCAGAACTGCGCCACCCGCCGCGCCATCGCCACCTCGCGGACGAACCGCTCGGACGCCTCGGCGTCGCCCGCCAGGTCGGCGCGCAGCAGCTTGACCGCGGCCTGCGTCCCGTCGGGGCCGGTCGCGAGGTACACGATGCCCTGCCCGCCCTCGCCGAGCCGCCCGGTCAGGCGGTACGCGCCCGCCTCCGCCGGGTCCCCTGGACGCAGGGGCGCGAGGTCAGGCATCGGCTCAACCCCCACAAACGGCGACTTTCCCGCCATTCTGCTGGCTTGGGGCCCTCGCCGTCACGCGTTCACGGCGTCGGCGATCACCTGCGGGGCGCGGAGAGGCAGGCGGCGGCCGGCCACCGGCAGGCGTACGTGGGCGGCTCCCAGGGCGGCGGCCAGCCGGGTCTGGCAGGCGTCGGCGTCGTCCCCGCTGATCACGGTGACGGGGACGGCGGGGAACGGCTTGCCGGCGCGCAGCAGCAGCAGGTCGGCCGCCATGTCGCGGCGGGCGAGCCACTCCCCCGCCATCGCGGCGGGCACCTTGCCCATGGTGTAGACGCCCGACGGGTCGGGCCGGCCGGTGAGCAGCCGGTGCGCGGCGGACCCCGCCAGGCGGGCCACCACGGCCGCGCCCCAGGTGCCGCCCAGCACGGGCAGCCACCGCCCCGCGGTCCTGGCGGCGGCGAGCGGCCTGCGCCCCGCGACGCAGGCCGGGTCCACCAGGACGAGCCCTGCCAGGCACAGCGGGTGCAGGCGGGCGAACGCCTCCGCGTGCCAGCAGGCCACGCCGTGCGCGACGAGGGTGACGCGTTCGGGGTGCGCGGGGGCGAGCGCGACCAGGCGGGCGACCTCGGCGTACAGGGTGGGCGGCGCCACCGGCCGGGCGCTGCGGCCGAGCCCCGGCCGATCGAAGCGCACGACCCGGCGGGACCCGGCCAGCAGCCCCGCCACGGCGTCCCAGTGGAACCACGCCCCGCCCGGACCCGCCGTGATCAGCACGGCGGGCCCTGCCCCCTCCTCGACGACATGGGTCTGCGTGTGATGGGACACCTGCACGCGGGCGGCGGCGTCCGGAGGGAGCGGGGGAAGCACGCGGGCGCCGCCCACCCCGCCCATGCGGCCGGGAGCGACCCGCAGGCAGGCGTCCTCCCCGTACGGGTCGTCGCCGGTGACGGGCGCCGGCGAGGGCTCGGCGACGAGGAGGTGGAGCGCCACGTACACCAGCCAGAACGCGATCACCGTGAGCTGGGCGCGATGCGCGAGCCCGGCGCCGTGCCCCGCGATCAGCGCGATGACCAGCAGCAGCGTGGCGACCAGGCTCAGCCAGGTGAGCGCCCATGACAGCCACGACCGCCACCGCGCGCCGAGCAGCGCCATGGCGGCGAGGACGGCGAGCGTGCCGGACGCCCCGGTCAGGGCGTGCAGCAGGTGGCTGAGTGAAGTGCCCGAGCCGCCGCAGGCGGGGTCGCTGAGCGTGGCGCAGTCGAGCGGGAACAGCCCGCCCAGGAAGGTGGACACGCCGAACGCGGCCAGCGCCAGCCAGCCCGGCCACTCGCGGGCCACCCTGGGCACCAGCAGCACCCCCAGGACGCACGCGAGCCCCGACAGCGCGTCGCCGACCCGGAACAGCCGGCTCCACGGCTGGTCACGGGCGGCCAGCTCGCTGACGTACCCGTGGGTCCTGTCCACCGCGGGCGTGGTGAACTGGCCGGTGATCCAGGCGCTGCCCAGCACCGCCGCCATGATGAACGCGCACGCGGCGAACACGTACAACCTTCGCTCCACGTGACAATTAGATCACTGTACGCGAAAGTCGCAGGTAAGCGCCCCTAACTGCGCCCCCGTCAGCGCCCCGTCAGAGCCCCGGAGCCCCCCACACCGGGAACCACCGGCTGAGATCCTTCTCCAGCGGCAGCTCACCCTCCAGAGCGCCTCTGGCCTGCAGTTCGAGCGCGTTGTCGCGCTTCTGCCCGGCGAGCGGCGCGAACGGGTAGAAGGTGCCGCGTTTGTACAGGTAGACGACGGCCAGCCGGCCGCCGCCGTCAGGCCGCGCGAACGACACCAGCGAGCAGAGCAGCGACGGCCCGAACCCGGCGCCCTCCAGCGAGGAGTTGACCGCGTGCAGCTCGGTGACCAGGTCGCTGAGCGCCTCGGACGGCCGGCGGACGAGCAGCCAGGTGTAGCCGTAGCCGTCGTCGGACTCCTCGACGCGCTCCCCCAGCAGCGCCTTGACGTCGCGTTCGACGGTGGCGAACGCGCCGCCCTCGGCGGCGCGGAAGGCCACCGAGCCGAGCCCGGTCGGCTCGAGCCCGGTCGCCGCCTGCAGCGTCACCGCCGCCGACGGCAGCGCGAACAGCGCGTCGAGGTTGGGCTTGACCGGCTTCGACCGGCCGAGCAGCGCGTCGAGCCAGCCCATGGGCCTCAGCCCCTTCCCAGTTGCCGGGAGATGGCGGCCAGCTGCTCAAGGCGGCGCTCGAGCGGCGGATGCGTGGAGAACAGCGCGGCCAGCGTCGCGCCCTTGGCCAGCGCGGGCGCGAAGTAGAAGGCGTTGAACGGCTCCGCCTCCCGCAGGTCGCGGGTCGGGATCCTGGCCATGTCGCCGGACACCTTGCTCAGCGCGCTGGCCAGCGCGGACGGGCGCTGCGTGAGCAGGGCGCCGGCCCGGTCGGCGGCCAGTTCGCGGTAGCGCGACAGGGCGCGGGTGAGCAGGAAGCTGATCGCGTACACGACGACGGACACCAGCAGGATGATCACGCCGATGGGCAATCCGCCCTGGCCGCCGTTGCGGCGGCCGCCGAGCCCCGTGTAGAGCGCGAACCTGGTCATCAGCCCCGCCACGATGCCGAGGAACGAGGCGATCGTCATGACGGCCACGTCGCGGTGGGCGACGTGGGACAGCTCGTGCGCGATCACGCCCTCCAGCTCCTGCGGCTCCAGGCGGCGCAGGATGCCGGTCGTCACGCAGACGACGGCGTGCTTCTGGTCACGGCCGGTGGCGAACGCGTTGGGGACGTCGGACTCGGCGATCGCCACCCGTGGTTTCGGCATGTCGGCCAGTGCGCAGAGCCGGTCGATCAGGGCGTGCAGCTCGGGCGCCTCCTGCGGTGAGACCTCCCGGCCGTGCATCGCGAACAGGGCGATGCGGTCGGACAGGAAGTACTGCACCAGCAGGAAGGCGCCGGCCAGCACCAGCACGGTCAGCGCCTGGGCGCCCAGGGCGATCAGGACGCCGACGAACACGACGTAGAGCAGCCCGAGCAGGAACATCGTCACGACCATCCGGCGGGTGAGGCCGGAGTCGGACGCGAACCGCGTGCTCACGGCGTCAGCCCGGGATGAGGCCCTGGTCGCCCAGCATCTCCCGGACCTCCTCGATCGAGGCGTCCGCGGGGGGAAGGATCAGCTCTGACGGCTCAAGGCTGTCGTCGGGAAGCGCTTTGCCCACGTGGCGCACCTTGTCGAGCAGCGCGTGCAGCTTGACGCGGAAGGCCTTCTCGTCGCCCGCGTCGATGGCCGCCTCGAGCTCGGTGTCGAGCTCGTTGAGTACGGCGATGTCGTCGGCGGAGATCTCGATCTGACCCTCGCCCATGATTCTGACGATCATGCGCCCTCCCCAGGCTGACGGTACTGCTGGGTGGGGCCGGCCTGCTGCTGCTGCTGAGGCTGTGCCTGCGGCTGGGCCTGCTGCTGCGGCTGTCCCTGCTCGATGGACGGCTGCGGCGCGGAGCCCTGGCCGAGCTCGGCCTTCATCCTGGCCAGCTCCAGCTCGACGTCCATGCCGCCGCCCATGCGGTCGAGCTCGGCCTGGATGTCGTCGCCGCGGGTGCCGCTGAAGTCGTCGAGCGCGCCGCTGGCGAGCAGCTCGTCGATGGCGCCGGCGCGGGCCTGCATCTGCGCCGTCTTGTCCTCGGCGCGCTGGATCGCGAGGCCGACGTCGCCCATCTCCTCGGAGATGCCGGAGAACGCCTCGTTGATGCGCGTCTGGGCCTCGGCGGCGGTGTAGGTGGCCTTGATGGTCTCCTTCTTCGTGCGGAAGGAGTCGACCTTGGCCTGCAGCCGCTGGGAGGCCGTGGTCAGCTTCTCCTCCTCGGCCTGCAGGTTGTCGTGCTGAACCTTCAGGTCGGCCATCTGCGTCTGCAGGTTGGAGCGCCGCTGCAGCGCCTCACGGGCAAGGTCCTCGCGGCCGACGGACAGCGCCTTGCGGCCCTGCTCCTCCAGCCTCCTGGCCTGGTTCTCCAAGCCGGTTATCTGCAGCTCCACCCTCTTGCGCGAGGTGGCGACGTCGGCCACCCCCCTGCGCACCTTCTGCAGCAGCTCGAGCTGCCGCTGATAGGAGTAGTCAAGGGTCTCGCGCGGATCCTCCATCTTGTCCAAGGCCTTGTTGGCCTTGGACTTGAAGATCATCGAAAGTCTCTTCATCACGCTCATGCGCGTCGGCCGTCCCCTTCTAGGTCGTGCTGGTGTCAATCCCGATGCAGCGCAGCCGCCTTGGGATTACCCTACGCATAACGCACGAGGGCGTCACTAAGTTGCAGTCCAGGTAGGGTTGACGTCGTGTTGCGACGCCGTTCCCAAACCTCCGTGGACGACACCCCCGTCCCCGATGACGATCCTAAGCCCCAGGGTAAAGGTCGTCCCACACCCAAGCGCCGGGATGCCGAAGGCAGGCGCCGCCAGTACGTCTCCGCGCCGAAAGACCGCAAAGAGGCATACCGGCAGATGCGTGCCAAACAGGCCACCGAGCGAGAAAAGGCCCGTCAGGGCATGCTCGCCGGTGACGAGCGGTATCTTCCCGTTCGCGACAAGGGTCCCGCCCGCAAATTCGCGCGCGACTGGGTCGACGCCCGGCGGCTGCCGAGCCAGTACTTCCTGCCGTTCTCGCTGGTGATCCTGCTGGCCACGTGGATTCCCTGGCCGATGGCGATCCGCGCCCAGGTGCTGGGCTACGTCGTCACGATCGGCTGGCCGATCATGATGCTCGGCGTGCTGTTCACCTCGGTCTTCGTGGCCTTCAAGGTGAAGAAGGAGGTCGCCGAGAAGCTGCCCGACGAGAGCGTCAAGGGCGTGGGCTTCTACGCGGCGATGCGGGCCCTGCAGATCCGCAAGCTGCGCTTCCCGCCGCCGCGGGTGCTGCCCGGCGGCCGGCCCGTGCCGCCGAAGAAGTAGCGGCCTCAGGAACGGCCGTAGCAGCGGCCGTTCACGGATCGCCCTGCTCCACGATCTCCCAGCGCAGCACGCCTCGCTCGACCGCGGGCCGCCAGCCGTCGAAATCCTTCCCTTCCTCCAGGGCGTCGGCGACGGCCCGCATGAGTGCGTGGTACGACGGCCGCCGTGGCGCCATGCCGCCGATCGTGTCGTCCCAGCCGACGCTGCCGTCGGCGGAGTCGACCAGCGCGTACGGCGAGTACTCCTCCATGTCGGCGAAGACGAGGACCGGGATCAACCGGCCGCTCCACAGCTCGTCCCAGGGGTCGTCACCGCGATCCGTGGAGTCGAGCCCGCACTCATGGCGCCAGGTGTCCCTGATCTCGCGGACGCTGAGATTCGACGCGCCGTCGAACCACGCGCCGAACCCGAACCCGGCCGCACCGTCGTGGCGCAGCAGCGAGGCGCGCAGGTCGTCGGGGAAGTGCACGCCCATCTGCGCCTCGGCGATCGCGATCGTGCGGGCTTTGCCGGGCCGCCCGAGCCCGCGGTACGTCCGCGGCGCGTTCACTTTCAGCCACCGCTCGATGCGCCGCCACTGCCGGTTCACCGCCCGCCTGACCTTGAGGTCGATCGGCCGGACGGTCACCGGTCCCGTGACCGGCGAGCAGTAGGGGTCGGGCGTCGGTGCCGGCTCGGGGGCCGGCTCGGGGGCCGGCTCGGGGGCCGGCTCAGGGGTAGGGGACGGCGGCGCGGCCGTCCGCTGGGCCGCGGCGACCAGCGCGCTGTGCCGTTCGCGCTGAGCCTGCAGCCGGGCGCCCGAGGTGTCCTCGTACGGCAGCAGCGCGGCCACCAGGACCACCGCCACGACCCCCGCGACGGCCGCCCAGACCGGCCACACCGGCCTGCTGCGCACCGGGCGGCCCGGCCACCACGCGGCGGGCCCCTGAGTGGCCCTGCGCGGGGCCGGCGGCCTGGCGGGCATGCGGGCGCGCCGGCGCAGCCGGACCGCGACGGCGGCCAGGATCGCGGCCGTGAGCGCCAGCCGTACGAGCTTCAGCACGTCGCGCACCCTATCCCGAATCAGATCATCCGATGTTCCACCATTAGAGTCGGACGCATGGAATTCCGACACCTTGGTCGCAGCGGTCTCATGGTCAGCGAGATCAGCTACGGCAACTGGATCACTCACGGCTCCCAGGTCGAGGAGGACGCCGCCAAGCAGTGCGTGCAGGCGGCCCTCGACGAGGGCATCACCACCTTCGACACCGCCGACGTCTACGCCGGGACCAAGGCCGAGGAGGTGCTGGGACGCGCGCTCAAGGGCGTTCGCAGGGAGTCGCTGGAGATCTTCACCAAGGTCTACTGGCCGACCGGGCCCGGCAAGAACGACCGCGGGTTGTCGCGCAAGCACATCTTCGAGTCGATCCACGGCTCGCTGCGCCGCCTGCAGACCGACTACGTGGACCTCTACCAGGCACACCGCTTCGACTACGAGACCCCGCTGGAGGAGACGCTCAAGACGTTCGACGACCTCGTCCGCCAGGGCAAGGTCCTCTACATCGGCGTCAGCGAGTGGACGGCCGAGCAGATCGGCCGCGCCCTGAAGATCGCCGACGAGATGGGCTTCGACCGGCTCGTGTCCAACCAGCCGCAGTACTCCATGCTGTGGCGGGTCATCGAGTCGGAGGTCGTGCCGCTCAGCGAGAAGGAGGGCGTGGGCCAGATCGTCTGGTCGCCGATCGCCCAGGGCGTGCTGACCGGTAAATACCTGCCCGGCCAGCAGGCGCCCGAGGGCTCGCGGGCGACCGACAAGACCGGCGGCGCGATGATCGCCCGGTTCATGCGCGACGACGTGCTGACCCGCGTCCAGGAGCTCAAGCCCATCGCCGCCGACCTGGGCCTCAGCATGGCGCAGCTGGCCGTCGCCTGGGTGCTGCAGAACCCGAACGTCTCCAGCGCCATCGTCGGCGCCACCCGCCCCGAGCAGGTGCGCGACAACGTCAAGGCGGCGGGCGTCAAGCTCGACGCCGACGTGCTGAAGAAGATCGACGACGTGCTCGGCGACGTGGTCGAGCGTGACGCGTCGAAGACGGCGAGCCCGAGCAGCCGCCCGTAGGTTCTCCACGACGAAACCCCTTGAGCCGGACTTTCCGCTCAAGGGGTTTTTCGTTTCTCCCGCCCCTGCTTAAGGTGACTCGGGGCGCAAGGACAATCCCGTGTACTCCACTCGGTCCTCCTCAAGCAACGCGACCTGCTCGACACCCGATTCGAGCAGCTCACGCCAGTTTTCACCGATCCAGGACTCGGCGTCCGCCTGGCTGGGAAAAACCTCTCGCGGCAAAGGGCGATCCGTCACCTCAGCACCACGCGCATTTTCATAACGCCACCGCCATGTCATGCCATACGCTCCTTTTCCGCGGGTTCGCCGGCGCACCCTCCGCAGGCACTGGGAACCCTACTCCCGAGCTTTCCGGTCAATCGATGCCGCGCGCGTTCCCGTGTTGCGGCAGGGGCCGCCTGGACGGCGGCCGCCTTCCCTCTGTCTCCCCCCGTTCGGTGCCCGCCTCACCCCCGGTCCTTTTGTACGCTCGGCGCGGTGAAAGTCCTTCTCACCGGTACGGCGGGCGCCTCGGGCCGGCCCGAGCCCGGCTGCCGCTGCGCCTCCTGCGCCGCACCGCCCCCTGACCGTCGCCGCCCGTTCGGCTTCGTGGTGGACGGCGTCGTGACGTACCCCTTCCGCGACCCGCCCGACGGCTACCGGCCGTGCGCCGGCGGCCTGGGCCTGGTCTGCCCCGACGGCACCCGTCTCCTCCACCTCCCTCAGGGGGCCTCCGTGCCCGTCCAGGAGACCTCCCGGTACGACGTCGTGCTGATCGACCTCCTCGACCGTCCTGAGCGCCTCGGGGAGCTGCGCCGCGCCGGGCTGGCGGACGCGGCGACCACGGTGGTGGCCGTCGGGCTCGACCACCGGATCCGGTCGGAGGAGGAGCTGGCCGGACGGCTGCGGCTGTGGGGCGCGATCACCGTCCCCGACGGGACGGAGGTGACGCCGGGCCAGGGGGTCGCGCCGCTGACGCCGCTCCGGGCGCTGCTGCTGGGCGGGTCCAGATCGGGGAAGTCGGCGGAGGCGGAGGCCAGACTGGCGGCCGAGCCGCACGTCACGTACGTCGCCACCGGCCCTGACGGCACGGGCGACGGCGAGTGGGCGGCGCGGGTGCGGGCGCATCGGGAGCGCAGGCCCGCGCACTGGGCCTCCTTGGAGACGACCGCGCTCGCGGCGGCGATCCGCGCCGCCACCACACCGTTGCTGATCGACGGGCTGGGGACGTGGCTGGCCGCCGTGTTCGACGAGCACGGCGCCTGGGAGGGCGACCGCGCCCCGGTGATCGCCCGCTGCGACGAGCTGGTGGCCGCGTGGCGGCAGACGCCTCAGCCCTTGGTGGCGGTCTCGGACGAGGTCGGCATGGGCGTGGTGCCCGCGACGGCCAGCGGGCGCGCGTTCAGGGACGCCCTGGGCCGCCTGAACGAGCGCCTGGCGGCCGAATCGGAGTACGCCGCCCTGGTGGTCGCCGGCCGCGTGCTCGCCCTCTGAGGGCTTCGCAGGGCGTCAGGGGCGGGTGGCGCGGGCGTACCAGCGGCCGTCGATCCTGTCGACCTGGAGCGGGCGGCCGAAGCAGTCGCTGAGCAGGTCGGAGGTGAGCACGTCGGCGACCGGCCCGGCGGCGAGCACCCTGGCGTCGCGCATCAGCATGGCGTGCGTGGTCGTCGCGGGCACCTCCTCCAGGTGGTGCGTGACGGTCACGGTGGTGAGCACGGGCCTGATGGCGGCGAGGTGTTCGACGGCGCTGATGAGGTCTTCGCGGGCGGGCAGGTCGAGCCCGGCGAACGGCTCGTCGAGCAGCAGCACCGCGGGGTCGGACATGAGCGCCCTGGCCACCCTGACGCGGGCCCGCTCGCCCTGGGAGCACACGCGGAAGGGCCGCTCGGCCAGCTCCTTGCAGCCGAGGTCGGCGAGGAGTCGGTGGGCGCGGTCGTGCTCGGCGTCGCCGTACCGGTCCCACAGGGGCGCGCTCGTGCCGGTGTGGCCGGTGAGCACCACCGTGTGCGCGCTCGCCCCCTCCTCCTCCATCAGCTCCTCGTCGATGAGCCGCTGGCTGGAGGTGACCAGCCCGATGTGGCGGCGCAGCTCGCGTACGTCGACCCGGCCGAGCCGGTGGCCGAGCACGCTGACCGCGCCCTCGCTCGGGTGACGTACGGCGCCCACGAGGGAGAGCAACGTCGTCTTGCCCGCCCCGTTGGGCCCCAGGACCGCCCAGTGATCGCCGTAGTCCACCTGCCAGTCGACGCCGTCCAGCAGCGTTTTGCCGACGACCCGGACGCCCACGCCTTCCAGTTCAACCACGTGCATCCCGCCACACTAGTGGGCCCTAGGATCCTCCGTTATGCGGTCAATGGACGGGCTGCGGTTCGCCGTGGGCACGCTGAGCGTCTTCCCCGTACGCGTGGAGCGGGTGGACCGCCAGGTGGCGGGCCGGGCGATGGCCCTGGCCCCGGGCGTCGGGCTGGTGCTCGGCCTGGCGGGGGGGCTGCCGCTGGTGCTGTTCGGCGAGCGGCCGTTGCTGGCGGCGGCGCTGGCGCTCGCGTTGCTGGCGCTGCTCACCCGCGCGCTGCACCTCGACGGGCTGGCCGATCTCGCGGACGGCCTGGGCAGCGCAAAACCGGCCGACCAGGCGCTCGACATCATGAAAAAGTCGGACATCGGACCTTTCGGTGTCGTGACGCTGGTGTTCACGCTGCTCGTCCAGGTCACGGCCCTGGTCTCCGTCAGCCCGCCGGGCGATGCCTCCGACGCGGCCCCCTACGCGCGTTACGCCGCGCTGGTGACCGCCTGCCTGGCCGGGCGGCTCGCGCTGACCTGGGCCTGCCGGGCCGGTGTGCCCGCCGCCCGGCCCGACGGCCTGGGCGCGATGGTCGCGGGCACCGTACGCCGCCCGGCCGTCGTGCTCGTCACGCTGGCCGCCGTGCTCGCCGCCGCCGCCATCGGCCTGCTCGCCGCCCCGGGCCCGGCGCCCGTGGACGACCGCCCGGCCGTGGACGGTCTCGTCGTGGACGGTCTCGTCAACGTGACGGCGGTGGTGGTCCAGGGATGCCCCTTGGACTTCGCGGCCTTCCCCGACTGCCCCGAGCCGGCCGTGCCCGGCATGCGCTACGAGGAGGCGAGCGGTCTCCTGCCGGGCGGCGTCGCGGCGCTCGGGCGGACACTGGCGGCCCCTGTCGCGCTGCTCGCCGGGCTGGCCGCCGCCCTGTTGCTGCTCGGCCGCGCGCGGCGCCGCCTCGGCGGCGTCACGGGGGACGTGCTCGGCGCGCTCGTGGAGACGGCCGTCACGGTGACGCTGGTGGCGTACGCGCTGCTCGCCTGACGCCTCAGCCCGCCTCAGCCCGCCTCGCCGGACCGCCCAGGCCCGGACGGAGCCGACTCCGGCTCGGCGTCCTCGGGGACGTCGTGCGCCGGCGGGGCGGCGGGAGTTCGTCCGGTCAACGGGAGGAAGCGGAGCAGAGCCGCGCCCACCAGGGCGAGCAGCACCCAGCCCACCACGCCGGTGATGCCGGCGAAGATCTCGTTCGGCGGGTGGGCGGCGTCGCCGAGCAGCAGGACGGGCCCGGCGACGGCGTTGAGCGACGCGTGGGCCACCACCGCGGGCCACACGCTGCCCGACCGCAGCCGCAGCCAGCCGATGACGACGCCGCCCACCGTGCAGAAGCCGATGAACGCGAGCGCCGCCCACGAGCCGAGCCGCGGGTAGTTGTAGCCGAGCAGGGTGATCGGGGCGTGCCACAGCCCCCAGATGAGCCCGGAGTAGACCAGCCCCATGACGGCGCCGTTGGCGGCGGTGAGCCGGGGCAGCAGCCAGCCGCGCCAGCCCCACTCCTCCCCCAGCGCCGGGATCAGGATCGGCACGGGCCCCAGCAGCGCCGCCAGCACAAGCTGCATGACGGCCACGGAGGTCATCTCGTCAGGCGGCTGCACGCCGCGCGCCCGCAGCACCTCGGCGAGCAGGCTGAACCCGCCGAGGTCCAGCGAGACCAGGCCGGCGGCGGCGCTCAAGCCCATGGCGAGCAGCGTCAGCAGCGGCACGCCGAGCCAGGCGGCCAGCACGAGCCGCAGGGTGCGGCCCCTGCTCTCGCCGAGGGTCAGGCCCGTCTCCTTCGCCCACCGGCGAAGCGGGGTGCGAGCGGCGATCCACACGCCGAGCACGCCGATCGTGGGCGTGAGCATCATCAGCGCGGCGAGCGCCTGCACCTTGGACGGCGTGCCGAGGCCGTCGCTCAGCCAGAGGGGCAGGGCCGCGGCCCAGGACAGGCCGAAGGCGAGGACGAGGTAGACGAGCAGCGGTCTCTTCATGGCTGGGCACGCTCCGCGACGAGGGCGTTGATGAGGGCGGCGCCGCGCTCGGCGTCGTCGATGCTGATCGCGAGCTGCCCACCGGAACGGTAGCGGAGCACGAGGCACTCGCCGCCGCGCAACATGATGGTGGCGGCTCCCGGCACGCCGCGGAAGCCCCAGCCGCCGGCGTCGGCGGGCGAGCGCCGTTCGGCCCAGGCCGACTCGACGGACGACAGCCTGATCCGCCGCGCGGGCCAGCCGAACGGCCCGAAGCCGATCCTGATCAGGCCGTCGCCGACGCGCACGGACACGGCCATGGTGGCGAGCCCGACGACGAGGAGGATGACGGAGCCCGGCAGGACCGCGGCCATGAGGGAGCCGCCATGGCCGCGCAGCCCGAGCAGGGTCATGACCACGGTGACGGCGAACACGGCGACGACGGCCACGGTGAGCCCCCGGTTGACCACCCGGCTGACCCAGACGGCCCGCTGGCCGGACCGCAGCCGCAGCACGGGCGGCGCCTGGCTGCCCGGCGCCGGCTCGTCGGGCTCTCCCTTGGCGAGGACGGCGGCGAGCGCCGTGGCCGCGAGCATGCCCCCGAGTATGGCGGCGATGTGCCAGCCCGGCAGCGTGGCGGCCGTCCAGTCGGGGACGTCGAGGTTGGCTGACAGCGTCGAGCCCTGGGCCCCCATCAGCAGCACGCCCGTCCCGAACAGCAGGCCCCACCAGGTCATCCTGGACGCGCGACGCACCTGCGCCCGCCCGCTCAGCGCGACCATGGCCACCGCGAGCACCACCCAGATTCCGGCGCTGACGGCCACGTGCCCGGCGAACGAGTTGGACCCGTCGGGCGAGGTGCCCGACCAGTGGGTGGCCATCGGATCGGGCAGCCGGTCGCGTACGGCGCAGGCGGGCAGGACGAGCGCGGCGGTCACGGCCAGCCCCCACGCGGCGGCGACGGCACGGGCTATCACGTCAGTTCCTCCAGGATGGTGATGAGGTCGTCACGGCTGTAGCCGTGCTTCTTGGCCTCCTCGAGCAGTTCGCGGGCCCGCTGGGCGAGCAGGGCGCGCCCGTCGGCGCGCCGCGCGACGCTGACGCCGCGGCCTCTCCTGAACTCCAGCAGCCCCTCGTCGCGCAGGTCGCGCAGGGCGCGCAGCACGGTGTTGGGGTTGATGCCCAGAGCGCCGGCCAGGTCGCGGGCCGGCGGCAGGCGGTCGCCCGGCCGGTAGGAGCCCTCGCCTATGGCACGGCGGATCGCGCCGGCCACCTGCTCGTGGAGCGGCCGGGCGTCGTTGAGGTCGAGCGTCAGCAACATGGTGCCAATGACACTAGCACCATTATGTGCAGGGTCCTGAGCTGCGATTGGTGGGATGAACCCCTGTTTGTGAGTACGCAGAAACCGTGGATAGCATCGGTTTACGTGACCACAGTGCGGCTGAACTCAGCAGATCCAGTCTCCATCGACACCGACGCCCTGATCGTCGGCTTCCGGTCAGGCCAGGACGGCCCCGTCCCCGCGGTGGGCGTGGAGTCCCTGGAATCCGCGTTCGGCGGCAAGCTGGCCGCCTCACTCGACGCCGTGGGCTTCACCGGCAAGGCGGGTGAGCTGGCCAAGCTGCCGACGTTCGGCTCGGTCACCGCCCCCGTGCTCGTCGCCGTCGGCCTCGGCGACTCCCCCGGCCTCGAGGGCCTGCGCCGCGCCGCCGGCGCCGCCGTACGCTCCGTCGCCGGCGTCTCCAGGGCCGCGCTCGCGCTGCCCGCGGGCACCCCCGACGAGGCGGAGGCCGTCGCGCTCGGCGGCCTGCTCGGCGCGTACGCCTTCTCGCGCTACCGCACCGACGGCGACCAGAAGGCCCCGGTCGCCGAGCTGACCGTGCTGTCGGAGCAGGGCGACGGCGTGGCCGAGCGCGCCGGCGTGCTCGCCGACGCCGTCTCCCTCGTCCGCGACCTGGTCAACACCCCGCCGTCCGACCTGTGGCCGGCGAAGTTCGCCGAGATCGCCGAGCAGGTCGGCGACAAGGCCGGGGTGAGCGTCGAGGTGCTCGACGACGAGCAGCTCAAGGCCGGCGGCTACGGCGGCCTCATCGGCGTCGGCCAGGGCTCGGCCCGCCCGCCGCGCCTGGTCCGCCTCTCCTACAGCCACCCCGAGGCGAGCAAGACCCTCGCGTTCGTGGGCAAGGGCATCACCTTCGACTCCGGCGGCCTGTCGCTCAAGCCGTCGGCCTCGATGGACTGGATGAAGTCCGACATGGGCGGCGCGGGCGCCGTGCTCGGCGCGCTCATCGGCATCGCCAGGCTCGGCCTGCCGGTCAACGCCGTCGGCTACCTCTGCCTGGCCGAGAACCTGCCGAGCGGCACCGCCCAGCGTCCCTCCGACGTCATCCACAGCTACAGCGGCAAGACCGTCGAGGTGCTCGACACCGACGCCGAGGGCCGCCTCGTGCTCATGGACGGCATCGCCCGCGCCGCCGAGGACCAGCCCGACCTCATCGTCGACGTCGCCACCCTCACCGGCGCCCAGATCGTCTCGCTCGGCTGGCGCACCGCCGGCGTCATGTCCAACGACGACGCCGTCAGGGAGCTGGTGGTCGAGGCCGCCGGCGCCGCCGGCGAGGGCGCGTGGGGCATGCCGCTGCCCGAGGAGCTGCGCAGGGGCCTCGACTCCCCGGTCGCCGACATCGCCAACCTGCAGCCCGAGCGGTGGGGCAGCATGCTCGCCGCGGGCATCTTCCTGAAGGAGTTCGTGCCCGACGGGGTGCGCTGGGCCCACATCGACATGGCCGGTCCCGCGTACAACAAGGGCGAGCCGTACGGCTACACGCCCAAGGGCGGCACGGGCGCCATCACGCGCACCCTGATCGGACTCGCAGAGCGGCACGCGAGCATCTGAAACAAATGAAAAGATGACGGCATCACGAACACCCCGACAAGGAGCCTTCCTGTGGCCTATGACATCGTCGTCCTAGGAGGCGGCAGCGGCGGTTACGCCTGCGCCCTGCGGGCGGCTGAGCTGGGCAAGTCGGTCGCCCTGATCGAAAAGGACAAGATCGGCGGCACCTGCCTCCACAGGGGATGCATCCCCACGAAGGCCCTGCTGCACTCCGCCGAGATCGCCGACGAGACCCGCGAGAGCGAGTCCTACGGCGTCAAGGCGAGCTTCGAGGGCATCGACGTCCAGGGCGTCCACGCCTTCAAGGACAAGATCGTCACTCGGGCCTGGAAGGGCGTGCAGGGCCTGCTGAAGGCCGCGGGCGTGACGATCGTCGAGGGCGAGGGCAAGCTCGTCGGCGCCAACCGGATCCAGGTCGGCTCCGAGGTCTACGAGGGCCGCAACATCGTCCTGGCCACCGGTTCGGCGCCGAAGACGCTGCCCGGCCTGAAGATCGACGGCGAGCGCGTCATCACCAGCGAGCACACGCTCAAGATGGACCGCGTCCCCGCCTCGGTGGTCGTCCTCGGCGGCGGCGTCATCGGCGTCGAGCTGGCGAGCGTCTACCGCTCCTTCGGCGCCGAGGTCACCATCGTCGAGGCGCTGCCCCACCTGCTGCCGACCGAGGAGGAGTCCAGCTCCAAGCTGCTCGAGCGGGCCTTCCGCCGCCGCGGCATCAAATACGAGCTGGGCGTCTTCTTCGAGGGAGCCAAGACCACCGAGACCGGCGTCGTCGTCACCCTGGCCAACGGCAAGACCCTCGAGGCCGAGCTGCTGCTCGTCGCCGTCGGCCGCGGCGCGGTCTCGGCCGGCATGGGCTTCGAGGAGCAGGGCATCGCCATCGAGCGCGGCGCCGTCGTGGTCGACGAGCACTGCCAGACCTCCGTGCCCGGCGTCTACGCCATCGGCGACCTCATCCCCACGCTGCAGCTCGCCCACGCCGGGTTCGCCGAGGGCATCATGGTCGCCGAGCACATCGCCGGGCTCAACCCGCCGCCCATCGACTACGCGGGCGTGCCGCGCATCACCTACTCCGACCCCGAGGTGGCCTCGGTGGGCCTCACCTCGGCGCAGGCGGCCGAGCGCGGCATCGAGATCGTCGAGCAGGTCTACGACCTCGCGGGCAATCCCAAGAGCCAGATCCTCGGCACGGCGGGCGCCGTGAAGGTCGTCGCGCAGAAGGACGGGCCCGTCGTCGGCGTCCACATGGTGGGCCGGCGCATCGGCGAGCTCGTCACAGAAGGCCAGCTCATCTACAACTGGGAGGCCCTGCCCGCAGAGGTCGCCCAGCTCATTCACGCACACCCGACCCAGTCCGAGGCCATGGGTGAGGCGATGCTGGCTCTGGCCGGCAAGCCGCTGCACGTACACAACTAGTCCAGCCCTCGAGATCAGAACGCGAGAGAAGAATAACGATGCCGGTCTCCGTACAGATGCCCCAGCTCGGCGAGAGCGTGACCGAGGGCACGGTAACCCGTTGGCTGAAGAAGGAGGGCGAGCGCGTCGAGGCCGACGAGCCGCTCCTCGAGGTGTCGACCGACAAGGTCGACACCGAGATCCCGTCGCCGTCCGCGGGTGTCCTCACCAAGATCGTCGTGGCTGAGGACGAGACGGTCGAGGTCGGGGCCGAGCTCGCGGTCATCGACGAGAACGGCCAGCCCGGCGGCGCCGCCCCGGCGCCCGAGGCGGCCGCCCCGCCGGCTCCCGAGCCCGAGCCCGAGCCGGAGCCCGAGCCCGCCCCCGCCGCCCCGGCCTCCTCGATCCCGCAGCCGGCTCCGGCGCAGCCCGCCCCCGCGCCTGCGCCCGCTCCTGCCCCCGCCCCGCAGGCCGCCCCCGCTCCGCAGGCGCAGCCCGCTCCCGCCGTGCCGTCGGGTGAGAGCCCCTACGTGACGCCGCTGGTGCGCAAGCTCGCCAACGAGCACGGGGTCGACCTCGACTCCATCACCGGCACCGGCGTCGGTGGCCGCATCCGCAAGCAGGACGTCCTCGAGGCCGCCAAGGCGCAGCGCGAGAAGGCCCAGGCCGCCGCCGCTCCCGCCGCACCGGCCCAGGCGCCCGCCCAGGCCGCGCCCGCCGCCGCCCCGGCCGCCGCCGCTCAGGCTCCGGCCGCCGCCGGTCCCGAGCCGGTCGAGGTCGACACCACGCTGCGCGGCCGCACCGAGAAGATGTCGCGCCTGCGCCAGACGATGTCCAAGCGCCTGGTGGAGTCGCTGCAGACGGCCGCCCAGCTCACCACCGTGGTCGAGGTCGACGTCACCAAGATCGCGCGGCTGCGCGACCAGGCCAAGGCCGAGTTCCAGCGGCGTGAGGGCGTCAAGCTCACGTTCATGCCGTTCTTCGAGCTGGCCGCCATCGAGGCGCTCAAGCAGCACCCCAAGCTCAACGCGACGATCAACAACGAGACCATGGAGGTCACGTACTTCGACGTCGAGCACCTGGGCATCGCGGTCGACACCGAGCGCGGGCTGATCGCGGCGGTCATCAAGAACGCCGGTGACCTCAACCTCGCCGGCCTGGCCCGCAAGACGGCCGACCTCGCCGAGCGCACCCGCGCCAACAAGGTGACGCCCGACGAGATCACCGGCGGCACGTTCACGCTGACCAACACCGGCAGCCGTGGCGCGCTGTTCGACACGCCGATACTCAACCAGCCGCAGGTCGGCATGCTCGGCACCGGCGCGGTCGTCAAGCGGCCCGTGGTGATCGACACCGCCGAGGGCGAGGTCATCGCGGTGCGCTCGATGGTCTACCTGGCGCTGACCTACGACCACCGCCTCGTCGACGGCGCCGACGCCGCCCGCTTCCTGACGACGATCAAGCGTCGCCTGGAGGAGGGCCGCTTCGAGGCCCAGCTCGGCCTCGCGTAGTCACGCGGCCGTGCGGCCTTGGAGCCTCGCGGCCCGCTGCTCGCCGACCGGCCGGGCGGCTCCCCTCACGGGGGGCCGCCCGGCCGTCGCGTTCCCACGGCGGCTCCCCTGACGCGCCTTCCCCTCCCCGCCCACCGGCGTGCCCTCCTCCGCCCGCTCGCCGTGCGTTGCCGGGCCGGTGGCCGTCGGCGGCGTAGGGTGCGGGTATGGCGATCATCGTGACGGGGGCGTCGGGGTTGCTCGGGACGGCGCTGGCCGAGGCGCTGGAGGCGCGCGGCCGTGCGGTCGTGCGGCTGGTACGCCGGCCTCCTCGCGGGCCTGGTGAGGCGTTCTGGCAGCCCGCAGAACAGGTCGTGGACCTGGCGCCGCTGGAGGGGGCCGAGGCGGTCGTGCATCTCGCCGGGGCGCCCATCGCCGAGCGGCGGTGGACGCCCGCGTACAAGCGGGAGCTGCTCTCCAGCCGGGTCGAGGGGACGCGGGTGCTGGTCGACGCGCTGCGGGGGCTGTCGAGGCCGCCTGAGGTGCTGCTGTCGGCATCGGGCGTCGACTTCTACGGCGACACCGGCGACCGGTGGGTGGACGAGGAGCAGGGCAAGGGGCGCGGATTCCTGGCCGAGCTGTGCGAGCGCTGGGAGGGCGCGGCGGCGGGGGCCGGGGAGGCGGGCGTCAGGACCGTGTTCCTGCGGACCGGGCTGGTGCTCAGCGGGCGGGGCGGCGCGCTCGGCCGGATGCTGCCGATCTTCAGGATCGGCCTGGGTGCGCCGCTCGGCACGGGCAGGCAGTACTGGTCGTGGATCAGCCTGGACGACTGGGTGGGGGCGGTGCTGCACCTGCTCGGTGCGCGTGAGCTGCACGGGCCGGTCAACCTCGTCTCACCGGCCCCCGTCACCAACACCGCGTTCACCCGCGAGCTCGGCAAGGCGATGCGCAGGAGCACGATGCCGATCCCGGTGCCGGCGTTCGCGCTGTCGGCCGGGCTGGGCGAGTTCGCCCGCGAGGGGCTGCTGTCGAGCCACCGCCTGCGTCCGGCCAAGCTGCTGAGCGGCGGATACGGCTTCGCCCATACCAGTCTCGACGAGGCGCTGCGGGCCGTACTCTAGTGGCCTGTTCGTCGTTTTCCGCGCGTGGGGGGCTCTGACATGAACCGGTCCGGACAGTCGCACATCCTGGCGATCGGGGGCGGGTCGTTCCGCCCGAGCAGGCGCCACGGCCAGATGGAGGCGAGCGGGCTGCTGCGCTACGGGCTCGACCTCACCGGCCAGGACCGGCCGAAGCTGGGCTTGGTGGCCACCGCGTCGGGCGACTCCGCCGACTGGATCCTGAAGATGTACGGCGCGTTCGCCGGCTGGGACGTCGAGGTCAGCCACCTGACGGTCTTCCCGATGCCCAACGTGCCCGACCCGCGTGCCTGGATGCTCGACCAGGACATGATCTACGTCAGCGGCGGCAGCGTGGCCAACCTGATGACGCTGTGGCGGCTGCACGGGCTTGACGAGGCGTTCGAGGAGGCGTGGCGGTCCGGGGTGGTGCTGTCGGGCCAGAGCGCGGGCGCGTTGTGCTGGCACGTCGGCGGCAACACCGACTCCTTCGGGCCCGACCTGGCGGTGTGGGCCGAGGGCATGGCGCTGCTGCCCTACTCGTGCGGGGTCCACTACGACTCCGAGCCGCAGCGGCGGCCGCTGCTGCAAGCGTCGGTGGCCTCCGGCGAGCTGCCCGGCGGTTACGCCGCCGACGAGGGCGTGGCGCTGCACTACGTGGGCACCGAGTTCATCCAGGCGGTGAGCGTGTCGGCGGGCGGCTACGCGTACAAGGTGGAGCGCGAGGGCACGGACGGGGTCAAGGAGTTCAGGATCGAGCCACGGTTGCTGACCCCCTGATTACCCTTCAAGGGTGAGGGAACGGCACAATAGGCTCATGCGCCCCATCCCCGGGGACGATCCCCACGCACTCGCCATCGTCCGCCTCGGTGTCGACGTCCCCTACGAGCAGGCCTGGTCCCTGCAGCGCTGGGTGCACGGCAAGCGCGCCGCAGGCGAGCTGCCCGACACCGTCCTGATCCTCGAGCACGCCCCCGTCTACACCGCGGGCAAGCGCACCGCGCCGCACGAGCGGCCGTCCGACGGCACCCCAGTCGTCGACGTCGACCGGGGCGGGCGGCTGACGTGGCACGGGCCGGGGCAGCTCGTCGCCTACCCCATCGTGGCCGTCACCGACGTGGTGGCCTACGCCTGCCGGCTCGAGGACACGATGATCCAGGTGTGCGCCGACTTCGGCGTGACGGCCCGGCGGGTGCCTGGACGCGCGGGCGTGTGGGCGGCCGGTGACCCGGCGCTCGGCCTGCCCGACCGCCAGCTCGGCGCGGTGGGGCTGCGGCTGTCGCGCGGCGTCACCATGCACGGGTTCGCGCTCAACTGCGCCAACGACCCGAGCTGGTTCAACCGCATCACGCCGTGCGGTCTCCCCGACGTGGGCGTCTCCTCGCTGTCGGCCGAGACCGGGCGGCGCATCGTGGTCGAAGAGGTCATGCCGATCGCGGAGAAGCGGCTGGCGGAGGCGCTCGGCAGGCAGCCGTTCGACCTCCACGAGGAGGATCTGCTGCGCCGGTAATCGAATCGGCACGGAAAAGCAGCGGAAGCATGTCCTGGGTTCGGCTTACGATCCCGGTGTGAAGCGCCTCACAGCCCTCCTGCTCGCGTGCGCCGTCCACCTCCTGACGCTGGCCTTCGTCGCGCTGGGCAGCTGGGTGATCGTGCGCGAGCCCGACTCGGTCCTGTGGTGGTTCGTGGGGCTGCTCTGCCTGGCGGTCGGGTGGGCGCTGCGCCCCCGGCTGGGCCGGTTGCCCGCCGACGCCGAGCCGGTCGGCATCGACGGCGCTCCCGAGCTGCACGCGCTCGCCCGCCGGGTGGCGGCCGAGATCGGGGTCAGGCCGCCCGCCACGATCGCAGTCGTCGACCTGAGCCCCGAGACCAGCTACGACCGCGTCGGCGTGGCGCGCACCCCCGTCCTGCTCGTCGGGCTGCCGCTGTGGCTGGCGCTGCCGCCCAGGCAGCGGGTGGCGCTGCTGGCGACGGCGTACGCGCGGCTGCCGACCGGCGACGAGCGGGTGGTCAGCGAGGCGCTGTACACCCTCGACGCGTGGCGCGACGCGCTGCTGGGGGCGGCGCCGCTGCAGGTGAGGGAGCAGGCCCAGGAACGCATCGCGTACGCGCTGGGCGGCTCCCAGGCGCCCGACACGACGTACGACGTGGCGACCTTCCTCGGCCGGGTCGTCGGCCGGGTGCTGGGCGGCCCTGTGCTGCTGCTGCGCTACATGCTGTCGCGGCTGGCCCGCTCGGGCGAGCCGCGCGTGCGTGCCAGGCAGCGCGCGCTGGCCCGGCGGGCCGTCCCCGAGGAGGACCTGGCCGAGCTGGACGAGCAGGCGGCCGGCGGGCGCTACCTGGCGCCGATGCAGGCGGCGGCGCTACGCGGCGAGAGCGTCGCGGCGATCAGGGCGGCGGCGCTCACCAAGTTCCAGCTCACCGCCGACGGCGTGCTGCCGTCGGCGCCCCCGTCGGAGCTGCTCGGGGTCGAGGAGTCGGAGCGGATCGACGAGGAGCTGGCCCACCACTACGCGCGGGCCGTGCGCGGGTTCGGGCTCATCTCCTGACCCTGGAACCGGGCGCTTCGCCGGGAGACGTAAGCTGAGAACGTGACCGTTGCTCCTGAAGGCCGAAAGCTCCTCCGCCTGGAGGTGCGCAACGCCGAAACCCCTATCGAGCGCAAGCCCCCGTGGATCAAGACCAAGCTGAGGACGGGCCCCGAATACACCGAGCTGAAATCGCTCGTGCGCCGGGAGGGCCTGCACACGGTCTGTGAAGAGGCGGGCTGTCCCAATATCTACGAGTGCTGGGAAGACCGCGAGGCGACCTTCCTGATCGGCGGCGACCAGTGCACCCGCCGCTGCGACTTCTGCCAGATCGACACCGGCAAGCCTAAGGAATACGACCGCGACGAGCCGCGCAGGGTGGCCGAGTCGGTCCAGCAGATGGGCCTCAAGTACGCCACGGTGACCGGCGTGGCCCGTGACGACCTGCCCGACGGCGGCGCCTGGCTCTACGCCGAGACCGCCAGGCAGATCCACGCGCTGCTGCCCGGCTGCGGCGTCGAGCTGCTGGTGCCCGACTTCAACGGCAACCGCGAGCAGCTGGAGGAGGTCTTCTCCAGCAAGCCCGAGGTGTTCGCCCACAACGTCGAGACCGTGCCGCGCATCTTCAAGCGCATCAGGCCGGCCTTCCGCTACGAGCGTTCGCTCGGCGTGCTCACCACGGCCCGCGAGGCCGGGCTCGTCACCAAGTCCAACCTGATCCTGGGCATGGGCGAGACGCGCGAAGAGATCGTCGAGGCCATGCGCGACCTCCACGAGGCCGGCACCGACCTGCTGACGATCACCCAATACCTGCGGCCGACGCCGCGCCACCACCCGGTGGAGCGCTGGGTCAAGCCGGAGGAGTTCGTGGAGCTGCAGGCCGAGGCCGAGGCCATCGGGTTCGCCGGCGTGATGTCGGGGCCGCTGGTGCGCTCGTCGTACCGCGCGGGCCGGCTCTACCAGCAGGCCATCGAGGCGAGGCAGACCGCCTGACCCCATGACGTGAGCCCCGGGACGGTGTCCCGGGGCTTCCTTCATGCCCGCATGCGGGGCGGGCGCGGCGTGGTTAGCATGTCAGCGCAGCCGATGGAGGGGACGACCCGCATGGCCATCCTGATCCGCACGAGCGATCTGCCGGCCAAGGATCGCCACGAGGCGTGGCGGTCCATCGTGTGCGACACGCTCGGCCCGCTCGACACGCACATCGCGCCGGGCGCGCCGCTGCGGGGCGAGATCGAGCTGGGCAGGCTCGGGCCCATGAGCGTGGGCCGGGTCCGCACCTCCACGCCCCACAGCATGCACCGCACGCCCGGGCTGATCCGCCGCGACGACCCCGGGCTCTACCGGGTGGTGCTGGTGGTCTCGGGCGGCGCCCGGCTGGAGCAGGACGGCAGGCAGGCGCGGCTGGGCGCGGGCGAGTTCGCCGTCTACGACTTCGGGCGGCCGTACGAGCTGGCCTACGACGCCTCGGTCAGGCTCGCGGTGTTCAGCTTCCCGCACGACCTGCTGGCGCTGCCCGCGGGCCAGGTGGCGCCGTTCACCGCCGTGCCCATCGACAGCGCGTCGGGCACGGGCGCGCTGGCCGCGCCGCTGCTGCGGCGGGTGGCCGACGACCACGCGACCTACCGTCCCGACAGCGCCGCGCGCCTGGCCACGGTGGCGATGGACCTCATCGGCACCGCCGTCGCCGAGCGCGCCGGCCGTACCGACGAGTTACCCGAGGAGGCGCGGCGGCGGACGCTGCTGCGACAGGTGCACGCCTTCATCGAGGAACGGCTCGGCGACCCCGGACTCGACCCGGCCACCATCGCCGCCGCCTGCCACATCTCCGTGCGCTATCTGCACCGGCTGTTCGAGTCGGAGCACACCACGGTCGCCGCGTGGATCAGGCGGCGACGGCTCGAACGCTGCCGTGCCGACCTGCTGGCGGGCGGCGGCCTGTCGGTCAGCGCCGTCGGCGCGCGGTGGGGGTTGCCCGACTCCGCGCACTTCAGCAGGTTGTTCCGGCGCGCGTACGGCGTGCCGCCCGCCGAGTTCCGCCGCGCCCACGCCGTGCACTGAACGTCAATCGTCCTGGCACTCACGTGCAAGACCGCGGGGTCCCGCGCGCGGCATGCTCATGGCATCCGAAAAGCGCGATGGAGAGAAGGGACCCCGAGCGATGCAGCTCTTCGTGAACCTCCCCGTCAAGGACCTCGCCAAGTCCAAGGAGTTCTTCACCGGCCTCGGCTTCACCCTCTTCGGGATGATGGACGGCATGGCGTCGGTGGTCATCAGTGAGCAGACGCAGGTCATGCTGCTGGAGGAGCCGGTGTTCGCCGGTTACGTCACCAAGGAGATCTCCGACGCCGGCACGGCGACCGAGGCGATCCTGGTGCTCGGCATGGAGAGCCCGGCGCAGGTGGACGAGCTGGTGGACAAGGCGCTGGCGGCCGGCGCCACCCCGGCGGGCGTGCGGCAGGAGGACGGCGTGCGTTACCAGCGCGGCTTCGCCGACCTCGACGGGCACCACTGGGAGGCGCTGTGCCTGGTTCAGCCCGCGCGGTGAGCCCCTCGATGAGCCCCTCGATGAGCACGGTCGTCGCTTCCGCGGACGGCACGCCCATCGTCTTCGGGCGCTGCGGCTCAGGCCCGGCGGTCGTGCTGGTCCAGGGCGCCTTCGCGGACCGGAGCGACCCCACGATGGCGGCCATCGCGGCCGGGCTGTCCCGGTGGTTCACGGTGTACGCCTACGACCGGCGGGGACGGGGTGACAGCGGCGACACCGCGCCGTACGCGGTCGAGCGGGAGATCGAGGACCTGGCCGCGGTGATCGGGGCGGCGGGCGGGACGGCCATGGTGTTCGGCGGCTCTTCGGGGGCGGCGCTGGCGCTGGAGGCCGCCGCGGTCACGTCCGCCGTCACGCATCTGGCGGTGTGGGAGCCGCCGTACCACGTGGACGACTCCGCTCCCCCGCTGCCCGGCGACTTCGCGGGGCAGCTCGGCGCGCTCGTCGCGGCCGGGCGGCGGGGCGAGGTCGTGGAGCGGTTCATGGTGGAGGCGGCCGAGGTGCCGGTCTCCATGCTGGACGCGATGCGCGGGCATCCGTCCTGGGCCGCCATGGAGGCGGTGGCGCACACGCTGGTGTACGAGGCGGCGGTGCTCGGGCCGGGCAACGCCCTGCCGGCCGCCCGGCTCGCCGGGCTCACCCAGCCGACGCTCGTGCTCAACGGGGGCGAGAGCCCGGCCTGGATGGCGAACGCGGGCGCGGCGGTGGCTGCGACGGTGCCGGGGGCGGTGCGGCGCGTACTGCCGGGCCAGGCGCACAACGTGACCCCGGAGGCGCTGGTCCCCGAACTCCTGGAGTTCTTCGTGGCGGCCTGACCGCGCGACGCGGTGCCGCTGCCCTGGTTCCCGGGCGTTCCAGGTGCGGGAGGGCGGGTGGCGGACGGTCGAGGGCGAGCAGGTCGTACGCGCCGGGCGTAACGCGGCCGACCTCCCCTGGCCGTAACCGTGAAAATCTAGGTCACAAGGGAAGAACGGCGGGGGTTGCGTTTTCCCTCCCGCACCAGTTGGTTTGTATCCTTCTGAGCATGGCAAAGTCCGAGGACCCAGAGAAGCCGGGGCGCATCAAGCAGCTCCGCATGATCGCGAAGATCATTCAGCAGGCCAACCCCAAGGGTATGCCGATCGTCTTCCTTTCGGCGGTGGGCACGCTGGCGGTGGTCGTCGTGATCGGCCTGGTCACGGACTACTTGTGGTATTCGGTGTTCCTCGGCATCCTGGCCGCGTTCACCGTCGGCCTGGTGGTCTTCGGGCAGCTCGCCCAGAAGGCCCAATATTCGATCCTGCACGGCCAGACCGGCGCGGCCGCGGCCGTGCTGCAGGGCATGCGCGGCAACTGGCAGGTCACCCCGGCCATCGCGGTCAACCGTGACCAGGACATCGTGCACCTCGTGGTCGGCTATCCCGGCGTGGTGCTGGTGTCCGAGGGGCCGGGCAACCGGGTGGCGAAGATGCTCAAGGCGGAGAAGCAGCGCATCTCGCGGGTGGTGCTGGGCATCGAGATCTACGACGTGCAGTGCGGCGACGGCGAGGGCCAGGTGCCGCTCGGCAAGCTGCAGCGCCACCTGATGAAGCTGCCGCGCAACCTGAAGAAGCCGTCGGTCAACGAGGTGAAGGACCGCCTGCGCTCGCTGCCGCGCAACATGCCGATGCCGAAGGGCCCGATGCCGAAGGGCGCCCGCATTCCGCGCGGCCCCAAGATGCGCTAGTGCTGTCGCCTTCGTCGCGGGCCAACCGCGGCTGGTGGGACGGCAACGCCGACGACTACCAGGTCGAGCACGGCGGGTTCCTGCGTGACAGCGGCTTCGTGTGGGGCCCTGAGGGGCTCGACGAGGCCGACGCGGGCCTGCTCGGCGACGTGCGCGGGCGGCGGGTGCTGGAGATCGGCTGCGGCGCCGCCCAGTGCGCGCGGTGGCTGGTGACGCGCGGGGCGCGGGTGGCGGCGTTCGACATCTCGCACCGCCAGCTCCGCCACTCCCAGCGCATCGACCTCGACAGCGGCGTCCGCGTCCCGGTGGTGCAGGCCGACGCCGAGCTGCTGCCGTTCGCCGGTGAGGCGTTCGACGTGGTCTGCTCGGCGTACGGCGCGCTGCCTTTCGTGGCCGATCCGCCGGCGGTCTTCCGCGAGGTGCGCAGGGTGCTGCGGCCGGGCGGGCGGTTCGTGTTCTCGGTGAGCCATCCGATCAGGTGGGCCTTCCCCGACGATCCAGGGCCACGGGGGCTGACCTCCGACCGGTCCTACTTCGACCGCTCCCCCTATGAGGAGCGCGACGAGCGCGGCACGCTCACCTACGTCGAGCACCACCGCACGATGGCCGACTGGGTCAACCTGCTGGCCGCGTCAGGTCTGACGATCACCGGGCTGGTCGAGCCCGAGTGGCCCCAGGGGCACGAGCGGGTGTGGGGCGGCTGGAGCCCGCTGCGCGGCCGGCACCTTCCCGGCACGGCCATCTTCAGCTGCGCGAATATCTAGCCGCCATGGCGTGGAAGAGCTCCCTGGGCCGATGGCGGGTGCCGTCGAGCATGGTGACGACGCCGTACGAGCCGAGGTCGGCCGCGCCGGTGCGGGTGTAGGCGGCGTAGGTGAACCACAGGGCGGTCTCGACGCCCTCGGCCTCGAAGACGTCGAGCAGCTCATGGAAGTAGCGCACCTGCTCGCCCTCGTCGCGCACCGCACCGTCCGGCACCGCCCAGGCCATGCCGCCGCGCTCGCCGGCTCCCTGGTAGGGGCAGGTGCCGAACTCGGTGACGGCGACCGGCTTGCCGTGCTTGAAGTGGGCGCGCAGCTCGTCGGCGAAGTCGTGGGCGTTGTAGGAGGCGCGGTAGGCGTCGACGCCGACCACGTCGTACGGCGTCCAGTCCACCTGCTCCCAGGGCGCGGCCGCGTACGACACCCGCCCGCCGAACCGCGGCCGCACCGCCTCCACCACCCGCGCCAGGTAGGCGTTGAAGCGCGGCATGACCCGCATGAGGTCCATCCACCACGCGACGTCGGCGGCGCCCAGCGCGGCGAGCCTGTCGCGGTAGGTCGCGCCCTCGATGTAGCCGGGGCCGAAGGCGGTGATCTCGCAGCCGGTGACGTACGTGATCGCGGCGCCGTTCCTGCGCAGCGACTCGGCCTGGGCGGCCGCGTCGGTGAACAGGTCGAGCATCTCGTCCTCGGTGAGGTCGACGGGGAAGGGCGCGTACCAGATCTCGAGGCCCGCGGCGGCGGCCTGCTCGGCCGCGACGGCCAGTCTGCGCGGGTCGCCGCCGGAGACGCGGACCGCCTGGCAGTGCAGCTCGTCGGCGATGACGCGCATCTCGCGCGCGACGGTGGCGGGGTCGAAGGTCTTGCGTGAGAGGTCGTCGCCGGGCAGGAACCCGGTGTCGTAGTTGATGCCCTTCTTCATGATTTATCCCCATCGTCAGGTGAAAGCCCGTGTTCGAGGAGGTCGAAGGCTACTTCGACCTCCTCCTGGAGCAGCCGCTCGGCCTCCTCCAGCGGCACGCCCGTGAAGAGCCGCTGGAAGAACGTCTCCTGCAGCGTGGTGATGACGGCGGTGATCTGCGCCGCCATGAGCCGGGGCGCCAGGCCCGCGTCCGGCATGGCGGCTTCGAGCGCGGCGGCCAGCTCCTCGCGCTCGCCCATGTTCGTCTTGTAGACCTCCGACAGCAGCGCGGGACTCGACGCGACCACCTGCACCCTGGTGATCAACGCCTCGACGGACGTCCCGGCGCCGCGCCTGACGATGCCCCTGCAGTACTCGCGCAGTGCCCCCAGCGGCGTCTGCCCCTCGCGCCGGCCCTTCACGGCCGCGGCGTAGTCGTCCTTGATCGCGTCCAGGACCAGGCATTCCTTGCTGGGAAAGTACGAGAACAGCGTCACCTTGGCGACCCCGGCCGCCTCGGCGACCTCGTTGACGGTCACCGCGTCGTAGCCGCGCTCGCCGAACAACCGCAGCGCCGTCTCGGCGATGCGCTGCCTGGTCTGCTCCTTCTTCCGCTCCCTGAGCCCCGCCATCATCATGCGGACAGCATAAAACCGTACCGGGTAAAAATCCATACCCGGTACGACTTTTCACCGAGAAGGCGTCACATGCGGACGACGACCGTGTTGGACACGCGGTCGTGCACGCCGCGGTGGTCGCGGTCCCAGATGACGGCGGGCACGGCCAGGGAGAGCAGCACCGTACGCACGAGGACGGGCATCCCGCGCGGGTCACGCCCGTCCATCGCGGCGACCCTGACGCCCATGAGCCGGTGGCCGAACGTCTGCCCCATGAAGCCGACGAGCAGCAGATATTGAACGGCGAACACCAGCGCGGGCGCCCACGGCGACTCGGCCGGGTTCATCCTGAGCAGCAGTTGCACGACCACCCACGTGCAGATCATCCAGTCGATGACGAGCGCGCCGATCCTGCGCCCCCATCCGGCCACCGACCCGCTGCCCTCCTGGGGCAGCCCCAGACGCTCTCCCGGGTAGCCGAGATCGACCCCCGCGGCGCGGACGCCGCCCAGCCAGGTCTGCGTCCACCGAGGCTCCTTGCTGCTCATGCACTCCACGGTAGCCGCACGCGGGGCCGGTCCGAATTGTGACCCGAGCGCGTCGTGAGATCCGCCAAAATGGTCGCCATGCCACACGGAGATGACCTTGACCAGCGCTTCACCGACGTCGTCGGACAGATAGGCCCCGAGCAGCAGCGCGAGATGAGCGCGGCGGCGAAGAGGGGCGCCAGGGCGTCACGGCGCGCCATGAACACCGAGCCCGAGCCCTTACGCCGCGAGCCCGAGTGGGACCAGCCGGAGCCGCCACGCCGCAGGACGAGCGCGGCGTGGTGGGCGGGCGCCGTGCTGTCGGTGGTGATCCTGGTGGGCTGGGTGGTCGTGGAGTTCCGCCCCGACCTGGTCCCCTTCACGGGCGTGGTGCCCGAGGAGACCACGGCCGTCCGGGGCCCGGTGAAGGAGAACGGCGCGTCCGACGCGGCCGTGAGTGACTCCGCCGAGCCGTTCAAGGGCTCGCCGGCCGAGAAGTGGCCGACCGGCGCCGCCGGGTTCGTCATGCCGCCCGCCGAGGCGGTCGGCGGGCTGTCGAAGCAGGACGTCGCCAGGGGCCTGGCGCGGACGCGCAAGCTGCTGACCGGGGCGTACCTCGACAGGAAGATGATGATGGGCGGCCGGCCCACGGCGTTCACGCGGCAGCTGCACCCCGAGCAGCGGGCGAACTTCCGCAAGGAAGGCGCGGCCACCTGGCTGCCGATCTTCGCGCCGAAGACCGCCGAGTTCGCGTCCACGATGATCAAGGTGAAGGGCCGGACGACGATCTCGGAGTACAAGGAGGACGGGCGGACCGGCGCCAGGCTCAGCACGAGATACCTCATCGCGTACGCGATCCAGCGGCCGGGCCAGGCCGATTCGGCCATCCGGCTGGTCGCCGAGCACGAGGGCGCGGTGACGGTCTTCCGCCAGGACGGCGAGCTGGTCATCTGGGCCGACAGGTGGGGCGCGGACATCGCGCCGGCCCGGTGCGACGTGGACGACGACTACATCCACCCCATGTACGCCGACTCGCCGGCGGATCTGACGGTGCCGAACGGCAAGGCCGCGGATCCGTACGAGCTGGACGACACGCCGGACGACGGCGAATGCCAGGCCGTCGAGGGGACGTGAGCGGCCCCCCGCAGGCCCTGTGACCAGGCAGACCGCGCGTAACACGTGCGAAACAATCGGGACACCGTACGGAAACGGCCACGCCCTAGCGTCGCCATGATGGCCAGTCCCCAGGGAGGTTCGAGAGTGTTCAACTCCGCCGACGACGTCCTGAAGTTCATCAGTGACGAAGGGGTGCAGTTCGTCGATGTCAGGTTCACCGACCTGCCGGGGACGACGCACCACTTCACCTTCCCGGTCGAGAACTTCAGTGCGAGTGTCTTCACCGACGGACTCATGTTCGACGGCTCGTCGATCCGCGGCTTCCAGCAGATCCACGAGTCCGACATGCTCCTTCTGCCCGACCCCTCCAGCGCCGTGCTCGACCCGTTCCGTCAGCACAAGACGCTCAACCTCAACTTCTTCGTGCACGACCCGCTGACGGGCGAGGCCTACAGCCGCGACCCGCGCAACGTCGCACGCAAGGCGGAGGAATACCTCAAGGGCACGGGCATCGCCGACACGGTCTACTTCGGCCCCGAGGCCGAGTTCTACATCTTCGACGACGTGCGCTTCGAGACGAAGCAGAACGCCGGCTACTACTACATCGACTCCATCGAGGGCGCCTGGAACACCGGCAAGGCCACCGAGGGCGGCAACCTCGGCTACAAGCCGCGCTACAAGGGCGGCTACTTCCCGGTGCCGCCGATGGACCACTTCACCGACCTGCGCTCCGAGATGGTCCGCAACCTCATCGAGGCCGGCATCGAGGTCGAGATGCAGCACCACGAGGTCGGCACGGCCGGGCAGGCGGAGATCGACTTCAAGTTCGGCACGCTGCTCAAGACGGCCGACAACCTCATGCTCTACAAGTACGTCATCAAGAGCACGGCCCTCGAATACGGGCACACGGTGACGTTCATGCCGAAGCCCATCTTCGGTGACAACGGCTCCGGCATGCACTGCCACCAGTCGCTGTGGAAGGACGGCTCGCCGCTCTTCTACGACGAGGTCGGCTACGCGGGCCTGTCCGACACCGCCCGCTACTACATCGGCGGCCTGCTCAAGCACGCCGCGTCGCTGCTGGCGTTCACCAACCCGACGGTCAACTCCTACCACCGTCTGGTTCCGGGCTACGAGGCTCCGGTCAACCTGGTCTACTCCCAGCGCAACCGGTCGGCCTGCGTCCGCATCCCGATCACGGGCTCCAACCCGAAGGCCAAGCGCATCGAGTTCCGGGTGCCCGACCCGTCGTGCAACCCGTACTTCGCGTTCTCGGCCATGCTGATGGCCGGCATCGACGGCATCCGCAACAAGATCGAGCCGCCGGAGCCGGTCGACAAGGACCTCTACGAGCTGCCGCCGGAGGAGGCGCGCCAGGTGCCGCAGGTGCCCGGCTCGCTGCCCGAGGTGCTCGCCGCCCTGGAGGCCGACCACGACTACCTGCTCGAGGGCGGCGTCTTCACGCCTGACCTGATCGAGACGTGGGTGTCGTACAAGCGGGAGAACGAGGTCGACCCGATCCGCCTCCGCCCGCATCCGCACGAGTTCGAGCTCTACTACGACGTGTAAACACGCGGCTTCTCAGAACGGCCCGGCATCGCTTCCCGATGCCGGGCCTTTCTCGTGTCGCGGAAACGCCGCGGAAACAGGCCGTCCCTTCTCCTGTCCTGTGGAACGTCCGAACAGGCAGGAAAGGGAATCGCATGGCATTCACCAGGTCGGCCACCGCCACCACCGTCACCACCGTCACCACCGTCACCGCCGTCACCGCCGCCGCCACCCTCACCCTCATCACGCCGGCGACCTCCTTCGCCGCGGCGAGTTCATCCGCGGCGAGTTCGTCCGCGACGAGCTCATCCGCGACGGCGGCGAAGCAGGCCGCGGCGGTCATCTGCCCGATGGAGGTCGTCAGGAGCACCCGGCGCCACTTCCCGACGAAGACCGGGTGGGGCTGGAGCAACTTCTTCAGGAAGGGCAGCACGGTCAGGGTCTACCAGGGCGAGACCCGTAAGATCGCCGACGGGCTCGTGGTCGTGAAGACGACGACGGTGGTGGGCGACACGCGCTTCTGGGTGGACCAGCGCGACATCGCCCGGGCCGGCGCCTGCATGTCCTAGCCGCGCGGGTCAGCCGAAAGATGTAGGGCGATCTCCCACAGCGGCAGGAGGCCGCGCGGACGGTGCCTGACTAGGCTTTTCGCCAAGATCCGTACGCGATGCAAGGACTGCCCATGGCTTCTGCCCGGAAGACACTGTTCACCGGTTCGCTCACCTTCGTGGTGGGGCTGGCGCTCTGGTTGTTCGGGCTCGATGAGGAGATCGTCATCTTCACCCCGTCCAAGATCGGCGTCGTCCTGATGGTCCTCGGCGGCCTGGAGACCCTGTACGGGGTCTACAAGCTCAAACGGCCCGAGGACGCCGCCGGCTAGGCGGTGAAGGCCGGGGAGGTCGGCGTGAGGAGGGCCGATTTCGGGGTGAGGGGCCAGAGGGTGGTGAGTTCGGTCGTCAGTGTGGACAGCAGATCAGTCAGGTCGGCTTCGGCCGTTTCGTGCAGGGCTTCGGCGATGATCAGGGCGTTCGAGGTCTCGTCGCGGACGGCCGACAGGCCGCTCTGGCGGTTGGTCCAGCGGCGGGCGTGGGCGCGGCCCTCGGCGTCGGCGAAGACGACCTCGCCGGCGGGCGGGTGCTCCGTCTCGCCGGCGAAGGTGAGGTATGTTTCGTCGCCCTTGGCGTAGCGGACCTCGATGGAGCCGGCGATTCTGGAGACGTCGAAGACCGCGATCGGGACGGCGTACGCGATCGACAGGGCGTTGCACAGGTCGATCAGGGGGTGGAGGGACGGGAGCGCGCCCTCCTTCCTGAAGCGGCGCAGCAGCGACTCCGACGCGCACCTGTACTGCGTGGGCTTGAGCCCCATGCGGGAGAAGGCGCGCCGCCACGCCTGGATCTCCGGCAGGTCGCTCTCGGAGGCGGTGGCGAGCCTGGCGGCGGCCCGTTCGGTGTATGCCACTACGCGGTCCTGTACGGAGACGTCCGGCGTGATGCCTTCGGCGTACAGGGCCATGGGGACGAGGGCCGGGAAGTCGGTCCAGATGGCGGCTGAATGCTGCAAGCGCATCGGTCCTCATTCCGCTGGAAGGCTGCCGGGGTCGTTTCCCGGCAGCCTATAGCGGGGCCGCGCGTTATCGGTGCAGGCGGTACAGGACGTGGCGGAGGATGGGGCTGTCCTTCGGGAGCCTGGGGTGGTCGAAGTCCTCGGCCGGGTCGCGGGTCATGCCGAGGCGTTCCATGACCGAGCGCGAGCGCCGGTTCTGGACGGCCGTCATCGAGATGATGGCGTCCAGCCCGGCCTCCTCGAAGGCGTAGCGGGCGGCGCGCCTGGCGGCCTCGATGGCGTAGCCGTGGCCCCAGGCGGAGCGGGTCAGCCGCCAGCCGATCTCGACGGCGGGCAGGAAGGGCACGTCGAAGGTCTGCAGCGCCAGCCCGGTGAACCCGATGAACCGGCCGCTGTCACGCACTTCGAGTGCCCAGAGCGAGTAGCCGCGCTCGTCGAACTGCCGCTCGATCCGATCCACGAAGGCGTCGCTCTCCTCGCGGGTCATCAGGGCGGGGAAGTGCTCCATGACCTCGGGGTCGGCGTTCATGGCGGCGAAGGGTTCTTTGTCCTCCTCGCGCCATCGGCGCATGATCAACCGTTCTGTCTCCATCCGATCTACAGTACGCGGCTGAGGAACGCCTTGGTCCGCTCGCTGGCGGGGTTGTCCAGCACCTCGGCGGGGGTGCCGGACTCGACGACCACTCCCCCGTCCATGAACACCACCCGGTCGGCCACCTCGCGGGCGAAGCCGATCTCGTGGGTCACCACGATCATGGTGAGCCCGTCCTCGGCGAGGCCCTTCATGGTGGCCAGCACCTCGCCGACCAGCTCGGGGTCGAGGGCGCTGGTGGGCTCGTCGAACAGCATGAGCTTGGGCCGCATGGCCAGGGCCCTGGCGATCGCGACGCGCTGCTGCTGGCCGCCGGAGAGCTGGCGGGGGTAGCTGCCCGCCTTGTCCTCCAGGCCGACGCGGCGCAGCAGCGCGTGCGCGCGTTCCCTGGCCTGCTCGCGCGGCTCGCGGCGGACGCCGACGGGGGCCTCCATGACGTTCTGCAGCACGGTCATGTGCGGGAAGAGGTTGAACTGCTGGAAGACCATGCCGATCTCCCTGCGCTGCCGGGTGATGTCGCGCTTGCGCAGGTGGCGGACCTTGCCGGCGCGCGCCTCGAAGCCGATCAGCTCGCCGTCCACGTGGATGGCGCCGCCGTCGATGGTCTCCAGGTGGTTGACGCAGCGCAGGAACGTGGACTTGCCGGAGCCGGACGGCCCGAGGACGACGACGACCTCGCCGGCCTGGACGTCGAGGTCGATGCCCTTGAGCACCTCCAGGTGGCCGAAGTGCTTGCGTACGGCGCGGGCGTGCACCATGGGCATGCTCATGAGGACACCTCCGTGGGATCAGCCGCAGGACGGCGGCGGCGGAAGGTCGCGAAGGCCCAGAAGCTCTGCGGCGCGTTCCTGGTGGCGCCGCGGGCGTAGTGGCGCTCGATGAACGACTGGCCGACGTACAGGATCGAGGTGATGATCAGGTACCAGACGCACGCGACGATCAGCAGCGGGATGGTCTGGAAGGTGCGGTTGTAGATGGACTGCACGGTGTAGAGCAGGTCGGCCAGCGCGATGACGCTCACCAGCGAGGTCGCCTTGAGCATGCTGATGACCTGGCTGCCGGTGGGCGGGATGATGAAGCGCATGGCCTGGGGCAGCACGATGCGGCGGAAGGTGCGGCCGTCGCTCATGCCGAGCGCGGCGGCGGCCTCGCTCTGGCCGGGGTCGACGGACATGAGGCCGCCGCGGATGATCTCGGCCATGTACGCGCCCTCGTTCAGCCCGAGCCCGAGGATGGCGGCCAGGAGGGGCGTGATGAGCACGTTGGTGTCGGCGGTGACGAACTGGGGCCCGAACGGGATGCCGAAGGAGATCTCCGGCAGCAGGTACGACAGGTTGTACCAGAGCACGAGCTGCACCAGCACCGGCGTGCCGCGGAAGAACCAGACGTAGAGCCCGCAGGCGGCGCGGGCGACGGGGTTCTCCGACAGGCGGCCGACGGCCAGCAGCACGCCCAGCGCCACGCCGACCGTCATGGCGATGACGGTGAGCAGCAGCGTGGTGAAGATGCCCTGGCCGATGATCTGCGCGTTGACGTAGCTGCCGACGACGTCCCACTGGAAGTTGGGGTTGGTGACCAGCAGGCTGACGAGCTGGGCGGCGAGGACGAGCAGGACGACCGAGGCGACCCAGCGCAGCGGATGGCGGGTGCGCGCGGCGCCCGCGACGTCGATCTCGGGGGGCTGAGTCATGATTTCGCCAGGTTGATTCCGGCCTGGTCCAGCTTGTTGTCGCTGGTCTTCCACCTGGCCATGATCCGGTCGTAGGTGCCGTTGTCCATGAGCTGCTGGAAGGCGTCCTTGAGCACGTCGCGCAGCGGCGAGTCCTTGGCCACGACGGCGCCCTGGTAGAGGTCGTCGAAGCCGTTGGGCTGGCCCTTGCCGGCCAGCTCCAGCTTGCCGCCGGCCTGGTCGACGAAGTACGTGAGCGGCGCCTGCGAGGAGAAGAACGCGTCCGCGCGGCCCGAGCTGACGGCCAGCACGGAGGTCGGCTGGTCCTTGTACGACTGCACGGTGATCTTCGGCTTGCCCTCCTTGACGCAGGCCGCCGACTGTCCCTTGATCACCGCCTCGGCGGAGCCGCCGGCCATGACGGAGATCTTCAGCCCGCAGGTGTCGGCCACCGAGCCGATGCCGTCGGGGTTGCCCTTGGGCACGGCGAAGACGACGTACTCCTTGACCCAGTCGATGAAGTCGTTGGCCTTCTGCCGGTCGGGGAAGTCGCCGACGGGGCCGATGGCGAAGTCGTAGCGGCCGGAGGCGATGCCGGTCAGCGAGCTGGGCAGGCCGTCCACGGTGACGTGCTCGATCTTGACGCCGAGCACCTGGCCGAGCGCGTCGGCCATGTCGGCGGCGGCGCCGGTCAGCGACCTGCCGTCGGGGCCGGCGATCTCGTACGGCGGGAACGAGCCGTTGTTGACCGAGATCAGCTTGCCGGCCTGCTTCACCTTGTCGGGCAGCCGGTCGTGCAGGGCCTGGTCCTTGGTCTGGGCGGCGGCGGAGGACTGTCCCGTGGGCTCCAGCACGCCCTCGGCCTCCGGGGGGTTGGCGCCGCAGCCGACCAGCAGGAGTGCGGCGGTGGCGAGCAGCGCGGTCGCGTGCTTAGGCATGCGGCTCCAATCGCGGGTCCACGGCGAAGCGCCGGTTCTCGAGGACGGGCAGCGTCGTGCGGGCGGCTTCCAGCTCGGCGGCGGAGGCGTCGGACCACAGCAGGCCGGGCGCGTCGCCGAGGCGGGCCCTGGTGATGCCGAGCGGGTCGACGATCATGCTGGCGCCGATGTTGCGGCGGCCGCACTCGCCGGACGCGGCGACGTAGCAGGTGTTCTCCAGGGCGCGGGCGGTGACCATGACCTCCCAGTGCCATTCCTTGGCCGGGCCGCGCACCCAGGCGGCGGGCAGCGCGAGCACCTGGGCGCCCTGGTCGGCGAGCAGTCGCGCCATCTCGGGGAAGCGCACGTCGTAGCAGGTCATCAGGCCGACCTTCCAGCCGGCGACGTCGATGACGACGGGCGCGTTCGCGCCGGGGACGACGTTGTCGGACTCGCGGCGGCCGAAGGCGTCGTACAGGTGGAGCTTGACGTACGTGCCGACGATCTCGCCGTCCCTGGCGGCGACGAGCACGTTGGAGACGCGGCCGTCGGGGGCGGGCACGTGCACGCCGGCGATGACGGTGGTGGACGAGCCGCGGGTGTGCTCGGCCAGGCCGGTGACGAACGGGCCGTCCAGGGGCTGGGCGGCCTCGCGGATGCGTACGGGCTCGTCCACGAAGAGCGCGAGCGCGCCCTCGGGCAGCACGAGCAGGTCGGCTCCGCCGGCGACGGCGCCGTCGATCAGCTCCTTGCAGGTCTTGAGGTTGGCGGTCCAGTCCTCGGCCGAGGCGAACTGGCCCACGGCGATTCTCAGGTCGGTCATGCGGCGAAGACCTCCTCGGCTTCGATGCGGCGGTTCGCGATGCCCTGGGCGTGCAGTTCGGTGCAGAACGCGGCGACCATGGCGGCGTTGGGGGCGGCGCCGTACGGCATCCAGTCGGCGCCGAAGGTGGCGGCCGTGCCGGTGAGGTCGGCGAGCAGCCACGGCGTGGTGTCGGCGAGCAGGCGGCGGCGGGCCAGCCAGTGCCGCTTGGAGCGCTCGAACAGCTCCGTGACGGCCTGCGGCAGCCACGGGTTCCGCTCGACGCTCTCACGCTTGAGCGTCACCAGGTGGATGCCGGGCACGAAGCCGGTCTGCCGGTAGTAGGCCAGCTCGGCGGCGCGGTGGTCGGTCAGCAGGTGGCGGAAGCGGCTGTCCGGGGTGAAGAACTCCTCCGGCATGAACGGAGTCATGATGGCGTCGTAGCGGCCCTCGGCGAGCCCTTCGGCCAGGCCGTCGTCGGTGAGCGAGACGTTGTCGGGGAACGGCACGGGGCCGACGCGGTCCTTGCCGGTCTCGCCCGCGACGAGCGGGCCGACCGTCCAGGTGACGCCGGTCAGGTCCACGCCCTCGGCGCGCAGCAGGGCGCGGGTCCAGGTGTTGCCGGAGTCGGGCCAGCCGGTGAGCCCGATGCGGGCGCCCTTCAGCTGGCCGAGCGCGGTCAGGTCGCTGTCGCGGCGGACGAGCACGCAGCGGTGGCGGAACCCGCGCATCACGAACACGGGCAGGCCCACGAGCCGGTCGTCGCCCGCGGCGCGGCCGAGCACGTAGCGGCTGAAGGAGGTCTCGCCGCCGTCCAGTCCCGGCTCGCTGAGCACGTCCGGCGTGACGGCCCTGGAGTCGAGGTCCAGCTCGAACCCCTCGGCCCGGACGGCGCCGGTGACGATCGGCACGAGATGGTCCCAATCTCGCAGCGCAAGGCGAACGGTCGCCACAAATCCCCCAAAAAGTACGTACTTGCCGTTAATAGCCACAGACCATATGTTCAGCGGAGCAGACTGCACAAGAAGATCTTTGTTGCTGAACAAAGATTTACAGGGGGACAAAGTGGACGCCGCTTGGCTGGCGCAGCGCATCGGGGACCCGAGCGCACGGGGTATCGCCGCCGCCCTGACCGACCTCATCAGAGAGGGGACGGTGACGGCGCAGACGCGCCTGCCCACGGTCCGCGGCCTGGCCAGAGAGCTGGGCGTCAGCTCGGGAACGGTCGCGGAGGCCTGGTCCGAGCTGCGCAGGCACGGCATGATCAGGACCGACCGGCGGCGCGGCACGGTGGTGCTGGGCCCGCCCGACGTGCCGCGCCCCATCCGGTACGAGCGCCTCGGCCACTGGGGCGACCGCCTGGCCATCGACCTGACCATCGCCTCCCCCGACACGGCGCTGCTGCCGCCGCTGGAGGCCGCGCTGGCCGCCGCCGCCCGCGCCGACGGGCTCAACGACTACGCCCGCGCGACGATCACCCCGCGCCTGCGCGCCGCCGTGGAACCCACCTGGCCGTTCGAGGCGCAGAGCTGGCTCGCGGTCGGCGGCGGGTACGAGGCCGTCCAGCTGCTCTGCCAGACGGCGGCGCTGCCCGGCGACCGCATCGCCATCGAGGAGCCGACCGGGGCGCGGCTGCTGGACATCCTGGAGACGATCGGCGTCCAGATCGTCCCGGTCGCCTGCGACGAGGAGGGGCCGCTGCCCGCCGCGCTGGCCAAGGCGCTCAAGGCGCGGCCGGTGGCGTTCGTCTACCAGCCGCGGGGGCAGTCGCCGTGCGGGCACGCGGTCACGCCGGAGCGTTCGGCGGAGCTGGCGGCGCTGCTGGAGCCCGCCAAGACGCTCATCGTGGAGGACGACGGCATCGGCGAGCTGTCGGTGTCGCCGATGGTCAGCATGGGGACGCGCTTTCCCGGCCGTACGGTGCTGGTCCGGTCGTACTCCAAGTCGCACGGCCCCGACCTGCGCATCGCGGTCATCGGCGGCGCGGCCGACGCGGTCGAGCGAGTCCGGGTGCTGCGCAGCTTCGGCACCGGCTGGACCAGCAGGATCCTCCAGGACGCGCTGGCCCACCTGCTCGCCGACCCGGACGTGGAAGCGCGCGTGGCGCACGCCCGCGAGGTCTACGCGGGGCGGCGCGCGCGGCTGGCCGCGGAGCTGGCGGCGCGCGGCGTGCGCACCGGCGGCGGCGACGGGCTGGTGCTCTGGGTGCCGGTACGCGACGAGCCCGCCGCCCTGGTCACGCTGGCCGCGCACGGCATCTCGGTCGCCCCCGGCAGCCGGTACGTCATCGACCAGGCCGCCCGGCCCCACCTGCGCCTGGCGACGGCCCGGCTCACCGACGACCCGGCGGAGCTGGCCGAGCTGGCCGACGTCGTCGCGCTGGCCGCCGGGCGCGGGGTCAGCGCCGCGACCTGACGCCGGTGATGCGGCGCAGCACGTCCCACCAGAAGGGCGCGCCGAACAGCAGCGCCACGTACGTCAGCAGGAAGCCCGGCCAGTGGCTGGGCGCGCTGACCCGCTCCCACCAGGCGGCGCCGTTCCAGCGCACGTCGGGCTCGCCCTCGGCCGGGATCGAGATGCTGACCAGCGCCTGGCCCATCAGCTTGACCAGCGCGGGCTGGCTGAGCGTCTCGGTGACGCACGGCACCGGGTCGCCGCCCGTGCACAGCTGCTTCAGCTCGTCGTACGCGCCCTGCCCCGTCCCCGCCACGGCGGTCACGGAGGCGCGGTAGGCGTTGTCGCGCAGCAGCGTCTTGGCGTACTCCAGCCCGTCCATGCTGAACAGCAGCGTCACCGCGACGCCCAGCGCGGCCACGACCCACTTGACGTAGCGCCTGTAGAGCATCGACAGGCGCTGCATCTCGCCGTCGAACCAGGTCTCGACGCCGCGCCTGAACCGGTCGAGGTCGCCCTGCGCGGCCTCCCAGACGCCTTTGAGATGGCCGTAGAGCGGGCTGTTCATCTGCCTGAGCCGGGCCAGGAAGCCTTCGACGTCGCCGTTCTCGGCCGTCAGCTCCATGACGGCCACCGCGAACCTGGCGGGCGGGATCTCGGCGATGCTCGTCCTGCCCCGCTTGGCGTGGTCGATCTCCCTGACCCGCTCGTACAGCAGGTTGATCATGGAGGCGCCGGTGCCCGCCTCGGGGAGCTCGCCGGCGCTGGCGGGCGCGGGCCTGTCGTCGTGGACGGGCCGCGGGTCGCGGGCGAACGGCATCGCCCTGAACACGTCGAGCACCTTGGCGGGCAGCCACGAGCCCTTGGGGCCCGCGCCGTCCATGGTGTCCCTGAGGTAGGCCCACAGGAACTTGCTGCGGATGGACAGCACCCGCACGGCGGCCTCGTTGAGCCCGCTCACCAGCAGCGACAGCAGCAGGAACGCCACGACCAGGCCGAGGGCGAGGTCCACGTAAACGGATAACACGGCCGCCATGAAACACCCCTGGGCGTGACAGCGCAATGACGCAGCGCATCAAAAGTCACGTCATATGCTGATCAGCCGCCGTAGAAGACGCGATCCACCACCTTGCGGGCGCGGCGGGTGACCCGGCGGTAGTCGTCGAGGAAGTCCTCGGAGCCGTCGGGCGGGTAGCCGAGTGTGCGGGCGACCTGCCTGCGCTCGGCGGTGTCCTTCGGGATGCTGTCGCCGGGCCGGCCCTTGACCAGCATCATCGCGTCGCGGACGCGGGAGGCGAAGCGCCACGCCTCGGCCAGCACCTCCTCGTCCTCCGGCGCGAGCAGGTCCTCCGCCACGGCCGCGCGCAGCGCCTCCAGCGTGCGCGTGGTGCGCAGCACCGGCAGCCGGCCGGCGTGCTGGAGCTGGAGGAGCTGCGCCACCCACTCCACGTCGGACAGCCCGCCGGGGCCGAGCTTGGTGTGCAGGGCGGGGTCGGCGCCGCGCGGCAGCCGCTCGGCCTCCATGCGGGCCTTCAGCCGCCTGATCTCCCTGACCGCGTCGCCGCTCAGCCCGTCGGGCGGGTGGCGCAGCTCGTCGATCATGGCGGTGAACGCCGCGCCCAGCTCCGCGTCGCCCGCCGAGAACCTGGCCCGCAGCAGCGCCTGCGCCTCCCACGGCGACGACCAGCGCGCGTAGTAGGCGCGGTAGGAGGCGAGCGTGCGCACCAGCGGGCCCTGCCGGCCCTCGGGGCGCAGGTCGGGGTCGATGAGCAGGGGCGGGTCAGGCGCGGGCAGCGACAGCAGCCTGCGCACCTCGTTGGCCACGGCGAACGCGGCGTCAGTGGCCGTGCGCTCGTCGACGCCGGGCAGCGGCGAGTGCACGAACATCACGTCGGCGTCGCTGGCGTAGGAGCACTCCATGCCGCCGAGCCGGCCCATCGCGATGATCGCGAACGAGGTGACCTCGCGCGCCTTGCCGAGCGCCGCGTCGAGCGCCGCCTGCAGGGTCACGTCGTTGAGCCGGGACAGCGCGGTGCCGACGGTCTCGATGTCGATGAGGCCGGAGATGTCGGCCACGGCCGTGCGGAACAGCTCTTTGCGCCGCAGCGCGCGCACCGCGGTGACGGCGGTCTCGGGGTCGCCGGCGTGCCGGGAGACCGCGGCCGACGCCTCGCCGAGCAGCGAATCGGGCGGGCGCGGGGTCAGCTCGTCGTCGGAGCCCAGCATGGCCACCGCGTCGGGGGCGTGCATGAGCAGGCCGGTGGCGTAGCGGCTGGTGCCGAGCACCCGCGCCATCCTGGCCGCCACCGCGGTCTCGTCGCGCAGCAGCCGCAGGTACCACGGCGTGGTGCCCAGCTTGTCGCTGACCTGCCGGAACCCGAGCAGCGCCGCGTCGGGGTCGGGCGTGTCGGCAAACCAGCCGAGCATCACCGGCAGCAGCGTGCGCTGGATCGCGGCCCGCCGCGAGACCCCGGTGGACAGCGCCGCGATGTGGCGCAGCGCGCCGGTGGGATCGACGTAGCCGAGCGCCTCGAGCCGGGCCGCGGCGGCCGAGGCGGACAGCCGCGCCTCCGACTCCGGCAGCCGCGCCACGGCCTCGAGCAGCGGCCGGTAGAACAGCTTCTCGTGCAGCCGCCTGGCCTCCATCGCGTGCCGGCGCCAGCGGGTGGTGAACTCCCCCACCGGGTCGGCCTGCATGCCGAGCGCCCGCCCGAGGCGGCGCAGGTCGGCCTCGTCGGTGGGCACGACGTGGGTGCGGCGCAGCCGGTGCAGCTGCAGCAGGTGCTCGACCTGGCGCAGGAACGTGTACGCCTCGGCGAGCGAGCGCGAGTCCTCGCGGCCGACGTAGCCGCCGCGGGAGAGCGCGGCCAGCGCGGGCAGCGTGGCCCTGCGGCGCAGCAGCGGGTCGAGCCTGCCGTGGACGAGCTGGAGCAGCTGCACCGCGAACTCTATGTCGCGCAGCCCCCCTGGACCGAGCTTGAGCTGCCGGTCGCCCTCGGCGCGCACGTGGGCCTCGACCCTGCGGCGCATGGCCTGGACGTCCTCCACGAAGTGCTCGCGGGTGGCCGCCGACCAGACCATGTCGTTGACGGCCGCGACGTAGGCGGCGCCCAGCTCCAGGTCGCCCGCGACCGGCCGGGCCTTGAGCAGCGCCTGGAACTCCCACGTCTTGGCCCAGCGGTGGTAGTAGGCCAGGTGGCTCTCCAGCGTGCGGACCAGCGGTCCGGAGCGGCCCTCCGGCCGCAGCCCCGCGTCGACCTCCCACAGCGAGCCCTCGGACGTGGTGGTGGTGCAGCCGCGCATCATGGCCTGGGCCAGGCGGGTGGCCGTGCGCAGCGCCTTGGCCTCGTCGGCGCCCTCCCTGGGCTCGGCCACGAAGATCACATCGACGTCGCTGATGTAGTTGAGCTCCCTCGCGCCGCACTTGCCCATGCCGATGACCGCGAGGCGGACGTCTTCCGCGCCGACCTCCGTACGCGCGACGGCGAGCGCCGCCTCCAGCGCGGCGCCCGCGAGCTCGGACAGCTCGGAGGTGACGTCCTGCAGCCCGATCCGGCCGGTGAGGTCGCGGGCGGCGAGGTGGGCGAGCCGGCCGCGGTAGGCCACCCGCAGGGCCGTGAGCGCGTCGTGGCCGCCGCTCTCCGCGCGCGGCTCGCTCTCGCCCGGCTCCGCGCCGACGGCGCGCAGCAGCTCGGCCCTGGCGTCGCCGAGGCGGTCTTCCGCCAGCATCGCGACGTGGGAGGGGTGGCGGACGAAGTGGTCACCGAGCGCCGCGCTGACGCCCAGCACGGCGAGCAGGCGGTTTCTCAGCCCCTCGTCGTGGCGCAGGGTGCCGAGGACGGCGGGCTCGCGCTCGATCAGCCGGGTGAGCGAGACCAGCGCCTGGTCGGGGTCGGCGACGGCGACCAGGGCCTCCAGGATGTCGTCGAGGTCGGCCGGGGACTGACGGATCAGCTGGGCGGCCCTGGCGCCGTCGGCGAAACCGAGTTTGGCGAGCCGGGCCGCGGTGGATTCGATCCTGGGCACCCTTCCATCTTGACAGCTCCCGCATGATCCGCCGTAGCATGCGAACGCAACGTTGCGTTGCGTTTCGCTTTTCGGGAGGGTGTCATGAGCGGGGATTCCGGGCGCGTGCCGGCGGGGGTGGCCTGGGGGCTGCTGGGGGCTTGGGTCGTGCACGACGCCGAGGAGCTGGTCACGATGGCGCGGTGGACGCGGGAGGCGCGGCCCCTGCTGGAGTCGCGCTTCCCCGGGGTGCCGTGGGAGCGGCTGGAGGTGTCGCAGGCGCACGCCGCCACGGCCATCGGGCTCATGGGCGCGGTCGTGGCGGGCGCGGCGGCGATGGGGGCGCGCACGGGCGGGCACAGCCCGTCCTTCCAGGCCGCGCTCGCCGGGTTCGGGGTGCACGGGATGGTGCATCTGGCGCAGGCGGCGCTGTTCAGGGGCTACACGCCGGGCGTGGTGACCGCTCCCCTGGTGGTGCTCCCGTACGCGGTGTGGGCCTGGCGGCGGCTCAGGGCCGCCGGGGTGCCGACGACGTCGAAGCCGAGCGGCCTCCTGGCGCTCCCCCTGGTGCTGGCCGGCGTGCACGCCCTGGCCCACGCCCTGACGAGCCGCCGCCGCCCCAGCCCTCAAGGCCGCTCCCCCTGGAGTGATCGGCCTCTCGTGCGGCTCCTGTGCGGCGACCGGCCGGCCCTCACCCCCGAGCACGGCCGCTCAGCAGTCCTGACCCATCTTCCGGTGTGGCTGCTCAGGAGCTCCTGACCACGTCGCCGAAGGCTTCCGCCACCGGGCGCCACGTTCTCACCAGGGCGGGTTCCGCGGCCTTCACCTCCGCGTTGAGGTCCTCGGCGCTGTAGCCGTGGGCGCTCAGGCCGCCGGCGGGGTCGCCGCCTTCCGGCTGGGCCGTCCAGGCGGCGAAGATCTCGGGGGTGGCCTCCGGGTGGAACTGGACCGCCCAGGCCGCCTCTCCCAGGCGGTAGCCCTGGTGCGGGTAGCGGGCGCCGGTGAGCAGGGGCACGGCGCCGTCGGGCAGGCGGGTCATCGCGTCCTGGTGGTACTGGACGGCCACCGCCCGCTCGCCCACTCCCCCGAACAGGCGGTCGGAGGCGGCGGCGGGCAGCGTGGTCACCTCGCAGGCGCCGACCTCCAGGCCGGCGGCCCCACGCTCGACGGTGCCGCCGCAGGCCATGGTGAGCAGCTGCGCGCCCAGGCAGATCGCGAGCGTGGGCGTGCCCTCGTCCACGGCGCGCCGCAGCAGGTCGCGGGTGGCGGGCTGCCAGGGGCTGCGCTCGTCCTCCCAGGCCGCCGCCGCGCCGCCGAGCACGATGAGCCCGTCCGCCGCGCGTACGGGCACCTCGTCCCCGAGGTACGGCCGCACGACGTCGCAGGGGACGCCGAGCCAGCCGGCGAGGTACCCGAGACCGGCTTCGGCCTCGTGTTCGATGACCGTGATCCGCATGTCGTCAATTATCCGGCTTGTCGTGAGATGTCCGGTCCCTATGCTCCCCTCATGACAGTCGAATTCGATGAGGTGGACGGGCAGCGGATCGCCACGTTCGGCACCGGCCCGCGCAAGATCGTCGCGGTGCACGGCATCACGGCCTCGCTGATGGCGTGGGCCACGGTCGGCCGGCGGCTGCCCGACGGCTGGTCGCTGGTGGCCATGGACCTGCGCGGGCGGGGGCACAGCGCGTCCCTGCCGGGCCCGTACGGGCTGCCCAGGCACGCCGAGGACGTGCTGCGGGTGGCCGAGCACGTCGGCGCGGGCCCCGACGCGGTGCTGACCGGCCATTCCATGGGCGCGTACGTGGCCGCGCTGGCCGCCGGGCAGCGGGCGTTCGCCAAGGTCGTGCTGGTGGACGGCGGTCTCCCGCTGCCTCCTCTGCCCGACGACGTGGACCCGGACGCGGCCACCCAGGCCACGCTCGGTCCGGCGCTGGAGCGGTTGCGGCAGACGTTCGCCTCGCCGGAGGCGTACGTGGACTTCTTCAAGGCCCACCCCGCCTTCGCCGGCAACTGGACCTCCGACGTGGAGGCGTACGTGCGGTACGACCTGACCGGGCCCGACGGCGCGCTGACGTCACGGGCGGTCGGGGAGGCGGTGCTGGCGGACGGCCGGTGGATGCGCGTGGAGCGCGACCGCATCGGGGCCGCGCTGGAGCGGATCACCGCGCCGCTGGTGCTGCTGAGGGCGCCGCGCGGGCTGCTCGACCAGCCGGTCGGCCTGCTGCCCGACGACCTCGCGGCGCCCTGGATCGAGCGGCTGCCCGGCCTGCGCGACGAGCTGGTGCCCGGCTGCAACCACTACACGATCCTGTTCGACGAGCGCTGCGCGGACATCGTGGCGGCCCGCCTCACGTCCTGACGCCCGAGCGGCTCACGCTCCGGGCGAGTTCCCGACGCCCGGACCTGCGAAGGGGCCCCCGAAAGATCCCGGAGGCCCCTTTCACCTGCGCTTCAGCGTGGAGCGATCCAGGTGGCGCGGGCCGCCGCCACCAGCGTGCCGTCCATCTCGTAGATGGCGCTCTGGCCGTAGAGCTTGCGGCCGTCGCGGCCGGTCGGGCGGGCCACCACGGAGTAGCGGCCGCCCGGCAGGATCGAGCCGTTGATCTGCACGGCCAGCCGGCCGAGCAGCGCGCTCTCACCAGGACTGAAGTGCGCCCAGCCGGTGATGCAGTCGAGCACCGCGCCCACGATGGAGGCGGGCACGCCGTCCTCGCCGCTCACCGTGTGCGGCACCCGCCAGCCGGCCGCCACCAGGTCAGTGTCCTCCACCGGGCCGGGGAAGATCCGCAGCCCGTCGCCGGGCTCGCGCAGGCCGCAGGCGAAGCACTCGGCGAACGGGTGCTTGCGCAGCCCCGCGAACCCGGCCTCGGCGCGGGCCGCGTCGTTGAACGGCACGAAACCGGGACCCTCGAGGTCTTCGGCCACGGGGATGGCCTCGACCAGCAGCTTGTCGCCGTGGGAGAGGGAGACGGAGTTGGCCACGTGGTCGAGGCGCAGCTCGGTCTCCAGCGGCGTGGGGGCATGGAGGGTGACCTCGACGGCTGATCGGCTGCCTGATCGGCCACCGTTCAGCGCCTCCTCCATGGTGCCCGCGATCCAGCCGCCGTTGGCGACGCCCACGGGACCGCGGAAGCGCTTGGGAACGGTCAACACGGTCTGCAAGGCAGCCGTCGTCATGCCACACCCTCCTATATCGCCCCACTCGGCGAAAGTCCGGAAATATCATAAAGAGCAGGCCGATTTTATCGGACGCCCGTTTTACCTAGGGACGGGGGTCCTGGCGGTTGCTCAGTGCTTCTCCATAACGCCTCGAACGGGCCCGAAACTTCCCCGCGCCCGGGGATACACGACGGTAGAGGTCGCGCATCGCGGGGACGTGTCCCGGGCGTCAGAAGCAACGAAAATCGGCCTCACTCCGAACCGCTCCGGGAGTGAGGCCGATCAAGGCGTCGGGAGTACCTTAACGGGGTTTCCCGGTTGCCGCGTACCAATCTGCCGAATCCGGCGGGGAGCCCGTCAAAGCAGGCCGAGCTGGATCCGATCTCCGCAGGTCAGCGCCCTGGCGGACCTTTCGGCGGCGTGATGGGGTGCGCGAGTTCGGCCGTAGTCGCAGAGTCTGGAGTGCAACGGGCCTATGCTGGCGCGGCGTACATGATCGGCCGGACGAGACGGGGCGGGGGTGGGGAGCGTGCCCGGGGCGATGCTGCGGTACCCGCCGGGATCCCTGGTCATCCTGACAGGGCTGCCAGGGGCGGGCAAGACCACGCTGCTGCGCCGCCTGTACGGCCTGCGCGGCACCGAGAGCCGCCCCCTGACCGCGGGGACGGTCGTGGTGATCGACTCCGCGCAGTCGCGGCGGCACTGGGACGGCAGGCTCACCTGGGCGCCCTACCCCGTGCGGCGGGCCGTGGTGTTCGTCACCCACGTGAGCCGCATCAGGCGGGCGCTGGCGCGGGGCGCGCCGGTGGTGGCGCACAACCGGGGCTGCGGCCCGTACGTGCTGCGCGCTTTCGCCTGGCTGGCCCGCCGGCACGGCGCGCACTTCCACCTGCTGCTGCTGGACGCGCCCGCGGAGGAGGCGCTGGCCGGGCAGCGTGCGCGGGGACGGGTGGTGGCGCCGCGGACGTTCGCCCGCCACCGGCGGGGCGTGGAGCGCCTGCTGGCCCGCGTCAAGGGCGGCGACCCGGCCCCCGCGACCGGCGCCCGCGTCGTGGACCGGGCACAGGCCGGCCTGCTGGAGGCCATCGTGTTCGACGCGCTCCCGGACGAGCCCGCCCGCCCGGCACGGCGGCGCCCGCCACACGCCGAGCGGATCGGCGGTTGACGTGCTCCCCGGCCTGAAGGCCGGGGATTCAGCCCGTGCCGCGTGTGCGGCACCTCTGTGGCTTCCTGTTTCACCGGGTCCTGCCCTCCGCTAGGCGGCGGGTCTTACGGTCCCTCCGCAGGCGTTCAGCCTCGCCGCCCGTCCGGCGGCGAGGATGTTCTCGGCGGCGTTGACGTCCCGGTCGTGAACCGCCCCGCACGGGCAGGCCCACGATCGGACGTTCAGCGGCATCGACCCGGCGACCGTCCCGCATGCCGAGCAGAGTTTCGAGCTGGGGAACCAGCGGTCGATCTTCACCAGGGTGCGGCCGTACCGGGCGGCCTTGTACTCCAGCATGGTGTCATGATCAGGATTACGCTCCGGCTTCCCGATGACGTGCACGCCCAGGTGGTCGCCCGCGCCGAGACCGAGCGGCGATCCCTGAATTCTCAGATCGTGCACCTGCTTGAGACCGCGCTCGCCGCCGACCAGGCACACGGTGAATCGCCTTGACGGCGATTCACCTCTCCCCGCCCCGCTACGCGGGACGCCCGCTTCACCCCCGGCCTGAAAGCCGGAGCACTGCGGGCATCATCGGTAGCGGGGCCGGATCGCCTCAGAGGATCGGCAGGTAGCGGCCGAGCTCGAACTCGGTGACGTGGCGGCGGTATTCGCGCCACTCGCTGCGCTTGTTGCGCAGGAAGAAGTCGAAGACGTGCTCGCCCAGCGTCTCGGCCACCAGCTCGCTGCGCTCCATGACCTCGATGGCGTCGTTGAGCGACCCGGGCAGCGGCTGGATGCCCAGGGCGCGGCGCTCGGCGCTGGTGAGGGTCCAGACGTTGTCCTCGGCGGCGGCGGGCAGCTCGTAGCCCTCTTCGATGCCCTTCAGGCCCGCCGCGAGGATGAGCGCGAAGGCGAGGTAGGGGTTGCAGGCGGAGTCGAGCGAGCGGAACTCGATGCGGGTCGAGCCGCCCTTGTGCGGCTTGTACATCGGCACCCGGACCAGCGCCGAGCGGTTGTTGTGGCCCCAGCACACGTAGGAGGGGGCCTCGCCGCCCTGCCCCGCGATGGCCTCGGCGCCGCCCCACAGCCGCTTGTAGGAGTTGACCCACTGGTTGGTGATGGCGGTGATCTCGGCGGCGTGCCTGAGCAGGCCCGCGATGAACGAGCGGCCGACCTTGGACAGCCGGTAGTCGGAGCCGGCCTCGTAGAAGGCGTTCCTGTCGCCCTCGAACAGCGACATGTGGGTGTGCATGCCGGAGCCGGGGTGCTCGGTGAACGGCTTGGGCATGAACGAGGCCCAGATGCCCTGCTCCAGCGCGACCTCCTTCATGACCAGGCGGAAGGTCATGATGTTGTCGGCCGTGGTGAGCGCGTCGGCGTAGCGCAGGTCGATCTCCTGCTGGCCGGGGGCGCCCTCGTGGTGGCTGAACTCGACGGAGATGCCCATCGACTCCAGCATCATGATCGCCTGGCGGCGGAAGTCATGGCCCGAGCTGTGGGGTGTGTGGTCGAAGTAGCTGCCCGAGTCGATGGGCTCGGGCCGCTCGCCCGCCTCCGGCCTGTTCTTGAGCAGGAAGAACTCGATCTCGGGGTGGGTGTAGAAGGTGAAGCCCATGTCGGCGCACTTGGCGAGCGTGCGCTTGAGAACCCAGCGCGGGTCGGCGTGGGACGGCGAGCCGTCGGGCATGAGGATGTCGCAGAAGATGCGCGCCGCGCCCGGTGTCTCGCTGCGCCAGGGCAGGATCTGGAACGTCGCGGGGTCGGGCTTGGCCAGCATGTCGGACTCGTAGACGCGGGCGAAGCCCTCGATCGCCGAGCCGTCGAAACCGATGCCCTCGGCGAACGCGCCCTCGAGCTCGGCCGGCGCGATGGCCACGGACTTGAGGAAGCCGAGCACGTCAGTGAACCACAGCCGGATGAACCGGATGTCGCGTTCCTCGAGCGTGCGGAGCACGAACTCCTGCTGGCGGTCCACAGCATCCCCTCGTTCGACGAAAGTACAGGTCACCTACCAGCATGCCGTGTCCGTGTTTCGCACACGTTACGGGGGTCGCCGGTGCGAGCCTCGCTGACAAAGGGCCCGCCCCGACCTACTGTGATCAACGCAGTCAGTCTCGGGGGAGGCAAGGGTGGCCATCGACCTGCTCAATCACAAGCTCGATCGGGCGTTCGACCACATCGACGCGAACGGCAACGGCGTCGTCGAGCGTGAGGACCTGCTGGGGCTGGGCGCCCGCATCCTGGTGGGCTTCGGCGAGTCCCCCACCTCGGTCACCGGGGCGCGTCTCGTCGAGAGCTTCGACCGCATCTGGTTCACCCTGTCCGACGCGCTCGAACGCGACGGCGACTCCGGCGTCGCGCGCCCCGACTTCCTCAAGGGGATGACCGCGGCGTTCGTCACCGGCGAGCACTACGACCCGGTGTTCCGTCCCGCCACGGTCGCGGTGGCGGAGCTGTGCGACGGCGACCGCGACGGCGAGGTCGCGATGGGCGAGTTCCGGACGCTGCTGTCGGCGTTCGGTGTCGCCTACGACGACGTGGACCAGGCGTTCGACCGGCTCGACCGGGAGGCGAGGGGCCTGCTCACGGTGGAGGAGCTGGTCCTCGCGGCCGCCGACTACTACCGCAGCGACGATCCCAACGCGACCGGAAACTGGCTTTTCGGCCCTCTGTGAAGAGCACTGTCAAGGGTGCTGTGAGGAGTTACGGCAAGAGACGCAGAGCGCGGAGAACGCAGAGAACACGGTGAAGAGCCCATGAAGAGCACAGTCAACAGTCCCTCGGACAGTGGGGAGCCCGCGCCCGCCGACGCGCCGTCGGGCCCACCCGCCGTCCCGTCCGGCGGCCCTTCCGTCAGCCCGTCCGGCACCCCGTCCGGCACCGTGCTGTCCACGGTGCGGACCGCGCTGCGCACGGCGCTGTCGTCGCTGCTGCCGCTGCCGCGCAGGGGCGGCTCGCCCGCGACGGCGCTGCTGCCGCTGACCGAGCGGGTGCCCGCCATGGCGGCGCCGTGCCGGATGCACCCGGCCGTGTACGCGATCGAGGCCGCCGTCATCGACTGGGCCAGGCGTACGGGCCTGCCCGCCGACCCCGGCGTCGGCTACCACCGGATGGCGGGCCGCGCGTTCGCCGAGTTCGACGCCGCCGCGGCGGCGCTGTTCGCGCAGTGGCTGACCTGGCTGTTCCACCTGGACGACGAGCTGGACGAGCGGTCGGGGCCCCTGGAGGTCTTCCACGGCATGCTGGCGGGCACCGCCCGTCATCCGCTGGAGGCGGCCTTCGCCGACCTGTGGCGGGTGACCAGCGTGCGGATGAGCGACCGGTGGCGGGCCAGGTTCGCGGTGGGGCTGCAGCGCCAGTACGACGCCTGCCGCACCGAGGCCGACAACCGCGCGGCGGGGCGGATGCCGACGATCGAGGAGTATCCGGAGCTGCGCAGGGGCACGGTGGGGCCCTACCTGTACGACCTGGTCGAGCCGTGCCTGCGGGTCGAGGTGCCGGCCTGGGTGCACGAGTCGGAGCCGTGGCGGCAGCTCGTGGACGCCTGCAGCGACGTGACGGCCTGGTGCAACGACGTCGCCTCGCGGCCCAAGGAGCGCGGCGACGTGCACAACTTCGTGGTGCTGGCGATGCGGCAGCTCGGGCTGGGCGAGCGGGCGGCGACGGCGTGGGTGCTCGACCGGATCGCGGCGCGCTGCCAGGACATGCGCCAGGCGGCCAGGCGGCTCCCCTTGGACGATTTGGCGCCCGCCGCGGCGCGGGACGTCAGCAAGGTGGCGTGCGCGTACCTGGCGGCGCCGCGCGCCCACCTGGACTGGCTCCTGGAGTCGAAGCGCTACGCCTGAGCTGCCGGCCCGCCGGCCCCGCGCGTGGTCAGCGGGTGCCGGCGAGCATGTCGCCGGCCGGCGTACGGCGGTAGACGACCTGCTTGCCGAGCCGCATCCCCACGGCGAGCCCGCCCCCGCTGAGCACGCTCAGGTGCTGGCTGACCGCGCCGGGCGTGAGCTCCATGCGGGCGGCCAGCGCGGAGGTGGTGGCGGGCTCGGCGAGCGCGAGCAGGATGCGCGCGCGGCTCCTGCCGATCAGCGCGGCGAGCGCGTCGGGCGCGGGCGGCGGCCCCTGCACCCACAGGGTGCCGACGCCCTGCACGGGATAGACCAGCATCGGCTGGTACGGGGCCGACATCACGGCCACGGACGGCCAGTAGAAGGCGCTCGGCACGAGCACGAGCCCGTCGCCGTGCGGCCCGTCGAGCACGCATGAGGGCCGCTCGATGAGCAGGTGCTCCCCCGTCCAGCGCACCTCGGGGCCGAGGCCGGCGAACAGCGCGTGGGCACCGCCCTGGGCGAGCTCGCGCGAGCGGCGCAGCACGTCGCGTTCGAGCAGCCCGTACACGCGGGGCCAGAACTCGGCGAAGCACCGCTCCCAGTACGCCTCCAGCGTGTCGGCCACCCGTGCGACGCCCGCCTCGGGGTCGGCGATGAACCGGTCGATCACCTCGGGCGCGCCGGCTCGCAGCCGCGCCGCCTCGTGCCTGACCCGCTCGGGGTCGCTGCGCCTGACCCGGTGGAGCTCGGAGGCGAAGTCGGGCAGCGGCGTGTCGGGCGGCGGGGTGATGAAGTCGGCCAGGTAGCCGGCCGGCGGCACCAGCGCGAACAGCTCGGCCAGGTCGAGCCCGTCCAGACGGGGCCGGACGGCCTTGATCCAGGGCAGGTGGATCGACTGCTGTGAGGGCGCGCGCAGGGTGCGGAGGCTCGCCACCAGCTCCCACATCGGGGAGAACGCGAAGCGCAGGCGCGCGACGTCCTCAGGGCTGAGCCGCCAGGCGATGGACATGCTTTTAGTGTGGCCTAAATCGTTCGCGCCGCGGCATCCGACCCCTCACGCTGTCCAGCGTGTCGAGCACAACTGCCGAGAAGCCCTCCTTCGTCCGGTCCATGGTCGGCGGGCTGCCCCGCCCGTTCTGGGCGCTGTGGGGCGGCACCGTGGTGAACCGCCTGGGCACCATGGTCATGCCGTTCACCGGCGTCTTCCTGACCCAGAGCCGCGGCATGTCGCTCGCCGCCGCGGGCCTGGTGATGGGCGTGTTCGGTGCGGGGTCGCTGCTGTCGCAGTTCATCTCGGGGGTGCTCACCGACCGCATCGGGCGGCGGGTCACGCTCACGGGCGGCATGGTGGCGACGGCGGTGTTCATGCTGGCGCTGGGCTACAGCACGTCGCTGCCCGCGATCCTGGCCTCGATGTTCTGCCTCGGCCTGGTCATGGACATCTACCGGCCGGCCTCGAACGCCATGGTCGCCGACCTGGTCTCGCCGGAGGAGCGGCCGCGGGCGTACGGGCTGCTGTTCTGGGGGGTCAACCTCGGCTACTCCATCGGCGTGACGGCCGGCGGGTGGCTGGCGCAGCTCGGCTTCCTGTGGCTGTTCTGGATCGACGCGGTGTCCTGCCTGATCTTCGCCGTGCTGGTGTGGCGGGCCGTGCCGGAGACCAGGCCGCAGGGGCACGAGTCGACCGGCGGGTTCGGGGTGGTGCTGCGCGACCGGGTCATGCTCGGGTTCACGCTGGTCGTGCTGGGCAACGCGGTGGTCTACTCCCAGACGCTCTCCATGCTGCCGGTGGCCATGACGAAGGTGGTCAAGCTCCCGCTCGGCACGTACGGCCTGGCCATGGCGCTGAACGGGGTGCTCATCGTCATCGTCCAGCCGCTCGTGTCGGGGTGGCTGGGACGGCGGGACCCGGCCAGGACGTTCGCGCTGGGGCTGGTGGTGATGGCGGCCGGGTTCGCGATGACCGCGTTCGTCACCACCGCGTGGGGGCTGGTGGCGACGATCGTGGTGTGGACGGCCGGCGAGATCATCACGGCCGGCATCCCCGGCTCCATCGTGGCCCGGCTCGCCCCGTCCCACCTGCGCGGGCGGTACTCCGGGCTGTTCGGGTTCGCCTGGTCGCTGGCGGCCGTGCTGGCGCCGACGCTCGGCGGGGTGCTGCTCGAACTGGGCTCCAAGGCACTGTGGTTCACGATCGGCGGGGTGGGCGCGACGGCGGCGGCCGGCATGCTGCTCCTCGGCCCCGCCGTCCGCCGCCGGTGACCGCTTCCCGGCTCTCCGGCGTACCAAGTGAGATGTGAAGTTTCGCCATATACCGGCGGCGCGCTCTCCCTCTACAGTTACGCCTGACATGCTGATCTTCACCGCTCTCGGACCGTTCCAGGCCTGGGCCGACGGCGCCCCCATCGACCTCGGCGGGCAGCGGCAGCGGGCGGTGCTCGCCCGGCTGCTGGTCGCCGCAGGCCGCGCCGTCCCCGTGTCCACCCTCATCGACGAGCTGTGGCCGGGCGCGCCGCCGCCGCAGGCCCTGTCCACCATCCAGGGGTACGTCTCGCGCCTGCGCCGGGCGCTCGAACCCGGCCGCGCCCCCCGCGAGGAGGCGTCGGTGCTGGTGTCCGCGCCGCCCGGGTACGCGCTGCGCGCCGCCGTCGAGCAGGTGGACGCCTGGCGGTTCGAGTCGCTGGTGAAGGCGGACGGCCCGCCCGCGCAGGTCTGGGCCGACATGGACTGCGCGCTGGGGCTGTGGCGTGGACCGGCGCTGGCCGAGTTCGCCGAGCTGAGCTGGGCGGCCACGGAGGCGAGCCGGCTGGAGGAGCTGCGGCTGATCGCGGTCGAGCGGCGGGCCGAGGCCGGGCTGGCCTTGGGCCGGGCGCGCTCGCTGGTCGCGGACCTGGAGGCGCACGCGTCGGCGTACCCGCTGCGCGAGGAGGCGTGGCGGCTGCTCGCACTCGCGCTCTACCGGCTGGGCCGTCAGGGCGACGCGCTGGCGGCGCTGCGCCGGGCGCGCGCCGTCTGGCGGGATGAGCTGGGCCTCGACTTGTCGGCCACGCTCACCGGTCTGGAGGCCGACATGCTGGCCCAGCGCCTGGATGACCCGCCGCCGGTGATTCACGAGCCGGTGCGCGAGGCGGGGCGGGAGCTGCGGGTGCTGGTGGCCGACGACCAGGCGCTCGTGCGGACGGGCGTGCGCGCGATGCTGGAGGGCGAGCCCGGGCTGACCCCCGCGGGCGAGGCGGCCGACGGCGAGGAGGCCATCGCCGCCGTCCTGGAGACGCGGCCCGACGTGGTGCTGCTCGACATCCGGATGCCGCACCTCGACGGCCTGGCCGCGGCCCGCAGGATCCTCGCCGCGCCGACGCCGCCGAAGGTCGTGATGATGACCACGTTCGGCAGCGACGAGAACCTTTATGCGGCGCTGCGTGCGGGAGTGAGCGGGTTCGTGCTGAAGACGTCGGCGCCGGAGCAGTTCGTGGCCGCGATCAGGGCGGCGGCGGCCGGTGACGCGCTCATCGACCCGGCGGTGACGATGCGGCTGATCTCGGCGTTCGCCGGACGCAGCGACCCCGGCTCGCCTCCCGCGCTGGCCGGGCTGCCCGACGACCGGCTGGACGTGCTGAAGCTCGTGGCCCGCGGGCTGAGCAACCAGCAGATCGGGCGGACGCTCTCCTTGCGCGAGGAGGAGGTGGGTCTCGTCGTCACGTCGCTGCTGGAGCACCTGGGGCTGACGGACCGGGCGCAGCTCGTGATGGCCGCGTACGAGTCGGGCCTGGTCACTCCGGGAGTGAGATGACCCACTTTTCGTCTCTTTGACGATAAAGATCATGGCGTACTAGGCTGGTCGCGTGGCACAACTGCGCATTGCCCTGGCACAGACCAATCCGACCGTGGGCGACCTGAGCGCCAACGCCGACCGGCTCATCGCGTGGACCCGCGAGGCTGCCGGGCGCGGGGCCCATCTCGTCGTCTTCACCGAGATGTTCCTCACCGGCTACCCGGTGGAGGACCTGGTGCTGCGCACGTCCTTCGTGGACGCCAGCATCAGGACGCTTGAGGAGGTGGCGCGCAGGCTGGCCGGCGAGGGCCTCGGCGACCTCCCGGTCGTGGTCGGCTACGTCGACCGCGCCGGCCTGGCGCCCCGGGTCGGGCAGCCCAAGGGCGCCCCGCTCGACGCCGCCGCCCTGCTGCACAAGGGCGAGGTGGTCACCAGGACCGCCAAGCACCACCTGCCCAACTACGGCGTGTTCGACGAATACCGCTACTTCGTGCGCGGCGACCGGCTGCCCATCTTCCGGCTGCACGGCGTCGACGTGGCCATCGCGGTGTGCGAGGACCTCTGGCAGGAGGGCGGCCCCGTGTCCGTCGTCGGTCAGGCCGGCGCCGGGCTGCTGATCTCGCCGAACGCCTCGCCGTACGAGAAGGAGAAGGACGACGTACGGCTGGAGCTGTGCGCGCGGCGCGCCCGCGAGGCCGGCTGCGCGCTCGTCTACGTCAACCAGGTCGGCGGGCAGGACGAGCTGGTCTTCGACGGCGACTCCATCGTGGTCGACGAGGCCGGCGAGCTGGTGGCGCGGGCCGGGCAGTTCAAGGAGGAGCTGCTGATCGCCGACCTCGACGGGCTGCCGGTGTCGCAGGCCGAGCCGGGCACGTACCCGTACGACGCGGGCGACGGCTCCACCATCACCGTCGAGCGCCTGGTGCTGTCGGACGAGCCCCTCGCCCCCTACCCGCCCGAGCCCGCCACCGTGGCGCCGCGCCTCGACCCGCACGCCGAGGTCTACGCCGCGCTGGTGCTCGCGGTGCGCGACTACGTCGCCAAGAACGGCTTCCAGTCCGTCATCCTCGGCCTGTCCGGCGGCATCGACTCCGCGCTGACCGCCACCATCGCCTCCGACGCCATCGGTCCCTCGCGGGTCAACGTCGTCCTCATGCCGTCCCGCTACTCCTCCGACCACTCCCTGGCCGACGCCGAAGAGCTGGTGCGCAGGCAGGGGATCAACGCACGCGTGGTGCCGATCGCCGAGATCGTCAACGCGTACGAGAAGGAGATCGACCTGTCCGGCCTGGCCGCCGAGAACCTCCAGGCGCGGGTACGCGGCATGCTGCTCATGGGGCTGTCCAACGAGCACGGCCACCTGGTGCTGACCACCGGCAACAAGAGCGAGCTGGCCACCGGCTACTCCACCCTCTACGGCGACTCGGCCGGCGGCTTCGCGCCCATCAAGGACGTGCCGAAGACGATGGTGTGGGAGCTGTCCAGGTGGCGCAACGCCCACACGCTCCCCGGGTTCCTGCTCGACGCCGAGCGGCCCATCCCCGAGAACTCCATCACCAAGGAGCCCAGCGCCGAGCTGCGCCCCGACCAGCGCGACACCGACTCGCTGCCGCCGTACGAGGTGCTCGACCGGCTGCTCGACGACTACGTGGAGAAGGACATGGGCTCGCAGGAGCTCATCGCGGCCGGGCACGATCCCGCGCTGGTGACGCGGGTGATCCGGCTGGTGGACCTGGCGGAGTACAAGCGGCGCCAGTACCCGCCCGGCCCCAAGATCACGCCGAAGAACTTCGGCCGCGACCGCCGCCTCCCCATCACCAACCGCTGGCGCGAGACCACCTGATCCGGCCCTCACGGCCCCGCTGCCGGCGGGGCCGTGCTCTCGCTTCGACCGGGAATTGTCGGTGGCGCCTGGCAAGGTCTTCCCGTGGCTCAACCTCTGAAGGAAATGATCAACCATGGGTCGGTGTCTGTGCTGGCCGACGGGCTGTCCGCGGCATGGGCGGCGTTCCCGCGCGAGCGGTTCGTAGAGCGGGCGGTCCACGGGCTCGACGGCCTGGAGCTGAAGGCCCGGGTCACCCACGTCGCCGCCGCGCTCGACGAGGCGCTGCCGCTGCCCTACCCGCGGGCGGCGGAGATCGTCCGCGAGGCGGCAGGGCGGGTGAGGCTCGACATGTGGAGCGGCTGGCCCGCCACCGAGCACACCGCCCAGCGGGGCCTCGGCCATCTCGACGACGGGATGCGCACGCTGGCCGTGCTGACGCCGTACGCGACGGGCGAGTTCGCCGTACGCCCCTTCCTCGAGCGTCACCGCGACGACGCCCTCACGATCATGCACGGGTGGGCCGAGTCCCCCGACGAGCACCTGCGCCGCCTGGCCTCCGAGGGCTCCCGCCCGAGACTGCCGTGGGCCACGCGGGTGTCCTGGCTGATGACGCCGGGGCCGACGCTCCCGCTCCTCGACCGGCTGCGCGACGACCCGAGCGAATACGTCCGCCGCTCGGTCGCCAACCACGTCAACGACCTCGCCAAAGACCATCCCGAGGTCGCGCTCGGCCTGCTGGCCCGCTGGCGCTCCGACGGCGGCTCGCACGTGGAGCGGGTGCTGCGTCACGCCGTACGCGGCCTGCTCCGCGCCGGCCACCCCGAGGCCCTGGCCCTGGTGGGCGCCACCCCGGGCAGCGGCTCGGTGGACACCTTGGTGCTGGAGTCCGACACGGTGGCGGTGGGCGGCAAGCTGGCCTTCGCGATCACGGTGACGGCGGGCGCGTCGGGTCCTGTGCTGCTGAAATACGCGATCAGGCGAGCGGGCTCGCGCCGCGTCTTCCATTTGGGTCAGCGCGACGCCGAAGAACCAGGAGCGCGGTTCACCGTACGCAAGAGCCACTCGTTCCGTCCGGTCACCACCCGCGACGAGCCACCGGGCGCCCGAGAGCTCGACGTCATCGTCAACGGCCGCGTAGCCGCCACCATCCCCTTCACCCTGACGCCCGCGCCCGTGACGGCCTAGGCTCGAACGCCATGACCTCAGACGACAGCGACCCTGACGACAGACGCTCGGCCGGCCACGCTCCCCGGACACCCCACCTGACCGACACCGACCTGCTCCGCATCGAACTGGGCGTCATCTGGCGCCTCGACGCACGCGGCCGCCTCCCGGGCCCCGAAGACATGGTGATCGGCGTCCCCACCACGGGCCCGGCCACCACCAGCATGCCCGCCCCCGGCCCAACCGCCTTCGGCCCAACCGCCACCAGCCCGACCACCCTCGGCCCGACCACCACCGGCGTGCCCGTCACCGATCCGACCGCTCCCGCAGCAGACCGTGCCCAGCCCTACGGGGCGGCGGCCACCCCCGCGCCGGATGACGTCTCCTCCTACAGCCCGGACACCGCCGTGCCGGAGCACCTCCACACGGGCGGGCTGACCGCCGCCGTGGCGGGCCACCTCCCCGGCGAGCTGGCCGAGCGCCTGCTCGGTGTCGTGTCGTCGGGAGGCGGGCGCTTTCCGGAGGTGCTGGCCACGTGCAGGGCGATGCTCGGCGGTGACCGGGTCACCCTGTCGGAGGGGTTCAGCTATGTGGTGGAGGGGCCGGTGCGGTTCGACGTACCCGCGGAGGTGGTCACGTCGGCGTCGGGGGCGCACGCCCGGCTCGTACGTCCGCTGCGCCCCGCCGAATGGGCGCCCGACGAGTGGGACGAGCTGGTCGCGGGCGGCGAAGGAGCCCCGTGGGCGATGATCGTGGAGAACGGCGAGGTGGTGTCGATCTGCCACACCGCCCGCAACACCCCAGGAGGCGCCGAGGCCGGCACGTGGACCTCCCCCGCCCACCGCGGCCGAGGCCACGCCGCCGCCACCACCGCCGCCTGGGCGAGCCTGTTGCCGGGCGTCCGGCTGTACTACAGCACGAGCGCCGACAACCGCTCCTCCCAACGAGTCGCCGAACGCCTCGGCCTCCGCCTCATCGGCCACCTCTGGAAACTGACTCCCTGACCCTCGCTCGCGACCCCGACCACCGAACATTTCGAGCCCCGACGCCCAGCCTCTGCGCCAGGACCGACAGCATCCCGCCCACCGGCGCCCCTCCTCCGAGCAACGACCCTTCACGCGCATGTGGGTGCACTCCACACATACCGGTGGACGCACCCCACGACACAGGCACCCGCTCAGCGGTGACCGGCTCTCGACACGGCACCCGCTCGCGGTGACCGGCTCTCGGCACGGCACCCGCTCGCGGTGACGGGCTCCTGGCGCGGCACCCGCTCGGCGGGTGGCGGGCTTTCGGCGCGGGCGTGGGGGGGCGGTTACAGGCGTAGGGACAGGGCTTCGGGGTCTGAGAGGGTGGTGCGGGTGGCGAGGCGGCGGCGGGTGCGGACCTCGGCGCTCGTGCGGGGGCGGGGCTTGGGTTGGCGGCCGCAGCCGCAGGGTTCGAAGCCGTCGTAGCGGAGGCCCGCCGTCAGCACTGCCTCCACCGCTCGCCATCGGCGCTCGTCACCACGGCGGGGTGCGGCGAAGTCGTGGCCGGCGTAGTGCATCGGCCGTTGGCAGCCGGAGCAGCGGGGGTCCTGGCGCCGCCAGGGCTGCTTGAAGCTGCGCCGGCATGGCAGGCACACGTAGTGGACCTTGTAGTGGACCATCGCGTAGGTGCACATGATCTCGTCAGCGTAGCGGCCGCGCTCCGGTCACTCACGGGGGTTTTCCTTCAGGCGGGTGGACAAGCCGTCGAGGATCAGGTTCAGGCCCAGGCGGAACTGGGTGTCGAAGTCGCCGTCGTCCACCTGGGCCTGATGGCCGAGCTCGGCCTCGTGGCGGTGCAGGTGGTCGGCTACGCGGGCGCGGAGCTCGGCGTCGGCGGCCGGGGTGCGGACCGTGGCCCACCAGGTGTTCTCCGCCGCGACGAAGCCGTACAGGTAGGAGGAGAGCGTGCCGATCGCGGCGGTCAGCTCGGGGCCGTGCAGGCCCTCGCGGGCGAGCGCGCCGTAGATCGCGCGGGAGCCGGCGAGCGCATTCGGGCCCAGCAGAGGTCGGGTGGCGATGAGGGCGGGCATCCACGGGTGGCGGCGCATGACGGCCCGGCTCCTGGCCAGGTGATCGGTCAGGAGGTCGCGCCACGGGCCGTCCGCGGGAGGTTCGCCGATCTCGCCGACGGCCTCGTCGAGGGCGAGGTCGAGGACGTCCTCCTTGCTGCGGACGTACTCGTACAGCGACATCGTCCCCGCCCCGAGACGGGCGGCGAGTGCCCGCATCGAGAAGCCGGCCACGCCCTCGGCGTCGAGGAGCCCGACGGCGGCGGTCACGATGCGCTCGCGGGACAGGCGGGGCCGGCGCGGGCGGGCGTCGTCGCGGAACCAGATGCTCTCCGGCATCGGCACGTCCTTCCGTGCACTGTACGGAAAACCGTACGGCTAGCGTAGGCCGCCCTCGTGAGATCCCGACAGGAAGGAAGGGACGTCATGGATTGGCGGCGAGAGCACGCCCTGCTGGCGCTGCGGCTCAACCGGCTCCTGACCGGCGGCGTGACGGGCACCGCGCTCATCTACGAGGGCCCTGAGGCATGGCGCGAGCAGGTCGCCGGGGAGCCGCCCGCGTCCGCCGGCGCGCTCGAGGAGGCGGCGGAGCGGCTGCTGGAGTCGGCGCCTGACGCCTACCTGGCCGCCCAGGTACGGGCGATGCGCGCCGCCGCCCGGTACGTGGGCGGGGAGCGGGCGCCGCTGGCCGAGTACGCGCGGGAGTGCCTGGGCCTGGAGCCGCGGTGGGTGCCGGAGGAGGTGTTCGGGCGGGCGCACGACGAGCTGGACCGGGCGCTGCCGGGTACGCGGGGCTCGCTGGCGGAGCGGTGGCGGGGCTGGCAGGCGGCGTACCGGCTGGATCCGATCGAGCTCCTGCCCGAGCTGGTGGAGCCGGCGGTGGCCGAGACCAGGGCGCGGACGAACGCCCGGATCGTGCCGCTGCCGCCGGACGAGGTGGTGCGGTGCAGGCTGGTGAGCGGGGTGGCCTTTCACGGGGCCGGGGCGTACGAGGGCGGGCACAGGTCCACGATCCACATCAACACCGACATCCCGTTCAACCTCGCGGACCTGCTCTATCTGGTCGCGCACGAGGGCCATCCCGGGCACATCGCCGAGTCGATGCTCAAGGGCGAGAAGGTGCGGTTCATGCTGTCGCCGTCGTTCGCGCTCAGCGAGGGGCTGGGGCTGGCGGCCGAGGAGCTGCTGTTCCCGGAGAACGAGGCCCGCGACTGGCTGAACGCCATCGCCCTGCCCATGGCCGGGCTCCCGCCCATCGACGGCGACCTGGCCGCCGTGCATCACGCCAAGAACGTGCTGTGGGGTGTGTGGGGGAATGTCGCGTTCATGGCGGCGGAGGGACGTGGCGAGGCGGAGCTGGCGGCCTACCTGCGGCGCTGGGCGCTCGTCACCGAGGAGGAGGCCAAGGGGGCGCTGGGCATCCTCCAGCCGTCGCCGATGAGTCCGTACATATTCGGATATTTCCACGGATGGGAGCTGGTGCGCCGCTGGGCGACCGGCCCCAAGCGGACACGCCGCCTGCTCACCGAACACCTCCTCCCGACCGACCTCACCTGACCTCGCAAAAGGCACCCTGCCGCAAGCCCCCGCGCCCGCCGACGTCAAGCGGGGCAGACGCGGGCGGCAGGGCCACCGGCTCAGGCGGCAGGGCCACCGGCTCAGGCGGTAGGGCCACCGGACGCAGGCGCGGGGGTCCCCAGGCGCAGGTGGAAGAGCTGCGTGGGTCAGGAGGAGCGGCGGCTGATCAGCTGCTCCACCCCATCAAGCAGCAGGCCCAGCCCGAACGTGAAGTCCGCGTCGTCGGTCCACCCGGCGGCCCCCCGCATGGCCCCGCCCCGCATCGCGGCCGACAGCGCCGGATAGGTGGCGGGGTCGAGCATCTCGGCCAGCAGCTCACCGTAGTCGTCCGCGCCCTCGACGCCGCTCTGGTCGAGCTCGGGGAACCCGGACTCGGCGGCCCTGGCGAGGGCCGCGTCGGTCAGCGCGTAGCCGGTCAGGGTGCTGGCCACGTTCATCTTCTCGCCGTCGTCGAGCCCGGTGCCGGCCAGCGCGGCCAGCGCCCGGTCGAGCCAAAGCAGCCGCCTGGGGCCGAGCGGCGGCGCGTACTGGGTGATCGACAGCAGCCACGTGTGGCGCAGCAGGATGTCGCGCTGGGCGCGGGTCCACAGGGCGAGGTAGTCGCGCCAGGAAAGCCCCGCCGGGTCGGGCGGCTCGGGGGCCACGCCGTCGGCCATGCAGGTGAGCAGGTCCTCCTTGCTGTCGACGTAGCGGTAGAGCGCCGTGGTCGCCACCCCGACCCGCGAGGCGACGGCGGCCATGGAGACGCCGGCCAGGCCCTCGGCGTCGGCGATCTCGATGGCGGCGGCGGTGATCGTGGCCAGGTCGAGCCGGGGACGCGGCCCCCGTCGGGGCACCGGCTCGCGCCCCCACATGCGTCGCAGCATCGGCGGCAACGACCGCTCCTCCGCCATCCGGCCCTCCTCCTTGACGCCTCCCTAGGATTCTGCATTACTCTGAAAACTATGAACGTCATACACAGTACGCCATACACAATTAGCGCGAGGGGACTCGTCAAGACTTTCGGAGAAGGCAAGAGGGTGCTGGACGGCGTCGACCTGACGGTGCCGGCGGGCTCGTTAGTGGCGCTGCTCGGCCCGAACGGCTCCGGCAAGACGACGACCGTGCGCATCCTGACCACGCTGCTCGCCCCCGACGCGGGCACGGCCACGGTGGCGGGCCACGACGTGCGCACCGACGGGGCGGCGGTGCGCCGCGCGATCGGGCTGACCGCGCAGCAGGCCACCGTGGACGACCTGCTGACGGGGAGGGAGAACCTGGAGCTGTTCGCCGGCCTGCACCACCTGGGCAGGCGACGGGCACGCGAGCGGACGGCCGAGCTGCTGGAGCGCTTCGGCCTGGTGGAGGCGGCGGACCGGCGGACAGGGACGTACTCGGGAGGCATGCGCCGCCGCCTCGACCTCGCCGCCGGGATGGTGTCGGCACCGCCGATCCTGTTCCTGGACGAGCCCACGACCGGCCTCGACCCGCGCAGCAGGGCCGAGCTGTGGACGGTCATCAGGGAGCTGCTCGGCCAGGGCACCACCATCCTGCTCACCACGCAGTACCTGGAGGAGGCCGACCAGCTCGCCGAGCGCGTCGTGCTGCTCAACGGCGGGCGCGTGGTGGCCGACGGCTCCCCCGCCGCGCTCAAGCGTCAGGTCGGTGTCGAACGGCTGGCGCTGCGTCCCGCGGACCCCGCCGACCTGGGCCGCGCGTGCGCCGCGCTGCCCGGCGCGCACCCTGACGCGGCGGGCGAGCTGACGCTGGCCCTCCAGGACCCCGACCACCTGCGGCGCACCCTGGACGCGCTGCACCGGGCCGGCGTCGCCGTCGAGCGCGTACGCCTGCGCACCCCCACCCTCGACGACGTCTTCCTGGAACTGACGGAGGCCGCATGAGCACCCCGATGATCGACGCGGCGGGCGACCTGCGCCGCCTGGTGGTCCGCGACCTGCGCCGCGACCTGCGCGTGCTCGACGGCCTCATCATCAGCACGGCCCTGCCCGTGATGATCATGATTCTCTTCGTGTACGTCTTCGGCGGCGCCATCACCACCGGCTCCAGCGGCCTGGAGTACGTCGACTTCGTCGTGCCCGCCGTGCTGCTGATGTCCGGCGGCTACGGCGCCGCGCTCACGGCGGTGACGATCTGCGAGGACATGACGGCCGGCATGATCGACCGCTTCCGCACCCTGCCGATCGGCGGCTGGGTGGTCCCGGCGGGTCACGTGGTGGCCTCGGTGATCCGCAACGTGGCCGCGTCGGCCATCGCGCTGGCCGCGGCGCTGCTGCTGGGCTTCCGCCCGGACGCCTCCCCTGCCGACTGGGCGCTGGTGCTGGCCCTGGTGACGGGTTACGTGCTGGCCCTGTCGGCGCTGGCCGCCGTGTGGGGGCTGCTGGTCAGGTCGTCGCAGGCGGCGGGAGCGTTCAGCTTCGTGGTGTTGTTCCTGCCGTACCTGTCGGACGGCATCGTGCCCGCCGAGACGATGCCCGGGGTGCTGCGCGACTTCGCGCTCGCCCAGCCGCTCACGCCGATCATCACGGCCCTGCGGGCGCTGCTGCTCGACCAGCCCATGGGCGCGTCGGGCGGGGTGGCGGCGGCGTGGCTGGCGGGCGCGGTGGCGGCGGCGCTGCCGGTGGCGGCCGTGTTGTTCCGCCGCAGGACGGCCGGCCGCTAGGGTGCGAGGCCGGCCAGCACGGTGTCGACGACGCGCTGCCCGAGGTCGGGCGGCAGCCCTTCGGCCGGGCTGCGCTTCGTCTGGTACATCATCGTGCCGGAGATGATGGCGAGCGCCATGTGCACATCGAGGTCGCGGCGCAGCTCGCCGGTGGCGATGCCGCGCTCGATGACCGCGCGGATGGCCGCCCGCCGCGGCTCGACGGCCCGCTTGACGAAGCGCTCCATCAGGCGCGGGTAGCGGTCGGCCTCGCTCATCGCGATGTTGAGCACGCACCGGTTGCGTGCGTCGCTGCCGTCTCTGCTCATGCTGTCGACCAGCGCGATCAGGTCGTCGCGCACGGACGTGCCGGGCAGCGGCGGCACCGGCGTCTTGAGCGTGGACAGGGCGTCGGCGACGAGGTCCTCTTTGTTGGCCCAGCGCCGGTAGATGGTGGTCTTGCCGACTCCCGCCCGCGCGGCGATCGCCTCGATGGTCAGATCGGACATGCCCAGGCCCTCGGCGATCATGTCGAGGGTCGCCTCGATGATCGCCTTCTCGGCCTTCTCGCTGCGCGGACGGCCCGCGGGGCGGGCGGTCCCGGTTTGCTGGATCGACATCGCGGCCTCACCATACATCTCCGGCGCGGGCGCCATCAGCACCGCGCCGCTCTCGGGGGTAGGAGGAGGCACAAAAGCCTCCTCCTACCCCTTCCCGTGATAAACGGTACGTGCCCACCGACATGTCCGTCATCCTCCCGAGGACGACAGCACCGGCTCCCTGTTCTCGGCGTGCTTGGCGAGCCGCGGCTTTCCCGGCATCCACACGGCCACCACGACGATGCCGAGCAGCCCGATCGCCGCCGAGACCAGCGCGGTCACGTGCATGCCGTCGACGAAGGCGGTGAAGGCCGGCTGCACCAGCGCCTGCCCGCGCTCGCCGAGCTCCTGCACGACGCCCATGGTCGCCATGATGGACTCGCCCGCGGCGTGCCGCGCGCCTTCGGGCAGCACGGCCAGCGCGGGCGCGATCTCGCCGCGGTAGCTGGACGACAGCACCGAGCCGAGCACGGCCACGCCGAGCGCGCCGGCCACCTGGCGGACGGTGTTGCTCATGGCCGACCCGACGCCGGCCTTCTCGCGGGGCAGCGACTCCATGATGGCGGTGGTCGCCGGCGGCATGATGTTGGCCATCGCGGCGCCCTGCACGAAGAAGATGACCTCGATGAGCACGATCGGGGTGTTCTGGTCCATGAACGCGTAGCTGCCGAGCGCGAACGTCACCACGATCATGCTCAGCGTGGCCGACAGCTTGGCGCCCAGCCGCTCGGTGACCCGCTGGCTGAGCGGGGCGAAGATGAGCTGCGCCGCCGCGAACGGGATCATCAGCGCGCCCGCCTGCACCGGCGTGAAGCCCAGCACGATCTGCAGGTAGAACGTCAGGAAGAACATCCCGCCCATCATCGCGAAGAAGACGATGCCCATCATGCCGATGGCCGAGCTGAACCGGACGTTGGTGAAGCTGCGCACGTCGAAGACGGGGTGGTCGATGCGCCGCTCCCACCAGACGAAGACGGCCAGCACCGCCACGCCGAACAGGGTCGGGACCAGCACCTCGGCGCTGGCGACGGTGGCCAGCTCGCCGCCGCGGATGATGCCGTACACGATGGCCACGAGCCCGATGATCGACAGCACCACGCCGACGGGGTCGAGCCTGGACGGCTTGGGGTCGCGCGACTCCGGCACGAGGGTCGCGATGAGGATCATGCTGACGATCACGATCGGCACGTTGATGAGGAAGACCGAGCCCCACCAGAAGTGCTCGATGAGCAGGCCGCCGGTGATGGGCCCGATCGCGACGGCGAGGCCCACGCCGCCGGCCCACACGCCGATCGCCTTACCGCGCTCGCCGGGCGGGAACACGTTGGAGATGATCGCCAAGGTGGCCGGCATGATGGCCGCGCCGCCGATGCCCATCGCCGCCCTGGCCAGGATCAGCTGCATCGGGTCCTGGGCGTAGGCGCTGGCGAGTGAGGCCAGGCCGAACAGCGCCATGCCGATGAACAACATGCGCTTGCGACCGGTCCTGTCACCGATCACGCCGAAGGTGAACAACAGTCCGGCGAACACCAGGGTGTAGGAGTTGATCGCCCATTCGAGCTCACTCTGAGTGGCGCCCAGCCCCACGGTCTCGTCGGCGATGGTCTTCATCGCGACGTTCAGGATCGTGTTGTCCAGCACGACCGCCAGCAGGCTGAACACCAGCACGCCGAGGATGCCCCATCGGCGTGGATGTCCCGTCATCGGGTCCATGAAGAAAGTCCTTAAATTTCGATACGACAGAGTTTCGCAACGCCACCGTATCGCGAGCTATTTCCGATACGCAACGGTCCCGTTTCGTAACTAGCATGTGAACGGCGGCCCTCATCCCGGCGAGCCGAAGGGTGAAGTCGCAGGTCACAGCCCCGGGAAAGAGCGCGGCCGAGGTTCACGAGGCCCCGGCCGCGGCAGCGAGCGTGAGAACACTCACACCGGATCGGGCTCGGTGGCCACGACCTTCTCCACCGACATCTCCGAGATGGGAACGGTCAGCACGGTGGGCTCCGACGGGTGGCGGCGCCAGAAGGGCAGGGCGATGAGCACCATCACCACGCCGGCCAGCCCGGCCACCGCGAAGGCCCACGACGGGCCCACCCCGTCGATGACGGCGCCCGCGATCGGCGCCGAGACCGCGCCGCCGATCAGCAGCGCCGTGCCGTGCAGGCCCATCGCCTCACCCCTGGCCGCGCTCGGCACCCACCGGCTGAGCGCGTCGACCGTGGACGACAACGACGGCGCGCACAGCAGCCCCGCCGGCAGCAGCGCCAGGACCACCCAGTGCCACCCGCCGCCGACCAGCCCGACCGGGATGGTGAGCGCCCCCATGCCGCCGATCAGCACCAGCGGCGAGAACCCCCGCGACAGCCCGCCGTAGACGAAGCCGCCGACCAGCGAGGCGCCGCTCCAGACGGCCACCGCGAGGCCCACCCACGCGGTCTGGCCCGCCTCGTTGATGGTGGCGACCAGCGACAGCTCGGACGCGGTGAGCACGAACGTGGCGGCGGCGACCGTGCCGAGCAGCGCCACGAAGCCCGGCGTGAGCCACTGCCGCCTGGGCACCCGCACGCCCTGCGCCGCGGCGTCCTCCTCCGCCGACCTGGTGGGCGGGTTGAGCGCGATCAGCCCCAGCCCGGCCACGGTGAGCCCGGCGCCGATCGCGGCCATCGTCACCCCGCTGCCGAACGTGGTGATGCCCGCGACGGCCAGCGCGGGCCCGACCATGTAGGACACCTCGACCAGCATCGAGTCGAGCGCGAACCCGCTGTGCCGCCGGTCGACCGGCACCATCGCGGCCAGGCACTGGCGGGTCACGCTGAACACCGGCATGCCGAGCAGCCCCGCGAGCGCCGCCGCGCCGAGCAGCGCGGGGAACGGCAGCGCCCACGCGCACGCCCAGAACGCGGCCTGCGCCACGGTCGTGACGACGAGCACGGGACGCAGCCCGTGACGATCGACGAACCTGCCCGACAGCGGGGAACCGATGGCCATGCCGATCGTGCAGACCGCGGTGATCACCCCGGCTCTGCCGTATCCCAGGTCGAGTGTGGTGGCGACGTGCAGGGTCAGTGCCATCGCGGTGGCCGTGGACGGCACCCGCGCCAGCAGCCCCACCAGGAGCAGCGTGGGCACGCCAGGGATCTTGAGCAGATTTCGGTAAGGGTCGAGAGCCATGAACGTTCGTTACCTCCGCACAGATTCTGGCAAAGGCCACCGACGTTTCCGCCACCGGTTTTCCGCGTGCCATCATCGAGGGAGTCCGGGGACGCAGCAGGGCGCCTCGAGACGTTTCTGGAGGGTTGTCACATGTCCTCTTCAACCTCGCTGTACGGCGGCGCGTCCGGCCGCCGCGTCACCGTCCGCGACCTCACGGCCGCCAAGCAGCGCGGAGAGCGGTGGCCCATGGTCACCGCCTACGACGCCATGACGGCGAAGGTGTTCGACGCGGCCGGCATCCCCGTGCTGCTGGTCGGCGACTCGGCGGCGATGGTCGTCTACGGCTACGACTCCACGCTGCCGGTGACGATGGACGACCTGCTGCCGCTGACGGCGGCCGTGGTCCGCGGCTCGTCGCGCGCGCTCGTGGTGGCCGACCTGCCGTTCGGGTCGTACCAGGGCTCGCCGCAGCAGGCGCTGGAGTCGGCGGCCAGGTTCATGAAGGAGGCGGGGGCGCACGCGGTCAAGCTGGAGGGCGGGCGCCGGGTGCTGCCGCAGGTCGAGGCGCTGGTCTCGGCCGGCGTCCCGGTGATGGCGCACCTCGGACTGACCCCGCAGTCGGTCAACGTGATGGGCGGCTACCGCGTCCAGGGGCGCGGCCAGGCGGGTGACGAGCTGATGGCGGACGCCAAGGACCTGGAGCGGGCCGGGGCGTTCTCGATCGTGCTCGAATGCGTGCCGGCCGACCTCGCGCAGCGGGTGACGACCTCGCTCGCGATCCCGACGATCGGCATCGGCGCGGGTGCGGCCACCGACGCCCAGGTGCTGGTCTGGCAGGACCTCATGGGGCTGACGCCGCGCCCGGCCAAGTTCGTCAAGCGCTACGCCGACCTCGGCGCCGAGCTGGACCGGGCGGTGCGGGAGTTCGCCGGCGACGTGGTGTCGGGTGCCTTCCCGGCACCCGAGCACACGTACAGCTGATCTTCTATTCGGCGGTGAGCGTGGCGGGGTCGGTGTTGGAGCCGCACACCACCACCGCCACGCGCTCCCCCGGCTCGGGCCGGTAGGCGCCCGACAGCAGCGCCGCGTAGGCGGCCGCGCCGGCGTGCTCGGCCGCCACCCGGTGGCGCTCCCAGAGGGTGCGCCGCGCCGCGATGATGGCCTCGTCGCTCACCAGCACGCTCTCCACCCGGGGGTCGTTCAGGATCTGGAACGCCAGCCCGCCGATCCTGCTGGCCCCCAATGCGTCGGCCCCCACGCCGCTGACCTCGACCGGCACCGGCTCGCCGGCCCGCAGGGCCGCGTTGAGCGTGGGGATGCGCTCGGGCTCGACGGCCACGATGCGCGGCCCCGACACCGACGTGCCCACCGTGATGCCGGCCGCGAAACCGCCGCCGCCGACCGCCACCAGCACGGTGTCGACGGCGCCGGTCTGCTCGATCAGCTCCAGCCCGGTCGTGCCCTGACCGGCCACCACCTCGGGCTGGTCGTAGGCGTGCACGGACAGCGCGCCGGTCTCGGCGGCCCGCTTGGCGGCGGCCTCGGCCGCCTCGGCGTAGATGGCGCCGGTCTGGGTGATGTGCGCGCCCAGCCGCTCGAGCCCGGCCACCTTCACCGGGCTGGTCACGGTCGGGACGAAGATCTCCGCCCGCACGCCCAGCGCCCGCGCCGCGAACGCCACCGCGAGCCCGTGGTTGCCGCCGCTGGCCGCGATGACCCCGGCGGCGGGCAGGTCACCGGCGGACATGATGCGGTTGAAGGCCCCGCGCACCTTGAAGGAACCGGAGTGCTGCAGCAGCTCCAGCTTGAGCCAGAGCCGCGGAGCGACCTCGATCACGGGTGTGCGCAGGACGTGCCCGGAGATCCGGGCGGCGGCCGCCGCGACGTCCGCGTGGGTGACTGTGGTCACGATTCCCCCTTTGATCGTCGCGTTCCAGGCTATGCCAGGGCCCGCTGGAGGTCCGCCCACAGGTCCTCGGGGTGCTCGATGCCGACGGCGATGCGGACCGTGCCCTCGCCGATGCCGCTGCGCCGCAGCTCCTCGGCGTTGAGCGAGCGGTGGGAGGTGGTCGCCGGGTGCAGGACCAGCGTCTCGACGCCGCCCAGCGAGGGGGCGAGCAGCGCCAGGCGTACGGAGCTCATGAACCGCTCCCCCGCCTCCCGCCCGCCGGTCAGGTCGAACGAGAACACGCCGCCGCAGCCGGACAGCAGCTTGCCGGCCAGCTCGTACGACGGATGCGAGGCGAGGCCGGGCCAGTGCACGGCGGCGACCGCCGGGTGCTCCTCCAGCCGGGTCGCCAGGATGCGGGCGTTGGCGCAGTGGCGTTCCATGCGCAGCGCCAGCGTCTGCATGCCGCGCAGGGTGAGCCAGGCCGCGAACGGGTCGGGCGAGGCGCCCAGCTCGATGTTGAACCGCCAGACCCGCTGGTACAGTTCCTCGTCGGCGAAGACCGCGATGCCGCCCACCACGTCGGTGTGCCCGGACAGGTATTTGGTCGAGGAGTGCACCACGATGTCGGCCCCGTGCTCGATCGGCCGGCACAGCAGCGGCGAGGCGAACGTGTTGTCCACCACCGACAGGATGCCCAGCTCGCGGGCCGTCGCGCACATCGCGGGCAGGTCGGCGACCAGCGTCATCGGGTTGCTGATGGTCTCCATGTAGAGGAGCTTGGTCTGCGGCCGTACGGCGGCCCGCAGCGCGGCCGGGTCGTTCTCCGGCACGTACGAGACCTCCATCCCGAACCTGGCGACCAGCTCGTTGAGCATGGCGGCGGTACCGCCGTACAGCGAGTTCTGGGCCACCATGTGGTCACCGGGCTTGAGCAGGCCGAGCAGCACGGTGTTGATCGCGCCCATGCCGGAGCCGGTGGCGATGGCGCCCGCGCCGCCCTCCAGCCCGGACACCGCCTCCTCCAGCGAGCGCACGGTCGGGTTGCTGTAGCGCCCGTAGAAGAAGGACTTGTCCGGGCGGCCCATCGACTCGGCCATCAGGGCCGGGTCGTCGAAGACGAACCCAGAGGTCTGGTAGATGGGCACGGCGATGGGACGGCTGCCTTCGACGGGGACGTGCGGCACGTGCACGGTCCTCGTCTCTGGCCGCATATCAGATGACATTTCGGACTTATCAGCAGATGCGGCCTGGGACTGCGCCTCGGGGCGGAAATCGTTCATACCAGCAGGATCCCCTGTCGGGCATGCCGATGGCAGACCCGGGGTGGGAGATGTGGTCCCGCTGCTTTTCGCGAGCGGTGAACACCCTGCCCACGCTGCGCGTCCACCGTCCTGGCGTCCCGCCCTGTCCCGGGCCTCTGCAAGGGTGGAGGGCATGCAGACGACGTTCGTACTCGTGCACAGCCCCTCCGTCGGCCCCTCGACGTGGGCGCCCGTGGCCGAGTCACTGGAGCGGCGCGGGCACGCGGCCGTGGTGCCCGACCTGACCGGCATCAGCGCGGGCGGCGCCCCCTACTGGCCGCGCGTGGTCGATGCCGTACGCGCCGCGACCCCGTCCGACGGGCCCGTCGTGCTCGTCGCCCACAGCAACGCCGGGTTCTTCCTCCCCGTCATCAAGGAGGGGCTCGGCGACCGGGTGGTGGCCTGCGTGTTCGCCGACGCGCACGTCCCGCCGGGCGAGGGGCTGATCACGACGGCCGAGAAGGAGTTCCTGCCGTTCCTGCGCGACCTCGCCGGCCCCGACGGCGTGCTCCCCCGCTGGACCGACTGGTGGGACGAGGAGGACGTCGTGGCCATGCTGCCCGACCCGGCCGTCCGCATCCGGGTGGCCGGCGAGCAGCCCCGCCTGCCGCTCGACTACTACACCCAGCCCATCCCCGTCCCCGCCGGGTGGGACGAGGTCAGATGCTCGTGCCTGTGGTACAGCCCCGGCTACTCCGCCGCCGCCGAGCGCGCGGCCGAGCGCGGCTGGCCGGTGACCCGGCTGCCCGGCCTCCACCTCCATCAGCTCATCGATCCCGACGGGGTCACCGACGCACTGCTGAAGCTCTCCAGGAAGTCGTGAATTCCTCACTGCCGCCCGCTCAGGCCGCCCGCGAAGGTGGACGGCATGAATGCGATCGACGTGCGCGGGCTCCGCAAGAGCCACCAGGGTTTCGAGGCGGTGAAGGACATCTCGTTCGAGGTGGCGGAGGGGGAGATCTTCGCGCTGCTGGGCAGGAACGGCGCGGGCAAGACCACCACGATCGAGGTGCTGGCCGGCTTCCAGCGGCCCGACGCGGGCACCGTACGCGTGCTCGGCCTCGACCCCGTCACCGACCGCGCGGCCGTACGCGGGCGGGTCGGCGTGATGCTCCAGGAGGCCGGGTTCTTCCCTGACCTGACGGTCGCCCAGACCGTCGACACCTGGCGCGACTTCACCGCCGCGCCCCGCCCCGGCGACGAGGCGCTGGAGCTGGCGGGCCTGACCGCCAGGTCCGCCACCCGCGTCCGCCAGCTCTCCGGCGGCGAGAAACGCAGGCTCGACCTGGCGCTGGCCCTGCTGGGCCGCCCCGACCTGCTGTTCCTCGACGAGCCCACCACCGGCATGGATCCGGAGGCGCGCGCCGCCACCTGGGCCGTCATCCGCGACCTCGCCCGGCAGGGCACCACGATCCTGCTGACCACCCACTACCTGGAGGAGGCGCAGCGGCTGGCGTCCGCGCTGGCCATCATGGACGCCGGGCGCATCGTCGCCGCCGGCGGCATGGCCGAGACGCTGGCGGCGGCCGGCGGGCGGGTGACGTTCCTGCTGCCCGCCCACGTGGCGCCCGATGACCTGCCGCTGCCCGTGACCGTCGAGGACGGGCGGGCGGTCTGCCGCGCCGATGACCCCGACCTGGCCGCGCAGACGCTGCTGACCTGGGCCGCGGGGCGCGGCCTGCGCCTGGAGGGCCTGGAGGTGCGCCAGGCCACGCTCGAAGACCTGTTCATGGAGAGCGCCGTGAAGAGCACCATGAAGACCGGCGTGAAGAGCACCGTGACGACCGCCGTGGAGACCGCCGTGGAGAACGCCGTGACGACCGCCGTGGAGAACGCCGTGGAGAACGCCGTGGAGAACGCCGTGCAGAACGCCGTGCAGAACAGCGTGGAGGACCCGCGATGAGCCTGGCCGCCACCTACCGCCTCGGCACCCGCCTGTTCTGGCGCGACCGCGCCACCCTGTTCGCCTCGGTGGTCACGCCGGTCGGCCTGGCCGTCGGCCTGCCCACCCTGATGACGCGCGTCGCCTCGGCGGAACACGCCACCACGACCTTCCAGGGCACGATCGCGCTGCTGCTGGCGATCACCGCGTTCATGAGCGTCACCGTGGCGCTGACCGCCCGCCGCGACCAGCTCGTGCTCAAGCGGCTGCGGGCGACCTCGCTCACCGACGGCCAGATCCTGGCGGGCCAGATCGCCAGCACGGCCACGCAGACCATGGCGATGATCGTGCTGTGCACGGTGGCCGTGCGGTTCACCGCCGGCGTCCCGCTGCCCGCCCATCCGGTGGCCTTCGCCGTCGCGACGCTCGCGGGGTCCGTCGTGCTGGCGCTGCTCGGAGCGGCGTACACGGTGCTCGTGCCGCGCGCCGAGCTGGCCGCCGTCTTCACCATGCCGGTCTTCCTGCTCTGCGGGGTCGCGGCCGGCGCGATGGGGCCGATCCCGCTGCCCGGGTGGCTGTACGCGGCCCTCGACCTGCTGCCCACCACCGCCGTCGTGCAGGCCGTCAGGACGGGCGACCTGCTCGTGCCGCTGCTCGACCTCACCGCGTGGACGGTGCTCGGGCTCGTCGTGCTGCGCCTCTGGTTTCGCTGGGAACCGCGGAGGTCCTAAGGTCTAAGGCGTGCTCCCCTCCGCTGCCCAGCGGCTGGCGAGGTGGCTCATCACCGCCGTCGCCTGCGCCTACACGGTGATCACGCTGACCCACTTCCAGAACGGTGTGGCGTACGGACTCCCGGCCGCCGCCACGATGGTCGCCGTGCTCGCCGCCCACTTCGTCAACATGCGGGCGGGCCTGCGCGACGAACGCCCGCCCCTCCATCCGCTGCCCCTGGTGCTCCAGGCCGTCCTCACCTACCTGCCCGACCTGATCCTGCCCGGCGGCGGGTCGGCGCTGGCCGCGCCGCTGCTGGCCGGGGCGCTGCTGGTGTTCCTGCCGCTGCCGTGGGGCAGCGCGCTGATCGTCCTCATGATGCTGTACGAGGGCTGGGCGCTCTGGGCGGGCCCCGGGTTCGCCTTCCTCACCGCGTTCTACGTCATGACCGTGCCGACCACGGGGGCCATGACGTACGCGCTGGTCCGGCTCACCCGCGTCACCGCCGAGCTGCAGGAGGCCAGGGCCGAGCTGGCGGACGCCGCCGTGCTCAAGGAGCGGCTGCGGATCTCCCGCGACCTGCACGACGGGCTCGGCCGCAGCCTCACCGCCATCGCGCTCAAGGGTGACCTGGCCGGCCGCCTCATCGAGCGCGACCCCGCCTCCGCCCGCACCGAGGTCGGCGAGCTGGTGCAGGTGGCCAGGGAGGCGGCCCAGGACGTGCGGCAGGTGGCGCGGGGCTACCGGGCGATGTCGCTGTCCGGCGAGGTGGACCGGGCGGTGGCGCTGCTGGAGTCGTCGGGGGTGAGCGTGCAGGCCCACCTGGCGCACGCGGCGCTGCCGGGCAGGTCGGAGCAGGCGCTGGCGTGGGGGGTGCGCGAAGGGGTCACGAACGTCCTGCGGCACAGCCGGGCCACGACCTGCACGATCACCACGTCCGTCCACGAGGGGACGGCCCGGCTGGAGATCGCCAACGACGGCGCCGAGCCCCCAGGACCCGGCGCGGCCGGTGGCGGGCTTGTTCCGGCGACCGAGCCTGGGGCTGGGGCTGGTGCCGGGACTGGGGCTAGTGCCGGGGCTGGGACTGCCGGTGGGACTGCCAGTGGGGCTACGGGTGCGGGTGGTGGGCTGACGGGTGCGGGTGGTGGGCTGACGGGGCTCGCCGAGCGGGCCGCGCAGGCCGGCGGCACCTGCACCGCCGCGCCCACCGACGGCGGCTTCGTCCTCGCGATGGAGGTGAGCGCGTGATCAGGGTGCTGCTCGCCGAGGACATGCACATGATCCGCGCCGCGCTCACCGCGCTGCTGCGGCTGGAGAGCGACATCGAGGTGGTCGCGGAGGTCACCAAGGGCGACGAGATCGTCCCCGAGGCGCTGCGGGTGCGGCCCGACGTCGCGGTCGTGGACATCGACCTGCCGGTGGTCGACGGCATCACCGCCGCCGCGACGCTCAGGGAGCGGCTGCCGTCCTGCCGGATCCTGGTGCTGACCGCCATGGGGCAGCCGGGCAACGTGCGCAGGGCGCTGGCCGCCGGCATCGAGGCGTTCCTGGTCAAGGACGCCCCCGGCGACCGGCTCGCCGACGCGATCCGGCGTACCGCCGCCGGGCTGCGCGTCCTGGACGCCGAGCTGGTCTCGGCCGCCATGGAGTACGGCGAGAGCCCCCTGACGCCCAGGGAGACGACCGTGCTGAAGGAGGCCGCGAGGGGCGCCTCCGCCGAGGACATCGCCGCCCGCCTGCACCTGTCGCCCGGCACCGTGCGCAACTACCTCACGGGCGCCATCACCAAGACCGGCGCCCGCAACAAGATCGACGCCATCCGCATCGCCCAGGACGCCGGCTGGCTGTAGACCGCCGCGCCAGGCTCCGTGCCAGGCGCCGTGCGAGGCGCCGGCCCAGATGCCGGCCCGGATGTCGGCTCAGATGTCGACCCGGATGTGTCGGCTCAGATGTCGGTGATGCGGATGCCGGCGTGGGCCTTGTAGCGGCGGTTGATGGAGATGAGGTTGGCGGTGAACGCCTCGATCTGGAAGGCGTTGCGCAGCCGCCCGCCGTACACGCCGCGCACCCCGGGGATGGCCTCGGCCAGCGCCTGTACGGCGTCCGTGGCCTCGCGGTCGTCGCCCAGCACCAGCACGTCGAGATCGACCTTCTCGACGGCCGGGTCGAGCAGCAGCACGGCGGACACGTGGTGGAACGCGGCCACCACCCGGCTGTCCGGCAGCACGGCGGCGGCCTGCTCGGCGGCGCTGCCCTCCTCGACCGGCAGCGCGTAGGCGCCCTTCTTGTCGAAGCCGAGCGGGTTGACGCAGTCGACGACGATCTTCCCGGCCAGCTCGCTCCGCAACGACTCCAGCAGCGCCTTGTGCCCCTCGTACGGCACCGCGATGATCACGATGTCGGCCCTCGTGGCCACGTCGGCGTTCTCGCCTCCGCTCGCGCCGGCCCCGATGGACTCGGCCGCCTCCTGGGCGCGCTGGGCGTTGCGGGAGCCGATGAGCACGGGGTGCCCGGCCAGCGCGAACCTGCGGGCGAGCCCCTTGCCCTGGTCGCCGGTGCCGCCGAGGATTCCAATGGAAAGCTTGTTCACGTCTGCCATAACCAGATCATGTCAGGATCGCTTCCCGTCGGCGTGCCGGGCACTCCGTGTCCCGGCCCCCGCGCGGGGGCCGGGACGAATCGGATCAGCAGTTGCCGAACGCGGGCAGCCCCAGCATGCGCAGGGCCAGCCACTCGGTGGCCAGCGGGCCGCCTTCGATGGCGCCCGTCACGTGGTTCGGCGCGGGCAGCGAGGCCCAGCGCACGTTCACGCCGGCCCGGCAGTACTCCGAGCGCAGCGCCGACCCGACCGCGAGCGGGATGATCTCGTCGCCGCGCCCGTGATAGAGGAACACCGGCACCCGCGGCGGCGTGCCGCCGAGCCGGTTCTCGGCCAGGCGGGCGAGCCACTTGGGCTGGTTCATCAGGTCGATCGGGCTGATGTCGGCGAAGCGCAGCCCGGCGAGCTTGCTGAGGTCGCCCACGCAGTCGTCGGCCGCGTCGGCGAGCAGCGCCCTGCCCCGGTCGTTGAGGTCGGCCTCCAGGTCCAGCTCGGGGTAGGCGGCGTCGAGCCCCACCCCTGCCGCGGCGGCCAGCCCGAAGTTCGGGCCGCCGTCGAGATTGCGGGCCACCGCGCCGAGGTCGGCGGGCACCCCGCCCGCGGCGACGCCGCGCAGCCGCAGCTCGGGCGCGTACGACGGCTGGAGCTGCGCCGCCCACCCGGCGGACGCGCCACCCTGGGAGTAGCCCATGATGCCGACCGGCGCCTGGGCGGACAGCCCCGCGGCGGGCACCCGGGTGGCGGCCCTGATCGAGTCGAGCACGGCGTGCCCCTGCGAGACGCCCGCCATGTACGTGTGCTGCCCCGGCGTGCCGAGCCCCTCGTAGTCGGTGATCGCGACCGCGTATCCCTTCAGCAGGAACAGGCTGACCAGCGCCAGCTCGGCCTCGCGGCCCTGGCTCATGCTGACGGACGGCGCGCACTGGTCGCCGAGTCCGTGGGTGCCGACGGCGTACCCGATGATCGGGCGGCGGCCGAGCGGATACGACGCCTTCGGCACGAGCAGGGTGCCGGAGACCGTGTTGGGCGTGCCGATGGCGGAGGTGGAGGTGTAGCGCAGGTGCCAGGCGTTGACCGGGACTTCGAGCAGCTTGCCCGGCAGCAGGTAGACCGTGGTGGGCTGGGCGGAGACGACGTCTCCCGGTGCCGCGGCGCGGGCGGGCGCCGCGACGAACGACATGATCGATAACAGGGTCAGGAACATGCTGACGCGCACACGTAAGGTCATGTGCCGCCCCTCTCCGTGAGGTCTGCGCTTGGGGGAGGGCGGCGCCGCGAGCCCGATCGTTACCCGAGGGTAACTCCATGTCAAGGCCCGAAATGACGGAGAAACACGTTCCATGTCAATACGTCACAGGGGAACCAGACACCCCGCGCCTGGTCCGTCAGGCACCATGGAGGCATGGACTCAGGATCGGTGGCCCTCCTGCGCGAACTCCTGGCCGAGACCGGCTGGCTCGAACGCGCCCGCGAGCTGGGCCTGGCCCTGCGGGCCACCCGCTCGCCCGGCGGGCTGCTGCTGGTCGGCACCCCCGACGACGAGCCCTGGCACCTGACCGCCCACCTCGCCGACGAGGCCAGGTTCTCCGGGCTGTCTCAGCTCACGCCCACGCTGCTGCGCTGGGCCCCGCCGCCCGACGCGCCGCCGCACCTGCGGGTCGGGCTCGACCGGCTGGAGCAGGCGGGGCGCGGGGAGACGCTGTTCGTGCTGGCCGAGCAGCAGGCTCCGGTGCCGCTGCTCGAACGCGTGGACGACGCGCGCCGTACGGGGGCGACGATCCTGGCGATCGAGGGCGGCGACCGCGAGCTGGCCGGGCTGGCCCACGACGCGATCGCGGTGCCGCGCGACGGGCTGGTGACGTTCGACGGGGCTCAGCACCTGGTGAGCGCGGCGGCCGGCGAGGCCGACCAGCGCCCTGGGCTGCGCGAACGCCTCGCCCGCCTCCTCGACAAAGTCAGCGGCCCCCGCCTCACCGACTGACCGCCGCCTCACAACACCTCACCGTCGTGAGGCGGTCGCGCTCCCCCCACCTCACCTCGCCCAACCGCCGGCACGGCGGTCGCGCTCCCCTCACCTCACGACCCCCCACCGCCGACACAGCGGTCGTGCTCCCCACCTCACACCCCCACCGCCGGCACAGCAGTGGCGCTCCCCCACCTCACCTCGCCCAACCGCCGGCACGGCGGTCGCGCTCCCCTCACCTCACGACCCCCCACCGCCGGGACAGCGGTCGTGGGGCGGGGTGGAGGGGTCGGCGGCGGGGTGGCCGGAGAGGCGGGCGCGCAGGGCCGGGGCGAGGGCGGCCGTGGCCTCCTCGATGGCCTTGATGACCACGGCCTGGACCGGGTCGGGCTCGCCTGAGCGGGTGCGGCTCACGCGGGTGACGGTGTCCAGGCGGCGGGCGCCGATGTCGCGGATGTCGCTCACGCGTACCTCGCCCTCGGGGACGTCGAGCAACGCCAGCTCCGGCACGATCGCCACCCCGTGCCCGGCCGCGACCAGCGCGAGCGTCGGCCCGAACTCGGTGATGACGTGCACCTTGCGCGGCTCGGACCCGTGCAGCCCCGCCAGCCGCTCCAGCGCCTGCCCGCACGCCTGCGCGGGGTCGCCCGCCACCCACGGCCGGCGCATCAGGTCCTCGACCGTGGACGGCGGATCGGGCCAGGAGGGCGGCACGACGACGCGGTATTCGTCGACGTAGAGCAGGCGGGTGGTGAGCGACGGCAGCGACAGCGGCGGCAGGCCCATGTCCTGCTCGGTGATGAGCACGTCCACCGACCCCAGCCGAAGCTCCTGCAGCGCCGGTTGCCCGTAGATCTCGCGGATGACCGGCGTGATGCGCGGATGGCGCCGCGCCAGCTCCCGCATCGCGGGCACCAGCACATGGGTGATCACCGTGGGGAACGCGGCGATGCGCACGGGACCGGCCAGGCGTTCGGTGAAGCGGGTCAGCTCGCGCTTGGCCTCGGTCAGCTCCTCCTCCACCCGGTCGGCGTACCCGGCCAGCACCCGCCCCGCGGGGGTCAGCGAGACGCTGCGCTGGGAGCGGTCGATGAGCGGCAGGCCGACCTCGCGTTCGAGCTGGGCCAGCTGCTGCGAGACGGCGGACGGGGTGAGATGCAGCGCCTCGGCGGCCCGCGCGACACCGCCGCGCCTGGCCACCTCACGCAGGACGCGTAATCGCCGGGGGTCGATCTCCATGTAGGGCAGCTTAGGCCCGGAGTGAAGGTTTCTTTAATTGTGCTTCAGTGCCCGTAGTGCGCAGAATGTCGCTCATGGATCTCCTGCTCGACGCCGTCGGCTGGGCCGGCGCGGCCCTGCTGCTGGCCGGCTACGCCCTCGTCTCGTCCGCCCGTCTGTCGGGCGACGGGGTCGCGTACCAGCTGATCAACCTCGGCGGCTCCGTCGGGCTGATGATCAACAGCGCGTACAGCGCCGCCTGGCCGTCGGCGGCGCTCAACCTGATCTGGGCGGCCATCGGGGTCACCGCCCTGGTCAAGCTGGCCAGGGCGGTGCCGAGGGCGGCAGGACGTCAGTCGTCGTCCTGATCGGCCTCGTCCCACGCCTTGTTGCGGTCGGCGGCACGCTGCAACGCTCCTGCCGCCTCCTGCTCCGACGCGTAAGGGCCCATCCGATCCTTGTTGGGGCAGCCCTGATCGGGCTCGACCCGCATGTGCTTGAGACAGAACCACCACTGGCCTTCGCTCACGAGGTCAATTCTGCCCCGTAGACTCGTGTTTCATGACGACACTGCTCCAGCCAGGGCGAGTTTCGCCCATGCGAAAGGTTCCCGCCCACATCGAGCGGCCGGAGTACGTCGGCAAGAAGCGCCCCAAGACCGGCGAGTCCGACGTGAAGACCCCCGAGATCATCGAGCGGATGCGCGTGGCGGGCAGGATCGCCGCCCAGGCTCTCGAGGAGGTCGGCAGACACGTCCGGCCGGGCGTCACCACCGACGAGCTCGACAGGATCGGCCACGAGTTCCTCCTCGACCACGGCGCCTACCCCAGCACGCTGGGCTACAAGGGCTATCCGAAGTCGCTGTGCACCTCGATCAACGAGGTCATCTGCCACGGCATCCCCGACGACACCGTGCTGCGGGACGGCGACATCGTCAACGTCGACATCACCGCCTACATCGGCGGCGTCCACGGCGACACCGACGCGACGTTCCTGGCCGGAGAGGTCGACGAGGAGTCGCGGCTGCTGGTCGAGCGCACCCGCGAGTCGATGATGCGGGCCATCAAGGCCGTCGCGCCGGGCCGCCAGCTCAACGTCGTGGGCCGCGTCATCGAGGCGTACGCCAAGCGCTTCGGCTACGGCGTCGTGCGCGACTTCACCGGACACGGCATCGGCGCCACCTTCCACTCCGGCCTCATGGTGCCCCACTACGACGACCCGTCGCTGCGGGTGGAGCTGGTGCCGGGCATGACGTTCACCATCGAGCCGATGCTGACGCTGGGCACGATCGAATACGAGATCTGGCCCGACAAGTGGACGGCGGTGACGAAGGACCGCAAGCGCACCGCCCAGTTCGAGCACACGATCGTGGTCACCGACACCGGCAGCGAGATCCTCACCCTGCCCTGACCCGCCCCGGTCACGGGGGCGGGCCGCCACAGGATCGGCCGCCTCGTCCCGGCCCGCAGGCGGGGGCGCGCAGGACCGGCCGCCTCGTCCGGGCCGGCGGCCTCAGCGAGGACGCCGCCCTGTGCGGGCGGGGCGGTCAGGGGCGCGACGCCGGCACCACGCCGGACACCGTGGTGCCCTCGCCGAGCACGCTGTTGACCGACAGGCTCCCCCCGGCCTCGGCGAACGCCGCGCGCATGCGGGCGATGCCGCCCCCGGGCCCCGACGCGATGAAGCCCTGCCCGTCGTCGCTGACGGTCATGCGCAGCCCGCTCTTGCCCACCGTCACGGCGATGGACACCGTGCGGGCCCTGCTGTGCCGCTCGACGTTGGACAGCGCCTCACGCAAGGTGGCCATGACGCAGCTGGAGACGCCTGACGGCACGTCGGTCGCCGGCAGCGCCCAGGTCTCCACTGCGATTCCGGTGCGCTCCGACCACTCGGCGAGGCAGCTCTCCAGCGCCTCGGCCAGGCTCTGCCCCCCGCGCATCCGTGTCTCTTCCGACAATGGTCATCGCCTTTCTCGGCACCCCGGGCCACACGCCGGTCCCCACTCCGGCGCTCCCGTCGACGCGGTGCGCATCCCCCCTCAAGGCCACGCACGCTGCCTGACGGGGTTATACCCGTCTCCCCTGGGAGAAAGGCTACCTGCCGGTCGATGGGCTTGTAGTGGGAAGGTAGAAGGCCATGTCCGATCGGCTACGCACCCGAGGCCAGAGCCCCTATTCGCCCTTGTCCGCCCTGTCGGCCCTGTCGGCCTTGTCGGCGCGGTTGAGGCGGGCGAGGTAGGCGTTGTAGGAGTCGAGCTCGGGATCGCGCGCGCCGGTGCGGTCGGCCCTGCGGTCGGCGCGGCGGGCCTGCCGGTCGTCGTCCTGGTACCACTGCATGGCGATGGCCAGCAGCACGATGAGCGTCGGGATCTCGCCGAAGCCCCACGCGATGGCGCCGCCGTCGCGCTGGGTCTGCAGCAGGGTGTCGCCCCAGGTGCGGCCGAGCTGCTCGTACCAGCCGGACGCGATCACGGTGCCCATCATCATCAGCGCGATGCCGAAGAAGGCGTGGAACGGCATGGTGACGAACAGCATCAGCAGCCGCCCGACGTGCGGCAGCCGGTTGGGGCCCGGGTCGACGCCGATGATCACCCAGAAGAACAGCGCGCCGCTGAGCAGGAAGTGCAGGGTCATCCAGATGTGGCCGAGGTGCTCGTTCATGGCCGACTCGAACAGCGGCGTGAAGTAGAGGGCGTACGTGGACGCGACGAAGATCGCCGTGGCGACCACGGGATGCGTGATGACCTTGGTGAACCGGCTGTGCAGGATCGTGGTGATCCACTCGCGCGGCCCCCTGTCGCCCCGCCTGGCGGCCGGCTTGAGCGCGCGCAGGGCCAGCGTGACGGGCCCGCCGAGGACCAGGAAGATCGGCACCACCATCGACAGCGTCATGTGCTCGATCATGTGGATGTCGAACATGACCTTGGCGTAGCGGGCCAGCCCGCTCTGGGTGGCGAACACCAGCAGGGCGACGCCGACGTACCAGGAGGCGGTGCGCCCCCACGACCAGGTGTCGCCGCGCCGCCGCAGGCGGATCACGCCGAGCGCGTAGAGGCCGGCCAGCACGGCGGCCACCACGGCGAAGAACAGGTCGAACCACCACAGGGTGAACACGTTGCCCAGCGTGAGGGCGGGCGGCATGGGGAAGCCGAGCAGCTCGTACGCCCGGTCGGCCGGGATGCTGAAGTCGGGCGGCGGCGTCCGCGACAGCGCCACGGCCACGCCGATGGTGGCGAACATGAGCACGGTCTCGCCGCCGGCCAGCCGGGTGAACGCCCGGGGCTTGCCCGCCTTGAGGTCGGCCAGCGTGCGCTGGCGGTGCCAGTAGCCGACGTAGCCGAGCAGCACGAAGGCCACGATCTTGGCCAGGGCGAGCAGGCCGTACTCGGTGGTCCACAGGTCGGAGACCGCGCCGAGGCGGGCGACCAGCGCGAACACGCCGGACAGCCCTACGCCCGCGTAGCAGAACAGCGCCAGCCGGGAGAAGCGCTCGGCCGCGAGCTCCAGCTGCGGCTGCTTGCGCAGCGCGTGCAGCGCGAGCACGCCGAGCCCGCCCACCCACAGGGCGAGCGAGAGCAGGTGCAGCGCGACCGACGAGGTGGCGAGGTCGTGGTTGGGCGAGGAGGAGGTGTGGCCGGTCAGCGGCGCGGGCAGCATCGTCACCAGCGCGAACACCAGCAGCCCCGCCGCCGCGCCCGCCGTGATCGCGCCGCGCGAGAACAGCGCGATGGCCACCCCGAACAGCACCACGAGCGTCAGCGCCACGCCCTGCGTGGTCTGGGTGGCGTAGCTGGTGAGGATCACGCGGTCGAGGATCTGGGGCAGGGTGCGGCCGATGGTCTCGGCCGCGCCGAACAGGATCGCGAGGAACGCCGCCCCGGCCCACGTCAGCGCCGCCCACGAGCTGGCCTTGACGTAGTCGACCGCGCTCTTGCCGAGCACGCCCTTGTCGTTGGGCAGCAGCAGGGCGGCCATGAGCAGCAGGCCGACGGTGACGACGCCGGCGGCGTCCATGAGCAGCTTCGAGATCGGCAGCCCCCACCGGACGACCGCGCCGGAGTCGGGCAGCCCTGGGATGATCCTGGGGAACGCCCTGCCGCCCGCGATCATGCCGATGACCAGGGCGGCGACGGCGGCCACCGTGGTCACGAGCGCGAGGCGCACCGATCGGGTCATGGCTGCTTTCTCCGCGCGCTGAGCAGGAAGCCGATGCCGATGCCGACGAGCGCGCCGACGACGATGATCAGCCAGACGGGGAACGTGACGTCCTGCTCGGCCGCGGCCGTGTCGGCCTCGATCGTGGCGTCGCCGCTCGGCGCCGCCGCCGGCTGCTCGGATGACTGCTCAGGCGGTGGCGAGGCCGCGGTCTCGGCGGGCGCGGGCGTCTCACCGGCGCCCGCCGTCGCGGCGTCGGACGCGGTATCGGACGCGGTATCGGACGGCTCGGCGCTGGGAGCGGCCTTTTCCGCGCCCTTCACCCGGAACGGGATCTCCCCCTCGATCGGGTGCCCGTCCGACGACACGACGCGATAGGCGATCGTGTATTTCCCGTCGGGCAGCGGCCCCTTGACCGCCTGCGTCACCACGGCGCCGTCAGCCTCGGGCTTGCCGCTCTGATGCTGGGCGTCGCCGTCGCCGCGGACGATGACGAACGGCAGCCGCACCTTGGCGCTGAATTCGAGCCTGATCTCGTCGAGGGACTCCACCTCGGCGTTCTTGGCCGGGCTGCTGCTCTTGAGCGTGTCGTGCGCCAGCGCGGGGGCGGCGGTGCCGAACACGAACAGGGCGGCGGCGAGAATCGCGGTGAGGGCCGCGAGCGGGGATCTGTTCATGGCAACCCCCAGGCTACCGACGCCCCCGCCCGGTCCGGACCCCGCTCCTCGAACCCGGGTCTACAATTCGCCCACCCTGCCCCTTTCTGGCTCATCCCCGGCCTTAGGGACAGGCCGGGGATGGGGACGGGAGGCGACGGCAACGGCCTCAGAGGCCGGCGCAGGCCAGCGCCCGCTGGTAGGCGTCGATCGCGCCGTCGGTGTCGCCGAGCTGCTCCATCGTCTCGGCCGTGGCGTACCAGTGGGAGGCCGAGCGGCGGGTGTCGGGCAGCGGCTGCAGCCACCGCTCGACGGCGGCGGCGTGGTCGCGGCCCTCCTCCGTCTTGCCGGCGGCGCCGTAGATGCGGCCGAGCAGCAGGTTGGCCTCGGCGCCTGCCACGTGGCCGTATTGGGGCAGCAGGTTGCGGCAGGCCACGGCGTGGCGGCCGGCGTCGTCGAGGTCGTTGCTCATGTATTCGGCGCAGGCCAGCTCGAGGTAGAGGGTGGCCTGGTCGATGGTGCTGGTCGAGGTCTGCTCGAACTCCTCGATCGCCGAGCGCAGCAGGTTGCGGACGCTCGCCGGGTCCTGGGCGCCGGTGCGCAGCCGGGTGCGGGCGGCCTGCAGGCGCATGCGCGCGGTGTTGCGCGGCTGCCCGTGCTCAAGCTGGACGGCCAGGGCCCGCTCGATGAACGCGACCGCCTCGTCGTGGTGGCCGGTGGCGCGGGCGACGATGGCGGCGTTCCAGTTGGCCGCCACGATGGAGCGTGGGGTGCCCAGCGCGTCGGCGGCGTTGAGCAGCTCGGCGGCGAACTGCCTGGCGCGCAGCATGTCGCCGCGCTCGTAGTAGGCCATGAGCAGGGTGGCGGCCAGCTCGACCCGCTGATCGGTCCAGGGCTCGCGGGCGTTGCCGATCAGCAGCTGCTCGCCCACCTCGACGGCGAGGTGCAGCTGCTCGCTCTCGCGGTAGGCCCGGCACAGCGCGACGGCCACCTCCAGGGCGCGCTCGGAGGGCAGCTCCTCCTCGCGCAGCCGCAGCATGATCGCGATCGCCTCGTCGAGGTCTCCCGCGGCCTCCGTGGCCAGCGCCAGGCCGAACTCGGCTTCTTGACGAAGCGATGTCAAACCTGCCAAGTTACTGTTTCCCAGGAGTTCCGCGAAACGCGTGCGGGCCTCGGCGACCTCGCCGTTCTCGAGTGCCAGCCGCGCGTAGCCGAGGGCCAGCTCGATGTCCTCCATCTGCTCGGCGGTGACCCCGTTGATCAGATAGGACAGCGAGCAGTCCAGTTTCGTGGCCAGCAGCTCCAAGACCGCAGGGGTGGGAGTACGCTTGCCGCTCTCGATCAACGAGACGTAACTGTCCGACAACTCGGGATGTGCCAGCTGAGCCTGAGAAAGGCCGCGTTGCCGCCTAACCGTCTTGATACGGAGTCCGACTAGGTCCGATGTGGTCACAGCTGCCACTCCCTGAGAAGATGAAGTCCGAGCAACCCACATAGGCGAGGGAGAACCCCCATGCGTAAGCGCATTGCCCTGTCAGTCCTGGCCGTCGCGATCGGCGCCGCGGTAGCCCTTGCAGGTAATGTTACGACCGCGAGTGCCTCTACGTCTTCCCTCACGAGCTCCATCACGAGCGCGACCGCCGACGTCGGCTGCTGCTGACGTCACGACGGCGCCGAAGCGGGCCGTCGAAGTAGAACGCTCGGGCAGCGCACGATTTTCGGGCAGGCACCGCACACGCCTGGCCCGGTCGTCGTGCGGGCACGCTCGTAACGCTGGTGTCGGACTCGTGTGGTCCCGTCACCCGCAGGCCGCGCGTCACCGCCTGAGTCACTGATCAGGGGCCCACGTGAATCAATACACACCAGAGACGGCCGGTTGACAAGCTACCGGCCGCATCTACATTCCAGCTACACGCCACGTGGGCCCTCCCCCCTCCCGGCATCGCGATGAGGCTTCCCCCGTGCGTCCCCCCGTGCATCCCTCCGACGATCACCGTGCTCTTCTGGCATCCGGCCTGGTCTTAGGTCTGCTGGGGCCGGTGGTGGGGGTGCGCGACGGCGTGCCGCTCGATCTGGGCCCGCCGCTCCAGCAGGCGATCGCGGCGATGCTCGCCACGCGATCCGGCCGGGTGGTGACCCTGCCGCAGCTGATCGAGGGCCTTTGGGGTGACGATCCTCCCCCCAGCGCCCAGCAGAGCGTCTACACCTACGTCGCCGGGCTGCGGCGCGCCTTCGAGCCGGGCCGCGGCCGGCGTGAGCCGCCCCGTACGGTCGTCAAGGCGCCGGGCGGCTACCTCTTACGGCTCGATCCCCTGCGGACCGACGTGCACCTCTTCGCCGCCCGCCTGGAGGCGGCGGACCAGGCCCGCAGGTCCGGCGACCTGCCCTCCGCGTTACGCACCCTCGACGAGGCGCTCGTGTTATGGCGCGGGCCGGCGCTCAGCGGCGTTCCGGGGCTGTTCGCGGACGGTGAGCGGGCCAGGCTCGACGAGCTCCACGTGCTCGCCGTCGAGGCCAGGGCCGAGGTCCTGACCGGGCTCGGCCGCCCCGAGGACGCGCTGGCCGCGTTGCACGACCTGACCCGCCGCCACCCTCTCCGCGAACGCCCCCGCGAACTGCTCATGCTGGCCCTGCACGCGTCCGGCCGCCAGGCGCAGGCGCTGCAGGTCTTCGAGGAGGCCAGGCGCGTCCTGGCCGACGAACTGGGCGCCGACCCCGGCGAGGGCCTGCGCCGCGCCCACCGGCTCGCCCTGACGCCCCCCGAGGAGCCCCCTGCGCCGGACGGCGGCCGAATGCCCGCGCAGGGTCCCCCGCCCCAGGACCGCCGCCAGCCGCACCCCACCCGCCCCCGGCAAGCGCCACCCGGCGCGCAGCCCGCCTCTCCCCGGAACGAGCCCCACGGGCAGAGCGGTGCGGAGGGGGCCTCTCCCCCACGCGAGACCGGCGAGCACGGAGCCGCTCCCCCACGCGGGGCCGGCGAGCACGGAGCCGCTCCATCGCATGAGGCCGATGCGCGGGCGTCCTCTCCTTCGCGCGAGGAGTTCGTGCCGCGGCAGCTTCCCCGGGCGCTGGCGGGGTTCGTGGGGCGGACGCGGGAGATCGTGCGGCTCACGTCGTTGCTGGATCCGTGGGGTGATGAGGCGCCGCATCCGTTCGTGGTGATCTGCGGGGCGCCGGGGGTCGGCAAGTCGACGCTGGCGGTACGGGTCGCCCACGCCGTACGCCACCGCTTCCCCGACGGCCAGCTCTACGTCAACCTGCGCGGCGGCACGCCGAACGTGCCCCGCCCCTCCGCGTACGAGGTGCTGAGCCGGCTGCTGCGCGGCCTGGGCACGCCCGACAACGCGGTCCCCGCCGACGAGGACGAGGCCGCCGCCCTGTTGCGCAGCGCGCTGCACGGCCGCCGGCTGCTCGTGCTCCTCGACGACGCCGCCGGGCTCGCGCAGGTCAGGCCGTTCACGGCGGCGCCGCCCGGCACCACGGTCCTGGTCACGAGCCGGGAGTCCCTGGTGACCGGCGCCGACCGTGCGCAGGTGCGCCTGGGCCCGCTGTCGGACGCGGAGGCCACGGCCATGCTGGCCAACCTGGCGGGCGCCGACCGGGTGGCCGCGGACCTCGGACAGACCGGCAGGCTGGTCCGGCTGTGCGACGGGTTCCCGCTGGCGCTGCGCATCGCGGGGGCCCGGCTGGCCGACCGTCCCGACTGGAGCGTGGGGGCGCTGACGGAGCGGCTCACCGACGAGCGGCGCAGGCTGCGGGAGCTGGAGGCGGGCGAGCTGGCCGTACGGTCGAGCCTGGCGGCCAGCTGGACGGCGCTCAGCGGCAGCGCCCGCGAGATCGACGCGGCGGCGGCCCGGCTGCTGGCCCTGCTGGGCCTCCTGCACGTGCCCGACATCACCTTGGAGGCGGCCGCGGCGCTGTCGGGGGGCTCGGAGACCGACGTGGAGCGGGCGCTTGAGCGCCTGTGCGACGCCCACCTGCTGGAGGCCGGGGAGCCGGGCCGCTACCACCCGCACGACCTGGTCCGGCTGTTCGCGAGCGACCTGCTGCCCGCGGGCGAGCGGACGGCGCCGCTGCTGCGGGCGTTCGGCTTCTACGCCGAGTCGGTCAGGACCGCGGCGCGGACCAGCGACCCGCACCGCGTCCACTGCCTGCATCCGCCGGTCCAGGCGGCCGGGCGTTCGTTCCGGGACGCGGCGGAGGCGGACGACTGGCTGCGTACGGAGGAGGCCACGCTGCTGGCCGCCGCGGTCCAGGCCATGGCGGACCCCGACGACGGCGTGGCCAGGGCGGGCGCGGCGATCGGCGCGGCGCTGTGGTGGTACCAGCAGAAGTCCTACCGGGTACGTCACCTCGTCGCGACGGGCGAGCGGCTGGTCGCCACCGGCGAGCGTCTCCAGGACCAGGTCATCGCGATGCACGGCCACGCGCACCTGGCGACGGGCCTCTACTTCAAGGGCGACCCGGCCTCCGTCACGCACAACGAGCGGCACCTGGCACTCGCGAAGCGGCTCGGCGACCGCTTCAACGAGCAGCGGGCGCACGGCAACCTGTCCTCCACGCTGCTGAAGTGGGAGCGCTTCGAGGAGGCGCTGGACCACGCGCTGGCGCAGCGCGTGATCGCCTGCGAGATCGGCTCGGACGTCGGCGAGCGCTACGCGCTGCTGGTGGCCGGGCGGGCCTACCTGGAGCTCGGGCGGTTCGACGAGGCCGCGGGCGTGCTGGAGGAGGGCGCGGCGATGGCCGAGCGGGCGGGCGACCCGCACAGCCGGGTGGAGTTCGCGGTGTGGCAGGGCAGGGCGCTGATCGACATGGGGCGGCTCGACACGGCGTTCTCGGTGCTCAGCGAGACGCTGGAGCCGGCGAGGAGCACGTCGAGGACGACGGAGATGGCGTGCCTGGTGCACCTGACGCGGGTGCACCGCCTGCTGGGGCAGCTCGGCGAGGCCGTGCGGCGCAGCGCGGAGGCGGTGGCGGTGGCCGAGCGGGCCGGCAGCTCGTACTGGCTCGAACGGGCGATCGCCGAGCGCGACGAGGCCGCGTCAGGGCAGCGCCCGGCCCGGACGCGTCGCCGCGGCTGACTCACAGCGGCGGCGCGGTGTCTCTGAGCGCCAGGAAGAAGTCCACGCGGTCGGCCATCGTGGACAGGTCGCGGCCGGTCAGCTCCTCGATCCTGCGTACGCGGTAGCGCACGGTGTTGACGTGCACGTGGAGCTGCTCGGCGCAGGAGTTCCATGAGCCGGCCCGGTCGAGGAAGACGCCGAGCGTGCGTACCAGGTCGGACTGGTGCCTGCGGTCGTAGTCGAGCAGCGGCGACAGCAGCCGGCGGGAGAAGGAGCGGCGCACGTCGGAGGGCACGGTGGCGAGCAGCAGCGCGTGCGTGTAGATCTCGTCGCTGGTGACGACGCCGCCGGCGCGGTCCTCGGCCAGGCGGCGGGCGTGCCCGGCCTCCTCGACGCCGCCCTTGACGGCGGCGGCGCCGGTCAGGGCGCCGCTGAGGCCGACGCACAGGCGGGTGTCCGGCAGCGCGGCCACCACCTCGGCCCCGGCGCGCAGGCGGGCGGCCAGCTCGGCGGTTCCGCCCCCTGTGCCGCCCCCGGTGCCGCTCCCGTCTCCGCTCCCGTCTCCGCTCCCGTTGCTACCCTCGCGCAGGGGCACGACGGCCACCGCGCCGTCGGCGCCGGCCGCGGCGACGATCTCGCGGCCGAGCAGCTCCTCCACGATCCGGCCGCCGAGGGTGGCGGGGTCGGGGCCGCGGGTGGCGCCGGGTCTGACGGCGACGGCGTTGACCACCGCGTACGGCTCCGACGCCCCGATCCCGCAGGTCCGCAGCCTGGCGTTGAGCTCGGCCGGGTCGGCGCCGGCCAGCGCGGCGACGATGAGCTGCTCGGCCAGGCGGCGCTCGACGCGGCGGCCCTCCTCGACGCGGCTGCGTTCGAGCCCGACGCAGGCGGCCAGCTCGTAGCCGACGTCGGCCCGGTCCATCAGGTCGCCGTCGCAGGCCAGCGCCCAGCCGGCGGCGCGGTGTCCGCGTCCGACGGCGAAGATCGTGTGCTTCCCGGCCAGGACGGGCAGCCGTGGCGCGGTCAGGTACGTCCTGGCCAGGCCCGCGGGATCGTCGGCGGCGCCCACCACGACCTCGCCCGACGCGGACAGGACGGCGCCGGTGACGCCCAGCTCGGCGGCGGTCAGCTCGAACAGCTCGGCCAGCCCGGCGCCCTCGGCGAGCGCGGCGACGAGCCTATGGTGGCGGCCGAGCGCGTCGCGCGCGTCGCCGGCCTGCCGGCCCGCCGCCAGCTCGGCCAGGGTGCGGAACGACACCTCGACGGGCACCTCCAGCAGCGGCAGCCCAGCCCGCTCGCAGGCGGCGACCAGGTCGTCCGGCACGTGGCCGAGCAGCGCCTGCCCGGCGCCCAGCGCGGCGACGCCCGACTCGGCCAGCGCCGCCACGAACCGGTCGGAGTCGCCCGGCTCGCGCCACCAGGTCAGCCCGGTCAGCACCAGCTCGCCGCCGGCCAGGTAGCGGCCCGGCTCGGGCAGGTCGGTGACGTACACGCCGGCGAACTCACGGGCGGGGTCGCCGGTGAGCAGGGTCAGGCGCAGGTCCTCGATGGCCAGCAGGTCGGAGAGGCGCACCTGTAGGAATGTACAAGGCGGGCAGGACAACCGCTGACCGACATTTCACGTCGTGCGCATAGGAGCGGCCGGGCGGCCGGTGCTCTACTCGGAGGATGACGCAGACGGCTGACGAGAGGGCCGGCGAGATCCTGCACGGGATCGGCGCGAGCGCGCGGCGGCCCGACGCCACGCTGAAGGTGACCGGCGAGTTCGCCTACGCCTCCGACCTGTGGCTGGAGGGCATGGTGTGGGGCGCGACGCTGCGCAGCCCGCACCCGTCGGCGTGGATCCGCTCGATCGACGTGGGCCCCGCGCTGCGGATGCCGGGCGTGCGCGCGGTGCTGACGCACGAGGACGTGCCGGGTGAGAAGTACTTCGGGCTGGACCACAAGGACCAGCCGGTGCTGGCCGTCGACGAGGTCCGCTACCAGGGCGAGCCGGTGGCGCTGGTGGCGGCCGACCATCCGGAGACGGCGCGCAGGGCGGCGGCGGCGATCGAGGTCGGCTACGAGGTCCGCCCGGCGGTGACCGACCCGCGCGAGTCGCAGCGGTTCGTCCGCCACCAGCCGGTACGCCGCGGCGACACGTTCGAGGCGGAGGTCGTGGTCCGCGGCGAGTACGAGGTCGGCATGCAGGACCAGGCGTTCCTGGGCCCCGAGGCGGGCCTCGCGGTGCCGGCCGAGGACGGCGGCGTGGACCTGTTCATCGCCACCCAGTGGCTGCACGTGGACCGCGACCAGCTCGCGCCCTGCCTGGGCCTGCCGCCGGAGAAGGTACGGCTGACGCTGTCCGGGGTCGGCGGCGCGTTCGGGGCCCGCGAGGACCTGTCGATGCAGATCCACGCCTGCATGCTGGCCCTGCGGCTGAACCGCCCGGTCAAGATCTCCTACGGCCGCGAGGAGTCGTTCTTCGGCCACGTGCACCGCCATCCGGCGCGGATGCGCTACGAGCACGGCGCCACCCGCGACGGCCGGCTGGTCTACGTCAAGGCGGACATCCTGCTGGACGGCGGCGCGTACTGCTCGTCCTCGCTCGCGGTGGTGGGCAACGCGGCGTCGCTGGGGGTGGGGCCGTACGAGGTGCCGAACGTGCACGTCGACGCCACCGGCGTCTACACCAACAACCCGCCGTGCGGCGCGATGCGCGGCTTCGGCGCGGTGCAGGCGTGCTACGCCTACGAGTCGCAGATGGACCTGCTCGCGCAGGCGTGCGGGCTGTCGCCGGTCGAGATCAGGATGCGCAACGCGGTCTCCCAGGGCTCGCGGCTGGCGACCGGGCAGGTGATCGACGCGCCGGCCCCGCTGGCGGACATGCTGAAGCGGCTGGAGTCGATGCCGCTGCCGCCGGAGCGCACGGACGCCGACCTGCGGTCACTGCCCGGCGGCGTCTCGCAGACCACGCACGGCGAGTCCGTGCGGCGCGGCGTCGGCTACGGCGTGGGGATCAAGAACATCTGCTTCTCCGAGGGCTTCGACGACTACTCGACCGCGCGGGTGCGGGCCGAGCTGGTCGGCGGCGAGCCGCACGTCACCGTGCACACGGCGGCGGCCGAGGTGGGGCAGGGTCTGGTGACCGTGCAGGCGCAGATCGCGCGGACCGAGCTGGGGGTCGCGAACGTCACCGTGGCCACGGCCGACACCTCGGTCGGCTCGGCGGGCTCGTCGTCGGCGTCGCGGCAGTCGTACGTGACGGGCGGCGCGGTCAGGGCCGCCTGCCAGGCCGTGCGCGAGCGGTTCCAGGGGCTGCCGGCGAAGCAGGCGCTTGAGCGGTTCGGGCCGATCGAGGAGACGCGGGAGTACCGGCACCGGCCGACGTACCCGCTGGACCCGGTCACCGGGCAGGGCGACTCGCACACGCAGCTCGCGCTGTGCGTGCACCGGGCGGTCGTGGACGTGGACGTCGAGCTGGGCCTGGCCAAGGTGGTCGAGCTGGCGGCGGTGCAGGACGTGGGGCGCATCCTGAACCCGCAGGCGCTGGAGGGCCAGATCCACGGCGGCACGGCTCAGGGGCTGGGGCTGGCGCTGATGGAGGAGATCCAGGTGCGCGACGGGCGGGTGCTGAACCCGTCGTTCACCGACTACCTCATCCCCACGATCCTCGACATGCCGCCCATGAAGCTGGAGATCCTGGAAAATGCCGACCCGGCGGCCCCGTACGGGCTGCGCGGCGCCGGCGAGCCGCCCACGCTCTCCTCCACCCCGGCCGTCGCCGCCGCCGTCAGAGCGGCCACGGGGCTTCGGTTGACTCGCGTTCCCATCAGGCCGGAAGATATCGCCTTGTCCGAATGACGGCATGACGAGGGGGCATTTCATGGCAAGCGCGCGCGAGGCGGCCGAGGCGGAGTTCCGGCGCTTCGACACCGACGGCGACGGCCTGCTGACCGCCGAGGAGATCAGGAAGGCCAACGAGGCGCTGGGCGGGCAGGGCGCCTCCGAGAGCGAGATCGAGGCGTTCATCTCCTCCGCCGACAGCGACGGCGACGGCTCCATCAAGCTGGAGGAGTTCATCGCGCTGGTCGGTCACGGCCGCCACGAGAAGGCGTGATCTCACCCGCCCTTGGGTAGCAACCGGGCACTCCCCCGTCGATCACGAGGGAGTGGTGCCGGTGCTCGACAGGTTCTTCGAGCTGACCGGGCGGGGGAGCACCGTCGGCCGCGAGGTGCGTGGTGGTCTGACCACGTTCATGGCGATGGCCTACATCATCCTGCTCAACCCGATCATCCTGGCCGGCGCGAGGGACGTCACCGGTGCCCGCCTGTCGATCGTGGAGCTGACCACCTCCACGGCCCTGGCCGCCGCGATCTCGACGCTGCTGATGGCGTTCGTCGGCAACGCGCCGTTCGGGCTGGCGGCCGGGCTGGGGCTCAACGCCGTGGTCGCCTACCAGGCCGCCCCGCGCATGACCTGGCCCGAGGCCATGGGCCTGGTGGTGCTCGAAGGCGTCGTCATCATCGTGCTGGCCGTGTCGGGACTGCGTACGCTGATCATGAACGCGATCCCGCTGGCGCTCAAGCACGCGATCAGCGTGGGGATCGGGCTGTTCATCGCGCTCATCGGGCTCGTGGACGCCGGTTTCGTCGCGCCGGGCTCCGGCACGCCCGTGCAGCTCGGCGCGACGGGCCACCTCACGGGCTGGCCCGTCGCGGTGTTCAGCTTCGGCCTGCTGCTGATGATCCTGCTGTACGTGCGCAGGGTCCCCGCCGCCATCCTCATCAGCATCGCGATCACCGCACTGCTCGCCATCATCGTCAACGAGACGGCCACGGTCGAGCCGGGCGCGTGGGGCGTGGTCACCCCGCACCTGCCCGAGTCCCTGATCGCCGCGCCCGACTTCGGGCTGGTCGGGCGGTTCGACCTGTTCGGCGGGTTCGCCACCGCCGGGGCGCTGACGGCCACGGTCGTGCTGTTCACGCTGGTGCTGTCGGGGTTCTTCGACGCGATGGGCACGATCATCGGCGTCAGCGACGAGGCCGGGATGGTGGACGACAAGGGCCGGGTGCCCAGGCTGGGCCGCATCCTCACGGTGGACGGCGTGGCCGGCGTGGTGGGCGGCACGGTCAGCTCCTCGGCCAACACCGTCTTCGTCGAGTCGGCGGCCGGTGTCGGCGAGGGGGCGCGTACCGGGCTCGCCAGCGTGGTGACCGGCGCGCTGATGGGGCTGACGCTGCTGTTCACGCCGCTCGCCGGCGTGGTGCCCGCCGCTGCCGCCGCGCCCGCGCTGGTGCTGGTCGGCGCGCTCATGATGACGCAGAGCAGGAACGTGCCCTGGGACGACCTGGAGCTGGCCGTGCCGGCGTTCCTGACCATCGCGCTGATGCCGTTCACCTACTCGATCACCAACGGCGTGGGGGCAGGGGTGATCGTCTACACGCTCATCAAGGCCGTCAGGGGGCGCTTCTCCGAGATCCCGGTGCTGCTCTGGATCGTCTCGCTGGTCTTCTTCGCCTACTTCGCCATCGACTGGCTGCAGGAGCTGTTCGCCTAGCGGATGTCGCCGCTGTTGCAGGCCACGCCGTTGCCGTCGAGGTCGGTGTACCAGGCGTACTCCTCGTGGCGGCCCTTGTGGTAGGGGCCGTAGCCGGCCGCCCCGGCCTCCTTGCAGCTCGGGAAGCGCTTGTCGGGGACCCGGCCCGAGACGCCCGTCTGCTGGGCGCCGGGCTGGGTCTGGCCCGTACCGGTCTGGGTCTGACCCGGTTGCGTCTGATTCGTGCCTGGCTGCGTCTGGTTCGTGCCTGGCTGGGTCTGACCGGTGCCGGGAGGCGTCTGCTGCGTCCCAGGCGGCGTCTGCTGCTGGGTGCCGGGGTCCGTCGCGCCGGGGGACGCCGGGTCCGTGGGGGCGCCGGTCGGAGAGCCGCCGAGCATGCGGGCCACCAGCGACTCGGCGTCCTCCTTGGTGAAGCCCGCGATGCTGACGCTGTCGCCCTCCATCGGCTGGGTGACGATGGGCGCGGCCAGCACCGTCTTGGGCTGGTCGGCCTGCTCGGGCGCCAGCACGATCGCGACCGACCGCTGGTCGAGCGCCAGCTCGTCGATCAGCTCCATCAGCCGCTCCTTGAACGCCGGCGCGACCGCGATGCGGACGGAGTATTGGCCGTCGCGCTCGCGCAGCGGCTCGATGCGCTGCACCGACTGCACGGTGATGCCGTCTTCGAGGAGATAGCAGGTGGTCTTGGCGCTGTCGAGCACGGCCGGGTCGCCCGGGCAGGGCGCGGGCTTGGTCTCGGTGACGGGCGCGAAGTGGATCGGCACCGCGAGATGCTGCGGCGGCTTGCCGCCTAACAGCGGCGTGTCAGGGTTTTGCGTCATCAGGACGGCGACCGTGCCGAGCACGCCCGCGACGAGCACGACGAGGACGAGCGACACGATCAGCACGATGGTGGTGAGTCTGCTGGCCTTCGGCTCCCCCGGATCCGCGATCGGCGGCTCTTCCGGCTTGTCCATCGATGACGTTCCCATCCTGACGGCCCATTCTGACGGGTCGGGCTGCGGGTGAGCCTATCGAGAGGAAGCCACACCGGGGTAATCAAGCGGATGTTCCACGCCTAACCGGGGGAAGGGAGCAAGAATGGGGGCAGGATCGCACGTTCGGCGAAAGAGTTGCGCGATGAAGGTCGGAGTGCCGCGAGAGGTCAAGAACAGCGAGTATCGAGTGGCGCTGACCCCGGCCGGGGTGCACGAGCTCGTCCGCCACGGGCACCAGGTGTTCGTGGAGCGCGACGCGGGTGCCGGGTCCGCCATTCCCGACGAGCAGTACGCCGCGGCGGGCGCCGTCCTGGTGCCCGAGCCCGACGAGCTGTGGGGCGAGGCCGACCTGGTGATGAAGGTCAAGGAGCCGGAGCCCGAGGAGTACCACCGGCTGCGCAAGGGGCAGGTGCTGTTCACGTACCTGCATCTGGCGGCCTCGCGCGGCTGCACGCGGGCGCTGCTCGATTCGGGGTGCACCGCCGTCGCGTACGAGACCGTGCAGGCGCCGGGCGGCGCGCTGCCGCTGCTCGCGCCCATGTCGGAGGTGGCGGGACGGCTGGCCGCGCAGGTCGGCGCCTACCACCTGATGCGCTCGTCAGGCGGCAGGGGCGTGCTGATGGGCGGCGTGCCGGGCGTGCACGCGGCGCACGTCGTGGTGATCGGCGCCGGGGTGTCCGGCATGAACGCCGCCGCCGTCGCCCTCGGCATGCAGGCCGAGGTGCTGCTGCTCGACAAGAACATCGACAAGCTGCGCCAGGCCGACCTCATCTACCAGGGCCACTGCCAGACCGTGGCGTCCAACACGTTCGAGATCGAGCGGGCCGTGCTGGAGGCCGACCTGGTCATCGGCGCGGTGCTGGTGCCGGGCGCGAAGGCGCCGAAGCTGGTGAGCAACGACCTGGTGAGCCGGATGAAGCCGGGCTCGGTGCTGGTCGACGTCTCCATCGACCAGGGCGGCTGCTTCGAGGACTCGCGGCCCACCACGCACGAGGAGCCGACGTACCGGGTGCACGACTCGATCTTCTACTGCGTGGCCAACATGCCGGGGGCGGTGCCGCACACCTCGACGTTCGCGCTGACGAACGTGACGCTGCCGTACGCGCTGGCCATCGCCGACCAGGGCTGGCAGCGGGCGATGCGCGCCGACCCCGCGCTCGCGCTGGGCCTGAACACGCACGAGGGCCGTCTCACCAGCCGCCCGGTCGCGCAGGCGCACGGGCTGGAGTGGACGGCCCTCGGCGAGGTGCTCGGGTGACGCCTCTTACTGCTGGGACTCGCTGGGCGACGGCGCCAGGGTCTCCATCGGCGTCTGCTGCTGGCCGGTGGGCTCGGGCGGCAGCGGGGCCTGGTCGGCGGTCGTGGTGATCGCGTCGGGGCCGCCGCAGGTGGCGCCGGGCTCAGGCGTGTCGGGGCCGTTCTGGTAGCGCTTGATGAACGCCTCGAGCTTCGGGTCCGCCGGGTCGGTCAGCTTGAGCTGGTGGCCCCAGGAGGACACCACGATCGGCGCCGGCAGGTTGGGGAACGGGCTCATCAGCATGTAGTCCTGCTGGCCCGTCGAGCCCGCGACCTCCTTGAGCTTGTCGACCTGGGCCTTGGCGAGGTCGGGGCGGTAGGTGATCCAGACCGCGCCGTGCTCCAGCGAGTGCACCGCGTGCTCGCTGTGGATGGGCTTGTCGTAGATGGCGCACTGCTGCCAGTAGTTGTTGTGCTCGCCGCCCACCGGCGGCGTCTCCTTGTAGGAGACCGCGTTCCAGACGTGCTGGCCGGCGTCGTACTTGACGCTGCTCACCGCGTCGAGCGAGGTCTCCTGGGCGCGTTTGACGAGGTAGAAGCCGACCACGCCGACAAGCACCACGATGATGAGCCCGCCTGTGCCCCACATGAGCAGCGCCGCGCGGCGCTGCTTGCGCCGCTGCTCGGCCCGCATCTTCTGCAGATGCTCGCGCCGCGCCTGCGCCTTCTCCTTCGTCATCGTTCCTCCATCGGCGTACCAACTCCGGGTCACCCTATGCCCTCCGGGCGTATGTGGAGAATAAGGCCCGCATAAGCATGCGATCACAGCTCCGCGCGCAGGTGGGTACGCTGGACGGGCCATGGAAAAGCCCGTGAGGAAACCCGTCCTGATCATCTGCGGTGTGCTGGTGCTCGCCGCGGCCGCGTTCCTGCTGTTCGGCCGTTCCGGCACGCCGGGCGACACCTCGCCCGAGGCCGGGTTCGCCCGCGACATGGCCGCGCATCACGCGCAGGCCGTCGACATGGCGTTCACCATCAGGGACAAGGGGCCCGCCAAAGAGATCTCCAGCCTGGCCTTCGACATCATCAACACCCAGGCCAACCAGCGGGGCATGTTCCTCGGCTGGTTGCAGCAGTGGGGGCTGGGCCAGGCCACCGACCAGCGGCCGATGGCCTGGATGAGCGGCCACGGCCACAACGCCGCCGCCGTGCCCGGCCTGCAGGGCGGCCTGATGCCCGGCATGGCCTCCACGCAGGAGCTGACGCAGCTCAAGCAGGCTCAGGGGCAGCAGGCCGAGGTGCTGTTCCTGCAGCTCATGATCCGCCACCATGAGGGCGGGGTGCAGATGGCCGAGGGGCTGCGGCAGCTGTCCACGCGCAGCGAGGTCGTCGGCATGGCGCAAAAGATCATCGACGGGCAGACCGGGGAGATCAAGCTGATGACCGACCTGCTCGGCAAGCGGGGCGCCCAGCCTCTGCCTTCGATACTGAAGCCGCAGTAGGCGCGATGCGTCCCGACGCGGTCGTCGTGGGGTCGGGGCCCAACGGGCTGGTGGCCGCCGTCCTGCTGGCCCGCGCCGGGCTGCGGGTGACGCTGCTGGAGGCGGCCGATCGGTTCGGCGGCGGGCTGCGGTCCGCCGAGCTGACGCTGCCGGGGCGCGTCCACGACGTCGGGGCGACCGTGATGGCGATGGCGCTGGCCTCGCCGGCCTTCCGTGAGCTGGGGCTCAAGGGGGTGGAGTTCGCGCACCCGCCGCTGCCCGCCGCACACCCGCTCGACGACCGGCCCGCCGTGCTGGTGCACCGCGACGTGCGGTGTACGGCGCGGGGGCTCGGCCGCGACGGGCCCGCCTGGCTGGCGAGTGCGGGCGCGGTGGCCCGCGGCGGTCTCCCCCTCGCCGAGCTGCTTCTCAAACCCCTGGGTCCGTGGGGGTCCCTGCCGCTGTCCGCGTTCGTACGAGCGGCCGCCTTCGGGGCCGTCGCGGCGCTGCCGGCGACCACGTTCGCGCGGACGGCGTTCCGTACGGTCGAGGGGCGGGCGCTGCTGGCCGGCATGGCGGCGCACTCGCTGCTCGACCTGCGTGCGCCGCTCACCACGGGCTACGGGCTCATGCTGGCCTCGCTGGCGCACCTCGTGGGGTGGCCGGTGGTGCGCGGCGGATCCCAGGTGCTGGCCGACGCGCTGGTGGCCGAGCTGCGGGCGCTCGGAGGCGAGGCGGTGAGCGGTCATCGCGTACGCCGGCTGGCCGAGCTCGACGCGCCCGTCGTCGTCCTCGACGTGACGCCCCGGCAGTTCCTCGCCATGACCGATGACCTGCCCGGCGGCTACCGGCGGCGGCTGGCCCGCTATCGCCACGGGCCGGGCGTGTTCAAGATGGACTGGGCACTCGACGGCCCGGTGCCGTGGCGCGATCCGGCCGTCGCGGGCGCGGGCACCGTGCACCTGGGCGGCACGCTGGAGGAGATCGCGCTGAGCGAGGCGGAGACGGCCGCCGGGCGGCACTCGCCCCGCCCGTACGTGCTGCTCGTCCAGCCGCACACGGCCGACCCGGCGCGCGGCGGCCACACGTTGTGGGCCTACTGCCACGTCCCCAACGGCTCTGCCAGGGACATGACCGACGCCATCGAGACGCAGATCGAGCGCTACGCGCCGGGCTTCCGCGACCGGGTGCTGGCCCGCCACGCGATGGGCCCGGCCGCGCTGGAGGCGGCCGACGCCAATCTCGTGGGCGGCGACATCTCGGGCGGGCTCGCGAGCCTCGGCCAGTTCGTCCGCCGCCCGGTCTGGTCCCCGGCGCCGTGGCGCACCCCGCTGCCGGGGGTGTTCCTGTGCTCGTCGGCCACGCCGCCGGGGCCTGGGGTGCACGGCATGGGCGGCTGGCAGGCCGCCCGCCTGGCCCTGCGGCCCTGACCGTCCCGTCCCGGCCAGGACGACAGCGGCGGGGCGGGCGGCGCACCGGGCGGTGACGCCTCAGGAGGGCGAGGCGGCGGCTTCCTCGGCGAGGGCCGCGGCGAAGGCGTCCACGTCCTCCTCCGTGGTGTCGAACGCGCACATCCAGCGCACCTCGCCCGTGGACTCGTCCCAGGTGTAGAAGCGGAAGCGCTTCCTCAGCCGGTCGGCGACGTCGGCGGGCAGCACGGCGAAGACCGCGTTCGCCTCGACGGCCCTGCTCAGCCGCACGCCGGGGACGCCTTCGACGGCCGCGGCGAGCCGCCTGGCCATGGCGTTGGCGTGGCGGGCGTTGCGCAGCCAGAGGTCGCCGGAGAGCAGCGCCTCGAACTGCACGGACACGAACCGCATCTTCGACGACAGCTGCATGTACGTCTTGCGCAGGTAGTCGACGCCGGTGGCCGCGTCAGGGTCGAGCACGACGACCGCCTCGCCGTACAGCAGGCCGATCTTGGTGCCGCCGAAGGAGAGCACGTCGACACCCGCGTCGGTGCTCAGCGCCCGCAGCGGCACGTCCAGCGCCGCCGCGGCGTTGGTGAGGCGCGAGCCGTCGAGGTGCACGGTCAGCCCGAGCCCGTGGGCGTGCGCGCAGACCTCGGCCAGCTCGTCGGGCGTGTAGACGGTGCCCAGCTCGGTGACGTTGGACACCGAGACCACCTTCGGCTGGGCGCGGTGCACGTCGCCGAACCCCCACGCCTGCCGGTCGATCAGCTCGGGCGTGAGCTTGCCGTCGGGCGTGGGCACCGTCAGCAGCTTGATGCCGCCCGCCACCTCGGGGGCGCCGCCCTCGTCGGTGTTGATGTGGGCGGACTCGGCGCAGATGACCGCCTCCCAGGGCGCGGTCATGGCCCGCAGGGAGACGACGTTGGCGGCGGTGCCGTTGAACACCGGCCACGCCTGCGCCGTCTCGCCGAAGTGCCGCTGGAAGACCTGCCGCATCGCCTCGGTGTAGACGTCGTCGCCGTAGGCGACCTGGTGGCCGCCGTTGGCCGCGGCGATGGCCTGGAGGATGTCGGGGTGCACCCCGGCGTAGTTGTCGCTGCCGAACGCCTTGAGCCGGGGGTCGTGCCGGGGAATCAAGAGGTGAGGTCCAATCGCGTGCCGTTGATCTCTTCTGCCGGGCGGTCGTAGAGGCCGCCGATGGCCGCTGCCAGGTCGTCGACGTCGGTGAACCCCGCGAACCTCGCCTCCGGCTTCGCCGCTCGCATGGCGGCGTTGACCAGGGCCTTCACCACGAGGATGACGGCCGCGCTGCCGGTGCCGCGCAGCGCGTCGGCCAGGGAGAGCGTCCACGCCTCGGCCGCGGCCTTGGCGGCGGCGTACGCGGCGCCGCCGGCCTCGGGCGCCTGCGCGGCCCGGGCGGAGACGATCACGAACCGGCCGTTGGCGCTGCGCCGCAGCAGCGGCTCGAACGCCAGCGAGACGTGCTGGAGCGTGCGGACGAGCAGATCGTGCAGATCGTTCCAGTCGTCGAGACTGGTCTCAGTGAACGAGGGCGCGCCGCGCCAGCCGCCCACCAGGTGGACGACGCCGTCGACGTGGCCGTGCTCACGCTCGACGCGAACGGCCAGCTCGTTGACGGCGGCGCGGTCGAGCAGGTCGCAGTCCTTCCTGCCGACCTCGATGACGGTGTGCCCGCCGTTGCGGAAATGAGCCGACACCGCCGCGCCGGTGGGGCCACCGGCCCCGGTCACCAAGATGATCATGCGCGGAGCCCCCTAGTCGATTCGACCACGTCCGTCAGCTTACGGCGCAGGGCCTCGTAGAACATGCTCAGGGGGAACTCGTCCGGCAGCACCGCGTCCACCTTGGCCTTCTGCTCCTCGGGCAGCGCCGCGATCCCCTTGGCCCAGGTGGAGGCGGGGTGCGGGGCCACGTACGCGGTGACCAGCTCGTACGCCGCCAGCCAGTGCGCCAGCTTGGACCGGTCGATGCTGTCGCGGTAGAGCTTCTCCACCTCGCCGCGCAGGTCGGCGACGCCGATGGCGACCCGCTCCCAGTCGATCGAGAGCCGGTTGTCGGTCCAGCGCACGATGTCGTTGCGGTGCAGGTAGGCGAAGAGCAGCTGGCCGCCCAGCCCGTCGTAGTTGCGCACCCGCTCCCCCGTGATCGGGAAGCGGAACAGCCGGTCGAACAGGATCGCGAGCTGGACGTACCGGGCGTACGGCACCCCGCGCCGCTCCAGCTGCACGGCCTCGCCGAACGCGGTCAGGTCGCAGCGCAGCTCCTCCAGCGAGTACAGCCAGTACGGCATCCGCTGCTTGATCATGAACGGGTCGAACGGCAGGTCCCCGTGGCTGTGGGTGCGGTCGTGGACGAGGTCCCACAGCACGTACGTGTCCTGGGCCAGCCGCTGCGAGTCGAGCAGCCGCTCGGCGTCCGGCGGCAGGTCGAGCCTGAGCGTCTCGGTCGCGGCCTTGGCGACCCGGCGGAAGCGCGCGGCCTCGCGGTCGGCGAAGATGCCGCCCCAGGTGAAGCGGGCCGGGGTGGTGCGCACGGCGACCGTCTCGGGGAACAGCACGGCCGAGTGGGTGTCGTAACCGGAGGTGAAGTCCTCGAACGCGATCGGCACGAACATCGGGTTGTCGTAGCCGCCCGCCTCCAGCTCGGCGAGCCAGCCCGGCCAGATGGTCCGGATCCAGACGGCCTCCAGGTTCCTGTTGGGGTTGCCGTTCTGGGTGTACATGGGGAAGACGACGAGGTGTTCCAGCCCGTCCTCGCGCTGGGTGTCGGGGTGGAACAGGTCGAGCGAGTCGAGGAAGTCGGGCACGCCGAGGCCCTGGGCGGCCCACTTGGCGAGGTCGTCGCGTACGGCCTGGAGGTAGGCGGCGTCGTGCGGGAAGTGCGGGGCGAGGCCGGCCACCCGCTCGGCGACGGCCGCGACCAGCTCGCCGGCCCGCTCCTTGTGCTCATCGGGCACCGAGCCGTCCTTGACCTGCAGCGGGCGCAGCTCCTCCACGGCCTCCTTGAGCCGGGCGAACTTCGCGGCCTTGACCTCGTCGCGCTCGGCGCGGCCGGCCTCGTCGCCGGGGACGCGGGCGGCCCAGGTGATCACGTTGCCCCAGAGCCTGCGGTGGTCGTGGTCCTCGATCGAGTCGTCGCCGAACAGGTCGGAGTCGGCGAACACGACGACCCGGCCTTTGCCGTGCCGCAGCGCGACGGCCAGCGGCGCGTTCGCCGGCGCGGCCGACGGCGAGCTGCTGAACAGGACCTCGGCGTCCTCCGCGCTCAGCACACCCGAACGGTAGAAGCAGGCCGTACGCACGCCGGCCAGCAGCCCCGAATCCGTGGAACGTTCCGCCAGCACCCAGGTCGCCACGCCGCGGTAGGCGTGACCGGGGTCGCGCACGGTGGCGTGCTCCACGCGCACGCCGAAGCGGGCCAGCAGGCCGGCGAGGTTGTTGCCGTACTTGTCCTGCTCCTCCTCGGCCAGCACCACCAGGCCGCCGCCGTCGCCGACGTACGCCTCGATCGCGTCCAGCTCGGCGGAGGTGAAGACCGGGCTCCCGTGGCCGGTCGTGCGCTCCCAGCGCGGATCCGACGGGTGCGCGATCACCAGGACGTCCTGGGCGGCCAGCGTCTCCGCGTCGAGCGGGCCACCGGTGTGGGCGGCGACGGTGTGCCCCAGGTGCCGCAGCAGCCCGGCCGCGCGGGCGTAGCTCGTGTCGTCGGGATGGGCGGGATTGACGGCCTCCGCGAGCTCACGGCGGATGGTCCACGACTCACTGTGCGCCTCGTCGAACAGCACCCTGGGGAACGACTCCATGAAATATCTCCTGTATCTACCGCCTTATGCCGAAAAATATACACACACCTCTCGCATGCTCCGCCAATCCCTCCCGAATGGCGAGACACTTACGCGGCTCCCGGCCGTACGACGCCCGTCTCGTACGCGAACACGACCGCCTGCGCCCGGTCCCGCAGCGACAGCTTCATCAGCACCCGCGCCACGTGCGTCTTGACCGTGGCCTCGCCGACGTACAGCTTCCCGGCGATCTCCGCGTTGGTCAGCCCGCGCGCCATCAGCCGCAGCACCTCCAGCTCGCGCGGCGTCAGCTCGTCCAGCGCGGGCGAGTGCACCGGCTCGGCCCGCCCGGCGAACGTGGCGATCACCCGGCTGGTCACGGCCGGGTCGAGCAGCGCGTCACCGGCGTGGACGACCTTGATGGCCTCGATGAGCTGCTCGGGCGGCGACACCTTGAGCAGGAACCCGCTGGTGCCGGCGCGCAGCGCGGCGTAGAGGTTCTCGTCGGTGTCGAACGTGGTGAGCGTGATGATCTTCGGCGGCGACGGCGCGCCGAGGAGCTCCCTGGCCGCCGACAGCCCGTCCTGGCGCGGCATGGAGATGTCCATGAGGACGATGTCCGGCCGGGTGCGCCGCGCGACGGCGACGGCCTCCCGCCCGTCGGCGGCCTCACCGACGACCTCCATTCCGGGGTCGCTCTCGACGACCATGCGCAGCCCGGCCCTGACCATCGCCTGGTCGTCGGCGATCACGATGCGAATGCCCACAGGCGGAGGGTAGACGCCGGGCGTCCCCCTGAACACCCGCCGGACGGGCGTGCCAAGCCGGTCGCAAGCGGGTTCCAAGATCAGGGCACGTGGACGCTCTGCCTGATGCGGGCCTGCACGGCGTCGTCGCAGGTGGTGCGGGGACAGAAGTACATGACGAGCATGGTCTTGGGCTCGCGGTCGATCACGTAGCTGACGAAGCCCAGCCTGGTGCCGGTGCCGGGGTCGTGCAGCGAGCCGTCGAAGCGGGTGGCCGGGCTGTTGCCGGCCTGGTCGAGCACCGGCTTGCCGAGGTCGACCTGGCCCGGCAGCAGGGCCTCCATCTTGGGTTTCATCAGCTCGGACGTGCCGCTGGCGTCGAGGGTGTCGGAGACCTGGACGTACACGCCGGACAGGCTCTCCGGGTCGTCGGCGAAGATCTCCGCGATGCGCGACCAGTCGGCCCCAGGACCGGCCACGAACAGCTGCTCCAGCTCCTGCGCGTGCGGCGAGGCGACGGCGAAGAGGTCCTGGTGGGTGCGGACGGTCCAGTCGCCCGGGTAGTCGAAGGTGAGCGGGGCGGCGGCGCTGGTCTTGTAGCGGGTCCAGGTCTCGCCGCGGTTGTTCATGATGACGACGGCGACCAGCGCGAGCGCGGCCACGGCGGCGACCAGCGTGGCCACCACGACGGGCAGCCGGCCGGGCCGCTTCCTGGCGGCGGCGGGCTTCGTGGGCGGAGCGGCGCCGGGCCCCGTGGCCGGTCCCGCCGTCGCGGTGGCGCGAGGGGCGGGGGCCGCGAACGACGGCACGGAGTGGGGGCCCGAGTGCGGGCTGGGGCTGGGCCTCGGGATGAGGTGCGGCCCCGAGCCCGGCCCGCCGTACGGGTCGTACGCCGGCCCGCTGATCGCGTCGCGCAGCGCGGCCACGAACTCCGAGCACGTGGCGTAGCGCTGCTCGGGCGACTTGGCCAGGGCCCTGCTCATGACGGCGTCCACCTGGGGCGGCAGCTCGGGCCTGATCTGCGACAGCGGCACCGGCTGCTCGGCCAGGTGGGCCCAGAGCAGCGCGATGTCGTTCTCGCGCTGGAACGGCAGCCGCCCCGACAGCGCCTCGTAGACCACGCAGGCCAGCGCGTACTGGTCGCAGCGGCCGTCGATGTGCTCCTTGTTGATCTGCTCGGGCGACATGTAGCGGGGCGTGCCGATGAACTGGTCGGTCTGCGTCAGCCCCGAGATGGACGAGCGGTGCTTGGTGATGCCGAAGTCGGTCAGGTAGACGTGGTCGCCGGCCAGCAGGATGTTGGCCGGTTTGATGTCGCGGTGGATGAGGTCGTGGGCGTGCGCGGCGTCGAGCGCGGCGGCCGTCTGGGCGAAGATCTGGTTGGCCGGGCCGAGCGGCAGCGGGCCGCGGTCGTGGATGAGGCGGCGCAGGTCGAGGCCGTCGACGTAGCGCATGGCGATGTAGAGCACGCCGTCGGCGTCGGCGTTGGCCTCGTAGATCGGGATGATGTTGGGGTGCTCGATGCTGGCGACCGTCCTGGACTCCAGGATGAAGCGCTGCCTGAACCTGTCGTCGACGCTGAGCACCGGGTTGAGGATCTTGAGGGCCACGCGGCGGCTCAGCCTGGGGTCGAGCGCCAGGTAGACGACGGCCATGCCGCCCTTGCCGACGATGTCCTCGATGTAGTACCCGGCCACCTCCTGGCCGATGAGCGATCTTTCGTTCAATGGCATCACGTCTCGATGGGGTGGCCGCAGTAGCCGCAGAAGCGGTGCGCCGGGCCGAGTCTCATGCCGCACGAGGTGCAGTACTTGATCGCCGGGTCGGGCGCGGTCATCACCTGCTGCTGCTGCGGGACCACGTGGAACGGCTGGGACCGCCGCACGACCACGGTCTGGTCGGAGCCTTGGTCGAGTGGTGGGCCGGCCGCCAGGGGCTGTGGCGGTTCTGTCGGTATTTCAGGAGTGCGGCGGCGCCACAGCAGATACGCCCCGCCGCCGGCGGCGGCGAAAAGTATCGCGGCGGCCAGGATCAGCGGCCACAGCGGGGACGAGGGCTCCATCTGCCGCGCCGTCCGCCTGGTGCCCTGGTCCTCGGGGCCGCCCCGCTTGGCCAGCGAGGTCTTCAGCAGCTCGGCGGCCACCACGTTGCCCGGGTAGAGCTCGAGCACGCGCTGGAAGCCGGGCGCGGCCTCGGTGTAGTACTGCGTGTGGTAGCGGGTGAGCGCGGCCTCGAAGGCCGTGTCGATCGCGCCTCTGCGCGGCACGACCTTGGCCTCGGCCAGGATGCCGGTGACCTCCCTGATGCCGATCATCCGGCCCTCCTTGCCGCCGCCGACCAGCAGGCCGATGACGTGGCCGTCCTTGTCGCCGATCACGGGGGCGCCGACCATGCCCTTGTCGGCCAGGCCGCCGAGCTTGACCGGCTCGTCCACCTTGTTGTCGGGATCGGCGAACGGCCGGCCGCCGTCGCCCGCCGCGCCGCCCTTGCCGAGGTGGGCGATCTCGACGGTGTGCGTGACCTTGGGCCCAGGACGGCCGAGGAAGCCCGCCACGTTGGTGGGCGAGCCCGGCTGATCGGGCACCTTGTCGGCGAGCGGCGCGGTCGGCATGCCGACGCCGCCGGCGGACGGGGTCTCCGGCACCAGGACGGCCGGGGAGTCGGGCTTCGGCCCTGCCTTGATGCACGTGACCTTGAAGCCGTCGGGGCTGGCCGGTGAGACGTTGGGGAAGGCGGTGATCTCGGTGGTGACGTCGATGATGCAGGTGGCGGTGTCGCTCTCGGGCGTGTAGCACTGCTGGAGGTGGCGGTCGAGTATGTCGTCGTCGAGGCGGTGCTTCTTGTAGTCGGCGGGGATCTTGACCTTGTGGTGTTCCGCGAAGATCTTGTTGGCCGCGTAGACCTCGACGTCGTCGGGGTTCACGGCCAGCCGGCGCAGGGCGACGATCGTGCCGTCGGGGCTGATGACCGTGCCCGTCCCGGCGGCGAACGGGATGTCGTAGGACCGCTCCACGTGTTTGAGCTCGCCGACGTGGTCGAGCAGGGTGATCTCCACATGGGAGACGGCCTCTAGACGTACGACGGCGGGGCTCACCAGGTCGGTGATCCCGCTCGGATGTTCGTGCGCCGACGCCGGCAGTGCGATGAGGACCACCGCCACCGCGATGCCACCGGCAAGGGCTCTGAAGCGCGCCATCTCTCCGCTCCAAACGCACGACTAGGACCAGCGTCCCAATCAGGTGCCGTAAGTCAATAGACCGCTACGTAGACAAGCGCTTGCTCGGGGACATAACGTACCTGAATGGGCATCACGATCGGCGTCGATGTCGGCGGCACCTTCACCGACGTGGTCGTTCGCAGCACGTCCGGCTCGATCTCCGTGGCCAAATGTCTGAGCACCCACTACGACCCCATCGCGGGGATCGTCACCGGCGTTACGCGCGCGCTCGCGGGGAGCGACCCAGCCCAGGTCACGAGGGTGGTGCACGCCACGACCCTGGCCACCAACGCGGTACTGGAACGCACCGGGGTGCGCGTCGCGTTCGTCACGACCTGCGGCTTTCGTGCCACGATCCCGCTCGGCCGGTACGCCCGCGTCGAGGAGGACCGCTACGACCTCCGCTTCACCCCGCCGCCCCCGCCCGTCTCCCCCGGCGACTGCTTCGAGGTGACCGAGCGCGTCTCGGCCCGCGGCGAGGTGCTCACGCCGCTCGACCCCGACTCGGTACGCCGGGTCGCCGCCGAGATCGCCGGCCGCGGCATCGAGTCGGTCGCCGTGTGCTTCCTGCACTCCTACGCCAACCCGGCCCACGAGCGGCAGGCCGCGGCGATCCTGCGCGAGTCGGTCAAGAACGTGGTCGTCTCCTCCGAGGTCTGGCCGGAGATCCGCGAGTACGAGCGGGCCACCACCACGATCGTCTCGGCCTACGTCGGGCCGCTGATGGCGGCGTACCTGTCGCGGCTGCGCGAGCGGCTGGCCGGCATCGGGATCCACGCGCCCGTCCACGTGATGGAGTCCGGCGGCGGGGTGCTCTCCGCCGAGCTGGCAGCGCGGCGGGCGGTCGCCACCATCGAGTCGGGGCCCGCCGCCGGGGTGCTGGCGGCGGCGGGAGCCGGGTTCGCGGACGCGATCTCGTTCGACATGGGCGGCACCACCGCCAAGACCTGCGTCATCAGGGGCGGGCGGCCGGAGATCACGCACGAGTTCCACGTCGGCGGCAAGGGCAGCTTCGGCGGGCGGCGGGCGGGCACCGGCGTGCCGATCAAGACGCCCGCCATCGACCTGGCCGAGGTGGGAGCGGGCGGCGGCAGCGTGGCCTGGCTCGACCCGGCGGGCGCGCTGCGCGTCGGGCCCCGCTCGGCCGGCTCCTCCCCCGGCCCCGCCTGCTACGGCCTGGGCGGGGACGAGCCGACCGTCACGGACGCGAACCTCGTCCTCGGCTACCTGTCGTCGGCCTCCATCCCGCTCTCCCCCGGCCTCGCCGGGGCCGCCCTGGACCGGCTCGCCGGGCCGCTCGGGGTGTCGCGGGAGGAGGCGGCGTACGCCGTGCACACGATCGTCAGCGCCTCCATGGCGTCGGCGGTGCACGTGGTCACCGTGCAGCGGGGCATCGACCCGCGCGGGTTCGCGCTGGTCGCCTTCGGCGGGGCCGGGCCCATGCACGCGGCGCGGGTGGCGGAGCGGTTCGGGATCGCGACCGTGGTGGTGCCGCCGTACTGCGGGGTGGCCTCGGCGGCCGGGCTGCTCGCGGGCACGCTGTCGGCCGACCGGGTGCTGACCCGGCTCGACGCGCCGGACCCCGAGTCCGTCTTCACCGCGCTCGCCGCCGACGCCGCCGACGACCTGGACGTCCCGCTCGCCGCCGCCACCGTGACCCGCTCGGTCGACGCCCGCTTCCGCGGCCAGGCGCACGAGCTCACCATCCCGTGGACCCCCGACCGCGCCACGCTGGAGTCGCGGTTCGCGCGGCGCTGCGAGGAGGTGTACGGGATCGCGCAACGGGGCGAGATCGAACTGGTCAGCTACCGCGTACGCGTCACCCTGCCACCCCCTCCCATGGAGAGTGCGGAAGAGCCCGTGGCGACGACGGGTGGGACGCCGGGCTCGCGGCGGGCGTACTTTCCCGAGTGCGGGGGCCGTGCCGAGGTGCCCGTGCACACCAGGGAGACACTCGGGGGCGCGGGCGCGCTCTGTGGTCCCGCCATCGTCGAGGACCCCGAGTCGGCCATCGTCGTACCGCCCGGCTGGACCGCGGCACTCACCGGCACCCGCGCCGTCCACCTCACCAGGAGGAGCGAGCCGTGATGGACCCCCTGACCGCCGAGGTGCTGCGCAACGCGCTCGTCGTCGCCGCCGAGGAGGCGGGCATCGTGGTCGTGCGGTCGGCGTACTCGACGTTCATCGTGGAGGGCTCCGACGCCTCGGCCGCGATCCTCGACGTACGGGGGCGGCTGATCGCCCACTCCATGGCCACCACGCTGATGAACAGCATGGCGCTCAAGGTCGCGCTCCCCGAGCTGCTGCGCGACTTCCCGCCCGAGACCATGACACCGGGCGACGTGTACGCGCTCAACGACGCCTACCGGGGCGGCGTGCACACCAACGACCTGCTCGTCTACCGCCCGGTCTTCGTGGACGGCGTCCCCGCGTACCTCACCGCCACCATGATCCACGTCTCCGACCTCGGCGGCCTCTCGGCGGGCGGCATGGCCCCGCTGGCCACGGACATCTTCCTGGAGGGCCTCCAGCTCCCGCCGGTGCGCCTGGCCACCCGCGACGGCCTCGACCCGGCCATCGAGGCCATCCTGCGGGCCAACAGCCGCACCCCCGGCAAGGTCGTGGGCGACGTACGGGCCCTCGTGGCGGGCACCGCCGTCGCCGCGACCCGCCTGGAGGCGCTGATCACCGAGTACGGCGTGCGCGGCCTGGCCGAAGGCGTGGACCACTACCTCGACCACACCGAGGCGCGGACCAGGGCGGCGCTCGCGGAGCTGCCCTCGGGTCGGTGGGAGGCGGCGTACCCGATCGACGACGACGGCATCGATCCCGAGAAATCGCATCACGTCCGGGTGGCCGTCGTCCTCGGCGACGGGGCCGCGCGGCTCGACTTCACCGGTACCGGCCCGCAGGTCCCGGCCGCGATCAACGCCTCCGCGTCGCAGTCGCTGGCCGCCGCCGTGTTCGCCGTCCGCTGCTTCCTCGACCCCGCGATCCCCATGAACGACGGCTGCCTGCGCGCCATCGACGTGCACCTGCCCGAGGGCAGCCTGCTCAACGCCCGCTCCCCCTACCCCTGCGGCGGCCGGTACGTGCCCGTCTACGCCGCCATGGAGGCCGTCTTCCAGGCGCTGTCCGACGCGGTGCCCGAGCGTGCCATCGCGGCCGGCGGGATCCTGCAGCCGTTCTCGATCGCGGCCGTCGGGGCGCCGTACTGGATCCATCTGTCGTACGACTTCGGCGGCGCCGGCGCCCGGCGCGGCCTGGACGGGCCCGACGCGACCGGCGTGCACTTCGGCATCGGCCGCAACTCGGTGCCCCAGGCCGAGCCGGTGGAGAGCCGCTGCCCGATCATCGTGGAGTCCATCGAGACCGTCCCCGACTCGGGCGGCCCCGGCCGCTACAGGGGCGGCCTGGGCTCCCGCACGGTCTACCGCTTCCTGGCCGACTGCCACGTCACCACGCGCGGCGACCGCCTCCGCCTCCCGCCACCGGGCCGCGACGGCGGGCAGCCAGGCCGGGTGGGCGGCTTCTACCGCCGCCACCGGGACGGCACCGTGGAACGCCTCCCCTCAAAGGCGAACAACGTGCGGTTCACGGCCGGCGAAGCCTTCATCGTGGAGACAACCGGCGGCGCCGGCCTCGGCCCACCCACGGCCCGCGAGAGGTCGGCCATCGAAACAGACCTCGCCACCGGCCACCTCACCCGACGAGGCGCCGAAAAGGACTACGGCTTCACGCCAGATCAGTCAGATCACCGGGATCGAAACTGACGGGGAAGGGCTCGGACAGATCGGCTCGCGCACCTGCCCGGAACACGACCGGCTCGGCATAGGAGTCGCCATCAAGCTCATAGACATGCAACGCGGGCCCCTGCCCAGGCTCAAGCCGCCAGTGAGCAGGGATACCCGCCGCTGCGAAAGCCGCATTCTTCAGGTTCCGATCCACCGCCGCAGTCCCCGGACTGACGACCTCCACCGCCAGCAGCACATCCTCCGGCCGAAACATCAGTCTCACGGACTTGGCCGCAACTTTCGGCACGACGACGAGATCGGGAATGTAGAAGTCGCTGTCGCTCGCCCGCACGTTGACTGTCGACAGCACCTTCAGGTGGGCGGGCTTGGCTGCATGCAGAATCATCTGCAGCGCGAAGATGATGTCCTGATGGACGGGGGTGGGGGCAGGACTCACTAGCAGGCTCCCGTTGAAGAGCTCGTATCGGAACCCGTCATCCGGGATCTCGAGCAGGTCGTCGACGGTGAACGGCGCGCTGAGCGCCTCGGTCCGCGCGACGTGCTTGGCCGGTTCGATCGTCGCCATTGCGGTCACCCACTCAGTATCGGGAGTCAGACCCTCGTGCACATGCTACTTACCCAAGAAGGTTGACCTTGAGTGATGGTCTCGCCACGCTTCGGCGCCGCGTAGGACGGCGGTGTGGACGGCGCGGGCCGCGCGGGCGCCCCAGTCCGAGCGGGGGCCGCCGAACAGCTCCTGCGGGCCGTCCGCGCGGGCCGCGACGCAGACGGCGTCCGAGGCGGTGCCGGTGCCTGCGAAGCCGGCTTCGAGCATGGCCTGGGTCTTCGCCTCGGTGACCGTCATCACGGTGTTGACCAGGGCCGCGTCCGTCATGGCGACGGGCAGGGCGACCACGATGTTGATGGTGCCGACGCGGATGGGGGCCAGCTCCGGGTCCTGGTGGCCCTCAGGGGCGGCGGCCCAGGTGGGGACGCGGAGCCCGACCGTGGCCCAGGCCCGTACGCCGCCGTCGGTGGCGCGGACGTACCGGTCGACGGAGGCGGCCGTCATCATGCCGACCCCGGCTCCGCGGGAGGGCCCGAGCGAGATGAGGTGGTCGGCCGGGTCCATGCGCGCGTACCCGGCCACGACCTGGGCGTTCAGCACCCACTCGCGCTCGCCGATGCCCCCGCCGAGCGGCGCGGAGGAGATCATCCGCCACCCGGGGCCGAACTCCCACAGCAGCGCCCCGAGCCTGGCGCCGTCCTCGACGCGGTAGGTGAGCTTCATGTCCCTCCCCTGACGAGATGCACGACAGGCCGCCCGTCGGGGCCCGGCTCGATTTTGACCTGCGCGTCGAAGTGCCGTCCGACGAGTTCCTCGGTGAGCACGGCGGCGGGCTCGCCGGTGGCGGCGGCGCGGCCCTCGGCGAGCAGCAGGAGCGAGTCGGCGTACAGGCCGGCGACGGTGAGGTCGTGCAGGGTGGTGACGACGGTCAGGCCGTCGGCACGGCGCAGCCGATCGACCAGCTCCAGCACCTGCTGCTGGTGGCCGAGGTCGAGCGCGGTGGTGGGCTCGTCGAGCAACAGCACGGGCGCCTCCTGCGCGAGCGCCCTGGCCAACACGGCGCGCTGCCGCTCGCCGCCGGACAGCTCGCCGACCGGCCGCATCGCGAGCCCGGTCAGGTCGAGCCGCTCCAGGACGGACTCGGCGACGGCCCGGTCGTGCCCGCTCTCGCGCCCCAGGTAGGGGATGTACGGCGTGCGCCCGAGCAGCGCGTAGTCGAAGACCGTCATGTCGGGCGGCAGGGCGGGCGTCTGGGGCGCGTACGCGACGAGCCTGGCCCGCTCGCGCGGCTTGAGCGCGGCGGCGGGCCGCCCGCCGAGCGTGACCTCGCCCCGGTGCGCGACGAGCCCCATGACGGCCTTGAGCAGCGTGGACTTGCCGGCCCCGTTGGGCCCGATGACGGCGGTCCACTCGCCGCGCCGCACGTGCAGGTCCACCTGGGAGAGCACCTCGCGCTCGCCCAGCCGTACGGTGAGCCCGCGTGCCCCGATCACGTGACCACCCGCCTGGTCATGCGCAGGACGGCGACGAAGAACGGCGCCCCCACGAACATCGTGACCACCCCGATCGGCAGCTCGGCGGGCGCGAGCACGGTGCGGGCGACGAGGTCGGCCATCACCAGGAAGGCCGCGCCGCCGATGAGCGACAGCGGCAGCACGATCCGGTACGAGCCGCCGGCCAGCCGCCGCACGACGTGCGGGACGACGATGCCGACGAACCCGATGAGCCCGCTGACCGCGACGGCCGCGGCGGTGGCCAGGGAGGCGGCGAGCAGCACGACGAAGCGCACCCGCCCGGCCCGTACGCCGAGCCCCGCCGCCTCCTCGTCGCCCACGGACAGCACGTCGAGCATGCGCCCGTGCAGCAGGAGCAGGACGGCGGAGACGGCGGCGTACGGCAGGACGAGCAGGAGCTGGTCCCATCCGCCGCCGACGTCGCCGAGGATCCAGGCGTAGATGCGCTGCAGCTTCTCGACCTCGAACTGCTGCAGGAACGTCTGGATCGCGGTGAGGAACGAGGTGACCGCGACGCCGGCCAGGACGAGCGTGGCGGTGCCGCCGTTGCGTCCCGCGGTGTTGCCCAGCGTGTACGCCAGGAACACCCCGCCCACCGCCCCCGCGAACGCGGCCACGGGCACGCTGGCGGACGGCAGCAGCACGATGGCCGCCGTCGCCGCCAGCCCGGCCCCGGCGGCCGCGCCCAGCAGGTAAGGGTCGGCGAGCGGGTTGCGGAAGACGCCCTGGTACCCGGCTCCCGCCATGGCGAGCAGCCCGCCGACGACGGCGGCGACCAGCACCCTCGGCAGCCGCAGCTCGAACAGCAGCCCCTGCTCGACCGGGGCCAGCCCCGAGTCGACGTGGGTGAACGGCAGCCAGTCCGCGACCTGGAGCACGACCTGCCAGGGCGAGATGTCGGCGGCCCCGTCGAGCAGCCCGGCGATCATGCACCCGGCCAGCAGGACCAGCGCCCCGGCGATCCAGAGCGGCCGCGCCCGCGCGGGCCGGGCGCCGGCGGGGCGGGGCCGGGCGGGGCCGGCCCGCTCCGCCGCGTCAGCCCGCGCGGAGCCGGCCGGTGCCGCCCCGTCGGGTCGGGCGGGGCCGGCGGGTTTCGCCATCGTCAGCCCGTGCCGTCGGTCTTCGCCGAGGCCTTGGTGACGGCCTCGCCGATGCTCCTGGCCAGGTCGACCACGCGCGGCCCCCACCGGGAGGCGATGTCGTCGTCGAGCTCGGTCACCCGGTCGTCCTTGATGGCGGACAGGTTCTTCCAGCCGGGCCGGGCGGCCAGCGCGTCCTTGTTCTGCTGGCAGCACTTGACGTCGGCGAGGAAGATCAGGTCGGGGTCGGCCTGGGCGACGAACTCGGCGGACAGCTTGGGGTAGCCGCCGGCCGCGTCGGGCGCCTTGTCGGCGATGTTGGTGAGCCCGAACAGGCCGTAGATCTGCCCGATGAACGTCTTGGACGTCACGGCGTAGGGGGTCTGGTCGAGCTCGTGGTAGTAGGTGAGCTCGGTGTCCTTGGGCGCCTTGGCGGCGAGGTCCTCGATGGCGGTCTTCATGCCGGTGACGACCTTGTCGGCCTCGTCCTGGTGCCCGGTGGCCGCGCCCAGCTCGGAGATCTCCTCGTACGCCTCGTCCAGCCCGGTGGCGGCGGGCTGGTGCAGCACGGGCACGTTCACCTTGCCCAGCTCGGAGACGACGTCGTCGAGGTCGTCGGACAGGATGACGAGGTCGGGCTTCTGGGCGACGATGGCCTCGACGTTCGGCTTGAAGCCGGACAGGTCGGTCTTGGGGGCCTCAGGCGGGTGGTTGGAGCGGTCGTCGACGGCGACGACCTGGGAGCCCGCGCCGATGGCGTAGAGGGTCTCGGTGTGGGTGGCCGAGAGCGAGACGATGCGCTCGGGCCGCTTGGGGATGGTGACCTTGCCGTTGGCCGCTTCGACGGTGACGGGGAAGCCGGCGGCCGAGGGGGCGGCGGAGGGGGCGGCGGACGCTGAGGTGGGGGCTGCGCCGGGGCCGGCTGTGGTGCCGGTCTGGCCGCAACCGGCCAGGACGAGCGTTCCCAGCAGCGCGCCCGCGAAGGCCGTGCGTACGGGCCTCACGAGTAGTCCTTTCACACTGTTGGAACCGAGAGACCCGCTGGTAGTGACGGATCACCCTTTTCCACGAGGGTTGATGTGCGTCGGCGCGGAGGCAGGCGACCTGGCTATGACAGTTGCGGGACAGCGCCGGACTCTCACCGGACTTCGCTGCGCTCTGCGCGTCGGGCAAACGCTATCAATCCCTCATACGCCCGCCGCGTCAAGGGGCGAGTTGGGCCTCCGCCTCGGCGATGATCCGCTGGATGCGCAGCCCGTGCGCGGCGTCCAGGGGGTGGCCGCCGCCCTTGCGGACGGTGGCGGCGAACTCCTCGGCGACCCTGGCGAAGTGGTCGTCGTCCCCGTCGCGGGGCGGCAGGACGGCGTTGCCGGTGCGGCCGTACACGGCGATGGTGGACGGCGGCACGTCGCCGCCCGCGGCCATGCTCAGCGACGCCTCGCTGACCGCGCCGCCCTCGTGCTCCAGCAGCAGGCCGATCCAGCGCAGCGGGTGGCCGTGCGCGCGCACGCCGGTGACGGGGCCGAGCGCGGCGTCGAGCACGTCGATCACGTGCGGTCCCACGTCGAGCAGGGCGCCGCGCTCCAGCCGCCAGGGGGTGGCGAAGGGGTGGTCGCCGAGCAGCGCGCCGGAGATGTTGGCGGCGTGGCCGCCGAACGGCTCGACCTCGGCGCAGCGGGCCAGGAAGGCGCGGGTGGCGGCGGTGTAGCGCATGGTGAAGACCATCTGGGAGGCGACGCCGGACTCGGCGACGGCGTCCGCGACGCGCTGGGCGGCGTCGAGCGAGTCGGCGAGCGGCTTCTCCAGCAGCAGCGCCTTGCCCGCGCGGGCGGCGCGGACGGCGTACTCGGCCTGGACGGCGGGCGGGACGCAGAACGCGACGGCCTCGCAGTGCTCGAACAGCTCCTCGACCCGCTCGAACACCGGCGCGCCCAGCTCGGCGGCGGCTTCGGGGCGGCGGGCCCAGACGCCGGCCAGCCGCGTGTGCGGGCTCTCGGCCAGCATGGGCGCGTGCGCCATGCGCGCCCAGGGTCCCGCCCCGATCAGTCCGACCGCCACCGGCTCCATGCACGTCCTCCTCAGGAAATCAGGATATTTCCCACCATAGAGGAGAAGATCACCACTTCACGAGCAGGCCCGTCAGCCCGCGGCCCACGAGCGACCTGCGGTACGCGATCTCCTGCCCGGGAACCAGCCGCAGGCCGGGCAGCCGCCGCCCGAGCACCTCCAGCGCCGTGCGCAGCTGCAGCCGGCCCAGCGCCGCGCCGACGCAGAAGTGGATGCCGTAGCCGAAGACCAGGTGGTCGGCCGCGTTGGGCCGGTCGATCAGGAACCGCTCGGGCTCGGGGAAGACGCTCTCGTCGTGTCCCGCCGAGTCGGTGGACAGCAGCACGAGCGAGCCCGCCGGGATCGTCACGCCGTGCAGGACGACGTCGTCGGTGGCGTACCTGAACGAGCCCAGCGAGGCTCCGTCGATGCGCATGCACTCCTCCGACGCGCCCGCCAGCAGCGGCTCCGGCACCGGCCAGCGGCCCTCCCTGAGCAGCCGCAGCACGGTGTTGCCGAGCTGGTTCGGCACGGTGTCGTTGCCGCCGAGCAGGATCGTCGAGATCAGCTCGACCACCTCGCGGTGGGTCAGCTCGGCGCCGATGAGCGAGGTCATCAGGGACGTGAAGTCGTCGCGCGGGCGCGCGGCGCGCTCGGCCACCAGGCGGTCCACGTACGCGAGGTAGTCGAGGAAGCTCGCGGCCAGCTCGAGCTGGCGCTGCGGCGGCTGCGGCGACAGGAAGAGCTGGAACCAGTCCTTGACGTGCGCCTGCACGAACGCCTCGTCCTCCTCCGGCACGCCGATGAAGCGGGCGGTCAGCTTGACCGACGGCTCGTGCCCGATCTCGGTGACGAAGTCGGCGGCGCCGCACGGGGCGAGGCGGTCGAGCAGGTCCTCGTTGAGCCGCCGGAACTCCTGCTCCAGCGCGGCCACCGCGCGCGGCGTGAACGCCCGCGACACCGACCCGCGCAGGCGGGTGTGGTCGGGCGGATCCACGTTGGCCACGAAGCTCGACAGGAACGAGCCGTGCTCGCCCAGCTTGTCGCGGGTCTCCTGGGTGAGGCTGCGGGAGATCGTCAGCGAGCCCTTGGAGGAGAAGCGGCGCGGGTCGCCGTAGGCCGCGCGCACGTCGGCGTACCTGGTCAGCACGTACGCCCCCAGCTGCGCGCTGCGGAACACCGGCGCCTCCCTGCGCAGCCTGGCCAGGAACGGGTACGGGCCGGCCACGTGCCAGGCGGCGCTCACGTCGAAGTCGCCCAGGGTCGCGTGCTCGGTCATCCGAAGATCCTCCGCGGGTTGCCGACGAGCATCTGGTGGATCTGCTCCTCGGTGACACCCCTGGCGCGCAGCGCGGGCAGCACGTCCTGGGAGATGTGGAGCAGGTGGTAGCGGGGGTGGCGGCGGCGTACGACGGCGGCGTCGAACCGGTCGTTGAAGCAGTAGGAGTCGTGGCCGAGCACCATGCGCCCGGCGTGGCCGCGCTCGCACATCGCGGCCACGACCGCCACCCGGTCGTCGAACGGGCAGATCGTGTCGATCCCGAACCTGTCCATGCCGAGGTAGGAGCCGTTCGCCACCAGTTCCTCCAGGTAGGCGAGGTCGGTGGAGTCGCCGGCGTGGCCGATGACCACCCGGCCGAGGTCCACGCCCAGCGAGGCGAGCAGCTTCTGCTGCTCAAGCCCGCCCCTGGAGGCGCTGTGCGAGTGGGTGGTGATGGGCGCCCCGGTGGTCAGGTGGGCCTCGGCGACCGCCCTGAAGACCCGCCGGCAACCGTCGGTCATGCCCTGCCGGTCGGAGGCGCACTTGAGCATGGCCGCCTTGACGCCGGTCCGGCCGATACCCTCGGTGAGGTCGCGGACGAAGAACTCGGCCAGCCGGTCGGGCCCGCCGAACAGCGAGCCCGGCCCGCGGTTGCCGAAGTACGGCGGCAGCGCGTCGTAGGTGTAGAGCCCGGTGGCGGCCACAATGGTGACCGAGGTCAGCTCGGCCACCCGCTGCACGGCGGGGACGTACCTGCCGAGGCCGACCACGGTCAGGTCCACGACGGTGTCGATCCCGGCCGCCTTGAGCGCGTCGAGCTTGGCGGCGGCCTCGCGGGCGCGCGTCTCCAGGTCCCAGCCCTCGGGGATGTCCGGCCAGTTCCACAGGATCTCGGGGCTGAGCCCGAAGACGTGCTCGTGCATGAGCGTCGCCCCGAGCTCGGCGACCGGGCCCGTCACGGTTGCAGGCACGGGAACCTCTCGTGCTCGAACGGCCGGTTGACCTGGAGGCCGAGCCCGTCGGTCTGGGCGTAGGGCAGGCCGGTGTAGAGGGCGTCGGCGTCGAAGTAGGTGACGGTGAAGGACAGGCGGGGGCGGTCGTGGCGGTTGGCGGGCGCGCCGTGCACGGTCAGCGCGTGGTGCACGGTCGCGTCGCCGGCTTCGAGGTCGAGCGGCGGCGACAGCTCCAGCTCCTTCAGCCAGGGGTGCTGGGTGAGCTGGTCGTCATCCGGGCGGGTGAAGCTGCGACCGAGCAGGCCGTGGCGGTGCGAGCCCGCGTAGAAGCGCAGCGCGCCCATGCCGGCGGGCACGTCGGCGAGGGCGAGCCAGACGGTGAGCATGGCCGAGCGGTCCATCGGCATCCAGGGGAAGTCCTGGTGGAACTCGGTGGCGCCGTGCTCGCCCGCCTCCTTGACGAGCAGGTTGGTGACCTGCACGCGGACGGCCCGCACGCCGTGCAGCAGCCGGACGGCGTTGCGTCCCATCTGGGGGTGCAGGGCGAGGGCGGCGAACGCCTCGTCGGTCGCGGCGACGTCCCTGGACTGGCCGAACGCCGCGTCCACCGGGCCGCGATGCTCCCTGGACCGCTCGCTCAGGTGCTCCAGGGCGCGCTCGCGCAGTGCGGCGGCGGTGGCGGGGTCGATCAGCCGGCTCAGCCTGACCCAGCCGTGCGCGGCGAAGAAGCCCGCCTCGGCGGCGGTCGCCTCCCGTACCGGGATCTCCATGGGCACAGTCTCGCACCAGAGCAAGCGCTTGGTAAGACCTCCGTCTACACTCGGGGCCATGCGGCGGTTCAGGTTCGGCGCGGTGATCAGGCAGGCGGAGTCGGGGCGCGCGTGGGCGGAGAAGGCCAGGCGGCTGGAGGGCGCCGGGTTCGACGTGCTGCTGGTGCCCGACCACCTCACCGGCGACAGGTTCGCGCCGATCGCGGCCCTGACGGCGGCCGCGTGCGCCACCGGGCGGCTGCGGGTCGGCACGCTGGTGTTCGCCAACGACTTCCGGCATCCCGCCGTGCTCGCCAAGGAGGCCGCCACGCTGGACGTGCTGTCGGGCGGGCGGCTCGAGGTGGGGATCGGCACCGGCTGGATGGCCGCCGACTACGCGGGCGCGGGGCTGCGGCTGGAGCCTCCCGGCGTACGGGTCGAGCGGCTGGGCGAGGCCCTGACCGTGCTCAAGGGGCTCTGGGGCGACGGCCCGTTCAGCTTCGACGGGCGGCACTACCGCGTCACCGGCCTCGACCAGCGCCCCAAGCCCGTGCAGCGGCCCCGCCCGCCGCTGGTGATCGGCGCGGGCGGCGCGAGGATGCTCCGCCTGGCCGCCCGGGAGGCCGACGTCGTCAACCTCGCCCTGCGGGTGCTGCCCGACGGGAGCGGCCCCGACGTACGCGACGGCGGCCCCGCCGCGCTCGAGAACAGGCTGGCCGTCGTCAAGGAGGCGGCCGGTGACCGCTACCCCCGCCTGGAGCTGGGCACGAGCGTGATGGCGGTGGGCGAGCTCAAGGCCGACGAGTCGTGGAGCGCCGCGCGGACCGCGCCGCTGGAGGGCACCCCGCAACTCCTGCTCGGCACCCGGCAGGACATCGCTGACCAGCTCCGCCACTGGCGGGACGAGCACGACCTGTCCTACTTCGTGCTGCACCACGAGCGCGATCTGCCCGCCTTCGAGCCCGTCGCCGAGGAGCTGGCGGGCACCTGACGGCGGGCGGCCCGGGGCCGTAGCGGATGATGGGGGCCATGAACGAGATGCTGCTGCTCCGGCACGGAGAGACCGAGTGGAGCAAGGCGGGCAGGCACACCGGCCGTACGGACCTGCCTTTGACGGAGCACGGCGAGGAGCAGGCCAGGGCGCTGGCGCCGCTGGTCAAGGAGCCTTTCCAGCTGGTGCTGGTGTCCCCCGCCCAGCGCGCGGGACGCACGGCCGAGCTGGCCGGGCTGAGCGGGTACGAGGTGGACCCCGACCTGTGGGAGTGGGACTACGGCGGCTATGAGGGCATCACCACGCCGCAGATCCGCGAGACGCGGCCCGGCTGGTACCTGTGGCGTGACGGCGTGATCCCCGGCGACGCCGACCATCCCGGCGAGAGCGCCTCCGAGGTGGCGGTGCGCGCCGACCGGGTGATCGAGCGGGCCCGCGCGGTGGACGGGCGGGTGGCGCTGGTGGCGCACGGGCACTTCCTGCGCGTGCTGGCCGCCCGCTGGCTGGGCCTGGCGCCCGAGGAGGGACGGCTGCTCAAGCTCGACACCGGCACGTACTCGCGGCTCGGGTACGAGCACGCCGAGCCGGTGCTGCTGACCTGGAACGCCCCTGTGAGTTAACCGACCTTCGCGCGCAGGGCCGACTCGTGCAGCGCCCTGCTCACCAGCCGGCCGCGTAACGACCCGAGCGCCGGGTCGTACGACAGCGGCTGCTCCCAGAGGGCGACGAACACGCTCTGCGTCACCTCCTCCGCGTGCGCCTGGCTGCCGGTGACCGCGACCGCGACGCCGTACACGTACGGGCCGTGCCGGTCGTAGGCGTCGGCCAGCGCGTCGAGGTCGCCGGCGGTCAGGCGCGCGCACAGGTCCATCAGGTTCTCCCGAGGGGCCCGTCGCCTTCAGGCGACGGTGGAATCGGGAGCGGGAAGGCCGTCAAGTCCCCAGCGTGCATTGATCTGCCTGGTCTGCGCATGAGAGATCTCCGTTTCGTCGCGCATGAGGTGGACCGCGCTGTTATAACGATCGTGTGCGTCAAGGCCGACGAACACTTCACCTCCATCACCTGCGTGCCGAGTTCGGCCATGTGCGTTCCTGGTTGCCCATGCTGTGGTCGCGATCCTGCTGCGTGGCCACGGCCGGTGCGGTGCCGGGCGCGGGGTCGGCCGAGACGGTGCGGCGCTGTATCGAGAGGCGGGGCGAGCGGCCGTCCAAGGGTGGTGGCGGTGCGTAGGGCGTTCACGTTCCTGTTGCGTCCCACGGTCAAGCAGGCCGCCGCACTCGCCGCCTGCTTGGAGGATCATCGCACGCTGTACAACGCCGCGCTGGAGCACCGGCGTACGGCCTACGCCAAGGCGGGGGTGAGCGTCCGGTACGCAGACCAGTCGGCCGAGTTGAAGTACATCCGTGCCGACGATGCGGGCGGGCAGGGCCGGTGGTCGTTCTCCTCGCAGCAGGCCACGCTGCGGCGGCTCGACAAGGCGTTCCGCGCGTTCTTCGACCGCGTCAAGGCCGGGCGTACGCCGGGGTTTCCACGGTTCAAGGGGCGTGGCCGGTTCGACAGCGTGGAGTGGCCCAGGGACGGTGACGGCTGCCGGTGGGACTCCCAGCCCGAACACCCCTCGGCCACGTTCGTGCGGCTCCAGGGTGTCGGGCACGTCCGCGTCCACCAGCACCGCCCGATCCGGGGCCGGGTCAAGACGATCAGCGTGAAGCGGGAAGGCATGCGCTGGTATGTGGTCCTGTCGTGCGACGACGTGCCGACCGGGCCGCTGCCCGCCACGGGTGCGGTGGCCGGGATCGACCTGGGCGTCGCCTCGCTGGTCACCACCTCCGGTGGTGCGCACGTGGCCAATCCGCGCCACCTGGCCGCGACCGCTGATCGTCTCGCCGCCGCGCAGCGCGACCTGGCCCGCAAGAAACGCGGCTCCAAGCGCCGCCATAAGGCCGTCGCACGGGTGGCCGCCATGCACGGCAAGGTCCGCCGCCAGCGCCTCGACCACGCGCACAAGACCGCGCTCGTGCTGGTCCGCGGCTACGACGTGATCGTGCACGAGGACCTGCGGATCACGAACATGACCCGCTCGGCGTCCGGCACGATCGACGCTCCCGGCCGCAACGTCGCGGCCAAGTCCGGCTTGAATCGCAGCATCCTGGACGCGGGCTGGGGGGTGTTCCTGACGATCCTCGCGCACAAGGCTGAAAGCGCCGGTCGAGAGCTGATCGCAGTCAACCCTGCCGGCACCTCCCGCACGTGTGCCCGTTGTGGGCACTGCGCGAAGGAGAACCGCGTCACCCAGGCCGCGTTCGCCTGCACGGCGTGCGGGCATGCCACGCACGCCGACGTCAACGCGGCCATCAACATCCTCAGGGCAGGGCTTGCCCTTCGCCGGGCTGCGGAAGCGGCCTAGCGAGAAGCCGCTCCCTTCACGGAACGGAGGAGTCACGTCGCTCATCAGTCGCATCCCAGGGTCGCGGCGGCGGCGATCAGGTCTCGGGCGAGCGCGGGGTCGCCCTCGGCGGCGTACGGGAAGGCGCCGGGCGGCCACCGGTTGCCCAGCAGCCGGCAGAAGCCGGCGGCGTCGGCCGAGATGAGCACGGCGACGTGGTCGGAGGCGGGCGAGAGCGGGATCGTCCAGGTGCCGCCGCCCGGCCCGGTGAGCACGATGGTGGCCGAGACGTCGCGGCGCGGCCCGCGCAGCGCGCGCGGCAGCAGCGCCAGCCCGAACTCGGCGACCATGTGCACGTGCTCGGGCTTCGGCGCGGCCCCGGCCCGGTCGGTGGCGGCCCTGATGTCGTCGGCGTGCGTCCAGGTCTCGAACGTGCGCTGGATCATGGCCTGGCGCAGCGGCGCGCGGGCCGGCCGCGCGCCCGCCAGCGCCACCTCCACGCCGAGCAGCACCTCGCTGCCCGCCGACACGCGCGACAGCAGCGAGCCGGCCTGCTCGCGCCAGCGCCGGTGCGCGGTCCGCGCGAGGGCTCCCTGGACGCCCATGAACCTGGCCACGGTGGCATCGTTGGCCGTCAGGTGCTCGACCATGCCCCTGACCGTGCCGTGCTTGGGGACCGGCGACTCCCACTGGGCCGGGCTCAGCTCGGCCAGCAGGTCGTCCATGAGCGCGACCTGCTCGGCGTACGGGACGGCGACGGTGGCCACGCCCATCGCGGCGGGGGTGCGGCGGCGGCTCGCCCCGGACAGCACGGCCTCGCGCAGCCCGGGCGGCGGCTCGGCGGCGGCCTCGGGCTGATCGAGCAGCGCGATCGCCGCGGTGCAGTCAGGGCACGAGGCGACGTGGTCGTCGGGGCGCCGCCCGTCGAAGAGGTACGAGTCCGTCATGGCCACCTCCGCAGCCGACGCTAACCCGGCGGGCCCCCCGGAGCCAGGCGGCAGCCGGGGAAGGGTGCGAGCAGCGTCTCACGCCAGGGGCCTTCGAGATAGTCGCGGGCGCGTTTTGCCCACGCGAGCAGCCGCGGGTCGGGCTTCGCCTCGTCGTCGAGGCCGAGTGCGGCGTCGCGGGCGCGCTGCGTGGCCAGGTGGTCGTCGAGGGAGACGGCCCAGAGGGTGACCGCCTCGGTGTCGCAGAACAGCACCTCGTACAGGCCGGCCAGGGTGTGGCCGTGCTCGGCGAGCAGCGGGGCGCGTTCCGTGCGTACGGCGTGCAGGTAGTCGAGGGCGGCGCCGGGGCGTACGCGGGCGCTTTCGAAGAGGTAGAGCTCGGCGGCGGGCGCCGCGGACAGCGGCGGGCAGCCCGGCACGGCGCCGAGCGGCCGGGAGAAGGCGGAGAAGCGCAGGTCGTCGATGTCGGACAGGAACAGCCGGGCATCGACGCCCTGGTAGATCTCCATCATCTGCCGCCACCCGCCGTCCCAGCCGCCGTGGCAGTCCCACAGCGTGACGGCCTTGAACTGCGGGTGGCCGGTGATGCCGACCGCGTAGAAGGCGCCCACCAGGTCGATCTCGCGGGACCTGATGGACATGCCGGAGGTGAGCGTGGGCGCGGTGCGGCTCTCGTCCTCGCGCTTGTAGCGGGTCAGCCAGGTGAGGTAGTCGAGCGGCCGCCTGGAGTTCATCGGCCGGAAGTCGACCTCCTCGATCAGGTGGATCGCGCGCCGCACGGCGCCTCCTCTACCAAGCGATTGCTTGGCTTCGAGGATAGCGATCAGACGAGTGCCTGGGAAGGCTGCGGGCCGCGCCCGGTGAGCCACTCGAGGACCTTGCGATGCCCGGAGGCGGCGTCCTCGAAATGGCCCCAGTGCCAGTAGCGCGGCTGGTCCCTGATGCCGGTCACCCACGTGCGGTAGGAGACGCTGGCCGGGGTCGTCGTGGTGGCCCCGCCGGTCGCGGGCGCGACACCATAGGTGCGGATCACGACCTTGCCGCCGGGTGCGAACAGCACGTCGTCGGCGATCGGATACAGGGTCATCTGGTCGAGCATGACCCCGATCCTCGCCGGAGGAGGAGGCCGGGCGGTTACACCCCCGGCGCGCCGCCGTTAAGCGGACGCGCCGGAGGTTAACACGGTGTTACACGAGCAGGCCGTCGAACTCTCCGTCCTTCACCCCGAGCACCAGAGCCCGGATCTCGTCACGGGTATAGATCAGGGCAGGCCCGTCGGGGAAGCGTGAGTTGCGCACCGCGATGCCCCCGTCGGGGAGCTCCGCGAGCTCGACGCAGTTGCCCTGCGAGTTGCTGTAGCGGCTCTTGCGCCAGGCGACCTCGGTCAGGTCGGCCGCAGGCATGCCGTTGTAGGTCTGGTTCATCTACATCTTTCTGAGAAGACCGCCGATGAGCTCGACGGTGCCTCCTGGCGTGGTGCTCTCCACGCACAACTGCTCCATGGCCGTGAGGTACGGGTCGACGTCCTCACGCTTGTCCAGGTACAGGGCACCCCAGAGCTGCTCGACGTAGACAACGTCCGACAGGTCGGACTCGGGAAACCGCAAGATGCTGAACGCGCCCCCTTCAGCGGCGTGCTTGCCGAACCTGAAGGGCATCACCTGGATGGTGATGTTGGGAAGGGCGGCGACTTCCAGCAGATGCTGGAGCTGCTCGGACATGACCTCCCGCCCGCCGATGGTCCGCTTGAGCGCCGCCTCGTCGATGACGGCCCACAGCTTGGGCCCGTCCTTCCGGGTGAAGCGCTCCTGGCGCTGCATGCGCATGTGCACGCGCCGCTCGATGCTCTCGGGGGTCGCATCGGGGTTGCCGAGCTGATAGACGGAACGCGCGTAGGCGGCCGTCTGCAGCAGACCGGGCACGAACTGCACCTCATAGGTGCGGATCACGCTCGCGGCCTCCTCCAGGCCGATGTACGTGGTGAACCACGTCGGCAGCACGGCCGAGTACTTGTGCCACCACCCGGGGGTGTTGGCCTCGCGCACCATCTCCAGCAGGGCACGGCGTTCGGCATCGTCGACGACGCCGTACAGGGTGAGCAGGTCTTCCACGTCACGTGTCTTGAAGCCGACGCGGCCGAGCTCCATGCGGCTGATCTTGGACTCGGACGCCCGGATGTGGAATCCGGCCTGTGCCCGGTCGAGCCCGCTGCGCTCACGGAGACGCCTGAGGCTCGCCCCCAGCATGATGCGCCGAACGGTCGAACCGGTCCCGGGCGGATCAATCGACACGTGCTTGCTCCTTGGTCGTTTCCTTGCCACAAGTGTGTCACTTCACGGCCGAAAGATCATGGCCGCGGACAAGATCCCCTTTCCCCCATATTGACCTTTTGGGGGAAACCGTAGCGCGTGCACGAGTTGTCTGCACGTGCATTCGCTCTTGCACCTGCACGAGAGTTTGTCGCAGAATGATCACGTGCAATCCACCACGGCGCACGGCCAGTGGACCACGTTCGATTGGTGGCCCCCGATCGGCTGGTGGCCTGAGGCGGCTCGCGATCTCCTGGTCCCGGGCCCGTCGGCCAGCGCCACGTACGTGCTCCCGCCCGAGGCGTCCTCGGTCCACTCCGCCCGCAGCTTCGCCGCCGGCACGCTGGCCGGCTGGGGCCTGACCGAGCTGGCCGAGAACATGGAGCTGGTGGTCTCCGAGCTCGCCACCAACGCCCTGCGCCACGGCCTGTGCCTCGACGACCCGCGCAGGCAGCGCACGGTCCACATGTCACTCGTCCGCCGCGGCCCCCTCGTCACCAGCGCCTTCACCGATCCAGGCTCCTCGGTGCCGGTGCTGCGATACCCTGGCCCCCTTGACACCGGCGGCCTCGGACTCCACATCGTCGAATCGCTCAGCCTCCGCTGGGGCTGGTCCGCACTCGCGCCCCACGGAAAGATCGTCTGGGCAGTCCTCTCCTGACCGGGGGTGATCTGCATTACCGTGGATGGTCATGGCTCACGGTGAGTCCCGCGCGCGACCCCATGAGAGTGCTGACAGATGGAAGATCACCTGCTCGGCTGGCTACGAACACTAGACGAGGACAGGCTTGGGCGCATCCTCGCGAACAGGCCCGACGCCATCGCCGCGCCCTGGCCCCGGCGCCTCGACACCCTCGCCCAGCGCCTGGGCAACGGTTTCGCCGTGATGGAGACCCTGCGCCGGCTGCCGCTGCCCTGCCTGCAGCTCGCCGAGGCCGCCCTGGCCATGACCCGCCCCACCCCCGGCTCGCTGGCCCGCTTCCTCAACAGGGGCGCGGAAGACGTCACCCCCTGGCTCGAACACCTCTGCGACCACGCCCTGGCCTGGCCGGGCGACGACGACGTCATCCACTTCGCCGAGGGCGTCACCCGCTACTGGTCCGCCCCGCTCAGCCTGGGCGAGCCGCTTGAGCACTACCTCAACTCCTGGTCGATCAGCAACGACGCGCTCCACGCGCTCGCCCGCTCGCTCGGCCTGCCCGCCCAGGGCAACAAGCGCCGCACGATCGCCCGCGTCATCGAGACGCTGAGTGACGCCGAGCGCCTGCGCACGCTCATCGCCGGCGCCCCCACCGGCACCGTCCCGCTGCTCGACCGCTTCGCCTGGGACGGCCCCGCACTCGACGTCGACGGCGGCACGTTCGTCACCCCCGGCACGCCCGAGAAGTGGTGCGCCGACCACGGCCTGCTCTTCCGGCCGAGCTGGAACGTCGCCGAGATCCCCCGCGAGGTGGCGATCCGGCTGCGCGGCCCCGGCTACCACCCGCCCTACCGGCCGGAAGCCCCCGAGATCGCCACCATCCCGGTCGATCCAGAAGAGGTCGACCACCTCATGACGCTGGCCGCGCCGCACGTCGTCGAGCGCTGCGCGGCACTGCTCGACAACACCTCCAAGACGCCGCTGCCGCTGCTCAAGACCGGCGGCGTCGGCGTGCGCGAGGTCCGCAGGGTGGCCAAGGAGACCGGCTGCGACGAGGACGAGACCCGCCTGCTGCTGGAGATCTGCGCCGTGGCCAGGCTGCTGGCCTGGGACGAGCCGTCCGGCGGCATGATCCCCACAGAGCGCTTCGACCGCTGGCGGCTCGACGAGGGCTCGGCCCGGCTGCGGGTGCTGCTGGCCGCCTGGTGGCGCATGGAGCGCTCCTCCCTGCGCAAGATCGACGGCAAGTACGGCACCGTGCTCGGCGACGACCCCATCGGCGGCACGCTGGCCGAAATCCGCAGAGCCGTGCTGTCGGTGCTGGCCGGCCTGCCCGCCGGCACCGCGTACGCCGACCGCGACAGCCTCATCGGGGGCGTCCACTGGCACGCGCCGCTGCTCGACGTGCGGCTGCTGCGCTCGTGCGCGCCCGCCGTGCTCGACGAGGCCCGCCTGCTCGGGCTGCTGGCCAACAACGCGCTGACCGACCTCGGCAGGGCGCTGGCCGGGCTCACCGCGCGGCCCGGCGACGAGAACGACGACGCCGTCCCCATGGTCGAGCACGACCCCATGCTGGCCGAGGCGGCCACCCGCGCGCTGGCCAGCGTCCGCAGGAGCGCGCTGTTCGGCCCCGACCTGACCGCCGTCGTCACCGGCCCGCCCTCGGCCGAGCTCGCGGCGCTGCTCGACCGCACCGCCGAGCGCGAGTCGCGCGGCGCGGCCTCGGTGTGGCGCTTCACCACCGAGAGCGTGCGCCGCGCGCTCGACCAGGGCTACGAGGCCGACACGCTGCTCGACGAGCTGGCCGCGGTCGGCACGATCCCGCAGCCGCTCGAATACCTGGTCCGCGACACCGCGCGGCGCCACGGCGAGGTGACGGTCACCACGGTCGGCTGCGTCGTCCAGGCCACCGACACCGCGCTGCTCGCCGAGATCGCCGCGCACCGGCGCCTCGGCCGGCTCGGGCTGCGGCTGCTCGCGCCGACGGTGCTGGTGAGCAGGGCGCCCGCCGACCGCACGCTGTCGGCGCTGCGCGAGGTCGGCTACTCCCCCGTGCCGGTCTCCGACACCGGGGAGATCACCATCCACCGGGCGCGCCCGGAGGAGCCGGCGGGCGGCAAGCTCATCCTGCTGCCCGGCGGGCAGGTGGCCGAGCTGTCCGACTTCCCCGGCATCATCGAGACGCCCCCCTACATGCTGGCCGAGCCCGCGCCCGACCCGTACGAGCACGCCCGCAGGCTGCTCGCCGCCGGCCGGCCCGAGGACGACAGGAGCGGCCGCACCTGGGCCATCATCGGCCGCATGGCCACCCGGCTGCCGACCGCGCAGCAGTCGCTGCTCGGGTTCGTGGTCGATCGCGGCGTGCGGGCCGGCATCACGCTCGCCGACGGGCTGACGGCCACGATCAGCCATGGCGAGCTCAAGGGCGGCGCGCTCGACGCCTGGTGCGAGGAGGCGGGCGACTACCTGGAGTTCCCGCTCGCCGAGATCGTCGAGGTGCGGGGGGCCTACTGAGCCCCGCTACTTCAGCGGCTTGGCCTTCGCCAGGTTGGCCACCAGGCCCTCCAGGAAGTCGGCGTAGCCCTGGTAGCTGAAGGGCGCCTCGGCGTTCCACGGGTAGAGCTGGCCCGCCTCGACCGCGGGGAGCTTGGCGAAGGTGGGCTTCTTCATCATCTCCTCGGGCTTGAGCGCCTGCGTGCGGGTGTCGTAGAGGATCACGTCGGCGTCGTAGGTGTCGGCGTTCTCCCAGCTCAGCGTCTGGAAGAAGCCGCCGTCGTCCACCTTGTCGGGCTTGACGACGTCGAGGCCGGCGCTGGTCAGGTGCACGATGTCGGGGTACTCGGGCGGGTTGACGATCCAGAACGCGTCGGCGCCGCCCGACACCATGAGCACCTTGAGGTTCTTGAACTCGGCCAGCTTCGCGGTGGCCGCCTCCATGCGGGCCTTGGCCTCCGGCACGCCCGCCATGTCGGCGCCGAGCGACTGGGCGAGCCGCTCGTACGTGCCGATGACCTCGGTCGCGCTCTTGCCGGTGAGCATGACGCCGACGGTCGGGGCGACCTGCTCGATGGTGTCCTTCGACTTCTCGGGCACGTACCAGAGGGTGCCCTTGACGTACATGCTGCTGACCAGGAGGTCGGGCTGCAGCGCGATGTACTGCTCGACGTTGAACTCGTCCCACACGTTGCCGAGGCCGGTGACCTTGGTGATGTCGACGTTGCCGACCTGCGGGTCCTTGCCGCCGTCGGCGAGCTTGTGGGGGCCGAAGACGCCGATCGGGCGCACGCCGAAGTCCCACAGCGCGGCGGCGGCGCCGACCTGCGCGACGATCCTGGCGGGGACCTTGGGCAGGTCGAGCTTCTTGTCACGGTCGTCGGTGAACGTCCAGCCCTGCCCGGACGGCGCGCCCGACCCGGCGGGCGACCCGGCGGGCGACCCGGCCGGTGCCGCCTCGCCGCCGCCGTCGCCGCACGCCGCCAGTGTCAGGGCCGCCGCGAGTCCCGCCGCGCCCGCGAGGAAGCCCCTGCGAGGCAGTACCGGTCCCGACATGTGCATCTCCTAAAGGTTGCCTGGCCTTGCTTGCTTGCTGGACCATTAGATTAGCCTTGCCTAAGTTTGACTGACGACGAGAGGGGGTCGGGTGCGCCCGGCAGAGGACACGGCCCAGGTGGCCGTGAGCGGAACCGCCGCGAGGAGGGCCGAGGGGAGGGCCGGAGGGCGCCCGTCCGTGCTGGTCGCCGGGCTGGTGGTCACGTTCGCCGTTCTGGTGCTGGTCGCGCTGGCCAGCGTGGCGCTGGGCGCGCGGTCGGTGTCGTTCGGCACGGTGATCGACGCGTTCCTGGCGCCCGACGGCTCCAGCGACCACACGGTCATCCGCGAGCTGCGCGTCCCCCGTACGCTGCTGGGCCTCGGCGTCGGCGCCACGCTCGGGCTGGCCGGCGCGCTCATGCAGAGCCTGACCCGCAACCCGCTCGCCGACCCCGGCCTGCTGGGCATCAACCAGGGCGCCGCGCTGGGCGTCACGCTGGCGATCGGCGTGTTCGGGCTCGGCGACCCCACCGTGTACGTCTGGTTCGCCTTCGGCGGCGCCGCCCTGGCCTCGTTCGTCGTCTACGCGCTCGCCTCGTCGGGCCGCTCGGGATCGAACCCGGTACGCCTGGCCCTGGCCGGCGTCGCCTTCGGCATGGTGTGCACCGCGGTCGCCTCGGCCATCCTGCGCATGGACTCGCAGACCTTCGACCGCATGCGGTTCTGGCTGACCGGCTCCCTGGCCGGGCAGACGGCCGACACGCTGGTGCGGCTGGCGCCGTTCATGGTCGCCGGGCTGGTGATGGGGCTGCTGCTGGCCAGGCCGCTCAACATGCTGGCGCTCGGCGACGACGCGGGCAAGGCGCTCGGCGTCGCGGTCAACCGCACGCGGATACTCACCGGCATCGCCGTCACGCTGCTGTGCGGCGCGGCGACGGCCGCCGCGGGGCCGCTGTGGTTCGTCGGACTCATCGTGCCGCACGCGGTGCGCGCCGCGGTGGGGCCCGACCAGCGGTGGGTGCTGCCGTACTCGGCGCTGGCCGCGCCCGTGCTGCTGCTCGGCGCCGACGTGGTCGGGCGGCTCATCGCCCGGCCGGGAGAGGTGCAGGTGGGCATCGTGTGGGCGGTGATCGGCGCGCCGATCTTCATCCTGATGGCCAGGCGGAGGCGGGTGGCGGCGCTGTGAACGTCCGCGTCGGATCCTGGTCCGTACGGCTCGCGCCGCGCGCCCTGCTCGTCACCGCGCTCCTCGTCCTCGCCGGCTTCGCCGTGAGCGTGGCGGCGCTGTCCACCGGCGAGTTCACCGTGCCGGTGCCCGACATCATCGACGCCCTGTTCGGCCAGGGCACGCCGGTCGCCGAGCTGATCGTGAGCAAGCTGCGCGCCCCGCGCGTGGTGACCGGGCTGCTGGTCGGGGCCGCGTTCGGGCTGAGCGGGGCCATCTTCCAGAGCCTGACGAGGAACCCGCTCGGCAGCCCCGACTTCATCGGCTTCACCGCGGGGGCCTCCACGGGCGGCATCATCGCCGTCGTCGCCGGCGGCTCCGCCATCATGATCGCCGGCGGCGCGCTGCTCGGCTGCGTGGTGACGGCGACCCTGGCGTACGCGCTGGCCTACCGGGGCGGCGTGGCCGGCTACCGGCTCGTCCTGGTCGGCATCGGGGCCAACGCGCTGCTGCTGGCCGTCAACTCGTACATCCTGACCAGGGCCAACATCAACGACGCGGCCACCGCGGGCGCCTGGCTCACCGGCAGCCTGAGCGGGCGCGGCTGGGACCACGCGGGGCCCGTCGCGCTCGCGCTGGTCGTGCTGCTGCCGGTGTGCGCGGCCATCGCGCGGCCGATGCGCGTGATCGAGATGGGCGACGACGCGGCCAAGGCCATGGGCATCAGGGTCGAGGTCGTCCGCGCGGCGGCCATCGCGGCCGGGGTGCTGCTGGCCGGGGTGGCCACGGCCGCCGCCGGGCCCGTCGTGTTCGTCGCGCTGGCCGCGCCGCAGCTCGCCCGGCGGCTCACCCGCTCCCCCGGCGTCACCCTGGCGGCGTCGGCGCTGATGGGCGCCGTGCTGCTGATCGCCGCCGACCTGGCCGCGCAGCGGCTGCTCGCCCCCACCCAGCTTCCCGTCGGCGTGCTGACCGCCGCGATCGGCGGCACGTACCTCGTCCTGCTCCTGCGAAAGGACCGCCACTGATGGTCTCCTCCCGCCTGTCCGGCACCGGCCTCACCCTCGCCTACGACCAGCGCGTCGTGGCCTCCGACCTCAGCGTGGCGATCCCCGACGCGTCCTTCACCGTGATCATCGGCCCGAACGCGTGCGGCAAGTCCACCCTGCTGCGGGCGCTCGCGCGGATGCTGAAGCCGAAGTCCGGCGCCGTGCACCTGGACGGCAGTGTGATCACGTCGCTGCCGTCGAAGGAGGTGGCGCGGCGGCTCGGCCTGCTGCCGCAGAGCTCGATCGTGCCGGACGGCATCACCGTGGCCGACCTGGTGGCCCGTGGCCGCTACCCGCACCAGAAGCTCATGCGGCAGTGGTCGAAGGCCGACGAGGCGGCGGTGACGGAGGCCATGCGCGCCACCGACGTGGCCGGGCTCGCCGACCGCATCGTGGACGAGCTGTCGGGCGGGCAGCGGCAGCGGGTGTGGCTGGCCATGGCTCTGGCGCAGGAAACGCCGATCCTGCTGCTGGACGAGCCCACCACGTTCCTGGACATCTCCCACCAGATCGAGGTGCTCGACCTCTGCGCCGACCTGCACGAGGCAGGGCGGACCATGGTGGCCGTGCTGCACGACCTCAACCAGGCCAGCCGGTACGCCACGCACCTGATCGTGATGTGCGGCGGCGAGATCGTCGCTTCGGGCGATCCGGCCGAGATCGTCACGTCCGAGCTGGTGCGGGAGGTGTTCGACCTGCGCTGCGAGATCATCCAGGACCCGCAGTCGGGCACCCCGCTCATCGTCCCCGAGTCCCGCCGCCGCCTCCGCGTCGCCGCCTCCGCCTGACCGCCACCGCCTGGTGGGCGGCTTCGACGGTTGTGGCCGGGGCGGCGTGGGGCCGCCCCGGGCCTGGTCGGTAGGCGGCTCAGTAGGCGGCTCGGTAGGCGGCTCAGTAGGCGGCGCAGCGGCGGACCGCGAGCAGGGCCAGCGCGCGGGTGACGTCGCGCAGCTCGCTCAGCCGCACCTGCTCCCTGGGGGCGTGCGCGAACCGGACGTCGCCGGGGCCGTAGTGCAGGGTCGGGATGCCGCCCGCCGTGTAGAGGCGCAGGTCGCTCCCGTACGGCGCCGCCGTCTCGGCGGGCGTCGCGCCCGTCGTGGCGGCCACCGCGTCGCGCACCTGCGTGAGCAGCTCGTGCCCGGCCGGCAGCCGCCCGCTGGCGAACTGCCCGCCCGGCCACGTGACGACCGGCGGGTTGGCCCGCAGCCAGGGGTCGGCGACGTCGGCGACCGCCTCCTCGAAGGCCGCCCGCGCCCGCGCCGGGTCCTCGTCCAGCCGCACCCCGAGCCGCCCCTCGGCGACCAGCAGGTCGGGCACGGTGCTGGCCCAGTCGCCGGCGCGGACCGTCCCGACCTCGATCGGGTACGGCAGCGCGTTCCCGGCGAACAGCTCGGGCACGTCGCGGTTGCGCTCGGCCTCCAGCCGCCTGATCGCGGCGAACACCGGCCAGAACGCCTCGATCGCGTTGACCCCCTCGTTCCTGGTGGCGCCGTGGGCGGCCCGCCCGGCGATCTCCAGCCGGAACGTCAGCGCGCCCGCGTTCGCGGTGATGACCGCGCCCGAGGTGGGCTCGCTGATCACCGCGGCCTCGGCGGTGTGCCCTCTGGCCAGGGTGGCGAACGCGCCCAGCCCGCCGTCCTCCTCGCTGATCACGCAGTGCACGGCCAGCGGCCTGGCCAGCCGGATCCCGGCGCGGTGCACGGCGCGGGCCACCGCCAGGTTCGCGACCAGGCCGGCCTTCATGTCGCAGGCGCCCCTGCCGTGCAGCACGTCGCCGGTGATGCGGGCGGCGAACGGGTCGCTGCCCGCCCACTTGGCGAGGTCGCCGGTCGGCACCACGTCCACGTGGCCCTGGAGGGCGAGGGCGGGCGGGCCCTCGCCGCCGGAGGTGACGGCGACCACGCCGTACCCCTCGCTCCGCGGCGCCTCGGTGCCGGGGAAGCCGGGGCGGCTGGTCAGGTCGGGCAGGTCGAGCTTCCAGACGTCCACGTCCATGCCGGCTTCGGTGAGCAGGCGAGCGAAGCGGTGCTGCAGCTCGGACTCGGCGTCTGTGCCGGTCACGCTGGGGACCTTCACGGTCTCGGCCAGCAGGTTCACGGTCTCGGGCGCGTCGATGGCATCGAGGACCCGGGCTTCCACGTCGTGCATGGAGCACACCTTCTCACGGGTGCGCGACGAATCGTCCTGGAGTCCGGCGCGTCCGTCTGCTCGTAAACTTGAGCGCGTGGTAGAGCCCAAGTTCGAGATTCAGATGCTGCACGACCGGGTGATGATCAGGTTGGAGCAGGAGGCCGAGGAGCGGCGCAGCGGCTCCGGGATCGTCATCCCCGCGACGGTCAAGATGGCCAACCGCCTGGCCTGGGGCGAGGTCTGCGGCGTCGGCACGAACGTGCGCTCGGTCAAGGTCGGCGACAAGGTGCTGTTCAACCCTGAGGACCAGTTCGAGGTCGAGGTGCACGCCCAGACCTATCTGGTGATGCGCGAGCGCGACCTGCACGCGGTGGCCACCCAGGAGACCGACCACGGCACCGGCCTCTACCTCTGACCCGCCCCTCTCCTACGACGTCTTCGCCCTCGTACGCGCGAAGGAGAGCCACAGGTCCGCGCGCCACGTCGCGGCGGGCACGCCGGCCAGCACCCGCGTCACCTTCCCGCTGAAGTCGATGACCGCCAGCCGGTAGGCGCGCCCGTGCGCGGTGACGGCGATGAGGTGGCTCTCGTCCCACCAGCCGAAGACCGCCTCCGGCCGGGCCGCCACCCGGCGCGCGATCGCGCCGGTGGCCGGGTCGACCAGGCAGAGCTGCTCCTTGAAGCGGGCCGGGCACCAGGTGGCCAGCCGCCGGCCCGACGGCGAGTACGCGTCCTCGGGGCCGGTGGGCAGGCCGGCGCCGGCGAGCGTGCGCAGCACCTTCCCGTCCGACGGCCGGTAGACGCGCAGGCCGGCGCCGTGCCTGGAGACCAGATTGCCGTCGGGGCTCCACCAGAAGCCCGCCTTGCGGCTGAGCCCGGCGACGCGGACCGTGCGGGCCCGCCTGGCGGCCACGTCGACGACCGTGAAGCCGAGCACCTGCCAGGCGCCGCGCACCTTCTGCTCGACGGTCAGCGCGACCCGCTTGGCGTCGCGGGACCAGGAGGCGTAGGAGGCCGTCAAGGGCTTCTTGACGGTGCGGATGGTCGTGATGCGTCCGGTGGCGCGGTCGGTGACCTGCAGCGCGTCGTAGCCGGACCGGTACGCCACCGGCACCCCCGCCGTCAGCGTGCCGCCCGGCGACACCGACACCTCCGACAGGCTCTTCTCCCAGGTGAAGGAGTTGCCGGTGGCCGATCGCAGGTAGGTGCGCTTGGTGCCGAGCCCGTAGGCCGACAGGCGGACGGGATCGCCCTTCCGTTCCTGGTACGTCATGCCGCCCGTGCCGGGCAGGGGCAGACCGGCGGCGGTCACCGCGGGAGCGGCGGGTACGAGTAAGGACAGGGCGGCGGCGAGGTGAGCGATCACGCCCCGCAGACTATGCAGCCGATCGCCGGACTTCCCGAGCGATGCCTATCGGGTCTGGACGAAGTTCAGGCCGATCTCGATGACGTCGATGCCGAGCGTGCGCAGCCCGGCGTAGACGATCGCCCCGGCGGCGGCCAGGGTGACGATGAGCACGAGGATGCGGACGGTCCAGCCCTGCCGCTTGTACCACTCCGTCCAGGCGTGCAGCGTGCGCTTGCCGAACTCCAGCAGCTTGCGCGCCCAGTGGAACTCCGTCGACAGTACCGCCAGCCCCGCGAACACGACCAGCCAGCCGGGCCCGGGGAACGGCACCATGATCAGGCCGCCCACCACCATGACCGCCCCGATGATGCCGACCACGATCTTCAGCGTGAGCGCGCCGGTGCGGGTGGCCCTGATGCCGTCGAGCCGGCCCTGGATGCCCCTGCGGCGTGCGGGCATGCCGGAGCGCGCGGCGGCCTCGTCCTTGATCACGTCGGCTTCGCCGGTGTCGGAGTTCTGAATCTGCACATTTCCCCCCGGCAGTCGGTGTGCACCCCAGGATACGGCCCGGTCTGCGGGCTCACTTGCAGCCGACTAACAAGTCAACAAACACCATTCTCCGTAAAATTTGCTGCTCAAGCAGGCTATGGCAGGCAAACATCGGTTAATGTCTGTTATGCCCGAGGTTCTGCTCCGTACCGTCACCGGCCCTGTACGCGCGGCCGCCATCGACGGCGTCGTACTCGCCCATGAGCATCTGCGCACCGACATGCGGTGGGCGGTCGGCATCGACTCCGACCCGCACCGGTGGCTCGACGAGGAGCAGACCGTCACCGCCGAGCTCCGCGAACTCCGCCAGTCAGGACGGCTCGGGCTCGTCGTGGACCTCACCTGTCTCGGCATGGGCCGCGACGCCGCCGCGCTCGCCCGCATCGCGGCCGGCAGCCGCGTCCCCGTGATCGCCGCCACCGGCCTGTACGCCGGCCCGTTCTGCCACGTCGGTGACGCCGACGTGGACACGCTCACCGCCCGCCTCATGGACGAGATCCTCAGCGGCGTGGACGGCACCGGCGTCTTCCCCGGCGTGATCGGCGAAGTCGGCTGCTGGGGCGCCGAGCCCACCGCCGCCGAGGAACGCTGCCTGGTCGCCGCCGCGCGCGCCTCCCTGCGTACCAGGCTGCCGGTCGCCACGCACGGCAGGAACGCGTTCGCGCTGCTGGAGATCCTGCTCGGCCAGAACCTGCCCGCCTCCCGCGTCGCCGTCGGCTACGCGGGCGGCGACCTCGGCACAGCAAGGAAGATCGCCGAGGCGGGGGCGTACGTCGGCCTCGGCTCCCTCGCCCTGGGCGCCGACGAGGCGGCCAGGCTCGCGCTCGGCCTCATCGAGGACGGCCACGCCGGCCGCCTGCTGCTCAGCACCGGCCTGAGCCGGGTCGCCCAGGTGCGCAGGTACGGCGGCCCCGGCTACGCCGACCTCTTCGAGGCGCTGCTGCCCCGCCTGCGCGAGGCCGGCGTCGGCGACGACGTCCTCCACACGATCACCCACGCCAACCCGCTGCGCTGGCTGACCGAGTCCCTGAGCGCCTCCTGAAGGCCCGCCCTTGACCTCAACCAATGTCAAGGTTGCAGACTGAGGCGCATGATCTTCACAGCCGCAGAACAGGACTATCTCACCGGCCAGCACCTCGGCCGGCTGGCCACGGTCGCCCCCGGCGGGCAGGTGCAGAACAACCCGGTCGGCTACTTCCTGGACGCCGGGACCGGCACGATCACCATCGGCGGGCACGCGATGGGCGCGTCGAAGAAGTTCGGCAACGTGCGGCGGGGCAGCACGGTTTCGCTCGTGGTGGACGACCTGGCCTCCGTGGACCCGTGGGTGGTGCGCGGGATCGAGATCAGGGGCACCGCGCAGGCGCTGGCCGACGTGGATCCGCCGCTGCCGTTCTTCTCCCGCGAGGTCATCAGGATCACGCCGACCAAGATCATCTCGTGGGGTCTGGACGGCGACCGGCAGAGCCGCACCCCCTGAAAGCTCGCTAAGATCGGGGCTACGACAAGCCTGATCGGGTGGGGGATGGCGACCGAGGACTCCCGGCTGCGGCACACGCGCGGCGACGGGCGGTGGCGTAGGCCGCTCGCCGCGCTGTCGCGCCTGCGCAGGGCGGGCGACGTGCCGGTCGTGGTCATGCTGGCGTGGGCCGGGTGGCTCGCGGTGCCGTGGTCGTTCAGCGGCCTCGCCCAGGCCCGCGCCGCCTACGCCGCAGCCGCCGCCGACCCCTCCCACCACCAGCCCGCCGCCACCCGCCCCTCGGAGAATGCGACCGCCGGCGGCGCGGCATCCCGCTCCCCCGGCCACTCGGAAGTAGCGACCGCCGGCAGCACGGCATCCCGCTTCCCCGCGGGCTCCGCGCCTTCCGTCGCCGCTCTGACCCGCCCCGAGCACGCGTCCCTCGCGGATGCCGACGCGCGGCAGGCGACCTGGGGCATCCCGGCCGCGCACACGGCACCGGTCGGCACCATCCGCGCGCTCGACCCGCCCTCACCCACCGCCGACACCGCCGCACAAGCCGGCACCATCCGGGCAGTCGACCGGCCCGCGGGCACAGCCGATGCCGCTGCGGTGAGCGCCGCCCCGACGCACGCCGCCCTCGCCGGCACGACCCCGTCGGACACCGCCCTTACCGGCACGACCCCGTCGGACGCCGCCCTTTTCGCCGCAGCCCCGTCGGACGCCGTCGCGGTGGAGCGGGCCAGGATCGCCGGGGTGGTACACGACGTGGCCGGGCACGGGCTGGCGGCGATCGCGATGCAGGCGGGTGTCGCGCTCGTCACGCTCGACGACGACCCCGAGCAGGCGCGGGCCTCACTGCTGGCGATCAAGGAGACCAGCACGACCGCGTTGGCGCAGCTTCGGGCGGCGCTCGACGGCATCGACCCACCGGGCGGCGACCTCGCCGGGCTCATCGACGGCGTACGCGCGGCGGGCCTGCCGGTGGACCTCGATCCCCCACGCCTGACCGTCCCCGCCCACCTCCAGGACACCGTCTATCAGGTGGTCCGCGAGTCACTCACCAACGTGCTCCGCCACGCCGGCCCCACCCGCGCACTCGTCCGCGCGAGCGAGAGCGCGGACACGTTCGTGGTGGAGATCGCCGACCGGGGCACCGGCCCACGGACGGGGGATGTGAAAGGACGCGGCCTGTCCGGAATGCGCGCCCGCGTGCTTGAGGCAGGCGGCCACCTCACAACCGGCCCCCGACAGGGCGGCGGCTTCCAGGTGCTGGCCCACTTCCCCCAGACATCCACATGATCTCCACATTGGGGCTCTCGCGAGAGCGGCGGCTTCCGGATGGTGGCCCGCCTCTCCCGGGCGTCCGCGCGACCGCCGCTTCGGGTGAAGCGTCCGCGCGACCTTCCCGCTGGGCGAAGCGCCCGCACCCTCGCCCCGCCCCCATGACCGCTGAGGTGTCCTCATGACCGCCGCGCCGGATGAGGCGGCTGCGGTGGTGCGGGTGGCGGTGGCTGATGATCAGGCTGTCGTGCGGATGGGGTTGCGGGCGTTGCTCGACCGCGCCGAGGGGGTGAGCTGGGCCGGGGAGGCGGCCGACGGGCGGGAGGCGCTGGCGTTGCTGCGGCGGGTCCGTCCCGACGTGCTGCTGCTCGACATCCGCATGCCCGGCATGGACGGCCTCGACACCCTGCGGGCCATCGCCGCCGACCCCGGCCTGCGCGGCACCAAGGTGGTCGTGGTGACGACGTTCGCCGTCGACGAGTACGTCTTCGCCGCACTCCAGGCCGGCGCCAGCGGTTTCGTGCTCAAGGACAGCGCCCCCGACGAGCTGGTCAACGCCGTACGCGTGGTCGCCGCTGGTGAGGCGTTGCTGTCGCCCGCCATCACCAGGAAGGTGATCGGCCTGTTCGGGCGGCACGGGGGCGGCCCGGTGGAGGGGGTCGAGACGCTGACGCCGCGCGAGCGAGAGCTGGTGGCGTGGGTGGCGACGGGCCGGTCGAACGAGGAGATCGCCAAGGAGCTGACGATCAGCCCCGACACCGTACGCACCCACGTCAGCCGCGCCATGGTGAAGCTGCACGCGAGGGACAGGGCACAGCTGGTGGTGTTCGCGATGCGCGCCGGCCTCGCCCTGCCCACCTGACCCCGCGCAAGGGTCAGCGCAGGAAGCCCTCGTAGTTGCGCTGCTGGAGCTGCGACTCGATCTGCTTCACCGTGTCGAGCCCGACCCCCACCATGATGAGCACGCTCGTCCCGCCGAACGGGAAGTTCTGCTGCGTCCCAGGATCGCGCAGGATGGCGAACGCGATCAGTGGCAGCAGCGCCAGCACCGCCAGGTACGCGGCCCCGGGCGCGGTGAGCCGGGAGACGAGGAACCCGAGGTATTGGGCGGTCGGCCGCCCCGGCCGGATCCCGGGCACGAACCCCCCGAACTTCCGCAGGTTGTCCGCCACCTCGGCGGGATTGAAGGTGATCGACACGTAGAAGTAGGCGAAGGCGGCGATGAGCACCACGTACGCCGTCATGTAGAGCGGATGCGCCCCGGAGGTGAGGTTGATCTCGACCCAGGTCCGCGCCGCGTCCGGGAGCATCGGCGCGACCAGCGTCGGCAGGTACAGCAGGGACGAGGTGAAGATGACGGGCACGATGCCGGCCTGGTTCACCTTGAGCGGGACGTACGTGCTCGTCCCCCCGTACGACCGCCGCCCCACCACCCGCCGCGCGTACTGCACGGGCACCCGCCGCTGCGCCTGCTCGACGAAGACCACGGCGGCCACCAGGCACAGCCCGGCCGCGAGCATGACGGCGAAGCTCACCGGGCTGATGACGAAGATCCGCGACATGTACCCCGGGAAGACCGCCACGACCTGCGTGAACATCAGCAGCGACATCCCGTTCCCGATCCCCCGGTCGGTCATCAGCTCGCCCATCCACATGACCGCACAGGCGCCCGCCACCATGGTCAGCACGATCACGGTGACGCTGAGCAGCCCCGGGTCGCGCAGCAGCGGCCGGGCGCAGCCGGGCAGGAGCCGGCCTGCGCGGGCGAGGGTGACGACGGTGCCGGCGTTGAGCAGGGCGAGGCCGACGGTCAGGTAGCGGGTGTACTGGCTGATCTTGGCCTGGCCGTTCTGCCCCTCCTTCCTCAGCAGGTCGAGGCGGGGCACCACGACGGCCAGGAGCTGCATGATGATGCTGGCCGTGATGTACGGCATCACGCCGAGCGCGAACACCGACAGGTGCAGCATCGCGCCGCCGCTGAGCAGCTGCACCATGTCGAGGAGGCCGCCCTCGGCGGATCCGGCGCATTCGCGGACGGCCACGACGTCCACGCCGGGCGCGGGCAGCGTCTGCCCCAGCCGGAACAACCCGATGAGCGCGAGGGTGAACAGCAGTTTCCCGCGCAGCTCCGGCACGCGGAAGGCCCTGGTCAAGACGGTCAGCATGGGCAAGAAGTCTGACCGGGGGCGGGCCGGGCGTCGTCCGCCGAGACGAGGCACCGGCGTACGCGGATCCGCGTACGTTGATCACGTGACGACTGTGTGGGTGATCAGCGGGCCGCCTGGCGCGGGCAAGTCGACGGTGGCGGCGGAGCTGCTCGCGCGGCTCGACCCGGCGCCCGCGCTGCTGGACAAGGACACCGTCTACGGCGAGTTCGCGGGCGCGGTGCTGCGCGCCCACGGCCGTCCGGACGGCGAGCGCGAGGGCCCCTGGTACGACGAGCACGTCAAACGGTACGAGTACGCCGGCCTGACCCGGGTGGCCCGGCAGATCAGGAGCCACGGCTGCCCGGTCGCGCTGGACGGCCCGTTCACCACGCAGGTGCACGACGCGGCCCGCTGGGAGCGGTGGGTGGCGGAGCTGGGCGGCCCGCCGGTGCGGCTGCTGTGGGTGCGCTCGGACGGGCCGACGCTGCGCGAACGGCTGGTGGCGCGGGGTCTGGCGCGCGACGCGGGCAAGCTCGCCGCGTTCGATGACTACCTGCGTAATATCCGGGTGGACGAGCCGCCGGTCGTCCCGCACCTGGAGATCGACAACCGTCCCGGCGCGGCGCCGATCGGCGAGCAGCTCACGGCGGCGGCCTGGGTCACGCCACCCGGTAGTGGTCGTCCCGGACGTCCATGATCGCCATGTGGCCGGGCAGGTGGCCGATCGCGTAAGGCACCCCGCTGGCCAGCACCGCCTGCTGCGGCGTCACCCCGCACGCCCAGAACAGCGGCACCTCGCCCGCCCGCACCTCCACCGGGTCGCCGTAGTCGGGCGCGGCGAGGTTCTCGACGCCGATGGCGGCCGGGTCGCCGGTGTGCACGGGCGCGCCGTGCACGCTCGGGTAGCGGCCGCTCACCTCGACGGCGGTCGCCACCAGCTCTTCCGGCACCGGCCGCATCGACACCACCAGCGGCCCCGCAAGGCTGCCGGTGGACTCGCAGGGGATCGAGGTGACGTACATCGGCACGTTCGTCCCCGCCTCCAGGTGCCGCACCGGCACCCCGGCGGCCAGCAGCGCGCGCTCGAAGGTGAAGCTGCACCCGATGAGGAACGGCACCAGGTCCGCCCGCCACTCCGCCACCACGTCGTCCAGGTCGGCCACCGCCCGCCCGTCGCGGTAGAGGCGGTAGCCGGGCAGGTCCGTACGCAGGTCGCCGGAGAACAGCTCGGTCGACCACACCCCAGGCTCGCCCACGTCGAGCACCGGGCACGCCTGCGGGTTGCGATGGGCGAACAGCAGCAGCTCGTAACGCAGCTCGCTGGGCACGGCGATGAGGTTGGCCTGCGTCCAGCTCCGGCACCAGCCGGCGGTAGGCACCCGCTCGCCGGTGCGGAAGCGCTCCCGCGCCTGCGCGGGGCTCAGGTCGGCGACGTCCACCTCTCGACACTATGAGCCCTGAGTGCGGCGGTCCACCATTTGACATCCCGGCTCTCGTCAACCTACGTTGACCTTGTGAGCGTCAACGTGGGTTGACGAGAGTTCTAGGGGGTTTCGTGAACGCGTTGTCCGTCGCCGTGTCGGCGAACCTGCCCGTGCTCCTGTGGGGCGCGCCGGGCACCGGGAAGACGTCGGCCGTGCTGGCGCTCGGCGAGCGGCTCGGGCTGCCGGTCGAGGTCGTGGTCGGCTCGATCAGGGAGCCGAGCGACTTCGCCGGGCTGCCCGTGCTGCGGGACGGGCGCACCTGGTTCGCGCCGCCCCGGTGGGCGGAACGGCTCGCCGAGTCGGGCACCGGCATCCTGTTCCTCGACGAGCTGACCACCGCGCCGCCCGCCGTCCAGGCCGCGATGCTGCGGGTCGTGCTCGAACGGGCCGTCGGTGACCTGACGCTGCCGGCCTCCGTACGCGTCGTCGCCGCCGCCAACCCGCCCGAGCAGGCCGCCGACGGGTGGGACCTGTCGGCGCCGCTGGCCAACCGGCTCATCCACCTCGACTGGACGGTCAGCGCCGCCTCGGTCGCCGACGGGTTCACCGCCGGTTTCCCGCCGCCGTCCCTGGACGGGCTCGATCCGGCCGCCGTCCGTCCCGCCGACGTGTCACGTTCGCGGGCGCTGGTGGGGGCTTTCCTGCGGGTACGGCCTGAGCTGGTGCTCTCCGTCCCCGACGGGCCCTCCCGCGCCTGGCCGAGCCCCCGTACCTGGGAGCTGGCCGCCACGGCCCTCGCCTACACGGGGTCGTCCGAGGCCGTACGGGCCGAGCTGGTGGTCGGCGCGGTCGGGGAGGCGGCCGGGTTCGAGCTGCTGTCCTGGCTGCGCGACCTCGACCTGCCCGACCCCGAGACCCTGCTCAGCGACCCCACCGCCCCGCTGCCGGAGCGCGTGGACCGGGTGCACGCCGTGCTCGGCTCAGTGGTCGCGCACGTCGCCGCCGACGGGAGCGCGGACACGTGGCAGCGCGCCTGGACGCTGATCGCCCGCGTGGCCCGCCACACTCCGGACGTGGCCGCCACCGCCGCCCGCTCCCTGGCCGCCCGCCGCCCCAGGGACGCCGTCCTGCCGGGCACGGTCCTGCACCTCACTCCCATCCTCCGCTCCGCCGGGCTGCTGCCATGACCGGGCGCGAGCGGGAGATCGGTGAGCGGTTCGCGGCGGCGCGGTTGTGGGCGGCGGCGCGGGCGCCGTACCTGACCTCGGCGCTCTTCGCCCTCCAGCCGCTCGTCCACGACACCGCACCGCCCCGCCCCTCGGCCGACGAGCACGGGAACGTGCACCTCGACCCCGCCGCCACCCTGCCCGTCCCCGAACTCGGCTGGTGGCTGCTCCACCACGTCGGCCATGTCCTGCGCGACCACCACACCCGCGCCCGCCCGTACGAGGAGACGGCCCTGCGCTGGGCCCAGGCCGCCGATGCCGAGATCAACGACGACCTCGCCCGCCTGGACGCCGTCCCCGCCGACGCCATCACCCCGGACACCCTGGGCCTGCCCGACGGCCTGCTCGCCGAGCGCTACGCCGAGCTGCTCGACCTCATCGACGTCCCGCCCGGCCTGGCTCCCTGCGCGCCGCCGCCGTTCACCGGCCCCGAGTCGATGACGTCCCTGGAACGCGAGCTGCTGGCCAGAGCCGTCGCCGCCGAGATCGACGCCAGAGGGACGGCTCCTGGCGGCTGGCGGCGCTGGGCCGAGGCGGTGCTGCGTCCCGAGGTGGACTGGCGGGCGCGGCTGGCCCGCCTGGTCAGGAGGGGCCTCGCGCAGGCGTCCGGCCGGGTCGACTACAGCCACCGCCGCCCGTCCAGACGCGCCTCCGCGGCGCCATCGATCGTGCTGCCCGCCCTGGTACGCCCGCTTCCCCGGGTCGCGGTGCTGGTCGACACGTCGGGCAGCGTGGCCCGTACGGCGCTGGAACGGGCCCTCACCGAGCTGGACGGCATCCTCCGCGCGACCGGCCACCAGTGGGTCGACGTGACGTGCTGCGACACGCAGGCGTACCCGGCGCAGCGGGTCAGGTCGGCGGCCCAGGTGAAGCTGGCCGGCGGTGGCGGCACGGACCTGCGCCCCGGCTTCGAGGCCGCGGCCCCGGGCGCGGACCTGCTGGTCGTCCTCACCGACGGCAACACCCCGTGGCCTGACCGCCGGCCACGCCCCCAGGTCGTGGTCTGCCTGTTCGGCACCGGCCCCGAGCCACCGCCGTGGGCGCACACCGTACGCGTGACAGAAGGAAGTGCCGCATGACCGACACACCCCGCGAGGACCGCTCCGCGGAGCAGTCCTGCACGCTGGGCGAGCTGCGTCGGTGGCGGGCGGCCGGGTTCGGGCGGGAGGAGGCAGCGGCCTGGCGGGAGGCCGGCGTGACCGATCCCGGCGACGCCCGCCTGTGGGCCACCGCCGCCGCCACGCCCGCGACCGTCACCGCGTGGCAGCGCGCCGGGATGACGCCGGCCGACGCCGTACGCTGGCACGAGCTGGGCGTCGCCCCGCACGACGCGGCCCGCAGGCACCTCGCCGGCGAACGCCCGCGCCGCGTCCGATTGCTGGCCCGCCTGGCCACGCCCGAGCCCGAGCTGCCCGACCCGGCCGTCACGGAGGCGCTGCGCCGGCTGCTGCGCGCGGGCGTGCCGGCGGCGGTGGCCCGCGCGTACGCCGACGCGGGCTGGGACGGCGACGAGGCCCTGGAGTGGGCGCGGCGGCGGGTGGATCAAGGGGACGCGCGGCTGTTCCGGGCACTCGGCTTCACCGCCGCCGAGGCCGCCGCGCTCGGCCGTCCCGCCCTGGAGGTCATGGCGGCCTGGTGGGGCGCGGTGCCCCTGGCCGAGGTGGCCGCCTGGTGCGCGGCCGGGCTCACGCCGGAGGAGGCCTCCGCCCAGCGGGCGGCGGGCGTCACGGCGGAGCAGGCGGGCGTGCTCAGGGCACTGTCGTCATTCGGCGCGGAAGGGGCACCGCCGCCAGCCGGCACATGAGAGGCGCTGCCACCGCCCGGCACATGAGGGGCACTGCCATCGCCCGGCACATGAGGGACGCTGCCGCCGCCCGGCACATGAGAGGCGCTGCCATCGCCCGGCACCAACCCGCCTTGGACCAGGGCGCGGCCACCGCTTGGAGCCCGCCGCTGCCGTCTGGGGCATCCAGCCGAGCTCCGTCCCCGTCAGTACTCGACCTCGAACGTGTGCGGCCCCAGCCCGTACTCGTCGCCGAGCGGCACCACGTACCCATGCTCGATCAACGTCGAGAGGCTCTTCCGCACCTCCTCCTCGCCCAGCCCGCACGCGCGCGTCAGCCCGTCGAGCCGGGCGGCGCCGGACGTGACGGCCTGGGCGGCGACGGCCTCGTAGACGTGGAAGTCCACGTCCGACAGGGCCTGCACATCGTGTCCTTCGGTCATGACCGCTGCCTCGCTCCCTCCCTCAGCCTGGCGGGGTCGACCTCGCGGTCGGGGAAGCGACGCAGGTACTCGGCCTCCAGCTCGCTGGTGCGGGAGGTGTGGTGGGCGAGGGCGTCGTCCGATCCGTGGAAGAACGTGTCGCTTCTGGTGGCGTGCAGCTGGCGCAGCTCGCGTACGACGTCTTCGTCGCTGAGCTGGGCGGGGTCTATTCCCATGGTCGTCATGCGCTCCCCCTACCCCAGGAACCCTCGACCAATATCTGTCACAATTCCTGACATAGAGGCATTGTCTGTAAGAGACCGCCGCTTTACCTTCCCGTTATGGACCTCGAGCTACGGCACCTCAGGATCGTCCGCGCGGTCGCGGACGCGGGAAGTGTGAGCAAAGCCGCGTCCCTGCTCGGGCTGGCACAACCGGCCCTGACCGCGCAGCTCAAGCGCATCGAGAGGGTGCTCGGCGGCGCCCTCTTCGAGCGCGACCGCCACGGCGCCAGGCCCACCCGCCTCGGCGAACTCGTGCTCGCCCGCGCGCGTGTGCTTCTCCCCGCAGCCAAAGAACTGCAGGACGAAGCCGTACGTTTCGCCCAGGCCCCCTCCCCCGGTTTCCGCATCGGCGCCACCAACGGGCCGATACTGGGCGGGCTGGTCGACCGGCTCGCCGCCGAGCGGAAGGTCAGCACGTACACGTCGTGGTCGACGTACGAGCTGAACAGCATGGTCGAGCTCGGCCGCCTCGACTACGTGCTCACCGGCGCCTGCGGCGACTCCGGCACCCCCACCGGCACGCTCGTCTGGGAGACCATCAGCCTCGACCCGGTCTTCTGCCTGGTCTCCGTCGATCACCCGGTCGCGCGGGAGAAGGAGGTGCAGCTGGCCGACCTCGCCGACGAACAGTGGGCGGTCACGCCGGGCGACGGCTGCTTCGCCGACTGCTTCGCGATGGCGTGCGCACGGGCCGGGTTCACGCCGGGAACGATCTACGAGACCGACGTACCGACCTGCACCCACCTCGCCCAGGTCGGCCGGGCCGTCGTCCTGTGCCAGGCCACCCACCAGCCCGCCCAGGGGCTGATCATGGTGCCGCTGGCGGGCGCGCCGCTGCGCTGGCGGCAACTCCTCGGCCGCCACCCCACCGCCCCCGAAGCCGCCTGGGTGATCTCGCAGGCCAAACAGGCCCATCTGGACGCCGTACGCCGCAGCCCGGTCTACTCGGACTGGCTGGTCCGCAACCCCGGCTACGGCACCGCCCCCTAACCCCGCCCACGTCAGGGAGCCGCGCCCCCTGACCACGCGAAGCACCCCAACCCTCCCCACCCGCCCCCTCCCGACCGGCCCCCGCCCGGCAGTACGCCCACGGAGAATATGATCGTTCCGCACTCCACCAACCCCAGCAGACATGGAATGATGTCGGGGGAACCGTTCTCCCCGCCTGGCCCGGCACCACGACCGGATCCGATGCTCTAGCCTTGGTTAGCGCCTAGGCCACGGCAAGATCCTTCCGGTCGCCGCGCCAGACACGACACAACTTCATCCAGGGGCGGTAGCTCAGCCGGTCAGAGCATCGGACTCATAATCCGTGGGTCGTGGGTTCAAGTCCCACCCGCCCTACTCACCAACACTGCGTCCGACCTGGGGTTTCTCGGTTCTGGCCGACCTCGGAGCTCGTCATTGGTTATGGCTGGTTGCTCGCTGATCGCTCGGCGGCGCGGGTTGTGTAAGTGGTAGATCATTTAGGCTGGCCATCGTCACGACAGACCTCAGCGACCATCAAGAGAAGACAAGCCGGAACACCTGCACCGGCCCACTCCCCCAACTCACAGCACCGGGGCGGTCACCTTCTGGTTCCCGAGCATGTTCACCCCACCCCCGCCCAGTGATCGAGCGGACTTTTCGTCCGCTGGTCTCTCGCCTCAGAAAGGCGAGGCCCGCAGCTCGCGCTGCGGGCCCCCATTTGGACTACGGATGCTCAGACGCGAGCAGGCAAAGTGATCAAGCGCGTGTGACCGGCGTCCGGCGCGGCGCTGATGAGAGCGGCGGTGGACTCGGCGGCCGCGCGGGCCACCTCCGGGTAGACGCTGGTGAGGGTGTCGCGGGTGAAGGTGGAGGAGACAAGCCCGAGCGTCTCTTGCACGATCTTCACGTCGACCCCGGCGGCCAACATCAGGGACGCAGCCCCATGCCGGAGGCCATGCAGCCGCACCGGTGGTAGACCCGCCTCATAAGACAGCAGGTAGGACTGGTCGCTGACGTGCTGCGGATGCAGCGGGCGGCCGATCTCGTCGGTGAGGGCGAATCCGCAGTCTTGCCAGGTCTCCCTCGCGGCCAGCCGTTCGGCGGTCTGCGCCTTACGGTGGCTGCGCAGTGCGGTGACGGAGTCGGCGTCCAGGGCGATAGTGCGGTCGCCGGCCTCGGTATCCAGCGCCAGCAGCGCACTGGGGTCCTCCAGTTCCTGCTTCCGCCCACCGCAGAGGATGCGCCCTCGCTCACGAAACAGCGATCAGGCAACCCGCGTCTCCACGCTCGGAATTCCTGACCAACCCTCAGCTATTCGGCGTTGCTAGGTACTGGTAGTCAGTGTTACTTTATACCAGTAGTCAGCGTCACCGAGTAGCTGAAAGGGAGGTGCTCCATGGGCAAGCTCGTGACGGAGATGCTCAAGGGCACGCTGGAGGGCATCGTCCTGGCGATCCTGTCCGCCCGTCCCGCCTACGGCTACGAGATCACGGCAAGGCTGCGCGACCAGGGCTTCATCGACATCGCCGAAGGCACCATCTACGCCCTGCTGGTCCGGGTCGAGCAGCGCGACCTCGTCGACGTGGAGAAGGTCCCGTCGGAAAAAGGGCCGCCGCGCAAGGTGTACTCCCTCAACGACCAGGGGCGGGAGTACCTCGAAGAGTTCTACAGGACCTGGAGCTTTCTGGCCGAGAGGCTCGAACAGCTCCGCGAAGGGAGCAAGTAGACGTGGCCGACGAATCGAAAAATCGCTACCTGCAGTACCTGCAGCTCGTCACCGGGCCGCTGGAGGAGAAGAAGCGCTGGTGGCAGTACAAGGCGCGCATCAAGCATCTCCCCGACAACTACCGCACGGCCGTCGAGGCGCTGGAGCGATACCTGATGCACTTCGGGCCGGCCGACGGTGCCGGCGCGATGGCGATGTACGAGGACCTCGCCGACCTGTTCGAGCAGAGCGCCGCCGACCGCACCCCCATCCGCGACATCTTCGGCGACGACCCCGTGGAGTTCGTCGAGGCATTCATGGCCAACTACCCCCTCGGCCAATACCGCACCCGCGAGCGCAACCGCTTCACCAGCGCCATCGACCGCGCCGCAGAACAAGACAGGACACAGTGATGACGACCCAGCAACCCCCCGCCATCCAGGTGCACGGCCTGGAGAAGTCCTACAAGGACCTGCAGGTGCTGCGCGGCGTGAACTTCGAGGTGGCGCGCGGCAGCATCTTCGCCCTGCTCGGCTCCAACGGAGCCGGCAAGACCACCGCCGTGAAGATCCTGTCCACGCTGCTCAAGCTCGACGCCGGTACCGCCCGCATCAACGGCTTCGACGTCGCCACCCAGGCCGCCGACGTGCGCGAGTCGATCAGCCTCACCGGCCAGTTCGCCGCCGTGGACGAGATCCTCAGCGGGCGCGAGAACCTCGTCCTGGTCGCCCGCCTGCGCCACCTCAGGAACCCCGGCAAGATCGCCGACGACCTGCTCGCCCGCTTCTCCCTCACCGACGCAGGCGGCCGGAAGGTCGCCACCTACTCCGGAGGCATGCGCCGCCGTCTGGACATCGCGATGAGCCTGATCGGCAACCCGCCGGTCGTCTTCCTCGACGAGCCCACCACCGGCCTCGACCCTCAGGCCCGCATCGAGGTCTGGCAGGCCGTTCGCAAGCTCGCCCAGGGCGGCACCACGGTGCTGCTCACCACCCAGTACCTGGACGAGGCCGAGCAGCTCGCCGACCGGATCGCGATCCTGCACGAGGGCCGCATCCTCGTCAACGGCACCCTGGACGAGCTCAAGCGGCTGCTGCCGCCCGCCGAGGTCGAGTACGTCGAGAAGCAGCCCACCCTCGAGGACGTCTTCCTCTCCCTCGTCGGCACGAAAGCCTAAGGAACCCCCACCATGAGCAAGCATTTCTTCGGCGACACCACCGTCCTGCTGGGGCGGTCACTGCGCCACATCACCCGCAGCCCCGACACGATCATCACCACCGCGATCATGCCGATCGCCATGATGCTCATGTTCGTCTACGTCTTCGGCGGCGCGATCAGGACCGGGTCGGACTCCTCCTACGTGAACTACATGTTGCCCGGCATCTTGCTCATCACCGTCGCCTCGGGCATCGCCTACACCGCCTACCGCCTGTTCATGGACATGCAGGGCGGCATCTTCGAGCGTTTCCAGTCCATGCCGACCGCCCGCTCGTCGGTGCTCTGGGCGCACGTGCTGACCTCGCTGGTCGCCAACCTGGTCTCGCTCGTGGTCGTCATGCTCGTGGCGCTGCTGATGGGCTTCCGCTCCAGCGCCGGCGTGCTGGCCTGGCTGTCGGTGGCGGGCATCCTCGTCCTGTTCACCCTGGCGCTGACCTGGATCGCCATCATCCCCGGTCTGACGGCCAAGACCATGGAGGGCGCCAGCGCGTTCTCCTACCCCCTCATCTTCCTGCCCTTCCTCAGCTCCGCCTTCGTGCCCACCGACAGCATGCCCACTCCGCTGCGCGTCTTCGCCGACAACCAGCCGGTCACCTCCATCGTCAACGCCATCCGCGCCCTGTTCGCCGGCCAGCCGGTCGGCAACGACATCTGGGTCGCCCTGGGCTGGTGCGTCGGCATCCTCGTCGTCGCCTACGCCTTCGCCATGAACACCTACCGCCGCAAGATCTCTTGAGGAGCCCCCATGACCCACACCCTCCCCTCCATGCCCACCAGCCGTCAGCCCGGCTGCCCCTTCGACCCGCCCAAGGAGCTGATCGACGCCCGCGAGCAGAGCCCGATCAGCCACTTCACCTTCCCCGACGGCCACCAGGGCTGGGTCGTCACCGGCTACGAGCTGACCCGGCAGATCCTCGCCGACCCGCGCTTCAGTTCTCGCCGGGAGCTGATGAAGCACCACCCGACCGTCGACTACGGCGACATCGAGGTGCCCCCGGCGCCGCCCGGCGAGTTCCTGCTGATGGACGAGCCGCAGCACGGCCGCTATCGCAAGCCGCTGGTCGGCAAGTTCACCGTCCGCCGGATGCGGCTGCTCACCGAGCGCGTCGAGCAGGTCACCGCCGAGCACCTGGACGCCATGGAGAAGGCCGGGCCGACCGTGGACCTGGTGACCGCATTCGCCAAGCCGATCCCGGCCATCGTGATCTGCGAGCTGCTCGGGGTGCCGTACGAGGATCGCGGCTTCTTCCAGGAGAACATCGACAAGTTCCTCGGCGGCGAGGTGGGCGACGAGGAACTGTTCGCCGCCTACCTCGCCACGCAGCAGTACCTCGCCGAGCTGATCACGGCCAAGCGGGCCGACCCCACCGACGACGTGCTCAGCGACCTGCTCAACAGCGACCTGACCGACGAGGAGCTGAAGGGCATGGCCCTGATCCTGCTGTCGGCCGGCTTCGACACCACCGCCAACATGATCGCCCTGGGCACCTTCGCCCTGCTGCAGAACCCCGACCAGCTCGCCGCGCTGCGCGCCGACCCCTCCCTCGCCGACCAGGCCGTGGAGGAGCTACTGCGCTACCTGACGGTCGCCAAGCAGTTCTTCCGGGTCGCCCTGGAGGACGTCGAGCTGGGCGGCCACACCATCAAGGCCGGCAGCACGGTCGTCCTGTCCCTGTCCACCGCCAACCGCGACCCCGACCGCTTCACCGACCCGCACCGGCTTGACGTGCACCGGCAGGAGGGCGGCCACCTGGCCTTCAGCCACGGCGTCCACCAGTGCCTGGGCCAGCAGCTCGCCCGCGTCGAGCTGCGGGTGGCGCTGCCCGCGCTGCTCGGCCGCTTCCCCACGCTCCGTCTGGCCGTGCCCGCCGACGAGGTCGCCCTGCGCCCCGAGGCCGCCGACATCTACGGCGTCAAGAGCCTCCCGGTCACCTGGGACGCCTGACCACGAACCGACGTCGGGGCGAGGGCTCGTACGAGCCAGACGCTTTACCGACTCCTCATCACTCGCACGACGCTGACCAGCACCTGCCCTGTCCCATCCCGCACCCCTGATATGCGGATCCACGGCAACTCACGCCGCCGCTCCAGTGACGCGGGCCCGGTCGATTCGACCACTCCAGACGGGGTACGGCTGCTCGACCCCCCGGCCGTCGAGCGGCTGGGTGCGACGCTGTCCGCCCGCACCATCGCGGCGCTGTCCGCCCGCACCATCGCCGCGCTGGCCCGCTCGTCACCGATCTGGCCCCGGTGCCGGGCAGCCCCGGCGGGCTCGTGCTGCCGTCAGAGCCCGTCGCCGGGCATGGTGGTGGACGCCAACGAGCTGTCGGTGCGGCACCACACGCCGGCGATCAGCAGACACGCCGGAAGCAAGACGTCGGAGACGTTGCGCATCCGTTCGACAGGCAGGATGCGGCACGGCCGGTCGACGTCCGCCGGCAGACGCCACCGCCCTTACGTGGCATGGCGCCAGGCGACGTGCCTGTCTGCCGGCTCGTCCTGGGCGTGTCCGCCCCTCGTGCCTCGCTGACGGCTGCCCATGAGCGCCGAAACGGGGCTCGCAAGATCGAACACTGCAGATAAGGACATTCATGATGAGACACGACAACCACCGCTTTTCCACAGCAGGGCTGCGCAGACTGCGCGACGTGCTGGCGCGACATGTCGAAACGGTGCCGATTCCTGGGCGGGTTCCCGGGCCCGCCCGCCGGAGCGGTCAGGCGCACGCCGGAGCGATCGGGACGATGCGCCGTGACGGTGCCGGGCCGAGACGCCGGCACACCGTCTTCCGGCCGGTGGCGGTCACGGCGCTGGCGGCCGGGCTGTTGGCCGGGACGATCGCACCCGCGGTGGCCTCCGCGGACAGCAACACGGCCGTGCCGAAGGCCGCCGCGGGACAGGATCGCCCGGAGCTGCAGCAGGCCATCCAGGCGTTCGTCGATGCCGGTTTCCTCGGGGTACAGCTGCGAGTGCACGATGAGCGGGGCGAGTGGGTCGGCGGCGCCGGGGCGCGCAAGCTGGGCGCAGGCGCGAAGCCGCCGAGCAACGGGCATTTCTGGGTGGGCAGCGTGACCAAGACCTTCGTCGCGACCGTGGTGTTGCAGCTGGTGGCCGAGGGCAAGATCGGGCTGGACGCCCCAGTAGCCCGCTACCTGCCCAAGCTCGGGCTGGACCGGCGGATCACGGTGCGGATGCTGCTGCAGCACACCAGCGGCCTGTTCAACTACACCGGCGACCTCGACCCCGACGGGAAGTGGGTGCCCGGTCTCCCCGCGACCGGCAAGGAGTGGCTGGACAACCGGTTCCACTCCTACCGGCCGCAGGAGCTGGTGCGGTTCGCGTTGTCCAAGCCGAGGAAGTTCGCGCCGGGGACGGACTGGAGCTACTCCAACACCAACTACACGCTGGCCAGGCTATTGATCGAGAAGGTCGCCGGCCGTTCGTTCGACGCGGAGCTGAAGCGGCGGATCGTGCGGCCGCTCGAGTTGAAGGGCACTGTGGTGCCGGGCAACCGGACACAGCTGCCCGCCCCGTACGCCCACGGCTACTTCCGCTATCAGGACGCCGGCCAGTGGAAGGTGGCCGATGTCTCCCGCCAGAACCCCTCCCTGCTGGCAGGTGCCGGAGACATGATCTCGACCACCCAGGATCTCCAGACGTTCTTCTCCGCGCTGAACGGCGGCAAGCTCCTGCCGGCCAAGCTGCAGGCCGAGATGCGCGAGCCGCACGCGAAGAGCGACCCCCTCTACGGCCGCTACGGGCTGGGCATGTTCGTGCAGGATCTGGGTCCGGCCTGCGGCACCGTTCTCAACCACAACGGCAGCCCTCCGGCGGGCTACGCCGCGCTGATGTACAGCTCGCCCGACGGCAGCAAGACGCTGACCGCCTCAGTGACCACCGGCGACGCCCCATTCGACCTCGCCACTTACCCCAAGTTGCTGAACGGGCTCGTCAAGGCGGCGTTCTGCGATGAGCCGGCCGCAAGCTGACCTGTGAAGGCTCACCGACCACCACTACCCCGTCCGGCACGTCCGACGTGGTCCGTTCCCGCGATTGATGGACACTGAGCGATGAGGGGGCCGCGGATGTCTACCCGCGTGCGCCGGAGGCCCCCGTTTTCTGGATGGACGTTCTGGACGGCGTCGTTGCTGGTCGCTACGGCGACGGCGACCTTGCTGCGCTGCTGCGGACCTGGTTGGCGAGCGCCGCGGCTTGGCGGTGCTCGGCGTGTATCGGCTCGCGACCCTTGCGGAGTCTCGGTGTAGGCCAGGTGTGGCACGCTTGTCGCCTTGAAACTTTCAGTCTGTTTCCGGATGACCGATGTATCACCTGCCAGCAGGAGGGGCATGGGCCGCCACTCATCCGTAACAGAGGAGCGGGGCGCCTTGACGGCACCCGCCCGCCTCGTATTTGCTCCGGTCGCACCACCACCCATCGGCGGAGGGCAGGCGCGAGAGCTGTGTTAGCGGTAACACGATGAACCGTCACGCCTCTCACCTGCCACCAGGTCGGCACGGACGAGAGGACTGATCAACCCCATGTTGACGCTATCCGAGGCCATGGCACCGCCCCTCTCGGCGAAGCCACAGGCAGGTGAGTGATGTTACGCGGTAAATCCATCTTCGCCGCCGTCACGGTCGCCGCGCTTCTCGTGACGGCCACCGGTGGTACGGCGCTGAGCAGCAGCGAAGCCACGTCACGCACGGCGAGCGCCGCCGCGGCGACGGCAGGCTGCGGCAAGACTCCAACGCTCAGAAGCGGCACGCACTCGATCCAGAGCGGCGGCCGGACTCGCTCCTTCATCTTGAGAATCCCCGACAATTACAACAACGCCAATCCCTATCGGTTGATCTTCGGGTTCCACTGGCTGGGCGGCACCGCCAACGACGTCGACTCGGGCGGCTCCAGCGGATTCACCTGGTCCTACTACGGGCTCAGGCAGCTGGCGAACAACACCGCGATCTTCGTCGCCCCCCAGGGTCTGAACAACGGCTGGGCCAATTCCGGCGGCGAAGACCTGACCTTCGTCGACGACATGCTCAGGCTGATCGAAGCGGACCTGTGCGTCGACACCACGCAGCGGTTCGCCGGAGGCTTCAGCTACGGCGGCGGCATGAGCTACGCCCTGGCCTGCGCCCGGGCGACGGTCTTCCGCGCGGTCGCCGTCTACGCCGGCGCCCAGCTCAGCGGGTGCAGCGGCGGCACCCAACCCATCGCCTACATCGGGCTGCACGGCCTCAGGGACAACGTGCTCAACATCTCGCAGGGCCGGTCCCTGCGCGACAGGTTCGTCAGGAACAACGGTTGCACCGCGCAGAACCCTCCTGAGCCGGCGCAGGGCAGCCTGAGTCACGTCGTCACCGCCTACTCGGGATGCCGGTCCGGGTACCCGGTCGTATGGGCGGCGTTCGACGGGGGTCATACCCCCGGTCCAGTGGACGGGTCCACCGCCGACGACGGCGCACGGACCTGGACCAAGGCAGTGGTGTGGAACTTCTTCAACCAGTTCCAGGGGGGCACGGACGACACCACGCCGCCCACCGCCCCCGCCGGGCTGGCGGCCTCCGGCACCACCGCCGGCGGCACCAACCTGTCCTGGACCGCTTCCAGCGACGACGTCGGGGTGGCCGGCTATGACGTCCTGCGCGCGCCCGGGGCGAGCGGCGGCTCCTTCGCCCAGGTCGGCACCTCGGCCACGACCTCGTTCAGCGACACGGGCCTGACCCCGAGCACCACCTACCGTTACCAGGTCCGCGCGCGGGACGCCGCCGGCAACCTCTCGCCGGTGTCCGACACGGTCCAGGTCACCACCACGAGCGGCGGCACCACCGGAGTCTGCACGGCCACGCCGACCGTGCAGACCCAGTGGGGTTCCGGCTATGTGGTCCAGCCGCTGACGATCACCAATACCAGCACCTCGACGATCACCGGTTGGACGGTCACCTTCACGCTCCCGGCCGGGCATACGCTGACCGGCTCGTGGAACGCCACCGTCACCACCAGCGGGCAGACCGTCACGGCGAAGAGCATGAGCTTCAACGGCACGCTGGCCCCCGGAGCCAGCACCACCAGCCTCGGCTTCCAGGCCGGCCGTCCCGACGGCAACACGGCCCTGCCATCCGGATACACCTGTACCAGCCCGTGAACGACCTGCGATCCCGTCCCTACCGGCGCCCGCCGGTAGGGGCGAGCCCGGGGCGGCTGCCATCAAGGCGTAGCCGGGAGGGCGGCGAGCTCGTCGTCACGCGCAAGCCCGTCACTGTCTCTGCTCCGGAGTCAGGACGTGTCGGGTCCGGTCCCCGAGCCAGGCCGCTTCGAGGATGGCGGTCAGGCTGGCGGTGTCGGTCGGGCCTGGATGGTTCTGGATCAACCGGGTGACGCCGCCGGCCATCTCCGCGAAGCGCGGCAGGTCGGCGCGTGCCACGCCGATGTCCGCCAAGGTAGGAGGGATGCCGATGTCGGCAAGGAGCCCGTCGAGCCAGGTGAGGAACGTGTCCGCGGCCTCGGCCTCCGAGGCGTCGGTCACGTCGAGCCCGCACACCCGGGCGAGGATGGCCAGCCGGTCGCCGATGGCGTCCCTGGCCGCGTCCAGCGCGTAGGGCAGCAGCAGCCCGACGCCCAGGCCGTGCGGTGTGTGGGTGGCCGCGCCGATGGGGTACTGGAGTGCGTGCGGAGCCGCGTTGCCCGCGTGGGCGAAGGCGAGCCCGGCCAGCATGGACCCGTAGGACATGTCCGCGCGCGCCCCCTTGTCGCCTCCGTCCCTGACGACATGGGGCAGGCTGCGGGCGATCCGCTCCGCGGCCAGGAGCGCGTAGTGATCGGTGACCGGGTTGCGGCCGAGGAAGACCTGCTCCACCGGGTCGCGCGGGCCGTGGGGCCGGGGCCGCGCGGTGTAGCTCTCCACGGCGTGACAGAACGCGTCGATGCCGGAGTGGGCGGTGACGGTCGCGGGGCAGGTGTAGGTGAGCTCGGGGTCGACGATGGCGAAGTCGGGCACGATGTGGACGCTGGAGACCCCGACTTTCAGCTCGCGGTCCGGGTCGGTCAGCACCGAGACGGGCGTGAGCTCGGAGCCGGTGCCTGACGTCGTCGGGATCGCGACGAGAGGAGTCGTCGGCCCCGGCACCTTCGACTCGCCGTAGAAGTCGCGCGGCGTCCCGCCGTGGCACCGGATGACGCCGACGATCTTGGCGAGGTCGATCACCGTGCCACCGCCGATGGCGAGGATGACGTCGGCGTCCACCTCTGCGGCGGCCGAGACGGCCAGGGCGACATCGGCGAGTGGCACGTCCGGAGTGGCGTCGGCGAACATCCCGACGACCTCGACCTTCTCCCGTACGGCGGCCACGATCCCGGCCACGCCCGGCTGCTCCAGGAGAACCCGGTCGGTCACGATGAGGACGCGCGAGCCGCACTCGGCCACCACTCGTGGAATGTTCTGCGCGACCCCTTCGCCCACTATCAGCTGGCGTGGTCCGCGGACGGTCTCAAGCATGTCAGTGCCTCTCTGGAACGTCGGCGGTACGGATCCGTGCCGGTCACGGTAGGTCGATCGCCGCGTAGGTGACGTCGAGGTACTCGAGGACGCCCTCGTGCGACCCCTCCTTGCCGATCCCGGACTGCTTCACGCCTCCGAACGGAGCCGACGGGTCCGAGATCAGGCCACGGTTGATGCCGAGCATCCCCGTCTCCAGCCCTTCGGCGAACCGGATCGCCCGCTGGAGGTCGCGGGTGAAGACGTATCCGGCCAACCCGTGCTCGGTGTCGTTGGCCTTCGCCAGCACCTCGTCGTCGGACGTGAACGAGATGATCGGCGCCACCGGGCCGAAGATCTCCGTCTCCAGCAGCCGCGCGTCTCCGGGCACGTCGACGAGGACGGTGGGCGGGTAGAAGTAGCCCGGCCCGTCCGGACGCTCGCCGCCCACCAGGACACGGGCGCCGCGATCGACCGCGTCGGCGACGAGCTCGTCGATCTTGGTGACCGACGCCTCGTCGATCAACGCCCCGACGTCCACGCCGTCGTCGAGACCATGGCCCATCGAGAGCGCGCCCATCCGCTCGGCGAAGCGTGCCGTGAACTCCTCGCGCACCGGCTCCTCGACGTAGATGCGGTTGGCCGCGATGCAGGATTCGCCGATGTTGCGCATCTTGGCCACCATGGCGCCGTCGAGCGCGACGTCCAGGTCCGCGTCGGCACAGACGATCAAGGCCGCGTTGCCGCCCAGTTCCATGGAGGTGCGCAGCACGTTGTCGGCCGCCTGCCGGAGCAGCACGCGCCCGACCTCGGTCGACCCGGTGAACGAGAGCTTGCGGGTCCGGCGGTCGGCCAGCAGCGCTGAGACCACCTCGCCGGCGCGCGTGGTGGTCACGACGTTGACGACACCCGGGGGGACGCCGGCCTCCTCCATGATGCGGGCGAGGAGCAGCATGGTGAGTGGTGTCTGGGCGGCCGGCTTGGTGATCGTCGTGCAGCCCGCCGCCAGCGCGGGAGCGATCTTGCGGGCGCCCATGGCCAGCGGAAAGTTCCAGGGCGTCACGAAGACGCACGGCCCGACCGGCTTGGGCACGGTGAGGATGCGGTATCCACCGGCGGGAGCGGTGTTGTAGCGCCCCTCGACACGCACCGCCTCCTCGGCGAACCAGCGGAAGAACTCGGCGCCGTAGGCGACCTCTCCGCGAGCCTCGGCGAGCGGCTTGCCCATCTCGAGCGTGATCAGCCGGGCGACCTCCTCGGATCGCTCGGTCAGCGCCCGGTACGTCGCGGTCAGCAACTCCGACCGTTTTCGCGGCGGGGTCGCCGCCCACTCCGCCATCGCCTTGCTCGCCACGTCCAGAGCGGCGAGCCCGTCAGCGGCGCCGGCGTCCGCCACCTCGGCGATGGTCTTGCCGGTGGCCGGGTCCTCGACGGCGAAGGTGGCTTCGCCGGCGGCGTCGCGCCAGGCGTCGCCGATCCGGAGCCGCCGGTGCTCGGGGGCCAGGACGTTCATCGGGTCACTCATTGCGTCGCCTCCTGTGATGTTCCTGGTGCTGTCCGGCGTGCCCTCAGCGATCGCGTCACGCGCGTCGACGGTCATCGCCCGGCTTCGGACAGCGCCAGCCCGGTGCCCGCATCGAACAGGTGCGCACGGTCCAGGTCGACCGTGACGAGCAGCCGCTCGCCCGGCGTACCGGTGACGGTGGTTCGTGCCTTGACCTTGAGGATCTCCTTCCCCACGCGGACGTCGACCACCGTCCGGTCACCGAGCGGCTCAAGGCCGTAGAGCTCACCCGACAACGACGCGTCCCCACGCTGCTCGACGGACAGGTCCTCCGCGCGCAGGCCCAGCAGCAGCGGACGACCGTCCTCGGCCGTGGTCCAGCGGGGCCGCGGCAGCGTCCAGCCGTCCGCCCCGACCAGACGATCTCCCTCGGCATGGCAGGCGAGCAGGCTGATCGGCGGGCTCCCGACGAATCCCGCGACCCACTGGCTGGCCGGACGCTCGTACACCTCGGCCGGCGTTCCGACCTGCTGCACCTTCCCCTCCTTGAGCACCGCGACCTGGTCGGCCATGGACAGGGCCTCGACCTGGTCGTTGGTCACGTAGACGAAGGTCGCTCCGAGGCTGCGGTGGATGCGGGTGAGCTCGGTGCGCATCTCGACGCGGAGCTTGAGATCGAGGTTCGTCAGCGGCTCGTCCATGAGGAACGCGCGTGGGCGACGGACGAGCGCGCGGGCCAGGGCGACGCGCTGCATCTCACCGCCCGACAACTGCGCCGGACGACGCTGCAGCAGACGTTCGATGTGCAGCAGGCTCGAGATCCGCTCGACCGCGGCGGCGATCTCGCTCGCGGAACGGCGGCGTGCCCGCAGCGGCGAGGCGATGTTCTCGTACGCCGTGTGCCGCGGGTAGAGGGCGTAGTTCTGGAAGACCATGGCCAGGTCGCGTGCGGCCGGGGCGTCACCGGTCGCGTCCTTCCCGTCCAGATGCACCGACCCGGCGTCGAGCTTCTCAAGGCCGGCGATCGCTCGCAGGGTCGTCGTCTTGCCCGCCCCTGAGGGTCCGAGCACGACGAAGAACGATCCGTCCGGCACGTCCAGCGTCACCCCGTCCAGAGCCTGGACTTTGCCGAAGGACTTGCGCAGCCCGCGCACTGTCACGCTACCCATCAGGCCACCAGCTCTTCCGTGCTCGCGTCGTAGACCACCGGGGTCCCGCCGGTGTGCCGCAGCCCGACCGGTGCGTCAGCGGCGAAACGCACGGTCGGCGGCATCCGCACCCGCACGTCCCGCCGGCCGCCGTGGTCGACCACGTAGATGATCTCGTCGCCGAGCCACTCGGCCGAGACCACGCGGGCCGGGACCGAACGTTCGGCCTGGGGTTCGGTGACTTCCAGCGCCTCCGGCCGGACGCCTGCGACCAGGCGACGGTCGCGCGGCAGGCCCGGCGGTGGCATGAGGGCCAGTCCGCCCTGACCGCGCAGCTTCCCGTCGGCCACCTCCACCTCGATCAGATTCATCGGCGGGGAGCCGATGAACGCGGCGCAGAAGAGACTCGCCGGACGGTCGTAGACCTCCAGCGGCGTGCCGATCTGCTCGACGCGGCCCTTGTTGAGTATGGCGATCCTGTGACCGAGCGACATGGCCTCGACCTGGTCGTGGGTGACGTAGACCATCGTCGTCCCCAGCTCCCCCTGCAGGTGCTTGATCTCCGTGCGCATGTCCGTCCGCAGCTCCGCGTCCAGATTGGTGAGAGGTTCGTCCATGAGGAAGGCGCGCGGCCGTCGCACCAGGGCGCGAGCGAGCGCGACGCGCTGCTGCTCCCCGCCGGACAGCCGGCGCGGCCGCCGGTCCAGGAGCGGACCGAGCCGCATCAGCCGGGCGGCCTCCTCGACCCGCTCATGCACCTCCGCCTTGGGCAGTCCCTCGGCCCGCAGGGGGAACGCCAGGTTGTCGCGGGTTCTCAGATGCGGATAGAGAGCGTAGAACTGGAAGACCATGGCGATGTCGCGCTCGGCGGGCGGCAGGTCGTTGACCAGCGTGTCGCCGATGCGGATGTCGCCCGTCGTCTGCCTCTCCAGGCCGGCTATGGCCCGCAGCGTGGTCGTCTTGCCGCAACCCGAAGGGCCGAGCATCACGAACAGCTCACCGTCGCGGATGGCCAGGTCCACGTGATCGACCGCGACCGTCCCGTCCGGGTAGCGCTTGTGCAGGGCCTTCACCTCGATGCCCGCCATCAGCGTCGCACCGCCCCGAGCGTCACACCGGCGACGAGGTGCTTGCGCACCAGGTAGGCGAAGACGAGCACCGGCAGGGCGAACACCACGGATGCGGCGGCCACCAGGCCCCAGTCCACGGTGGTTCCGCCGATGAGGCCGGCGATGGCGGGTGGCGCCGTCCGCACGCTGTCGCTGGAGGTGAGGAAGATGGCGAACACGAACTCGTTCCACGAGAAGATGAGGGCGAAGACCGCCGTCGCGGCGATGCCGGGCAGGAGCAGGGGGAGGGTGAATCGCCAGAACGCCTGCAAGCGGGTGTAGCCGTCGAGCATGGCGGCGTCCTCGTACTCCGCGGGCACCTCGTCGACGAACCCCTTCATCATCCAGATCGTGAACGGGACGTTGAACGCGGCGTAGATGAGGATCAGGCCGAGCTTGGTGTCGATGAGCCCGACCTGGCGATACATGAGGAAGATCGGGATCACGACCACCACGGGCGGCATGAAGCGCGTGGACAGGATGAAGAACAGCTGGTCCTTCTTGGCCTTCATGGCGAAGCGTGAGTAGGCCCAGGCCGCCGGCACCCCCAGCACGGTGGCCAGCGCCGTGGAGGCCCCGGCGACCACCACGGAGTTGAGAAATGCGGCGGACAGGGTCGAACGACCGCTGCCGGAGGCGACGAACACGTCCTTGTAATGGTCCAAGGTGACCTTGAAGTCGAAGAACTTGGCCGGGATGGCGTAGACGTCCCGGTTCTCCTTGATGGACGTCTCGATCATCCACAACACAGGGAAGAGCATCACGGCGGCCAGCACGGTCAGCAGCGCGACCTCCAGCGCGGAGCGGCCGCGGCCGCCGAAGCGGCGCGCGGGGGACCTGCGATCCCGGTCAGGCCGTGCGGACACGGCCTCGTCGACGGAGACTGCCATCAGTCCTCCTTGAGCTTGTTCAAGTAGCGCAGGTAGAGCTGGGTGAGGACGATGACGACGAGGATCATCAGGATCCCGTACGCCGAGGCGGTTCCGGTGTTGAAGCCCAGGAACGCGACCTTGTAGACGTGGAACGACAACGTCTCGGTGGAGACCCCCGGGCCTCCGCTGGTGAGGATGTAGACGAGGTCGAACAGCCGGAAGGCCTCGATGGCCCTGAACAGCACGGCGATGAGGAGCAGTGGCCACACCAGCGGAAGGGTGATGGTGCGGAACCGGAACCACTCGGACGCCCGATCGATCGAGGCGGCCTCGTACAAGTACTTGGGAACCGCGGTGAGGCCCGCTAGTGCGATGAGCATGATGAACGGCGTCCACTGCCAGGTGTCGACCAGGATCAGGGAGATCAGTGCCGTTCGCTGCCCGGTGAGCCACTCCACCTGCCCCAGGCCGAGCGAGCCGAGCATGCTGTTGATCACGCCGAACTGCGCGTCGAGCATGAATCGCCAGAACAGCCCGACCACGACCGGCGACAGCATCATCGGCACCAGGAACAGCGTGGTCAGCAGCCCTCGCCCGTGCGTGCGCCGGGAGATCAGGTAGGCGATGGCGAAACCGAGCACGGTCTGCAGGGTGACCGCGCCGATCACGTAGATCAACGTCGTCAAGGCCCTCAGGTGGACCTGCTCCGAAGCCAGGATGGCGGTGTAGTTCCCGAACCCGATGAACTGGGCCGGCCCCCCGCGGGTGGCCGAGTAGTCGGTGAAGGACAGGTACAACGCCCACAGCAACGGAAACACCGACATCGCGAGCAACAGCAGCAGCGCGGGCGAGGTGAAGGCCACGGCGAGCCCGCGATCGCTGAGGCGGCGGAACCGGCCCTGAGCAGGCGGTGGCGCAGACGCCGCCTGCTCAGGGTGGTCGGTCGTCAGGGGGGCGGAGTCACTCACAGTCCGCCGCCGCCCTTCCCGCTGGCGGCGTCGAGCACGCTCTGCTGCTCCTTCGCGATGTCGTCGAGCGCCTCCTTCGGCGCCTTCGCGCCGTTGAGCGCCGCGTTCACGTTGGTGTTCTCGATGTCGACGAGGCGCGCGTACTCGGGCACATTCCACATGTCCCGCATCCGCGGCACCGAGTCGGTGTACACCTGGTTGAACGGCGCGGCATCGAGGAACTCGGGCGACTCCAGGGCGTCCGTACGCGACGGCACGCCACCGGCCGCGGCCCACTTCTTCTGGATGTCGGCCTGCTCGAACCACTTCATGAAGTTCAGGGCCTCGGCCTGGTTCGCCTCGGGGGAATAGGCCGACACGTGCATCCCCATGCCGCCGAGAGGCACCAGGTTCGTCTTCTGGCTCGGCAGGGTGGCGAAGCCCAGCTTGTCGAGGATCTGCTCCCGCGTGGTGCCGAGCGTCGACTGCTTCGGGTCGAGCAGGCCGCCGCTCGCGGCGATCCAGTTGAACGCGATGCACGCCTTGCCCTGGGCGACCGCCGCGTTCACCTCGTCGATGAACCAGTTGCCCGAGCCCTTGGCGGTCAGCGGCTTCATCTTGTTGACCAGGACGTCCATCGCCTCCTGGCCGGCAGCGTCGTTGAGGACGCCGTCGATCTTGCGCGTCTTGGGGTTCCAGAGGTTGCCGCCGTAGACGCCGTTGACCGTGTTGTAGGTGACGGCCGCGGCGTCGGAGCCGTTGGCCTGGTGGAAGGCCAGCCCGCTGACGCCGGGGTTGTCCGCCTGGCACCTCTCGGCGACTGAGATCATCTCGTCCCAGGTCTGCGGTGGCTTGTCGCCGATCAGGTCCTTGCGGTAGATCATCGTCCAGGTGTCGCCGAGCAGCGGCAGTCCGTACAGGCTGGCGTTCTCGTCGCGCTTCCCGGTCTCCGCCTGGGGGAACTGGCCGTAGGCCGCCAGGAGGTAGGGGTTGTAGGCATTGACGTCGATGTTCTTCTTGACGAAGTCGGTGAGGTCCAGGATGTTGCCGTTCGTCACGGCCTCGCCGATGTGTTGCGAGTCCAGGATCGGGATGTCGAAGTCGGTCTTGTGCGCGGCGAACTGGGTGAACATCGCGTCGTGCCAGTTCGCGTTCGGCACGGTCTTGACCTTGACGGTCACGTTCGGCCGTTCCTTGGCGTACTCCGCGTTCGCGAAGGTCTCCAGCGCGTGGGCGGGGGGCCAGTCGAACCAGATGAAGCTGAGGGTCAGCGGATCTTTGGTGAGCTCCGGGATGTCCGCCGGTGCCTTGGGGGCGCTGTCGTTCTGGCCGCCGCAGGCCGCCACGGTCGTGGCCACCACCATGGCCGCCGTCGCCAGCCGCACCTTTCGGCTGGGAACGGACAGTCGTCCTCTTCGCTTGGGATACCGCATCTTCTCGCCTGCTTTCTGGGCGGGGGGCTTTGGAGCCTTGCTGCGTGCTTCGCCGAGCGGTTGCCGGCTTGTTCAGGCGTGTCGCCGGGCGGCGCGGGGGCTGACCCGCGGACCGGAGTCACGAATGCGCCGCGACGTGATGGGCTTCAAGCAGTCGAACCGAGTCGGATGTCGAGCATGCTCATGGAAGCTCCAACTGATCGAAGCGGAGCGATGACGGACGGTTCCCCGATAGGTGAGGGATGGCTGGCATCCGCCACCTTTCCTATACGATCCGATGGGGAGCGTCAATATCCCGCAGTATGGCGACCGATGACAACAGGTTCCCGAAGACGCGAGAAAGGACCTCACGTCACGATGGACGACGAAGCGGTGATCGCGTGGCGCCGTGAGGCCATGACGGGCGGAGCGCCGCGAAGATCTCGCGGCCGGCTCGCCGACGAGGTGTACGACACGCTGCTCGGACAGATGATGTCGCTCCGGATAGAGCCCGGCTCCCGCGTCACGATCGATGTCCTGGCGCGAGAGCTGGGGGTCTCACAGACGCCGATCCGGGACGCCCTGAACCGCATGGAGGCCGAGGGCCTGGTCGTGCGCGTGCCCCATGCCGGCTATCGCATTCCCCCCCAGATCACCCGCCACCGATTCGAGGACATGCTCGAGCTCCGCCTGCTCCTCGAGCCGGCGGCGGCGCGCAGGTCGGCGGAACGCGCATCCTCGGAGCAGGTGGCCGGCATGCGACGGATGCTGGAGGACATGGCGGAGCTGGAGGGCGGCAAGGGACCCATGGCCTATGGCGCCTTCGGGCTGCGCGACGCCGCCTTTCACGATCTCGTCGCCCTGAGCGCGGAGAACCAGGTCATCCGCGAAGCACTCGCCCGCCTGCACACCCACGTGCACCTCTTCCGGCTGCACCGCGACGCCCAGGTCACCCACCTGGCCATGGCCGAGCACGAAGAGGTGCTGGCCGCGATCGCCGCGCGTGACCCCGACGCCGCCGCCTACGCCATGCGCCGGCACATCCTGCGGTCCGGCGAGCGGTTCCGGCGCTTGTTCGACGAGGCCGAGGGCGCGGACGGAAGGGCGGCAGAGGCTTGACGGGCGGGCCGGACCGAGGAATGCTAACTCAACATCCGATCGGATCGGATCGGATTGGATCCACCTCACCCGCCCAGATGCGAGGAGAAACAGGTGCCCAGAGCGCTGCTCCTGACCGGCGACGCCGCCGAGGAGCTCGACACCATGTATCCCTACTATCGCGTGCAGGAGGGCGGCTGGGACGTCGACGTCTCGTCACGGACGATGCGTGACGTTCAGCTGGTCATCCACGAGTTCGACCCCAACTCCGACGCCTACGTGGAGAAGAACGGCCGGAAGCTGCCGGTGGACGTGCCCTGGGCCGAGGTCGACGTCGAGCGCTATGACGCCCTCATCATCCCTGGGGGACGTGCTCCCGAGTGGATCCGGGTCGACGCCGACGTCAGGCGCATCACCGAGCACTTCTTCGCGCGCAACCTCCCGATCGCGCTGGTGTGCCACGGCGCGCAGGTGCCGGCCGTGTACGGGCTGCTGAAAGGGCGGAAGACGGCGTGCTTCCCGCCCATCACCGGTGACATGGAGAACGCGGGCGCGACGGTCATCGACGCTCCCGACGTCGTGGACGGCAACCTCGTCTCCTGCCGGGGGTGGCCGGACATGCCGCAGTTCGGCAGGGCGATGATGGAGGTCTTCTCGAAGTCACTCAACTCCGCCTCGTCATGAGCACGCCTGGCCCGTCCCGGTGACGGCACAGCGGACCGTCACCGTCGGCGGCTCCCCCGTCCACGTCCTGGAGAGCGGCACCGGGCCCGCGGTGCTGATGCTGCACGGCTCCGGACCCGGTACGACCGGATCCGGCGCCTGGGCGGCGACCGCACAGACACTGGGCACGTCCTTGCACCTGGTGGCTCCTGACCAGGCGGGGTTCGGCCGTACGCCGATCCCGCCGGGCTCCAGGGGCGGGCTCCGGCTGTGGACGGAGCAGGCCGCGGGCCTGATGGACGCTCTCGGCGCCGAGCGCTACGCCGTGGTGGGCCACTCCATGGGCGGCGCCGTGGCGCTGGCGCTGGCGGCCGCGCGTCCCCGGCAGGTCACCCGTGTCGTGGCGGTCTCGACGATGGGCGCCCCCGGGGCGCCGCTGTCCGCCGAACTCGACGCGGTCTGGGCCGCCGCCCCCGGCCCGCTCGGGGCCCGCGACATGTTGAGTCGCCTGGTCCTCGACCAGGCGCTCGTGACCGAGTCGGCCGTCGCCGCCCGTGCGGCCGCGATGCGAGCGGGGGCGGCCGCGTACACGTCGTTGTTCCCTCCACCCAGGGCACGTTGGGCCGACGACCTCACCCTCTCGGCGCGGACGCTGGCCGGAATCCGCGCGCCCGTACTGCTCGTCCACGGCGCCGAGGACCGAGTCACCCCCCTCGGGACGGCAGCCCTGCCCCTGCTCGACCACCTGCCCGATGTCCGTCTGCACGTGTTCGGCCGGTGCGGCCACGTGCCGCCGCTCGAGCACCCGCACGACTTCAGGCGACTCCTGTCGTGCTTCCTCGGCCGGGACCGAGCTTCCTGATCGCTGCGACGGGTCCGCAGCCCGTCCGCAAGCTCCGGATTCACCATCAGTTGGGGAGCGCCGCCTGCGATGGACACTGCCGCGACCATGCCGTACGCGTCGCTCGCACCTCTCACCGCCCTGTTGATCGCCGCGGCGGCCGCGCTGCCGGCGGCCTGCTCGGCCCAGGCGCCATGCGGGCCGTGCTGTCGTGTTCGTCCCGCTGTCAGGAGATGCCACCGACCACTCACGCCGGACGATCAACGCTGTGATCCGCGACGGCGCCGGCAGGATCGTGGGACGCGGGCAGGCGACCTTCCCCGAATATCGGCCGCTCGAACAGACAGAACCATGCCACTGCCATGAGGCCCGTACCGATCTGTCCGTACAAGAGAGCTCCCGATGGCGGTGACGTCGAGTCTCATGGCGGAAGTGTCGGTGGCGGGTGCTTGGGTGGGGGCATGCGTTACGGCATCGACGTCGCGATCCTCGGTGAGCTCGCGGAGCCGGCGCGGCTGGTCGCTCTCGCCCGCGAGGCTGAGGCGGCCGGGTGGGACGCCGTACTGGTGTGGGATCATCTGGCCTTCGCCTGGGGCACGCCGTCGGCGGATCCGTGGGTGGCGCTGGCCGCGGCGGCTCAGGCGACCTCGCGGATCAGGCTGGGCACGGCGGTGACGGCCGTGGCCCGCCATCGGCCGGAGGTCCTAGCCCACACCGTGGCGACGCTCGACAGGCTGAGCGGTGGCCGCGTGATCTTGGGGGCCGGGCTGGGTGGCGTGCGCGAGGAGTTCACCGCTTTCGGTTCGGCGCGTCCTGGCGGGGCGGCGCTCGACGAGGCTCTCGACGTGATGTCCTCGCTCTGGTCCGGTGACGAGGTCCGGCACCGGGGCGCTCATTACACGGTGGACGGGGTGCGGCTCGCGCCGCTGCCGCTCCAGCGGCCCCGGGTCCCGGTGTGGGTCGGCGGCACCGCCGCGGGCGCGCTCCGGCGGGCCGCCCGCTGGGACGGCTGGATCGTCGCCGGCGACGACCAGGAGGGCCGTATGACGCTCTCGCCCGGCTCCCTGGACGCTCAGGTCGCCGAGCTGCGCCGGCACCGGGCCACCGCAGACGATCTCGACGTGGCGGTCATCGGCGTGAGCGAGCCGGGCTCGGCGGTGCGGGCCTACGCCGAGGCGGGCGCCACGTGGTGGCTGGAACACCTCCACGGCTACCGGGGCTCGGTGGAACGGCTGATGCAGCGCGTGAGGGCGGGCCCGCCCACGTGACGCACGTGCGGTGCGGGCGCGTCGCCCTGTCCGTCATTTCCTGATATTTCCGGCCGCCCCCATGCATACGAACGCCGATCATGGTGGATAACGTGACCGGTGACCTGAGGCGGTGGTGGACCCTGTGCAGCAGATCCCGGACGAAGACGTGACCCGCGCGCTCATCGTGAGCGGCCACCTCGTCGACGCCCCCGGCAGGAACCCGCCGCGCTTCCCCCAGGCGCAGGTCGGCGCGGTGACCGCCGCCATGAGCGCCGCCTTCGACGCCTGGCACGTCGGCCCGGGCACCACCGTGATCTGCGGCGGCGCGCGCGGCGCGGACATCATCGGCGCGGAACAGGCCCTTCTCCGCGGCGCCTCAGTACGCCTGTGCCTGGCGCTGCCGCCGGATGGTTTCGCCCGCCGGTCGGTGGACCTGGAGGGCACCGACTGGCGCGAACGGTTCGAGCGGCTGTGCCGGCGTGCCCGCGTCGCCGTACTGCCCGGCGATCCGGGCCGCGGTGACGAGGTGTTCGCGCGGACGAACGAGTGGATGGTACGGCTGGCACGCGCCCTCGACCCCGAGCCGCGCGCGGTCGTCGTCTGGGACGGCCGCCCGGGCGACGGCGCCGGCGGCACGTCCGACCTGGTCCGCCTGCTCGGTCACAACCCCGGCCCCGGACGCCTGCACGTCATCGACCCTCGCCCCCAGGAGATCTCGCGATCCCCCTGGGAGTGAGGGCCCTCCTGTCCCGCCGGGCCGTCTTTGCGGCTACGAGGCCGCCGGGCGGTAGACGTCATTGACGTCCACCGGGGCCGCGCCGGCCGCCGTGCCGCCGCCCGGGATGTAGATCGTGCCGCCCACCGCAACGGCGGCGGTGCCGTGCCGGGGCACCGGCATCGGCGCCAGGCGCACCCAGCGGTCGTGCGCCGTGTCGTACGCCTCGGTCTCGGAGAAGACCGTGTTCGGGTTCGTCCCGTCGTGCCGTCCCTCGCCGCCGAACGTGTAGATCTTGCCGTCCACGGCCGCGGCGGCGATCCCGCCCCGGGCCGTCGGCATCGGCGCCCGCTCCGACCAGCGGCGCGCGCGCAGGTCGAGCGCGTACACGGTGTCGCGCACGTTGACCTGGCCCCGGTCGCGGCCGCCGAGCACGTAGAAGGTCGAGCCGATGACGGCGCCGCCGACGTGGTCGCGCGCCTGCGGAAGGCTCGGCAGCCGCTCCCACCGGCCGGTCGCGACGTCGTACGACGACACGAGGTCCACCGTGTCCTGCAGGCCGCCGGGGCCGGGCGTCAGCGTGCGCATGCCCCCCGCCAGATAGATCTTCGTCCCGCGCACGCCCATGGCGGCGCTGCCCCGTTCGATGCCGGCGGGCATCGGTGGCAGCGGCGTCCACTTGTCGGTACGCGGGTCGTACACGAAGCTGTCCCGCAGTGCCTGCCACGACGCGCCGCCGGACAGCCCGCCGAGTACGTAGATCCGGCCGCCGACGGTCGCCACGTTGGGATGGTTCATCGGGACGGGCAGCGGGGCCACCGTCGACCAGGTGTCGCGCCGGGTGTCATAGACCTCCATCCGCCCGGTGGTCTCGACGCCGCCGGCCGCGTCAGGGATGATGCCGCCGATGAGGTACACCCGGTGACCGACCGCGGCGACGCTGTGCTCCTGGCGGGGCCCCTGGCCGATCGCCGCCCGCGGCCGCCACCCCTTCCCGTAGACCGGCTCGGCGGCGGGAACCGTCGCGGTCGCCGTGGGCGTCGGGTGGTCGGGGTGCGCGTGAGCGGGCAGGGCAGGGCTCGCCGCGAGGACCGCGCCGAGGAGCAGGGCGATACCACGTCTCATGATGCCTCCTAGCCTTCGTCGGTGCTCGGGCCGTCGGGGCCACGAACGCCTTGGGTCCCCTCACGCTCGCCTGCCACCCGGCCGCGGGCCAGGGCTGCGTTCACCCAGGGGTTGTCACCCCCTGGCTACGGCCACCGCTGGAGGTCACGATGGAGAGGTGAACCTCCGCGAACTCGCCGCGTTCCTGAAGACCTGCCGCGCCCGCGTCCGTCCGGCGGACGTCGGCCTGCCCGCCGGCACCCGGCGCCGGGTGCCCGGGCTGCGCCGGGAGGAGGTCGCGCAGCTCGCGGGCCTGTCAGCGGACTACTACACCGAGCTCGAACGCGGGCGGGGCGCCCAGCCGTCGGCCCAGACGCTGGCCGCGCTCGCCCGCGCGCTGCGACTGGGGGGCGACGAGCGCGATCACCTGTTCCATCTCGCGGAACGGCCTGTCCCGGCGGTGCACGGCACGACCACGCACGTCCAGCCGTCCATGCTGGCCATGCTGGACCGGCTGGTCACGACGCCCGCGATGATCATCACCGACCTGCACGCGACCCTCGTCCAGAACGACCTGGCCGCCGCCCTGATCGGCCGGCACCCGATGCGGCAGGGCCCGAGGGCCAGCTACGTCTACCGCTGGTTCACCGACCCCGCCGCCCGCGCCCTCTATCCACCGGAGGAGCACCCGCATCATTCGCGCGTCTTCGTCTCCGACCTGCGAGCGGTCGCCGCCCGCCGCGGCCGCGACCCGCACGTGGCGCAGATGGTCGCCGCGCTGCGGCGGCGCAGCGCCGAATTCGCCGCCCTATGGGACACCCATGACGTGGCGCTGCGCCGCGCCGACCACAAGCGCCTGGTCCACCCGGTGCTGGGGATCATCGAGGTGGACTGCCACAGCCTGTTCAGCGAGGACGGCCGCCAGCGCCTGCTGTGGTTCACCGCGCCACCCGGCAGCCAGGGGGCGGCCCAGCTGGAGCTGCTGTCGGTCATCGGCACCCAGGACATGAGCCCGGAGGGCGCGCACGTCAGCGGTCCGGGCGTGAACGCGGACGCTTCGACGGGCTGACGTGGTCGGGCCATCGGTTCTCATCGGGTGGTCAGCACGGGGTGCCAGATGCTGTCCCAGCCGTCGTCCTTGCGGTAGGCCGACAATGGGGTGATTTCTTGTTGACCACGGTGACCCCCGTTGTGGAATTCACTGGTGTACTTGCCCGGCGGCCAAGCGCGATCAGCCGGCCGTCATCTGCCTCCGCCAGGAGGTCCGGCACGGGTTGGCTGCCGGTTTCCTGCCGGGTGACTCTGTCGCGACGATGACGGCCGGCAGAGCGACGACGCGCCTCTTCGGGCGCCCCACGGGCCGTTCTTCCCTCGACGCCGTTCATTCCCTTCTCCCCGACCGCTGTGATCGGCTCAGGCGAGCGTGAGCCTGACCTGGTGAAGGCCGGTCAGCGTGGCCGGCAGCAAGTCCACCTCGTGACCGTCGAGGCGGAAGTCCCGTACCGTCGTACCGCTCCCCGACACCGTGACGCGCAGGGTCATGTCGCGGTAGCGCAAGCCGTCCAGGGTCGCCTCGCCCCAATCGCTCGGTACGGCGGGCGCGAAGCGGATGCCCTCCCGCTCGAACCGCAGGCCGAACAGGCCATGGTGGACCAGGCCGAGCAGGGTCGTGGCGGACCAGGTCTGGTCGGGCTCCGACGGCCACTGCCTGCCCTGCTGCCATCCCCCGTCCGGGCGGCCGGTGACGGGGTGGTAGACCTCGTACAGGCCGTCGTCGCCGAACAACGTCACGAGGTCGGTCAGCGTCTCCAGGAACCGGTCCGTACGTCCGATCCTGGCCATGGCGTCGCCCCAGACGGCCATCACCATGGGCCAGCAGCTCGCGTTGTGCCGGCCGGGACGCTCGGGACCGTAGCGGTCGAAGTGCGGCCAGACATTGACGACGCCGCGCGGCTCGCGGTGCGTGTTCGCCGCGATGAGAGCCGCCTGCCGGTCGTCGGCGATGCCGAAGATGATGGCCAGGGCGAGGCCGAGCGTCTCTTCGTGGGGGTCCAGGCGGCCATCCTCGTGCCGGAAATATCCGTACAGACCGGCGTCCTCGCGCCACAGCCACCGGTTCACCGCGGCCGCCGTCGCCTCGGCCCGCTCCAGATGCGGGCGCCCGTCGCGGCCGAGTGCGCCCGCCATCATCGCCAGCGCCCGATGGGCGGCGGCGTGGACGGCGTTGGTCGACAGGCACATGATCATGTGGGTCCGCGGGTAGTCGAGCACGAAGCTGGAGTCGATGCGCGGATCGTTCGGCGGCTCGGGGTAGCCCGAAATGCCGTCCTGCATGACGGCGGGGCCGCGATAGAGCCCGTACGCGGTGTCGTACCGCTCCTTGTCCAGCACGTCCATGGTCGCGGCGGCGATCGCGTACGCACGCCGCAGGAAGTCCTCGTCACCGGTCACCAGCACGTGGTGCCAGGCGGCGACCGCCCAGATGATCTGGTCCCACCACTGGTCGTCCTGCTGGACGAGCGTGTCGCCGGCCACCGCGAGGAGGGTGTCGCGGGCGGCGTCCGGGGACAGGAGGCTGGCCGCGTACCAGGCGTTGATGGAGGCGTCCCTGGTCCACGGGTCCGGGTAGCCGCCGCCGGCGCGGATGACGCCGCCGATCGTGTTGACGTTCAGCAGAGTGTGCTGGGCTGCCGCATAAATCCGGGTAAGGGCGGAATCCGGGCAGATCAGCGCGGGCGGGTGAGGCATGCCGGGATGATACTTGTCGCCCTTGCCTTGCGAGAGGATTTATGCCGCGTATCCCAGCAAGAGCGCTGATCAGCGACGCAGAACAATGGCGAAAAAGGCTTCGTCTGAGCGGCCGATCCAGCATCCTGGGCGTGTCCAGAACTGCCGTGAGCAGAGCTCTTTCTCTGGCCCCCTTTCTCTTTGAAGAGGTATCCGTGACTCGGTATGCCATCGACCGTGCCCACAACACGCTGCTCGCCCTGTGGAGCACCGGCATCGGCGACACCGCCATCATCGTGGCCCGGCTCACCCACGACCAGCTCCCCCACAACACCCGCGAACTCGCCGGTGCGCTGACCCGCCTGTCCCACGTCTGCTGGCGTTCCTACACCCACCCCGCCAGCGCCGCCGACCCCGACGCCCCCAACGGCCTGGCCAGGCAGCGGCAGCAGGAACGCGACGCGTTCGCCAGGATCCTTCCCCTCATCACCGCCACCCGCCCCAGCGACCAGCCCGCCACCACCAAAGTCGAACACGCCGCCCTCGCGCTCGCCCGCGTCCTGCGCGTACTCGACGCCTCCCAGCTCACCACCCTCGTCACCACCGACGTCGCCGCCGAACTCGCCGCCATCGAGCAGGCCGAACGCGGCGACCTGTCCGACCGCGCCCAGCAGGCCGCCACCCTCAGCCGCGAGGACGCCTCACCCCTGCAGATCTCCCAAGCCGACCGCCTGCTCCGCGACAACCCCTTCGGCAACCAGGACCTCCTCACCCAAGTCGACCCCACGGCGGCCGCCATCGCCGCCGCCCACTGGTTTCACGCCGCCCTCGCCGTCACCGCCCGCCACACCGGCATGCACCCCCTGCACGTCGTCGCCGGAGCCGAACAACCCGACAAACCCCTCGCCATCGAAAGCCTCACGGACGTCACCACCGCCATGGACGACGGCACCCGCGCCCGCCACGTCGTCATGCCGCTCATCCGCAACGCCCTGCACATCGCCGACGGGCACCTGCACGGCATCCTCGACGTCCAGGAACGCCTCACCGCCGCCCACCACCTCATCGACAAGGCCCGCACCACCCACCCCGAACTGAACCTCACCCCCGCCACCATCCATCTCCCCCTCACCGCCCTCGACCCGGCCCGCCCCGCCCCCGACCTCCTCGACAACCTCCTCCACGCCATCACCACCTGCTGGCACCTCTACCAGCACCACACCGAGAACCCGCACTCACAGGAAGCCCGCCAAACCTTCGTCACCGCGCTCCGAGAAGAAGCAGCGAGCAGACCCGAAAGACTCCTGTAGCGGGCCACCGACGTGTCACTGCTGGAACTGCTGGTGCGGTGTTCGATGGTGCGGTGTTCGATGGTGCGGTGTTCGATGGTGCGGTGTTCGATGGTGCGCAGCCGGACTGCCCGGCGGACTTCGTACCGCAGTCCCTGGAGCCGTGACCGCACGGGCGGTCAGTCCGGCCCGGGCGGCCCCGGTGTCATGCCGGGCATGCCCGGGCCTCTCGGGAAGCAGGGTGGATTCTGCTCACCGAACCACTGGGCCAGGTACCGCCGCATTGTCCGCACCTCCGCCCACTGGTCGTCGCGCACCTTGCGGGCGAAGCCGGCGACCTCGGCATGCTGCGCCTCACCATGCATGAGGAGCTGCTGCGACATCATGATCGCCATCATGTGGTGCGGGATCATGTGCCGCAGGAACGTCTGGTCGAGCTGATCCCCCGAGAGCCCTGACAGGTCCGGCATCGTGGTTTCGCGCGGGCTCGGCGCCTGGCTTCTCGGATACCACCGCTCCAGCCAGCCCTTCATCTCGCCGACCTCGGCGGTCTGCGTCGTGACGATGGACTGCCCGAGCTGCCGCATCTCCGGCCGCTCGGAACGCCGCAACTGCCGCGCCGCCGTGATGGCGTCCTCGTGGTGCGGCACCATCTGCGACAGGTAGTCGTACTCGCTGGTGATGACATGCATCTGCCCTGCTCCAGGGCAGGTCGGTTGGGGTGGCGGGGAGCCTTTCCGGGCCGTCGCCGTCGCCGTGGCCCCGGGACCCACGGCGACGGCGGCCAGGACTGCTCCTGCGGCCATCGCGGTCTTCGTACAGCGTCGCTTCATGCGTCCCCCTAACGCCGATCCGACACCTACCCGGGCCCGCATCCTTCACTTGGTTGTGCCATATCGACCGTTATCGACTACTCGGTCCAGGCAAGTCCTCTTGAGGTGCCTCGAAGATTCCGGACAGCCAGCTACATAAGCTGACAGCAGTCTGGAAGAGGTAGGTACGTGACGAGGCGTCGCAGGCAGTTCTCGCCGGAGTTCAAGGAAGAAGCCGTCCGCATGGTGCTGGAGGGTGGTCACGGTGAACACGCACGTCGATGAGGCCTCGGACGACGACGTCTCCTACGTTCGCGATCTGGGCCTGATCCGAAGAACCGGAGCACCGGAGATCGCAAATCCGATCTACCGACAGTTCCTGCTGCGGCACTCGCCCCTGTGCGCCGACCTGCTACGCCGGGAACAGCAGGGACCTTTCACCGACGAGAAGCTGGCCGAGGTCCGCATGAGGACCTTTGGATCCCCAGACTTACTTAGTGGCAGACTGTGACCATGCCGCCACCCCGAGCAAGATATTTCAACACCACAGGTCCCTGCGACCCCCAGCTCCACTACATGCTGCCGCCCGCACCCCGGCTTCCCGAGGCGCGGGCCCTCATCGAGATGGACCGCTACTTCGTCCTGCACGCCCCCCGGCAGACCGGTAAGACGACCATCCTGCGCACCCTGGCCTCCGACCTGGCCACCGAGGGCGACATCGCCGTCCTGTCGTTCTCCTGCGAGCGCGCCAAGATCTTCAGTAACGACGTCGCCGCAACCGAGACGATTCTGCTGGACTCGCTCCGCAGGGCCGCCGTCTTGTCGGGATGGCCCGAGGAGCTGCTGCCGCCGGGCTCCTGGCCGGAGGAGCAGGCGGGCACCCGGTTCGGCAATGCGCTGAGCGCATGGTGCAGTCGCTGCCCGCGCCGGGTCGTGCTGTTCCTCGACGAGATCGACGCCCTGCAGGGCGAGAGCCTGGTCAGCGTCCTCAGCCAGCTTCGCGACGGTCATAACATACGGCCGGACGGCTATCCGTTCCCCGCGTCGGTGGTGCTGTGCGGGTTGCGGGACGTGCGTGACTACAAGATCGCTTCGGGCGGCGCCCCTGACCGGTATAACGCGGCCAGCCCGTTCAACATCATCCGCAAATCGCTACGCCTGGGTGATTTCACCGCCGGCCAGATCGCCGAACTCTATGACCAGCACACCCAGGCGACCGGCCAGGAGTTCACCAAAGACGCGGTGGACCGCGTCTTCGAACTGACCCAAGGACAACCCTGGCTGGTCAACGCCCTCGCCGATGAGATCATCACCGAGATGGGCGTGACCGGGACCATCGCCACTGAGCAAGTGGAGGAGGCGAAGGAGCGGTTGATCCGGGCGCGCGCCATCCACCTGGACTCTCTGGCGGCTCGGCTGTACGAGCCTCGGGTCAAGCGGGTGATGGAGCCGATCGTGGCCGGCGGCCCCTACACTGACCGCGGCAATTCCGAGGACCTGTCCTACGCCCGCGATCTGGGCCTGATCACGCAACAACCTCCGCCACAGGTGGCCAACCCGATCTACCGGGAGGTCATCCTGCGCGTGCTGGGCGACCTCACGGAGCAGAACATCCACGCCGATCCGCACAGCTTCGTGCTCCCCGACGGCCGGTTCGACCTGTCCCGCCTGCTCCGCGAGTTCGTCGTCTTTTGGCGCGAGCACGGCGAAGTGCTCATCCAGCAGGAGGGCTACCACGAGGCCGCGTGTCAGATCATCCTCATGGCCTTCCTGCACCGCCTGGTCAACGGCGGCGGCTACCTCGACCGCGAGTACGCCGCCGGCACCAAACGCCTGGACGTGCTCGTTCGCTGGCCGTACAGCGGTCCGGAAGGCGAACGACTGATGCAACGCGAAGCCATGGAGCTCAAGGTGTGGCGGCCAGGCGCGGACGACCCGAAGCCCGAGGGCCTGGCCCAGCTCGACCGCTACCTCGACCGGCTGACCCTGGACACCGGTGTCCTGGTCATCTTCGACCGCCGTCCCGAGGCCCCGCCCTGGCAGGAACGCGGCGGCTTCGCCCAGGCCACCACCCCGTCCGGCCGCCAGGTCACCGTCCTGCGTGTGTGACGGCTGTTCGTGGCGGGCTAAAATGCCTACGTAGCCGCCGCATGGTTCTCATGCTGGGCCCGCTGACCACCACCGGAGCCAGATCGGATCACCATGCCGATGTCCAGGGCAGAGATGATCTCGCACGTCCTTGATGGCGCCGAGCCTCTGACGCAACGGCTCCCCGGCCCCGGAGAGGTCGGCGCCGTCGCTCGCTGGCACTCCGCTGACGGCCTCGGAGCAGTGCTTTTCCTCAGACACCGCCGAGACGGCATGCTGGCCGCCGAGCTGTCCCTTGCCGTGCGTGACACTACGGGGAAGTGGCGAGACCTGGGGCTGGACTCGGGCGCGAACGAGTATCCCGACTTCTTCTCGCAACTACGAGATCCGTCCGATGTCGTCCCTCTGGGCGTCACGGAGACTCTCGTTTCCGAGGCCGAGTTCCGCGGCGGGGCGGCGACCTCTGTGCGATTTTTTGAGGTGTGGGTCGGTGGTGCGATCACGTCGATCACCTGCACGACCGAATCGACCACAACGGAGCAGGAAATATCGCCACTCGGCGCCTGCCTCGTGGGCGTTGTGGGAGAAGGCCGCGCGACGGCACACGTGCGAGCGCAAGGGAAAACTCTGCACATCATGCCCATGTCCGCGTCCACCATCGAGTGAATAGCTCGCAGGAAGAGGTCGGCATGACGTCTTCCTGCCCTCATCTTGGGGTGCCATCGCGGCTACTGGTCGGTTTCGAGGGTGACGACGTAGCCGATGAAGTCGCGGTCGTCGTCGGAGGTCGGCGGGCGTGAGCCGTCGGCGGAGGTGAGCGGGGTCAGGACGGCGTCGGCCGGGTGGAGGTAGGTCTCGCCCTCCGCCTGTACGTGACGGGCGTGGACGGCGGAGATCTGCTTGACCTGGGCTTCGACGGTGATGTGGGCTGCGGTGGGTTCGTCGTGGTGTTCTTCGCCCCACTCGATGGTGGCGGCGGTCTCCTCGCCCAGGGCGCGTGTCAGCCACTCGCGGTCCGCCGGGGCGAGGGTCCAGGTGACCGCCGATCCGACGTGGAAGGGGTCGCCGCAGCACTCCATCTGCCACTCGTCGACCCAGACGTTCCATCTCACTCCGGCAATGTACCCGGCGGCCTTGGGCCTTCCCACGGGTGGCGGGCGGGTGTATCTGTAGGGAAATCGATTTGCATCACTCGCGCGCGCGTCCGTCGGAACGGTGGAGGGAAGGCGATGGCAGATCAGGGAGGGCTCCGCAGGCGGTCGTTCCTCGTCGGTGGTGGCTTGGGTGCGATGGCGATGCTGGGCGGTGGCGCGGCGCAGATCGTGACGGCGGGTACGGCCTGGGCCGAGCCGGCGGGCGATCCGCGGCGGACGGCGGCCGGTATGGCGGCGAATACAGCAGGGGCAGGGGCAGGGGCAGGGGCGGGAACAGGGGCGGCGGGCGCGCTGAGGCGGGCGGCCCTCGCCAAGGGGATCAGGTACGGCTCGTCCGCCGCCACCTGGCAGGTGCAGCCGGACCCCGGCTACGCGGAGTTGTACGCGCGCGAGAGCGGCATGCTGCTCACCGAGGACGATCTCCTGTGGTACCGGCTCAAACCAACCCCCGACGCGCCGCTCGACTTCACGTACGGCGACCAGATCGTGCAGTACGCCGCCGGCAACGGCCAGCCGGTCCTCGCCGCCCACCTGGTCTGGGACGAGGGCCTGGGCGACGGCTGGGAGCCGGACGCCCTGTTCGGCCTCGGCGAGCGGGAGGCCCGCGACCTGCTCTTCGGCACGATCAAGAGAGAGGTCGCCCACTACGCGGGCCGGGTCAAGGCATGGGTGGTCGCGAACGAGGTGACCGACGGCGAGGACAAGGACGCCAACGGTTACTGGACGGAGGAGCCCTGGTACCAGACCATCGGCCCCTCCTACGTCGAGGAGGCGTTCCGCCTCGCGCACCGCCATGACCCCCGAGCGGTGCTGCTCATCAACGAGTTCGGCTTCGAGACCGGGGATGACGCGGTCGCCCGCCGCAGGTCGATGCTCAAGGCCATCGACCATCTGAAGAGCAGGAACGTCCCCGTGCACGCCCTGGGCGTCCAGGCGCACCTGAACGCCGCCTGGTTCGCCGAGACCTTCGACGCGAAGGCGTACCGGAGCTTCCTCAGACAGGTCGCGGCGCGAGGGCTGTCGATCTTCATCACGGAGATGGACGTCCAGGACGACGGCCTGCCCGCCGACGTCGCCGTCAGGGACGCGGCCGTCGCGGAGGTCTACGCGCGCTACCTGTCCGTGGCCCTCCAGGAGCCGGCGGTGAAAGTGGTGCTGAGCTTCGGCCTCAGCGACCGCTACACCTGGCTGCAGGAGGACTACCCGCGTGAGGACGGGGCCGCGCGCCGGCCGCTGCCGTTCGACGAGGACCTGCGGCCGAAGCCGGCGTACGCGGCGATGCTGCGCGCGTTCCGGCAGGCCCCGGCACGCCGGCCCCTCTGAGCCCTTCTGAGCCCTTCTCAGTCCCTCAGAGGGGCTCAGAAGGGCTCAGAGGCGATCCCCGTACGTCTCGATCGCGTTCTCGCTGCTCACCCGCTGCCTGATCGACTCCGGCAGCGAGGTGAGGGCGTAGCGGGGGTCGTCGAAGTCCCAGTGCGGGTAGTCGGAGCTGAACATCAGCGTGCGCTCCGCGTGCGCGATCTCGCAGAGCACGTGCAGGTGGTGCCGACGCCTGGGCTCGGGCAGCGGCTGGGTGGTGAAGCGGACGTGGTCCACGATGTACTCGCTGGGCAGCCGCCTGACCCACGGCACCTCGTCGCGCAGGCCCCTGACGTTCTTGTCGAGCCGCCACATCACGTCGGGGATCCAGCCGAGCCCGCCCTCGGTGATGATCACCTTGAGGCCGGGGAAGCGCTCGAAGACGCCGTGGCAGACGAGGCTGATGACGTTCGCCTGGAAGACCTGGCTGAGGCCGCTGTGCCACTCCACGTAGTACGTCGGCGTCCCGCCGGCCATGGGCGGTGACGTACGGAAGATGCCCTCGCCCGAGTTGGGGTGGACGGCGACCGGGAGGCCGAGGTCGTGCGCGGCCTCGTAGATGGGGTAGTGGTGCCGCTGCCCCATCAGCAGGTCGGTGAGCGGCAGCAGCACGCCGACGAAGCGCTCGTCCTGGGCCGCGCGCCTGATCTCCCGCGCCGCCAGGTGCGGGTCCTGCGCGCCGGCCACGATGTAGCCGCGGTAGCGGTCGTCGGCGTCGAACCAGGTCGCGGCCAGCCACCGGTTGTAGGCCGAGGCGATCATGGCGGCGGCGTCCGGGTCGGGCATGGCGCCGAGGCCGAGCACCTCGCCGCCGATGAGCACCGCGCGGTCGATGCCGTGGGCGTCGAGCAGGTGCCGCGCGGTGAAGAGCGGGTCGGCGCCCGGCGCGGACCCGTCGGGGGCGCGGGCGTCGTCGCGGAGCACGCCGGCCGGGTTGACGTAGAGCATGTTGCGCGGGATCGAGACGGCCTCGCGGTGCCCGGTCGCGGTGAGGGCGCGGCGCTCGTCGAGGCCGAGGCGGCGCCGCTCGGCCGTGGACAGGAAGGGGCGCAGGTCGGCGAGGCCGTGCTTGGTGATCGGGTGGACGTCGCAGTCGACGAGCCGGTAACGGGGAGGCGTACGGGTGACGGGGTCGGTCATGGAGGCTCCGGTGGTTGCCGAGAGGCCGCTGAGCGGTCATAGTCGTGCATAGCAAATCGATTGGCATGGCGACAGTGGAGCGGTGACATGGACGTTCGGGTCGGCAGCGTCGAGGACGTCCGCAGGGACGGGTGCCGGATCGTCGACGTGAACGGGCGGCGGGTCGGGGTCATCAGCGTGGGCGATGAGTTCTTCGCGATCAGCGACAAGTGCCCGCACATGGGGGCGTCGATGTGCGCCGGCTCGCTGGGCGGCACCTTCGTGGCCGCCGGGCCGCACGAGTACGTGTACGGCAGGGACGAGCGGGTGGTCCGCTGCCCGTGGCACGGCTGGGAGTTCGACGTAGAGAGCGGGCGGTCGCTGCTGGAGCCGAAGCGCGTGGGGCTCAGGACGTACCGGGTGTCCCAGCAGGACGGGGAGGTCGTCCTGCACGTGTGATCCAGTCCTGCGCGTGTGATCCGGTCCTGCACGTGTGATGCGGCCTTTCACATGTGATCCAGTCCTGCACCTGTGACTCACCTGCCGGGGATCGACGGGACGTCCGTGTGCAGGTCGGGGCCGAAGAAGAGGAACACCATGAGGTCCTCGGCGCCGGTGTTGACGACCTCGTGCTCCCGCACGGCCGCGTCGTGGGTGACGACCAGCTCGTCAAGCCCCGGTTCGCCGCCGCGCACCTCGTGCCCCGCGTACGTGCCCGTCCCCGTCCAGGCGAACACGCTGTACACGCCGGGCTCGCGCAGCCGGTGGACGCCGCCGGGCGGGACGACGAGGCGCTTGCCGGCGTACTTGCCGGTGTTGTAGAAGACCCAGCTCTCCCCGTCGGCAACGGGCTGCGGGGTCAGGTGGCGGTTCTCGTAGAACCAGGGGTCGCCGTTGGTGCGCCAGTCCACGAAGCCGAGCGGGAACCGCTCCCCGTGCTCCGAGCGGTCGCCGGGGCGGACGTCCTTGAACAGCAGGTCCTTGGAGATGATCCGGCCGGCGTTCAGCGCCTGGAACATGGCGAGGACGTCGGAGTCCTCCTGCAGCTCCAGGGTGAGCGCCGTGCCGGGGGCGTGCAGCACGCCGGACGGCACGTGGAACCCCTCGCCGGGCACCTGCAGCTCGGCGCGGGCGTGCCGGAGTATCAGGTCGCTGTCCCAGTCGACGAGGTACGGCAGCAGCACCTCGTACGCGCCCTGCTCCGCGATCCACGGGTGCACCCCGAAGAACGTCTCAGGATGCGGCCCCATGTCCACGCCGGGCAGGAAATGGTAGGACTCGTCCTTGGCGTTCCTGCCGACCAGCGCCGCGTACTCCTGGGGCGGATGGATGTGGTACGGCAGCCGGTAGGCGTAGTCGAAGATCTTCGCCAGCCGCCCGAGCCCGCCGGGATGCGTGGCGGCGTACGCGGCGCCCATGACGGCGGCCGGGCCGGCGGCGACCGCGTCGCGCAGCAGGAGCCGCTCGCCGTGCTCCCCCACCACGTGGCTGAGCCCCTCGTCGGGCGGCCCGACGCGGTTGTCGGCCTTGGTCGTCGAGGCGAGCCAGCGCTCGCAGACGGCGCCCCGCTCGCCCACGTCGTAGGCGTCCTCGGGCAGGCCGAGCCGCCTGCCCGGGGGCAGGAAGTCGCGCGCGACCCAGGCGGGCGCACAGCGCAGCACGCCGTTCCCGGCGTCGAGCAGCCGGGCGAGCAGGTCGCGTACCTCGTCAGGACTTCGCGCCGTCATGATTCACCCCTTGATCCCGGTGAGGGCGATGCCCTGCACGAACCTCCGCTGGAAGACCAGGAACACGACGATCATCGGCAGCACCGCGATCACCGACCCGGCGAACAACAAGGTCCAGGATGTACGGTTCTGCACCACGAACAGGGCAAGACCCACCGGTGCGGTGATCTTGTCCGGGCTGGACATGATGATCAGCGGCCAGAAGAAGTCCTCCCACGCCCCCTGGAAGGTGAAGATCGCGTTCGCCGCCAGCGCGGGCCCGCACAGCGGCAGCACCACCGAGCGGAAGATCCGGAACTCGCCGGCCCCGTCGATGCGGGCGGCCTCCAGCAGCTGGTCGGGGATCGAGAGCATGTACTGGCGCAGCAGGAAGATGCCGAACGCCGACACGATGCCCGGCATGATCAGCCCCCAGTAGGAGTCGAGCCAGCCGTGCCCGCCGCTGCCCGTCCAGTCGTTCCCGCCGAAGAAGGGGATGTGCTGGATGATGAGGTAGTTCGGGATGAGCGTGACCTGCCCCGGCACCATCATCGTCGCCAGGAAGAGGACGAAAATCCCGTTACGTCCGGGAAAGCGGCGCTTGGCGAAGGAGTAGGCGCACAGCGCGTTGAAGAACGTCTGCAGCACGGTGATCGACAGCGCGACGAACGCGCTGTTGGCGAACCACCGCCAGTCGCCGTGCCCCTGGGCCTGCTGCGCCTTGGTGAGGTCGCCGACGTTCAGGAAACCCTGGTAGCCCTCCAGCGTCCCGTCCTGCGGGATCCAGTGCGGCGTCGTGGAGAAGATCTCCCCCATCGGCTGGAACGACGCGCTGACCAGCCACGCGAACGGCGCCAGGAACAGGATCGCGAGCGGCGCGAGCACCAGGTACGTCAGCAGCTTCTGCCGCAGCCCGAACCGGTTGCCGGTCATACGGCGGAGCCCCGCCGGGCGAGGCGCAGCTGGAGCGCCGTGAACACGAGCAGCATGAGGAAGAGCGCGAACGCCAGCGTGCTGGCGTAGCCCATGTCGAAGTACTTGAACGCCCAGAGATACATGTAATAGACCATCGTCGTCGTCTTGTTGACCGGCCCGCCGTTGGTCATCACGAAGATCTGGGTGAAGACCTGCAGGGAGCTGATGATGCCCATGACCAGCAGGAACAGGGTGGTGGGCCGCAGGCTGGGGATCGTCACGTAGCGCAGGCGCTGCCAGGGGCCCGCGCCGTCGATGCGGGCGGCCTCGTACAGCTCCCTGGGGATGGCCTGCAGCCCGGCGAGGTAGACCACCATCGAGAACCCGGCGCCCGCCCACACGCTCATCAGCACGACCGCCGGCATCGCGAGGTTCTTGTCCGACAGCCACAGCAGCGGCTCGTCGATGAGGTGCGCCTGCAGCAGGTAGTAGTTGAACAGGCCGTAGTCACCGTTGTAGAGCCACTTCCAGAGGATGGCCGAGACCACGAACGGCGTGATGACCGGCAGGTAGAACGCCGCCCTGAACAGGCCGCGCAGCCGCAGCGGCAGGTTGAGCAGCAGCGCGAGCAGCAGGCCCGTCGCCATCGACAGCGGCACCGAGGCGCCGCTGAAGTAGATGGTGTTCAGCACCGACTCGACGAACCGCTCGTCGTGGATCATGTCGCGGTAGTTCGTCAGGCCGACGAACGGCTTGTCCGGCTCGATGATGCTCCACCGGTGGAACGTCAGGTAGACGGCGAAGATCAGGGCGGCCAGCGTGAAGACCGAGAAGATCAGCATGCCGGGCATCAGGAAGACGTACGCCGAGCGTTCCCGCCACATCCGGGCCGGCAGGCCGGGCCGGCCGGGCGGCCGGGGACCGCTCCGCGCCGGCGCCGCGTCCGTCTCGGTCGTCATCAGCGGCTGCGCCATCTGTCTCTTCCTTCCTCCGTACGCCGCCGCGCGCCGCCGCTCAGCCCCGGCCGAGGATCGCCCTGCCCTGCTGGGCGGCGTTGTCCAGCGCCTCGGCGGCGGTCTGGTCGCCGTAGATGGCCTTGCTGAGCTCCTCGTTGAGGATGGTCTCGACCCGCGGATACTTGGGGTTGGCGACCGCGCTCGCGACGCCGCAGGCCATCAGGTCGGCGAAGGGCTTGAGTACGGGCTTCTCCTTGGCGAGGTCCTCGCCTTCGAGCAGCGACTTCGTCGGAGGCAGCAGCGTGCCCTCGGTCTTGTACGTCCAGTCGGCCAGGTTCTCGGGCCGCGACAGGAACTCCATCCAGAGCCACGCGGCGTCGGAGACCTTCGTCTGGCTGAACATCACCAGCGAGTCGCCGGCGATGGTCGTCTTGCATCCGGCGCTCCCCTCGGGCAGCGGCGCGGCGGCCCACTTGCCTTCGAGCTTGGGGTACTCGTCGGCCAGCGTGCCGGCGAACCAGGCGCCCGCCACGTACATCGCGACGTCGCCCCTGGCGAAGGCCACCCGGCCGTCGTAGGAGTTGGAGTTGAGGTAGTCGCGCGGCGAGTATTCGGCGAGGTCCACGTAGAAGGCGGCGGCGGTCTTGCCGGCCTCGCTGTCGAAGGCGATGTCCTTGCCGTCCGCGCTCACCGGCTCGCCGCCGGCCTGGTAGAGCCAGGGGTAGAAGTAGTAGGCCGCCTCGGAGGCGAACATCTCGAAGCCGTACTTGCCGTTCGCGGTGAGCTTCTCCGCCGCGGCCCTGAACTCCTCCCAGGTCTTCGGCGGGCCGGCGAGGCCGGCCTCCTTGAAGCGGTCGGTGCGGTAGAACAGGCCGGTCGTCTCGCCGTCGAAGGGCAGGCCCCACATCTTGCCGTTCCAGGTGACGAACGTCTTGAAGCCGTCGACGTAGTCGTCCGGCTTGACGACCTCGCTGCGGCCCATGTACTCGCCGAGGTCGACGAGCGCGCCGCGGGCGGCGTAGTCGCTGGTGTCGCTGGCGTTGATGTAGGCGACGTCGGGGGCGGTGTTGCCGGCGATGCGGGTGCTGAGCACCTGCTGCGCCTGCTCGGCGGGGGCGTTCTCGAACTTGATGGTGATGTTGGGGTGCTGCTTGCTGAACTCGGCGGCCATCTTCTTCATCTGCGGCTCGTTGCCGACCCAGGAGAAGAACGTCACGGTCTGCGGCGAGGCCGGGTCCTTGACCGGGCCCGTGCCCTTGCCGATGCCGGTGTTCTGCGGCGGGGCGTCGCTTCCGCAGGCGGTCAGGCTCATGGTCGTCGCGAGCGCCATCACGATGACGGCCGGGGCCGTCCAGGATCCATGGATTCTCATCACACCGCTCCCTGCTGCTCGCTCAGTGGAAGGTCCGGAGCTTCGACTGATGCAAATCGATTGGCGCCTGGCGGGAAGTCTTGCCAACGTCCGGGCGGGTTGTCAATGGATGCACAGTGGCTCGCGTCACATTGTGACGGCCCCGAGACCACGCCCGCCGGTCACGGCGAAGTACGCCGTCAAATCGTTTTGCCTCAGGAATCTCAGTAGAATGCTCCCCATGTCGAGGAGCGAGGTTGAGTCCGGCCCACCCTCCCGCGTGACGATCGCCCAGGTCGCCAGCCACGCAGGAGTGAGCCCCACGACCGTCTCCCACGTGCTGTCGGGCAAGCGTGCGGTCGGAGCGGCGACCAGGGGCACGGTGCTGGCGGCCATCCGCGAGCTCGGCTACCGGCCGAACATCGTGGCCCGCAACCTGCGGACCCGGCGCTCGCACATGATCGCGGTGGTCGTCCCCGACATCACCAACCCGTTCTACGCCGTGCTCACCCGCGGCCTGGCCGACGCGGTCGACGCCGCCGGGCTCGGCACGTACGTCTGCAACACCGACGGCCAGCACGACAGGGAGCTGAAGTTCTTCCAGGACGCGATGGACCGCGGGGTCGACGGCATCGTCTTCGCCTCCGGCGAGACCGCCTCGCAGGTCCAGCTCGCGGAGGTCGACCAGCAGACGCCCATCGTCTGCATCGGCGCGCAGCTCGACCATCCGCTGTGCGACGCGGTCATCCCCGACGACGAGACCGGCTCGCGCGCGGCGGGCGCCTTCCTCGCCGCGCGCGGCTACAAGCGCATCGCGATGATCCAGGGCCCGCCCCACTACGGCGTGACCCGCACCGCGGGCTTCCGCTCGGCGATGCAGGCCGCCAAGCGGAAGGTGCCGGCCGAGCGCATGGTGCGCGGCGACTGGACCCGCAGGGGCGGCTACACCGCGATGAAGGCCCTCATGGCGCTCAACTCCCGGCCCGACGCCGTCTTCTGCGCCAACGACCTGATGGCGATCGGCGCGCTCGACGTGGCCCACGAGCTGGGGCTGTCGGTGCCCGATGACGTGGCCATCGTGGGCTTCGACGACGTCGACGCCGCGACCATCGTGACGCCCCTCCTGACGACCGTGCGCAACCCGGCGTACGAGGCCGGCGGCACGGCCGGCGACCTGCTGCTGAGCCGCATGTCCGGCCGCTACACCGGCACCGGCCGCACGGTCGTGCTGCCCTGCCCCCTGGTCGAGCGCGGCACCGCCTGAGCCGGGGCGGCCGCGCGCGCCCGCCCGCGTCGGCGCGCGCGGGCGCGCAGGCCGCGCCGGCGTCACTCCTCGGGGAACGTCACCACCGCCTTGACGAAGCCGTCGGGCTTGTCGCGCAGCGCGGCGAACGCGGCGTTGATCTCCTCCAGCGGGAACCGGTGGCTGACCAGCCCGTCCATCGACAGCACCCCGCCGGCGAGCAGGCGCATGCCGGTCGCCATGCCGCGCATGATGACGTTCACGTCCCTGAAGTGGGCGTTGACGAGGGTGAAGGCCATCCAGTTCCAGTACGCCAGCGGGACCGACCGGTCGGCCCCCTGGTGGAAGCCGACGATCGCGATCGTGCCGCTCATGCGGGTGGTGTCGCCGCACGCCGTGAGCGCGCGCTGGGTGCCGGTGCACTCGAAGGTGACGTCGGCGCCGCGCCCGCCGGTGAGCGCGTGTACGACGTCGGGCAGCGACTCCCTGGTCACGTCCACGGTCCTGGTCGCGCCGAGCCGGGCGGCCCGCTCCAGGGCGTCGGCGCGCGCGTCCGCCACGATGAGCTGCCGTGGCCCGCGCAGGGCTGCCAGCTTCTGTACCAGGTTCCCCATGAACCCGGCCCCGATGACCACCACGTCGTCGCCGAGCCGGACGCCGGCGGCCTCCACGGCGTTGACCGCGCAGGCGAGGGGCTCGGCCAGTGCCTCGTCGAGCGGCCCCGACCCGGCGGGGAAGCAGTGCTCGGCGCGTACCGCGACGTACTCGGCGAAACCGCGCTCGGTCACCCACACGCCGACCCGGTCACCGGCAGAGAACGCGCTCACGTCGGCGCCGGCCTCGGCGACGACGCCGCTGACCTCGTGGCCCAGGTAGCGCGCCGCGCCCTGCGGCGGGCCGGTCAGCCACGGCTCCAGCTCCGAGGCGCACACGCCCGACGCCACGACCCTGACCAGCACCTCGTCAGGCCCGATCACCGGCACGGGAGCCTCCTCGACCACCCACTTCTCGCGCCCGCGCAGCGCCGCGATCCTCATGCCGGCTCCCCGTCGTGGAAGACGACGATCGTGTAGACGCCCAGCGTGTCCACCCGGACGACGTGCACGCCGTCCTCCTGCGTCACCTCCAGCGGCGTCCGCGTCCCGTCGCTCGCCACCGCGGTCGCGTGCGGCCTGGACTCGGGCAGCCGCACGCGCAGCGGCACGCCGGTCCGCACCCGCACGGCGTCCTCAGAGCGGTCGTAGTCGTAGTTGACCAGGTGCAGCGCGTAGGAGCCGCCGGCCAGGCGGTGCAGGTTCGCGGCCACCGGCGCCGGGGTCTCCACCTGCCGCCCGTGCGGCAGCAGTTCGCCGAGCACGTCGTGGCGCGCGGTGCGGACGTTGTCGTGCCGCGACAGCGCGTCCGCCACCCGATCGGTGACGACGACCGTCCCGCCGGCCGCCAGGTAGCGCCGGACGGCGGCGGCCTGGCCCTCGGTCAGCGCGAAGACGTCCGGCAGGATGACGGTCGAGTAGCGCAGCAGCCCGCTCCCGTCCGCCCGGTCGGGCGCGGTGACGCCGTCCGCCCAGATCACCACGTCGTACGGCACCGCGGACTCCGACAGCGTCCCCGTCACCACGCGGTACGGCACCACCACCGACTCGTCGCGGGCGTTGGCCGTGTTGTCGCTGACGTCCGCCTTGCCGATCAGCTCGCGCGTGCTGGCGACGCTGAAGACCACCGCGACCTCGTTGGCCGTCCGGCGCGCGAACAGCCCCTCGTGCCCGGCCAGGAAGTCCTGGATCTCGACGGCCAGGCCGTGCGGCGCGGAGAAGGAGTCCTCGATGACGCTGCCCATCCACGAGCCGTACGGCACCGACATGTTGACGCCCATCGCCGCCGCCTCGTACAGCGACAGCCGGAACAGGTCGTAGCCCTTGCCCTCCCCGAGCAGGCCGATCAGCTCGGGGACGACCCCGCCGTACGGGTTCTCGACCACGACGACGTCCTTGTCGCCGGCGAACGCCGCGACGTAGCGGTACCACTCCGGCTGCCGGTACGTCGTGTTCCGCATCTCGGTGATGACGAGATCGACGTCGTCGGCGAGCGCGAGGTACATCGGCTCGCAGTTGAAGAAGTTGCCGGAGACGATGATCTCCCGGCCCCGCGAACGGGCGTGGTCGCGGGCGTAGCCGGCCAGCTCGGCGAAGTACTTCTTGATCGACAGGCACTGGAAGGCGTAGTACTCGCCGAACAGCGGCGTGGACTCGCGGCCGGTCTTGAAGTCGTGGCCCTGGGCGAGCAGCCATTCGCCGTAGTGGAAGGTCTCCAGGTCCACCCCGTCGAGCGCCGGGTCCGCCTCGGGGAGCCGTTGCAGGTGGGCGCGGAAGCCCTTCATGCAGTCCTTGCAGAAGCAGGCGCCGTACTGGAAGGCCCCCATGGGCAGCTCGGCCTCGTCGAGCTGGATGCCGTCCACACCGGCGTCGATCTGGATCCTGATCACGGCCTTGAGGTACTCGCGCCAGACCGGGTTGTTGCGGTCCATGTAGAAGCACTGGTGCTCGCGGTCGGGGCACTCCACCCAGTGGGCGTGGCAGGGCTCGCCGTGGATGTCGCGGGCCACGCACTCCTCGATGAGGTCGGTGACCGGCTCGCCGTCGGAGTTGACCAGCCCGCCGGGGAAGTAGTGCTCGACCGGCTTCCACAGCTTCGGGTAGCGGTTGGCGCTGAACTCGCGCAGCCCCATCCAGCCGCGCCTGCCCGCGCCGCGCAGCTCGTTGATGGCGAGGACGGCGTCCTCCTCCTCGGTCAGCTCGACGGGGAACTCCCAGCCCTGAGCCTCGAAGACGATGCCGAGCACCTTGATGCCCCGCTCGTGGCAGGCGGCGACGAACTCGCTGTCGTTGACGAAGCCGTAGAAGCGCGAGCGGGCGTCGACCGGGCCGAACGCCTCCTGTTCGAGGTAGGGCAGGGACAGCGAGCCGCCGCCCATGGACGCCCACACCAGCACGGTCGCGCGGTAGTCCTCAAGGTCGTCGATCATGCGCAGGCGGCGGGGCGGCAGGCTCGGGTGATAGCAGTGCTGGCGGGGGAACCAGGCGTCGAAGTAGACACCGCGGTGCATGGGCAGGGCCCTCCTAGACGTTGACGTGCGGGTCGAGGGTGCGCTGCGCGATGGTCAGGCCCTGGCGGACCCGCTCGGGGCTGCCGCTCCAGACCGGGTCCTCGTGCTCGACGGAGACGACGCCGTCGTACCCGTGCTGATGCAGCGCGTCGATCAGGCGCCGCCAGTCCACCTCGCCGAGCCCGGGGATGCGGTAGCGCCACCAGCCGCTCTCCCAGGGCCGCCGGTCGAGCACCCGGCCGAAGACGCCGTACCTGTCGCGGGCGGCGGCCTGCACCTCGACGTCCTTGGCCTGCACGTGCAGGATCCTGTCCGCGTGCGCCTCCAGCGCGGCCAGCGGGTCGATGCCGAGCCAGACCAGGTGCGAGGGGTCGTAGTTGAGCCACAGGCCGAGCTCGGCCAGCCGGCCCCACAGCTCGGGCGAGTAGGCGAGGTTGGCCGGGTAGCCGTCGGGGTGCCAGCCCTCCATCGGGCAGTTCTCGATGACGAGCCGGACGTCCCTGGCCGCGGCGTACTCGACCAGCGGCGGCAGCACCCGCTCGGCGAGCCGCAGGTTCTCCGCCACGGTCAGCGTCACGTCGCGGCCCACGAAGGTGCCGACCAGCCCCACGCCGAGCAGCTGCGCGGCGTCTACGCAGCGGCGCAGGTGCTCGTGCGTCGCCTCCCTGACCTCGAGGTCGGCGTGCAGGTTGTTCTCGTAGTACGCGACCGCCGACACGCTCAGGCCGTGCCGGTCGAGCATCGCGCTCACCCGGGCGGCGTCGTCCTTCCCGAACGACTCGACGTCCAGGTGACTGGCCTCCCAGTCGCGGCCGGGCCGGTCGGGCCAGGCGGCGATCTCCAGCGCGGCGTAGCCGTGGCCGCCGGCCCAGCGGGCGATGTCCTCCAGCGGCTCGCCAGGCAGGCAGGCGGTCAGCAGCCCCAGTCTCATCCGGCTCACCGGCCGGCCGGGACGTTGGCGTAGTCGTTGCCGGCCAGGTCACGTCCCCTGGCCAGCCAGATCTTCCAGCCCTCGTTCTGCGGGACGTCCTGCATCTTCACCGAGCTCGGGAAGTAGCGCATGGTGTAGCCGGTGCGGCGGGTGGCGCTGGTGTTGGCGCGGGCGCCGTGCACGATGCGGCCGTCGTGCATGGAGAACTCGCCGCGCCGCAGCTCGAAGGAGACCGCCTTCGACTCGTCCACGCCCGACAGCTCGGCGTGGAAGGTCTGCTCGGTCATGTCGGTCGGCCGGTAGCCGTCGGAGAAGCCGCCGTTGAGGTGCGAGCCGGGGATGACGCGCATGCAGCCGTTCTCCTTGAACGAGCCCTCCTCCAGCGCCAGCCAGATCGTGACGATGCTGTCGTACGTGTCGAAACGGCCCTCCCAGAACGCGCTGTCCTCGTGCCAGGGGGTCGCCCGGCCGGTGAAGGGGTCCTTCGAGATGAAGTGGCTCGACCACAGCGCGATGTCGGGGCCGATGAGCGGCTCGATCCAGTCGAGCACCTCGTCGCAGAGCAGGAAGTCCAGCAGCCGGGCGTCGCGGTAGTGCGGCGTGTCCAGCTCGTCGGAGAGCTTGTCGCCCTTGGCGCTCAGGTGCTCGTTGAAGATCAGTTCGAGCCGGGCCAGGCGCTCCTCGGTGAGCAGCTGACGGCCGGGCAGCAGGTAGCCGTTCGCGCGGAAGAAGGCGACGTCGGTGTCGGTCAGGGTGTCGGTCATCGCGGTGGCCCCTTTCCGGGGGTTGCGGTCACGGGGGGTCAGCTCTTGTCCAGGGCCCGGATGATGTCGATGAAGAGCTCCATGTCCTGCAGGTAGTCCTCGGGGGTCGTCTTCGGCGTCGCGCCGGTGGTGACGACCTCGTGGAAGTACTCGAGCTCATAGGTGTAGGGGTCCTTGAGGTGCGGGCGGCGCACCGAGCGCTCGTAGGAGTCGCCGTCGGTCAGCTCCAGGTGCAGCGTCGTCGGGAAGTGCCGCACGTACGGGGTGTCGTAGCGCACCTTCATCGTGCCGCTCGCGCCGTACACCTCGATGTAGGTGTCGTAGCGCAGCTGCTGGTCCACGCCCGTCTCGTACGTGACGGCGAAGTCGCCGTAATCGAGCAGGGCGACGACGTAGCCGCCGCTGCGCCACATCTTGGCCGCCGAGACCTCCTCGGGGCGGCCGAGCAGCTCGCGCATGGCCGACAGGTCGTGGCTGCCGAGGCCGCACAGCAGCCCGTACGTCCACTCCAGCTCCTGCGGGACGTCCCCGATCGCCTCCTTCACCAGCGCGGACCTGCGCGTCCACTTGTCGTCGATCGCCTCCTGGGGGACGTCGTCCGGGCGGTCGACGTAGGAGGTCTGGTCGACGATGAGCCGGTTCTCGCCGATCACGTCGTGCACCCGGGCGTAGCGGATCGGGCCGAGCTCGGGCAGCCGCTCGACCGCCTCGGTGAACGCCGGGGCGAAGCGCCGCATGTAGGCGACCATCACGGTCCTGCCCGACCGGTCGCGGGCGGCGATGATGTCCTGCGCCTCGCGGGGGCTGAGGCACATGGGCTTCTCGACGAGCACGTCGAGGCCCGCGTCGAGTGCCGCGATCGTGCAGTCGGCGTGGTATTCGTCGCTGTTCAGCACGATCACGCAGTCGAGGCCGCCGGCGGCGATCATCTCCCGGTAGTCGGTGTGGCGGCGCCCGACCCGATGGCGTTCGCCCATCCGCTCCAGCAGGCCGGGCGAGATGTCGCAGATCGCGGCGAGCTCGTAGCGGTCGGGCAGCGATTCGAGGACGGGCAGGTGGATGACCTGGGCGACCTCGCCCAGCCCGATGACGCCGACGCGCAGTTTGCTCAACTCTTCGCCTTTCGGTGTGGTGTCCCCCAGTGACGCAAATCGGTTTGCAAGGCCACGGTAAAGGGACGCGCACCGTCGGGTCAACGCCCGTGCGACGGGCGGGACCGCCCCCCATAGGCTGGTGACCATGGCACAGGACCGCGCGAAGGGCGTCGGCCGCCCGCCGCGCCTCACCCTCGAGGCGATCCTGGCGGCGGCCGACCGCATCCTGCGCTCGGAGGGCCCGGAGAAGCTGTCGATGCGCCGGCTGGCCCAGGAGCTGGGCAGCGCGCCGATGACGCTCTACTACCACGTACGCGACAAGGACGAGCTGCTGCTGCTCCTGATGGAGGAGCAGGCCAAGGCCCTCCCCCGCCCCGAGCTGCCGGCGGATCCGCGCGAGCGGCTGCTGGCGGTGGCGGCCCTGCTGTACGAGGAGCTCGCCGAGCGGCTCTGGATCGTCGAGGTGCTGGCGGGCGGCGACCTCATCGCGCCCTCCGCGCTGTGGTTCGTCGAAGAGATGATCGACGCCGCCGTCGAGTGCGGCAACCCGCCTGAACGCGCGCTGTTCGTCTACCGGTCGATCTGGTTCTACATCGTCGGCGACCTGACGATCCGGGTGAAGGGCGCGCGCCGCCGGGCCGGCGTCCCCGCGTACGAGGACCGGGTGGTCGCCGGGCTGCGCGGCGGCACGCATCCGAGGCTGGCGGCGCTGGCCGGGCGCTGGGCCGAGCTCAACGCCCGCGACACGCACCGGGAGGCGCTGGCGGCGCTCATCGACGGTCTGCTGCGCTGACCGCCCAGAACGCGGCGTACCGGCCGCCCAGGCGCACCAGCTCGTCGTGGCCGCCTTCCTCCGCCACCCGGCCGCCGTCGAGGACCACGATGCGGTCGGCCCGCCGTACCGTCCGCATGCGGTGCGCGACCATCACCACCGTGCGGCCGGCCATCAGCCGCTCGATGCCCGCGTGCACCGCGGCCTCGCTGACCGGGTCGAGCGCGGAGGTCACCTCGTCGAGCAGCACGATGGGGGCGTCCTTGAGCAGCGCCCGCGCGATCGAGACGCGCTGGCGCTCGCCGCCGGACAGCAGCGCGCCGCCCTCGCCGACGTGCGCCGACCAGCCGCCGGGCAGGCGTTCGACGACCTCGTCCAGCCGGGCCGCCCGCGCCGCCGCCCTGACCTCGGCGTCGGTGGCGCCGGGGCGGCCGAGCCTGACGTTCTCCTCGATGGTGCCGTCGAAGAGGTAGACGTCCTGGAAGACGATGGCGACGCGGGACACGAGAGCCTCGGCGCCGATGTCGCGCACGTCCACGCCGCCGACCCGTACGGCGCCCGCGTCCACGTCGTAGAAGCGGGCGAGCAGGTGCAGCAGCGTGCTCTTGCCCGCGCCCGACGGCCCGACCACGGCGAGCCGCTCGCCCTGCGCCACGGTCAGCGACACGCCGTCCAGCACCGTGCGGCCGCCATGCCTGAAGGTGACCGCCTCGAGCTCCAGGTCATGCCGGTCGGGGAGGACCGGCGTCGCGGGCTCGGGCAGCGGTTCGGTGCGCAGCACGGCGTCCAGCCGGTCCAGCTCGGCGCGCGCGGCGCGCAACTTGCCGCCGATCTCCGACAGCGACAGCAGCGGGTCGGCGCAGCGGGCCGCCAGCACCAGGATCGCCAGCAGCTCGGCGGCGCCGATGCTCCCGCCCAGCGCCAGGTAGGCACCGAGTGCCAGCAGCGCGGTGAAGACCACCTGCACGGTGAGCGTCAGGCCCACGGCGGCGGGCACCGTGGCCAGCACCGTGGCGCGGGAGGCCCGCCGCACGCCCCGGAGCGCGTCGTCGAGCAGCGCGAACCGCTCACCGCTCCGGCCGCCCGCCCGCAGCACCGGCTGGGCCTGGAGGAACTCGATGACCCGGCCGGTCGCCTCCTTGTCGCGCTCGTGCCGGTCGGCGTCGGCGGCCGCCGTCGCGCGGGCGGCCCGCGCCTGCACCACGGCGACGGCGGGCGCCGCGGCGAGCGCGGCCAGGCCCATCCGCCAGTCGAACGCGGTCATCACGGCCACGATCGTCAGCGGCGTCACCAGCGCGGAGACGAACGGCCCCAGCAGGTGCGCGGCCACGCCCATCGCCTGGAGCAGGCCGCGGCCCGCCATGACGGAGACCTCGCCGACGCGGGTGGTGTCGTACCAGCCGATGGGCAGCCTCGCCAGGTGCTCCCCGAGGCGGTGGTACATGCCGCGCAGCAGGGTGGTGCCGACGCGCATGCCGGACAGGTCGGCGGCGTAGCGCAGCACGGCGTAGCCGGCCACCGCCGCGCCGAACGCGACCAGCCAGGGCGTGGCCGGCTCGCCCCCGAGCAGCGCCCGCAGGACGGGGACGAGCAGCGCGTACGCCAGGCCCTCCGCGACGGCGGCCACCGTCATCAGGGCCAGGGTGCGGCGCATCGGGCGGGCGTAGGCGTCGCCCAGCACCCGCAGCAGCGTGGTGATCATCGCAGCTCCTCCTCTTGGCGCGCGGGATTCCGGGCGTGCCAGAAGGCGGCGAACCTGCCGCCGCGCTCCAGCAGCTCGGCGGGCGCTCCCCGCTCGGTGATCACGCCGTCCTCCAGCAGGACGACGGTGTCGGCGCCGGCCACGGTCTCCTGGCGGTGGGCGATGACCAGGATCGTCCGGTCGCCGCCGAGGCCGGCGAGCGCGCGGCGTACCGCCTGCTCGGTCTCCGGGTCGGCGAAGGAGGTGGCCTCGTCGAGCACCAGGACGGGCGCGTCGGCCAGCAGCGCGCGGGCGAGCGCGACGCGCTGCGCCTCGCCACCCGACAGCCGCGCCTCCTCGCCGATCACGGTGTCGTAGCCGCGCGGCAGCTCCATGACCCGGTCGTGGATGCCGGCCAGCCGGGCGGCGCGGACGACGGCGTCGCGGCTCGCGTACGGCACCGCGAGCGCGATGTTGTCGGCGACCGGCGCGCGCAGCAGCCGCACGTCCTGGAAGACGAACGCGACCCGCCGGTAGAGCTCGTCAGCGTCGATGTCGCGCAGGTCGGCGCCGCCCAGCAGGACCGCGCCGTGCTCCGGGTCGAAGAACCGCGGCAGCAGCCGGACCAGCGTGGACTTCCCGCCGCCCGACGGGCCCACCACGGCGGTCGTGGTGCCGGGCTCCAGCACCAGGTCGACGCCGCGCAGCACCTCATGGCCCGGCTCGTAGCCGAAGCGCACGCCGCGCAGCTCCACCCGGTGCCCGTGCGGCGTGACGAGGGCGGCGGGCTCGGGCAGGGGGCGTACGGCGAGCACGTCCTTGACCCGGCCGAGCGCGCGGCCCGCGGCGGTCAGGTCGTCGAAGCCGTGGCCGAGCGCCGCCACAGGGGCGGTCAGCCCCAGCCCGAGCAGCAGGAACGGCAGCAGGTCAGCCGGGGCCAGGCCGCCCTCTGAGATGAGCGCGGCGCCGCCGGTCAGCACGACCAGCAGCACGAACGGCGGCGACAGCGCGAGCTGCATCCCGGCGGCGACCAGCGACATCCCCCGCACCCAGCGCACGAAGGTGGCGATGAAGTCGTCCACGGCGACGAGGAAGGCGCGGTGGGCGCGTCCCGACCCGCCGAACGCCTTCACCACCGCGATCCCCTGCACGAACTCGACCACGGAGCCCGCGATGCGCCCCATCGCCGCGTCGAACTCCTCCTGCTCGCGCGCCCTGGCGGGCAGCATGAGCAGCGGCACCAGCGCGAGGGCGAGCGCGACCGGGATCAGCGTGACGAGCGTGAGCCGCCAGTCGATCGTGAGCAGGTAGACCAGCGACGCGGCCGGCACCACGAACGCCGCCACCAGCTCGCCCGGGGCGTGGGCGATGAGCGGGTGCACGGCGCTGACGTCCTCGCCTGCCACCTTGGCCAGCTCGCCGGTGCTGCGGCGGGACAGCCAGCCGATCGGCGCCCGGCCGAGCCGCGCGGCGAGCCTCCGGCGCAGCGCGAGCTGCACGTCGGCGTCGAGGACGTGCCCGAGCCCCGACGAGGCGGCGGTGCACACGAGCCGGACCAGCAGTCCCGCGGCGCCCGCGATCACGACCGTCCGCACGTGGCCGGGGTCGGCCGGGCCGGGCGCGAGCAGGGTGCGGCCCAGCTCGACGACCGCGAGCAGCGGCGCCAGACCGGCCAGCGCGCCGGCGATCTGGAGGGTCACGACGGCGGCGAAGGCCGGGAGGTGCGGGCGCAGCAGGGTGGTCATGCTCGCGTCGTCCGCGGGGTCACGGACGCGTTCGCGCCGCGTCGCCGGCGGCGCGGAGTCGATGGCGGTCATCGCGCTCCCTTTCATTTTCGTACGCGTACGAATAAGGGTACGCGAGGAGGCCCGCCGACGCGCGAGCCGTGGGGAAGGGCCGTCTGCGCAGGAAGGGGCCGGAGCGGGCGCCGGCGTCAGGGAAGACGGCGGGGCGGGCGCCGGCGTCAGGGACTTGCGGCGGGGCAGGCGCCGGCGTCAGGGACTGTGGCGGAAGGCGCGGCGGTAGGCGGCGGGGGTGATGCCGCGGCGGGCGGCGAAGTGGTGCCGCAGGGTGTCCGCGCCGCCGAACCCGGCCCGCGCCGCCACCGCGTCCACGCTCAGGTCGGTGGTCTCCAGCAGCTCCTCGGCGAGCCGCAACCGGTGCTCCAGCAGCCAGCGGTGCGGCGTGGTGCCGGTCAGCGCCTTGAACCGGCGGGCGAACGTCCGCGGCGACATGGCGGCGCGCGCCGCGAGCGCGTCCACGGTGAGCGGCTCGTCGAGGTGCCGCAGCATCCAGTCGAGCAGCTCCGACAGCTCGTACGGCGTGCGCGGCGGCGGCATGGGCGCCTCGACGTACTGGGCCTGGCCGCCGGAGCGGTGCGCTGGCACCACGAGGCGCCTGGCCAGGGCGTTGGCCGTGGCGGCGCCGTACTCCCCTCTCATGAGGTGCAGGCAGGCGTCGATCCCGGCCGCCGCTCCGGCGCTGCTGAGCACGGGGCCGTCGGAGACGTACAGGATGTCCGGCTCGACCTGGACGCGCGGATAGGTGCGGGCGAGCAGCCCGGCGAACTGCCAGTGCGTGGTGGCCCGCCGCCCGTCGAGCAGCCCCGCGGCGGCGGCGAGGAAGGCGCCGGTGCAGACGGTCAGCACCCGCGCGCCGCGGTCCGCCGCCGCGCGCATGGCGTCCAGCAGCGGCTCGGGCACGGGTGCGGTGAGCGCCGGCCAGGCGGGCACGGTCACCAGGTCGGCGCGGGCGACGCGATCGAGCCCGTGCTCGACCCGCACGGCGAACCCCGACGTCGTCGGAACCATGCCGGGCTCCGCCGCGCAGAGCGCGAAGTCGTGAACGGGCAGCCCGTCGTCGGCGCGGTCGAGACCGAACACCTGGCAGACGATCCCCAGCTCGAACGTGGCGGCCACGTCTCCGACCACGGCGACGACATCCCGGATCACGCCTCGGAGTATGGCAGGAAATTCCGGTATATGGGCGTTCCTGCCACTCCCCCGCCACCCGCTTGTCCCGCGACGCTGAGACGCATGACCCTCACCACGCACCTGCCCTTCCCCCTGCCGGGCCAGGGCCGCTCCGAGATCGTCGTCCCCGCGCCGGGTCCAGGGCCGCAGCGCTGGGCCGGCGCGCCGAGCGCCGCGCTCGACCACGACGGCACGTACGTGCTCGCCTACCGGGTGCGCGACATCAAGAACCACAAGGCCATCACCGACTCCGCCGACACCGACACCGACACCGACACCGACACCGACACCGACACCGACAACCACGACACCACAGCCCTCTCCACCAATGCCGAGGACCACAACGTCATCGCCCGCTCCGCCGACGGCGAGCGCTTCACCACGGTCGCGCTGCTGCCCCGCGACCGGTTCCGCGCGGCCATGGTGGAGCGCCCCGCCCTGGTCCGCACGCCGTCGGGCCGCTGGCGCCTGTACGTCAGCTGCGCCACACCCGGGACCAAGCACTGGTGGATCGGCGTGCTGGAGGCCGACTCACCGGAGGGCCTGGCGACGGCCGGCATGCGCACGGTCTTCGCGGGCGACGCACGCACCGGCGTCAAGGACCCGGTGATTCGCCACGACGGCCGGACCTGGCAGGCGTGGCTCTGCTGCCACCCGCTCGACGTGCCGGGCGCCGAGGACCGCATGAGCACCGCGTACGCGACCAGCCAGGACGGGCTCACCTGGCGCTGGCACGGCACGGTGCTGACCGGCCGCCCCGGCACCTGGGACGCCCGCGGCGCCCGCCTGACGAGCGTGCTGCCGGACGACCGCGCCTGCTACGACGGCCGCGCCTCGGCCGCCGAGAACTGGCGCGAACGAACGGGCCTGGCCGTGCCCGGCGCATCGGGCCTCCTGACGCCGGTGGCGGGCGGCCCCGTCGCGGACGTCCGCTACCTGGAGGTCCTCCCCCTCCCCGACGGCACCCACCGCCTCTACTACGAGTCCCGCCGCCCGGACGGCAGCCACGACCTGCGCACGGAGCTGCTCCCGCCGCCGAACCGCCCCTCATGACGCGCGACCCCGGCCACCTCCAAGGGGGCCGAGGCGTGGACGCACGTTCCTAAGACGATGACTCATTTGGTGAGTCGGCGGTAGCAGATGAGGGCTGCGGCGATGGCGGCGA